>NZ_JAUNLS010000028.1 GCF_030532325.1 Corynebacterium sp.
GCTGACTGGTTGTCAACGCCAAGAGTTTCAGGCGCAACTGCCAGGCAGCATCCTTACCCTTGACCTTCTTGGCATAAGACTCAATCAACTTCAGGGTGGACAGGCTATGTGTGGTGGCTTGGGCCTTACGCTGCCGCCTCGTGAATGTGGTGGGCCCGAAGTAGACCTGGGCTAAATGCACCAACTCTTCGGCTTCGCGCTTACTGCACCCGGCCTCCACCAACTCGGCGGCCGATAGCCCGGCTGCCCCCTGGATGATAGCCATACCCGCAGACTGCGCGGCAAGATAAGCCTCTAACTGTTCGTTCATGACCCCGAGACTAAAAGCCAGCGTCAAGGAAAAATAGGAAGAATTTCTCCCCAGCGGCAAAACTGTGGATAACTCCCGCGCGAGGCGAAGTTATCCACAGGCAAGGGCGAGCCTAGGCCGCCACCGCCGCCTCCTCCTGCGGCATCACCGCGCGAATCGCCTCGAGGGCCTCCTCCTGACTGCCCGCGCTCAGCAACGTCTCGCGGAACTCCTCCCGCATGAGCGCCCGCGCCAGCTTCGATAGCACCTTCAGGTGCTGCTTGCCGGCATCCTCCGGCACCGCGATCAAGAACACCAGCCGCACCGGCTGCCCATCCGGGGCGTTCCACTCCGTGCCCTCGCCGGCCAGGCGGGTGAAGGCGACGGTCGGCACCGCCACCGCCGCCGTGCGCGCGTGCGGGATGGCCACCGCGTTGCCCACCGCCGTCGTGGCCTGCTCCTCACGCGCCAGCGCCGCATCCACCACGGCATTAGGGTCCGTGACCCGCTTGTGTTTCGCGGCGGAATCGACAAGCCCGGCGATGACCTCCTGCACGGGGGCGGAGGGGGCGTCGAGGTGGATGAGGGAGGCGTCGATAAGCGAGGCTTCCTCAGGCTGCTCCCGGCGGCTCAGCCCCACTAACAGCACAATCATCGCCGCGGTCACCGCCACGCCCGCCAGCAGCGCAAGGAAGAAGCCCAGGGTATTGTCCACCGCGCCCAACACCGCCACGATGGGCCCGCCGTGCATGACGTTGTCCTTGACGTGCAGCATGCCCGCCAGCGCACCCGCCACGGCGCCGCCCACAACATTGGCCGGAATCACCTGCAGGGGCCGCGCCGCCGCCAGCGGAATGGCACCCTCGGTAATGCCAAAGAAGCCCATGAGCAACGCCGCCACGCCGGAATCGCGCTCGGCCTTGTTAAACCACTCGCGGCGCAGCAGCGTGGCCACGCCCACCGCCAGCGGCGGCACCGCAATAGCCGCGGCCGCCATGCCCATCGGCGCGGCGTTACCGCTAGCAATCAGCCCGCCGCCGAAGAGGAAGGCCGTCTTGTTGAAAGGGCCGCCCATATCGAAGGCGATCATCGCGCCCAACACCGCGCCCAAGATGACCACCGAGGCGCCGTCGAGAGAGGCGAGCCAGTGGGTGAGGGCGTCGAAAAGTGCGGAAATGGGCGCGCCCAGCAGGTAGATGAAGAGCAGGCCCACAATGAGCGTGGTGAAGATGGGGATGATGATCACCGGCATGATCGCCGCAAGATACTTGCCCACCGGGATCTTCTTCACCGCCAGCGCCACGTAGCCGGAGAGGAAACCAGTGATGATGCCGCCCAGGAAGCCCGCGCCGGCCTCCGAGCCGTAGAGAGAGCCCGTCACCGCGATGAGGCCGGTAATGAAACCGGGCGCCAGCCCCGGCCTGCCCGCTATGCCGGAGGCGATGTACGCGGAGAGCACGGGCACCATGAGTCCGAAGGCCAGCGCGCCCACCTCATTGATGACGTACCAGAAGGAATCCTCCGGAATGGCGATGCCCTCAGGCGTGGCCTGCCCGCCCAGAGATAGCGCCACCGCGATGAGCAGACCACCGGTCACCACAAAGGGCACCATGTGGGAGACGCCGTTCATCAGCGCGGTGTAGAGCTGGCGCCCCACGGAATCCCCGCCCTTGTCCGGCTCGCGCTCGCCGCCGCCCTCCTGCTTCCACACGGGGGCTTCGGGGGCGCGCTCGAGCAGCCCGGCTGGGTCCTTGATGGCGGCGTCCACGGAGGTGTTGAGCAGGCGCTTGCCGCCGAAGCGCTGCTTGTCGATGACCGTGTCCGCCGCGATGATCACAGCATCGGCCTCGCGGATCTCCTCGGGGCTAAACGCCCCATCCACGCCGACGGAGCCGTGGGTTTCCACCCGTAGGTTGATCCCCTTCTTCTCCGCCGCGGCCTGCAAGTTATCCGCGGCCATGTAGGTGTGGGCCACGCCTGTGGGGCAGGCGGTGATGGCCAAAATCTTTTTCTCACTCATGCCCGCAGAATACACATTAGGCTTGCGCGTATGAATCGTGCCGTCTACACCGTGGCCCTGGCCGGATACACCGCGGTTATCGTTGCGCTGACCACCCTCAAGGCCTTCTTCCGCATCGGATACCTGTGGGAGCCCTCCCGCCAGCGCGCCCGTGAGCTGCGGCTTGTGCCGCTTGACGACGCCTTCTCCGGCTCCTGGTTCAAGCCCCTCTTCGAGTACGGCGGCAACCTGGCCTTCTTTGTTCCCTTGGGCGTGCTGCTCTTCGTGGGCGTGCGCGATGTGCGCAAGGCCACGCTACTGGGGCTGGGGCTCTCGGCGGCGGTGGAGGCCGCGCAGTATGTCTTTGCGCTGGGGCGCACGGATATCGACGATCTTCTCTTCAACACCCTGGGCGCGCTGCTGGGAGCGGCCTTCGCGCGCTGGTGTGGGCCGCGCTTCTTCGGGCTGTGGCAGTGGCTGGGTATTGCGGTGACGGCGGTCTTCGTGGTGCTCGTGGCGCTGGGCCCTCGGCTGGGGGATCCGGAGAAGGTGGTGGATCTAGCCGTGGGCCATGTTGACGAACTTGGAGTAGTGCAGCTGGTGGGCCACCTGGATGGTGTCGATGGGGCCGCCGCGGTGCTTGGCCAGGATGATGTCGGCCTCGCCGGCGCGGGGGTCGTCGCGGTCCTGTGAGTCGGGGCGGTAGAGCAACATGACCATGTCGGCGTCTTGCTCCAGCGAGCCGGACTCACGCAGGTCCGCCAGCTGCGGGCGCTTGTCCGTGCGCGACTCGGGGCCGCGGTTGAGCTGGGAGATCGCGATGAGCGGCACCTCGAGCTCTTTGGCCAGCAGCTTGAGCTGGCGGGAGAACTCGGAGACCTCCTGCTGGCGGGACTCCACCTTCTTGCCCGAGCTCATCAGCTGCAGGTAGTCCAGCACCACGAGGTCGAGCCCATGCTGCTGCTTGAGGCGGCGGGCCTTGGAACGGATCTCCATCATGGTGAGGTTGGGGGAATCGTCGATGAAGAGCTTGGCGTCCTGGATGCGGTTCAAGGTGCTATCGATCTTGGCCCAGTCCTCAGTGGAAAGGCGCCCGCCGCGCATATCGGAGAGCTTGACCTCCGATTCCGCCGAGAGCAGGCGCATGATGATCTCGGAGGCGGACATCTCCAGGGAGAAGATCACCGAGGACTTGCCGTGCTGCAGGGAGGCCGAGCGCATGAAGTCCATGGCCAGGGTGGACTTACCCACGCCGGGGCGGGCGGCGACGATGACCATCTGGCCGGCGCGCAGGCCGTTGGTGAGGTTATCGAGGTCAATGAAACCGGTGGGGATGCCAGCCTCGATGCCGTTTTCCTGCAGCTGAATCATCTCGGTGATGGTGGGGTCGATGAGCTTGCCCAGCACCTGGTAGTCCTCGGTGGTCTTGCGCTGCGCCACGGCGAAGACCTCCTGCTGGGCGCGGTCGAGCACGGCCTCGATCTCGGCGTCCTCGGAGCCCTCGTAGCCGAGCTGGACGACGCGCGTTCCGGCGTCGACAAGCTTGCGCAGCACCGCCTTCTCCGCCACGATCTCCGCGTAGTAGCGGGCGTTCGCGGCGGTGGGCACGGTGGCCAGCAGGGTGTGCAGGTAGGGCGCTCCACCCACCCGCTCGAGGTTGTTGTAGCGATCCAGGCGGGCGGCGACGATGACGGCATCGATGTCCGTGCCGCCGGCGTAGAGATCCAGCATAGCGCTGTAAATCAGCTGGTGGGCCGGGTAGTAGAAGTCATCCGGCTGGAGGTCCTCGATGACCTCGCTGACCGTGTTGGGGCTGAGCAGCATTGCACCCAGCACGCCCTGCTCCGCTTCCCTATCCGAGGGCGGCTGGCGGAACTCGCCGTAGCGCTTGGGCTCCTCCGGGCGGGCGCGGTACTCGCTGGGCTCCTCCGGCGGCGCGGTGAAATCGGCGTCGTCGAAGCTGGCGCTGGTCATGCTCATCCCCCATGTTCTCGATGTGTCTAGGTGCCCACTATCCTATCCCCTGGCATACAAGCTTTGAGGAGGCAGGGATGACAAGCGAGCGTTTCGCACGCCTGAAACTGATTATGGGCGAAGAAGGCCTGGACAAGCTCGCCGGCTCTACCGTCATGGTGGTGGGCCTGGGCGGCGTGGGCTCGAGCTGCGCGGAGGCGCTGGCCCGCGGCGGGGTGGGCACGCTCATCCTGCTGGACCGCGACACCATTGAGGAGAGCAACCTCAACCGGCAGGCGCTGGCTTTTGTCTCCACCGTGGGCCGGGTCAAGGCCGAAGTCATGGCGGGGATGGTGGCGGACATCAACCCGGAGTGCACCGTGCACGCCCAGCAGGTCTACCTGCACCGGGAGAACCTCGCGGAGGTCTTTTCCGGGCTGCCGCGCCCGGATTACGTCATCGACTGCATCGACACCGTCTCCAGCAAGATTGAGATTGCCCAGTGGTGCGCCGAGAACGGCGTGCACCTCATCTCCTCGATGGGCGGGGGCAACAAGCTGGATCCGGGCTTCCTGAAGTTCTCTAAGATCAACAAGACGCAGTATTGCCCGCTGGCCAAGGCGATCCGTCAGGTGTGCATCCGGCGGCGCATCCGCGGCCTGGAGGTGCTCTACTCCACGGAGCGCCCCGTCCACATCGAGGATAAGGGTGCCGGCACCAAGGCGGAGACCCTGGGCACGATGAGCTACATGCCGCCGATCATGGGCCAGATGCTGGCGGGCAAGGTCATCCGGCGCCTGCTGGGCTATGAGGAGACCCCGTTGGCGCCGCGCATCGGCGGGCCTGCCGACGAGAACCAGCCGGCCACCGAGCGATGAGACTGCTCGATACGCACCACCACCTGGACTTCCTGCCGCCGGGTGAGCGCGGGGAGTTTTTGGCCCAGCTCGCGCTTGACGATGTCCACCTCATCGCCCAGACCACCACCCCCTCCGGGTTTCTGCGCCTGGAGGAAGAGCTGGCTGCCGCCGCGCTCAGCCCAGACGTGAGCGCAGATGTGCGCACTGAGGCAGCGCCGGCGCTGGCCGGGGTCTCGGTGGGCTTTCATCCCTGGTACATCGGCGAGGATTACGAGGCCGAGCTGGAGGTCTTCGCTGATGCACTGCAGCGCACGCGCCTGGTGGGCGAGGTGGGCCTGGACTTCGCACCGCGGCGGCTTGAGGCCGTGCCCGCCGAGCGCCAGGAGGCGGTGCTGCGCGGGGTGCTGGAGGCGGCCAGCGCGCGTGAGGGTGCTGCGGCAGGGGACGCAGCTCACCCCGTGGTGCTCTCCATCCATACCGTGCGCAGCGCAGGCCAGGTCCTGGACTTGCTGGCGGACTACGGTGCGCTGGGCTGCGGGGAAAAGCCCGCTGCGGGCGGGGGCATCGTGCCGGTCTTCCACCGCTTCGGCGGCACCAGCGACGAGCTCACCCACCTCATCCGCGGCGGGGGCTTCATCTCCGTCAACCCGCTCATGCTGGGCACTAAGAAGGGCCGCGCGTATGTCACCCAGGTGCCGGCCTCGCGGCTGCTGCTGGAAAGCGATCTGCCCCCAGACAACCCCGCTGAGGGCCGCGGCGGGGAGCACGCCGCGCAGCTGCGCCGAGTGCTCGCGGAGACGGTGACGCAGCTGGCGGATGTGCGCGGTTGTGGCGAGGAGGAACTGGCCCAGCTCCTGCAGGAGAACTCCCGCGCGCTCTACGGTTGTGGGTAATTCCACCGAGTTATCCACAGAGGCCTGTGGAAATGCCAGGTCAGTGAACAGGTGGTTAATAAAAGCCCAGTTGAGCGCTGTGGATAACAGCGCAAGCCTGTGACCTGCGGGAATGATTTGTGCAGGTCATAGGGGGTTTTCCACGTGTGATGAAACACGGAAATTCCGTGGATAAACGCTCTCACCTGCGGGTTAACGGCGCGCGACCACGCGGTGCTCTGCCCGCCCGGCGGGCGAAAGTTATCCACAGATCGGGTGAGTTATCCACAACTATCCACAGGGCAGAGGTGTGGCGGACAGCACGCCCGAACGTGGGCCAGAAAACAGCGAGGGCCGCGCCCCCACCAACACCTCACATGATGGTGGAGCGCGGCCTCACGCCTTGCTGTTGTCATTGGGCTTCCGATTCTTCAGGAAGCCGTCGTGCGCCTTGTCTTAGGCAGCGACGACCGAGAAGTTCACCTTGCCGAGCACGTCAGCGTGCAGCTTGAGCTCGACCTGGTAGTTGCCGGTCTTCTTGACCAGGCCCTTGGGCAGAACGACGATGCGCTTGTCCAGCTTCGGGCCGCCAGCGGCCTCGACTGCGGAGACGATGTCGTCAGCGGTAACGGAGCCGAAGAGCTTGCCCTTCTCAGAGGTCTTGACTGCGACCTTGACGTCGGAAAGCTGCTCGAGCTGGTTGCGGATCTCGCGTGCGTGATCCAGGTCGCGGATCGCGCGAGCTTCCTGAGCGCGCTTGATGCCCTCGATCTGCTTCTCAGCACCGCGGGTGGCAACGATGGCCAGGCCGCGCGGAAGCAGGTAGTTACGTCCGTAGCCGTCCTTAACCTCAACAATATCGCCAGGGGCGCCGAGGTTCTCAACGGCAGCGGTGAGGATCAGCTTCATGATCCCTGCCTTTCGAATGAGTTAAATGAATACTTGCGTGACAGTGTTTTAGAACGGGGGCTCCGAATCCGCGCCGCCGAAGCTTCCAGCCTGGGGTGCGGAATTCCACGGATCATTCTGCGGAGTGGACTGCTGCTGCGGTGCCTGCTGGTTTCCGGAGAAACCGCCACCGTAGTTGTTACCGCCCTGCTGCTGGCCGCCGCCGTAGTTGTTGCCACCGCCGGCGCTGTTGCCGGACTTGCGGGTGACCTGGGCGGAGGCATAACGCAGGGAGGGCCCTACCTCGTCGACCTCAATCTCAAAGACGGTGCGGTTTTCACCTTCGCGAGTCTGGTAAGAACGCTGGCGCAAACGGCCGGTGACGATAACGCGCATGCCCTTGGTGAGGGTCTCCGCAACGTTTTCTGCGGCTTGGCGCCACACGTTGCAGGTGAGGAACATGGCTTCGCCGTCTTCCCACTGGTTGGTCTGCTGGTTATAGCGACGCGGGGTGGAAGCGACGCGGAAGTTAGCAACTGCGGCACCCGCCGGGGTGAAGCGCAGTTCCGGGTCAGCAACGATGTTGCCGACCACCGTGATGTTGGTATCTCCCTGAGCCATGATGAGTTCTCCTTAAATATCGGTTACGTGGTGTGGAACCCAGTATCCGCTATTTGCTGTCCTTGCGCAGAACCTTGGTACGCAGGACGGTGTCGTTCAGGTTCAGACGGCGATCCAGCTCGAGCACGGATGCGGACTCGCACTCCAGCTCAGCGACGGCGTAGATGCCCTCTTCCTTCTTGTTGATCGGGTAAGCAAGACGGCGCTTGCCCCACACGTCAACGTTGACGACCTTGCCGCCGTCCTGACGGATGATTTCGAGGAACTTGTCCAGGGACGGGGTTACGGTGCGCTCATCCTGGTTAGGATCCAGAATGATCATGACTTCGTAGTGACGCACGGACCTCATCACCTCCTATGGTCTAGTAAATGGATATCGGCCATATCACCTTGGCGGATATGGCAGGAGGGTACGTTGCGTCAAGCAACCTCCCCACGGTACCCCACTGACCGGCGAAAAGGGAAATCTCCCCAGGCAGGCAGCGCGCGCACTGGCTAGCTGCGCATCCCGGTGGCGAAGAAGATGGCGCTGCCCGCTGGGATGATGGTGAGAAAGAGGATGGCCAGCAGGCCCAAGAAGATGGGCCAGCTGCGGTCCGTGCCGCGCTGGAAGAGGTAGTAGGCGCTGAGCACACAGATGAACCCCAGCGTGATGGACACCATCCCAATAACGGTGATGAGCATTATGCACAATCTCCTGCCAGCGGATCCCGGCCGCCGTGGGCGGCGCGGACCTTATCGGGGGCCTTGCCCAGCATCTGCCGGATCACCAGCACGCCGATGGCGATGATGAAGCCATCGCGGGTGAGGATGCCGATGTCCAGCAGCTCGTGCGGGATGCCCTTGTTGTCTGCCCCCAGCATATGCCACATGAGCAGGGGCCAGACGAGGGCGTCGGCAAGCGCCCAGCCCATGATGAGGCGCCAGCGCGGCAGGGCCAGCACCGCCGGCACCAGCAGCCACAGAGAGTACTGCGGGGACCACACCTTGTTGATGAGCAGAAAGGCCATGACGATGAGGTAGATCATCTCCGCCACGCGCGGAGTCTGCCGGGTGCGCAGGCCGAGCACCGCGATGCCCAGGCAGGCCACCAGGAAGGCCGGCAGCGTGAAGCTATTGAGGAACTCGGGGCTGAAGTCGATGCCCGTCCAGCGGTTGAGCACCGCGTAGATGGTGGTCCACTCCGCGCCGCGCTCCTCGTTGAGGCGGTAGAACTCCCGCCAGGCCTGCGGGTATGCCAGCGCGATGGGCACGTTGAGCACCAGCCAGGAGATAACCGTGCCGCCCAGCATCTTGCCAAAGGGTGCCCACTTCTTGTTGCGCACCGCCAGCACCAGGAAAGCACCGAGGATGAACAGCGGCCACAGCTTGAAAGCGGTTCCGCAGCCGACGAGCACGCCGGCCAGCCAGTTGCGGCGCTTAGTCACCGCGTAGAGCGCGCCCACCATGAACATGATGGAGGGGATATCCCAGTTGGTGAAGGCGTGGATGACCACCAGGGGGCTGGCGGCCATGAGGATGGTGTCCCAGGCGCGGTTGCCGGTGAGGCGGAAGACCATGACCACCGTGCCGATCCACATCAGGGACATGAACAGGGCGGTGAGCCCGAAGTACCATCCCGCCTCGGCCACGCCGAGCCACTCCACCACCGGGTAGGTGGTGCGCGCCAGCCAACCCATCGCACCCTGGAACATTCCGGCGAGCACCGGGTACTCCATGTAGCGGGTGAGATCCCCCTCCTGCCAGGAGAAGGCGTAGGGAAAGCCCGGCTGGTCCAGGCCGCGCCCGCCGTAGAGCGGGATGATGTCGTTGTAGCAGAAAGAAGTGTACTGGCGGTTGCCGTCCCAGTTGAGGCTGATCACACCATCCTCACCGCGGCGCCCGCCGGCGCAGGTGGCCTTGCTCAAGAAACCGAAGGCCAGGAAGGTCCACGCCAGCGTGATGATGACGCGCAGCTGGGTCCATGGGCCGGTCTGGGGCAGGCGGGCATGACGGCCCGTGGGGCCGCCGAAGAAATCGACGGCTCCTCGCGCGAAGGGTTCCTCTGCGAGCGGAACGGGGTGACTCACGGTGCGCTACCTCTACTGGTTGAGGAGTTCGTTGAGATCAGTGTTGCCGCCGAAGAGGTCCTCCAGGGAGGGCAGCTCCTGCGGCTGCTCCGGGGTGGGCTGCTGCGGCTCCTGCGCCGGGGATTCCTCCGCCGGGGCCTCGCCCTCGGGTGCTGCGGACTCCGCAGCGGACTCCTCCGGCTGCTCCTCCCCGCCGCCCTGGGGCGCGGAATCGTAGCTCGGGTCGTAGACGTAGCCGCTGCCGTAGGAGCCCACGCCGTAGCGGATGGGGTAGGCCTCGGGGAAGGTCTTGTACTCGGCGTCGGCAAGCGAGTTATCCAGGATGTACTTCCAGATCTGCGTCGGGGAGTTGGAGCCGTACATGATGCCGCCGCCGGAGTTGAAGATGGGCGAGGTGTTATCCGCCGTGCCCACCCACACCGCGGTGGCCAGCTGCGGGGTGGAGCCGATCATCCAGGCGTCCTTGTTGAGGCCGGTATCGCCCAGCTGGGTGGTGCCCGTCTTGGAGGCGGACTGACGCCCGCCGGCCAGCGCGCCGTTGGACCACGCGGCCACCGGCTGCATCGCGGAGATGACGTTGTTGGCCACGTTGGCGGAAACACGGCGCTCGCCGCGGTTGCCCGGGTGCTCGTAGAGGACCTCGCCAGCGGCGTTCTCCACGCGCTGCACGAAGTGGACCTCGTGCCACACACCCTGGTTACTCAGGGTGGCCATGGCAGAGGCCAGGTCCAGCGGGCGGGACTGGTACTGGCCCAGCACGACGCCCTCGTAGGGGGTGTTACCGTTTTCGGTCAGCGTTTTCTCAATGCCAGGCAGGGACTTGGCCACACCCAGCGCGTGCGCCATGTCCGCGGTGTCCTGGGACTTATTCTCCAGGTCATCCTGCAGGCGCAGGAAAGAGGTGTTGTAGGACTTCTTCAGCGCCTCGGCAATCGAGCAGCTGCCGCAGCCGGCGCCCACGTTGTCCACGGTCTGGCCTCCGGGCAGCTGATAGGGCGCCGAGGAGTACGGGGTGCTCAGATCGATGCCCTGCTGCAGGGCGGCCGCCAGGGCGAAGATCTTGAAGGTCGAGCCGGTCTGCAAACCGGAGTTGGCGTAGTCCCAGCCCGAAGGGTCATCGCCGCCGAAGTAGCCGCGCACAGCTCCCGTGGCCGGGTCGATGGTCACGGCCGCCGCGCGCGCGTCCTCCTGCAGAGTCTCCAGCTGGCCGTGGATGGCGTCGGTCGAGGCGTTCTGCACGTTCATGTCGATGGTGGTGGTGATCTTCAAACCACCGGTGGCCACCTGATCCTCGGTGATGCCGACGCGCTCCAGCTCCGCGATGACCTGGTTCTTGATGTGCCCAAAGGCGCCCGGGGCCTCCGAGTAGGCGGAGTACTCCGCGGGGTCACGGGTCTGCGGGAACTGCATCTGCGCGCGCTCGCCGGCGTCCAGGCGGCCCATCTCTACCAGGCCGTCCATGACGTAGTTCCAGCGCGCCTGGGAGTCCTCCTCATTGACCCACGGATCCAGCACGGACGGGGACTGGATGACGCCGGCCAGCAGCGCGCCCTCCTCCACGGTGAGATCCTTGGCGTCCTTGTTGAAGTACGCGTTCGACGCCGCCTGGATGCCGTAGGCGTTGCGCCCGAAGTACACGGTGTTGAGATAGGCGTTGAGGATCTCCTCCTTGGACCACTCGTTGGTCATCTTGATGGAGTAGATCAGCTCGCGGATCTTGCGCACGTAGGAGTACTCGTCCCCCACCAGGGTGTTCTTCACGTACTGCTGGGTGATGGTGGAGCCGCCACCCGCGCTAGAGTCACCCGTGAGCTTGCCCAGCACCGCGCGGCCCAGGCCGGTAAAAGAGAATCCCGAGTTGGTCCAGAACTCGCGGTCCTCGGCGGCGAGCACGGAGTCCTCCACGTAGTCCGGGATCTCATCCAGACCCACGTGGGTGCGGTTGCCCTCCGGCGGGACCAGCTTGGCCAGGCGGGTGGTGCCGTCGTTGGCCACGATGGTGGAGATTTGGTTGGCCTGTAGCTCCTCGGGTTCCGGCACGGTGTATTGGGTGTAGGCGTACCCGAACAGCGCCAGCGGCAATGCCACCACAACGAGGAAGATGGTCAGCACCACCCACGGCCAGCGGCGCGTGGACTTCGCCCGGCGCTTGCCGCCCGAGCGGCCACCGGGGCGGCTATCGGTGCGCCCCTCGGCCTTCCTGGAGTGGCTTCTCTTCTTCTGAGACTGAGACCCAGTGTCTTTATCGGTCACTGATTCGTGTCCTCATCAATCCTGTGCAGAAACAATAAATGTGTGCAGCTTACCGGCCGGATTCCTCGGGCGACAAACCGAAGAACCTCGGAAAACACCTCCGAATCCGGGCCCGAAAAGCTGCGGCGAAAACTTAGGAATAATCATAGACCGTGGCCGTGCTGAGCAAATGATTCCAATGGCACGCGCGGCACACCTCCACCTCGTGGACGGTAAACACGAGCCCCTCGGCGGCAAAGGCCGCGATCTCCTCCTCGCTGCGCGCGCTGCCCGCCCGGCGGCCCAGGCTCTCGCCGTAGACCCAGCGGGTCAGGCGCAGGCTCTCCCCGCACACCGGGCAGCGCCGCGCCATCTTTGTACCGTGATGCTCGGCGGCCGCGCGCAGCAAAAAGTCTGCATCACAGATTTCCTCGCGGCTAAGCACACCCTGGCGAAACTGCCGGATGTGGTGGGCACGCTCCCACTCGTGAGAGACCACCCCACCGTAGCGAGGTTGAGGGCCGGAGGATGTCACGCGAGCCATCATATCGGCCCACCCAGAGACCGCACCAGAAACAGCACCAGCGCCGCAACCCACACCCCTGCTTTAGTCCCACAAAGAAAATTTTTTGCTCCCCGAACAACCGCGTGCCAAACTCGCACGCTACACTTAGTTTCTATGAGTGAACCAGCTGCTGAGTCCCCCACGTCCTATGAAGACGCCCTGGACGTGGCGCGCCAAATCCAACCTGCCCTGAACAAGCTGATGCTGATCTTCCAGCGCACCGCTGAGGGGACTTCACTTACCACCTCTCAAGTCTCTATCATGAACCAGCTGCGCACCCACGGGCCCTCCCGCGTGAGCACCATCGCCAAGGCAGAACTTATCCGCATGCCCACTGCCTCCAATGCCCTCTACGAGTTGGAGCGCCTGGGCTACGTCGAGCGTCACCGCGATGAGAAGGATCGCCGCGGCGTGCTGGTCGCGCTGACCCAGCTGGGTGAGTCCGAGCTCAACATCGTCTCCCACCAGCGCGCGGCCGCCCTGGCGGAGATCGTCCGCTGGCTGGAGCCGGCCGATCTGGAGAACACCAAGGAGCTCGTCGCGCTCATCTCCAAGCTGGCGGATGTCTACCGCCCCACCATGAATCAGAAATAGACCTTTAGTTTCGCAGGGCTTCGGAATTTCTTTTTGCAGATCCTTCGGGTTAATAATGGGTTAAACCCGTCCCCTACCCTCTAGGTGAATGTCGAAGAAGCCCACTCGCTCCCAGGCGGCAACCCTGGCCAAGAAGGATCCCAAGGATCCTGTCCGCATTCTCATTTCGTGGAGCCCCAACACCCCGGGCAACGAGGTGATCGAGTACGCCGCCTGGCTCGCACGCTCCACGCCCGTGCGCATCCGGGTTGTCTCCACCTTGTCCCAGCCGCTGACCGTGACCTCGATGAACAAGCTCAGCGGTTCCTACAAGAAGCACTTCCGCAAGCAGAGTGAGAAGTTCGCCTCCGCCGCTAAAAAGGCGCTGCTCAACGCTGGCTTGTCCAAGTCCCAGCTGGATGAGAACTTTGCCATCCTCGCCGCCGGGCCCTCCCGCCCGCTGCTGCTCACGGAGCTCGCCGAGGACTTCCGGGCCGATGTCATCCTGCTCGGCGCCGCCCAGTCCGCCCCGAAGGGCCGCATCTTTGCCGGCTCCACCGCGGATACCCTGCTGCATAACTCGCCGCTGCCCATCGGCATCATCCCGCGCGGCATCAAGCTGTCCAAGCACGGGGTGACACGCATCAACTTTGCCTATACCGATCGCGGCAATCCGGAGGAGCCCGCGCTGCTTTATGCCGCGCAGCTGGCCCATACCTGGGGCGTTCCCTTGCGCGTCCTGGCCTTTTCTGCGGAGGGGCTTGTCGACGTCCCCGTGGACACCCCCGATTTCTCCTCCTCCATCGCGCTGACCTGGCGCGAGCATTCCCTGGCTATGCTGGACCGCGCCCACGACATGGTGGGCGAGCATTTCCCCGAGCTGGAGGTCGCCACGGAGATCGGCACCGGTGAGGGCTGGTCCGGCGCGGTGGATTCCCTCAAGTGGAAGAAGGGCGACCTTCTGTGCCTGGGCTCCTCGCCGCTGGGGCCCATCGAGCGGGTGTTCATCGGCAGCACCGCGACGAAGCTGCTACCGCACATGCGCGTGCCCGTCCTCGTGCGCCCGGCCGAGGGCCCCGCCTTCGAGATGGCGCAGGCCTAGCCGAGTCTCACCGAGGCACGCCCTCACGTTGTTTATTTTCTCTTCCCCCTTAAACTAGGCGCTATGACTACGTGGCCAGGCAATGGTGCGGATGAGCACCCGGAGAATGACTTAACGTCGGATCTGCGTTCCGACGCCGACTACGCCAACCTGCGCCCGCCGGAGCCGCACTCCTTTGATGAGCTTGCCGACGCCCCCGATCCCCTCACTATCGCCGCGGCCAACCGTTCCTCCACGAAGCAGGCCATCTGGTTCATGGTGGGCACCATCGCGGCCTCTTGGGTGGTGGCCTTGGTGCTGCGCCTCATTTTTGCCATTCAGGATCCCGGCGAGTGCGTCAGCGCGGAGATCGCCGGCTGGCTGTGCACCACGCAGCAGCGCACCATCTACGCCATCGGCACGGTGATTCTTCCCTTCGCCGGCATGATTGCCAACGGTGTGATCATGGTGCGCAAGCTCAAGCACTATGTGCGCTGGCGCCCGTGGATGGGCACGTTCTGGGTGCTCATCTTCAACTTCATGCTGTGGTGCATCTCCGATATCCAAATCCTGCTGGCGCCCACCCACTAAACGCTCACGCACGAAGGCCCGGCGCCCACACACCACAACTGTCATGCCCATGAACTGTGCGGACGCGGTTGGGCCCACAAGTCTGAATCTAGAAGGCTGAAGTCTAGCCCTGAAAGGTTCTTAGCGCAGGTAGTTGTCCACGTAGTGATACACCGCCGCGAGCAGCGCCCCAAGGAGGGCGGTTACCCCCAGACCAATTCCCCAGCCCGCGGCGGCGTTGTCAGCATCACTGCTCGAGGAGCTACTCGAGCTGCCATCTTCGGATCCCTTATCCGAGGTCGCAGCCCCGATGATCAGGGTGAGACCCGCCCCGGACTCCGTGACGGCGCCGTTGGCATCGGTGATGGTGATGGAGACGTCGAAGGTACCCTCCTCGGCGGGCGTGCCCAGGATCTGCTGGCGCTTCTCGTCGTAGTAGAGCCCCTGCGGCAGGCCCTCGACGCGGACGGTGGAGCCCAGATCGAGGTTCTCGATGCCCACGTCGATGGGCTCCATCTCCTGGCCGGGCTGCAGGCGCGGCGCCTGCAGCGGCAAGTCCTCCACATGGGCCGAGCCCATCACGGTCAGTGAGAAGGTGGCTTGTGTCAGCTGCGCTCCGGCGCTATCGCGGGCGAAGACCTGCGCACGAAAGCTCCCCGAGCGCTCCGGCACGCCGCTGATCTTTCCTGTCTGAGCATCGATACGCAGACCATCGGGAAGACCTCTGGCTGCGAAGGAGGCCACGCGCTTGCCCGGATCCGTGAGGGTGAGCTCAGCATTGACCTCCTGGCCTACCCGGATGGGCAACTGGGCCTGCAGGCCGGTGAACTCAACGGGTTGTGGCGGCACCGGGGCCGGAAGAACCCGGAACTCCAGCTGACCACATGTGCTCTTGCCCTGATTGTTGAAGGCCACGAGAGTAGCTCTAAAGCTTCCTTCCTGCGTGGGAACCCCCTCGATGCGATTGTTCTCCTCGTTATAGTTCAATCCTGCGGGCAGGCCGCGTACCTCAACGAAGCGCACTCGTGAATCCAGCTCCAGCGGCATGCTGAAGTGGCGCCCGGCAATCGCTTCCACCACGGTGCTGGGCAGATCAATCTGTGGGGCAGCCACCACGCGCACGAGGAATTCAGTGCGAGTTTCTTCCCCCTCTTCATTGGTGGCAATGATGGTGACCGGGAAGTTTCCGCGCTGTGAGGGGGTGCCGCTGAAAAGATACACCTCATCCTTCTCCGTCACGAGGTTGTTCTCCACGGGCTTGCCGTCCTTGGTGACCTGAAATGTCAATCCTGGGATCTCACCTTCAACGCTCAGCGTGGCCGTGCCGTTGGTGAGCTGGGCGGGAAAGTGCAGCCCTTGTTCCCCGTACTGTATTTCCACATCGGACGTAGCCGCGACAGGCGCTGCCTCCCCCAGATTCACTGTGCAGGTAGTGGCGCTACGATCTCTCGTTTGCGCCAGGGGCAGCCGGTACTGAGCCCGTGACTCCCAACACTGCGGGGCTTGCGGATCCCACCACCGCAAGGGCGGTGAGAGTAGCCAGGGGGCGACGCCGAACACTGCGTCGAAGGTTGTTGAGCATGGGCCGAACTCCTTGGAAAAGTACCTGCTACTCTGCGGCTGCCATCTGGGCTGCTACCCGCTCGCACTCCGAGCGCCCGCAGTGCTGGGTGCGGGTGTGCTGTGCGCACTCGTCGCAGATGAGCACCTGCTGGCGGCAGGTGTCCTCATTAATGCAATTGTGAAAGGTGTTGGTGGCGTTACCGCAGTGCACGCAGTGCCCCAGCTGAATGAACCCGGGATCCTCCAGGCCGCGGCCGAACTCGTGATGCATGCGCTTGTCAAAGACGTACATCGAGCCTTCCCACAGGCCGTCGTTGCCGTACTTCTCGCCGTAGCGCACGATACCGCCGTCGATCTGATAGACCTCTTGGAAACCGCGGTTAATCATCAGGGAGGAGAGGATCTCGCAGCGGATGCCGCCGGTGCAGTAGGAGACCACCGGCTTGTCCTTCATCCAGTCATACTTGCCGGACTCGAGCTCCGCGATGAAATCGTGGGTGGTCTTCACGTCGGGGACAACGGCGTTCTTGAACTTGCCGATCTCCGCCTCCATGGCGTTGCGGCCGTCGAAGAAGACCACCTCATCGCCGCGCTCCTCCACGAGCTTGTTCACTTCCTCCGGCTTGAGGTGCACGCCGCCGCCGATCACGCCGTTCTCATCCACCTTGAGCTCCCCCGGGGCGCCGAAGGCGACGATCTCATCGCGCACCTTGACGGACAAACGCGGGAAGTCCTCAGCGCCGCCCTCGGACCACTTGAACTCCATCTTCTTGAAGCCTGGGTACTCGCGGGTCTCGCGCACATAGCGCTTGCAGGCCTCCATGTCCCCGCCCACGGTTCCGTTGATGCCGTGCTCGGAGATGAGAATGCGCCCACGCAGCCCCAGCTTCTCGCAGAGGCTGCGCTGCCACAGCATGATGGCCGTGGGATCGGAGATGGGGGTAAAGCAGTAGTACAGGAGAATCTTGCTCAAGCTCACGTGGCCAATCCTAGTTCCGAGCGGCCGCTTCTCCGAATTTCTCCGGATTTCTCCGGCTGTGATCTCGTGCGTCTGGGATCTAGCGCTTCTGGTACAGCGCCTTCTTCCGGGCGAAAACCGGATCCGAGGTCACCAGCACGCCGAGGTTGCGGAAGATGCCCTCATCCACCGAGCCCAGGATGGTAGTAGTGTGCACGTCGCAGCCCTCCAGCTCCTTCAGGGCGTCGAGCGCGCGGCGGGCGTTATCATCCTTGGCCGCGGAGACAGACAGCGCGATGAGCACCTCGTCAGTGTGCAGGCGCGGGTTCTGGGAGCCGAGGTACTGGGTCTTGAGCTTCTGAATCGGCTCGATGGACTCCGGGGAGAGCAGGTGCAGTTCATCGTCGATGCCGGCCAGGTGCTTAAGCGCATTGAGCAGCATCGCCGCGGAGCAGCCCAGCAGTTCGGAGGTGCGGCCGGTGATGATGGTGCCGTCGGCAAGCTCCAGCGCTGAGGCCGGGCCATCGGTCTCCTCCGCGCGGGCGCGGGCGGGTGCGACCACCGGGCGGTCGAGGGCCTTGATGCCGGCCTTGGCCATGATGACGGCGGCGCGATCGGACTGGGTGGAATCCAGACCGTTGCGGGCCTCCTCCACCAGCGCCTTGAAGTAGCGGCGGATGATTTCCTGCTGGGAGGCAGCGCGGCACACGGCGTCATCCGTGATGCACATGCCGGCCATGTTCACGCCCATGTCCGTGGGGGACTGGTAGGGCGTTGCCCCGGTGAGCTTTTCCAGCAGCACCTTGAGCAGTGGGAAGGCCTCGACGTCGCGGTTGTAATTCACCGTGGACTCGCCGTAGGCAGACAGGTGGAAGTGGTCGATGACGTTGGCATCGTTGAGATCCACCGTGGCTGCCTCATAGGCCAGGTTCACCGGGTGATCCAGCGGCAGGTTCCAGATGGGGAAGGTCTCAAACTTGGCGTAGCCGGCCTTAATGTTGCGGATGTTATCGTGGTAGACCTGCGAGAGTGCGGTGGCCAGCTTTCCGGAGCCCGGCCCGGGCGCGGTGACGACGATAAGATCGCGGCTGGTCTCCACGTACTCGTTGCGGCCCAGGCCCTCTTCCGAGACGATCAGATCCGTATTGGAGGGATAGCCCGGGATGATGCGGTGGCGTGCGACCTTCAGGCCCAGCCGCTGCAGGCGTTCGATGAAGGCTTCCGCCTGGTGGTTGCCCTCTTCGAGCTGGGTCATCACGATGTTTTCTACGAGGAAGCCGCGGGAGCGGAAGACGTCCACGAGGCGCAGCACATCGTCTTCATAGAGGATGCCCAGGTCCGCGCGCACCTTCTGGCGCTCGATGTCCTTGGCGTTGATGCAGATGAGGATCTCCACGTCCTCTTTAATGCGCTCGAGCATCGCAATTTTGTTATCCGGGGTAAAGCTGGGCAGCACACGGGAGGCGTGCATGTCATCGAAGAGCTTGCCGCCCATCTCCAGGTACAGCTTGCCGCCTATCTCCTTGCGCCGGGCATTGATGTGCTCCGACTGCATCGAGATGTACTTTTCGCGGTCAAAGCCGACTGCACGCAACATATAAAGTAAAGCCTTCCGAGACGGTGCTGATGCCAGGACTCCTCATGCCAGGATCCTCGTAGCAGTTTACAACAGCACAAAGCACCCAATTCCCCCGGAAAGGATTAGGGGAGAATTGGGTGCTTGTGTTGTGGCCAAAGGCGCTCTCGTTCACCTCAGACCATTCGGGTTGGTGAGTTTTAGGCCATCACCAGGGCCAGCTTGGGAGTTCCCGGAAGGAGCCACTGCAAGGAGGGCTTCACTTCCGGGAAGTAGGCGCCTATGCGCTATCAGGAATTACTCCTGGGTGTCGGTGTCCTCAGCGGGAGCATCGTTCTCCTCGGAAGGAGCAGCCTGCTCGTCGGTGGAGGAACCGTTCTCATCCTTGGAGGAAGAACCCTCAGTGGAGGAAGACTCATCCTTGGAAGAGGAACCATCAGAGGAGCCCTCATTATCAGAGGAGCCCTCAGACGAGCCAGTGCCCGGAACCGGGGAGCAAGCCCATGCCAGAAGGCCGATGGCAGCAGCACCAGCAGCAGCAAGTGCTACACCAGCACCCACCTTGGCACCAGCCTCACCGAAGCGAGCATTGATGTCAGCCAGCGGCTTAGCCAGCTTCGGGTTGAAGATGCCAATCTGCTTCTGCAGCTGCTCATTCACCGCAGTGATCTGGTGAGAGAGCTGACCAACGAAGGAAGACAGACCCGGAATGTTGAGCTGGGAAGCCATACCAACCGGAATCAGGAACAGCAGCGGCAGACCAACACCAACAGCAGCCGGGATGCACTTACCCAGGTCAACCTTGCCGTCGGAAGAACCACCGTT
>NZ_JAUNLS010000010.1 GCF_030532325.1 Corynebacterium sp.
CCGACATGAGCACAACCCCGGGTCACAGATACACCACGCTAACGGACGCAACCCATAGCGGACGCGCTTGGAGTGGCTAAACCGGTGAACGCAACTATCTTGTCGTCTCCGCTACCAATCGATCCAGCTGTACCGGGAGCCTACGGAATTCTCAGCCTGGAGACCCCCTCCGATTGGGAGAAACTCTCTGGCCGCCCGCTTACATCCGAGCAACGCGCAGTCCTCGAGCATGGCGGAGTTTTAGTTCGCGACCGTGACCTGATGCAAGGCCATCACGTCGAACTAAGCGAGCAACAAGAGGACATACCACGCCTACCTGCCATGCCGGCGGATTTCGGCGAGTATTGGAAGAAACAAGTGGGAGCGCTCATGCTCACCGACGCCGCCGAAAGCCAGAAGATCAAAGGCTCAAGCAGCCAAATAATCCTTACCGGGCTATCACCGCAACAAGTGGCGGACCTTCCAAAACTCGCCGCGAGACTGGGCATCCCGCCCGAAAGCATCGCGTTGCCCACGCATTACGGTGCGTCCACACCAACAGTGTTTTACCTCAGCCTGCTCGCGGCAGTAGCTTCAGCCGTGGCGCTGTCGATTGCCATATCGCAGGCCATGCGGCGCGATATGAGAGCAATCCACGTTTCCTTCCGGCTACTTGGTCTAGATACGAGATGGAGCCGAAACACGCTCATTTGGGCACTCACTGGGACCGCATGCATTGGCCTATCCCTCGGCGTGTGTGCAGGCGTCCTTCCCCTGGCCATGTACGGAGTCATCCTTGGCGAAGGGTTCATCGTCGCTGTTGATTGGCCATCTCTGGCTGCGGTAGCGGTTGGGATAGGGCTCGGTCTCAGCGCCAGAGCAATCGCCCAGAGACGAGGGCCCAGCTAGGCCCTGCCCTTAGTCGATTTGGGCAGCAAAACGACGGGACCGCACCTGCCCTGCAGCAGTGTGCGGTCCTTGTCTTAGCCTTCAGGCTCGGAGGTAAGGAAGAATTACTTCTCCTCGGTCTCCTCGGCGGAGGTCTCCTCAGCCTCGGCCTTGGTTTCCTCTGCCTCAGCCTCAGCGGCCTTGGAAGCGGCAGCGCGGGTGGCGCGGTTAGCCTCGGCGGTCACGGTCTCCTCGAGAACGAGGGAGATCTGGGACATCGGGGCGTTGTCGCCGGTGCGGTTCTCCAGCTTGATGATGCGGGTGTAGCCGCCATCACGGTTCTGGAACTTCTCAGCCAGCTCGTCGAACAGGTAGGCAACAACATCCTTGCGCGGGATGAGCTTGAGAACCTGGCGACGGTCTGCAACAGAGCCGCTCTTAGCCTTGGTGATGATCTTCTCGATGTACGGACGAAGAACCTTCGCCTTAGCATCGGTGGTCTTGATTGCGCCGTGCTCGATGAGGCTAGCTGCCAGGTTGCTCAGGAGGTGAGCCTGCTGGGTAGCGGAGCCGCCGAGACGGGGACCCTTCTTCGGGGTTGGCATAGTGTACTCCTCGTGTGCGGATAGTTGAGCGCGCGGCAGCGACTAGGCGCCACCGCAGTTCAGGGTGAATCTTTACTCGGAATCGTCCGCAGACGGATCCTTGAAGTCACCGGTTTCTGCGTCGTAACCCTCAAGCTGGGTCGGGTCAAAGTCCTCAGGGGTGTCCTTGAGAGCCAGGCCCAGGTTAGCCAGCTTGATCTTTACCTCGTTTATGGACTTCTGACCGAAGTTGCGGATATCCAGCAGGTCGGACTCGGTGCACTCAGCGAGCTCGCCGACGGTGTGGATCTCCTGGCGCTTCAAGCAGTTGTAGGAGCGGACGGAGAAGTTTAGGTCCTCGATCGGCATGCTGTAGGCGGCGATGTACTCCGTCTCCTGCGGGGACGGGCCAATCTCGATGCCTTCAGCAGCGGTGTTCAGCTCGCGAGCCAGGCCGAAGAGCTCGACCAGGGTGCCACCGGCGGAAGCCAGGGCGTCGCGGGCAGAAATCGAGTTCTTGGTCTCGACGTCGATGATCAGCTTGTCAAAGTCGGTGCGCTGCTCAACACGAGTTGCCTCGACCTTGTAAGAGACCTGCAGCACCGGGGAGTAAATCTGGTCAACCGGAATGCGGCCGATCTCACCAGTGGTCGATGCAGCAGGAACGTAGCCACGGCCACGCTCGACGACGAGCTCCATTTCCAGCTTGGCAGTGTCGTTGAGGGAGGCAATGTGCAGATCCTTGTTGTGGATCTCCACGCCAGCCGGCGGCTGGATGTCTCCCGCGGTGACCTCACCCGGGCCTTCCTTGCTCAGGTACATGACCACCGGCTCGTCGGAGTCGGAGGACAGCACCAGACCCTTTACGTTGAGGATGATCTCAGAGACATCTTCCTTCACACCGTTGATGGTGGTGAACTCGTGGAGAACACCATCGATCTTGATGGAGGTCACTGCTGCACCCGGGATGGAGGACAGCAGCGTACGACGCAGGGAGTTACCGAGGGTGTAACCAAAGCCCGGCTCGAGCGGCTCAATGATGAACTTGGAACGAGACGAGTCGATGAATTCCTCGGTGAGCTGAGGACGCTGTGAAATGAGCATTGAATTTCTCCTTGTCGGCGACCGCTATATGACGCCGGTAGAAGGGGTAAAGATAAAGGTTTCGAAGATTCCTGATTGGTCGCACACCCCGCAACGGAGCTGCGACCACACAGTTTACTTCGAGTAAAGCTCGACGATGAGCTGCTCCTGCAGCGGGACGTCGATCTGAGCGCGCTCGGGCAGCTGGTGCACGAGGATGCGCAGGGTGTCCGGAACGACCTGCAGCCAGGCCGGGACGTTGGCGTCGATCAGGCGGTCCTGAGCCTCTTCGAACCATTCCATCTTCTGGGAACGCTCGCGGACATCGATGATGTCGTACTGCGTCACGCGGAAGGAAGGAACGTTGGTCTTCTTACCGTTAACGGTGAAGTGACCGTGGGAGACCAGCTGACGAGCCTGACGGCGGGTGCGAGCCAGACCAGCGCGGTAGATCACGTTGTCGAGGCGGGACTCCAGCAGGACGACCAGGTTGTCACCGGTCTTGCCCGGCAGGCGGTTAGCCTCGGCGTAGTAACGACGGAACTGACGCTCGAGCACACCATAGGTGTACTTTGCCTTCTGCTTCTCCTGGAGCTGCAGCAGATACTCAGATTCCTTGATGCGGTTGCGGCCAGCCTGTCCCGGGGGGTACGGGCGACGCTCAAACGCCATGTCGCCGCCGACCAGGTCGACGCGCAGACGGCGGGATACGCGGGTAGCGGGGCCAGTATAACGAGCCATTGTTTTACCTCTTCCTTTCCCTTAAACCTTGCGGCGCTTGGTCGGACGGCAGCCGTTGTGCGGCTGGGGGGTGGCATCCGTGATCGAGGAAACCTCGAGGCCTGCAGCCTGCAGGGAACGGATGGCGGTCTCGCGGCCGGAGCCCGGACCCTTGACAAAAACGTCAACCTTCTTCATACCGTGCTCCATTGCCTTGCGGGCAGCGTTCTCAGCGGCCATCTGAGCGGCGAACGGAGTGGACTTACGGGAACCCTTGAAGCCGACGTGGCCGGAGGATGCCCAGGAGATCACAGCACCGTGCGGGTCCGTGATGGACACGATGGTGTTGTTGAAGGTGGACTTGATGTACGCGTGGCCTGCGGCCACATTCTTCTTGACGACGCGACGTCCAGTACGACGTGCGCCGGAGCGAGTCTTCGGAGGCATATGCTACTTCTTCTTTCCTGCGATCGTCTTCTTGGGACCCTTACGCGTGCGAGCGTTGGTCTTGGTGCGCTGACCACGAACGGGCAGGCCACGACGGTGGCGGATGCCCTGGTAGCAGCCGATTTCAATCTTGCGACGGATATCAGCCTGGACCTGGCGGCGGAGGTCACCCTCGACCTTCCAGGAAGCTTCAATTACGTCACGCAGCGCCGACAGCTGATCATCGTCAAGGTTGTCGGTGCGCAGGTCCGGAGAAATGCCAGTCTTTTCCAGCAGTTCCTTGGCTCGGGCGGGGCCGATGCCGTAGATGTAGGTGAGAGCAACCTCCATGCGCTTGTTGCGCGGGAGGTCAACACCAGCTAGACGTGCCATGTGGCTTGTCCTTTCGGGTTGTTACGATGGTTTTCTCCTCATCCGTCCCGCTCCATGCGGCGCTTCGCCCGGTCCGTGCCGGGGCTGTGGGCCACTTACCAGTGCGGGCTCAGGCCATCGCAGCCTGAGGTAGAAAAGACGCCGTACCCGGCGCCCTGGGTGAGGAGGCTAACAGTGTTTACTTGTAGCGGTAGACGATGCGTCCGCGGGTCAGGTCATAAGGAGACAGCTCCACCACCACGCGGTCCTCAGGGAGAATGCGGATGTAGTGCTGACGCATCTTGCCCGAGATGTGAGCAAGAACCTTGTGCCCATTGTCGAGCTCGACACGGAACATTGCGTTGGGCAAGGGCTCGATAATACGACCCTCGACCTCGATTGCGCCTTCCTTAGCCATAACCTCTACTTTTCTGGTGCCAGACAAGTGCTGGTCACCTGCA
The DNA here is from genome assembly GCF_030532325.1 of Corynebacterium sp. Classification (GTDB taxonomy): domain Bacteria; phylum Actinomycetota; class Actinomycetes; order Mycobacteriales; family Mycobacteriaceae; genus Corynebacterium. The sequence goes on from NZ_JAUNLS010000010.1 coordinate 4,514, forward strand.
TGTTTGCTGTCTACTGCTGCGGCGATGCGCTGTCATAGCGGCGGTGTTCAGATGATGTTCACCGTCCCGCGCATACACCAGCGGTTAAGCATACGCGCATGTCGCGCGTTTTCCAAACCCTATTTGCCCACGGCAACGCAGAAACCCTGGCCCACGGCAACGCAGAAACCCCGGGCCGTCACGGGAACGGGCACCGGGGTCGGATGCTCTTGAGGTTGAGGTGGGCTTAGTAGATGAAGACCTTAGAGCCCACCGGCACCTCGTTCCAGAACTTCACGGCGTCCTGGTGGGTGAGGTGGATGCAGCCGTTGGAGAGCACGTTCGGGTCGCCCTCGTGGAAGGCGTGGCCGTTGTTGGTGAAGTACATGGAGTAAGGCATCGGAGCGTTGCCGAACTCGCGGGAGATCTCATTCTCCACCTTGCGGTTGATGTAGAAGGTGCCGGACGGGGTCTCCTCGCCGGGCTTGCCGGAGGAGATCGCGGAGGCCACGTAGGAGACGTTGCCGCCCTCCTGCAGCCACGTGCGGCGGCCGTCGAGGTCCACGCAGACGCGGGCGTCGGCCGGACAGGGGCCGCGGTCGAACTCATTGGCGCGGCGCTCCTCCTCCGCCTTGCGCTTGGCGGCCTCGGCAGCCTCACGCTCGCGGGCGATCTGCGCCTCCTGAGCGGCGCGGATCTCGGCGTTCTTCTGATCGATGAGACCCGGGAAGAGGGCGTTGACTGCGGCGTCGACAGCCGGCTGGATGGCGTCGGCGGCCTGCGGGTTGCTCTTCTCCACAGCGTCCAGGATCTGGTTGCGGGTGTTCCAGGCCTGCTCGCGGGTCTGGCCTACGAAGTTGTCGAGCTGAGCTTGGGCGTCGGAAGAAAGGTTCTCAATGCTCGGTACGGTCTGAGCGGATGCGGCAGGTGCTCCCAGTAGGGAAAGAGCAATCATGCCGGCGGTTGCAGGGGCAAGGACTGCGCGACGTGCAGGGAAGGACACGCGGCGGAAGCTGTTTTTCGACATAGGGGGAAGTATAAACCTAATCTGTGAGTTTGCATACTGAAGCTGCGCATAGCGGCCTCAGCCTTTTCTTAGAAACGTGCCCGGTACCGGGTCCCGTGACGGGCCCTAGTAGCGGGGCGTGAGGATGCGCGGGCCCTCGGCGGTGGCGGCGACGGTGTGCTCCCAGTGCGCGGCCCAGGAGCCGTCGGTGGTGAGCACCGTCCAGTCGTCGTCAAGCACCGCGCTGTCCTCCGTGCCCAGGGTGAGCATGGGTTCGATCGCCAGCACGCTGCCCTCCTGAATGAGGGGGCCGCGGCCCGCCTTGCCCTCGTTGGCCAGGTAAGGGTCCTCGTGCATCTCGCGGCCGATGCCGTGGCCGCCATAGCCGTCCACGATAAACAGCGCCACGCCAAACTTCTGCTCGGCGCGGTAGGTGGCCTGCTCGAGGGCGGCGGAGACATCGGTCAGGCGGTTGCCCGGGACCATGGCCTTGAGCCCCTCGTAAAGCACCCATTCGGTGGCCTCGTTGAGAGCCTGCGCCTCGGCGGAGAGCTCGCCCACGCCGAAGCTCCAGGCGCTATCGCCCACCCAGCCGTCGAGGGTGGCGCCGCAGTCGATGGAGACGAGGTCTCCCTCGGCCAGCACGATGTCCGCAGAAGGGATGCCATGCACGATGACGTCGTTGACGGAGGCGCAGATGGAGCCGGGGAATCCCCCGTAGCCCTTGAATGTAGGAACCGCGCCGGCCTCGCGGATGACCTGCTCGGCCACGGCGTCGAGTTCGAGCGTAGATACGCCAGACGCCGCAGCCGCGCGGACTGCCTGCAGGGCGCGGCCGACAATCTCGCCGGCGGCCTGCATGGCGTCAAGCTCGCCCGGGGTGCGGGCGGGGATGCGCTGGTTGCGGCGTCGAAAACCCATGAGCTACTTGCCCATCGCCTTGAGGGCGCGCTGGTTGATCTCCTCAACCTCGCCCTCGGCCTTGACCGGGATGATGGCGTCGCCGTAGTGCTGGATGAGCGGGAAGGTCTCGTCGCGGTAGACACCGAGACGGGTGCGGATGGTCTCCTCGTTGTCATCGGCGCGGCCGCGGGCGAGCATGCGCTCCACCACGACGTCCTCGGAGACCTCGAAGTTGAGAACGCCGTCGAGCTTCAGGCCCTTATCGGCGAGCAGCTTCTCCAGGATGTCAGCCTGCTCCACGGTGCGCGGGAAGCCGTCCAGGAGGAAGCCCTCGGCGGCGTCATCCTGGTTGAGGCGGTCCTCCACCATGCGTGCGGTGACGTCGGTGGGCACGAGCTTGCCTGCGTCGATGTAGGACTTAGCCTCGACACCGAGCGGGGTTCCCTCACCAATGTTGGCGCGGAAGAGATCGCCGGTGGAAATGTGCGGGACGCCGAGCTTTTCGCTCAGGATTGCTGCCTGGGTGCCCTTACCGGCACCGGGAGGGCCAAGGAGTACGTAACGCATTACTTGAGAAGTCCTTCGTAGTTGGATTGCAGGAGCTGGGATTCAATTTGCTTGACCGTGGTCAGCGCAACGGAGACCATAATCAGGATTGCGGTACCGCCGAAGGCGGAGGTACCGCTTGCCGACGCCGCTCCCACGCCCAAATCCAGCAGGATGTTGGGGAGGATGGCGATGAGCGCCAGGTACAGGGAACCCACGAACAGCAGACGGTTCATGACGTAACCCAAGTACTCCGCCGTCGGGCGGCCCGGACGGATGCCCGGGATAAATCCACCATACTTCTTCATGTTGTCCGCCTGCTCCGCGGGGTCATACTGCACGGAGACGTAGAAGTAGGAGAAGAAGATGGTGAGCACGAAGTAGAGCACGATGTACTGCCAGGAGCTCGGCGCCTGCAGGTGAGCAATGACGTTGCGCTGCCACCAGTTATCCGGCACCACGGCGGAGCCGGAGTTGACAATCTGCGTAATGAGCACCGGCATGTAGATGAGCGAGGAGGCAAAGATGACCGGGATAACGCCGGCCTGGTTGACCTTGAGCGGCAGGTAGGTGGAGGAGCCACCGTACTGGCGGCGGCCCACCATGCGCTTGGCGTACTGCACCGGGATGCGGCGCTGGCCCTGCTCGATGAAGGTAATGCCCACGACCAAGACGATGAGGCCAGCGACGACCATGGCCAGGACGAGGCCGCCGTTGTTGTTGTAGATATTCACGCCGTCGGTAGGCAGGCGGGTAGCAATACCGGCGAAGATGAGCAAGGACATGCCGTTGCCGATGCCCTTCTCCGTGATGAGCTCGCCCATCCACATCACCAGCACAGCACCCGCGGTCATGGTGATCACCAGGACCACGAGGGTGAAGAAGTTGCGGTCTTCCGCCAGCACCGGCACACCCTGACCCAGCAGCTGCTCGCGGTCAGCCAGCGCGACGATGCCGGAGGACTGCAGCAGTGCCAGCGCGAGGGTGAGGTAGCGCGTGTACTGCGTCATCTTGGCCTGGCCGGACTGACCTTCCTTCTTCAGCTGCTCGAAGCGGGGAATGACCACGGTAAGCAGCTGCACGATGATGGACGCCGTAATGTAGGGCATGATGCCGATGGCGAAGATCGACAGCTGCAGCAACGCACCACCTGAGAAGAGGTTGATGACTGAGTACAGGTTGCCGGACTCCTCGGTCAGCGTACGAAGACGGCCAGCGATGGACGCGTAATCGACGCCGGGGGACGGAATCTGCGCACCGACGCGGTACAAAATGATCATCACCAGGGTGAAGATGATCTTCTTGCGTAGGTCGGCGTCCTTAAAAGCCTGGACAATGGCGGACACTACAAAATCCTCCTGGCCAACCGCTGCCACAGACCGGAAACCCGGCCCGCAACGCACGGAGGTGGATACTCATCTGTCCCCCATGCCCGTGCACAAAAAGGGGTTCAGGCAGGGCATAAGGAACGGTTGGACACTTTTGACCTCACTACCCTACCAGCAGTGCACTGCGGCTTCCTACTGGGGGCGTCTTAAGGAAGTGTCTGGCCACGTCGCGCTCTCTCCGGTTTCGGAAGTGCGTCAAGAGGTTTAACATCTGAAATATTGCCCTCGAGCAATAAAATTCTATAATTCTCGACCCCCTCGTTCCCTCCGGCACCGAGCCAGGTTGCTCGAGGCTGGAATGGTAGCGGAACCTGGACGGCCGTTATTGGTGTGACATCGACGTACTAACTGACTAAGAGGAAGAGATGGCCAAGAAGTTCACCCCGATGACTGTGGCAGAAATTATCGACTGCTTTGTCCCCGCGCCCAACCCCTTCCGGTGGGAGGCCTTCGACGGCTCCTCCACCGGACCGAGTGATTCCCCCTTTACCGTCAAGATCAACAGCCTGCAGGGCCTGTCCTACATCGCCACCCACCCCGGTGACGTCGGCTTTGCCCGCGCCTACGTCACCGACGGCATCACCGTCGAGGGCGAGCACCCCGCTCACCCCTACGGCATCTTCGACGCCCTGCACGCCATGTATGACAAGTTCCGCACCCCGGACGCCCGCACCCTGGCGCGCATCGTGCGCTCCCTGGCCTCCATGGGTGCGCTGCAGATCCAGCCCGTACCCGAGGTGGAGCGCGCCTCCTGGCTGCGCCGCAAGCTTCACGACGGCCTCTCGCGTCACTCCAAAGAGCGCGACGCCGAGGTGATCTCTGATCACTACGACGTGGGCAACGACTTTTACGAGCTCTTCTTGGGCAACTCCATGACCTACACCTGCGCCTACTACCCCAGCCCGGAGGCCACCCTCGACGAGGCCCAGGAGAACAAGTACCGCCTCATCTTTGACAAGCTGCGCCTCAAGGAAGGCGATCACCACCTCGACGTCGGCTGCGGCTGGGGCGGCATGGTGCGCTACGCCGCGCGCCGCGGCGTGCACTCCATCGGCGTGACCCTGTCCAAGGAGCAGGCCGAGTGGGGCCAGGCCAAGATCATCGAGGAGGGCCTGGAGGAGTTCGCGGAGATCCGCTTTATGGACTACCGCGACGTCACCGAGAGCGGCTTCGACGCCATCTCCTCCATCGGGCTCATCGAGCACATCGGCGTGCAGAACTACGCGGACTTCTTTAGCTTCCTGCACGGCAAGCTCAAGGTGGGCGGCATGATGCTCAACCACAACATCACCTACCCCGATAACCACAAGACCCCCAAGGGTGGGTTCATCGACCGCTACATCTTCCCCGACGGCGAGCTCACCGGCTCCGGCACCGTGACCAAGCGCATGCAGGACGCCGGCTTCGAGGTCATCCACACCGAGTCGCTGCGCTTTGACTACATGCGCACCCTGCACGCCTGGTGCGAGAACCTCAAGGAGAACTGGGATAAGGCCTGCTCCCTGGTGGGCCTGCCCACCGCCCGCCTGTGGGCCATCTACATGGCCGGCTCCGAGTGGGGCTTCGAGCACAATGTGGTCAACCTCTACCACTTCCTCGGCGTCAAGCTCGACGAGTCCGGTTCCCGCGCCGGCGTGCCCGAGCGCCGCTGGTGGAACGACAGCCGCTTCCCCGCCGAAGAGGCGGAGGAAAGCCACAGCTAGGAAGGAGTGCGGATGAACATCTCAGATCTCAAGGAATTGCAGCCCCGCTCGGTGGATGCAGAGGACATCCGCCCGGTGGGCTGGGCGGCGCACCGGGAGGGCGTCGACAAGCTGCTCACGAGCTTCCGCGCGGTGCCGCGAGGACAACGCGTGCGCCTGGCCAAGAAGACCTCCAACCTCTTCCGCGCCCGCAGCGAGCAGCAAGCCGGTCTCGACGTCTCCGGGCTGGGCGGGGTCATCGCCATCGACCCGCAGGCGCGCACTGCCGACGTGCAGGGCATGTGCACCTACGAGGACCTCGTGGACGCCACCCTCCCCTACGGGCTTATGCCCTTTGTGGTGCCGCAGCTGAAAACCATCACCCTGGGTGGAGCGGTCACCGGCATGGGCGTGGAATCCACCAGCTTCCGCAACGGGCTGCCCCACGAATCCGTCATCGAGATGGACGTGCTCACCGGCACCGGGAAGATCCTCACCTGCTCGCGGGAGGAGAACGTGGATCTCTTCCGCCTCTTCCCCAACTCCTACGGCTCCCTGGGCTACGCGGTACGCCTCAAGATTGAGCTGGAGGAGGTCCCACCCTTCGTGGAGCTGCGCCAGCAGCGCTTCCACGACCTCGAGCAGCTCAGCCGGGTGCTCGCGGAGGTCTCCGAGTCCCACACCTTCCAGGGCGAGCCGGTACACGGACTCGACGGCGTGGTCTTCTCCGAGGAGGAAAGCTACCTGGTCTTTGCCCGCTTCACCGAGGAGGAAGGCCCGGTTTCCGACTACACCCGGGAGAAGATCTACTACCGCAGCCTGCAGCACGAGAAGGGCATCCGCCGGGACCGGCTGAGCATCCGCGATTACATCTGGCGCTGGGATACGGATTGGTTCTGGTGCTCGCGCGCCTTCGGTGCGCAGAACCCCACGGTACGCAAGGTGTGGCCGCGCCAGCTGCGCCGCAGCTCCTTTTACTGGAAGCTGGTGCGCCTGGACCGCAAGTACGAGCTGGAGTACAGCTTCATCAAAAAGCCCAAGGGCCTGCCGCGCGGTGAGCGAGTGGTGCAGGACATCGAGGTCACCCCGGAGAACCTCCCGGAGTTCCTCCACTGGTTCTTCCACGCCTCCGACATCCAGCCGGTGTGGCTGTGCCCCATCCGCCTACGAGAGGGCGTCGAGGAGCTCGTGGGCACCGGGGATATTGCCGCGCGTGCGGAGTCCCCCTGGCCCGCCTATCCGCTCAAGCCCGGCACCACCTGGGTCAACGTGGGCTTCTGGTCCGGAGTGGAGGGCAATCACGTGGATCCTTCCGCGCCCGGCAACGGTGCCTTCAACCGCATCATTGAGGCCAAGGTCAGCGAGCTGGGCGGGCACAAGTCCCTCTACTCGGAGGCCTTCTACTCCCCCGAGGAGTTCGCCGAGCTCTACGGCGGGGACCTGCCGCAGCGCATCAAGGAGGTCACCGACCCCGACGGGCGCTTCCCGGGCCTCTACGAGAAGACCGTGGACGAGGCCTAAGCCAAGGCCTCAACCGAGGCCGAGGTCGCCGGGCCCCTCGGAAGCGCATAGCAAAAGTCCCGCCGCCACTGTGACAGTGACGGCGGGACTTAAACGTTATTCCAAGCCCTACTTGGCCCTACTTGGTTGCAGTGGCGGTGCCGCCAGCAGCCTCAATCTTCTCGATTGCGGACTTAGAGAACTTGTCAGCGGTGACATTCAGCTTGACGTTGATGTCGCCGTTGCCCAGAACCTTGACCGGCTGGTTAGCGCGGACGAGGCCGGCAGCTGCGATGTCGGCAACAGTGATGTCGCCGCCCTCTGCGAACTTAGCGGCCAGGTCAGACACGTTAACAACCTGGTACTCGACGTGGTTCGGGTTCTTGAAGCCCTTGAGCTTCGGCAGACGCATGTGGATCGGCATCTGGCCACCCTCGAAAGCAGCCGAAACCTGCTTACGAGCCTTGGTGCCCTTGGTACCGCGACCAGCGGTCTTACCCTTGGATGCCTCACCGCGGCCGACGCGGGTCTTGGGTTTGTTTGCTCCTGCGGATGGGCGCAGGTCGTGCAGCTTGATGATATCAGCCATGGTTTACTCCCCTGCCACTTCTTCAACGGTGACCAGGTGGCGCACCTTCTGAACCATGCCGCGGATGATCGGGGTGTCCTGCTTAACCACAGTGTGACCGATGCGCTTGAGGCCCAGGGCCTCGATGTTCTTGCGGTGGTTCGGCTTGGTGCCCACGAGGCCCTTAACCTGAGTAATCTTCAGAGCCATTGCTTATGCCTCCTGACCTGCGCGCTTACGCAGCATCTGGGCCGGTGCGACCTCCTCGAGGGACTTGCCGCGGCGAGCAGCAACTTCCTCGGGGCGAACCAGCTGCTTGAGGCCGTCCACGGTGGCGCGGACGACGTTGAGAGCGTTGTCGGAGCCCAGGGACTTCGACAGAATGTCCTGCACACCAGCGCACTCAAGCACCGGACGTGCAGCACCGCCGGCGATGACACCAGTACCCGGAGCGGCCGGCTTCATCATGACGATGCCAGCTGCGTCGCGACCCTCAACCGGGTGGGTGATGGTGCCAGCAATCATCGGGACGCGGAAGAAGTTCTTGCGAGCCTCCTCGGCACCTTTCTGGATTGCGGCCGGGACTTCCTTGGCCTTGCCGTAGCCGACGCCGACCATGCCCTGGCCGTCGCCCACCACGACGAGAGCGGTGAAGGACATGTTGCGGCCACCCTTAACGGTCTTGGAGACGCGGTTGATGGTGACTACGCGCTCGATGTACTTATCGCGCTCGTTGTCCTGCTGATTGCGACGATCGTTGCGACGACCGCCGTGGCGACCGCCGTTGTTGCGGTCGTTGTTCTTCTCGGCGGAGCGTCCGCCGTCACGCTGTTCACGGTCCGACATTAGGCGTTCCTTCCGTTGATGTTTCCGTTTGCCATGATCATTAGAACTTCAGACCACCTTCACGAGCGGCGTCGGCAAGAGCTGCCACGCGGCCGTGGTACTTGTAGCCTGCACGGTCGAAGACAACTGCCTCGATGCCAGCGGCCTTGGCGCGCTCAGCGATGAGCTCGCCGACCTTGGCGGCCTTTGCCTTCTTGTCGCCCTCAAGCGCGCGCACGTCAGCTTCCATGGAGGAAGCAGCGACCAGGGTGTGGCCGGCCAGGTCGTCGATGACCTGGACGTGCATGTGGCGGGAGGAGCGGTGGACAACCAGACGCGGTGCCTCAGGGGTGCCGCGCAGGGTCTTACGGATACGGAAGTGGCGGCGGGCACGTGCCTCGCGACGACGCGAGGAGATGTCCTTGCCAATCGGGGTGCGCTTTGCGTTCTCAGTGTTAGCCATTGCTTACTTACCCGTCTTTCCGACCTTGCGGCGGACCTGCTCGCCGTCGTAACGAATGCCCTTGCCCTTGTAAGGATCGTCCTTACGCAGGCGGCGGATGTACGCGGCAACCTGTCCGACCAGTTGCTTGTCAATACCAGAAACGGAGAGCTTGGTAGCGCCGTCCACAGCGAAGGTGATGCCCTCCGGAGCCTCGATGAGGATCGGGTGGGAGTAACCCAGGGAGAACTCGAGGTCCTTGCCCTTCTGCTGGACACGGTAGCCGACACCGAAGATTTCCATCTTCTTGGTGTAGCCCTCGGTCACGCCAACAACGGCGTTGTTGACGAGGGAGCGAGACAGGCCGTGCAGTGCGCGGTTCTTGCGGTCGTCGTTCGGGCGGGAGACCTTGATCTCGCCGTCCTCGACAGCCACGGTGATGGGCTCCGGAACCTCGACGGTCAGGGTGCCCTTAGCGCCCTTAACCTCAACGTCCTGGCCATTGATCTTGATTTCGACGCCGTTCGGGACGGCGATTGGTGCTAGACCGATACGAGACATGTGTCAATCCTCCCTTACCAGACGTAGGCGAGAACTTCTCCGCCTACACCCTTCTCCTGAGCCTGACGGTCGGTCAGCAGACCCTGAGACGTGGAGATGATAGCCACGCCCAGGCCGCCCAGGACCTTCGGCAGATTGGTGGACTTTGCGTACACACGCAGACCCGGCTTAGACACGCGGCGCAGACCGGACAGGGAGCGCTCGCGGTTGTTGTACTTCAGCTCAAGGGTCAGCTCGCGGCCCTCGACGGAGTAATCAGCGATGTAGCCTTCCTGCTTCAGGATCTCGGCAATGTTGGCCTTGATCTTGGAGGTCGGCATCGACACGGAGTCGTGGTGCGCGTGGTTAGCGTTGCGCACGCGCGACAGCATGTCGGCGATAGGATCAGTCATGGTCATGGATGTGACCGTTACCTTTCTCGTTGCGGTTCCCTGTGTTTCTCCTAAGGACAACGTGCGATTCCTTAGGGCAACGTGCGATGCGCCAGCATCGCACCCACCAAAGCGTTTTCCGTGTGATTTCGGGCTACTCACGCTCCCCACGGTCAGTACCGTGAGGCGCTCGCCACCCTTTGATTCAGACAACGGTCCGCTATCTACGGCGGGGGGCCTACAACAAAGTTGATGTGTTCAATTCTTACGCGGCTTGACACTTTCTGCAGTTCAGGGCGCCAACTCCCGGGCGTGATTGCCTCCGGAAATAGGCATGCTGGAACCTCAGCGCAAGTCCGTCGACTGACTCTACCGCCTCAGCTGCGGTTTTCCAAACTCGTCGCAGGTCGCGCGCTAGAGTGGCACCATGACTGAATCTGCTGATCCCATCCGCACCGCACACCAGTGGCTTGAGGAGGCCGCAGAGATCCTCGGGGTGGAGCCCGCTGAGGCCACCGCGCTCATCCGCGAGCTGCTTGATCTCACCAAGGACGTCGCCCACACCCAATCCCGCCCGGCCGCGCCCTTAACCGCCTACCTCGTGGGGCTTGCCTCCCAGGACAGCGACTCCGCCCGGGAGAGCATCACCAAGCTCAAGGAGGCGCTGAACAAGTGAGTGGGCGCGTCAATGCCACGTTCGCGGTGACCAAGGTGCGCCTCGATGACACCGGCGGCGTGGCACAGGTGGATACCCGCGGGGACGTCGTGGCCGGCGAGGAGCCGCTGGAGATCCGCGTGGGCGGCACCACCATCACCACCACGATGCGCACCCCGGGCCACGACGTCGAGCTGGCCCACGGCTTCCTCCACTCGGAGGGCCACATCGCCCGGCTTAGCGACGTCTCCGAGGCCCGCTACTGCGCCGGCTCCACCGTGGATGGGAAAAACACCTACAACCTGCTGGACGTGGACTTGGCCACCCACATTCCACTGAGCATCCAGGACGTGCGGCTGACCACGACCACCTCCGCCTGCGGGGTGTGCGGCACCTCCTCCATTGAGGAGCTCACCAAGCGCAGCCGGTACGAGATTCCCCACATCCCCATCGACCCGCAGGTGGTAGCCGCGCTGCCGGGGAAGCTGCGCGCTGAGCAAAAGCAGTTCCGCAAGACTGGCGGCATCCACGCCGCGGGCGCATTTACCCTCGACGGCAAGCCTGTGGTCATCCGCGAGGACATCGGCCGCCACAACGCCGCGGACAAGGTCATTGGCCACCTGCTCATGGAGGACCGCCTGCCGGCCAGCGATCTCATCCTCGTGATGAGTTCTCGTGCCAGCTTCGAGCTGGTGCAGAAGGCCGCCATGGCCGGTTTCGGCATGCTGGTCGCTGTCTCCGCCGCCTCCTCCCTGGCCGTGGAGACCGCCCGCGAGACCGGCATGGCGCTGGTGGGTTTTGCCCGCGGGGATCGCTTCAATATCTACTCGGGTGAGCTGGCTACGCCCTAGGCCCGAATTGTGAAGGCCTCGCCTCCAGCATGAGGGACGAGCCTCCGGCCTTAGGGTCGAGCCTCCGGCGCCGGGTTCTTGCGGGGACGAATCACCGCATTAGGCAAGGTGGGCGCCGGCAGCCAGGCCATGCCCTGAGCGTTGCGGTCAGGCCCGCCCTTGCCCACGTAGCCCTCGACCTTGCCGAAGCGCTCGGTGCGCTCATTCCACTCTTCGCGCAGCGCGCGGATCTCCTCGTCGCTGCGCGCGATGAAGTTCCACCACATGACAATTTCCTCCCCGAAGGGCGTGCCACCCAGCAGCATCGCGCGGGCGGGCTCGGCACCGGTGTTCTCAAGGTGCAGGGTGCGGGCCCCGCAGCCGGTATAGCCCAAGGCCGCGCGCTCGATGGAGATGCCTTCAAGGGTGAGCTCGCCGGCATCGAGAAGCAGAGCGTGCTCAAAGTCCGGATTGACCTCAAGCTCCACGCGGGCCCCGGGCTCGAGGGTGAGCTCCGCGCCGAGAACCGGGCTGAAGGACTCCACGGGGCTGCGGGAGCCCGCGCATTCACCCAAGAAGACCAGGATGCTGCCCGCCTGCTCCCCGTTCTCATCGCGCAGCGGGGTACGCGGCGGAACGTAGTGCTCAAAGGCGCGCGAGGCGTGGTTGCGGGCGGAATCGGGAAGTGCGAGCCACAGCTGCACGCCGTGCAGGATGGTGGTGGCCTCTGTGGAAACCTCACTGTGGCAGATGCCTGCACCGGCGGTCATGAGGTTGACCTCGCCGGGGCGCACCAAGCCGGTGTGCCCGCCGGAATCGTGGTGCTCGATCTCGCCGGAGAAAAGCCAGCTCACCGTCTGCAGCCCGGTGTGCGGGTGCGGTGCGACGTCCATGCCACCGGTGACGGAGACATCATCCGGCCCGTAGTGGTCCACGAAGCACCAGGGCCCCACCATCGAGCGCTTCCTCTGCGGCAGCGTGCGCCGCACTGTCATCGCCCGCGGGCCGCCCAGGGGAACCTCGCGGGAGGTGATGATTTCTACTGGCACGAATTCACCGTGTGCCAAGTGCCTACCTGCCACGGTGCTGGGCTCGCCGCCGCAAACGTGCTCTTCGCTGTGCGCTTCCATGTTGCTCATGGCTACAGCATAGGCAAGGAAGGCTGGGTTGTTGGCCCGGTGCGGGCTTCCCTGTCCCAGGCAGCCCCAGCCATATGTGCACTCACGCCCTCAATCGAAGGTTCCGGTTTTCAGCGCATTCCCGTTAAGCGCCTTTCCTGCGCCCCGTTTCACAGCCCGGCCCCACGGGGCCGGGATGCCAACAGGATTCGACTTTCCTCACCACACATCGGCCGAATCCGCCCGGATCCCCGGCCAATGTAGTGAGGAAAGGTCAACATTCTTCACCGCCATCACCGCACAGGCTCTGGCGCGGACTCCTCCGGCGGGGAAGTTTCCCTCAGCCGGGCCGCAGCGGGAACAACGTGCAGCAGAGCGGGCAGCCCCGGGCACGGTACGTTTTGACGAGAAAGCGGGTTGTGGGAACGTTTGCACACGCCGATGTTTGCGAAAACGTACCGCGGCTGAGGCGAAAATGCGGCTGCGGGACGCGGGCGAAGCGCACGGGCGAAGAGAAAGAAGAGAAAACCGAAAAAGCGGCCCGGATAGAATCCAGGCCGCCTCGTGGCTTAGGCAGCGCCAGAACGCGCCGCGTGAAGGGAGGGAGAAGGTTTAGTCGCGGTACGCCTCCGGGCCCTTGTTGAGCCAAGCGTAGACGCCGCCGATGAGCAGGCCACCGCCGATGAAGTTACCAATCCACACCAACACCCAGTTGAGCAGGGTGTTGCCCACGGTAAGAGCGGCCGGTAGCGGATCGGAGCCGAAGAAGGTGAGGGAGAACAGGCAGAAGTTCGCAATGACGTGCTCCAGGCCCAGGCCAACGAAGGCGCCGATAATTGGCAGGATAACGAAGAACTTGGAGACGATATCCTTGGCAAAGATGGCGCCAACGATGCCCATGTTGACCACGAAGTTCGCGGCGATGCCCTCGACGAGCATGCCCTGCGGGGACTTGGTCAGCTTGCCCTCAGACAGCGTGACCAGAAGGTGCGTGGGATCCATGTTGGCGAACTTGGCGGACATGCCCATGATGGCGGCGAAGATGACCGCGCCCACCAGGTTGAAGATGGTGGTAATGAGCAGCAAATAGAAGGCCTTGCCCCAGGAGACCTTCTTGTTCACTGCGCCGTAGACCATGTACATCATGTTGCCGGTGGCTAGGTCGGCACCGAGGATGAGGATGGCAAAAAGGCCAAGGCCGAAGAGCAGGGCGAAGACGACGCCACCCAGGCCCGAAGCAACGCCTTCGACGGCATTGCCCACCACGCCGGCAAAGGCGGTGCCGATGCACAGGTAGACACCGGCGAGAGTCGAACGCACGGCGAAGCGGCCAAAGGACTGGTCAAGGAGAGTGACCTTCTTATTGACGGCAGCTGCCGCGGAATCGTTGAGAGACACGTGTTATTCCTTCTAGTAGCAGGTGTATCCGCGATAACGCTACTCCTTTGACCGAAGCAGCGCCAAAGTTTGGCAAGAATAACTGCACCGCACACCCGGTTTTCTTAAGATCCGGGCGCCTAAGCAGGCCCGACGTTGAGCAGAGCCTGAACGGCAGGCGCGAGACAGCAAAGACAAACCCCGCTGCCGCGCCCGAGACGTTGACTGGGCGCAGCAGCGGGGCTGCGAAAGCTAAGCCGCTAGCTTACTTGAAGGGGAAGCCGAGCTCCTTGAGGAGGCGGCGGCCTTCGTCGTCGTTGGTAGCGGTGGTCACGACAGTGATGTCCATGCCGCGCGGGCGGTCAACCTTGTCGATGTCGATCTCGTAGAACATGGTCTGCTCGCTGAGGCCGAAGGTGTAGTTGCCGTGGCCGTCGAACTGGCGGTCAGACAGACCGCGGAAGTCGCGAATACGCGGCAGAGCGATGGTCAGCAGGCGGTCCAGGAACTCCCACATGCGGTCGCCACGCAGGGTGACGCGGGCGCCGATGGGCATGCCCTCACGCAGCTTGAAGTTAGCGATGGACTTCTTAGCGCGACGCAACTGCGGCTTCTGGCCGGTGATTGCGGTGAGATCCTCGAGGGCGCCGTTGATCAGCTTGGAATCACGTGCAGCCTCGCCAACACCCATGTTGACGACGATCTTGGTGATGCCCGGGATCTGCATGACGTTGTCGTACTTGAACTCGTCGTTCAGAGTCTTACGGATTTCCTCGCGGTAGCGGGTCTTCAGACGCGGAGTGTAGTTCTCGCTCATGATTAGATGTCCTTCCCGTTGCTACGTGCGATGCGGACCTTCTTGCCGTTCTCATCGAAACGGTAGCCCACGCGGGTCGGGTTGCCCTCGGAGTCAACGATGGCCACGTTGGACACGTGGATCGGAGCTTCCTGGGTCACGATTCCGCCGGACTCGGCGCCACGCTCGGTAGCGGAGTTAGCAACATGCTTCTTAACGCGGTTAACGCCCTCAACGAGGACCTTTTCGCGAGACGGGTATGCCTCGATGACCTTGCCCTTCGCGCCCTTATCCGGACCCGAAATGACGATCACCATATCGCCCTTATGAATCTTCATAGGACTAGATCACCTCCGGTGCGAGAGAAACGATCTTCATGAACTTCTTGTCACGAAGCTCGCGGGCAACCGGGCCGAAGATGCGGGTACCGCGCGGCTCGTTGTCACCCTTCAGAATGACAGCTGCGTTCTCATCAAAAGCGATGTAGGAACCGTCCGGACGACGGGTCTCCTTCTTAGCGCGAACGACGACAGCCTTGACGATGTCGCCTTCCTTCACGTTGCCGCCGGGAGCGGCATCCTTGACAGTGGCGACGATGACGTCACCGATGCCAGCGAAGCGTCGGACAGAGCCGCCGAGAACGCGGATGCACAGGATTTCACGTGCACCAGAGTTGTCGGCGACGCGCAGACGCGATTCTTGCTGAATCACTATGGGTCTCCTGACCTGGTTTTATGTGCGACAAGATTTCCGGCCTTGCCACACGCGGTCTACTTGCTTGCGTAGTGAAAAGCTCTGCAACGAACGCGCCTGAAACTTGAAGCTTCAGGCTGTCGAGGGGTCTCGGGGCCGCGGTTCGGAAACGCACCGCTGACGCCGACCGGCTTGACACAACTAACCCATCGAACCACATCCGCTGCGAAATGCCAAAACCCCATCGCCGGCCCATTCCCCACCCAGCCGGAGAGGGGCGCACGACGATGAGCCCCGTAAGGGCCAGGAGCCGACCGCCGAGGAGAAAGGCCGCTTCCGAGCAGATGCTGGCTGAGAACAAGGACGCCGTGCTTGAGCAGGGCTGCTAGCTTGCCGACGCCCCGGGCGCCACCATCGCGGACGTGCCTCATATAGGCGTTAAATGCTGCGAAAATCCCCCATAAAGGGCGGGAAACCTCCTAAGTTTCCCGCCCTTTATGCACGCCCGCACTCGCAAAGCGCCTGCCAGGCCCATTGTTTTGGCTCGGAGCGGAGAAAATCCGCTGGCAGATGACCCTTTCAGCACTCTTTAAGAGTTGCCTTAGAACATTCCAATAATTACGCTAGACAGGAAAGCAATTTAAGAGTTCTCCCTGCGCACCGCGCTCCTCATCCCCTGAAAGCTGAGCCTCCATGACCACACGTGCTGTCCGTTCCCTGATCGCTTCACTCGCCGCGACCTCGCTTCTCATCGGCGGAGTAAGCGCCGCGCCGAGCGCTGTGTCTCAGCAGACCCCGCCCGCCAACGCCGTCACCCAGGGCATCCCCGCCACCGGCAACCTGCACATCCACAAGGTGCTGGGCCTGCCGCAGGGCGCCCAGTCTAACGGTACGGAAATGACCGTCGATGGTGAGAAGGGCGTGGGCATCACCTTCAACGTCTCACGCGTGAGCAACGCCGACGGCCCCATCGACCTGACCACGCAGGACGGCTGGAAGGCCATCTCCGGCATCCAGCTGCAGGAGAACGGCGCGCTGCCGAATGGCTTCACCAAGGGGGAGACCAAGAACGCTGAGACCGGCACCGACGGCTCCGCCAACTTTGACAACCTCGCCGCCGGCCTCTACCTCGTGGAGGAGCCTTCCAACCAGCTGGACGCCAACGGCAAGGCCGTGACCCCGTCTGCGCCCTTCCTGGTCACCGTGCCGATGACCAACCCGGATGGCAATGGCTGGCTGGACACCGTGCACATCTACCCCAAGAACCAGGTCACTGAGGCCCCCACCAAGAAGATCAACCAGATCATCGACAACAACACGGGCGCCGGTCTGCACGTGGGTGACTCCATCCAGTACCAGGTTGATTCCACCGTCCCGGTGATTTCCAAGCCCACCGAGGGCGCAGACGGCAAGCTCGAGCCGGGCACCGCTCTGCCGGATGCCTTCACCATCACCGATAAGCTGCCGGCAGCGCTGGGCCAGCCCACCAACATCAAGGTCACCTTCGGTGGCACCGAGCTGCAGCAGGGCGATTTCACCACCACTTCCTATCAGGTAGATGACCGCTGGGTCCTGCGCGTGCAGATTGACCCGAACACTCTGAACGCCGGAAATGCCGTCGAGGCCAAGCAGGTCTCCGTCACCTTCGACGCCCCGGTGGAAAGTATTCCGCAGACCCTCGACAACGTCGCCTGGGCCCTGCCGGATGAGATCACGGACCCTGAGCCCTGGGATCCGGAGAACCCCGGTAACACCCAGCCGGGCACCAACCCAGGTACCTCCACCGGCGGCGATAAGGACACCGTCCCGGCAACGCTGAACTTTGCCGACATCGCGGTCAACAAGACTGATGCCGCCAATGACCAGACCAAGCTGGCCGGCGCCGAGTTCCAGCTGCACCGCTGCGACGCCAACGGCAAGGTGGTCGGCGACGCCATCACGCTGGGCACCGGCGATCAGGCCAAGGATAAGTGGACCACCTCGGACCAGGGCTCCTTGGTCATCAAGGATCTCGCCTACAACACCAAGGCTTCTGATGGCACCACTACCGACATCTGGAAGACCTTCCAGGGCTTCGAAAACTCCACCCAGTTCTGCCTGGTGGAGACCAAGGCCCCGGCCGGCTACGCGCTGTCCTCGGCGCCGGTGCTGCTGACGTTCACGGACCCGGTTGCCAACGACAACCAAGATACTGAGGTCAACGAGACCCGCTACAACGCCACCGCGGACATCCAGAATGCCAAGACCAGCGGCATCCTGGACCGCCTGCCGCTCACCGGTGGCGCGGGTATCTGGCTCATCATCGCACTCGGCCTGGCTCTGGCCGCCATCAGCATCGCCCTGTCGCGCAAGAAGGCCTAACGGCCCCGGCGCGGCCGGCGTGACACGACGAAGCACACACCAACCCAAGGGAGAGGATGCACCATGAGCACCGCCAGTGATGCTAACTCCTCCCCGCAGGAGGTAGAGAGCACCCGCGGCCGCGCCCGCAGCATCCTCTCTATCGTGTTGCTCATCGCCAGCCTGCTGGTTCTGCTCTATCCGGTGGTCACCACCTACTACCAGAACCAGAAGCAGGCTGACATCGCGGACGCCTACCGCAACTCCACCATCCAGGGCAAGGATTTCTCCGAGCTCATCGAGGCGGCACACGCCTACAACGCCGAGAGCGCCGGAGCGCCCATCCTGGACCCGTGGCTTGCGCGCGTGGCCAAGAATAACCGGCCCTACCAGGATTATCTGGAGCAGCTCAACGTCACGGGGAACCCTAAAGACCCCATGGGTGTCATCGCTATCCCCAGCATCAAGGTCAAGCTTCCCGTGTACCACGGCACCGAGCCGGACGTTCTGGAGC
Organism: Corynebacterium sp.; assembly: GCF_030532325.1. GTDB lineage: Bacteria > Actinomycetota > Actinomycetes > Mycobacteriales > Mycobacteriaceae > Corynebacterium. The sequence continues at coordinate 22,608 of NZ_JAUNLS010000010.1, forward strand.
GCGGCATCGGCCACCTCTACGGCTCCTCCCTGCCGGTGGGTGGCGAGGGCATGCACTCCGTGCTCACCGCGCACACCGGGCTGGCGCATGCCACGCTTTTCGACGACCTCGATGAAGTCGTCACCGGTGACCGTATCTACCTCAACGTGGCCGGCCAGCAGATGACCTACGAGGTGGACAAGATTGAAACCGTCCTGCCCACCGAAATCTCTTCCCTACAGCCAGTTCCCGGCAAGGATCTTCTCACCCTGATTACCTGTACCCCCTACGGCATCAATTCCCACCGCCTCCTCGTGCACGCCCACCGCGTGCCCAACGATGACGCCGCTGCCCGCGACGCCTTCAACGGCGGATCGAGCATCCAGTGGTGGATGCTCCTGGTGCTCGCGCTCATTGTCTTGATTGTCATTGCCTACTTTGCCCGGAGGAGGATGAATGCGCACCACGCCCCTCGCCACCGCAGCACTCGTTCTGCTGCTTAGCGCTGCTCCTGCCTCGGCCACGATGATCAACGTCGAGCTGGACCCCGGAAACCCCTACGACGATATCCCCCAGATCAACGTCGACGACGTGCCCATTGTGCTTATCGACGCCGCCGGTCACCGCACCACCCTGCGCACCGTCGGCGGCGCCGTGGATTTCGGCGACGTCGCCGACGGCCACTACACCCTGACCTTCCCCGAGAACCCCGAGTACAAGACGGTGGAGTTCTCAGTTCCCGTCATCGATCCGCAGACCGGCAAGGAACTGCCGGGTGTGCGGGTTTATCCCAAGCACGAAAGCGGCAGTGGTGACGGTAACGGTGAGGGCGACGGTAACAACGGCTCTGGCGGCAGCGGCAACAACGGTGATGCGCCGAGCACCCCGATCATTCCGCCGTGGGCTGAGCCTACCTACCCCGGTCAGCCGAGCACGACTGCCCCGGGCACTCCCTCTTCCCCAGCGCAGCCGCCTGCCTCCTCGCAGGCGCAGGCTCCAGGGCCACAGCCGGACTCGCCGCGCTGGCCGGGCTTCTTGGCCTCCACCGGCGCCAACGTGTGGTGGCTGATCGCAGGGGCGGTCCTGGCCATCCTGGCGGGCCTTGGCCTGCTGGGCGGTGGCAGACGGCGGGAGAGCCACAACACGCAAGAAGACTCGATGCAGACAGGAGATGAACAATGACACACTTTCAAGCGCTCAGCGCACGAGTGATGGCGTTGCTCGCTGTCTTCATCGTCTGCGTGGCCACGGTGGCGGTTGCCCTGCCGCTTGCCACGGAGTCCGCGCCGACTGCAGAGGCACAACAGGATCCACCGAACAACGAGGACCTCGATCCCTGGAAGAAGCCAGCTAGCGGTACCTGCGGTACTTCGACAGCCGTGGTGATCGATAGCTCTTACAACGGCTGGTACCAGTACCTTCACTTTGGTCCTGCCGAGTACCCTCAAATTTTCACGCAGATGCTCCAGCCGGGGCTCGAGAGCTTGCTGCAGCTTGACCCGAGCGCCAACGTGGGTATTTATACCTATGACACGGTGTCCCCCGCAGAAAGTGCTAAGGCGGGTAATCTGAGCGAAACCCCAATTGCAGATCCCAACAACCCTGGCCAGCTCAACCCGACGGTGCTCAACAGGCTTAAGGATAACGGCCGCCGCGCGGACATCGCCTCCCACAACATGCACGCCGGCCTGCTCGCAGTGCTTGAGGATGTCAATAAGGGCGCCCGCTATGACCAGGTCATGGTGCTCTCCGAGTGGGGCCCTACCGCGATGCTCAATCCGGATGGAACTGTCAACGACGGTAACCGCGTCTACGGCGTTGGCCAACAGGAGCTCGATGCCACTAAGGGCGTCATCAGGCAGCTGGCCGCCAAGGGTGTACAGGTCATCCCCGTTGGTTTCGGTACTCAGTTCGACCCGAACTCCAAGGGCACCTCGGTTCCAGGCAACTACGAGCAAAATCCTAAGGACGCCAACCCCCTCAAGGGTGATTCTTATGGCTTCAAGATTTTCCAGCCCGATGGCTCGGCGCCCTACTATTTGACCGGCCCGAACCTCCTAAAGGAGCTGACCTCGGCGTCGATCTCACCCAATAATTACTACGGCGTCTGGGTTCCGAATAATCCGGAGATTCTCACCACGAACACGGGCCGTAAGGGCCAGAAACTGAGCATCACGGACTTTCTCAGCCCCTGCCTTTCTGCCAGCCTCAACGTAGTGGATAAGGACCAGAAGCTGCTTGAGCGCGTGACCGGGCGCGACGTTGAAATCGTCCCCGATCCCGCCAAGTCCTACAAGGCCACGGTCACCACGAATGCCGCGGACGGCTTTGCCCGTGAATCTGTTCCCAGCCTGCAACCTACCTCGCAGGCCACGATGACCTACACTCTCAACGAACCGCTGGAGATGCACGCGGATGTCCAGTGCTTCGCGCAGTACCCGGGGTGGGGTGCGTGGCTTGAAGTGGGAGATGAGAAGGTCACCCAAGAAGGCAACAAGCTCACCGTGAGCTTCACACGTGAATTGGACTGGGCCTATCATTGCTCCTTCATGCTCAGAGAAACCACCCAACTATCAGTGACCAAGCTCGTGCAGGCCAACGAGGCCGTCAACAACGAGGTCGGCGCGGAGGCCTACGGGCAATTCCACTTTGCCTACCGCTGCGAGGACACCTCGGCGCCCTACTCGCAAGATGAGCCCTTCACACTGGAGGGCACCATCTCCCCGGCCTTTGCTGAAGGATCCCAGCTGGCTGGTGACTACGAGGGCGACGTCGCCCTACCCCACACCATCGACAAGCGCATCCCCGTCGGGGCCAGCTGCACCGTCACCGAGGTAGAGCCGCGTACTCGGTCCGGGTACTTCTCCAGCGCCACCAACTGGGAGCTCAACGGCAAGCAGGTCCCGGGAGAGATCAGCAGTACTGTCCCTGACGGCGGGTACCAGTGGTTCGTCGACAAGCAGCTACAGCCCTACTCGCCGCAGAACGCCGATAAAAACCCGCAGACCACCTTCGAGGCCCAGCCCGCCCAGCGCGGCGGCAACATCGCCCTGAAGGCCACCAACGTTTATGACTCGCCCCAGGTGACCCAAAAGGTCAACGTCACCGTGGACAACGCCGAGGTCTTCCGCGGCGGCAGCACTGATCTCGCCCCGAAGTCCGTGTGGGTGAACTACCGCTGCCGCTACATCCCCAACGCGGCAAACCGGCCAGAGGCCTCAGAGAACCCCGACCAGTTCCCCGTCTTCATCCCCAGCGGCGGCGAGAACCCCATCGAGGTCCCGCTGGCAGAATCCAACGGCACGCTCAGCGGTAGCGTCACCCTGGGTTCCTTCCCGGTGGGTACGCAGTGCCTCTACGAGGTCACCGGCAAGCCGAGTGCAGACGGCTCCTCTGCGGAGCCCATCGCCAAGGGCTTCACGCTGGCCAAGCCGCAGTGGTCCTCCCAGGCCTGCATGAAAAACAACGACCCCAACCTTGGCGATACCTCCCTGGGCTACACCGAGACCCCGCGCGAGTGCCCGGCCAACTATTCCTACGCCTACCCGGAGCTCAACCAGAACGGTGAAGACCTCACCATGGCTGCGGATCTCACCTTCCGCCGCAACCTGCGCCAGGTGGACGTGTACAAGGAGCTCGCGGGCCAAGCAGGCGCCGAATTCGACGGCAGGGACTTCCCGGTCACCGTGACCTGCACCCAGGCAGGCGATAACACCTGGCAGCTCTTCGGTCCGAAGGACTTTGTCATCAACTCCGCCAAGCCGCTCGAGGTGGCGGATGTGCCCGTCGAATCCGAGTGCCACATTGAGGAGAAAATGCCCGAGGGCTTCGACTCCGAAAGCTATGAGTTCACCCTGCCGGATCCCGTCACTGTCGCCGTCCCGGCACCTGAGGCCGTCGCGGCCTCCGCTGCGGCTCCCGTTGAGGCCACGGTGAAGAACACCATCGAGGACAACTACGGTCAGCTCACGTTGAACTACGAGGTCAACACCGACAACGTTGACGTGAGCAACCCCAACGACCTCACCGCCGTGGACGGCACCGTCACTGCCATGTGCACACTGCCCGACGGTGAAAACCTCACCCTGAACAAGACCATGAGCCACGGTGACTTCTGGGAGGTCCTGCCAGAGGAGGGCTATAGCCAGCGCTACGACGCCACCCAGGGCCTGCCGGTGGGCACCAAGTGCGCCATCGGCGTGACCACCACCGAGGACCTTGAGGCCCTCAACGTCGAGCAGAAGCCCGGCACCACGCTGCAGTACGCGGAATACACCGTGCGCGAAGGTGCCAATGACTTAAGCGTGCAGCTCGTGCTCGATGAGCCGGCCAAGGTCTTGGAAGTTGCGTTCTCCCGCGCCCCACTGCAGGCTCCCGACGCCGCCACCTACATGCCGCGCGAGTACACGGTGGACTACATGTGCATTCCTAACGACGGGTCCGCCCCCAACGTGGGCCAGGAAACCGTCTACGCCTCGGCTGCCGACGGCCCTCAATCCATCTTCGTAGACAACGTCCGCGGCGGCGAGAACTGCACGGTCACTGTGGAAGAAGGCAGCGCCGACAAGCCCTACACGGACGTCTTCTCCCGCGAGGTTCTCTTCACCGCTGGGCCTCCCAGCAATAAGGAGGAGACCATCACCGCAGGCGGCCCGGCGAGCTTCGATCTGACTATTGGGCCGGGCAACCAGAGTGAGCTGATCCAAGCCCAATTCACCTACCGGCCTATTCTGGCGGAGCTCAACGTGTCCAAGGCGCTCAACGTCACCCAGGATGGCCAACCGCTGAGCCCGGATGATCCCGTCTACCGAGCCGTGTTCAAGGACCCCACGTTTAGGTCCTCGGTGGTGTGCACCCGCAACGAGAAGATGCTGCTGCAGACCGCCGTGCAGTTCGGCCCCGCCGCACCGGCCATCCTCAAGGTTCCCGCCGGCAGTGAGTGCACGCTCACCGAGACTCCCCGCACGACTGTCTCCACCGGCGCGCCGGAGGTGAGCGTGGACGTTGAGGGCACCACGACCCAGGGCAACGAAGCCACCCTGCAGGTAGGCACCGGCACGGGCGCCACCGCGCCGGCTGTCACGGTGACCAACTCCTATGACGTCAAGACTGGTTCGCTGCATGTGAAGAAGAAGGTCGATGGCACCGGTGTGGCCACTGTCTCCGGGGACAAGCAATTCCCGGTGGCCTGGACTTGCACTCTCAACGGAGTGGAAGTCTCCCGCGGCGAGTTCAGCATGGGCCGCTTTACCTCGGCCGTCGACAGGGCCATCGAAGAGATCCCGCTGGGCGCAGCCTGCCGCCTGAGCGAGGACCCCGCCAAGGTCAAAGACCCCGAGTCCATCGATCCGAACAACCAGGGCGATGCCTATTACTCCAAGTGGAGCACTCGCTGGGCCGTTGACGAGAGCGAGACCGGCTTCGAAACAGAGAAGCGCTGCACGGATGTCGACGAATGCGCTGTGCTCCCGGATACCCCGAATAGCGCTGAGTACTCCATTCTCTCCCCTGGCTTCAACTACACCGCCATTTTGTGGAACACCTACGATTACCTCACTGTTCCGGTGGGCGTGAGCAAGTTCCTGGATGAAGCCCAAGGCCAGAAGCTGGCGCAGAACACTGATCTTGCTCCGGCCTCGGGCACGCTGCGTTGCACCCACCCCTCCTTTGCGGGACTGGCCCCAGACCACCCGTTCATCGCCGATCCCACGCGCACCGCCACGGTGAAGTTCCCGCAGGGCGGCGGTCAGGGCGCGCTGACCTACGCTTCGCAGTCCGCCACTGGCGGCTCCTCTCAGGTCACCAGCGAAACCATGTCCGTGCCCGCCAACTTCGTGTGTACCTTCGTGGAGGACGAGCCACAAACGCAGTTCTCCGTGGCCGGTGCGAACGGCACCCGCATCGCCGTGGGCAGCACGGTGGACACCAGCTTCGCCACGGAAACAGTGAACAACGGCGCGGCCCCGCAGCCAGGTACCACCCCCTCCCCCATCGAGGGCAAGCGCGGGGCGACGTTCACCGTGGACAGCGAGCTAGTGCGGGATAACACCGCCCTCGCCGGTGACGCTGCGGGCGACCGCCAGACCCTGATGGTCACCAACGCTTACACGCTGGATACCGCGAGCATTACCGCGGAGTTCCACACGCAGCGCGTCGGCGCCGGCGACGTCTCCGAGTGGCTACCAAATACCCTCAAGCCCACAGTGCGGTGTACCGATCCACTGTTGGGTATCCGCGAGGAAAAGACCCTAGAGCTAGACGAGGGCGCCGCCGCCACCACGGTGGGTGACTACACCGTCGGCACCTCCTGCGAGGTCACCTCCCATGCCGAGGACTTGATTGGAGATCAGAGCTTCATCAACGTCGGCGGCCTGGCGGTACACACGCGCGGCAACGAATACGAGGCCCTTATCTCCCGCGTGCCGGTCACCACTGATCTCCACGTCCAGCCGCTGCGGCCTGGCTCTGACCGTGTCATTCTCGCGCCCACCTACACTGTGCTGCAGGTGGCACCCGCGGTGTCCAAGACCTTCACTGGGTATAAGGCCTCAGAGGTGGTCACCGACGCCGACAGCTTCGACTTCAACTACGAGTGCACCTTTGACAACCTCGTCGACGGCCAGCCCGAGCCCTTCGCTCCGCGTGGAACGTTTAGTATGAGCCAGCTAGCGGGCAACTGGGCCGCGCCCAGCACTATGCCCCAGGGCTCCGAGTGCGTCATCACGGAGCAGGCCCCGCCGAAGGACGTGCAGGACCGGCTCGACGCAGAGAACCTGCGCATGACGCCCTACTACACCACCTTGAGCGATGGCGGCGAGGAGTTCATCCACGCCCTCGGCGCCGACGGCGTCACCCTCAACGAGGACATGCCGCTAGCCGCCATCACCAACGGCATCTACCGCAACGATGCCGAGGTCCAGGTGCAGAAGGTCCAGGCGGATCTCACCACCGCCCTGGGTGGCGCGGAATTCTCCATCTACCACGCCGCTGAGGACGGCTCCGTGGGTGAGAAGGTCTCTGACATGACCACCGTGGCCGGCACCGCCGGCGAAGTGAGCAACACGTTTACCACCCGCCTGGAGCCGGGCACCTACTTCCTCGTGGAGACCAAGGCCGGCGAGGGCGCGTCCCTCCTGCCGGGCGCGTGGAAGTTCACGGTGGCTGCGGCCAACGATCCCTCCTTCGCGGACCTGCAGATTTCCATCAAGGGCCTGACGGAGAACTCCGGTCTTATCACCCTGGTGGATGCAGAGCCCGAGGCCAACAAGCCGGCCATCATCCAGGTGGCCAACGTGGCACAGGGCAAGCTTCCGCTCACAGGCAGCAGGGCCTTGGTGCTCTGGCTTGGTGCTGGCCTCGCGCTGGCAGCAGCGGCACTGTGGCTGAGGAAGCGCAAGAACTAGCAGCGGGCCACAGCGCCGCGCGGGAAACCGCATAGCGCCTCCGACTTGGAGAGAATAGAGCTATGCGTTTCTACCCCGCGCGTGCCCTTGCCGTGCACGCAGTTCTGTTTATCCTCGTGCTCCTGGCCTTCGTGTGGCCGGTGATCTTTGGCCAGTCGGCGCTGCTTCCAGTCCCCTTCTCCGGCGTCCTGAGCATCCTCGTTGCGCTCGCCCTGCTTGGCGACGCCTCCTACAAAGCCTTCGCCCCCACCCAACGGCCCAGCCGTGGCCTGCGGCTGCTCAGCGCGATTGCGGCGGTGGCTCTCCTGGTGGGCTGGGCCGTGTGGCTCTACATCTACGGCAATTTTGACAGCGCCGGCACCGTGGCCTACCGCGTCGGTACCTTCTGTCTTTCCGTGGGCGCGGTGCTCAATCTCTTCTGCGTGGCCATCTCTACGCTGGACCTGCTCAACCGCCCACCCCGCGCTTAACTCGCACACCCGACCCGCTCTGGCGGCAGCCCACCGCGCCAAACACACCAGGCCGAACACACCGCGCCTGACTTTCACGCCCGCGGTACGTTTTCGCGGCTAAGCCTCAACAAACCTCGCTTTTCGGGCGCTTCCCCGCAAAAACGTACCGCCGCTCCGCCGACCACGGTGCTGCTGACGCTGTCCGCCCTTCCGTCCGGCAAGCAAAACACAAGAAGACCTCACCCGAAGAATCGGATGAGGTCTTCTCTGCTGTGTAATGAGGGCAAGCCCTCACAGGCTTAGCCTGACAGGCTTACTTAGCCTTCTCCACGATCTCGACGAGACGGAAGTGCTTGTCCTTGGACAGCGGGCGGGTCTCGGCGATGAGAACGCGGTCACCGATACCGGCGATCTCGTTCTCGTCGTGTGCCTTCACCTTGGAGTTGGAGCGCATGATCTTGCCGTACAGGGCGTGCTGCTTGCGGTCCTCAAGCTCCACGACGATGGTCTTGTTCATCTTGTCGGACACAACAACACCGATGCGGGTCTTGCGGGCGCCCTTTTCCTTCTTAACGTTCACGTTAGCCTCACTCATGATTAAGCCTCAGCTCCCGGAGCAACGGACAGGCCCAGCTCGCGCTCGCGCAGAACGGTGTAGATGCGGGCGATGTCGCGCTTAACCGTGCCGATGCGGCGGTTGTTGGTCAGCTGGCCAGTGGCCTTCTGGAAGCGAAGGTTGAAGAGCTCTTCCTTCGCGTCCTTCAGGCGGGACTCCAGCTCAGCGTTGTCAAGCTCACGAAACTCGTGTGCGGGGGTACCGGTTGCCATTAGAACTGGTCCTCCTTCTTGATGATGCGGACCTTGCAAGGAAGCTTCTGACCTGCACGGCGCAGAGCCTCAATTGCGGTGGCCTCGTTCGGGTAGGACATCTCGAAGAGGATGCGGCCCGGCTTCACGTTGGCCACCCACTTCTCAACCGGGCCCTTACCGGAACCCATACGCACGCCGAGCGGCTTCTGGGTCAGCGGACGGTCCGGGAAGATGTTGATCCACACCTTGCCACCACGCTTGACGTGGCGGTTGATGGCAATACGTGCGGCCTCAATCTGACGGTTGGTGATGTAGGCCGGCTCCAGAGCCTGGATGGCGTAATCACCGAAGTTGATGCGGTTACCGCCCTTGGACACACCCGAACGCGTCGGGCGGTGCTGGCGACGGTACTTAACGCGCTTAGGAATCAGCATGGATTAGCCCTCCTGCTTCTGCTGTGCGCGCTGACGACGCTGGCCACCACGGCGCGGACGACCACCACGGTCGCCACGGCCACGGCCCTGCGCCGGAGCGTTCAGTTCGGACTCGCGGACGCCACCGACAACGTCACCCTTGTAGATCCACACCTTGATGCCGATGCGGCCGAAGGTGGTGTGGGCCTCTGCGGTGCCGTAGTCGATCTCAGCACGAAGGGTGTGCAGCGGCACGCGACCCTCGTGGTAGCGCTCGGTGCGGGACATCTCAGCGCCGCCGAGACGGCCGGACAGGAGGATCTTAATACCCTTGACCTGCGGCTGACGCATAGCGGACTGGATGGCCTTGCGCATCGCGCGGCGGAAAGCAACACGGTTAACGAGCTGCTCAGCGACCGACTGTGCAACCAGGGTTGCGTTGGCGTCGATCTGCTTGACCTCGAGAATGTTGAGGGCGACCATCTTGCCGGTGAGCTTCTCCAGCTCGCGGCGGATGCGGTCAGCCTCAGCACCGCGGCGGCCAATCACGATGCCCGGGCGGGCGGTGTGAATGTCCACGCGGACGCGGTCGCGGGTGCGCTCGATGACGACGTCGGCAATGCCGGCGCGCTCGAGGCCGTTCTCCAGGTACTGACGAATCTTGATGTCTTCGGCTACGTAGTTCGCGTAGTCCTTATCGGCGAACCAGTGGGTCTTCCAGTCGGAAGTGATGCCCAAACGTAGGCCGTGAGGATGGATCTTCTGGCCCATTACTTGGCCCCTTCCTTCTGGCTCTCGACAACCACGGTGATGTGGCTGGTGCGCTTACGAATCATGAATGCTCGGCCCTGTGCGCGCGGCTGGAAGCGGCGCATGGTCGGACCCTCGTTGGCGTATGCCTCGGAGATGACCAGGGTGCGCGGGTCGAGACCGAAGTTGTTCTCGGCGTTGGCGGCTGCGGAAGCAACGACCTTAGCGACCGGCTTAGCAGCGCCCTGCGGAGCGTACTTCAGGATTGCAAGAGCTTCAGCAACGGACTTGCCGCGAACCAGGTCGATGACGCGACGTGCCTTCATCGGGGTAACGCGGACGTAGCGGGCCGTTGCGGATGCGGAGGTGATGGTGTCACTCATCGCTTATCGACGTCCCTTCTTATCGTCCTTGACGTGACCCTTAAAGGTCTTGGTTGGTGCGAACTCACCGAGCTTGTGGCCAACCATGGAATCCTCCACGAACACCGGCACGTGCTTGCGGCCGTCGTGGACGGCGAAAGTGTGACCGATAAAGTCCGGGAGAATGGTCGAACGGCGAGACCAGGTCTTGATGACCTGCTTGGTGCCGGCCTCGTTCTGAGCATCTACCTTGTTGAGGAGGTGCTCATCGACGAACGGGCCCTTCTTCAGGCTGCGTGGCATTGTTTACCTCCTCTTAGCGCTTCTTGTTCGGGCGACGACGGCGCACGATCATGTTGTTCGAGTAACGGTTCGGGTTGCGGGTGCGACCCTCCTTGTGGCCCCACGGGGACACCGGGTGACGGCCACCAGAGGTCTTACCCTCACCACCACCGTGCGGGTGGTCGACCGGGTTCATGACGACACCGCGGACAGTCGGGCGGACGCCCTTCCAGCGCATACGGCCGGCCTTGCCCCAGCGGATGTTCATCTGGTCGGCGTTGCCAACCTCACCCACGGTGGCGCGGCAACGGATGTCGACGCGGCGGATTTCGGTGGAGGGCATACGCAGGACTGCGTACTTGCCTTCCTTACCCAGCAGCTGGATGGAGGCACCAGCGGAGCGGGCCAGCTTAGCGCCAGCGCCCGGCTTGAGCTCCACAGCGTGGATGGTGGTACCGGTCGGGATGTTGCGCAGCGGCAGGTTGTTGCCCACCTTGATATCTGCGTTAGCACCGGACTCGACGACCATGCCCTGCTTCAGGCCCTTGGGGGCGATGATGTAGCGCTTCTCGCCGTCTGCGTAGTGCAGCAGGGCGATGTTGGCGGTACGGTTCGGGTCGTACTCAATGTGAGCGACCTTTGCGGGGATGCCGTCCTTGTCGGTACGGCGGAAGTCGATGAGACGGTAACGGCGCTTGTGGCCACCGCCGATGTGGCGGGTGGTGATGCGGCCGTAGTTGTTACGACCACCGGTCTTGCTCAGCGGGCGCAGCAGGGACTTCTCCGGAGTAGATCGGGTGATCTCCTCAAACATAGAAACGGAGGATGCGCGGCGACCCGGAGTTGTCGGCTTGTACTTACGAATAGCCATAATTCTTCCTTATCCTTTCAACTCTTCGGTGGCGATTAAGCGCCGCCGCCAAAGACGTCGATGGAGTCGCTGCCTTCACGAAGCGTCACGTAGGCGCGCTTGGTGGACTTACGCTGACCGAAGCCGGTGCGGGTGCGCTTGCGCTTGCCTGCACGGTTCACGGTGTTCACGGAGTCGACCTTCACGCCGAAGATCTGCTCGACGGCATCTTTAATCTGGGTCTTGTTGGAGTCCGTGGAGACGTAGAACGTGTAGACGTTCTGCTCCATCAGGCCATAAGACTTCTCGGACACGACGGGAGCGATGATGACATCGCGCGGGTCTACGACCTTAGCCATTACTTCTCCTCCTTAGCTTCCTCGTTCGCGCCCTGGGCACGAGCGACGAAGGTGTGCAGAGCCTCCACGGAGAACACGACGTCGTCCGAGTACAGGACGTCGTAGGTGTTCAGCTGGCCAGCGTCCAGGATCTGAACGTTGGGCAGGTTGTTGGCGCTGCGGCGAGCGTTAATGTCCTCGCGGCCGATAACCAGAAGCACGTTCTTGCGCTCGGTCAGGCGCTCGATGAAAGCCTTAGCCGCCTTGGTGGACGGGGTCTGGCCCGGGACGAGCTCTTCGATAACGTGGATGCGCTCGTTGCGAGCGCGGTCAGACAGCGCACCGAAGAGAGCAGCCTTGATCATCTTCTTGGGGGTGCGCTGAGCGTAGTCGCGCGGAACCGGGCCGTGAGAAATGCCGCCGCCGGTGTAGTGCGGAGCGCGGATGGAGCCCTGGCGTGCGCGGCCAGTGCCCTTCTGACGGAACGGCTTGCGACCACCGCCGCGGACCTCGCCGCGGGTCTTGGCCTTGTGGGTGCCCTGACGTGCTGCAGCAAGCTGAGCGTTGACAACCTGGTGCATCAAAGCGATGGATGCCTCGGTGTCAAAAATCTCGGCCGGCAGCTCGACGGAACCATTGGTCTTGCCGTCAGCGGTCTGGACGTCTAGCTTGAGGTTGCTCATGCGTGTGCACCGCCCTTCACTGCGGTCTTAACGGTGACGAGGCCACCGCGCGCACCCGGGATAGCACCCTTGATGAGCAGCAGGTTGGACTCGGCATCGATCTTCTGAATCTTCAGGTTCTGGGTGGTCACGCGGTCCTGGCCCATGCGGCCAGCCATGCGCTTACCCTTGAAGACGCGGCCCGGGAAGGATGCGCCACCAATGCCACCAACGCGGCGGTGTGCAGCCTGGTTACCGTGGGCAGCGCCCTGTCCACGGAAGTTGTGGCGCTTCATGGCGCCAGCGTATCCGTGGCCCTTGGAGGTGCCGGTGACGTCAACGAAGGTCACGCCCTCGAAGATGTCCACCTTGACCTCCTGGCCGACCTCGTATGCAGAGGTGTCATCCATGCGGATCTCTGCAACGTGGCGACGCGGGGTCACGCCAGCCTTCTTGAAGTGACCAGCGGCCGGCTTGTTGGCCTTGCGCGGGTCGATCTCGCCGAAGGCGATCTGGATGGCGTTGTAGCCATCGGTTTCTGCGGTACGGATCTGGGTAACCACGCACGGCCCAGCCTCGACGACGGTCACCGGCACAACGCGGTTCTCCTCGTCGAAGACCTGGGTCATGCCGAGCTTGGTGCCCAGAATGCCCTTGATCTCGTTTTCACTCATTGTTAGTTCTCCACCAAATACGTTGTGTCGATCGCTTACTGGATATTCACGTCGACGCTTGCCGGAAGGTCGATGCGCATCAGAGCGTCAACGGTCTTCGGGGTCGGGTCGAGAATGTCGATGAGGCGCTTGTGAGTGCGCATCTCGAAGTGCTCGCGAGAGTCCTTGTACTTGTGGGGAGAACGAATAACGGCGTATACGTTCTTCTCGGTTGGGAGCGGCACCGGGCCGACAACACGAGCACCCGTACGGGTCACGGTCTCGACGATCTTCTTAGCAGAAGCGTCGATGGCCTCGTGGTCGTAGGCCTTCAGCCGAATGCGGATCTTCTGTCCCGCCACGCTTATCCTCTTCCTCGCTTCCCCACTTTCACATTCCCGGCCTATCCGGGGCGTGAAGCGGTGGGAAATTGCTTCTCGATTTCTCTATAACGTTGTCCGGGCTTGGGGCCTAGCACAACGCCAGTGGTCTGACTGTCATGACAACCAAGAGCGCAACCTGGCAAATGCACAAGTGCAGCACTCATGACGGGGTACAAGGCCCGTAGTCATATCAAGTCGAAAGAAGACGGGGCGGTCACAGGTGTCACCACTGTCTTTTTCGTATACTGCCGCTGTTTATTTGCCATGCCCCTTCTCCGGTTCATCATCTCGGGATGTCACTGCTCAAGTCGCGGACCTAGCCCGATCAGATGACCTTCTCGCCTCACCCTGAAAGGATGCGACAGCGAAGGTGTCATGTTCGCTTTACCAGCAATAACGCCGTCTCCACATCCGTGGCTCGCTACGTCACTGTGTTAAAGCAACCTCTGTATTTAAGCACGTCGCGGCGTATTTTCCAAACTTCTTTCCCAACCGTGCCCAAGATCACGTTTTGGCCACGTTTCGCGCCCTCGCTCACATTCACCCCATAAGCGTGAGTGAGCGCGTTAATCCCGTGGTGATGTGTTCCTGTGGAAACAAGCTGGGAACACCAGAGTCTAAGAGGAAAGGCACGTACATGGCTGAGAACAACTCCACCCCTGCTACCCAGAACACCACCCAGAACTCCCCCGCCAACGCTGAGGACTCCACTGCCCAGGCCCCGGTGCACAACAACCGCCTAGAGACAGAACACGGCACCACCACGATTGACGACGTCGTCGTGTCCAAGATCGCCGGAATCGCCGCCCGCGAGGTCTCCGGTGTTGCCGCTCTGGGTGGCGGCGGCGCCCGCATGATGGGCTCCATCCGCGAGTCCTTCGGCGCCTCCGAGGACGTGCGCCAGGGCGTCACCGTGACCGTGGCCAACGGCGTGGCCTCCGTGGAGATCGCCATCATCGCCGAGTACGGCGTGGCCATCCACGAGCTGGCAGAGGCCATCCGCCGCAACATCATGAACGCGGTCGAGCGCATGACCGGCCTGGACGTGGACCGCGTGGATGTCGTCGTGCACGATGTCAAGCTCCCGCGCGAGGAGTCCTCCTCCGAGTCCAACACCACCCCGGCGGTTACCCAGGGCCAGGCTTAAGTGGCGAACAACACCTCCACGACCCCCACGCGGTACGGCCAAGCCCAGGAGCGTAGCGAACCCCGGGATCGCATCGAGCTGAGTGTGGCAGACGCCCACGCGATTGTTGAGGCCGTTAGCGCCCTGCCCGGCGTGGCCTCGCTCTACGGCGGGCGCTTCGGTGAGGTCGCCGCGCTCTATCCGGGCGAGCGGGTGGCGGGCATCTCGCGGCCGAACGTGCGCGACGATTCCCACCTGAGCGTCCACATCGTGGTCGACGTGGACGCCGACATCCCCCTCTATGAGCTCGCGGAGTCGGTGCGCGGGGCCGTCGCCACGGCATGGCCCGCCGTGCGCATTATCGACGTCACGCTTGCCGACGCCACCTCCAGCTCCGCGCAACGCACCCCTACAGAAGGACAATCATGAAGAACTACACCACCCTGGGCGTCATCGCCGGTTTGGTTTTAGCATTTTTCATTCACCTTGGTCTGTGGCCCACGGTGCTCGCCGTTCTGCTCGCCGCCATCGGCGGCGTGCTCGGCGCCCACTTCGACGGCCGCATTGACCTCACCGCCGTGTGGAACGGCGTGGTGGGCAAGGACCAGGGCCGGGGATAGCACGCAGATGACCCAGACACCCTCGAGCACCGCCCCGCAGCCCGCCGTCGGCGAGACCCGCCTTTCTCTGCGCAGCATGGAGCGCGTGGTCAGCGCCGCCATCGCGGAGGTTCCCGGCACCGCTCAGATCGACGCCAAGCTGGCCGGCCTGGCCGGGCGGGCCTTCCCGCGCTTGCTCGTGCAGATGGATCCGGACACCCGCATGGTGGCTGTCGACGCCACCATCGCCGTGACCTGGCCCGCCCCGGTGACCGACGTCGCCGTGGCGGTGCGCACGAGCATCCGCGAGGCCGTGGCCAACCACACCGGCTTTAGCACCACGCGCGTCAACGTTACCGTTGGCGGTGCGGTGCCAGGCGAGCCCACCACCGCGGAGCAGCTCGCTGCACACTCCAGCCGCGCCGCTCGCCCCCCGCAGGTGGCCACGCCCTCCTCGCTGCACGCCATCGCCGTCGATTCCCACGGCCCAGTGCGCAGCATTGAGGCGCCCCGGCCGGCGTCGGTGCAGGGCGTGCAGTCCCCTGGCGAGGTCCAGGTCCGCAGCGTCGAGGCACCGCGCCCGGCCGCCGTGCGCCACGTCGACGCACCAGAGCCGCTCCGCTTGCGCGGCGTCACCACACCCGCCCCAGTGGCGGTGCGCCACCCGCAGCCCACCCCGACGCAGCCGCCACTGGCGCCCATTGTGGTGCGGCCCTCCGCGGATCAGTCGTACCCGGTCTACGCACCCCAACCGCAGCCCCTGCGTGCCATCACCATCACCCCGTACTTTGACAGGAGGCAGCCATGAGTTCCGAGAATCTCCCCGTGGGATTTGGGCAGCGCCCGAAGGCCTCACCTCCCGCGCGCGGCTGGACGGTAGTCCTGGGCGTGGCCTTCCTCGCCCTGGCCGCGGTGACTGGGCACGAGGCCTGGGTGGTGGCCGCCAACGAGGGAGGAACCCCCTGGCTCCAGCCGCTCATCGATCTCATGGCCCGTGGCGAGCTGGAAACGTGGATGCTCTACGTCGCCGGTGCAGTGGTGCTCCTCGGGCTCATCCTGCTGTGGGCCGCACTGGCACCCCGCAAGAACACCCACGTGCGTGTGAGCTCCGATACCGCCTCCATCTGGACCCGCGCGGTGGACATCGCCCGCCTCTCCTCGGCCACCACCCGCCGCGTTCCGGGCGTCGTGGCGGCCCGGAGCCGAGCGCTCATGAAGGCCAAGAAGCCCCGGCTCACCGTGACGGTCACCGGCGATGTGGCCGATTCGGAGCTGAAGGGGCGCGTGAGCACCGCCCTCGAGCAGGCGCTAGCGCGCGTCGAGGCCCAACCGCAGCTCACCATCGAGCTGGAAAAGACCCCGGAGGTGGGCGAGAATGTCTAAGACCCTAGCTGGCCTTGACCGCACCCTGCTGGCCGTTCTGGGCCTGCTGCTCATCGCAGGCGGATTATGGCCCATCCTGGCCTACTTCGATGTCCCCTTTGCCGAGTCCGCCGCCAAGTGGATCAACCACGACGCCTGGGGCCGCGTGCCGCAGGCCGGCTGGTGGGCCTACGCGCTGGCGGGGGCCACGCTGCTCATCGCGGTCAGCGGCCTGTGGCTCATCATCTCCAACCTGAAGCACAACCGCTTTAGCACCGTGGAATCCGCCGCCTCCAACAAGGAAGGCACCATCAGCACGGACATGGCTGCTATCGCCGGCGCCATCGCGCAGACCCTCGAGCAGCTCGACGGCGTGGACAAGGTCAAGACGCTCGTAGCCTACGACCGCGCTCGCCCCACGCTGCAGTACGTGCTCACCGCTAATCCTGACACTCCGATGCAGGAGATCGTGGAGCGCATCGAGTCCAACGAGCACAGCTTCCGCGCCGCCTTCCCCGACGCCGACCTCGACACCGTGTACAAGCTTCACTACACCAAGGTTCAAACGCTCAAGGCCTAACGGCCGGACCCTGCCAGGGCGGCGCCTCCGCCAGCAGGATCTCCTGCACGCTGCCCCACTGGGCGCGGGTGCCGCGTGCCAGCTGAACCTCGAGTGGGCGGCCCACCTCCCCGGTGACGATGCGCTGCCAAGCAAACTCCTCGCGCTCCAGCTGCCGGTTGCGCTTGGTGTAAACGCGCAGTCCATGATCGAGGAAGATCGTCTCTTCCTCAGTGCGGATGAACCAGGCCCTCTCCCCCACGCTGCGCCGGTTGAGGCCGGTGAGCGGGCGGGCGTCCTCGCCAAGCCGCGTCACCGAGCTCACCACGCCAAAGCGATGCTCGAAGCCCTCGGCGTCACACACCACGAGCGGGCGGTTCGGGCCCACCGGTCGCAGCGAGGAATAGGCCCACGCCGTGGGCTGTCCGGCCACACGCAGCGGGCGCACCACCACCTGCGTAGCGCTCAGCGTCACGCGGTGAGACTCCGTCACCGCCAACCACAGTCCTTCTGCGGCCCGCCGAGTCTCGGAGTCCAGGGGCAGCAGCGGCGGGCGCACCGCCGCCATCTCCTCAAGCTTGGCAATGAGCTCCTCATCCTCCACACCCCACCCGTAGCCTTCTGCGGCGAGCATGGCAAAGAAGGTGCTCAGTGAGACGTCGGGCTGGCCCTCCCACGCGTTGCGCAGCGCCGCCAACGTGCGCTCTTGGCGCCTCGGATCAGTCATGACTTCCAAGCCTAGTGCGCGGGAGTTCCGAGCATGCAAAAAGCCACGTCCCTCCAATGAGAAACGTGGCTTTGCAAGCTCTACTCAGCTAGCAGTGTGCACTGCCAGCCGTGCAGGTGAACCAGGAATTAGCCCAGGATCTTGGTGACGCGGCCGGCGCCGACGGTGCGGGAGCCCTCGCGAATAGCGAAGCGCAGGCCCTCGTCCATAGCGACCGGCTGGATGAGCTCGACGGTCATCTCAACGTTGTCGCCAGGCATAACCATCTCGGTGCCCTCCGGCAGCTTGATGACGCCGGTGACGTCGGTGGTGCGGAAGTAGAACTGCGGACGGTAGTTGTCCATGAACGGGGTGTGGCGGCCGCCCTCTTCCTTCTTCAGGACGTAGACGGAACCCTCGAACTTGGTGTGCGGGGTGTAAGCGCCCGGCTTGATAACGACCTGGCCGCGCTCAACCTCTTCACGCTTGGTACCACGCAGAAGCAGACCGCAGTTGTCGCCAGCCTCGGTGTAGTCCATCATCTTGCGGAACATCTCGATACCGGTAACGGTGGTGGACATGGACTTGTCCTTGATACCGATGATCTCGACGTCCTCGTTGACGTTCAGGGAGCCACGCTCAACACGGCCGGTAACAACGGTGCCACGGCCGGTAATGGTGAAGATGTCCTCAATCGGCATCAGGAACGGCTTGTCCAGCTCACGGACCGGGTCCGGGATGGAGTCGTCGCAAGCCTGCATGAGGTCCAGGATGGACTGAACCCACTTCTCCTCGCCCTCGAGGGCCTTCAGAGCGGAGATGTGAACGATCGGAGCTTCCTCGTCGTAGTCCTGCTCGGCGAGCAGCTCGCGGATCTCCATCTCAACGAGCTCGATGATTTCCTCGTCATCAACCATGTCGCACTTGTTCAGAGCGACCAGGATGTAGGGAACGCCAACCTGGCGAGCCAGGAGGACGTGCTCACGGGTCTGCGGCATCGGGCCATCGGTTGCAGCGACAACCAGGATAGCGCCATCCATCTGAGCAGCGCCGGTAATCATGTTCTTGATGTAGTCGGCGTGGCCCGGAGCGTCAACGTGTGCGTAGTGGCGCTTCGGGGTGGAGTACTCAACGTGGGAGATGTTGATGGTAATACCGCGCTCCTTCTCCTCAGGAGCCTTATCGATGGAATCGAAAGCGAAAGCGGTGTTCTCTTCCGGGTACTTGTCAGCCAGAACCTTGGTGATGGCTGCGGTGGTGGTGGTCTTGCCGTGGTCGACGTGTCCGATGGTGCCGATGTTCACATGCGGCTTCGTACGCTCGAACTTCTCCTTTGCCACTGTTTGTCCTCCTGGACTCTATGGCGGCTGCGAATCTCACAGCCACGTGGTTTGTATTGCCATTGGCACTTCGGGCGTTCACCCAACAGCGCTAATGACGCTTTCTTTACGTGCCAGTTACTCGATCCTAGATTTATGCCGCGGTTTTTTCAAACCGCCTCAATAGGAGGTAACCCCCGCACATACATGGCGGACGCTGACCCTCGACAAGAATCTTTCAACGGATCCTGGAGGGTAACGGCCAGCTCAACCAACACCACATCGGGTGCAAGTTCAGCGGACCCCTACCCCACCAGTTCCTCCCGGTGCACCTGCGCGGCGCGGTAGCCACTGGCTGGGCTACCGGCCTTCACACGCAGGCACGGTGCGGAGGGATAAGACCGTGCTTAGGCCTTGGCGCCGGTGCGCTCCTCGATGATCTCCTGAGCCACGGAGGACGGAACCTCAGCGTAGGAATCGAAGACCATGGAGAAGTTTGCGCGGCCAGCGGTGGAAGAACGCAGGTCACCGATGTAGCCGAACATCTCGGACAGCGGAACCTTAGCGCGCACAACCTTGGCGCCGGAGCGATCCTCCATGGCGTAGACCTGGCCACGACGGGAGCTGATGTCACCGTTGACGGTGCCCATGTACTCCTCGGGGGTGACAACCTCGACGGCCATGATCGGCTCGAGCAGAACCGGCTTAGCCTTAGCCATGGCCTCCTTGAAGACCTGGGAGCCGGCCAGCTTGAAGGCCATCTCGGAGGAGTCGACGTCGTGGTAGGCGCCGTCTTCCAGGGTGGCCTTGATGTTGACCATCGGGAAGCCAGCCAGGTAGCCGTACTGCATGGCGTCCTGGATACCGGCGTCGACAGACGGGATGTACTCCTTCGGCACGCGGCCACCGGTGACGGAGTTCTCGAACTTGTAGGTTGCGGACTCGCCCTCTTCCAGGGTCTCCGGGTCCGGGTTGTACGGCTCGAAGCTGACGATGACCTTTGCGAACTGGCCGGAGCCACCGGTCTGCTTCTTGTGGGTGTACTCGAGGGAGGAGACGTTCTTGCGGATGGTCTCGCGGTAAGCAACCTGCGGGTTACCGATGTTCGCCTCAACCTTGAACTCGCGCTTCATGCGGTCAACCAGGACGTCGAGGTGGAGCTCGCCCATGCCGCCGATGACGGTCTGGCCGGTTTCCTCATCGAGCTCGACGGTGAAGGTCGGGTCCTCGGCGGCCAGCTTCTGGATAGCGGTACCCAGCTTCTCCTGGTCAGCCTTGGTCTTCGGCTCGATGGAGACCTTGATAACCGGATCCGGGAAGTCCATGGACTCGAGGATGATCTGGTCATCCTTGTCACACAGGGTGTCACCGGTGGTGGTTTCCTTCAGGCCAATGACGGCGTAGATGTTGCCGGCATCTGCCTGCTCCACCGGGTTCTCCTTGTTGGCGTGCATCTGGAAGAGCTTACCGATGCGCTCCTTCTTGCCCTTGGTGGAGTTCATCACCTCGGTACCCGGGGTGACCTGGCCGGAGTACACGCGGACGAAGGTCAGCTGGCCGAAGAACGGGTGAGCAGCAATCTTGAAGGCCAGTGCGGAGAACGGGGACTCCACGGAAGGCTTACGGGTGAGCTGCTCCTCCTCGTTGCCCACGGCGTGGCCGACGACCTCGCCGATGTCCAGCGGGTTCGGCAGGAAGTCAACGACGGCGTCGAGCAGCGGCTGGATGCCCTTGTTGCGGTAAGCGGTGCCACAGTACACCGGGTAGATCTCGGAGTTCACGGTGAGCTTGCGGATAGCGCCCTTGATTTCCTCCATGGTGAGCTCTTCGCCACCGAAGTACTTCTCCATGAGCTCTTCGTCGGATTCAGCGACGGTCTCGAGCAGCTTCTCGCGGTACTCCTCGGCCTTCTCCTGCAGGTCGGCCGGGATCTCCTCGATGGTCGGCTCGGTACCAATCTCCACCTTGCCGCGCCAGGTCAGAGCCTTCATCTCGAGCAGGTCGATGACGCCGTCGAAGTCATCCTCGGCGCCAATCGGCAGCTGCATAACCAACGGCTTAGCGCCGAGGCGGTCAACGATGGTGCCAACGGTGTAGTAGAAGTCAGCGCCCAGCTTGTCCATCTTGTTGACGAAGCAGATACGCGGGACGTCGTACTTAGCAGCCTGACGCCACACCTGCTCGGACTGCGGCTCGACGCCCTCCTTGCCGTCGAACACGGCAACAGCGCCGTCGAGAACGCGCAGGGAGCGCTCGACCTCAACGGTGAAGTCCACGTGACCCGGGGTATCGATGATGTTGATCTGGTTGTTCTTCCAGAAACAGGTAACAGCAGCGGAGGTAATGGTGATACCGCGCTCCTTCTCCTGCTCCATCCAGTCGGTGGTAGACGCACCGTCGTGGGTCTCGCCTACCTTACGGTTGATACCGGTGTAGAAGAGAATACGCTCGGTAGTGGTGGTCTTACCAGCATCGATGTGGGCCATGATGCCAATGTTGCGGACCTTGTGCAGATCCTTGAGCACTTGTTGTGCCACGGTTGTACCCCAACTTATTTGTCGTCGACGCCGCGCCAGTACGCAACCAGCGCTTCACAATGACGTCTGTATGGATAGGTCTTTTACTATTTTGCCACGTCTGGGCTTCTCAGGCAGCCTGGGCCACCAGTAACCCGACGATACAGTTTAATGCACCGCCACGCGGTATGCCTGCCAAGAAAAAATGGCCCGACAACGATGATTCAGTTTGATTTGGCACGCGCCGCGCGCGAAACGCGCGGACGCGGCGTACACAGACGGAAAGTCGTTGTTCGGACCATAGGCACAAGCTAGCGAAGGAATTACCAGCGGTAGTGGGCGAAGGCACGGTTGGCCTCAGCCATCTTGTGGGTATCCTCGCGACGCTTCACGGAAGCACCCAGGCCGTTGGATGCGTCCAGGATCTCGTTGGCGAGACGCTCGATCATGGTGTTCTCGCGACGCTGACGGGTGAAGGTCACCAGCCAACGCAGAGCCAGGGTGTTGGCGCGGTCAGGGCGAACCTCAACCGGAACCTGGTAGGTAGCGCCACCCACGCGGCGGGAACGAACCTCGAGGTCCGGGCGAATGTTGCCCAGAGCCTTCTCGAGGGTGCCGACCGGATCGGTACCGGTCTTCTCACGGCACTTCTCCAGAGCGCCGTAGACGATGCGCTCAGCGGTGGACTTCTTGCCGTCCTTGAGCACCTTGTTGACGAGCATGGTGACCTGCTCGGAGTTGTAAACCGGGTCCTTGACTACAGGACGCTTCGGTGCAGCATTCTTACGCATTGTTGATTACTGTCCCTTCTTTGCGCCGTAGCGGGAACGAGCCTGCTTACGATCCTTCACACCCTGGGTATCCAGAGCACCACGGACGATCTTGTAACGAACACCCGGGAGGTCCTTCACACGACCACCGCGGACGAGCACCATGGAGTGCTCCTGCAGGTTGTGGCCCTCGCCCGGGATGTAAGCGGAAACCTCGATGCCGGAGGTCAGGCGCACACGGGCAACCTTACGCAGAGCGGAGTTCGGCTTCTTCGGAGTAGTGGTGTACACACGGGTGCACACGCCACGACGCTGCGGGGAGCCCTTCAGCGCGGCGGTAGCAACCTTCGTGCGCTTATCGTGGCGGCCCTTGCGGACCAGCTGCTGAATAGTTGGCATTAATCAGTCTTTCTGTTGATGGGCGCCAGCGAAGAAGCATCTACACACGCAAAAATGGGCGCTCTTTTCCGGGGCGCTTCCGCGTGTCCAGAACGCATCTTCAGGTGGCAACCTTAAATGTGATCAGACTCTTCACTAGGCGCCACAACGTCAAAGCGTCAATGCGTCAAAGCGTTAGAGCACCAGACGAGCAGCGCATAGTGAACTGCTCCAAAACCTAGCAAAACAGCAGCCAGAGATCCAAATCCCCGCTTTAGCTCCACTCCCAGGAGAGCTCGGCGGGCACCGCGAGGGTATCGAAGTACTCCTGCTCCTGGCGCTCCCAGGTCTCAAACCACTCGTCGTAGCCGGGATCCCGGGTCACCGCGCGCTCGCGGCGCTTCTCGCGGGGCCCGGAGATCCGCACCGTGACCACGGAGCCGCGCTCCTTGGCGGCGGCAATGTTGGCCTCCGTCACCGTGCCCACCCCCTCGACGATGAGGTCATCGCGCACGTCCAGGCTGGCCCACTCGCCGGGGGCGTTGGCCTCCCAGTCCCAGCGCCAATAGCCCGGGTTGCTGGCGCGCAGCACCTGATCAGCCACCATGAGCGAGCCCTTTTCCAGCCCGTACCAGCCGGGATAGAACTCGGCGAGGTGCACCACGCGCCACTGGGTCCGCTCCGCCAAGGAGACAGCACTCCAGGTCTTACCGGCGCCCGAGGGGCCGTCGATAAGCACGGTCACCGGCTTGAAGGGCCGCTTGCGGCTGGCGGCGAGATCGCAGATCTGATCGAGTAGGTGGGCTAACTCTGTGTCGTAGTCAGCAGGCATTCCTCTTCATTCCTGTGCGGGAGATAGGGCTCGGGGCCGGGCGGGGTTCCTCGCTAAAGGCCGAAGAACCTCCATGCCCCAATAGATACCGAAGTTACCACCGGCACAGCCGCGATGAGGACGGTAAGGCCCAACGCCCACCAATCGCGGGCGCGCAGGCGGGACTCGCGCGCCCAGGTGCGGCGCCCACCGCCCGGGGGCGTGCGGCCAAATCCGCGGGCCTCCATCGCAGTGGCGAGCTTGCCGCCGCGCCGCAAGGCCAAGACCAACAAGCCAAAGGACATGCTGGCCACGCGCTGCAGGCGGTTCGAGGTGGTCAGCCCGCGGGCACGGCGCGCGCGGCCCATGGCCTGCCAGTCATCGCGAAAGCAGCTGACCAGGCGTACACCTGCCACCGCGCCGATGACAAAGCGCTCGGGCAGGTGCCAGACTTGGGAGAGGGCGTCGCCAAGCTCGGTGGGGTTCATCCCGCGCGCCAGCACGATGACCGGTAGGGCCACGGCGAGCACACGCAGCGTGATGGCAACGGCGAGCTCGACGGAGTTCTCACTGATGGTGATCAGCCACAACTCGGCGTAGATCTCGCCTCTGGGCGCGCCGTAGAGCAGCATCGAGATGCCTGAGAGCGGCGCGGCAATGAACAGCGGCCAGGCCAGCTTGGCCAGGCGCAGCCAGCCGATGCCGCAGAAGGGTGAGAGAACAAGAGTAAGAGCAAGAGAGACACTGGCGCTGACCCAATCCACGCTGAGCAGTAGCGGGGTGGTGAGGATGATGATAAGCGCCAGCCGAGTGACAGGGTTGAGAGAATCGATGCGCGCACTATTCATGGCCGGCCTCCAGGTGAACGCGGTGGTCACCGAGGGCCTCGATGAACAGCTCGTCGTGGGTGACGGCGGCGAGCGTGGTGCCGGCCTCGGTGAGCTCGCGCAGCATCACCACGAGCTCGGCAAAGGTATGCGGATCCTGGCCAAAGGTGGGCTCATCAAGCAGCACCACCTTCGGTGCGGAGACCAGCGCGGTGGCCACGGAAAGCCGCCGCTTCTCCCCGCCGGAAAGCGTGAAGGGGTTGGCGTGGGCCAGCCGCGCCAGATGTAGGCGTTCCAGTAGCTCGTCGATGCGCGCCTGGGGGATCTCCTCCCCCATGACCTTGGGCCCGACCCGCATCTCCTCCATCACGCTGCGCGCGACGAACTGGTGCTCGGGGTTTTGGAAGACGTAGCCGATGCGGTGCGCGAGCTGCTTGGAGCTCCACTGCTCCGGGCTGCCTGTGGCGCCATTGCGCACGGCCTCGCTCATGCCGATCTTCCCGCCGTGGGCGGGCAGGAGCCCGGCGATGGTTTCCAGGAGCGTAGTCTTGCCGGTGCCGTTGGCTCCGGTGATCACGGTGCAGTGCCCCTCCGGTAGCTCGAGCGTGCGCGGCGGGCCGAAGCGGGTCACTAGGCCCGTGGTCCACAGCGCCGCTGGGGTGCCCGGTGCGGGCTTGCTTGCCGACGCCAACGGGCGCACCCTCCGCTTGGCCGTCACCGTGGCGAAGTCGCCGTCCTCGACAACGCGCCCCTTCTTCAGCACCACGGCGCGGGGAATGAAACGCTCCCAGTTGGCGTACTTGTGCTCGACCACGATAAGCGTGGCGCCGGTGGCCTCCACCGCGGCGTGCACTGCTTCGATGACCTCGGCTGCGCCCTCGGGGTCGAGGTTCGCCGTGGGTTCATCGAGCAGGATGAGGCCCGCTCCCATGGCCAGTACCCCCGCGAGTGCCAGGCGCTGCTTTTGCCCGCCGGACAGCCGCGAGGTGGGATGATCCACGGGGAGGTGGAGCCCCACCATGTCGAGGGCCTTGTCCACGCGGCGCCAGATCTCCTGGCGCTCCACGCCGAGGTTCTCGCAGCCGAAGGCCACGTCGTCGCCGACGCGGTTGGCAATGACCTGCGAATCCGGATCCTGCAGAACCAGCCCCACCGGGATCTCGTGGCCTGGTTCCTGCTGGCCGTAGTGCTCGCTGCGCAGCAGGATGCGGCCTTCTTGGGTGCCCTCATCCTGCCCGCCGAGCACGCCGGCTAGCGCGGCGAGCAGCGTGGATTTGCCGGAGCCAGAATCGCCGCAGAGCAGAATCCGCTCCCCTGGCTCCACATGCAGGTCAACCCCGCGAAGCGCAAAACCCTCCCGGCCAGCCTGCGACCAGCCAAAGTTCTGCGCATCTACCTCAATTCCCACCATTAGACGTGTTGTTCACGCCCCACGGCGAAGCGATCCAAAGCACCCGCCTTGGCCAACGCCTTGACCAGGTAATAGGACAGCGCGCCGGCCAGGATTGCGCCGGAGATCAGCAGGCAGACCAGGTAGATCACGTTGAACTGCAAGCTCTTGCTGATGTTGGCGCTCAGGAAGAGCTCCAAGATGTAAGCGCCCAGGCCAGCTCCCGCGCCGGACAGGGCGGCCACGGTGAGATCGAAGCGCTTGTAGGCAAAGATGAGCAAGACGATTTCCACGCCCAGGCCCTGGGCCAGACCGGAGTAGATGGTCTCCGGACCCCACTGGCTGCCCAGTGCGGCCGAAATGCACGCCGCCAGGGTTTCTACGAAGATGGCCGCGCCCGGCTTGCGGATGACCAGGCCGCCCATCACGCCGGCCATGAGCCAGATTCCGGTGGCCAGGCCGCCCAGGCCCGGGGTCAAGGCATCCATGGCGTTGAACCACGCGTATCCCACGGTGTTCCAGATCAGGAAGAGGAAGCCACAGGCAACGCCCAGGATGGAAGCAACAATGATATCGACGACGCGCCAGCCGCGACGAGGTGTAGTAGACATATTTTCCCTCACGCCGGTATTACCCGGTTCAGGTTCGACGGTTCGCTGCAGCATCGCAGCATCTCAGCACCCAGCGGCAACGCCACTGGAAGCACCCGTATTTTCCAACAATTGCCCGATTAGACTAACACACCACACACGAGACCTATGCGGCGGGGAGCATCACCGGCAGGGTGATGCCAGTTCCCTCCCCCACCCAGCACCGAGGGCACACTCTGCGGCGGCTGGGATGAGTTGTACTCGCCGTAGGAGTTCGCCGGGTATGCCATGAGTGACACCTTCAGAAAGCCAAAGCGCAGTTCACGCGTGGGGAACCAGTTTACCGAGGTCTAACTGCCCACCACTGCGCACGATATGCGAAGGTGACCAAGAACAAAGCCGCCTCCCCTCGCCCGGTTCCATTCAGGAAACCCAGACGCCGGGAGGCGGCATTGCCTGTCAGTAGCCAGCAGACCGTGCGTGGCGTACCAAGGCGCGCGTGGCGGCGCGCGCCCTAGTTAGAAGGTGAAGTCCTCATCCAGCGGGACAGAAGCACCGGTGAACTCACCGAAGCCATCGTCGCCGTAGATGGAATCACCGTAGGTCGGGATCGAGTACGCAGCGTTGCGTGCGGCCTCGGTCGGCTTGACCGTGATGTTGCGGTAGCGCGAGATACCCGTACCAGCCGGGATCAGCTTACCGATGATGACGTTCTCCTTCAGGCCGATGAGCTGATCGGAGCGCTTGTTGATGGCGGCGTCGGTAAGCACGCGCGTGGTCTCCTGGAAGGAGGCCGCGGACAGCCAGGACTCGGTAGCCAGCGAGGCCTTGGTGATGCCCATGATCTCCGAGCGCAGCTGGGCTGGCTCGCCGCCCTCAGCAACCTGTGCGGCGTTGACCTGCTTGGCCTCAGAGAGGTCAACCAGAACGCCCGGAAGGAACTCCGTGGTACCGGACTCAATGACGGTACCGCGGCGCAGCATCTGGCGGATGATGATCTCGATGTGCTTATCGTGGATGGCCACACCCTGTGCGCGGTAGACGGCCTGCACCTCGTCGATGAGGTGCTTCTCCACACCACGGCGGCCGAGGACCTCCAGCACGTCGTGCGGATCGGCAGCACCACGCATGAGGCGGTCACCAATGTTGACGTGATCGCCATCGCGCAGGGAGCGCTCGATCATGGCCTCCGGGTTGGACTCCATCGGGCGGCGGACCTGAGCCAGGCCCTGGCGCTTGGAGAGCTTCTCGTAGACCACGTTGTCCGAGCCGTCATCCGGGGTGATGGTCAGGGTCCAGAAGTTGCCCTCATCGGACAGGGACACGGTGCCGTCCACGGAGGCGATCGGCGCGCGGTTCTTCGGGTTACGAGCCTCGAAGAGCTCCTGAACACGCGGCAGACCACCGGTAATATCGCCACCGACACCACCCTGGTGGAAGGTACGCATGGTCAGCTGGGTACCCGGCTCACCAATGGACTGCGCGGCCACGATGCCCACGGCCTCGCCGATGTCCACCAGCTTGCCGGAGGCCATGGACTTGCCGTAGCACTTCGCGCACACGCCGGCCGGGGTCTGGCAGGTCAGCACGGAACGGACCTTGAGGTCGGTCACGCCAGCTGCCACCAGCTTGTCGGTGAGCTCCTCAGTGAGGTCCTCGCCGGCAGAGGCCAGCAGCTCGCCGTTCTCGTCCTTGACGTCCGTTGCAATAACGCGGCCGGACGCGGAAGTCTCCCACAGCTCGTGGCGGACGAAGGTGCCATCGGCCACCTCAGCGCCGATCGGGACGCGCACGCCCTGACGGGTGCCGCAATCCTCCTCGCGGACGATGACGTCCTGGGCCACGTCCACCAGACGGCGGGTGAGGTAGCCCGAGTCGGCGGTACGCAGAGCGGTATCGGCCAGGCCCTTACGGGAGCCGTGCGAGTTGTTGAAGTACTCCAGCACCGAGAGGCCCTCGCGGAAGGAAGTCTTAATCGGACGGGTGATGTAGTCACCCTTGGAGTTCACAACCATGCCCTTCATGCCGGCCAGGGTCCAGATCTGGCGCATGTTACCGGCAGCACCGGACTTCACGATCATCGGGATCGGGTTGTCATCCGGGTAGAGGTCCTCGACGGCCTTACCCACGGTGTCGGTGGCGTCCTTCCACAGCTCAACCAGGCGGTCGTAGCGCTCGCGCTCGGTGAGAGCACCCTGCTCCCAGTACTTGCGCTCGATGCGCTCGGCTTCCTTCTCGTAGGACTCGAGCACCTCGGTCTTGTTCGGCAGAACCAGAACGTCGTCCATGGTGATGGTCACGCCGGAGCGGGTTGCCCAGTAGAAGCCGGCGTCCTTCATCTTGTCCAGCACCTGAGCCACGGTGATCATCGGGTACTTGGCGGCGAGGTCATTAATGACATCACCCAGCAGGACGGTGTTCTTCGCACCACCCTTACGCACCATGACGCCCTCGAGGTACGGGTAGTTCCACGGCAGCAGGTCATTGAACATGATGCGGCCCAGGGTGGTCTCAGCAAGCCAAGCCTGGCCCTTCTGCCAACCATCCGGGAACTGCTCCGCCTCCACCTCTGCCGGCGGGCGCAGGTGGGAGATACGGACCTTGATCGGGGCCTGCAGGCCCAGCACACCCCGGTCGCGGGCCATGATGGCCTCGGCGTAGGAGGAGTACACGCCCTTCTCCGGGCCGTTCTCATCAGCCGGAGTGTAGCGGCCCTCGCCACCAATCTCATCCGGGCCCTTATCCATGGTCAGGTAGTACAGGCCGGTGACCATGTCCAGACGCGGCATCGCCAGCGGCTTACCGGAGGCCGGGGAAAGAATGTTGTTGGAGGCCAGCATGAGCACGCGGGCCTCGGCCTGTGCCTCAGCGGACAGCGGCAGGTGAACTGCCATCTGGTCGCCGTCGAAGTCGGCGTTGAAGGCCTCACAGGCCAGCGGGTGCAGCTGGATGGCCTTGCCCTCGACCAGCTTCGGCTCGAAGGCCTGGATACCCAGGCGGTGCAGGGTCGGTGCACGGTTGAGCATCACCGGGTGCTCGGAAATGGCCTCTTCCAGAACGTCCCACACCTCGGGGCGCTGGCGCTCCACCATGCGCTTGGCGGACTTGATGTTCTGGGCGTAGTCGTTCTCCACCAGGCGCTTCATGACGAAGGGCTTGAAGAGCTCCAGCGCCATGAGCTTGGGCAGGCCGCACTCGTGCAGCTTGAGCTGCGGGCCAACGATAATCACGGAACGGCCGGAGTAGTCCACGCGCTTACCCAGCAGGTTCTGACGGAAGCGGCCCTGCTTGCCCTTGAGCAGGTCAGACAGGGACTTCAGCGGGCGGTTGCCCGGGCCGGTCACCGGACGGCCGCGGCGGCCGTTATCGAAGAGCGCGTCGACGGACTCCTGCAGCATGCGCTTCTCGTTGTTTACGATGATCTCGGGGGCGCCGAGGTCGATCATGCGCTTGAGGCGGTTGTTGCGGTTGATCACGCGGCGGTACAGATCGTTGAGGTCGGAGGTGGCAAAGCGGCCACCGTCCAGCTGCACCATCGGGCGCAGCTCCGGCGGGATCACCGGGATGGCGTCGAGCACCATGCCGGCCGGGTCGTTGCCCGAGCGCAGGAAGGCCGCGACGACCTTGAGGCGCTTGAGGGCACGCATCTTCTTCTGGCCCTTGCCGTTGTTGATGATCTCCTTGAGCTCCTCGGCCTCAGCCTCGAGGTCGAAGTTGCGGATGAGGGTCTGGATGGCCTCTGCACCCATGCCGCCGGTGAAGTAGTCCTCGTAGCGGTCAACCAGCTCTTCGTAGATGGTCTCATCGATGATCATCTGCTTCGGAGCCAGCTTGATAAAGGTGTTCCAGATTTCATCCAGGCGGGCGATCTCGCGCTCGCCGCGCTCGCGGATGTGCTGCATCTCCTTGTCGGCAGCGGTCTGGACCTTGCGGCGGGCGTCGGCCTTGGCGCCGGCGGCCTCCAGCTCGGCCAGATCCTGCTCGAGCTTGGCTGCGCGCTCGGCGATCTCGGACTCGACATCGTCCTCGACGTCCTTCTTCTCCAGCAGCATCTCTGCCTCGAGAGTGGACTGATCGTTGTGGCGGGCTTCCTCGTCGACGGAGGTGATGATGTTCGCCGCAAAGTAGATGATGCGCTCCAGGTCCTTCGGAGCGAGATCCAGCAGGTAGCCCAGGCGGGAAGGAACGCCCTTGAAGTACCAGATGTGGGTCACCGGAGCGGCCAACTCGATGTGGCCCATGCGCTCACGGCGCACCTTGGACTTGGTCACCTCGACGCCGCAGCGCTCGCAGATGATGCCCTTGTAGCGCACGCGCTTGTACTTACCGCACTGGCACTCCCAGTCGCGGGTGGGGCCGAAGATGCGCTCGCAGAACAGACCGTCCTTCTCCGGCTTGAGGGTTCGGTAGTTAATGGTCTCCGGCTTCTTAACCTCGCCCTTGGACCAACGGCGGATGTCATCGGCAGTGGCCAGGCCGATGCGAAGCTCGTCGAAGAGATTTACGTCAAACACGTAATGTCTCCCTTTCATCCCCTTCAGAGGGGAAGTTGATGGCTTTTAAAGAATCTTTTCTGTAGTTCAGTTCGCCCGCATGGTGCGGACCAAAGGCATTAGGCGATGTCGGCGTCGGAACGCTCGTCGCGGGACAGGTTGATACCCAGCGACGGGCCACCATCCATGTCGTCCTCGTCGGAACCGGACAGCTCCATCGGGGTGCCGTCGGTGGAGAGGACCTCCACGTTGAGGCACAGGGACTGCAGCTCCTTGAGAAGAACCTTG
Source organism: Corynebacterium sp. (assembly GCF_030532325.1). Taxonomy (GTDB): domain Bacteria; phylum Actinomycetota; class Actinomycetes; order Mycobacteriales; family Mycobacteriaceae; genus Corynebacterium. The sequence goes on from NZ_JAUNLS010000010.1 coordinate 53,679, forward strand.
AAGGACTCCGGGATGCCCGGATCCGGGATGTTATCGCCCTTGACGATGGCCTCGTAGACCTTAACGCGGCCGACGACGTCATCGGACTTGATGGTGAGCAGCTCCTGCAGGGTGTAGGCAGCGCCGTATGCCTGCATTGCCCACACCTCCATCTCGCCGAAGCGCTGGCCACCGAACTGTGCCTTACCACCCAGCGGCTGCTGGGTAATCATGGAGTACGGGCCGGTGGAGCGTGCGTGGATCTTCTCGTCCACGAGGTGGTGCAGCTTGAGCATGTACATGTAGCCCACAGAAACCGGGTACTTGTAGGGCTCGCCCGAGCGGCCGTCGAAAAGCTGCGCCTTGCCGTGCTCGTCGACGAGCACGTCGCCGTCGCGGTTCGGCTTGGAGGAGGCCAGCAGGCGGGAAATCTCCTCGTTGGAGGCACCGTCGAAGACCGGGGTGGCGGTCAGGGAGCCAGCCGGGACGTCGTAGAGCTCCTCGGGCAGAGTCTTGAGCAGCTCGGCGTTGGCCGGATCCTCGGTGTCGATCTTCCAACCAGCGTGCGCCAGCCAGCCGAGGTGAACCTCAAGTACCTGGCCGATGTTCATACGACGCGGCACACCGTGCGTGTTCAGGATGATGTCCACCGGGGTGCCATCCGCCATGAAGGGCATGTCCTCCGGCGGGAGGATCTTGCCCACCACGCCCTTGTTGCCGTGGCGACCGGCCAGCTTATCGCCGTCCTGGATCTTGCGCTTCTGGGCAACGTAGACGCGGATCATTTCGTTGACGCCCGGGCTCAGATCGTCGTCGTCCTCGCGGGAGAAGCGGGACACGCCGATGACCTTGCCGGTCTCGCCGTGCGGCACCTTCATGGAAGTATCACGCACCTCGCGGGCCTTCTCACCGAAGATGGCGCGCAGCAGGCGCTCCTCCGGGGTCAGCTCGGTCTCGCCCTTCGGGGTGACCTTGCCCACCAGGATGTCGCCCGCGCGCACGTCGGCGCCGATGCGGACGATGCCGCGCTCGTCGAGGTCACGCAGGACGTCGTCGGAGACGTTGGGGATCTCGCGGGTGATCTCCTCCGGGCCCAGCTTGGTGTCACGAGCGTCGATCTCGTGTTCCTCGATGTGGATGGAGGTCAGGATGTCCTCTTCCACGATGCGCTGGTTGAGGATGATGGCGTCCTCGTAGTTGTGGCCTTCCCACGGCATGAACGCCACGAGCAGGTTGCGGCCCAGCGACATCTCGCCGTTGTGGGTACCGGGGCCGTCGGCCAGCACCTGGCCGGCCTCGACGCGCTCGCCGAGGGAGACCAGCGGGGTCTGGTTGTAGTTGGTGTTCTGGTTGGTGCGCTCGAACTTGCGCAGCATGTAGGTATCACGCTGGCCCTCGTCATCCATGATGGTGATGAGGTCCGCGCTGACGTTCTCCACCACACCGGCCTTCGGGGTGATGATGAGATCGCCGGCGTCGTACGCCGCGCGCTGCTCCATGCCGGTGCCCACGTAGGGGGCCTCGGAACGCACCAGCGGCACAGCCTGACGCTGCATGTTTGCGCCCATGAGGGCACGGTTGGCGTCGTCGTGCTCAAGGAAGGGAATCATGGCGGTGGCCACGGAGACCATCTGGCGCGGGGAGACGTCGACGTAGTCCACGCCGGAGGCGTCAGTCACGCCGATATCGCCGTCCTTGAGGCGGACCTCGATGCGGTCGCCGGTGAGGCGGCCCTCGGCGTCCTTTTCCACCTCGGCCTGCGCGATGGCGTACTTATCCTCTTCGTCAGCGGTGAGGTAGACGACCTCGTCGGTGACCTTGCCGTCGACGACCTTGCGGTACGGGGTCTCGATGAAGCCAAAGGCATTGACGCGGGCGTAGGAGGCCAGGGAGCCGATCAGGCCAATGTTCGGGCCTTCCGGGGTCTCAATCGGGCACATGCGGCCGTAGTGGGAGGCGTGCACGTCTCGCACCTCGATGCCGGCGCGCTCACGGGACAGACCGCCCGGGCCCAGCGCGGACAGGCGGCGCTTGTGGGTCAGGCCGGACAGGGAGTTGTTCTGGTCCATGAACTGGGACAGCTGAGAGGTGCCGAAGAACTCGCGGATGGCCGCGGAGACCGGGCGCACGTTGATCAGCGAGGTCGGGGTGATGGACTCAGCGTCCTGGGTGGTCATGCGCTCGCGCACGACGCGCTCCATGCGGGACAGGCCCACGCGAACCTGGTTCTGGATCAGCTCGCCCACGGTGCGCAGGCGGCGGTTTCCAAAGTGGTCGATGTCATCGGTGTGGATGGAGATCATCTCACCGTTGGGAGCCTTCATCTCACGCTCGCCGGCGTGCAGGCGCACCAGGTACTCGAGGGTGACAGCAATGTCTTCCTCGGTCAGGGTCATGAGACCGTCGTGGTCGCCGCCCAGGCCCAGCTTGCGGTTGATCTTGTAGCGGCCAACCTTGGCCAGATCGTAGCGCTTGGCGCGGAAGAAGGAGTTATCCAGCAGCGCCTGCGCAAGATCGCGGGTAGGCTGCTCGCCCGGGCGCTGCTTGCGGTAGATTTCCAGCAGTGCCTCGTCGGTGTTGGACACGCCATCGGACTCGAGGGTGGACATCATGAGCTCGGAGAAGCCGAAGCGCTCCTGAATCTGCTCGGCGGTCCAGCCCAGTGCCTTCAGCAGCACGGTGACCGGCTGGCGGCGCTTGCGGTCGATGCGCACGCCGACGGTATCGCGCTTGTCGACGTCGAACTCCAGCCATGCACCGCGCGAAGGGATGACCTTCACGGAGTGCAGCGGGCGCTCCGTGGACTTATCGATGGTCTGGTCAAAGTACACACCCGGGGAACGCACGAGCTGCGAGACGATAACGCGCTCGGTGCCGTTGACAATGAAGGTGCCCTTATCGGTCATCATCGGGAAATCGCCGATGAAGACGGTCTGGGACTTAATCTCCTGGGTGTCGTTGTTAATGAACTCTGCGGTGACGTACAGCGGCGCGGAGTAGTTGATGTCCTTCTCTTTGCACTCGTCGACGGTGTTCTTCACCGGCTCGAAGCGCGGCTCCGACAGGGACAGGGACATGTTGCCCGAGTAGTCCTGAATCGGCGAGAGCTCCTCGAGGATATCCTCCAGGCCGCTGGTGACGCGTGCCTCGGGGCCGCGCTCAGCCTGCTCGCGCTCACGCCATTCCGGCGTGCCGATGAGCCAAGAGTAGGAATCGAGTTGTAGATCAAGGAGGCCCGGGACAGCGATGGGCTCGCTGATTTTAGCGAAGGAGTATCGCTTCGGGGCTCCAGGGATATTGGCCACTGACTTGGTCTGGCGGGAGACTGCCAAGATGGGTCCTTCCAGTACCTCTGGCGGCTCGCGCTCCGTCCTGGCCGACGAAGCACAAAACCGCTGGTAAATTTAGCATTCGGTCTGCTGTGGAGTATCTGGGTTCAGAATGCACAAAATCACCTTGTCAAGCCGGTTGTGCCAAAACCGCTTGAAAGGCTAAATGTGTACCGAAAATCCAGATTCCAGCGCAACCAAATAGCATAGAGGAATTTACCTGCCATGTAAAGGCGCACGTGCGGGGCATTTGCTTAACGACGTCCCGCCTGCTAGTTCCCGCGCTATCTATCCCCGCGGTGCGCGCCTACCTTAGCACTGCGCCGGCCAAAGGCGCCTAGCGCCCCCGCCGCACCCAGCAACGCAAGGAGAGCACCGACAGCAATACTGCCCCAGCGCACTGCCGTGCCCACCTCGGGGCTGAGGAACTCCGCCGCCTGCTCCAAAAGTGCTGCGCGATCCTCCTCGCTGGTGGAACCCGTGAACACAAACTGCGATTCGCGGCCGGCACCGGTGCGGTCTCCCCAGTAATCATCAATAGCCATGTCCATACCCACCACGAGGCCAGTTTCCTGATCCACGTAGAAGTCACGGGAGCCCATATGGAAGAGGTAGCCCTGCTCGGTGGAGCCATCCTCGTTGGTCAGCGTGGTCGTGGTGTTGCCCGCGAAGACCGTCGCGGTGTTCACCGGCTCGATCTCCTGGTGGTAGCGGTAGACCGTGCGGCCGTCGATCTCCATCTCTTCCTCAAAGACGGCGTCGACAGCCTTGCGCAGGATAGGATCGAAGGCCGGGTAGGTGGTCTGCTCGGCGTGGGCAGGGAACTTCAGCCAGTAGCCGTCCACGGTGACCTCTGCGGTGGGGCTGCCAATCGTGTGGGAGAGCACCGCCGGGCCCTCGGCCTCGCCGCTGAGGCGATCGATGCCATACGTCCACACCCGCGCCATGCTGAGGTCTTCCAGGTTGCCCGAATCCCCACGGATAGCGGATTCACCAATGCGCAGGGTGGCCATGTTCTTATCGGCCGGGTCCTGCACGTCCATGTTGAGCTGATAGGTCATCGGCCCCTCGTAGAGCGAGGTCCCCTCCCCCGTCACCATCTGGGACTTGGCGTTGTCATCCTTGAGCGTCCACGTGGTGTTCTCAATGTCGAGCGGCAGCCGCGGGCTAAAGCTCAGAAAGCTCGGTGCGACAAGCCCGGCTGCCACCAGTGCGACGCCGAGGCCGAGCAACAAGACGGAGAGGATTCGGGACTTGGGGAGCATGGTGGCTTATCCTACCGGTTCGAATACTCAAAGCACACTCAGCATGCCAGCCTCCACAACCATTCGCTGCATTGACCTAGACCTAAAACACTGGTTGTATCGATACCCAGAAGTGCGCCGCGTCACATGCTGCTGGCACACTCGACTACTTCACCTCTGTTGACAATGGAAGGCTGCGCCGATGACCAGTGCCCCCCAAGAAAGAGAAACATGGACTTTCGCCTCTATCTCTGGTCCGATCTCCTAGCGCAGGTTGCCGGGGTCGGGGCAGGTCTGGCCACACCGGTGGTGACCATGCGCTTGAGCGAAAGCCTCACGCTCGCCGGGGTGTACGGAACTATCACCGGTATTGCGGCCCTCGCAGGCGGCGTTTTTGGCGGGGCACTTGCAGATATGCGGCGGCGCAAGCCCCTTATTATCTGGACAAATGCTTTAGCGGGGTTTCTCAACCTCGCGATGGCAGCGCTCATCCTTACCGGCGAGTTTCGCCCCTGGGTGTTTGGCACGCTTCTCGGCTCAATGATGTTCTTCTATAGGGTAGGCCAAGCTTGTGCCGATCCATGCCTGCCCCAAGTGGTCAGAGAAGAGGAACTGGCAGCCAAGCAGGGAATCATCCAAGCCCGCCTGCAGTTTGCGGGTCTGGTTGGACCAGCCGTTGGTGGCCTCCTTTTGGAAATCAACTTGGCACTACCCTTTGCGTTTGTCGGCCTAGCCAACTTCCTGACCATCATTTTCTTCCTTTTCATCCGGACCAACCTGGATCCGGCAAAGAAGGCGGAGAGTAAGTTGCTGCGCACAACGAGGGATGGGCTGACCATCGTTGCCCGCTCTTCCCTCTTACGAGGGCTTATCGCCATGCAGACCCTCTCCAATTGCGCGATCAATGGTTCTCTTTTCATGGCAATTCTCATCCTTGAGGCCGGCAATAACCCGGGCTGGGTCACCGGCCTAGCGCGCACCGCTATCGGTCTCATCGGCATCCTCGGAGCACTCTCAACAAGCTGGCTACAAAAGAAGTTCTCCTTTGCCGCCTTGCAAGTAGGAACGTGCGTATGGATTGCGGTCTCCATTGCCTGCGGCGCCCTCTTGAGCCCGGGGCTATGGATGATCATCCCGTTGGGCCTCTCAGTACTCACTGCTCCCGCGGCTGGAGCAGTGACCTACGCAGTGCTTCATAAACTCATGGCCGAAGAAACCTTTGGCCGTGTGACCAACATACAAGTGAGCACCGTCGTGTCTCTTTCCAGTGCTTGGAATACGCCCTTGGCGTCGCTGTCCCAGCGCTGGACGCTGACAGCGGGGATGTGGGCGAACGTCGTTGCCGGGCTGCTGGCGCTACCGTCTGCCTTTATCTTCGTGCGCCACGTCAAGCGCGCCCTTTCTGAAACGGACACCACCAGCGCCTGACGGGAGCAACTGCTTCACCACAGAAAAATCCCGGCCTCACCCCACACAGAGTGTGGGAGCAAGAACCGGGATAGTTCACGCACAGCGATGCCGCTCGGGGCATCGATGTGGAGTGTAATTCAGGTGAATTACTTGAGCTCGACGGAAGCGCCAGCCTCTTCCAGCTTGGCCTTAGCAGCCTCAGCGTCGTCCTTGGAAGCGCCCTCGATGATGGCCTTCGGAGCGGACTCAACGAGCTCCTTGGCTTCCTTCAGGCCCAGGCCGGAGACGATCTCACGGACAGCCTTGATGACGCCGATCTTCTTGGCGCCGGCGTCGGTCAGAACGACGTCGAACTCGGTCTTCTCCTCCTCAGCAGCGCCACCGGCAGCCGGTGCGCCTGCAGCTGCGACTGCAACCGGAGCAGCAGCCTCAACGTCGAAGACCTCCTCGAACTCCTTAACGAACTCGGAGAGCTCGATGAGGGTCATTTCCTTGAAAGCTTCAATGAGCTCGTCCTTGGTGAGCTTAGCCATGGTAAGCATCCTTTCTTAGTGCGGGCCGGATAGTGTTTCCGCGTCCCAAGTGTGATTGTTGTGTGCGCCTTATGCGGCGTGATTAAGCTTCGGCAGCCTTCTTGTCCTGCAGGGCCGCAGCGGTGCGGACCATCTTGGTAGCAGGAGCGTTGAATGCTGCAGCAGCCTTTGCCATAGAACCCTTCATGGCGCCAGCCAGCTTGGCGAGAGTGGTCTCGCGGTTGTCCAGCTCGGCGATGGCTGCGACCTGGTCGGCAGACAGTACGTTGCCGTCCATGTAGCCACCCTTGACGACGAATGCCTTGTTGTCATCAGCGAACTTCTTGATGACCTTTGCAGCATCCACTGCCTCGCCCTTGATGAACGCAATAGCGGTCGGGCCAGTCAGCTGCTCGTCAAGACCTTCGATGCCAGCTTCGTTGGCAGCGATCTTGAAGAGGGTGTTCTTGGCGACGGAGTACTCAACGTCAAAGCCGAGGTTGTTACGCAGCTCCTGGAGCTGAGCAACGGTCAGGCCGCGGTACTCGGTGAGAACGAGGGAGCTCGAGCCCTCGAGCTTCTCCTTCAGAGTTGCGAGGTCCGCAGTGTTCTTCGGGTTTGCCATTTTCTACTTCGCCTCCTTTCGAAACATCTCTTTGGTTTTCCGCCGAGGCTTCCGCATCAGGCAACATCCGGGGATGCACCCAATGAAAAAGCCCCGTGCAAGAGCACAGGGCGCGCGACACGATGTGTCGCGTTGTATCGCAAAGTGTCTCCTGCGTGGGCCGCCCCATAAAGGTTGGGGACCTTCGATCCGCTGAGCGGATGACCGACGGTCTTCGGTGAACTTCGACTCGACACCGCTAAGCGATGCCGTTCAAACTTCGCTAGCTACCCTACATCCGCGCTGCACAAAAACAAAATCGCGCCCCGCCGCCCCAAACAAAATCGCACCCTCCGCACCGGCGGCGCGGCCAAACGATACACATGCAGCCTCAGCTAGCCACCCGAACCCACAAGGCTGAACCTGGATAGCTGAACCTCGACGTCGCCAAGCGCAGCGGGCTCGCCGTCGGCATTCGCCACTTGGAGGTTCAGCTTTCCAGGTTCAGACATCTAGGATCTGAGACATTGAGGATCTGACTCCTTGCTCTTCCAGTAGAGCCAGACACACATTTTGGCTCTTAACCCAGAAAAGCCGTGAGCCCCAGCCTTGCGGCCGGGGCTCACGGTGTCTCTCTAGGTGTCTTGTCTATCGGTCGGTTTCTCACGCCGCCCGCCCTGCAAGACTCAGGGTGTTCTCTCTATCTCTCATGCGCCTCTCTCAAACGCACATAAGTAAGTATGGGGTACCGACCTTGAGAAGCAATGACCCTACACTGCCAAGTCCCTGAGGGTTCCTGCCAGTTTCCTGCCAGTCACGGCTTGCTAGGGGGCTCAGGTTCTAGGCATAAGCAAGCATAGGCAAAGCCCCGAGCGGCTCATACCCAATGAGCTGCTCAGGGCTGCGGGCGACGGGAAGTCGCCGAGCGTGCTTACACAGTGTGATTACACCGTGTACCTACACCGTGGATTTACTCGGCGTAGTTCTTCTGCACGGAAGCATCCACCGCGATGCCCGGACCGAAGGTGGTGGACATAGTGGCCTTCTTGACATAGACACCCTTGGCGGAGGAGGGCTTCAGGCGCAGGATCTCGTCGTAGAGAGCGCCGTAGTTCTCAGCCAGCTTCTCGGCGTCGAAGGAGGCCTTGCCGATGATGGCGTGCAGGTTAGCGGCCTTGTCCACGCGGAAGGAGATCTTGCCGCCCTTGACGTCGGCAACTGCCTTAGCAACGTCAGCGGTCACGGTGCCGGTCTTCGGGTTCGGCATGAGGCCACGCGGACCCAGGACGCGGGCAACGCGGCCAACCTTAGCCATCTGATCCGGGGTGGCGATGGCGACGTCGAAGTCGATGTTGCCTTCGGTCACGGCAGCGATCAGCTCTTCGGTGCCGACGATGTCAGCGCCAGCGTTCTTGGCGATCTCAGCCTTCTCGCCCTCAGCGAAGACGGCGACGCGAACGTCCTTACCGGTGCCGTTAGGCAGGGAGACGGTGCCGCGAACCAGCTGGTCAGCCTTGCGCGGGTCAACGCCGAGGCGGAAGACAACGTCCACGGTGGCGTCGGTGTTCTTGGAGGAGGTCTCCTTGGCCAGCTTGGCGGCCTCGAGCGGGGAGTACTGGCGGGACTTGTCCACCAGCTCAGCGGCGGCGCGGTACGCCTTAGACTTCTTGGTGCTCATGTGATGCAATTCCTTTTCTTGGATTGATGTGGTCACGGCGGGCCGAAGCTGGCCCTACCACGTGAAGAGGTGACGGTTAGCGGCGCTTACTTAGCCGGGATGCCGTCGACGGTGATGCCCATGGAGCGAGCGGTACCAGCAATGATGCGGGCGCCGTTCTCGATGTCACGAGCGTTGAGGTCCTCGAACTTGGTCTGTGCAATCTCCTTGCACTGTTCCCAGGTCACGGAGCCGACCTTGTCGGTGTGCGGAACGCCGGAGCCCTTCTTGATGCCAGCGGCCTTGAGCAGCAGCTTGGCAGCCGGCGGGGTCTTCAGCTTGAAATCGAAGGAGCGGTCCTCGTAGACGGTGATCTCAACCGGGACCACGTTGCCACGCTGGGACTCGGTAGCGGCGTTGTAAGCCTTGCAGAACTCCATAATGTTGACGCCGTGGGCACCCAGTGCCGGGCCAACCGGCGGAGCCGGGTTAGCGGCGCCAGCCTCGATCTGCAGCTTGATGAAGCCAGTAACCTTCTTCTTCGGAGCCATCGAATTACCTCTTTCCTGTGTTACCGGACGCTGCCACGATGAATAACAGCGACCGTCCGGATGCTCACCTTGCGTGGGCCACCGGGGAGAACGTTTAAATTATCTGCGCACGCCAAAGGCGCACGGCGTCCAATCTTAAAACACCGTGCGCCTTGCTTCCAAATCGCGCTGTCCGCTTGGCAGCGACCCATTTTCCCAGGCCGCGCGCCTGCTCCGGGCTACTTAGGAGATGCGCTCGATCTCCGTCGGGGACAGCTCCACCGGGGTCTCGCGCCCAAAGATGGACACCAGGCCCTGCATCTTGCCGGTCTCCGGGTCAATCTCAGAGATAGTGGCGGAAACCGAGGCCAGCGGGCCGGAGAGGATGGTGACGGCCTCGCCCACCTCGAAGTCGTGCGCGTAGGCCTTCTTCTGCTCGGCCTCCGGCATGGCGATGACCTGCTCGCCTTCGGAGGCAGCGGCGTTGGACTCCGCGGCGGAAACGGTGTCGTTCGGCAGCAGGAACTTGGCCACGTCGCGGATCTTCACCGGGGTGGCGTTGCCCTCGTTGCCCACGAAGGAGGTCACGCCGGGGGTGTCGCGGACGACGGACCAGGCGGCGTCGTTAAGCTCCATGCGCACCAGGACATAGCCCGGCAGCAGCTTGCGCTTGACCACCTTCTTCTTGCCGTCCTTGTTCTCCAGGACCTGCTCGACGGGCACGACGACGTCAAAGATGGAGTCCTCCACCTCAAGGGTCTGCGCACGCATGTCGAGGTTGGTCTTCACCTTGTTCTCGTAGCCGGAGTAGCACTGGATGATGTACCACTTGCCCGGCAGCTTCTTCAGCTCGCGGGTGAACTCGCGCAGGCGACGCCGGTACTCGCTGTCATCGGAAGCCTCCGCGGTCTCTGCGGCTGCGGCCGACTCGGCCTTGCCGGCGCCTTCCGCTTCAGCGCCCGCTGCCTCGCTATCCCCTGCCGGGGCATCCTCCTCTGCGGTGTCTTCTGCCGCCGGGGCCTTGCCGCTTTCCGCACCCGGCTCGGCGGGAGCCTCGAAGCTCGGGGCGGGGGCGGCAGCCTCGGCCTCCGCGGACTCGGCGGCAGCAACGGCCTCGGCAGCCTGCTCCTGCACGTTGTTCATCATGGCCTGTTCGAGGGAAGTCTCGGCGTTGTGCTCATCGCTCATGGTTGTGTGCTCCATCTATATGTCACGCGGTTCTGCCCGCTTGCGTCGATTTTCGCTTGCTTGCTCTGGTGCTCTAGCCTACCCGCGCCGGCGAGCGACCTCGTTCTCGCCGAGGCCCCAGCGCGGTTGTGCGTGCGGTCCATGTGAGCAAAAAGTATCCCGCCGTTCCTTGCGGAATCCGGCGGGATGAAAGCTTATGGTGGGCTAGTTTACCTAACGGGTGAGCACTGCTTCAACTCCGAGGCCAGCCAGCGTGTCAACGCCCCACACCAGCGCGGTAAGGACGATGAGGAAGGCGAAGGTCACCAAAACGTACTGGACCATTTCCTTAGTGGTAGGCCAGACGACCTTCTTCATTTCGGAGGCCACTTCACCCGGGAACGCGGCTACGCCGCCGCCTGGGGTGGAGGAATCTTTCTTGTCCTCGACGCGCACAACGCGCTTGTCTTCGTAGGACTGGGTGGAGGTAGTCGCTGCCCCCGAGAGTTGACGCTTGCCGGTCGGGCGTGCTGCACCGTTGCTCGGCTGACGTTCATCACTCACAGCTGGTTCCTCCTTGGAAAAGTTTTGGCAGGGGCGACAGGACTCGAACCTGCAACCTACGGTTTTGGAGACCGTTGCGCTACCAATTGCGCCACGCCCCTATGCGTACGTCTTCAAAAGACAGCACGCACAACCCTACCAGAACGACGGTCCTGCAAAGAAACCGCCTGCCCTTGGGCTGGAGTCGGTAGTAAAAAAGCGCCTAGACTTCAGGCGCCTTTCTTTCCCGGTAGCGATGGCGAGAATTGAACTCGCGACACAGCGATTATGAGTCGCTTGCTCTACCACTGAGCTACACCGCCATAATCATCCCAACACGCTGTGCAGACATGATTGGAGCCCCCTGACAGAATCGAACTGTCGACCTTTTCCTTACCATGGAAACGCTCTGCCGACTGAGCTAAGGGGGCACAGCCTCTTTGAGTAACGAGTTTTCCTCGCTGTGCTCTCGTTGAAGCCTTGAAAAGATTAACCCGAATGCGCCTCATTGCACAAATCCGCAGCTAGGCAACGAAAAACCGGCCCTGTTACTGCACGCTTTTGCGTCCTTGGCGCGTGTACTGTGCCCAAGGAAGAATCCGGAACTCCACACCGGGGCGGCGGAACGCGAAAGACCCCGTGAACCTGAGTTCACGGGGTCTGCTGTGCCAGGTAGAAGATTCGAACTTCTGAAGGCAATGCCGGCGGATTTACAGTCCGCTCCCTTTGGCCGCTCGGGCAACCTGGCGTGCACTTAACGTGCGATTAGGTACTTTACTATGAAGCCCTACCTGAGATGCAAATCGGCAGGTAAGCCGGGCAAACCACCGAGGGCTGACGGCAGACGCTGCCCTAGCTAGCCCACGCGCTGCACGGTGTAATCCGCCAGCTGACGCAGCGCCTCGCTCGCCGAGTTTTCCGGCAGCAGTGAAAGCTGCCCTTCCACCACACGCAGGTAGCCGTGCACGTCCGCCATGGCCTTCTCGCGGCCCTGGGAGCGGCGCAGCAAATCGATGGCGCGTTCGACGGAGGCGTCGTCCTCCAGCGGGCCGGTGAGCAGCTCACGCAGCTCGTCGCCTACCTCGCCTTCCTCCTCCAAGGCGTAGAGCACGGGAAGGGTAAAGACTCCCTCGCGCAGATCCGTTCCCGGCACCTTCCCGGATTCGGCAGGGTCGGAGAAGATATCGATCACGTCGTCCACAATTTGGAAGATCATGCCCACCGCGGCACCGATCTGGCCCAGCGCCGCGCAGTGCTCCGGAGCCGCGCCCGAGTGGTAGGCACCCAGATAGCCCGCCGAGGCAATAAGCACCGCGGTCTTTTCCCGGATCACCGTCATGTAGTGATCCACCGCGTTGGCCTCCCCCGCGCCGACGGTCTCGCGCATCTGGCCCGTCACCAACTCCTCGAAGGTATCGGCAAAGTGCGCCACCGTGTGCGTATCCAGCTGGCTCATCAGCCGAGAGGCGTGGGCCAGGAGGGCATCGCCAGCCAGAATGGCCACCGAGTTGGTCCAGCGGAAGTTAGCAGATTGCACTCCACGGCGGCGCTCTGCCTCATCCATGACGTCATCGTGGTAAAGCGTGGCCACGTGCACCATCTCCACCACCGTGGCGGCCTTGATCACGTTGGGCGAGCCCGGCTTCTGGCCGTATTCGGAGGCCAAGAGCGCCATCATGGGACGGAAACGCTTGCCCCCTGCCTCGGAAAGGTGCACTACCTTGTCCCGCAGGAAATCCTGCCCGCGGTCAATTTCCGCGTGCAGCAACTTTTCCACCTCAGCCATACCCGCGTTAATGCGCTCGGTCAGCTGCGGATCACCCAGATCCACCTGCGTGGTATGAGTTTGGCCGTGAGTCATTAAAAGCGTTCCTTTTAACTCAAAGATACGAGTGATAATCGATTACTAACCGTATCCCATTGGGCGGGCCTAAACACACTCAAGGTCAGTATCTCGTGCAATGATAGTCCCCATGTCGGAGCAGATCGATTCCCCTTCCACGGCCCGTGAGCCCCGCCCGCTTGGCAGTGAACCCATCACCGGCCCCATCACCACTGAGCTCGCCGTCATCGGCGCCGGGCCCGCTGGCGCCGCCGCAGCCATCCACGCCGCCCGCGCCGGCCACGAGGTCCTCCTCATTGATTCCGCTTCCTTCCCGCGCGATAAAACCTGCGGCGACGGCCTCACCCCGCGCGCGATGCACCAGCTCGACGTCCTCGGCATCGAGGTCAACCCCGGATACCGCAACAAGGGCCTCAAGCTCTTCGGCTACGGCGGCAGCGTCACCGCCCCCTGGCCACAGTGCTACCCCGCCACACAGGGCACGGCGATGAAGCGCCACGAGTTCGACGCGCTCCTTGTCCAGCATGCCGTCGACGCCGGCGCCAGCCTCATACAGGGCACGGCCACCCAGCCGCGCGTGAGCTGCAACCGCGTAGAGTCCTTCCAGGTGGGTTCCACCACGGTGCGCGCCCGCTGGGTAATCGTCGCCGACGGCGTGCGCTCGACCTTTGGTAAACAGCTGGGCCGCACCTGGCACAAGGACGAGGTCTTTGGCATCGCCGCGCGCAGCTACGCCACCTCCCCGCGCGCCGACGAGCCCTGGATGCACTCCCACGTCGAGCTCAAGGACGCCGCGGGGAAGGTGCAGCCGGGCTATGGCTGGATCTTCCCCTTAGGGGCCGAGGCCGGGGCCGTCAACATCGGTCTGGGAGCACTCTCCACCGCGGAGCGCCCCGCCAAGATCAACACCAAGAAGCTGCTGGATTTCTACGCGGCCCAGCAGCGCTCCGAGTGGGGGCTGGGCCCGGTGCAGCACGTGGCCTCCGCGATGCTGCCGATGGGCGGCGCAGTCTCCCACGTGGCGGGCGCCAACTGGATGCTCATTGGCGACGCCGCCGCCTGCGTCAACCCCCTCAACGGCGAGGGCATCGACTACGGGCTGGAGACCGCCGCGCTGGCAGTCGAGATGCTGGGCGCCAAGGACCTCACGCTGGCCTGGCCCGATCTTCTGCGCGCGCACTACGGCGAGGCCTTCCTGCTGGCGCGCACCGCGGCCCGGCTGCTGACCTACCCACAGTTCCTGCCGGTAGTGGGGCCCGTGGCCCTGCGCGGGCCGGTGGGTGCGGCGCTCATGCCGGCGGCCGCGCGGCTGATGGGCAACCTCATCACGGAGGCGGACCGCGACCTCATCGCGCGCGCCTGGCGCCTGGCCGGGCGGGGCGTCGCCGCCGCGCGCAGCGGCAGCCCGCTCTGGGCCGCCTTTGACAGCTAATCCTTGGGCTCGACCTGTCCCTTGGGCTTCACCGCGCTGTGCAGCGCCACGATGCCCAGGGTGAGGTTCTGCCAGCTCGCCTCCGACCACCCATTGCGGTCGATGGCGGCGGCCAGCTCCTCCTGCTCTGGCCAGGCGCGGATGGACTCCGCGAGGTAAATGTAGGCATCCGGGTTGGAGGAGACCACCCGGGCAATCGGCGGCAGCAGGCGGGTGAGGTATTCCTTGTACACCGTGCCGAACAGCGGCACCACCGGCTTGGAGAACTCCGCCACGGCCAGGCGCCCACCCGGCTTGGTCACCCGCGCCATCTCACGCAGACCCAGCTCGAAATCGTGAATATTGCGCAGGCCATAGGAGATGGTCACCGCGTCAAAGGTGTTATCCGGGAAGGGCAGCTGCATGCCATCGCCGGCCACCTTGGGCACGTCGCGCTGGGCGCCCGCCGCCAGCATTCCGCGGGAAAAATCGCAGGCCACGCACCACGCGCCGGACTTGGCCAGCTCCACCGTGGAGACCGCGGTGCCCGCGGCGAGATCGAGGACCTTCTCCCCCGGCTGCAGGTTGAGGCGCTCGCGAGTGCGCTTGCGCCAGTACGCGTCCCGGCCAAAGGAGAGCACCGTGTTGGTGCGGTCATAGTTCTTGCCCACCGCGTCAAACATGCGCGCGACGTCGAAGGGCTTCTTGTCCAGGTCTGCCTTTGAGTTGTTTTTCACCACGCCGCTAGTTTAGGCCACGGCTCGCTTAGGCCACGCGCGCCCCCAAGGCGCGAGCCGCCCAGCGCGGCAACTCGGGGCGTTGGCCGATGATGGTGAGGGGGACCTGACGGACATCGTCAAGCACCTGCTCGTAGTAGCCCACCAGCTGCTCACACAGGGCCTGCCACGTCTTGGAGGAGATGGACTCGCGGGCGTTGGCGCGCAGCTCCGCGTGAATCTCCGGGTTGAGCAGGGCGTCCACCGCGTTGGGCAGGTCCTCCACGAAGGTCTCCACGTTCAGCAGCAGGCCGTTGTAGCCCTCCTCGATGAGATCCACCGGCCCGCCCGCGCGGGGCCCGATGGTGGGGACGCCGGAGGCCTGCGCCTCCTGGATGGCCTGGCAGAAGGTCTCGAACTCGCCGGCGTGCACAAAGACGTCGAGCGAGGCGTAAGCCTGCGCCAGCTCCTCCCCGCCCAAAGCCCCCAGGAAGATCGCACCGGGCAGCTGGGCCTCCAGCAGCGGGCGCTCCGGGCCGTCACCGACGATGACCAGCTGGATATCCTCGCGGCCCACCAGCGCGGCCAGGCGGTGCACGCCCTTTTCCGCAGCGAGGCGGCCGACGAATCCCACCACCTTTTTCTCCGTGCCATCCGGGCGGCGCAGGTTCCACGAGGCGCGCAGGGACTCGCTGCGCTTGCTGGGGTGGAAGCGCTCGGCGTCCACGCCACGGCCCCAGTGGTGCACGTTTTTAATGTGGTGCTTCTCCAGCTCCGCGATGGTCAGCGAGGACGGCGCCAGGGTGAGCTGGCAGGCGTTGTGGATGGTGCGCAGCCACTCCCAGGTGGCATACGCCAGCGCGGAGGCGTGGTACTTGGTGGCAAATCCGGCCACGTCCGTCTGGTACACCGCCACGGAGGGGATGCGCAGCTGGCGCGCGGAAAAGGCACCGGCGGCGCCGAGCACAAACGGGCTGGCCAGGTGGATGATGTCCGGCTTGAAGGCGCGCAGGGTTTCATCCACCGCGGTGGTGGGCACGCCCACCGGCAGGGAATCGATCATCGGAATGCGCACCGTGGGCACGCGCACGATGCTGAAGCCGAGGTAGTCGGGGATCTCCTCCTGCCCGGGGCGCGCGCCCGGGGCGATCACGATGGCCTCATGGCCCTCCGCGCGCAGGTGTTCAAGGACCCGCAGGACGGAATTGGTCACGCCGTTGACGTTGGGCAAGAAGGATTCAGCAACGATGGCTACACGCATGCTGCCCATCATCCCCCGTGCTCATGGTCGGGCGGTAACGCGGGTGGAAAGTTTTGGTGAACATTACTTTCTGCGCGCGGTGAGCCGGGAGACCAGCCACCACAGCGCACCCGCCACCGCGGTGGCCACTGCCACAGAGGAGAGCGCCGGGATGAGCGAGAGCGTCCACTCACGCCCCTCCACCTTGACCAAGTCCGGGTTGCTGCGCGAATAAGCCACCCACACCTGTTGGCCCTCACCGAGCCCCGTGGGATACAGCAGCCCGGTGGGCGGCGAATGGTAGATGCCCTCGGAATCCTGGTAGTCCACCGAGGTGCGCATCCAGTCCACCGAGCTCACCGTGGCCAGCGCGCGCCCGGGGTTGGAGTTGATCTCGCGGTCATTGAGGTAGGCGCCAATGACCATGCCCACCATCCCCACCAGGGCCGCCGCGTAGAGCACGAGGATCAGCTGGTGCAGCCGGCGCCGAAACACCGCCGGCGAATAATGCGGGGCGGCCTGACGTGGCGGCACCTAGGAGCCCACCTTCTCAGTCAGTTCCTTCTGCAGGGCGCGGCGCGTGGCCCGCGTGGTGTGTGCTTCCACCACGGTGATGCCCGTGGAGTGCTCCTTGAGCTCCGCCAGGGTATCCAGCAGCTCCTGCACGGTGTGCGCCTCGCGGTAGTCCGCCCCGCAGGCCTCCGCCAGCTTAGCGACGCCCACCCCATGCGGGGTGCCAAACGCCTTCTCAAAGGAAGCACGGAAGGGCTCCGCCCCCTGCTCGAGGACCTCGAAGATTCCGCCGCCGTCGTCGTTGGCCACCACGATGGTGAGGTTCTCCGGGCGCGGGTTATCCTCCGGCAGGATGAGGGAGGTGGCGTCGTGGAGGAAGGTGACGTCGCCAAGCAGGGCCACCACGCGCGGGGCGCGCCAGGCCTCCGCCTCGCGGTGCTGGGTAGCCAGTGCCACGCCAATGGCCTGGGCGATGGTGCCATCGATGCCGGCGGTGCCGCGCGGGGAGAAGGTATCCACGCCGTCGAAAGGCAGGCCGATGAGGGAGGCATCACGCACCGGGTTAGAGGCGCCGAGCACGAGGGTATCGCCCACCGAGAGCGTATCCCCCACCGCGGCCGCCGCGTGCAGCCCGGTAAAGCCCAACTCCTCGTTCTCCAGGACCTCGCGCACAGCACTGGAGGCCATCTGTGCTGCGCCCTCGCAGATCTTCATCCAGTCCTTCGTGGGCTCGCCGCTGACCTTGACGGTGGTGCCCAGGCGGGCGGACTCGCCGCGCGGGTTAGTGAAATCCTCCGTGCGCGAGAGGCAGACGAGCTCGATATCGGGGTCATTGATGAGCGCGAGCACGCCGCGGTGCAAGGTGGGGTGCCCCACGACGATGACCTGCTCCACCTTGGTGTTGACCACGTAGTCATTGGCGGAGACCTGCTCGCGGCGGAAGATGTGCGCGGCCGCGGGGTGCACGGGGTGATAGGGCGCCGGCGCGGTGGGCTCGGCGATGGTCGGCACGTCCTCGAGGCCCTCGACCTCCCAGGCCTCGTCGCCAGCGATGACCAAGGTGTTGCGGCTCACATCCACGTCCACGCTGCCATGATCCACCCAGCGCGGAAGCGGGGCGCGGCGCAGGGTGGTGTCACCGACACGCGCAGGCAACCCCTCGCCCACCAGTGGAGCGTCGAAGGCGACGTTGATGTGCACCTGCAGGTCCTGGGTGAAGCGCTGGGAGATATAGGCCACCTGCTCGGTGGAGGTGACCTGCGTAGTCTGCGCGTAGTGGGCAAAGATGCCCTGCTGCTCGATGGTCTGCGAGGCCCCCGTGCCCACCATTCTTTCCGGGCGGTCGGCGCTGATGATGGCCAGCGGGACGTGCGCGTAGTGCGCCTCGATGAGAGCCGGGTAGGTATTGGCCACCGCGGTGCCGGAGGTCATCACCACGCCGACGTGGCGGCGCTGCACGCGCGCCATGCCCAGAGCACAAAAGGCGGCGGAGCGCTCATCCAGGCGGGTGTGCACGCGGATGTCTTCGCGGGCCAGCAGGGCCAGCACCAGCGGGGCGTTGCGCGAACCGGGGCAGACGATCACATCGGTGAGGTGCCGGGCCAGTTGCGCGGCGACGGCTTCGGCCAGCGTCATGGAATCAGTCATGCTGGCCAATCTTACCCGCCTGGGATCAGCGCCTCTTAGGCGTCGTTGGTAGCGCCCTGCCCGCCGGCGCCGGAGTCACCGAAGAGATCATTGAGCAGCCCCTCCAAATCCTGGGTGCCCTGATCCAGCTGATCCTGCAGCTCCGTGGGAACCTCGGTGGGCAGGGTGGGCTGGCGGTCCTCGGCGGGGGCCTCCTCCGTCTCGGTCACGGTGGTGGGCACCTCCTCGGTGACAGTAGCGGTCTCGGTCACTGGCTCCGGAGCGGGCTTGTCCGCCTCGGAGGACGCCGAGCGCCACATGAAGAAGAAGGCCACGGCGGCCACCACGGCGATGGCGGCGATCGCAGCGAACACGCCGGCCAGTGCCCCGCCGCCGCTCTTCTTGCCCTTGTCTACCTCGTAGCTGGAGGGAACCGGATCAAAGTCCTGCGGGCTGTAGGACTGCTGGCCGGTCTGACCGTAGCCCTGCTGGGAGCCATAAGCCGAGCCCGGGCCCGGCCGGCCAAAGCCCTGCTGGCCTGGTGCCTGCTGGTTCTGGGAGGGAAAGACCTGGCGCGGGCGATCCTCCGGCTGGCCGAAGGCCCGCGTCTCATTGCTATCGGCGTTGCCGCCCACGCGCCCGAACTGGCGGGTCTCCTCGTTACCGTTATCGGCGGGGTTGGGCCTTCCAAAATTCTCCGGCATAACTGACGTCCTTACTTAACCTGGATGCTTTATTTCTGCTTCTATCTCTGCTTCTGCGTTGCGGCTAGTGTACCCGGCCAGCCAGCGTGCGTCCGGTTGGAGTGTTCCCTTCCGCCACCTGCGCAGGGGTGCCCTCGGCCACGATGCGCCCACCCTCGGCGCCGGCGCCGGGGCCGAACTCGATGATCCTATCCGCCGCGGCCAGCACCGCGGGATCGTGCTCCACCACGATCACCGTCTGCGAGGACTCCACCAGCTTGTGCAGCTCCGCGTTGAGCAAGGCGATATCGGCCGGGTGCAGGCCGGTGGTGGGCTCATCGAGCAGATAGAGCGTGTGCCCCTTGCGCGCGCTGCGGGAGCGCTGCAGCTCCGTGGCCAACTTGATGCGCTGCGCCTCGCCGCCCGAAAGCTCCGGGGAGCCCTGCCCCAGGCGCAGATAGTCCAGCCCCACCGCCTGCAGCGTCTCCAGGGAGCGCAGGATCTTCGGCTGCTCGCTGAAGACCTCGAGGGCCTCGGCCACCGTCAGCTCCAGCACCTCAGCGATGGTCCTGCCCTCCCAGCGCACCTCGAGGGTCTCCTCGTTATAGCGCCGGCCCTGGCACTCCGGGCACACCGTGGTGGAGCCGGGCAGGAAAACCAGCTCCACCTCGATGCTTCCCGCGCCCGCGCAGGTGGGGCACTGCCCCTGCTTGACGTTGTAGGAAAAACGCGAGGCCGTCCACTTCCTTTCCTTGGACTCCGGCAGGGAGGCAAAGAGCTTGCGCACGTGATCGAACAGCCCGGTGTAGGTGGCCAGAGTCGAGCGCGAGGTGCGCCCGATGGGCTTCTGGGTAATGCTTACCAGGCGCTTGACCTCCTCGAAACCGCGGGTCTCACCCACCGACCACTCGGGCGCGGGGCCCTCGTCCTCCTCCACCGCGGCCGCGCGCAGAATCCCGGCCAGCGCCCCAAGCAGGCTGGACTTGCCCGAACCGGACACCCCGGCAATCGCGGTGAACTGGCCACGGCCCAGGCTGATGTCGAGGTTTTCGATGTTGCGCGCGTTCAGGCCCGCAAGCTCCAGCTGCCCGGTGGCCTTCCTGGCCGTGGCGTTGAGCTCCAGTGCGCGGTGGCGCAGCGCGTGGGAGGTCGGGGTGTCGGCGTCGTAGTCACTCACCGGGCCGGAGTACACCACCTCGCCGCCGTGCTCGCCGGCCAGCGGGCCGACGTCCACCAGCCAATCGGCCTGGGCCACCAGTTCCATATCGTGCTCCACCAAGACCACGCTGTTGCCGGCCGCGATGAAGCGGCGGCAGATCTCCAGCACCGCGCTGCGCTCCTGCGGGTGTAGTCCCGCCGAGGGCTCGTCCAGCACGTAGGTCACCCCGAAGAGCCCGGAGCGCAGCTGCGCGGCCAGCCGGATGCGCTGCATCTCCCCTCCGGAGAGCGTGGCGGCCGGCCGGTCCAGGCTCAGGTGACCCAGGCCCAGCTCCAGCGCGGATTCCACGGCGGGCAGCAGCTGCTTGAGCAGCAGGTCCTCCGCACTGCCGGGCTCGGGGCTGCGCGCGGTGAGGGTGCGGTGGACATCGTCCAGCGGCAGAGCACTCAGGGCATCGATGGGCATGCCGGCATACGTCACCTCCAGGGCCCGCGGGTTGAGGCGGCGGCCCTGGCACGTGGAGCACGTGCGGGTCTCCATGAAGCTCAACGCCCGTTTGCGCAGGGATTCCGACTGCGTCTCGCGCACCGTCTTGGTGAGGTAGCTCGCCACGGAGCGCCACGTGCCCTCGTAGTTGCGCTGAATCTGATCCGCCCCGCGCCGCGGCTTGACCGTGACCACGGGGCGCTCCTCGGTAAAGAGAATCCACTCGCGGTCCTTGCGCGGCAGCTCCTCCCACGGTGAGTCCAGATCAAAGCCCAGTTCCTGCAGGATGTCGTGGAAGTTCTTGCCCGCCCACGCGCCCGGCCAGGCGGCGATAGCGCCTTCCTCGATGCTCAGGCTTGGGTCCGGCACCATGGTCTGCTCGGTGGGCTCGTGCACCACGCCGGTGCCCTGGCAGGTGGGGCACATGCCCTCAGGCGTGTTGGGGGAAAAGGAATCCGAGTACAAGCCCTCCGGGTTCTCCCCGGCGCGCGAATACAGCAGGCGCACGGTATTCGACATGGTGGAGATCGTGCCCACGGTGGAGCGCGCCCCGCTTGACGACGCCCCCTGCTGCAACGCCACCGTCGGCGGCAGCCCCGCGATGTCCCCCACCTGGGGATCGACCGCCGAGCTAATCAGCCTGCGCGCAAAGGGCGCCACCGATTCCAGGTAGCGGCGCTGGCCCTCACCATGGATGGTGCCGAAGGCCAGCGAAGATTTGCCGGATCCGGAGACCCCCGTAAAAGCCACGAGCATGCCGCGTGGGAAGTCCACGTCGACGTTACGCAGGTTGTGCAGGTGGGCGTCGCGGACGCGGATCTGACCGGTATCGAGGGCTGTGTCTGCCTGGGCTGTGTCTGCGGAACTCATGTGGCCCAGGGTATCGCGGCACTGCGTTTCTCAGTTCTCTCGAGGCTCAGCCCTCTCAAGCCGCCCCGCTCCTCTCACGTCTCACAGCTCCCAAAGCTCACAGCGCTCATCAGACGGAGACATACAAGCATTGCGGGCCAAAATCGAACTTTTCCGTTTTCACTACATATTCGTTAAGGGCGCTCCCCTAGCCATCACCTTCAGCAAGACCACCAGACCACAGCCCCCGCCACGCCACAAGAACAACCACGACTCCCCATCGCTCACCATTTGACTTTTCCTCACTACCTTCAGGTCAACCAAAACGCTTCGAATCTGCGCTGTAGTGTGCGCGCAGAGCAATCTAACGAATCAGCGATGGCTTCGAGGCTGTCCCCGGTGGTAGCATGCCTGATAAAGGCCTTAAATGATGCGGCTTGCGTGACCAGTGAAATCGTGCGCAATGACGTTTCCGTCGGTGACAAATAGACCTGCAGTGAGCAAAAACGGATTGATACCCCGTCGGTGAATCTAGGCGAGGCATCAATCTCTGAGTACGCACGAATTTGCTCATTTCCGGAGTCTCACCCATTGAAGTGGTGATCGGAATTGTGCACCTATCAATCTGCGTTTTCTTGATGCCCAGGCTCCTAGTCAGTCTTCCTACTGAGGAACGCAGCTGCTAATATGAGGACCCCGGCTTTCAATGCGAATGGGACGAGTAAAATCGGCGGAGCACTCCTTGACGGTTTTTGTCGTCAAAGTGGGTTTCAGCTGAATCCGCCAGGGTTATCAGCGAGACAGCTCTGCCCGGGAGGCCAGCTAAGCTTGCGAATCCGGCAATATAGTTCTCTGCGGCAACTCTATCGTCCAGAGAATCGTAGAATTTCTTAGCCTGGCAATTATCCATTTCCGCAGTGGACTGATATACAGTGACCTGCGCTCCAGGAGCGCCGCCCGTATACATGCGTTCTGTGTAGGAGTTATTTCCGTGGCAATCTTGCGCAATGGCAGGGGAAGCTACCACTGGGAAAACGAACCTGCGACTACCGATGCACCAACGATCAATCGGCGCATCTTACTTTTTCCTCAACGTCATTTTTTCCTCCTAGATTGTTGGTCATTTCAATAATAAGAGACACCACGATTCCCGCCCCTAGCGATATATAAAAGGAAAGACTGTTTGAAAGGCCAAGGGAACTCAGTAACAGGAACGTCACTATTGACACGATGACCAGAGAGCTCGTGGATATCAGGTATTCTTTCATTTTTCTCCTAGAACCTTCTCCTAGCACCTTGTTGTAGCTTTACAGCCTCAACTACAGCAAGGCCTACGGGCCATTAAGCCGCCCTAGACGGTCCGTAAGATGATTTGAAGAGTCTTTCCTCAAATCACCTTAGCTACAAACGTAGCATTGATCTACTTATATTGATCTAATTATTCAGCGCGATAATCATTTATTAATCTACTTATTCAGCACGATAATCATTCGTATTACCTCTGACAGGGAACTCATTAATGCAGTTAGGGCCCACCGTGAGGGAGCCGAAGCATTCAAGCCCCTAGCCTAGGCTATAGATGCAGAAATCGCTGGAGCACTTAACCAGTACGATCCAGAGCTTATCGATGATGCTCGCGTGTCGTGTGGACTGCCCCAAGTAAAATCGGTACATGACGAAATAGCTTTCAGACATGACTCAAGACTGGTCACCGCCTGCCCCAGCAAGCCCTTGCTCAGAACACTCGCCGAGTCCGCCCCGGTGGGCACCTCCTCCCAGTGGGAGCGCAAGGTCATCCACCATCTGTGCGGACGCGGCCTGAATCCTCGGCCCAACGTCAAGCTGGGCAGTTACTACTGGGACCTCTATTTCAAGAAGTCACGTACCGTTGTCGACCTCGACTCCATCTACTTCCATGCTCCGGGCACCAACCACGACACATTCCTCATCGGCCTGTGGAAGCACAACCAGGCGGTCGAATTAGGCTGGTCACCGCTACATTTCAGCGACGAATGCACCCAATACCACATGGGCTATGTCCTCGACATGATTGAGAGAGTAGTCAAGAATTCTGGCACTGCGCTGCTCACCCCGGCCTGGCGTTTCCACGAAGGGGTCAGCCTTCAGTCCCACGAGCGCTAAAGGTGCAGCCATCTAAAGGTAGTTCCAGCACTCGCGCACGCGCTGGAACCACCAATCCCTGCGCTCAGCCGGCGCGGCTAGGGCCTCGAGCCGCGCGGGGTCGGGGGAAAGCATGGTGGCGGGTAGGTGGCCGTCGACAAGCGGGCGGGGCTCGGTGACGTCCTCCAGGAAGAGCGAGCCGGTGGCCAGCCCCGCGGCGGCCGGGGTGACGTCGATGTCCTCGTCATCGATGATCTTCGGCAGCGCTGCCACCGCCGCCAGCCCCATGTTGATGCCAATTGAGGTGTCCAACGCCGAGGCCACCGTGATATCCATGTGGCGCTGGCGCAGCTGCTTAGCGATGTCCAGCACCCTGCGCACCCCACCCAACGGCGCGGGCTTGACCACGGCCACGTCCGCCGCCTGCAACTCCGCCACGCGGAAGGGATCCTCGACCTTGCGGATGGACTCGTCGGCCGCGATGCGCACGAAAAGCCCGGCGCGCATGAGGCGGCGGCGGACCTCGGCGAGCTCCTCCGCGGTGGCGCAGGGCTGCTCCATGTAGTCCAGCGGCATGAGCGCCTGGGCGGCCTCGACGGCCTCGTCCACGCTCCAGCCGCAGTTGGCGTCCACGCGCAAGACAGGCACGCGGCCCTGGGCGGTGATGTGCTCGCGCACAGCGTTGACGCGGGCGACGTCCTCGGCAAGGCTCTGGCCGGGCTCGGCGACCTTAATCTTGAACGTGCGGCAGCCCGGGTAGCGCTCCATGACCTCCGGAACCTGGGCGGCATCTACCGCAGGGATGGTGCCGTTGACCTCGACGGTGTCGCGCACCGGCTCGGGGAAGCCTTCGTAGGCGGCCTCCAGGCCAGCGGCCAGCCAGTGCGCGGATTCCTGCGGCCCGTACTCCAGGAAGGGAGCGAACTCTCCCCAGCCGGCGGGGCCTTCGATAAGCAGGGCCTCGCGAGTAGTGATGCCGCGGAACTTCACGGCCAGGGGTAGGGCGACGACGTGGGCGCGTTCGAGGACTTCTTCAACGTTCATGGGATTCAGCCTAGCCAGCAGCGCATCCCGAGGATCCCTCCCCCACGGAGGAGCCTGCCGAATAAGCCGGAACGGGAAGATTGCGGATACGCTAATAAGCATGACTTCCCAGCGAGAATACTCCACATCCAACCCCTTCAAGCCGGAGCTGTGGGCCCCGGTGGAGGGCTTCGAGGATCTGACGGACATCACCTACCACCGCCTGCGCGGGGACAAGCGCGAGGACGGCATCGTGCGCATCGCCTTCGACCGCCCAGAGGTGCGCAACGCCTTCCGCCCGCACACGGTGGATGAACTCTACCGAGCCCTTGACCACGCCCGCCGCACCCCGGACGTGGGCACGGTGCTGCTCACCGGCAACGGTCCCTCCGTCAAGGACGGCGGCTGGGCGTTTTGCTCCGGCGGTGACCAGCGCATCCGCGGGCGCTCCGGGTATCGCTACGCCACCAGCCACGAGCACAATGACGCCGAGGCGGATGCATCCACTGTCGACGTCGCCCGCGAAAAAGTCGAGGGCGGCCGCCTACACATCCTGGAGGTCCAGCGCCTCATCCGCACCATGCCCAAGGTGGTCATCGCGGTGGTCAACGGCTGGGCGGCCGGCGGCGGGCACTCCCTGCACGTGGTGTGCGACATGACCATTGCCTCCCGCCAGGAGGCACGGTTCAAGCAGACCGATGCCGACGTGGGTTCCTTTGACGCCGGCTACGGCTCGGCCTACCTGGCCAAGATGGTGGGCCAGAAGTACGCCCGCGAGATCTTCTTCTTGGGCCGCACCTACGATGCCCAGCGCATGTACGAGATGGGCGCGGTCAACGAGGTGGTGGACCACGCCGAGCTGGAGGACGCCGCTATTCAGATGGGCCGCGAGATCAATGGCAAGTCCCCCACCGCGCAGCGCATGCTCAAGTTTGCCTTTAACCTCACCGACGACGGCCTCATGGGCCAGCAGGTCTTCGCCGGCGAGGCCACCCGCTTGGCTTACATGACAGACGAGGCCGTCGAAGGAAAGAACTCCTTCCTGGAAAAGCGGGATCCCAACTGGGATCAGTTCCCCTACTACTACTAGTTTGGCCGCCCCCGCGGCGGCGGGGGTACCATCGGCGATATGCACAGCGAAGAATTTAATGAGAAGCACCCAGGTGTGGAAAACACCGTGGTCAGCAACGTAAACGTTCCAGAACTCGCCCGAGAATTCATCGCCACTACCTTCGAAAACTATGCGCCGCGCACCTACGCGCCGCGGGCTGACTTCCTCTTCCGCCAGGAGGATCGCAGCCCGGTCAGCGCCACCCCGATCCCCGCGCAGGGTCGCAACCTGCAGGAGGCCACCGAGGAGCTCTCCAGCATCCTCGAGCGCGATGCCAACCTGCGCCACCCGCGCTACTTCGGATTCATCCCCGGCCCGGCGCAGTCGGTGTCCTGGCTGGGCGACGTCGTCGCTACCGCCTACAACCCGCACGCCTCCAACTGGACCCACTCGCCGGGGGCGAGCGTGCTGGAAAAGCAGGTCATCGACTGGGCCTGTGAGGCCGCGGGCATCGACGGCCCTCGCAGCGGCGGCATCCTGCTCTCCGGCGGTTCCGTGGCCAACCTCACCGGGCTGATGGCCGCGCGCGAATCCCGCGTGGATCCGGATGACATTGCCAAGGCCACCGTCTACACCACCAACCAGACGCACTCCTCGGTGAACAAGGCCCTGCGCATCCTCGGTATCCCGGCCTCGCACACACGCACCCTGCCAGTGGATGAGCACTTCCGGATGGTCCCGGCGGATCTACGCGCGGCCATTCAGGAGGATCTGGAGCAGGGGCTGCAGCCCTTCGCTGTGGTGGGCACCTGCGGCACCACCAACACCGGCGCCATCGATCCGATCAACGAGATCGCGGGCATCTGCGAGGAGTTCGATCTGTGGTTCCACGTCGACGGCGCCTTCGGCGCCAGCGTGCTGCTCAGCTCCCGCCGCGCGGATGCCGCGGGCATCGAGCGGGCGGACTCGATTACCTGGGACGGCCACAAGTGGCTCTTCCAGACCTATGGCCTGGCCATGCTCCTGGTCAAGGACACCTCCACGCTGGTCAAGGCTTTTAGCGCCGGCGGCGAGTACCTGCAGGACGTCGAGGGCGGCTCCGGCAACCCCGACTGGTGGGATCTTGGCCCCGAACTGACCCGCCCGGCCCGGGCGCCGCGCCTGTGGCTGACCCTGCAGACAGTGGGCACCGAGGCACTGACCAAGATGATCGATTCCTCCATCGCGGTGGCGGAGACCTTTGAGAAGGAAATCTCTCAGGTGGAGGGCATCTCCATTGTCACCCCGGCCACCAATGCCATTGTCACCTTCACCACCGGTGACGCCGATACCAACGTCCGCCTGGCCGAGTACCTGCGCCACTACAACATCGCCGGCATCTGGACCACCACGCTCAACGATGAGAACGTGCTGCGCCTGTGCACCATCTCCCCCGACGAAACCGAGGAGGACATGACCGCGCTGGTGGCGGAGATCCGCACCGCGCTGCACAACGTCACCGCAGCGACTGACTAATATCAGTGCGCGTGACTCATATCCTTGCCCCGCTCAACGTCGATCCGCATGACCCCGCAGCGCTGCTGCCCGAGCTCGAATCGGCGATAGCGGGGCAGTCGACGTTCCTGCCCCTTCCGGCCGGCGATGTCACCCGCTCCACCTTGCTGCGCAACACCCAGCGCGCCGGCGAGCCGATCTCCGCGGACATCGCCCTGGTGGTGCCCACCTCCGGATCCACCGGCACCCCGAAGGGCGCGCAGCTTAGCCCGGCTAACCTGGTGGCCAGCGCGGACGCTACCCACCACGTCTTGGGCGGGCCGGGCCAATGGCTCTTGGCGATGCCCGCCCACCACATCGCCGGCATCCAAGTCCTGGTCCGCTCCTTGGTGGCGGGCGTGGACCCGCTCTGCCTCGACCTCAGCGCGGGATTCAGCATCCCCGAGTTCGCCCGCGCCGCCGCGGAGCTCGACCGCACCGGGGACCGCACCTACACCGCTCTTACCCCGATGCAGCTGGCCAAGGCCATGGATTCCCTGGCAGGAATCGAGGCCCTGCGCAGCTTCGAGGCCATCCTGGTGGGCGGGGCGGCCATCAACCCGCAGCTGCACGCCGCGGCGAAGGAGCTCGACATTCACGTGGTGACCACCTACGGTTCCTCCGAGACCGCGGGTGGCTGCGTGTACAACGGCCGGGCGCTGCCGGGCACCCAGGTGCGCGTGGAGTCCAGTGGGCGCATCTTGCTCGGCGGGCCCACCATCGCCCACGGCTACCGCAACGCGCCCGGGCACCAGGCCTTCGCCCACCCGGGGTGGTTCGCCACCTCCGATAGCGGTGAGCTCGACGCCCATGGTGTGCTCACCGTGACTGGGCGGCTGGATAACATCATCGACTCCGGTGGGCTGAAACTGCACCCGGAGGTCCTCGAGCAGGAGATCCTCGCCGTGGCCGGGGTGGAGAGCGTGTGCGTGGTGGGCGTGCCCCACCCGCGGCTGGGCCAGGCCATCATGGCGGCCTACACCGGCACCGCCTCCATCACCGACATCCTCGTGGCCCTGGAGGAGGCGGAGCTTCCCCGCTGGCAGGTGCCCAAGGAGCTCAAGCGCCTCAGCGAGATGCCGGTGACCGGCCCGGGCAAGGTGGACCGCCAGGTCGTCACGGCCCTGCTGAGCTAGGTCAGCCGATCCTGCTTGTGTGAAAAGCCGCACACTTCCACCTTTTGAAGTTCAACCTCTTGAACTTTCTAATTCATAGCGTCTAATCTCTGCTTGTTAGGTTTCATTCTCAACAAGGAGAGGCACCCATGAAGAACACCACCGTGCGACTCGGCCTGGCGCTTGCCCTCACACTCGGCCTGAGCGCCTGCGCCTCCGCCCCCGAGCCCGGCACCAGCACTGATACTGAGCCGGGCTCCCCGCTCAAGGCCGTGGCCACCACCACCCAGATCTGCGACTACCTCACGCAGATCTCCCACCACGCAGAGGAAGCACTCGATCTGACCTGCCTGCTCGCCCCCAACGCCTCCGCGCACGAACACGAGATGACCCCGCAGCAGATGCAGGCCCTCTCCCAGGCGGACTACCTCTTCCTCAACGGAGTGGACCTCGAGCACTTCCTCGACAACGCCATCGAATCCTCCGGCTTCCAGGGCACCAGCGTTGACACCTCCCGCGGCGTCGACGTGCGCCCCTGGCCCTTCCCCGGCGAGGACGGCGAGGCCCCCGAGTTCACCCACGACCCCCACATCTGGACCTCCCCCAAGAACGCAAAGATCCAGGTACACAACATCGTCGACGCCCTCGCCCAAGACGATCCCTCCTGGAGGCAGGCCGGCGAGCACTACCTGCAGCAGCTCAAGGACCTCGACTCCTGGGTGGGCACCTCCATGGCCTCCGTGCCCAAAGCCAAGCGCGTACTCTTTACCTCGCACGATGCCTTCGGCTACTTCTCCCAGGACTACGACGTGACCTTCATCGGCTCGGCTCTGTCCGACTTCAACAACCAGCAGGACGCCACCTCAGCCCACATCGAGGCCGCGGCCACGCAGGTGCGCGAGTCCGGGGCCACCGCCATCTTTGCGGAGAACTCCAACAACTCGAAGTCCATCGAGGCCATCGCCCGGGCCGCGGGGGTGCGCGCCATCACTGACAGCGACGCCCTCTACGGCGACTCCCTCGGCGTGCCCGGCAGCCAAGGCGAGACCTACATCGGCTCCATCCTCCACAACGTCTCCACCCTGCTCAAGGCCTGGGGCGGCGAGCCCGCTCCCATCCCGGTGGGCCTGGACGCCACCCGATGAGCCGCGAAATCCTGAGCCTGCGCGGCGTCGACTGCGGCTACGCAAGCACCACCGTGCTCCGCGAGGTCTGCCTCCACGTCCACGCCGGCGAGGCCATCGCGCTGCTCGGCGCCAACGGCGCGGGCAAGTCTACCCTGCTCAAGGCCATCGCCGGCCTGGCCACGCTGCGCGGCGAGCACCACCTGCACGGCACGGTGGGCTACGTGCCGCAGCACCACGGCTGCGATCCCACCTTCCCCATCACCGCGGGCAGGGTCGTCGAGCTGGGCCTGCTCAGCCGCGCCCGGTGGTGGCAGCGTATGGCTCCATGCGGCGGCTGCGCCCGCGCATAGCAGAGGCCCTCGAGCTGGTGGGCATGAGTGCGCACGCCCGCACCCGCTGGGGCGAACTCTCCGGCGGCCAGCGCCAGCGGGTCCTCATCGCCCGCGCGCTGGCCGCCTACCCGGACCTCCTCCTCATGGACGAGCCCTTCAACGGCCTGGACCAGGAGAGTCGCGAGACCCTACTGGGCATCATCACCAGGCTCAAGGAGCGCGGCGTGGCCCAGCTCATCTCCACCCACGATCCCCTGCTGGCCCAGCGCACCTGTGACACCAGTGTGCTCGTCCTGCACGGCCGCACACAGCTGTTGGACACCTCGACGGCCCTCGGGCGCTACCTCAGCAGCTCTTCGGAGGCGCCATGATGCTCCTGCTTAGCGCGCCCTACATGCACCGCGCCGCACTCTTCCTACTCTGCGTGGCCCTCACCGGCGCGGTCTTGAGCGTCGTGGTCAACCTCCGCGGCATGGAATTCAGCGTCGAAGCGCTCGTGCACTCGGTCTTTCCCGGCATCGTCGTCGGCCTCGCCGTCGCCGGCCTTCCCGGCATCCTGCCCGGGGCAGCGCTCGCCGCCTTGCTCACCGTGCTCGTCCTGGCGCGGCTCGATACCCGTGCCGATCACGAGGCCGGCACCGCCGTCGTGCTCACCCTCATGTACGGCATCGGCGTGCTCATCAGCCTCAAGGTGGGTGATCGCTCCGGCCAGCTCGAGGCCCTCATGTTTGGCAGGCTTCTCGACGTCACCGCCACCCGCATCGCCCCCTCCCTCGCCCTGTGCGCCGTGGCCGCCCTGCTCATCCTGGCCACGTGGCGCGCGCAGCTGGCGGTGGCCTTCGACCGCGAGGCCGCGCGCGTGACGGGGCTGCGGGTGAACTGGGTAGATCTCGGCGCCAACATCGCGGTAGGAATCTTCGTCGTTGCCGCCAGCTCCGCCATCGGCGTGCTGCTCGTCCTCGGCTTCGTAGTCATCCCCGGCCTGGTGGGCCGGCTGCTAGCCCGCTCGGCGGAGACCATGGCCGCCTGGGCGCTCCTCAGCGCGCTCGCCGCCGTGGCCGCGGGCCTGTGGCTCATGCTGAGCTTCCACCAGGTCTCTCCGCAGGCGGCCGTGGTGCTCGTGCTCGCGCTGAGCGTTCCACTGGCACTGGTGGGGAGGCGCGCATGGGTGTCCTAACGCTGCCGATCCTCGAGGCCCTCGCCGTGGGCGCGCTCTCCGGGCTGGTGGGCACGCTCATGGTGCTCGGCCGGCGGGTCTTCTTCGCCGAAAGCCTCTCCCACGGCATGTTCCCCGGCGCCGTCCTAGGCGTGGTGGCCGCCGATGCGCTCGGCGCGCACCTCAGCGACGGCCTCATCGTCGGCTCCGTGCTCGCCTGCCTCCCCCTCGCGCTGTTCATGCACCACCTCAGCACCCTGCCCGGGGTCTCCTCCACCGCCGCCGCCGGCACCACGCTCACCCTCGGATTCGCCCTGGGCATCTTCCTGCTGCGCCTATTCCAGCCGCTTCCCTTGCACGTGGATAGCTTCCTCGTGGGTTCGCTGACCACCGTCAACCACCGCGACGTCCTCATCGCCACCGCCGTGGCGGGCCTGAGCCTCCTCATGCTGCTCGCTTGGCGACGCCCCCTCATCCACACCTACTTCGACCCCCTCACCGCCGCGCACCCCACGGCCTTCGACGCCCTGACCCTGGCTCTTATCTGCGCGACGATGGCCGCAGTCATCCCCGCGGTGGGCACCATCCTCTCCCTGGCCCTGCTCGTCGCCCCCGCCGCCGGGCTGCGCCCGTGGGTGCGCTCGCCGGAGGCACTCCTGGTGGCCGCCGCGGCGGTGGGCATCGGCCTGGCCCTCGGCGGCCTCCTGCTCGCCTCCGCGCTGCAGGTCTCAGCCGGCGGGAGCATCGCCCTCCTCGCCGGGGCCTTCTACCTGCTCAGCCTCGCACTTCGCGCTTTAGGCTAGGCTCACGGTCATCGCCCGCGCGGCCACCTCCGCCAGCGAGAACTCCCCGCTTCCCGCGCGCACGCTGAGCAGCCCCGCCACCCGCGACTCCACAGTGAGCGCCTCGCCCACCGCCACCCCGAAGCGGTCGAGGTAGCGCAGCAGCTCCGGGTCCTCATCGCTGACCCGCTCGATGGTGACTGGGGTGTGCAGGGGGGCGTCGTCAAGCGTGAGCGTGCCCAGATCCTCGATCTCCCCGCCCGGGTTGGGAATCGGATCCCCGTGGGGATCACGGGTGGGAAAGCCCAGCAGCTCATCGATGCGCTCAATGAAGCGATCCGAGCAAGCGTGCTCCAGGCGGTCGGCGTCCTCGTGCACCTCGTCCCAGGAATAGCCCAGCTTGTTCACCAGGAACGTCTCCATGAGGCGGTGGCGGCGCACCATCTGGATGGCCAGCGCCCGGCCCTGCTCGCTCAAGGTCATGCCCGCGTAGCGCTCGTGGACCACCAGGCCCTGCGCCGCCAGCCGCTTGATGGCCTCGGAGGCGGTGGGAACCTTCTGCTCAAGCCGCCCCGCCACATCTTTGAGCGCAACCGGCTTACCGCCGGAGAGCTCAGAGAGATCCCACAGAACCTTGAGGTAGTCCTGGGTGCGTTCGGGCAGATCGCTTAAGTGCATGCAGACCATCGTAGTTGCTCCTGGTGGCTACCCGGGCCACCGCGCGTGGCACAATAACTGACATGTCACTTTCTGCCTACCCCGCCACCGCCAAAGATTGGTTCCAAGGCGCGCGCCCGCACACCTGGGCCAACGCCTTCGCCCCCGTGATCGCCGGTACCGGCGCTGCCGCCTCCGCGGGCGGTTTCCACGCGGGCCGGGCCATCTTGGCGCTGGTGGTGGCCTGGGCGCTTATCATCGGCGTCAACTACGCCAACGACTACTCCGACGGCATCCGCGGCACCGACGATGACCGCACCGGCCCCCAGCGCCTCACCGGCGGCCAGCTGGCCAAGCCGGATCACGTCAAGTACGCGGCGTTTCTGAGCTTCGGTGTGGCCGGCGTGGCGGGCATGGCGCTCTCGCTGGCGGCCAACGCGCCGTGGCTCATCCTCGTGGGCCTGTTCTGCGTGGCCGGCGCCTGGTTCTACACCGGGGGCAAGAACCCCTACGGCTACCGCGGGCTGGGTGAGGTGGCCATCTTCATCTTCTTCGGGCTCATCGCCGTGCTGGGCACCGAGTTCACCCAGGCCGGGCGCATCTCCTGGACCGGCCTGGCGCTGGCGGTGGGCGTCGGCGGCATGAGCTCCGCGGTCAACCTGGCCAACAACATCCGCGATATCCCCTCCGACTCCGCCACCGGCAAGATCACCTTGGCCGTCAAGCTTGGCGACGCCCACTCCCGCACCCTCTTCACCCTCCTCCTACTGGTGCCCGTGCTGCTCACCGTGGGGATCGCCTTCGATTCCTGGCTGGCACTCATCGCGCTGGCCTACCTCCCCTTTGCCCTGCGCTCGGTGCGCACCGTCAACCGCGGGGCGCGCGGGGCGCAGCTCATCCCGGTGCTCGGCATGACGGGACGCGCCATGCTTGTGTGGGCCCTGCTCAACGCGATTGCCCTCGCAGTGGTGTAAATGCTGGGGGTTATCACCGGTTTTGCCATCATCCTCAGCGTCATCTTCATTGGCTGGCTGCTGGCGGCGCGCAAGGTCATCCGCTCTGATTCTGAGCGGCTCATGTTCAACCGCGTGGCCTTCTACGCGGCCACGCCGGCGCTGCTGTTTAGCTCGGTGGCCAACTCCGATCCGGGCGTGGTGCTCTCGCCTGTCATCCTGGTGATCATCGCCGCGACGGTGGTGGTGGCCGCCATCTATGCCGCGGTGAACTGGCGGCGCGGCGTGGCTGAGGTGGCCTCCGGCGCTGCGGCGGCCAGCTACTTCAACTCGGTAAATATCGGGCTGCCGGTGTCCACCTATGTGCTGGGCGATTCCACCTACGCCATCCCGGTGGTCTTCGTGCAGATGGCCCTGTTCACCCCGCTCATCCTGGGGGCGCTGGGCGGCAACTCGCTGCTGGGCGGCATCAAGACGGGCCTGCTCTCGCCGATGGTGGTGGCCTCCTTCCTGGGCTTCATCGTGGCCTGGCAGGGGTGGACAATTCCCGATCCCATCATGGCCCCCATTGAGCTCCTCGGCGGGGCTTCCATCCCGATGATCCTCATGAGCTTTGGCGCCTCGCTCAACACCTCCGGGGTGCTCTCCGATAAAGCCTCGCGCCCGCAGACGATCCTGGCCACCTGCCTCAAGCTGGTGGGCATGCCCGCCATCGCCTTTGCCATCTGCCTGCTGTGCGGGCTGGATGCCGATACCACCTACGCCGCGGTCATCCTGGCGGCCTTGCCCACCGCGCAGCAGGTCTACAACTACGCCGCCACCTTCCAGCGGGCCACCACGGTTGCCCGCGATACGGTCTTCATCACGACCTTCGCCTCGCTACCAGTGATGCTGGTGATCGCGCTACTGTTTGGGCGCTAGCCTGTGGATAACGCGCCCTGGGTAGGCGCGTCAGGCGGAGTTATCCACAGATTGAGGCTTTCGGAGAAATTCTTCCTATTTTTCCTTGACGCTGGCTTTTAGTCTCGGGGTCATGAACGAACAGTTAGAGGCTTATCTTGCCGCGCAGTCTGCGGGTATGGCTATCATCCAGGGGGCAGCCGGGCTATCGGCCGCCGAGTTGGTGGAGGCCGGGTGCAGTAAGCGCGAAGCCGAAGAGTTGGTGCATTTAGCCCAGGTCTACTTCGGGCCCACCACATTCACGAGGCGGCAGCGTAAGGCCCAAGCCACCACACATAGCCTGTCCACCCTGAAGTTGATTGAGTCTTATGCCAAGAAGGTCAAGGGTAAGGATGCTGCCTGGCAGTTGCGCTTGAAACTCTTGGCGTTGACAACCAGTCAGCAGATCATTGCTACTGCCCGCAAGGGGTTGCGTCCGTTAGCGTGGTGTATCTGTGACCCGGGGTTGTGCTCATGTCGG
>NZ_JAUNLS010000029.1 GCF_030532325.1 Corynebacterium sp.
ACCACCCCACGGCGGGCCACCCATCCCCATCCCCAGCCCCGCACACCCCACATAACCCCCGGCCCCACGCACAACGAAAGCCCCAGCGCAGAACAACGCTGGGGCCACACTGGCGCGCCTAGTACAGGGGCGTCGGCACGCTACTTTTCGATGGCGTAGTACACCGGCAGCGACTTCCAGTTGAACTGCACGCCGGAGACGTTCTCGGACCAGCCGCCAACGATGTTTGGGTAGAACAACGGGATGGCGGGCAGATCCTGAAGCAGGATCTCCTGGGCCTGGTTGTAGAGCTTGGCGGCTTCCTCCTCGCTCTTGGCGCCGTTGGCCTTCACGATGAGCTCGTCGAACTCCGGGTTGGAGTACTTGGAATCATTCGAGGCCACGTCCGTGGTGAAGTTGGGCTGCAGGAAGTTGCCCATCGAGGGGTAATCCGCCAGCCAGGCCGTGCGGTACGCGCCGTCCATGCGTTCCTTGTGGTAGGCGTCACGGAAGGACTTGAAGTCCGGGTAGGGGTTGCCCACCGCGTCAATGCCCAGGGTATTGGAGATGTTGTTGGCCACGGCGTCGGCCCAGTCCTTGTTGTCGCCGTCGGTGTTGTAGTTGACCGGGAACTGGCCCTCGAAGGCGCCGTACTCCTTGTCGGCCTTGGCCCATAGCTCCTTGGCCTTGGCCGGGCTGTAATCCAGGTTCTCTGAGCCGGGGAGTTTCGGGTCATAGCCGTTGAGCACCGGCGAGGTGAACTCTCGGGCTGGGGTGCGCGTGCCGTGGAAAATGCTCTCGGCGATCTCCTCGCGGTTGATCGCCATGGAGATGGCCTGGCGGCGCAGGCGGCCCTCCTCCCCGCTGAAGTGCGGGGTCTCGGTATGGATGGACATCTCCAGGTAGGTCGCCGCGGGCTTGGTCTCGCTGCGCTCCGGAAGATCCGTCTGGTAGGTGGCAAAGGCGGAGGAGGGAATGGCCTCCAGCACGTCCAGGTTGTTGGACAGCAGGTCCATGTAGGCGGCGTTGGTATCGGCGTAGAAGGCGTACTCGATGCCGTCATTCTTCGGAGTGCGCTCCCCGCCATACTCCGGGTTGGGCACGATGGTCACCGACTGGTTGTGCTTCCACTCCTTGAGCATGTACGGGCCGTTGCTCACGGGCGCCTCACCGAAGGAATCCGGGTCCTCCAGTCCGGCCGGCGGCAGCGGGAAGTAGGCGTTATAGCCCAAGCGGGAGGGAAAGTCCGACTCCGGCTGGGTCAGCTCGATGCTAAAGGTGCGATCATCGAGCACCTTGAGGCCCTCCATCTCCTTCACGCCCTCGCCGTAGCCCTTGATGGAGGAAAAGAAGTTCTCATTGAGCTGCTGGTTGGCCACCGCGTAGTTCCAGGTGTCCACGAAGCTCGAGGCAGTGACCGGGGAACCGTCGGAGAACTTGAGATCCGGCTTGAGGGTGACCTTGTAGGTTTTGTCGCCCTCGAGGTCGATGGACTCGGCCATCTCGTTGTGGACGTTGCCCTCGGCGTCGTAGTAGACCAGCCCGGAGTAGAGCATGTCCACGATCCGGCCACCGCCGTTCTCGTTGGTCATTCCCGGGATGAGCCCCTGCTGCGGCTCGGTGCCCAGCACGCGGACGTAGTTGGTGCCGTCGGTAGAGGAAGAGTCTCCTCCGCAGGCCGCGAGGGTCAGGGTGAGAGAAGCCGCTCCAAGGGCGGCCAGTGCTTTGTGCATAGGAATCCTTCTGAGAGAACAATGTGTGCGTACACACTATAAACCAGCGCCTGTGATCCTATGCACAACAAGCGCGAAAAAGACCCCGCGTGGCGGGGCCTTCTGCTCAGTTGCCTGCAGCTAGTAGAGGGCGCTGGCTAGCTGCGTGCGGGCGGCCAGCACGCGCGGATCGCCTGCCTCGAAGAGCCCGAAGAGCTCGAGGAGGCGGTCCTTGAGCTGCTGCCTCTCCTCGCCGGCGGTGCGCTGCATGGCGGAAAGCAGGCGCTCGAAGGCTCGCTCGGGTGCGCCGGCCACCACCTCGGCGTCGGCGGCGTCGAGCTGCTTGGAGATGTCCTCCGGGGCGGCGTCGGCAGCCGCGATGGGGTCCTCGCTGCGGGTGGCCGGGTCCAGCCGCTTAAGCAGCAGCGTGGTATCGCGGGCCTGCTTGATCTCGGCGTTGTCGGGCTCCGCGGCGAGGATCTCCTCGTAGGTGGCGATGGCGGCGTCGAAGTCCCCGCGGGACAGGGCGTCCTCGGCCAGGCTCAGGCGCGGATCGGACTCCTCCTCCTGCGGCTCGGGCTGGCTTAAGCCCCGCAGCTGGGGGCCGAGCTTATCGACAATCGCGTGCACCCACTGCTCCAGGTTCTCCCGCGGCTGCCCGCCCTCGAAGTTGGTCACGGGCTGGCCGGCGGCAATCGCCACGGTGGTGGGCAGATAGCGCACGCCGAAGACCTGCGCCACCTGCGGGACGACGTCAGCGTTGATGTAGCCCACGATGAAGGACAGGCCACCCGCGCGGGCCATCTCCTCGAAGTCGGCCTTGAGCTGCTCGGAAGCCGAGGAGCGCGGGGAGCCGATGAGCGCGATAACGGGAACGTCCGCGGAGCGGCGGATGAGCTCGGCTTCAAAGTTGGCCTCGGTGACCTCGAAGAAGGGGGCGATGCCGCCCTCTGCCGTGTCGACCTTGTCAGCGGCCTTTTCGCGCTGCGCGCGGGCCTCAGCCTGCTGCTTGAGCGCGCCGAGATCCATGGCTCCACCTACGTACGGTCCGGTCACTTATTCTCCTCCAGGTAACGGTTGACGGATTCTACTTTCTGCGTGAGCTGGCCTGTTACTCCCTCGCGGATGTCGGCCTTGATGACCAGGCTGGTGCGCGGGGAGACCGCGCGCACGGCGTCGGTGGCCTCCTTGATAACAGCAAAGACCTCATCCCATTCGCCTTCGATGATGGTGAACATGGCGTTGGTCTCATTGGGCAGGCCGGAGGCGCGCACGACGCGCACCGCCTCAGCCACCGCCGCGGACATCTCCGCGCTGGCGTCCGCCACGACGGAAGGGGCTACAGAAAATGCAACAATCATGCCCGCTATACTACGCGGGACCCGCAGTTAGAACAGGCGCAGCTCGTTGGATTCGATGCCGCGCAGGTCCTGATAGTCCAGCACGACGCAGCGGATGCCGCGATCCTCGGCCAGGGTGCGGGCCTGCGGTTTGATCTCCTGGGCGGCGAAGACACCGTGCACGGGCTTGAGCAGCTCGTCGCGGTTGAGCAGTTCGAGGTAGCGGGTGAGCTGCTCGACGCCGTCGATGCCGCCGCGGCGCTTGACCTCCACGGCCACGAACTCGTCCTCGGCGTTCTTGGCCATGATGTCCACGGGGCCGATCGCGGTGGGGTACTCGCGGCGCACCAGGGAGTAGTTCTCCCCCAGGGTCTCGATGTGCTCCGCCAGAAGCTCCTGCAGGTGGGCCTCCACGCCGTCCTTGACCAGGCCCGGGTCCTCCCCCAGCTCCACCTCGATGTCCTGGTGGATCTCCGCCAGGGTAATGCGCAGCTGCTCGCCCTTGGGGTTTTCCACCAGCCACAGCTTCTCGCCGGTGTCTTCGCCGTCGATGTCGGTGATCTCCTGCTCCTCCAGCGTGCAGGGCGGGGTCATCCAGTTCAGTGGCTTGTAGGCGCGGTCATCGGCGTGGATGGACACGGAGCCATCGGCCTTGACGAGAACCAAACGGTCAGCCATGGGCAAATGGGCATCCAGGCGGCCGACATAATCAACTGAACAACGGGCGATGACTAAACGCATGCCCTCTACCCTATAGGCGGGTGCTAGTTCTTAGGAAAGCGGGTGGCCCGCTTGCGCATCTCGCGGAAGTCCACGCGCTCCTGGCGCTTCGAGGGCGCGGCCTCGACCCAGGCGCCGAAGGCCATGATGCCGTGCAGATCCGAGGCCAGCTCGAACTTCTCGCCGTTGACCTCGAAGGCCACGATGTGGGAGCCCTCGGGCATAAAAGAGGCCTCGTCATTGTCCATCGGGCGGGTTCCCTCAAGATCAATGTCGAGGCGGTTAATGCGGCGGTCAGCGCGCGGAGACAAGGAACGCAACTTGAAGTACTCTACGAACTCGCCGTTGTAGCGCATGGTGCCGTGGCGCCAGGAATAAGTGTCCTTTGCGGGCAGCCGGCGCAGGAGGACCGCGGTGCCGCGCTCACGCAGGGTGAAGAAGCGATTCGCCGCCAAGGCGAGCACCACAATGAGCGCGAAACATGCCACAAAGACGAGGGCATTCGTCACCGTGAAATCCATCGGACATCCTTTGTTGCGTCACAACGATATTTCTCTGATTCTAACGCTTGCCTTCAGGCGGATGCCAGTTGCTGGGCGTCGTCAAGCGCAAAGGCGCCCCGCCACAACCCGAGGGACTCGGGGTGGCGGGGCGCCTGCTTGAGAGCGGAAGGGCTTTGCTGCCCGGTACTCTCCGTTTAGCGCTGAGCGCGCTTGACCGCACGCTGGGAAGCGTGGGCACGAGCGCGGGTCAGCTCGACGTCAGACTGCAGATCGCTCTGTGCCTGAGCTTCGTCGACCTCGCGGGCCCAGATGGCCCAGTCGGCGAGCACAGTGATCTTGTCGTGCGACACGGAGAGGAAGCCACCCTGCACGGCGGCGACGCGCGGTTCGCCGTCGACGGGGTGGATGGTCACAACACCGTTGTCGATCAGCTGACCGACCATCGGCTCGTGGCCAGGAAGCACGCCGATCTCACCCTCGGTGGTCTCAGCCGTCACCATGGTGGCCTTACCGGACCACAGCATGCGCTCGACAGAAACCAGCTCAGCGGTGATGTCAGCCATGTGCCTCTCCCTACTTCTCGGTCAGCTTCTTGTACGCAGCTTCAACGTCGTCCAGACCACCCAGGCCGTTGAAGGCCTGCTCCGGGTAGTGGTCGAACTCGCCGTTGCAGATGCGCTCGAAAGCGTCGATGGTCTCAGTCAGCGGGACGTAGGAGCCCGGCAGGCCGGTGAACTTCTCTGCGACGAAGAAGTTCTGGCCCAGGAAGCGCTCGATACGACGTGCGCGCTGGACGGTGACCTTGTCCTCCTCAGACAGCTCGTCCATACCAAGGATGGCGATGATGTCCTGGAGCTCCTTGTTCTTCTGCAGAATACCGATGACCCGCTGAGCAACCTCGTAGTGGCGCTCGCCCACGATGGACGGCTCCAGAATACGAGAGGTCGAGGTCAGCGGGTTCACGGCCGGGTAAATACCCTTGGAGGCAATACCACGGTCCAGCTCGGTGGTGGCATCGAGGTGGGCGAAGGTGGTGGCCGGAGCCGGGTCGGTGTAGTCATCGGCAGGCACGTAGACGGCCTGCAGAGAGGTAATCGACTTACCCTTCGTCGAGGTAATGCGCTCCTGCAGAACACCCATCTCATCAGCCAGGGTGGGCTGGTAGCCCACGGCGGAAGGCATGCGGCCCAGCAGGGTCGACACCTCAGAACCGGCCTGGGTGAAGCGGAAGATGTTGTCGATGAACAGCAGCACGTCCTGGTTCTGCACATCGCGGAAGTACTCCGCCATGGTCAGGCCGGACAGGGCCACGCGCATACGGACTCCTGGCGGCTCGTCCATCTGGCCGAACACAAGGGCGGTGTCTTGGAGAACGCCCATCTCC
This sequence comes from Corynebacterium sp., assembly GCF_030532325.1. Classification (GTDB taxonomy): domain Bacteria; phylum Actinomycetota; class Actinomycetes; order Mycobacteriales; family Mycobacteriaceae; genus Corynebacterium. The sequence continues at coordinate 5,639 of NZ_JAUNLS010000029.1, forward strand.
TCCATCTCGAGGAAGAGGTCGGTGCCCTCACGGGTACGCTCGCCGACGCCGGCGAAGACGGAGGTACCGGAGAACTCGCGGGCAATACGAGTAATCATCTCCTGAATAAGAACGGTCTTGCCCACGCCTGCGCCGCCAAAGAGGCCAATCTTGCCGCCCTTGACGTACGGGGTGAGAAGGTCGATGACCTTAATGCCGGTCTCCAGGATCTCGGTCTTACCCTCGAGCTGGTCGAATGCCGGCGGCTCGCGGTGGATGCCCCACTGCTCGCCATCGCGGCCAAGACCCGGCTGGTCCAGGCAGTCACCGAGGGCGTTGAAGACGTGGCCCTTGACCACATCGCCCACCGGGACGGAAATCGGCTTGCCGGTGTCGGTCACGGCTGCGCCGCGGACGAGGCCGTCGGTCGGAGCCATGGACACGGCGCGAACAAGGTTGTCACCGAGGTGCTGAGCGACCTCGAGGGTGACGGTCTTTGCAACAGCCTCGAGGGTAACCTCGACGGTCAATGCGTTGTACAGTGCCGGCAGCCCGTCGCGCGGAAACTCCACGTCGACGACCGGACCAATGACACGCACCACACGGCCGGCGACAGCCGACGACTGTGTGTTCTGCTCTTGCAGAGCTGTAGTCATAATCTAGTCACTTTCTGCGCTATCGGCGAGCGCACCAGCGCCACCGACGATCTCTGTGATTTCTTGGGTAATTTGTGCCTGACGTGCCTGGTTGGCCACGCGCGAGAGGTCCTTGACCAGCTCGGTTGCGTTGTCAGTCGCGGACTTCATTGCCGTACGGCGTGCGGCGGACTCGGAGGCCGAGGCATCCAAGAACATCGCAAACAGCATACGGGAAACGTACTGCGGAAGCAGCGCGTCCATCAAGGTGTCCGCGTCCGGCTCGAAGTCGTAGTCCGGGGTGAGCTGGTCGGTGGGCTCGGAGTCCGACAGGGCGGATTCGCCCATGTTGAATTCCTCGTCCGAAACCAGCGGAACCACCGGCAGCAGCTGCTGCACGCGAGCGGTCTGAGTCAACATGGACTCGAACTCGGTGTAGACAACGTGCACCTGGTCGAAGCCGCGGACCGGCTGGCCCTCGGCGGTCAGACCCGGGCGGGACTTCGCGGTGCCCTTGGAGCCTGCGACGAAGCCGTCGATCATGTGGCGACGAACATCGTGGGTGGACTCCCAGGTCGGGTCCTGCGAGAACCCGGTCCAGGCGCCGGCGACATCGGCCTCACGGAACTTGTAGAAGCCAACGCCCTTGTTACCCGTGACGTAGCGGACGGTCTCGTAACCCTGCTGCTTGAGCAGGGCCTCGAGCTCGGCTGCCTTCTTGAAGATGTTGTTGTTGTAGCCACCACACATACCGCGGTCAGAAGAAACCACGAGAATGGCGGCCACCTTGGCATCTTCACGATCGCGAAGCATAGGGTGATCCAGAGACGTATGCGCGGCAAGCTTGTTCAACACGTTGGACAGCTCGCGGGCATAGGGCTGTGATGCCTCGACCCTGGCCTGTGCCTTGGTAATGCGCGAGGTAGCAATGAGCTCCTGTGCCTTGGTGATCTTCTTGGTGGAATTGACGGACCGGATGCGGTCACGCAGTTCACGAAGATTAGCCATGGTGTTCGCTCCTCCCTTCTTTAATCTAGACGGTTACTTAGTAGAGCTGTGCGGACTCTATTTGGCCGTCTTGCGGGAGACGTTGAGCTCGGTCTTCTTCACCTCGGACGCATCGAGCGGATCAACCGGCGCCTCGGAGCCAATGTTGTGGCCCTCGGTGGTGCGGAAGTTCGGGGTGAAGTCCTTGGCAGCCGCGATGAGAGCGTCCTTGGACTCGTCGCTCAGCGGGGTGCCACCGGCGATCTGCTCGAACACCTGCGGGGTGTTGGCGTTGAGGTACTCGTGCAGCTCGGCCTCGAAGCGGCGAACGTCCTCGACGGGAACGACGTCGAAGATGCCCTTGTCTGCGAGGAAGATGGAAACCATCTGGAACTCGACAGGCTGCGGGGCAGACTCGGCCTGCTTGAGCAGCTCGACCAGACGCTCGCCGCGCTCCAGCTGTGCCTTGGACGCGGAGTCCAGGTCGGAAGCGAAGGCAGCGAAGGCCTGCAGGTCGCGGTAGGCGGCCAGCTCGAGACGGAGGTTACCGGCAACCTTCTTCATACCCTTGGTCTGTGCAGCGCCACCCACACGGGAGACGGACACACCGACGTTAATTGCCGGACGGACGCCCTGGTTGAACAGGTCGGACTCCAGGAAGACCTGGCCGTCGGTAATGGAAATAACGTTGGTCGGAATGAAGGCGGAGACGTCGTTGGCCTTGGTCTCGATGATCGGCAGTGCCGTCATGGAGCCTGCACCCATGTCGTCGGAGAGCTTTGCGGCACGCTCCAGCAGACGGGAGTGGAGGTAGAAGACATCGCCCGGGTATGCCTCGCGTCCCGGCGGACGGCGCAGCAGAAGGGAGATCGCACGGTAGGCCTCGGCCTGCTTGGTCAGATCATCGTAGATGATCAGGACGTGGTTGCCCTGGTACATCCAGTGCTGACCCAGGGCGGCACCGGAGAACGGGGCCAGCCACTTGAAGCCGGCGGCGTCGGAAGCCGGAGCCGCCACGATGGTGGTGTACTCCAGAGCGCCGTGCTGCTCCAGGGTGTGGCGCACACCAGCGATGGTGGAGCCCTTCTGGCCGATGGCGACGTAGATGCAGCGGACCTGCTTGTTCTTGTCGCCGGACTCCCAGTTAGCCTTCTGGTTAAGGATGGTGTCAATGCAGACTGCGGTCTTACCGGTCTTGCGGTCACCAATGATCAGCTGACGCTGACCGCGACCAATCGGGGTCATTGCGTCAATTGCCTTGATGCCGGTCTGCATCGGCTCTTCCACCGGCTGACGCTGCAGCACGGAGGGTGCCTGCAGCTCGAGGACGCGGTCCTCTTCAGCGGTGATCGGGCCCAGGCCGTCGATCGGCTGGCCCAGGGGGTTGATAACGCGGCCGAGGAAATCCTCGCCCACGGGGATGGAGAGAACCTCGCCGGTCCTCTTGACCTCGTCGCCCTCCTTGAGGGTTTCAAAGTTACCCAGGACAACGACACCGATGGAGTTGGTGTCGAGGTTCTGAGCGACGCCGATGACGCCGCCTGGGAACTCAAGGAGCTCATTCGCCATAACGGACGGCAAGCCAGAGACCTGCGCAATACCGTCAGCTGCCGAAATGACCACGCCGACCTCCTCACGGGAGGCCTCCGCGGAGTAGCTCGAGGTGTAGTTCGCAATCGCGCTACGGATCTCATCGGAGGAGATCGTCAGCTCCGCCATGTTCTTCCTGCTCTCGGTAGTATCTTCCAGCAATTACTTAATCGTTTCTGTCGTTTCGGCTAGACCATCTGTGCACGGAGGCGGGCAATCTTGCCGGCCGTCGAGCCATCGATAACCTCATCGCCGACGCGGATGGTCATACCACCGAGGAGGCTGGTGTCAACCTCAGAGTGGATGGACATCGCACGACCATAAATGTTGCCCAGCTTTTCAGCGAGTGCTGCTCGCTGGCTATCGTTCAGCTCACCCGCAGAGGTGACTCGCGCAATGGTGCGGCCCTGCAGCTGCGCTGCGGTCTCGGCCAGTGCGAAGAGATCATCAATCGGGTTCTGCTCCGGGCGGCGGATGGCCTGGGAGGCGAGCGCCTCGGTGACCATCGTGACCTTGCCGTAGAGCACGCTTGCCAGCAATCCGGCCTTGCGGTCGGACGTAGCAGTACGGTCGGAAAGCAGCTGGGTCAGTTCGCCCTCGCGGTCAAGGATGCGGGACAGGGTGAAGAGCTCGTCTTCCACCTGGCCGAGCTTGCCGTCAGCCTCGGCGCCACGCAGCAGTGCGCGGCGGCCAAGGGTGACAAGGCCCTTGACAAGATCGCGGGCAGAGGACCACTGAGCGGCAACGGCCTCGTCGATGACACGCTGTGCCACCGCAGAAACCTTGGAGCCGAACAGGGTGCGCACCAGGGACTGACGGGCCTCGGTGGGCGCGGCGGCGTCGACAAGCGCGACGCGCAGCTCGCGGTCACCATCAAGCACATCAGCAACCTCGAAGAGGTCCTGGCCTGCCTGAGTCGCGGTCGCCACCGAGGGCTCCCCTGCCAGGATCTGGTCCAGGGAGTTCTCCACGTGTGCGAGTGCTTCGCGGCTAGCTGCCTTCATAGTTGCCTACTTTCCGGCCGGTGCCACAGTGTCGAGCTCGGCCAAGAAGCTATCAATGGTGGAGGACTGCTTGGTTGCGGAGGAAAGTTCGCCGCCCAGCAGCTTCTCTGCCAAGTTGATGGAGTTCTGACCGATTTCGGAGCGCAGCTCGGAGACAACCTGAGCGCGGGAAGCAACCAGCTGCTTTTCGCCAGCGGCGACAATGCGGCGGGACTCTTCCTCTGCAGCAGCCTTGGCCTCGGCCTCGATCTGCTTGCCGCGCTCGCGCGCCTGCTCGCGGATCTCGGCTGCCTCAGCGCGGGCGTCGGCAAGCTGTGCGTTGTACTTCTCGAGAGCAGCCTTGGCCTCAGCCTGCTGAGCCTCAGCGCGCTTGAGGCCACCCTCGATCCGGTCCTCACGCTCATTGAGCATCTTGTTGTAGGCCGGAAGCACGAACTTCCAGAACAGCAGCAAGACAACAATGAAACAGATCAAAGACCAGAAAATGTCATAGTTCTTGGGCAGGAGGACGGAGAACTCGCCCTCACCGGGCAGCTTCTCCCCCTCTGCCGCAAGCAGATAAAAGACGTTGTTCATGGGTCTCCGTTCTTAAAAGTGTGAGTTCTTAAGTGAAACGCGCGCTTTTAGAACAGGAAGCCGGCAACGAGGCCGATCAGGGCGAGGGCCTCGGTGAAGGCGATACCCAGGAACATGGTGGTACGCAGCTGGCCGGCCATCTCGGGCTGGCGAGCCATAGCCTCGACGGTCTTGCCGGAGACGATGCCGATACCGATGCCCGGGCCGATGGCAGCCAGGCCGTAGCCGATGGCGCCCAGACCCTTGATGGTGGACTCAGCAGCTTCCTGAGCAAGGATGATTTCGTTCATGGTGAAAGTCGTTCCCTTTCGTGTGTCCCGGCCCTATCCAAAAGCCGGGGATGAGTTGATGTTGAAGTGGAGATTTTCCAAGGAGCGGTGACCGCAGCCTCGTCTTAGTGCGAATCCGCGTGGAGCGACAATTCGATATACACCGCCGTGAGAAGGGCGAAGATGTATGCCTGCAGGAAAATGACCAGAAGCTCGAAGAGGGTAAAGGCAATACCCAGAACGATGGTCAAGCCCGACATGGCGGTCCAACCGTTCAGCTGCCAGAAGAAGAAGTTCGAAGCAGAGAAGAGAAGAACCAGAATGATGTGTCCAGCGAGGAAGTTCGCCATGAGACGAATGGCGAGGGTGACCGGACGCAGAATGAAGGTGGAGAAGAACTCGATCGGCACGACGAGCAGGTGCAGTGCCGGCGGCAGGTTAGGAATTACCACCGACGACTTCACGAACTTGCCGAAGCCGTAGCGCTTAGCGCCGGCGTAAATCATGGCGATGTACGCAACGGCGGCCAGCACGATAGGCATGCCGATACGACCATTAGCGGACACGTTGAGGCCCGGGATAATGGTCGACACATTCATAAAGAGGACTGCGAAGAAGATGGTCGCGATGATCGGAAGGAATCGGCGCCCCTCCTTCTTGCCCAAAATGTCCTCGGCGATGTAGATGCGGACGAAGTCGACCGCATTCTCGCCGACGTTCTGGATGCCCTTCGGAACCAGCTTGGGGTTACGGAAAGCAGCCCAGAAAAGGATCACCAAGATCAGCGTCATGAGGACGCGGATCATCATCAGGCGATCAAATGCGAACCAGCCGCCGGCGACGTCGCCGAAGAACAGGTGGTCTGCATTAATCTGCCCCGGGAAGAATTCTTCACCTAATTCGGGTGCGTGAAACGTACCCTTAAAGGCCAATGTTGTAACGCTCAGCGTTCTCTCCCGTGTTTGGGCCGCACGCAATCATGGGGATTGCAGGCGGTGCGATGGACGTCTCAAGCTCTCTGTCACTACCCCGGACTCCGTCGCACATCTTCGAAGCAGTGACAGGGATTGACCGCGCGAGAGCAAAAGCAAAAAAGCCGCAGGTAGCAAGCCGGAGTCTTCTACTCCGCGGTAACCCGCACGAAATAATATCAGTTACGTGGGGATTTCATTGTTCCCGGGGTACGCTCGGCACCACCCACCGGGCAACACCTAGCCCTTTGAGGGTATTTATAGCCCTTGACTAGGCAAAAGGGCGGTGGTGTCTTTAGTCACACCGGAAAGATATTTACACGAACGGGGGTGGCCTTCTCCCCCACCCGACGCGCGGGTTAGCTGGGGAAACACAGATCCGTACCCACACCGCAAAGGTGGGTAAAACCCAGCAAAGGGCGCCGGGGAAGCACCGTGCTTACCGACGCCCTCCGTCCCCCACATTCAGCCGCACCCCGGCGGATCCTGCGTGGGCGGGGTTCTAGCTCATGTAGGACATGCGCGCGGTGACCACCGCCCATACCTCGGAGCCGAGGGTGACGATGAGCGCCAGGACCACCGTGATGAACAGTGCGAGGGTGTTATAGAAAGTCAGGTCCCGGATGAAGGCCAGGACGACGATGAGCAGGACCACCTTGAGCAGCCAGCCGCCGTAGACCACGGCCAGGGTGGTGTTCGGGGTGGTGTTCGAGGTGAAGAGGACCGACAACGCGGTAAAGAGCACGAAGCCGCCGCCGATGGCGATGCCGATGAGCGCTCCCCACAGACCGGGCATGCCCTTCCAGCCGCCCCACACCAGCAGCGAGAGCACCAGCAGCAGGCCCAGGGCCTTGACGCCGTAGTTCAGCGCGCGCTCAAGGGGCAGGCGCGGGTTGGTGGCCTGGGAGACGTCATTCAGCGGAGGGTTCTCAGTGGGAGAGTTCTCAGTCATAGTGTGAAACCCTACCTTAGGAGGGCTCGGTTTCTAATACCACGGACGTCTCCCGCGTGACCCGGCCCAGCTTGCCCTGGCGCAGCGGGATGAGGGTCACGCCGAAGGCCACGAGCAAGGCACAAACGGACACCCCCACGGCCACCGGGGCGGGCACGATGGAAAAGGACACCGCACCGAAGGCCACCGCGGAGACCCAAAGGTAGAGCACCAGCACCGTGCGCCGGTGGGTGTGCCCCAGCGAGAGCAGGCGGTGGTGGATGTGCGCCTTGTCCGCGCTAAACGGCGAACGCCCCTGCGCCAGGCGGCGAATGACCGCCCAGACAAGGTCGAGCACTGGAACAAAGACCGCTGCCACCACCACGATGATGGGCGACATGAGCGCCACCATGTCCTCGGTGCCGTAGAGGGACATGTTGATCTTGCCGGAGGCAGACGTCGAGGCCGCCGCCAGCAGCAGGCCGATGAGCATGGAGCCGCTGTCCCCCATGAAGATGCGGGAGGGCTCGAAGTTGTGCGGCAAGAAGCCCGCGCACATACCCACCAGCGCCGCGGCAATAATCGCCGGCGGGTAAGCCGAAACCGCGCCGCCTTGATCATGGAGCACCGTCACGGAGAACACCAGGATGGCGCCGCCGGCAATCATGCCCAGCCCGGCGGCCAAGCCGTCGAGGCCGTCGACGAAGTTCATCGCGTTGATAAGCAGCACCGTGAAGAAGGAAGTCAAGAGCGTGCCCTGGATTTGGTCGAGCAACACCGTGGTGCCATCACCGATGGGGATAAACAGCAGCGTCCAGGTAAGCCCCAGCCCGCTCATGATCGCCGCGGCCAGCAACTGACCCACCAGTTTGACCACCGCGCCGAGCTCTAAAAGATCATCGACGATACCCACCAGCACGATGGCCCCGGCCGCCCAGATCACCGCGTTCATCTCCGGGGTGACGGGCATAAAGCCGCGAGTCAAGGCGGGAAGCTGGCCGGCCAGGAAGACCGCGGCGGCAAAGCCGGTGAACATAGCCACCCCGCCCATCTGCGGCGTGGGCTGGGAGTGGCTATCTCGCAGGCGGATCTCCGCCACCCGGCCCGTGCGCACCAGGAAGGTGCGCACCAGCCCGGTAGAGAGGTAGGTAAAGGCCGCGGCGACGAGAATGATCAGCGCCAATTCACGCAGCGGCACGCCGGTTCCGGTCACGCGCGGTCTCCTTCCTTCTTTCCTGTTTGCTTGTCTGCTGGCGCCTCACAGGCCAGCGTTTACTCGCCCGCCTCCGGGCGGGTGCGCAGCGACTCCGCGCTGACCCCGATGACCTCACCGACGCGCTCGGCGGAAATGGCGCCCTCGCGCAGCAGGTAGGGGCGCGGGCCGGAGAGATCGATGATGGTGGAGGGCTTGCCGATGGCCGCCTCTCCCCCGTCCAAGTACACGGTTACGGCCTTGCCCAGCTGCTGCTTCGCCGCCAGCGCGGTGGTGGGCGGTTGGTGGCCGGAGATGTTGGCAGAGGAAACCGCCATGGGGCCAACCTCCCGCAGCAGCTCGATGGCGATCGGGTGCAGCGGCATGCGCAGCATCACCGTGCCGCGGGTATCGCCCAGGTTCCACGGCAGGGAGGGCGCCTGCGGCACCACGATGGACAGCCCGCCCGGCCAAAAGGCCTCCACGAGGGTCTTCGCGGTGTCGGTGTAGGTGCCCACCAGTCCCTTAATGGTGTCCCAGGAGCCCACGAGCACCGGCACCGGCATGTCCGGGCCGCGGTGCTTGGTGGCCAGCAGGTTGGCTACGGCGTCGTTATCAAAGGCGTCGCAGCCCAGCCCATAAAGAGTATCGGTGGGCATGACCACTAGGCGCCCGGACTTGGCGGCCTTAACAGCCATCTCCATGCCCTCCTGGCGCTCCTTCTCATCGCCGCAGTTATAGATCTGTCCCTGCACGGTTCCTCTTCCCCACATCCTTGCGTATTTCTGTGGCCCACTGCCTGTGGCCAACTTCTGTGACCAACTTACTGTACTCCGCGCGTGGCGGTGACAAAGCGAGCGGTGCCGGTGAGATCCCGCAGCACGGCGATCTCCTGAAAATCGCCGCTGCGCCGCAGGGCGTCCTGCACCAGCGCGGAAGTTTCGTCGTCGTGCTCGATGCCCACTTTCCCGCCGGGCTTGAGCAGTCTGGCCAAGGTGGGCACCATGGCCTCGATGACCTCCATGCCATCAGCACCGGCGAAGACCGCCATGTCTGGGTCCTGGTAGACCTCCGGGGAGAGCTCCTCGGTGCGCGGCACGTAGGGCGGATTGCTCACGATGAGGTCCACCTTCCCGCTTACGGAGGTGAGGAGGCGGGGCGAGGTGGCGTCGCCAAGCACCAGCTCTACCGCGTCCCCGCAGGCGGCGTTGTTGCGCTCAGCCGCGCGGGCGGCGTTGTTGCGCTCAGCCGCGCAGACGGCGATGTTACGTTCGGTATACGCCGCAGCCTCCGGCGAAATCTCCACGGCGCTGACCTGTGCGTCCGGCCGGTAGTGCGCGATGTAGAGGGCCAGTGCCCCGCTGCCCGTACACAGATCCACCACGCGCGGGGTGGGTGCGTCCTTGAGCTGGCGCACCGCCCAGTCCGCCAGGACCTCCGTCTCCGGGCGCGGGATGAATACCCCCGGGCCCACGGAGAGCTCGAGCGGACCGAACCACGCCGTGCCCAGGATGTGCTGGAGCGGCTCGCGCGCTTGGCGGCGGGCCACCATCGCCCCAAAGGCAACCTCAAAGCCGGGCATCGGGGCCTCGGCGAGGGGGATATCCATGTGCCCGGTGTGGATGAGGTGGGCGGCCATGATCCGCGCATCCCACTCGGGCGAGGCCACCCCGGCAGCGCGAAGGCGCTCCGCAGCGATGCGAAGCGCCTCCCCGTAGCTGGCGGCCGGCAGCGTGTTATCCGGCACGGAAGCTCTACCCCTCGGCCTCGAGGCGTTCAGCGCGCTCCTGGGCCTGCAGGGCGGTGATGAGATCCTGCATGTCGCCGTTGAGCACCGAGTCCAGGTTGTTGGCCTTGTAGCCGATGCGGTGATCGGTGATGCGGTTCTCCGGCCAGTTGTAGGTGCGGATGCGCTCGGAGCGGTCCAGCGTGCGCACCTGGGAGGCGCGCTGCTCGCCGGCCTCGGCCTCGCGGGCCTCGCGCTCCATCTGGTCCAGGCGGGCCTGCAGCACCTGCAGTGCGCGGGCCTTGTTCTGGATCTGCGAACGCTCCTTCTGGCAGGTCACCACCAAGCCGGTGGGCAGGTGGGTGATGCGCACGGCGGAGTCCGTGGTGTTCACGCCCTGGCCGCCCTTGCCGGAGGAACGGTAGACGTCCACGCGCAGGTCCTTCTCATCGATGTTGACGGATTCGATCTCATCCGGCTCCGGGTACACCAGCACGCCCGCAGCGGAGGTCTGGATGCGGCCCTGGGACTCGGTGACCGGCACGCGCTGCACGCGGTGCACGCCGCCCTCGAACTTGAACACGGACCACGCGCCGTCGCGGGACGGGGTCTTGGACTTGAAGGAGATGGACATGTCCTTCACGCCGCCCAGGTCGGACTCGTTGAGGCCCAGGACCTCCCACTGAAAGCCGGCTTTATCGGCGTAGCGCTCGTACATGCGGGCCAGGTCGGCGGCGAAGAGCGCCGCCTCCTCGCCGCCGGCGCCGGCCTTGATCTCCATGATGATGTCCTCGGAGTCGTGCTCGTCGCGCGGGGCGAGCAGATCAGCCAGCTTCTCCTCCAGCTCCACCACGAGCGGCTCGAGGCGGTCGACCTCCGGCTGGAAGTCGTGGTCCTCGTAGGCCATCTCTTTGGCGTCGGCCAGATCCTGGCGGGCCTGGACCAGCTCGTCGTTAACCGCGACGATGGGGCGCAGCTCCGCGTAGCGTTTGGAGAGCTTGCGGAACTGCGATTGGTCCCCGGCTACCTCCGGGTCAGCCATCTGCATTTCGATGCCCTGATACTCAGAAACGATGTCATCAACCAGGGAAACCTGATTAGCCATTAGACGTAGTCCTCGACTTCCTTATCCGCAGCCATCGGCGCAGAGCTTGCGATCTGCATGAGGAACTCGCCGTTGGAGCGGGTCTTCTTCAGCTGCTTGATGAGCAGGTCGATGGCCTGGAAGGAATCCAGCCCGGAGAGGATGCGGCGCAGCTTGGTCATGATGCGCGCCTCCTCCGGGACGAGCAGCAGCTCGTCCTTGCGGGTGCCGGAGGGGTTGACGTCCACGGCCGGGAAGATGCGGCGCTCGGAGATGCTGCGATCCAGCTTGAGCTCCGCATTGCCGGTGCCCTTGAACTCCTCAAAGATGACGGTGTCACCCGTGGAGCCGGTCTCCACCATCGCGGTGGCGATGATGGTCAGGGAGCCGCCGTTTTCGATGTTGCGGGCAGCGCCCAGGAAGCGCTTCGGCGGGTAGAGGGCGTTGGAGTCCACACCACCGGAGAGGATGCGGCCGGATGCCGGGGAGGAGTTGTTGTAGGCGCGGCCCAGGCGGGTGATGGAATCCAGCAGCACCACCACGTCCTGGCCCTGCTCCACCAGGCGCTTGGCGCGCTCGATGGCCAGCTCCGCCACGGAGGTGTGCTCTGACGGCGGGCGGTCGAAGGTGGAGGCAATGACCTCTCCCTTGACGCTACGCTGCATGTCGGTGACTTCCTCGGGGCGCTCGTCCACCAGCACCACCATGAGGTAGCACTCCGGGTTGTTGGTGGAGATCGCGTTGGCGATGTTTTGCAGGATCGTGGTCTTACCGGCCTTCGGAGGGGAGACGATCAGCGCGCGCTGGCCCTTACCGATGGGCATGATGAGGTCGATAACACGGGTGGTGAGGATCTTCGGATCCGTCTCCAGGCGCAGGCGCTGGTTGGGGTACAGCGGGGTGAGCTTGGAGAACTCCGGGCGCTGGGAGGCCAGTGCGGGATCGCCGCCGTTGACGGTGTCTACCTGGACCAGCTGGTTGTACTTGCGGCGGTTGCGGCCGTTGCCGTGGGTGTGGGTGGCGCCGCCGACCTTGACCTGGCCGGTCACTGCGTCGCCGGAGCGCAGGCCCAGGCGGCGCACCAGGTTGTGGTTGACAAAGACATCGGAGGCCGCAGCGCGGTAACCGGTGGTGCGCAGGAACGCGACGTTGTTGTCCACCACTTCGAGGATGCCGCCGACTGCCTGCAGCTCGTCGCCTTCACGGATCTGCAGGTCGTTGCCGCCGCCGTTGTTGTCGCG
>NZ_JAUNLS010000011.1 GCF_030532325.1 Corynebacterium sp.
CACACCCGGCCATGAGCCGCCACTCAGCACCAGCCCCCAAGGAGGCGCCACAGCACCCAGCAGACACCACGCACCCAGCAGGGGAACCGGCTTCCCGGTTCCTCTACACGCCGTGCCCAAGCACGGTGAGGCATTCGAAGCCTTGGGCATCCGCAGCGCCACTGATGCCGGGTGCGTGCGCGCGATACGGCGAGACGCTGGCGCGCGGTTCGGCGGTGATGCGCGCGGTTGAGCAGGTGGGCTTCGGCTAGCGCAGCCCGAAGAAGCGGCCCACCACATCCGCGGCTAGGAAGCTATCGGTGTTCGGCCCAATACGCGGGTCCAGCTCCTTGCCCGAGGGGATGACGTGGCCGGCGCCCAGCATGGTCCAGAACTCGACGGGGTTCTCGCCCTCCCAGGTGCGCACCTCGACGTCCGGGTAAGGGCGCGCGAGCACCGGCTCGGCGGCGGCGCCGTTGAGCTGCGCCATGTGCTTGGCGGTCCACAGCGCAGAGGTCACCCGGCCCCGCGTTCGCTGCGGGTCCAGGCCCGCCACACCGCCCTCGTAGGGCGCGTACGGGTCCGCCGTCCCATGCATGAACATCAGCGGGGTGGGCCGATACGCGGAGTCCGGGTTGCTCGGGGCGTGGTTATCGCCCTCGCCCAAGGTGGAGGCGAAGACGCAGGCGGCGTGGAGGAGGCCGGGGGCGTCGAAAAGCAGGCGCAGCACCATCTGCCCGCCGTTGGAGTAACCGCAGGCGAAGGTGCGCTGAGTGCCGTAGCGCCGCTGGGCCAGGGAGACCAGCGCGCGGGTGAAGGCGATATCATCGACGCCCAGCTCCCGCGCCTTGACCGGCAGCTGCCGACGGTAATCGTTGAAGTGCCGGTCCACCCCATCCGGGTAGATGAGCACGCAGCCGGTGCGCCGGGCGAGCTCGTCAAAGGTGCCGTCGGTAAAACGGCGCATCACCGAGCCCGACTGCAAGGAGCCGTGAAAGAACAACAGCAGGTCCCGCGGCTTTTCAGGCTCCACCACGGTGAAGGTGCGCGTTAGGCCGTCAATCTCCAGCGTCTCTTTCATGAGGAGACAGTCTAGTGGCTGGTGTGGTGCTCATCGCCGGCGCCCCGGCCTTCGCGGTCGCCCCGGAAGAAGCGGGCGGCAGCGACGTCATCGCGCACCGCCGCACGCCCGCGCCGCCAGCCCACGAAGCGGCAGAGCAGATAGATAACAAAAGAAATCGTGGTGACAAACACCGAGACCGGCAGCCCCGGCGCCAGCGAGAGCACGAAGCCACCCACCGCGGCCACCTCCGCAAAAAGCGTGGACCACAGCACCGCCTTGACCGGCGAGGAGGTAATCTGCACCGCTGCCGCCCCCGGCGTGATGAGCAGCGCCATGACCAGCAGCGAGCCCACAATCTGTACCGACTGCGCCGCCGCCAGGCCCACCAGCACGGCGAAGAAGACCGAGATGAGCTTGACGTTGACCCCCGCTGCCTGCGCCATGACCGGGTCGGCGGAGGCAAAAAGCATGGGCCGCCACAGCAGCGCCACCGCCACCACAATGATCACCGTGGTCAACGCCAACAGCCGCACTGAGGCCGCGGACACGCCGACGATTTGGCCGGTCAGCAGCGTCATGGCGGTCGTCGCGTTGCCGGGGTAGAGGTGCAGGAAGAGCACGGACAAGCCCAACCCAAAGCTCATCACTACGCCGATGGCGCTGTCCTGCTGCCCGCGCAGCCCCAGCACCGCCAGGATGATGGCGGCCACCACCGCGCCCACTAGGGCGCCGGCGCCGATGTTGAGCCCGAAGAGCAGCGCGGCCGCCGCGCCCATGAGCGCGAGCTCCGAGGTGGCGTGCACCGAAAAGGACATCTGCCGCAGCACGATGAGCGAGGTCATCACGCCCGAAAGGATGCCCAGCAGCGCGCAGGCCACAAGCGAGGACTGCACGAAGTCCACCCCCAGCAGGTACTGGGTGTCGTGCCAGAAATTAGACAACCTAGACAACGATGAGTCTCCCATCCACGGTGATGACGTTAACCTTGGAGCCGTAGAGCTCGCTGAGCACCTCCGAGCGCATGACCTCGCTGACCTCGCCGTACATGTGCCCGTGCGGGGCGATGTAGAGCACCTTGTCCACCACGCCGAGCACCGGGTTGATGCCGTGGGTGACAAAGATGACCGAGGTGCCGCGCTCGTGGCGCCAGCGGTCGAGCTTGGCCACCGTGTCCTTTTGGCGGGCGGGGTCGAGGGAGAGGAGGGGCTCGTCGGCAAGCAGCAGCTGCGGGTCGTTCGCCAGCGCCTGCGCCTGCCGGATGAGCTGCTGCTGGCCGCCGGAGAGCTGGCCCACGCGGCGCTTGGCGATGCCCTCCGCGCCGACCTCCGCCAGCAACTCATCCACACGGCCGAGCGCCGGGCGACGCCCCTTAAACACCCCGTGGGCCAGTGAGAGCGAGACGAGGTCGCGGGCGCGCAGGGGCAGATCGGGCGGGAACATGCGCTGCTGCGGGATGAAGCCCACGCGCGAGGTGACCTCGACGGAGCCGGCGCTGAGCTGGCGGGTGCCCAGGATGGTGCCCAGCAGGGTGGACTTGCCGGCGCCGTTGGGGCCCAAAACGGCGATGAACTCCCCGCTGTCCACGGAGAGGTTCAGGCCGGACCACAGCGGCTCGACGGCCGCGTTATGAAATTGAACTAGCACTTAAATCGCTTCGAGTGAGGAGACGGCGTGGTCGTAGTAGTCGAGGAAGTTGGTGCCCTCGGGCGGGGTCTCGCCGATTTCCACGATGGGGATGTGGCGCTGCTCGGCGGCGTCGTGAATGCGCGTGGCGATGTCCGTCTCGGTCTGCGGGTTGTACACCAAGAGCTCGACCTTGTCTTCCTTGATGGCCTGGAGGAAGCGCGCGAGGTCGGCGGCGGTGGGCTCGCCCTCGGAGACGGTGGCCTTGCGGTAGCCCTCGGGGGTGACGTCGGTGCTGTCGGTGTACTTCATGATGTAGTCCGCGATGGGCTCGGTCTGCGCGTAGTCCACGGCGGGCAGCTGCATGAGGCGCTGCTTGATGCCTTCGACGCGTTCGACCAGCGGCGCGGCGCTGGCATGGGCCTCGGGGTTGGCTTCGTTGACGAGGTCGGCGACCTCGCTGGCCACCTTCTCGAGTGCGGCGGCGTCGTACCAGATGTGCTCGTTGCCGTCGATGTTGGTGATGGAGTCGCGGTCCTGCTTGGCCTCGGCGGCGCTGACGACGTCGGGCTGCTCGTCGAGTGCGCCGTGATCCGTGAGGGGGAGGGCGGAGATGATGTCGTCCTGGTTGCTCACGGCCTGGTAGAGCCAGGAATCGTAGCCGCCGCCACCGACGATGAGCACGTCGGCCTCGTTGGCCTTGGCCAGGTCCGCGGCGGTGGGTTCGAAGTGGTGGGGGTCCACGCCGTTGCCCTTGACGATGGGCTCGACCTCGATGTCCACGTCAGCCTGCGCGGTGTCGATGACCGCCTCGGCCACGTCGGCCCAGATGGAGGTGGAGGCCACGACGGTGATCGTGGAGTCCTGCGGTTCGGCGTCCGTGGCGCAGCCGCTGAGCAGGGCGGCCGTGGCGCTGAACGCCAGGAGGGAGCGTGTAGGGTTCATGCCTTCTACTATCGCGTTGTTGAAAATAGCTGTCAAATGGAAATGGATTGAAAATGGTAGGCTAAGCAACCATGGTCAAACAGCCCCGCGCCACCCTTGCCTCGGTGGCCGCCGCGCTGGGGGTGTCCCGCACCACCGTCTCCAACGCCTACAACCGGCCGGATCAGCTCGCCCCCGATACCCGCGAGCGCATCCTGGCCGCCGCCGCAGCGCTGGGCTACCCGGGCCCGGATCCCACCGCCCGCAGCCTGCGCACCCGCCGCCAGGGCTCCATCGGCGTGCTGCTGACGGAGCACCTCTCCTACGCCTTCGAGGACATGGCCTCGGTGGACTTCCTCGCCGGGCTGGCGGGTGCCTCCGACGGCACCAACATCACGCTCATTCCCGCCGGGCCGGATACCGCAAGCAGCCAGGCCCAGGCCGCGGAGCTCATCGGCGGGGCGGCGGTGGATGGCTTCGTGGTCTACTCGGTGGCGGCGGGGGATGCCTACCTGGCCGCTGCGCAGCGCCGCGGCCTCCCGCTGGTGGTGTGCGATCAGCCCACAGACTCCGGGCTGCCCTTCGTGGGCATCGACGATTACGCAGCGATCGCCCCGGCCGCCCGCGCGCTTGTCGATGCCGGCCACCGCCACATCGGCATCCTCGCCATCCGCCTGCACCGCGAGCGCCTCGACGGGCCCGTCAGCCCGCAGCAGCTGGGCAGTGCGGACATGCACGTGCAGCGCTCCCGCGTGCTCGGCGTGCTCGATGTCTTCGCAGCCGCCGGCCTAGAGCGCGAAGCGATCCCCGTGGTCACCCGCCACATCAACGATCCCGCCACCGCCCGGGCGGCCGCCGCGGAGTTGCTGGACGCGCATCCGGAGCTCACCGCGGTGTTGTGCACCACGGACTCGATGGCCCTCGGAGTGCTCAGCGTGGCGCGCGAGCGTGGGCTGCGGGTGCCGGAGGATCTCTCCGTGACCGGATTCGACGGCATCTCCACCGCGCTGCTGGCGGATCTCAGCACGGTGATTCAGCCCAACAAGGACAAGGGTGCTGCCGCCGGGCGGATGCTGGCCAGGCTCATCGCCGAAGGGCCCGGCGAGGATTGGGGCACCAGGGAGCTGCTGCCCACCAGCTTCCACGCCGGGCGCACCGTGGGCCCGCCGCGCGCCTAGTGTGCCGCTAGAAAGTCGGCGCGGGCGCGGGCCAGCTCCTCGAGGAAGTCGGCCACCCCGTCCAGGTCCGCCACCCGGTGCTGGGCCAGCGTGTCGCCTTCGCCCACCTTCACGCCCAGGTCCTGCGGCTGGTGGAGCACGGCGAAGCCGTCCTCGTCGGTGGTGTCATCGCCCAAGAAAACCACCGCGGTGGCGCCGACCTTGGCGCGCAGCTTCTCAATCCACGTGCCCTTGGTGTCAGCGGTGGCGGAGTACTCGACGATGGACTTGCCCACCGTCTTGGGGAATCCCCCGGCATCGAGCGCCGCGGCCTCCTCGTAGGCCTGACGGGCCGCCTCCGGGTCCCGCTGCTCCAGCTCGCGCACGTGCAGCACGCGCTGGAAGGGCTTGATCTCCAGGCCCGCGCCGTAGCGCTGCGCAATCTCGCGCAGCTCGGCCTCTTTGGTGGCGAGGTGGGCACGCATGGCGTCGTCAAGCTGCGCCGGCTCCCAGGAGGACTCTGCGCCGTGCGAGCCGCCCAGCAGCACCGGCTCGCGCAGCGGGAAGACCCGCTTTAGCCCGTCGAGGTGGCGGCCCGAGAGCGCGGCGACGGTGGTCCGCGGCAGCTGCGCTAGCCGCTCCAGCGCGGCAATCGAGCGCGGGTGGGGCTTGACGGCGTAGATGTCGGTGTCGTGGCCGGCCAGGGTGCCGTCGAAGTCGGAGACCACGGCCAGATGCTCGGTGGAGGCGAGTTCTTCAAACATGCCTCCCAGCCTATCCTTTACAGGGCGGTCATCTGGATGCTGGGGGAGTCCACGGCACCGGTGCGCAGCGTGAGCACCAGCTGGTTGTTGGGGTCGAGGGTGAAGTCGAACTCGTGGCCCTCACTGATCAGGTTGTGCATGAGGTTATGCGCCCAGCTCGAGGAGCCCTCGCAGGGCTGGCGGGGCGCGTCATAGCGCACCGAGTCCACGCGCATAGCTTCCGCGTCGCGGATGTTGGCTGGCTTGTCCTCCGCGCTGAAGGAGACTTCCGCGGTGAAGGCTGCGCAGCCGGTATCGCCCACCACGCTGCTCTCCCCGAAGCTCATCTGCGGCACGGTGGCGATACCTCGCGGGATCCCCGAGGGCGCGTCCGGCGCGGTGTACAGGCCGATGACCTGCCACTGCTTGCCCACAACGCCCGCGTCACCCCGCGGTGCCGGGCCCTGCTCCTCGCTGCCGCAGGCGCCGAGCCCCAGGGCAGCCACGGCCGCTGCGGCGCACAGCGCCGCCCTTAGCGTGCGCATCGGGCCTCCTCGAGAGCGCCAAGGAAGGACTGGGACCAGCGGTCGACGTCGTTGTCCAGCACCTGCTGGTGCATCGCCCGCATGCGCTCGGCCATCATCTCCGGCTGCTCGTCGAGTGCTTTGATGGTAGACAGCAGCGCCCGCTTGACCGACTCAATGTCGAAGGGGTTGCACAGGCTGGCCTCCTGCAGCTCTTGGGCGGCGCCGGCGAACTCGGAGAGCACCAGGGCCCCGGAGCCGTCAGCGTGGCAGGCCACGTACTCCTTGGCCACCAGGTTCATGCCGTCTTTGAAGGGGGTGACTAGCATGACGTCGGCAAGCCGGTAGTAGGTGCGCAGCACGTCCTTGGGCACGCTGCGGTGCTGGTAGTGCACCACGGGCGCGCCCAGGGAGGCGAAGCGGCCGTTGATGCGGCCCACGGCCTCCTCCACCTTGGAGCGGGTGGCCTGGTAGTGGGAGATGCGCTCGCGCGAGGGGGTGGCCAGCTGCACCAGGGTGACCTCCCCTGGGTTAAGCGCCCCGGTATCCAACAGCTCCTCAAAGGCGGTCAGCCGCTGCAGGATGCCCTTGGTGTAGTCCAGGCGGTCCACGCCGAGGATGATGTGGCGGGGCGCGCCGAGGTCAGCGCGCAGCTGGGCCACGGAGGCCTCGTCAGCCTCGTCGAGGTGCGTGAACTCCCGGGTGGAGATGGAAATGGGGAAGGCCCCCACGCCCACGCGGTGGCCGTTGGCCATGCGGATGTGGGCGGTGACCTCGCGGGTGGAGACCTCCCCCTCGACGTCGAGGCCCTGCAGGCGGGCCAGCTCGAGGAAGTTGCGGGCGTTGGATTCTAGGTGGAAGCCGATGAGATCGGCGTTGAGCAGCCCGCGCACCAGCTCCTCACGCCAGGGCAGCTGGCGGAAGAGATCCGGGGAGGGGAAGGGGATGTGCAGGAAGAAGCCAATGGTGAGATCGGGGCGCAGCTGGCGCAGGATGCCGGGCACGAGTTGCAGCTGGTAGTCCTGCACCCACACGGTGGCGTTATCGGCGGCCACGGCGGCGACCTCGTTGGCAAAGCGCAGATTGACCTCGCGGTAGGCCTCCCACCAGTCGCGGTCATAGACGGGGGTGACGATGAGATCGTGGTACAGCGGCCACAGCGTGGCGTTGGAAAAGCCCTCGTAGAAGGACTCGTAATCCGCCTGGGTGAGCTTGACGGGGTGCAGGCGCACGCCGCGCTCGGTGGTGAAGGGCTCGGGGGCTTCGTCGGCCACGCCGGGCCAGCCCACCCAGCAGCCCTGGTGCGCTTCCAGAACGGGGGACAGCGCGGTGACCAGGCCACCCGGGGAGGCCTTCCATTCGCGGGTGCCGTCGGGTTGGGTTTCCAGGTCAACCGGGAGGCGGTTGGCCACCACGACAAAGTTGTTGGTGCGTTCTGCGGAGTGGCCAGACATGATGATTTACGCCTTCTTCGTGGCCTTCTTGCGGGTGGTCTTCTTCGGGGCGGCGTCGGCATGCTCCGCCAGCACCTTCTTGTGCACCAGGCCCTCCGGCTCGACGCCAAGCATGGACATCAGCGTCACGCCGTCGAGGAAATCCTCCGCGTAGGTGGCAACGATGCGGCGCGCAGCGCGGGCGGTCTCTTCCTCAACTGCGTGAGTGTTGTCAACAGCGGGCTGAGTATCAGTGACCTTGGGTGGCACGTCGTCCTCCAGAACTTAAAAGGGGAAAGCTTTCAAACCTCGCATTCTACGCTATTGCTCGGCGTCGTGTGTGCCCGGCACCGTGTACCGCGGCCGGTCGGGCCGGGATTGCTGGCCCGGCTGCGGCTGCGCGGGCCACTGAGACGTTGCCGGCCACATGTCGGTGACGGCCTGCCACTCCTCGGTGGCCGCCTCGGACTGCTGGAAGCGGGCCTGCTGTGCGGGCGTGGGCGGCTGCGGGCCCTGCTGCGGCGGCGGGGCCGGGAAGTTTTGACGCGGGGCAAAGGGGGACATCGGCACGCGCGGGATGCGGGCGCGCTGCGCAAGCCGGGTGGCCCGCATGAAGGAGAAGGCGCCCATGCGCTTGAAGGTGGAGTAGGGGCGGAAGTACTGCGGGCGTCGCAGGCGGCGGGCCACGCGCTCACCAAAGACCACACCCGCGGCCAGCGCGCCGGCAATGGCCAGCGCGGAGGTGAGGTTGATGAGGCCGGTGATGATCTGCTCGTTGAGCGAGGCGTACATGCCGCGGTAGAGCGTCAGGCCCGGCAGCATCGGGGTGTAGCCCACGATCATTGTGATGAGCGGCGGCATGACGTAGCGGCGCGAGAGCAAGCCGCCGGCCAGGCCCACCGCGATGGCGGAGAGTCCGGAGGCCACCACGCCGCCCACCCCGAAGGTGATGACCACGACGTAGTAAAAGATCATGCCGGCTGCGGCGGTGAGCCCGGAGATGGTGACTTCCATGATCGTCGCGCCCAGCGCCAGGGCGAAGGCCGCCGAGCCGATGCCGCCGCAGATCACCAGCAGCGGCAACTCGTGGTAGACCGGCGGGGCCAGGGTAGCCAGCGGCGGCAGGCTGAAGTTGAGCCAGGCTGCGCACTGGATGCCCATGCCGATGCCGCCGATGATGGCGCCGGTGGACATCAGCGCCTCGAAGAAGCGCGCGGCGGAGGTGACGGGGGCGCGCGTGATGCCGTCGACGAGGCACTGCACCAAGGTGAGTCCCGCCACCAGCACGATGATGCCTGAACCGATGATCTGCGAGGGTAGCATCGAGATGCCAAAGCTGGCGAAGATGTTGTAGAGGATCGCCGCCGGCAGCACCGCGAGGAAGCCACCCACGATGTTCTGGTAGAAGGGCGGCAGCCGGTAGCCGGCCAGGAAGGTGTTGGTGCCCATGATGAGCACCGTGATGCAAAAGGTCACAATGCCTACGAGGGCGTCGCCACCCAGCATGACGGAAAAGGCGCTGCCCATCACACCCCAGCCGGCCAGGATGACCGGGGTGGAGTAGGGGTTGTGCATCTGGTCAATCTCGTCGAGGCGTTTTTCCGCCACCGCCGGTGGGGTGGCGCCGGACTGGATGGAGTGGATGAGCCGGTCCACCGCGGAGAGTTTGGTGAAGTCCACGGAGATGCTCGGCGCCACGCGGAAGACGTGCAGGTTCTGGCGGTTGCTGCCGGTGCCGATGGCCGTGCTGATGGTGATTGTGTTCATGAGGATGGACACGTGGCAGTAGTGCAGGCCATAGGAGGAGGCCACGAGGTGGACCTGCGCCTGGGTGTCGGAGTTGGCCGTACCCGCGGTGATGAGGATGGCGCCCACGCGTGCGGCGATCTCCATGACGCCGGTGACTTGGGCGGGGTCGGTGAGGTCGACGGGGGCCAGCGGGGAGGGCGGCGGCGCGGCCTTGGCGGCATCGATGGTGGCGACGCGCTGGGAGGCCCGTAGGCGCTCCCGCATGGTGGAAAAAACAGACACTCCGATTCCTTGTGAACGCACGCTCTACAGTTGCCCCTGCACTCTATCTTTTTGGCCCTGCGGCTGCATCTACCGCTTGGCCGTTTTTAACCCGGCGGGCTCTCGGGTACGATGCTTGCAGCGGTTATCCGCGGTGCTGGAGTGGCGCAATCGGTAGCGCAACGCACTTGTAATGCGTAGGTTGCGAGTTCAAGTCTCGTCTCCAGCTCAATACCTGTGGCGCCCGTGACGCCCCTGGCGCCGCTTGCCGACGCCGCCCTACACCGCCGCGCCCGACTTCGGATTGGCCCGAAACAGCCACCCCGTCACCGCGGTGAGCACCAGCATGCTCGCGGCCAGCACCCCCACCGTGGTGAGGTAGGCCTGCGTGTAGGCCCCGCGGCGTGCATGTCAAGAAACTGTAAAGAACGCGCTAGCCGGATTCAATTCAGCAAAACCTGCCCTGTGGTGCGAACCATAGGTAACCCTAAGTGTGAGAATAGCGCGCCTTGGTGGCGAGAACTGGGTGGGAGCAGGAACACTGGGGTTCAAGATTAAAGCAAAAGAAAGGCGGAGAAAATGGCTCGCAATTACGCACAGCAGCTCGTCCAGACCCTCGAGGAACACGGCGTGAAGCGCATTTATGGCCTGGTGGGTGACTCCCTTAACCCCATCGTGGACGCCGTGCGCAAGTCCTCCATCGAGTGGGTGCACGTGCGCAACGAGGAGGCCGCCGCCTTCGCCGCCGAGGCGGATTCCTTAAGCACCGGCCAGCTCGCCGTGTGTGCGGCTTCCTGCGGCCCCGGCAACACGCACCTTATCCAGGGGCTGTACGACGCCCACCGCAACGGCGCCAAGGTCCTCGCCCTGGCCAGCCACATCCCCTCCCGCCAGATCGGCTCCACCTTCTTCCAGGAGACCCACCCGGAGAAGATCTTCCAGGAGTGCTCCGGCTACTGCGAGATGGTCAACTCGGCGGATCAGGGCTCCGTGGTGCTGCACCACGCGGTGCAGTCCACCATGGCGGGCAAGGGCGTGTCCGTCCTGGTCATTCCCGGCGACGTCTCCACCCACGAGGCCGAGGATGACACGTTTACCTCCTCGGTGGTCTCCTCCGGCCGCCCGGTGGTCTTCCCGGATCCGGCCGAGGCGGCAGCCCTGACCCAGGCCATCAACGAGGCCGAGACCGTCACGCTTTTCGTCGGCGCCGGCGCCAAGGACGCCCGTGAGCAGGTGCTGGCCCTGGCGGAGAAGATCAAGTCCCCCATCGGCCACGCTCTGGGCGGCAAGATGTACATCCAGTATGACAACCCCTTTGACGTCGGCATGTCAGGCCTGCTGGGCTACGGCGCCGCGCACGAGGCCACCCACGAGGCGGACCTGCTCATCATGCTGGGCACGGACTTTCCCTACAATGACTTCCTGCCCACCAAGAACGTGGCGCAGGTGGATATCGACGGCTCCCACATCGGCCGCCGCACCCGCATCTCCTACCCGGTGACGGGTGATGTGGCCGCGACCATCGAGAACATCCTGCCGCACGTGGAGGAGAAGACGGACCGCAGCTTCCTCGACCGCATGCTCAAACTGCACTGCGACAAGCTGACTAGCGTGGTGGAGGCCTACACCAGCAACGTGGAGAAGTCCAAGCCTATCCACCCGGAGTACCTGGCAGACATCATCGATGAGGAAGCGGCCGAGGACGCCATCTTCACCGTGGACACCGGCATGTGCAACGTGTGGGCCGCCCGCTACATTACGGCCAATGGGCGCCGCGAGCAGCTCGGCTCCTTCCGCCACGGCACCATGGCTAACGCCCTGCCGCAGGCCATCGGCGCCCAGGCGGCTAACCCCGGGCGCCAGGTGGTCACCTTTTCCGGCGACGGCGGCCTGTCCATGCTCATGGGCGAGCTGCTCACCGTGAAACTGCACAACCTGCCGGTGAAGATGTTCGTCTTCAACAACTCCTCGCTGGGCATGGTCAAGCTGGAGATGCTGGTGCAGGGCCTACCGGAGCACGAGACGGACCACGCGCCGGTCAACTACGCCAAGATCGCCGAGGCCGCCGGCATCAAGCACGTGCGCATCGAGGACCCGGCCACCGCGCGCGAGCAGATCCGCGAGGCCCTGGCCTTCGACGGGCCCGTGCTGGTGGATATGGTCACCGACCCCAACGCGCTCTCCCTGCCGCCGACACTGACCTTCGAGCAGCTCATGGGCTTTTCCAAGGCGGCGACCCGCACGGTCTTCGGCGGAGGCGTGGGCCGCATGCTGTCCATGGCCAAGTCCAACCTGCGCAACATCCCGGCCTCCCTTTCCTAGGGGCCAGCCGTTCACAGCCAGCGCACAGACTTTGCTCAGTACCCTTGATAGGCGGAGTGCCATAATGCTCTCTTTGAGTAAAGATGTGCCTGAAGGCGGCGTCGGCAAGCACGGCGTCGTGGGGTAGCAGAGGAAGGAAAGCGGGACAATGGAAGATTCCAAAGAGGTCAAGGTTCTCGTTGTTGATGACGAGCCCAACATCGTCGAACTTCTCACCGTCTCCCTGAAGTTTCAGGGCTTCGACGTGTACAGCGCCAACAGCGGCACCGAGGCGCTGCGCGTGGCGCGGGAGGTCAACCCCGACGCCTACATCATGGACGTCATGATGCCCGGCATGGACGGCTTCGAGCTGCTGGGCAAGCTGCGCCAGGAGGGCCTCGACGGCCCGGTGCTCTACCTCACCGCCAAGGACTCGGTGGACCAGCGCATCCACGGCCTGACCATCGGCGCGGATGACTACGTGACCAAGCCCTTCAGCCTGGAGGAAGTCATCACCCGCCTGCGCGTCATCCTGCGCCGCGGCGCAAACGCCGAAAGCGACGGCGGGGACGCCACCATCACCTACGCGGATCTCACACTGAACGACGACACCCACGAGGTCACCAAGGCCGGGGAGATCGTCGAGCTTTCGCCCACCGAGTTCAACCTGCTGCGCTACCTCATGCAGAACAAGGAAGTGGTGCTCTCCAAGGCGAAGATCCTGGACAACGTGTGGCACTACGACTTCGGCGGTGACGGCAACGTGGTGGAGTCCTACATCTCCTACTTGCGCCGCAAGATCGACACCGGCGATACCCCGCTCATCCACACCGTGCGCGGAGTGGGCTACGTCCTGCGCATGCCCCGCTCCTAGACATGAGCGCAGAAGAAGCCCCCCAGCCGGTCCGCTCGCCGCACTCCGACGTCACCCTGCTGGGCGCGACCACGCCGCGCCGCCGCTTCCAGTGGCCCAAGGCCCTACCGCTGCGCACCTGGCTCTTGGTGCTCATGGTGCTGGTCTCCGGCCTGGGGCTGACGGGCTCCTCCCTGGCGGTGTCCTCCATCATGCGCGACGTGCTCTTCTCGCGCATCGACCAGGAGCTCACCGAGGCCACCCACACTTGGGCGCACAACCTGAGCACCGCCGCCCTGGTCTACGACAGCGGGCAGCGCCCGCCCACGGAATTCGTGGCGCTGGTCTATCAGCCCGACGGCTCCTTCCTCTACACCGGCCCGGACACCTCCATTCCTGACGTGCGTGATCTCTACGTCGGCGGCAGCCCCGAGACCGTGCGCTCGCTCGAGGGCAACAACGAGTGGCGCGCCATCGCCGTGGAGGACGAGGGCAACGTGCTGGTCGTGGCCAAGGACCTCACCACTGACCGCTCCACCCTGCGCGGCCTGGCCATGGTGCAGATCATCATCACCGCCGTGGTCATGCTGCTCATCGCCTTGGTGGGCATGTGGTTCATCCGCCGGGCCCTGCGGCCGCTGCGCGTGGTGGAAAAGACCGCCTCCCAAATTGCCGCGGGTGACCTGGACAAGCGCGTGCCTGAGTGGCCGGCGCACACCGAGGTGGGCCAGCTCTCCGCCGCGCTCAACATCATGCTGGGCCAGCTGCAGCGCTCCGTGGTGGACGCACAGGAGAAGGAGGAGCAGATGCGCCGCTTCGTCGGCGACGCCTCCCACGAGCTGCGCACGCCGCTGACCAGCCTGCACGGCTATGCCGAGCTCTACCGCTCCGGCGCCACCCAGGACGCGGACTTTGTGCTCTCCAAGATCGACGCCGAATCCCAACGCATGTCCCTACTAGTGGAGGATCTGCTGGCGCTCACCCGCGCGGAGGGCACGCGGCTGGATCTGCGCGACGTCGACATGCTCGAGCTCGTACTCTCCGTGGGCTCCTCGGCGCGCGCGGCCTTCCCCGGCCGCGAGATTCAGGTGCGCAACGAGGCCCATGACATCCCCGTGGTCAAGGGCGACCCGGACCGCCTGCACCAGGTACTGCTCAACTTGGTCTCCAACGGCATCCGCCACGGCGGCGAGGAAGCCGTGGTCACACTGGTGGTGCGGGAGGAGGCCGAGCATGTGCTTATCGACGTCGCCGATGACGGCAAGGGCATGTCGCCTGCCGACGCCGCCCACATCTTCGAGCGCTTCTACCGCGCGGATACCTCCCGCACGCGCGATACCGGCGGCTCGGGTCTGGGGCTGGCCATTGTGAAGTCCCTGGTGGAGCAGCACGGAGGCAGCATCTCGGTGGCCTCCGAGCTGGGCGAGGGCTCAGTGTTCACGCTGAGCCTGCCCAAGGCAGCGGCGGAATAGCCGGCTAGCGGCGGCCTTCCTCGTCGGTGCCCAGGTGCTGGCGGATGCGCGCTGCGGCCTCGTCCATGGCGGCGGGGTCGGTGCCGTCGGCAGCGTAGGCCTTGGCAAAGTCGTACTCCTCCATCTTCTCGGTGGGGAAGAGGTGGATGTGGGTGTGCGGCACGTCGAAGCCGGCGATGATGTAGCCGGTGCGCGGGGTGTCGAAGGCGGTCTTGATGGCCTCGCCGATCTCCAGGGCGACCTCATTGAGGTGCAGCCAGGTCTGCGGCTCGAGGTCCGTCCACTTGTCTACCTCCTCGATGGGCACCACGAGGGTGTGGCCGTAGCGCAGCGGCTCGATGGAGAGGAAGGCCACGCAGGTCTCGTCGCGGTAGACAAAACGGGCAGGCAGTTCACCGTTGATGATCTTGGTAAATACAGAAGACATGGTCACTAGGCTACCGCCCGTTAAGATGTACGGCATGCGCATTCTTGTTATTGGCTCGGGCGGCCGTGAACACGCCCTTCTGAAAGGCCTGAAGGCAGATTCCCTCACCACCGACCTGCACGTCGCTCCGGGCTCCCCGGCCTTTGCGGAGATCGCCACCGCCCACCCGGAGTACACCGATGTCGACTCCCCGGCCCGCATGCTGGAGCTGGCGCAGAAGATTGAGGCTGAGCTCGTCGTCGTGGGCCCGGAGGTCCCGCTCGTGGCCGGCGTGGCGGACGCCCTGCGCGCCGAGGGCATCGCGGTCTTTGGCCCCAGCAAGGCCGCCGCGCAGATCGAGGGCTCCAAGGCCTTTGCCAAGGACGTCATGGCCGCGGCGGGTGTGAAGACCGCGCGCGCGGAGCAGATCGCACCGGGTGCCGCGGAGGCGAACATTGAGGCTGCGCTGGACCGCTTCGGCCCGCAGTTCGTGGTGAAGGACGATGGCCTGGCAGGCGGCAAGGGCGTGGTGGTCACCGCTGAGCGCGCTGCTGCCCGCGCGCATGTCGACGCCGTCTTGGCCGCCGGCAACCCCGTCCTGCTGGAGTCCTTCCTCGACGGCCCGGAAGTGTCCCTGTTCTGCCTGGTTGATGGCGAGACCGTCGTGCCGCTGCTGCCCGCGCAGGACCACAAGCGCGCCTACGACAACGACGAAGGCCCAAACACCGGCGGCATGGGTGCCTACACCCCGCTGCCGTGGCTGCCTGCCGAGGGCGTGCAGCGCATCGTCGACGAGGTCTGCGTTCCCGTGGCCAAGGAGATGGTCAAGCGCGGCACCCCGTACTCGGGCCTGCTCTACGCCGGTTTGGCCTGGGGTGCTGAGGGCCCCGCGGTGGTGGAGTTCAACTGCCGCTTCGGTGATCCGGAGACCCAACCGGTGCTGAGCTTGCTGCGCTCCCCGTTGGCGGCCGCGCTCAACGCCACGGCCACGGGCACGCTGGCTGAGCTGCCCGCCCTGGAGTGGGAGGACGGCTTTGCTGTGACCGTGGTTTTGGCCGCGGAGGGCTACCCGGCCTCGCCCCGCAAGGGCGATGTCATCCGCTCGGCGGATCTGGCCGATACCACCAAGATCCTGCACGCCGGTACCACCCGCGAGTCTCGCGGCGGCGAGGACGTTGTGGTCTCCAACGGCGGCCGCGTGCTCAACGTGCTGGGCAAGGGCGCCACGCTGGCCGAGGCCCGCGCCGCCGCCTACCAGGTCCTCGACGGCATTGAGCTCGACGGCGCCTTCTTCCGGAAGGACATCGGCCTGCGCGCCGAGAAGGGCGAGATCAGCATCTAGCGCTCTCCCGCCCGCCGGCCAGCGACCAGATTGACGGGGAAGGCCTCAAAAACTGCGGTTTTGGGCGCCTTCCCCGTCAATGTGGTCACCGCGGAAGCAACGTAGGACACACCCAGCACTACTCGGCGGCCCACGTAAGAGCAAAGCCCCGGGGCCACAGGCAAACACTGTGGTCCCGGGGCCTAGTCAAAACGGGCCTGAGCCGCGTATCCCGGCGGTGAGAGACTTACCAGGGCAGCAGCTCCTGCAGCCTTTTCTGCCACTGGCTGACATCAGGTCCCAGCCACCAGACGACGGCTGCGATGATAGTCGCCACACCAGAGAACGCAGCGAAACCGATAAGCCACGGGTTGGCGCCTTCGGAGCTGGACTCAGCGGAGCCCTCCGGCTTGGGGGTTGGCTTAGGCGTTGGTTTGGGCGTGGCGGAGGTGGTGCTGCTTGACGACACCGTGGTCGTGGGCGTGCTTGACGACGACGCCGTGGTCGACGTGCTCGGCTTGGTGGAAGGCTCGCTCGGCTTCGCGGAGGTGGTGCTCGGCTTGGTGGTGGGCTCAGTGGAGGTTGGCTCGCTCGGCTCGGAGCTCTCGGTAGAAGTCGGCTCGGTGGAGGTTGGCTCGCTCGGCTCGGAGGACTCGGTGATGGACGGCTCGCTCGGCTCGGAGGGCTCGGTGCTGGAAGGTTCGGTGGAGGTCGGGGTCGGCGGCACCGGCGCCTCGACATTCACGCGCACGGCGGCGGTGCCCGTGCTGCCGTCCGGGTAGGTCAGCTCCACCGTGAGCTCATGCTCGCCAGCGCTGACGTCCTCGTCGGCGTTGAGCACCCAGGTGCCGTCGAGGTCGGAGAGGTGCCAGGAGGGGGCGTCGGCAAGCGCAAGCGTGGTGTCCTCCGGGAGATCGGCGAGGTTGGCGATGGTGAGCGTGGTGCCGCTGCCCGGCTTAATGGTGGCGGGCTCGGCGGTGATCTCCGCCGACGCTACTTGGGCGGGCATGGCCAGCGCCTGCACGGTGAGGGTGACCGGCTTCATACCGTTGACGGAGACGTCGACGGGAATGTCGGTCCACCGGCCGGTCTCCTGCCCGTCGATGGGATCGAGGGTGAGGGAGCCGTCGGCGTTCTGGGTGGCGGACCAGCCCGCGGGCAGCTTCGGCGCGGTGATCCTCGTGCGGCCCAGCTGATCGGCGTTGCTCACCGTGACCTTGGTGCTTTGTCCAGCCGGGATGATGTGGCTGCCCTCGATGACCGGCAGCGGAACCATGGACTCCGCATCCGGGCCGCAGATGGGCTGGGTCATGTGCGGGGTGCGCGAGAGGCCCCAGGCCATGAGCTGGATGGTCTCCGTAGACATGGGCATGCGCGGGTGGGCGGAGAGAGCGGAGTAGCCGCAGGCCTCGTCGGCGTTGACGTTGACCACCCAGCCTTCCTCGCCCTGCAGGACGCTGGAGATGTTCTTGCCGTAGGGCGCCTCGTTCTCAAAGGCGTAGTCCGTCACCGTGGTATCGCGCGGGGAGTAGGCGGCGGTGTAGATGATGCCTGGGGAGGTGTCCTTGAGCTTTTTGAGCTCGGAGATCTGCGGTGTCTCGCCGGCATCGCCGATAACCTGCTGGAAGCCGGCCGTGCCGATGAAGCCGCGCCAGAACTTCGGGGCGGAGTCAAACATCCCGCGCAGCCAGCGGGCACCGTTGAAGTCCGTACCGCGGAAGTTGGCGCCCAGGGTGATGACGCGATCGACCTTATCGGCGTGGCCGAGCTGCTCGATGTACTTCTTGGCCATCATGCCGCCCTGCGAGTGGCCGATGATGCTGACCTTCTCCGCGCCGGTCTTATCCAGCACGTTCTGGATGCCGGCTTCGACGTCCAGGCCGGCGGCGTCGAGATCCCCCTGGGCGTAGCCCACCTTGCCGGCCTCCTTGCCGTAGTTGAAAGCGTAGGTGCAGTAGCCCAGCTCAGCCAGGTAGTTGGAGGCTGCCTTCCAGTCGTTGACGCTGGTGGAGGTGCCGTGGAGGAAGACTACCGGGTAGGAGTTGTTGGTGGGCGTGCAGGTGAGGTCGTTGAAGGCCGCCCCGGAGATGCGGGGAAGCTGGGTGGCTTCCGCCGTCACCGCCTGGGCCGGGGCAGCGAGAGAAAAGACGAGAACCGAGGAAGTCAGCGCGGCGAGAACCCTGCGCGCATGGAAACGAGAGGTAGTCACGGATGCGACTTTACCTGAATCTATGCTTAACAAGTAAAAAGAAAAACTTGCTTACCAGGGAAAATGGTGCAGATCACGGCTACGGGCGCCGCGGGTCACAGTGACGGTGCCTAGGCGGCGCACTCGGGCTGAGTCTCGGAGGGGGTGCGCGACAGGCCCCAGCCCACCAGCCGGATGGTTTCCGGGGACATCGGCATGCGCGGGTGCGCGGAGGGGGCGGAGTAGCCGCAGGCCTCGTCGGCGTTGACGTTGACCACCCAGCCCGCGGGGCCCTCCAGGATGCTGGAGATATTCTTGCCGTAGGGCTCCTGGCCGTCGAAGGCGTAGTTGGTCACGGTGGTATCGCGCGGCGAGTAGGCGGCGGTGTAGACGATGCCCGCGGAGGTGTCCTTGTGCTCGTTGAGGGCGGCCATCTGCGGGGTCTCGCCGGCATCGCCGATGACCTGCTGGAAGCCGGCGGTGCCGATGATGCCGCGCCAGAAGCCCGGGGCGGAGTCGAAGAGCCCGCGCAGCCCGCGGGAGCCGTTGAAGTCCGTACCGCGGAAGTTGGCGGCCAGCGTGACCACGTGGTCGACCTGATCGGCGTGGCCGAGCTGTTCGATGTACTTCTTGACCATCATGCCGCCCTGGGAGTGGCCCACCAGGTTGACCTTCGCAGCGCCGGTGACGTCCAGGACGCTCTGGATGCCGGCTTCGACGTCGCGGGCGGCGGCGTCGAGATCGCCCTGGGCGTAGCCCACCTTTCCGGGTTCCTTGCCGTAGTTGAAGGCGTAGGTGCAGTAGCCCTGCTCGGCCAGGTAGTTGGAGGCGGCCTTCCAGTCATTGATGCTGGTGGAGGTGCCGTGGAGGAAGACAACGGGGGAGCTGCCGTTGCTGGGGACGCAGGTGGGATCGTTGAAGGAGGCGCCGGGAACCTGGGGGAGTTCCGTGGCGGTCTGACTGGCGTGGGCGGGGGCGGCGAGCGCGGTGAGGGCCGTGGACGCTGCTAGAACAACAAGAGTCTTAGGTAAAAAGTTTTGCACCTGTTGACTATAAGCACGATTTATATTCACTGTCCTGTTGTCGGTAGCGGCCGGCGGGCAAAAGCCGAGGATGTAGCCGGCCGCGGTGATGATAATCACTCCCGGCAAACCCAGGAATGCCAAGTGTAGCCCCCAACGTGGAATAATGAGCCACGTGGCTGAAAAGAAGAACATTTCCAACGTCCTGTCCGCTCGTTACGCATCCCCGGAGATGGCTGAAATCTGGTCCCCGGAGCACAAAATCATCCTGGAGCGCCAGCTCTGGATCGCCGTGATGAAGGCCCAGAAAGACCTGGGTGTGGACATCCCCGCTGAGGCTATCGCCGCCTACGAATCCGTCATCGAGGACGTCAACCTCGAGTCCATCGCCGAGCGCGAGCGCGTCACGCGCCACGATGTCAAGGCCCGCATTGAGGAGTTCAACGCCTTGGCCGGCTTTGAGCACATCCACAAGGGCATGACCTCCCGCGACCTCACCGAGAACGTCGAGCAGCTGCAGATTCTGCGCTCGCTGGAGCTGACCCGCAACAAGGCCATCGCGGTGGTCAGCCGCATCGGCGAGCGCGCCGCCCAGTACCAGACCCTGGTCATGGCCGGCCGCTCCCACAACGTCGCCGCCCAGGCCACCACCCTGGGCAAGCGCTTCGCCTCCGCCGCGGACGAGCTCCTGCTGGCCATCGAGCGCGTGGAGTCTCTGGCAGAGCGCTACCCGCTGCGCGGCATCAAGGGCCCCATGGGAACCTCCCAGGATATGCTCGACCTCATGGGCGGCTCCGAGGACAAGCTCGCCGCGCTGGAGACGCGCATCGCCGATCACCTGGGCTTTAGCCGCGTGTTCAACTCGGTGGGCCAGGTCTACCCGCGCTCGCTGGACTTCGACGCTATTTCCGCCCTGGTGGAGCTGGGCGCCGCGCCTTCCTCCCTGGCCACCACGATTCGCCTCATGGCCGGCAACGAGACCGTTACCGAGGGCTTCAAGGAGGGCCAGGTGGGTTCCTCGGCCATGCCGCACAAGATGAACGCCCGCTCCTGCGAGCGCGTGGGCGGCTTCCAGGTCATCCTCCGCGGCTACCTCACCATGGTGGCGGATTTGAGCGGCCAGCAGTGGAACGAGGGCGATGTCTTCTGCTCCGTCGTGCGCCGCGTCGCGCTTCCCGACGCCTTCTTTGCCATCGACGGCATGTGTGAAACCTTCCTCACGGTGCTGGCGGAGTTCGGCGCCTTCCCGGCCATGATCGACCGCGAGCTCGAGCGCTACCTGCCCTTCCTGGCCACCACCCGCATCCTCATGGCCGCGGTGCGCGCCGGCGTGGGCCGCGAGACCGCCCACGAGGTTATCAAGGAAAACGCCGTGGCCATGGCGCTGGACATGCGCGAGAACGGCGCGGAGCAAAACCTCATCGAGCGTCTGGCTGCCGACGATCGCCTGCCCCTGGACCGCGCCGCCCTCGACGAGGCCCTCTCCGATAAGCACGCCTTCATCGGTGCCGCCGAGTCCCAGGTCACCCAGGTGCTCAGCCGCATCAAGGCCCTGGTGGATCAGCACCCGAAGGCCGCGGCCTACACCCCGGGCGAGATCCTCTAATCAGCTCGAGCTAGAACTGAATCAGCTCGAGCTAGAGCAGAAGAGACGGAACTAGAAGCCCGGCAGCTGCAGCTGGGGCAGTTGCAGCTGGGGCAACTGGAGCACGGGCAGCTCGAAGCCGCCGAAGGAGACTCCGTTGACGGCCATGTAGCCGCCCACCAGCAGCGCGGCTAGCGCAAACATGCCGCCCACCACGAGCACGCCGGTGGAGGAGCTATCCAGCGGGGATTGCGTCTTGCCCGGGATGTCGATCTCCGGCACCGGCTGGTAGCCTTCCACAGCACCCTTCTCCTTGAGCAGCGCGATGCACTGCTCCCAGGCCTGCGCCTGCGCGGGGTAGCCGGCGGTGGCGTTGAAGGCCTCGACGGCCTCCGCCTCCTGCGCCTGGTGCTTCTTCAGCACCTTCTTCATCGCATCGCTGAAATCGCGGCCGGTGCTCAGCAGCGGAACCCGCGGCTGGCCGCCCTTGGCGGTGAAGGCATCCATCTGGGTGCGCGAGCCGTTGATGGAGTACTCGGCGCGGGCCTGCAGCAGCGTCTCGGAGGAGGCCACCAGGGCCTCCGGGTTGTTTGCGCCCACGGCGATGAGCAGGATGTCGCTGGCGTTGTAGCCCTTGGCCCGCAGGGCCGCGGCCGCGGTGGCGTAGCCGGGCAGCTGGGTCACGTTAGGGGAGGTAAAACCGGAGAAGTCCACGCCGGGCACCTGCGCCTGAATCTCCTCGGCGGTGGCGCGGATGGTGGCGATGTAGCCTTCGCGGACGGCGTCGGCAGCCGCGCGGTCCTCCGCGGAGGGCTCCACGGTGCACAGCCACTGCCCGTGGGCGGATTCGCGCACGGAGGTATCGGGGGCGGCCAGCGCCTGGGGGACGCTCAGGCTCCCCAGGGCAAGCGTGGCGGCGGTTAGGACTGCAGTGCTTCGAGTGGTGTAGCGAGCGGTGTATCGAGTGCGCACGGTGGGCTCAGGCTCCTAGAGAGTTCGGCATAAGATCTCTTGGCAGTTTAGGCGGGGTTAGGATGGTTGTCATGCGTCCAGAGCTTTCTTCTTATACCCACCTTGCATCGGGCAAGGTCCGTGACATTTATGACGTCGATGAGAACACCTTGCTCATGGTGGTCTCCGACCGCATTTCCGCCTATGACTACTCCCTGGATCCGGCCATCCCGGACAAGGGCAAGGTGCTCACCGCCACCTCGAAGTTCTTCTTCGACGCCATCGACTTCCCCAACCACCTCGCCGGCCCGCTCGATGACGAGCGCATCCCCGAGGAGGTCCTGGGGCGCGCCATGGTGGTGAAGAAGCTGGAGATGCTGCCCTTCGAGTGCGTGGCCCGAGGCTACCTCACCGGCTCCGGCCTTAAGGAATACAAGGCCACCGGCAGCGTGTGCGGCGTTGAGCTGCCGGAGGGCCTGACAGAGGCCTCCCGCCTGCCGGAGCCCATCTTCACCCCGGCCACCAAGGCCGAGCAGGGCGAGCACGATGAGAACGTGTCTTTTGAGGTGGTCGTCGCCAAGCTTGGCCAGGAGCGCGCCGAGGAGCTGCGCGCGGCCACCCTGCGCATCTACGCGGAGGCCGCGGCCATCGCCGAGTCCAAGGGCATCATCCTGGCGGACACTAAGTTTGAGTTCGGCCTGGACTCCGAGGGCACCCTCATCCTCGCCGATGAAGTCCTCACCCCGGATTCCTCCCGCTACTGGCCGGCCGATTCCTACGAGGAAGGCAAGGTCCAGCCCTCCTTTGACAAGCAGTACGTGCGCGACTGGCTGACCTCCCCGGCCTCCGGCTGGGACAAGGATTCCGAGACCACCCCGCCGCGCCTGCCGGAGGACGTCGTGGCCGCCACCCGCGCGCGCTACATTGAGGCCTACGAGCGCCTCTCAGGCCAGCGCTTCGAGGATTTTCTGGCGTAGCTACGGCGAGTCACTAAAGTAGGGCGGCATGACTGAATTAACCCCACCCCGTGCCGCCCATCACCCCATCACCCGTGAGTTCCACGGCCGCAGCTTCGTCGATGATTTCGAGTGGCTGCGAGACAAGGAATCCCCAGAGACCCTGGAATACCTCAAGGCGGAAAACGCCTACACCGAGGCCAAGACGGCTCACCTGGAGACCCTGACGGAAAACATCTTCCAGGAGGTCAAGTCCCGCATCAAGGAAACGGACATGTCCGTGCCCTCCCGCCGCGGGGATTTTTGGTACTACGGCCGCACCGAAGAGGGAAAGAACTACGCCTATAGCTGCCGCATCCCGGTGGAGCAGGGTTCCGATCCCTGGACGCCGCCGGTCATCCCCGAGGAAGGTCGCCCGGAGGGGGAGCGGGTGCTTCTCGACGCCAACCTGCTCGCCGAAGGCCACGAGTTCTTCTCCTTGGGTGCCTCCGTGGTCAGTGATTCCGGCAACCTGCTGGCTTACTCCGTGGACTACGCCGGCGACGAGCGCTTCGAGCTCTTCATCAAGGACCTGCGCACCGGCGAGCTGCTGGAGGATCACCTCGAAGGCATCTTCTACGGAGCAACTTGGGTGGGCGATGAGTACATCTTCTACTCCACGGTGGATGAGTCCTGGCGCCCGGACACCGTGTGGCGCCACAAGGTGGGCACCGCGCAGTCGGAGGACGTCGTGGTCATGCGCGAGGAGGACCCGCGCTTTAGCATCGGCGCGGGCAAGACCCGCAGCGAGAAGTTCCTCGTCATCGTGGCCAGCTCCAAGCTCACCTCCGAGTTCTGGGTGCTGGAGCAGTCCAACCCCGAGGGCGAGTTCCGCTGCCTGTGGCAGCGCGAGTCCGGCGTGGAGTACGACGTCGACCACGCCGTGGTGGGCGGCCAGGACTACTGGCTGGTCACCCACAACGTCACCGGCCCCAACTACGAGTTGGGTTATTGCCCGCTTGGCGGCACCTCCTCGCTGCCCTCCCTGCGCGAGCTCACCGTCCTCATGCCGCACGAGGACACCGTGCGCCTGGAGGGCGTGGATTGCTACCGCGATCAGATCGTGGTGGGCTACCGCCGCGGCCATCATGGACGTGCGCTCCGGCTGGGGCGAGTTCACCGAGCTGGACTTCGACGAGGAGCTCTACACCGTGGCCGTGGGCGGCAACCCGGAGTGGGACGCCCCGGTGCTGCGGGTGAGCTACACCTCCTTCCTGCAGCCGGCGCAGCTCTTTGACTACCGCGTGGCCACCGGCGAGTACACGCTGCTCAAGGAGCAGGAGGTGCCCGGCGGTTACGAGAAGGACGAGTACGTGGCCTACCGCTTGTGGTCCCAGGCCCCCGACGGCACCGAGGTGCCCGTCTCCGTGGTGCACCGCGCGGACCTGGACCTCACGCAGCCCAACCCGGCGCTGCTCTACGGCTACGGCTCCTATGAGGCCAGCATGGACCCGTACTTCTCCGTCTTCCGCCTCTCGCTCATGGACCGCGGGATGATCTTCGCCATGGCGCACGTGCGCGGCGGTGGTGAGATGGGCCGCACCTGGTATGACGAGGGCAAACTGCTCAACAAGAAGAACACCTTCACGGATTTCATCGCGGTGGCCGATGACCTCATCGCGTGCGGGCTGACCGCCCCGGACCGCCTGGTGGCGGAGGGGGGCTCGGCCGGCGGCCTGCTCATGGGCGCGGTGGCGAACATGGCCCCGGACCGCTTCTGCGGCATCCAGGCCAACGTGCCCTTTGTGGACCCGCTGACCTCCATCCTCATGCCGGAGCTGCCGCTGACGGTGGTGGAGTGGGAGGAATGGGGGGATCCCTACCACGACCCGCAGGTCTACGACTACATGAAGAGCTACGCGCCCTATGAGAACGTCACTGCCCAGGACTACCCGGATATCCTGGCGCTGACCTCGCTCAATGACACCCGCGTGCTCTACGTGGAGCCGGCCAAGTGGATTGCCAAGCTGCGGGAGGTGGCCACCGGCGGCGAGTTCCTGCTCAAGACGGAGATGGTGGCCGGCCACGGAGGAGTCTCCGGCCGCTACGCCAAGTGGCGCCAGAACGCATTCGAGTACGCCTGGACCATCAATAAGGCCACGGGCGCGACCGAATAGCGCGCGCGGAGCGCACGCTCTGCCTACCGCAAGGAAGCGCGCGCTGCTCGCCGCGCGAAGCGCTGCTTCCTGTGCGATAATTTTTTCCATGCATGGCCACCTCCTGGTTTCGATTTCCAGTATTTTCGACGACACCCGAAAGCAGGCGGCTAGCCTCTTGAGCCAGCTGGACCGGGAGGAGATCCCGGTCTCCCTGTTGGTTGCTCCGCACATCGACGGCAACTGGCACCTGGCCAAGGATTCCTCCACCCTGGGCTGGCTCAAGGAGCAGGCGGACAGCGGCCGGGTGCTCATCCTCAACGGCTTTGATCAGGCAGTGCAGGGCCGCCGCGCGGAGTTTGCCAATCTGGACACCCACGAGGCCCGCCTGCGGCTCAAGGGCGCGACCCGCCAGATGGCCAAGCTGGGCTTTGAGCCCACCATCTTTGCCCCGCCGCGCTGGCGTATGTCGGAGGGCACCCTGGCCGCGCTGCCGGAATTCCCCTTCGAGCTGGCGGCCTCCACCCGCGGCGTGCACGAGCTGCGCAACGGCAAGCTGCACCAGGCGCGCAACCTCTCCTTCGGCGAGGGCTTCGGCGCTGCGAAGTGGTGGCGGCGCAACATCATCCGCGCTGCCGAGCGCTCCGCCCTGCGCGGCAACACCGTGCGCCTTTCGGTCTCCGGCCGCAACCTTAATGACCGCAAGGTGGTCGCGGACTTCCTCAAGGCCGTGGAGCGCGCCGCGCTGGCCGGCGCCAAGCCTGCCGATTACAGCGTCTACCTCTAGATCGGCGCTGCCTCACGCCGCCCCCAAAACGCAAAAGTCTAGCGCAGGAAGTCACGCACTTCCTTGGGCAGGGCCTTGACCACCTGCGGAGGCAGGATGCCCTGCAGGCCGCCCATCAGGGCAGCGATGCCGGGGATGGCCACCAGGGCCGCCACCACCAGCGCGATGATGCCGCCGGTGCTGGAGCCGGCGGTGCCCGCTGAGCCGTCGCCGGGCTTGCCGCTGCCGTTGTTGTCAGTGTTGCCGCCGTCGCCGTTGCCGGAGCCCTGGAGGCTGAAGCCCACCTTGACCGGGTCGTGGTCGGAGGCGCGGAACGGGGAGTCATCGTAGAAATCCACCGCGTTGTAGTTGCGGCGGGAGTACTCGAAGGCCACCGGCTCGTCGGCGTTGATGTTCCACACCTGGGCATCAGAAACCTTGCCGGAGGCAACCTCGTTGGCCAGGATGTGATCCAGCGAGCCGAGCAGGCCGCTGAACTGGTAGGAGGCATCGGCGTCGAAGGTCTCCGCCGGCACGGTGTAGCCGTTAGTGCGGAAGACGTCGAGGGCCTCCTCGTGGGTGTAGGTGTTGAGATCGCCCATGACAAAGGTAGCCTTGCCCTGCCAATCCGGCTGCTTGGCCAGGTGATCCAGCACCGCCTGGGCCTGGGCATTGCGCACGTTAGGGTTGTTGCCCTGGCCATCGCCGGAGTCCTTGTCGCCGTTGGCCACCGAGCCCTTGGACTTGAAGTGGTTGGCCACCGCCACGAAGCTCTCCGTGACCTTCTCATCGGTGGCGGCGAACTCCTGGGCCAGCGGCTCGCGGGCGGTGCCGGTAAAGCGCGGGTCGTCGAAGATGCGGGACTCGCCCACCGGCTTGACGCGATCCTTCTGGTAGATGAAGGCGGTGCGGATGACGTCGACGGTCTCCGGGAGCTTCTCCGGGGAGGCCACAAAGGCCCACTTCTCGGAGCCGGCGGCCTTGTTGAGTTCAGCCGTCAGGTGCGCCAGCGCCTCGTCGCGCCGGGACTTTTCGCCGGTGACACCGAAGGTGTCCTCGATCTCGGAGAGCGCGATGACGTCGGCGTCCAGGCCGTTGATGGCGGCGACGATCTTGCGCTGCTGGTCCTCGAAGGCCTGCTCGGTGTAGGCGCCGCGGGTGGTGCCGCGGTTGACGGTGACGGGGTTGCCGTCCTTGTCCTTGTAGGAGGTGGTGCCCTCGAAGTCCTTGCCCAGGGAGGCGAAGTAGTTGAGCACGTTGAAGGCGGCGATGGTGTAGTCGCCCTTGACATCGAGGGCGCCCAGCTCCTTGGCGCGGGAATCCTCCCAGGTGATCGGCAGGTCAGCACCCTTGGTGTTGCCGGTGACCGGGGAGGCGGGCTGGAAGCGCCACTGCTCGTGGGAGTAGCCCACGATGACCGGGTGCTGGAAGCTGACCTGGTCGGTGGTGCGCAGGGACTTGATGGTCTGGGCGCCGTCCTGAGCGATGTAGGGCAGCGGGGTGTTCTGATCCTTGCTGAGGTAGTCGCGGGTGCGGCCGTCGTCAAGCGTGACCAGCTTCGCGGCGTTGGCGGCGGCGAGCTTTTGCACTTCGGAGTCGGCGTCGGTGGAGGGCTTGAACAGATCCGTCGGCTGGCGCAGCGCCTCGGTGCCGGCGGCCAGGCCCACCTCGCCGTACTGGTTGAGGGAGTAGTTGTTGGTCACGGTGTGGGTGCCGGGCAGCACCAGCATGTGCTCGTAGGGCTCGCGGGCCTCGTCGCCCTCGGGCAGAGCCTCCAGCGTGAGCGGGGTGACCGCGGGCAGCGCCTCGGCGCGCTTCTCCACGCTCGAGGCGTTGAGCTGGGTGGCGCCGTAGTACTCGGAGACCTTGCCGCGCACGGTGACGGACTCGCCGGCCGCCGGGTACTCGCTGGCGGGGGCGGAGCCCAGGTAGACGAAGATAGCCGGGGAGGCGGTGGGAGCCTCGGTACCGGTGCCGCCGGTCTGGATGGTGAAGCCGTTCATGCCGCCCTCGGACCACACGCCGGTGACCACGCCGGAGGTGGTGACCTCGGTGTCCTTGAGCGGAGAAGCGGGGCCGGTGCCCTGGATCTCCTCGATGCTCACCTCGGCGCCGGGCTGCTCCGGCTGCTCGGGCTGTTCCGGCTGCTCGGGGCCCGGGGTGGAGCCCTCGGCGCCGGAGTTCTGCGGGCTCGGCGCGCCCGTGGTGAAGTCCGCGGAGTTGTCATCGGTATCGGCGCCATTGGCGCTGCGGGAGACGGACTCGGCGTTGCTCGTGGCGGCCGCGGGGGAGCCCTCAGAGAGGGAAGCGGCGCCGTAGCCCACGAGGTCGGCGGTGGCCTGGGAGGCATCGACAAGCTTGACCGAGCCCTTGGAGCCGGAGAGCGCCAGATCGGACTCGGCGTCCGGGGTAGGCAGCGCCTCGCTGCCGCCGGCGCCCTGCGCGGCCTGGAGGAGGAAGTGGCCGCCGGCCGGGATGCTGCCCTTCAGCGGCGCGGATCCGCCCAGGCCGCCCTTGGCGGAGTAGTACTCCACGGACCAGCCGTCGAGGGAGATCTCCGCGGCGGTGGGGTTGAAGAGCTCGATGAAGTCATGGGTGTAGGTGGCGCCGGAGTTGCCGCCACCGCCGTAGACCTCGGAGATGACCACAGCACTGCCGTCGGTGGCAGCCTGGGCGGGAACGGCAAAGGAGGCGGTGGAGACCACCGCGGCGATGGCGAGAGCGCCAATGCGACGAGAATGCATGGAGAGAACCTTGAAACCTTAAGACTAAGAAAACGGGAAAAGACGGGAAAGAATGGGGTCCTTACCGTTTTAGGCCACCGCGCCGCCCGCTGCAGGCTAAGCCGGGCGGATTCGGACAAAGTTGGCGCAGGCTTAACCCGCTGTTTACTCGCCGTCGCGGCGCCGCCAGCGGGGCGCGGCGGCCCCAAAAGGCCTACGTGCGCGGCGACGATGCGGCCGCGATGGGGGAGGAATTGCGCTGCCCATCATCCGGGATAGGAAAACCGCACACAAGCGGGCTAAACTATGCAACGCAGACCAAGCCCACTTACAGTAAGGCAAAAATTTTCATGGCTCGTGTAGTTGTCAATGTTATGCCCAAGGCTGAAATCCTGGATCCGCAGGGTCAGGCCGTAGTCCGCGCCCTTGGCCGCATCGGAGTCAGCGGTGTCTCCGACGTCCGCCAGGGCAAGCGCTTCGAACTTGAGGTGAGCGACGAGGTCTCTTCCGCCGACCTGGAAAAGATCGCGTCCACTCTGCTGGCCAACACCGTGATCGAGGACTACGAGGTCGTCAGCGCGGAGGTCAAGTAATGGCAGCAAAGATTGGTGTCATTACTTTCCCTGGCACGCTTGACGATGTCGACGCCGCCCGCGCCGCCCGCATCGCCGGCGCCGAGGTGGTCAACCTCTGGCACGCCGACGAGGATCTGCGCGGCGTGGACGCCGTCGTGGTTCCCGGTGGCTTCTCCTACGGTGACTACCTGCGCTCCGGCGCCATCTCCGCGCTGGCCCCGGTGATGCGCAGTGTTATTGACCGCGCCAACCAGGGCATGCCGGTGCTCGGCATTTGCAACGGCTTCCAGATTCTCACCGAGGCCGGCCTGCTGCCCGGTGCGCTGACCCGCAACCAGGGTCTGCACTTCCACTGCGTCGATACCTACCTCGAGGTGGCCAACGCTGAGACCGCGTGGACCACCGAGTTCGAGCAGGGGCAGAAGATCCTGGTTCCGGCCAAGCACGGCGAGGGCCGCTTCCAGGCGGATCAGGCCACCATCGACCGCCTGGAGGGCGAGGGCCGCGTGGTCTTCCGCTACACCGATAACTTCAATGGCTCCATCAACGCTATTGCCGGTGTGACCAGTGAGAACGGCCGCGTGGTGGGGCTTATGCCGCACCCCGAGCACGCTGTTGAAACGCTCACCGGCCCGTCCACCGACGGCCTCGGTCTTTTCGTGTCCGCCATCAACGCTGTCGCCGCTGCCGGCGCCTCTAATTAGACTGTGCGCGCCTGCGGCCACCCGCGGGCGCGAAGGGAGAAAAGAATGTCTGTACACAACGACACCGTCGAGCAGGCCAAGGCGACCCCAGAGCTGGATCAGCCCTTCCGCGAGCTGGGCCTCAAGGAGGACGAGTACCAGCACATCCGTGAGATCCTGGGCCGCCGCCCCACCGACGCCGAGCTGACCATGTACTCGGTGATGTGGTCCGAGCACTGCTCCTACAAGTCCTCCAAGACCCACCTGCGCTACTTCGGTGAGACTATGACCGAGGAGATGGGGGAGAAGATCCTCGCCGGCATCGGTGAGAACGCAGGCGTGGTGGACATCGGAGACGGCAACGCCGTGACCTTCCGCGTGGAAAGCCACAACCACCCCTCCTATGTGGAGCCGCACCAGGGCGCTGCCACCGGCGTGGGTGGCATCGTCCGCGACATCATGGCCATGGGCGCACGCCCGATCGCCGTGATGGATCAGCTGCGCTTCGGGCCTGCCGACGCCCCCGATACCAAGCGCGTCCTGCCCGGCGTGGTGGGCGGCATTTCCCACTACGGCAACTGCCTGGGCCTGCCCAACATCGGCGGCGAGACCGTCTTTGACGCCTCCTACGCCGGCAACCCTCTGGTCAACGCCCTGTGCGTGGGCACCCTGAAGGTGGAGGACCTCAAGCTGGCCTTCGCCTCCGGCACCGGCAACAAGGTCATGCTCTTCGGCTCCCGCACCGGCCTGGACGGCATCGGTGGCGTGTCCGTGCTGGCTTCCGAGACCTTTGAGGACGGTGCCGAGCGCAAGCTGCCGGCCGTGCAGGTAGGCGATCCCTTCGCTGAGAAGGTGCTCATCGAGTGCTGCCTGGAGCTCTACAAGGCCGGTGTGGTCGTGGGCATCCAGGACCTGGGCGGCGCGGGCCTGGCCTGCGCCACCTCCGAGCTGGCCGCCGCCGGCGATGGCGGCATGGAGATCAACCTGGACAACGTCCCGCTGCGCGCCAAAGACATGTCCGCTGCCGAGATCCTCGCTTCCGAGTCCCAGGAGCGCATGTGCGCGGTGGTGACCCCGGAGAACGTGGAGAGGTTCAAGGAGATCTGCGCGCACTGGGACGTCACCTGCGCCGAGATTGGTGAGGTGACCACCGGCGAGCACCTCATCATCCGCCACAACGGTGAGGTCGTCGTCGATGCCCCCGCCGGCACCATCGCCGACGAAGCCCCGGTCTACGATCGCCCCTGGGCCCGCCCCGAGTGGCAGGACGAGCTGCAGAAGTTCCGCGGTGTGGACTCCGCCCCGCTGGCGGAGACCCTCAAGCGCATGGTGGCGGATCCCGCTCTGTGCTCCCGCGATTTCATCACCGAGCAGTATGACCGCTACGTGCGCGGCAACACCGTCCAGGCTCACCACGCTGACTCCGGCGTGCTGCGCATCGACGAGGAAACCGGCCGCGGCGTGGCTGTCTCCGCCGATGCCTCGGGCCGCTACACCAAGCTGGACCCGAACATGGGCGCGCGCCTGGCCCTGGCTGAGGCCTACCGCAATGTTGTGGTTACCGGCGCCAAGCCGGTGGCTATCACCAACTGCCTCAACTACGGCTCCCCGGAGAACCCCGACGTCATGTGGCAGTTCCGCGAGTCCGTGCATGGGCTTGCCGACGGCGCCGTGGAACTGGCCATCCCAGTCTCCGGCGGTAACGTCTCCTTCTACAACCAGACCGGTGAGGAGCCGATTCTGCCGACCCCGGTGGTGGGTGTGCTGGGCGTTATCGATGACGTGAACAAGTCCATCGGCCACCGCCTGGGCACCGTCAACGAGCCGGAGACCCTCATCCTCCTGGGTGAGACCAAGGACGAGTTCGGCGGCTCCATCTGGCAGCAGGTCTCCAAGGGTGAGCTCAACGGCCTGCCCCCGCAGGTGGACCTCAGCAATGAGAAGAACCTGGCTGAGTTCTTCGTGGGCAACGAGCTGCTCACCGCGGCCCACGATCTCTCTGAGGGTGGCCTGGCGGTTGCCGCATTTGAGATGGCCAAGCGCTCCGGCACCGGCCTGAAGCTGGACCTGGGCAAGGTGCACGAGGATGAGTTCGTGGCCGCCTTCTCCGAGTCCGCCTCCCGCGCCCTGGTGGCCACTACTGCCGACCGCGCCGACGCCGTGCTGGCCCGCGCCGCGGAGTGCAACGTCCCGGCCGTCATCGTGGGTGCTACTACGGAGGATGGCACCTTCACCCTGGGTGAGGAGAGCATCGAGGTCGCCGCCCTGCACGAGGCCTGGGCCGCCACGCTGCCCGATCTCTTCGGCCACGCTGTGGGCGCGAACTCCGTGGTGGAGTAAACCCCACAGTGCCTAGCGCTGCACACGCACGGCGCTGCACAAGCCCGGCTTCGGCCGGGCTTTTCCTTTTCCCGTACGCCTAGAATCCGCCCTACGCCACCCGCAAAGGAGCTTTCTATGCACCCCGAGTTCTCCGCTGACGCCTCCGCGCTCATCGTCGTTGACTTGCAGAAGGGCATCCTCGCCATGACCCCGGTGGAGGTCGCCGCCCCCATCATCGCCGCTAATCGGAGACTTGCCGCGGCATGGCAGTCTGCCGGGCGCCCGGTGGTGTGGGTGACGGCCAACGGCCTGCCTGCCGGCCACGTGGCCCAGCCCGTCCCGGA
The DNA here is from genome assembly GCF_030532325.1 of Corynebacterium sp. Classification (GTDB taxonomy): domain Bacteria; phylum Actinomycetota; class Actinomycetes; order Mycobacteriales; family Mycobacteriaceae; genus Corynebacterium. Next base: position 32,060 of record NZ_JAUNLS010000011.1, read on the forward strand.
GCCCGCTGAGCTGCCCGCTGACTTCGCCACCCTGCACCCGGACTTCAGCGTCAAGGACGGCGACATCCTGCTGCCCAAGCCGCGCACCATCAGCCCTTTTGCGCGCACCGATCTTGCTGCTCAGCTGCGCGAGCGCGGCATCACCGACGTGGTCATCGGCGGCATCGCCACCGGCGCCGGCGTGGAGGGCTGCGCCCGCAGCGCCTACGACGAAGGCTTCACCGTCACCGTGGTGGCAGACGCCTGCGCCGACCCCAACCCCGCACGCCACGCGGCCTCCCTGCAGAACGTGCTGCCCACCATCGGCTTCACCACCAGCACCGAGGACGCGGTGGCCGCCCTGGCCGCCCACTCCTGCCCCTAGTACTCCCAGCTTCAAAATCCACGCGGAAACTACGCCGATCCAGTCCTCTTTTTGAAGCTGGGAGTCCCGCAGACCGTTGAACGCGGCACGCCACACGGACATCGGCCGGCGTCAAAGCAAGCAGGGCACGGCGTGGCAGGCGATGGCAGCAGCGAAAGGGCCAGCGATGTCGCCAGCGGTAAACAGTGCCCCACAAACTCGCGGATCCGAGGCGCGGCTCCCCAGTGGTACGCCGGTCCAAAAAGAGCCAATCAAGGGAGTGCTTGCTGGCTCGGTGCGATCTATACAGGAGTTCAGCAACCAGAAGTTAATTATAAAACCATGAGATAAAAAGAAGAATGGCTCAGTCTACACTTTTCAAATTTTGAGATTTGTACGCGGTCGATTCGTGAAATGTGAGAATTTAATTCTCCGTTTACTTACTCTGGGGTAGGTTAACAGCGACGGATGGATTATGCTATCGGCAGGGTTACTCCTTGGAAAGGATTGGCCCACTGAGCAGCTGCGTCAAGGAAGTGAAGGGTTGCTGCCTGTGACGCACTGTTTTTGTCCACTCTCTAGAATGGGGAACTTTGTGAAACTGCTTAAATACGCAGCTCTTCCCAGCGCCCTGCTCGTAGCGTCAAGTCTGGCCGTCGTCCCGACAGCCGGAGCACAACTCTCGACTTACGCTTATGGCAGTGCCTACGAAGATGCAGCCGAACTCGGCCGCAACAACGTTATCCACGACCAAGAGACGATCAAAGCCCTTGCGCCAACCGCGCGGGGGGGGGAAAGAGACTCTCAAGGCTGGGGATAAGTTCAACTATGAATTTGAGCTAACCACCGGATTCGATACCGTCAACGGTGCAGATGCCGTGATTCAGCGGTGGAACCGCGTGGATGTCTGTCAGGATCCGCAAGCGCCGTTCGATAACGCACCTACCATTGACTTGGTTCCTGGGGCCGCCACCATCGACTATGACGGTAACAACTGCTGGCGATTCACCCTCGGAGATGAATACGCAAAGCTGGGGGATTTTTATGTCAACCAGCCTCACCCGGGTGCAGACGATTACGCACCTATCGGATCGCCGTCGCGAAAAGAGATTTACAACGCTCCTGAGCGCATCACACTGACGATTCCTGCAACCGTCAAGGCCGATGTGCAGAAAGGCGCAGAGCTGAAGGGCTCTGCAACGATTCTGTCCGGCCGTGTTGCTGGTAACCTGCCTGAGCCTAAGCTGACGACTCGTTTCATCCAGAACAATGGCGATGGTACCTGTGTCTACGAGTCGACCCATGAGGAGACTACTAAGGGCAATCCGACGTCTGGCGCGTGGCTGCAGTTTGTCACTGTTGGATCTGACATTCGGGGTACGGAAACTAATGATCCCGCAACTCGTGAGCAAGCCCTCACGAACCAGCGCCGCTACGCCTCACTTCCGTACTACGCAAAGTACAATAGGCCTCAGCTGCTGGAAGGGGCTGTCTCTGTCAACAAGGACCCTTCCCGTCAATATGATCTGCAGTCTATTGTATGGGATTCCACCACTTCAGTCATTGGCAGCTACGAAGGTATGGATGAGATCTTCACCGGTGAAAGCTGGGTGAAGCCCGGTGAGATGGACTACACCACCGTCCGCTACACAAATCCGTGCGGCAGGGCAGTAACCGCTGAGGTGTTCCGGGCCGCTAATGAGGACCCGAATTACACCTTCCCCACAGAGGACCACGTCTTCGTTCAGGCTTTCAAGGCTGAGGTCGGCATGGCTCGCCCGCCGGAGGACGCACATGCCACTGCGTACTACGCGGTGACCGTTGACGCCGATGAGCCGACTCCGCCCACCTCTGAGCCGGCGCCGACGACGGTGACCACGACTGTCACGGAACCGGTGCCGACTACGCTGACGGCCACTGAGACTGCGACCACCACGGTCACTAAGGACCCGGAGGTGGTCACCACTACTAAGACCGCGGATCCGGTCACGACCACTGTGACGCCCAAGCCGGAGGTCACCACAGTTGTAGAAACTAAGACAGTGGCGGAGACCGCCACCGTGACGGAGAACGTCACCGAGACTAAGACTGAGAAGCCCGCACCGGAGACCATCACTGAGACCAAGACGGTGGAGCCGAAGCCGGAGACCTCGGTTGTCACCACGACAGCAACGGTCACTGAGTCTGAGGAAGTCCCGACGACCACCACCGAGACCGTGACGAAGGAACCGGAGACCACTACGGTCACCGCGGATCCGGAGACCATTACGGTGACGGCTGATCCGGACCCCACCACCGTGACTGAAACCGTGACGGAGACGGTAACGGAGACCTCAACCGAACCGGCACCGGGCTCTTCTGAGCCGGAGCCTTCGGAGTCCGAGACACCCTCGTCCACCCCGGGCCCGATCGATTCCAGCGATGGTTCCTCCAAGGGCGGCATCATTGCTGCTGCGCTAGGCATTCCGGTTCTGGGCGGTCTGCTGCTGAGCTCCTCTGCACACGGCTCTTCCCACGATGGTGGGTCCAGTAAGCCCGCAACCAAGGATGAGCCGAGCAAGCCTGCACCTGGTGCTCCGAACATGACTACTGCGCCTGACGCGCCGCGTCCGACCGAGGCTCCTGCCCAGGAGGCAAAGCCCTCGAGCAATGCTGCGCCGCAGAAGAAGACCACCAACAACGCGCAGGCTGCGTCGCCTTCTGCACAGAACAACGCATCCCGTCAGCACTCCCAGCTGGCTAACACCGGTGCCAACGTCCTGTGGCTAGCGCTGACTGCTCTGGTACTTGCCGTGGCAGGTATCTTCCTCATGCGCCGCAAGGAAAGCTAAGGAGTGCTCAGTCCGCTCTGAGCGCAGAGAGGCTATCCCTGCTGAGGCATGAGTGATAGGAAAGGCCGTGGATCCGAGAAATCGGACCACGGCCTTTTCGCATGTTTAGCATTGCGGTAGGTAAATGCGCTCTTGTGCGAGCAGGATCAGGCAAAATATTTCCCATGTCCAAGTTCTCAGAGGTCCTCGACCAGCTGCGCGAAAACCAGCCCAAAGCACACTACGGCATCGCATTTGAGAAGTTGATGGTCAACTTCTTTAAGACCGATCCCACGTTTGCTGAGCAATTCGATGAAGTCTGCCGCTGGATCGACTGGCGCTACAACGGCGGCAAGGCTGACACTGGCATTGACCTGGTTGCCCGCCGCGTCGAGGACGGAACGTGGACCGCTATTCAGTGCAAGTTCTATGCGCCCACCACCCGCATCCAGAAGTCGCACCTGGATTCATTCTTTGAGGCCTCGGGGCGCTCTTTCGAGACAGAGAATGGCCGCGAGCACTTTGGCAGCCGCCTGATCATCTCGACGACGGACCGGTGGTCCTCTCATGCCGAGGAAGCCCTCGCGAACCAAATCATCCCCACCAACCGCATTGGCATGGCAACACTCGGGGAGTCTCCCATCGACTGGGACGTGGCTTTCCCGGGTTCCGAAATCCAAATCAATCTCACGCTGCGCAAGACCTTTGAGCCGCGACCACATCAGCAGGAGGCGATTGAGAAGGCCATTGAGGGATTCAAGACCCATGACCGCGGCAAGCTGATCATGGCCTGCGGCACGGGCAAGACCTTCACGGCGCTGCGCCTGGCGGAACGCGTCGCGGAGGAACAGGGCGGCAAGGCCCGCGTCCTCTTCCTTGTTCCTTCCATCTCGTTGCTCTCGCAGACTCTCAAGGAATGGACTGCCCAGGGGCGCTTGGATATGCGCTCCTTCGCGGTGTGCTCCGATACCAAGGTCTCCAAGAAAGCCGAGGACATCGCCGTCTACGATCTCGAGGTTCCTGTCTCCACCACCGGCAAGGACATTGCCCGGCGCTTCGAGTCCGGTAAGCGCGCCAAGGGCCTGAACATTGTCTTTTCCACGTATCAGTCCCTGCCGGCTGTACACGAAGCACAGAAGGAGGGGCTCGATGAATTTGACCTCGTCATCTGCGATGAGGCTCACCGCACCACCGGTATCACCCTGGCCGGTGAAGACCGCAGCAACTTCGTGGCCATCCACGACGCCGAGTACATCAAGGCGGCCAAGCGCCTCTACATGACGGCTACTCCGCGCCTGTATGACGAGAACGTAAAGGGCAAAGCCGCGGATCATTCTGCTGAGTTGGCCTCCATGGACGATGAAGCCATTTACGGCCCGGAGTTCTACCGCATCGGCTTCGGTGAGGCCGTGGATAAGGGCCTGCTCACGGATTACCGCGTGCTGGTCATGACGGTGGATGAGTCTGTGGCCGCGGAGGCCATGGCCTATACCGATAACAACCAGGTCAACCTCACTCTTGCATCCGCCATGATCGGCGCGTGGAACGGCTTGGCCAAGCGCTCAGGCGCCCTGCAGGGGCATAAGGGCGGGTTCGATGAAAATGCTCAGCCCATGAAGCGCGCGGTGGCCTTTGCCAAGGACATCAAGACCTCGCAACTCATCGCGGACTCCTACCCCTCGCTCATCCACACGCACCAGGAGCTGCTCAAAGAAAAGGCCGTGCTTAACGATGTCTCCCTGACCAACGTCGATCTCAACGTCGCCGCCCAGCACGTTGACGGCGGCATGAACGCCTTGGAGCGCGGCACGCGCTTGTCCTGGTTGGAATCCCCGGCGCAGGAAAACCAGACTCGAGTGCTTACTAACGCCCGGTGCCTGTCCGAGGGCGTGGACGTGCCGGCCCTGGATGCCGTCATTTTCTTCAACCCGCGCAACTCCATGGTGGACGTGGTCCAGTCTGTCGGCCGCGTGATGCGCAAGTCCGAGGGCAAGGACTACGGCTACATCATCCTGCCTGTGGCGGTGCCGCCGAGTGTTTCTCCTTCGGAGGTACTCAATGACAACCAGCGTTTCAAGGTGGTCTGGCAGATCCTTAACGCTCTACGTGCCCACGATGATCGCTTCAACGCCAAGATCAACTCCATTGCGCTCAATGGGGGAGATTCGGAGCCAGTCCTTCCCATCCAGCCCATTCCGGTCACGCCGCCAGACAAAAACCAAAAGGACCAGAACCAGGAAGAGAAAAACCAAGAGGAGAAAGACCAAGAAGAAAAGAACCGGGACAAGCTGCAGGAAGCGGACACCTCGCCTTCGACGGACGCGCTTGAGGAAAACACCAAGATCACCCAGCAGATCGCCCTGTTCTCGCTGCAGCAGTGGCAGGAGGCCATCTACACCAAGTTGGTGGACAAGGTGGGCACCCGCACCTACTGGGAGGACTGGGCTGATGACGTTGCAAAGATTGCGGAGAATCAAATCACCCGCATCCGCGCGCTCGTTGACGGCGCCGATACCGAGCTTCGCTCCGAGTTTGAGGGCTTCGTAGAAGGCCTGCGCAACAACCTCAATGACGGCATCGCGGAAGATGACGCCATTTCGATGCTCTCGCAGCACCTCATCACGGCACCGGTGTTCAACGCTCTCTTTGAGAATCACGACTTCATCACCCACAACCCGGTGGCCCAGGTGATGGAGAAGATGGTGTCGGCGCTGTCCAAGGCCAACCTGGATACGGAAACCGAGTCCCTGGAGAAGTTCTACGAGTCTGTGCGCGTCCGTGCTTCTGAGGTCAGCTCTGCCTCCGGTAAGCAGCAGGTGATCAAGGACCTGTATGAGCGCTTCTTCCAGAAGGCCTTCAAGAAGCAGGCCGAATCCCTGGGTATCGTCTACACCCCGGTGGAAATCGTGGACTTCATCTTGCGTGCGGCTGATAGCGTCTCCCGCAAGCACTTTGGCAAGGGGCTGAGCGATGAAGGCGTGTGCATCTTGGATCCCTTCGCTGGCACCTCGACCTTCACGGTGCGCCTTCTCCAGTCCGGCATTATCAAGCCGGAAGATCTCGCCCGCAAGTACGCCAGCGAGCTCTTTGCCACTGAGATCATGCTGCTGGCGTACTACGTTTCTGCCGTCAACATTGAGACCACCTTCAACGCCCTGCGCGAGGAGGCTGCGCTTCGCGACGGCGCACCCGCACCCGAGTACGTCCCGTTTAGCAACATCGCTCTGGCCGATACTTTCCAGATCCACGAGGAAGGCGATATCCCGGACCTCAATATCTTCCGGGAAAACAATGCCACTATTGAGCGCCAAAAGAACGCTCCGATCAACGTGGTGATTGGCAACCCGCCTTATTCTTCCGGCCAGAAGTCCGCGAATGACCTCAATGCCAACCTCAAGTACCCGAGCCTGGATAAGCGCATTGCGGAAACCTACGCAGCAAAGTCCACTGCGACCAACAAGAACTCGCTGTATGACTCCTACCTGCGCGCCTTCCGCTGGGCCACCGACCGCATCGGTGACCAGGGCGTGGTGGCGTTTGTCTCCAACGGTGGCTGGATCGACGGCAACACTGGCGACGGCGTGCGCTTGTCGATGGCCGAGGACTTCACCGACCTCTACGTGTTTAACCTGCGCGGAAATGCACGTACCGCAGGAGAGACCCGGCGTGCTGAGGGCGGCAACGTTTTCGGTTTCGGTAGCCGAACAAATGTCACCATCACCCTCGGGATCAAGGACCCGACCAAGTCTGGTTTCGAGCTTCACTACCGCGATATTGGCGACTACCTGAGTGCCGAAGAGAAACTCAAGATTGTCGATGCCTCCACCATCGAATCGATTGACTGGCAGGAGATCACCCCGAACAAGGAAGGCGACTGGCTCAACCAGCGCTCAGAGGAGTTTGAGACGTGGCCGGTCATTAGTGAAAAGAAGGGCAACTCGATACGCTATTTTGATAGTTTTTCCGCTGGTCTCCAAACGAACCGCGATACTTGGGTTTACTCATTTTCCAGAGAAAGTCTTGAGAGTCAGGTAGTGCGCCTCAGGAAGTCGTATTCCGAAGCCCTACAAAAGATAGAGCCAAACCAAACCCCAAACGAACTATTTCACGCGGAACCGCAGCTCGTGGACCCAGCAAGAAGCAAATGGTCCTCAAGCCTAGAATCAGAACTCAACCGACGACGTCCACTTGGCGAGGAGGGCACGTATCGGACTGGTCTATACCGGCCATTCTGTGTACAACGCGTGTATTTTGATGAGCAATTCAACCATCGCCAATATCAGCTGCCGTCGATGTTCCCGACCCCATCGCATCGAAATACTGGTTTCTATGTAGTCAATCCAGGCAGTGCTAAGCCATTTTCAGCAATTGCGACGGACTTGATTCCCGATCTAGCGATGTGGGGTAGCAATGCTGGCCAATTCTTCTCCCGCTTCACCTGGGCACCCGCCGAGGCGGAAGATGGTGGATTGTTCGGAGAGGAGGACGTCGTCAAACGTGGCGAATCTAGCGTCTACGGTCAGATCGGTGAAGTTGTGGATGGCTACGTGCGCGTGGACAACATCACTGATGACATCAAGCAGATCTACCGTGATGCGTTGGGCACAGACATCACGGGTGATGACATCTTCCACTTTGTCTACGGCAAGCTGCACGACCCCGAGTACCGCACTCGGTACGCTGCGGACTTGAAGAAGATGCTGCCGCATATCGAGACCCCGAGCTCGCGCGCGGAGTTCGATAAGTTTGCCGCTGCGGGTGCGGAGCTCATGGACCTGCACGTTAACTACGAGACGATAGAGCCGTGGCCGTTAGATATTCAGGTCAAGGGCGATGAGTCTGATCGTGAGACCTGGCGCGTTCTCAAGATGAAGTGGGCTAAGTGCAAGGACCCGGAGACAGGCAAGAACGTCAATGACGTGACCAAGCTGATCTACAACAAGCAGGTCACCATCGCTGGTATTCCAGCTGAAGCTGACGAGTACATGTTGGGCTCGCGCTCCGCGGTGGCGTGGTTGATTGACCGTTACCAGGTGAAGAAGGACAAGGCCTCGGGCATTGTCAACGACCCAAATGACTGGGCTGATGAAGTAGGCAATCCCCGCTACATCGTGGACCTCATCGGGCGCGTTGTGCGCGTAGCCATGGAAACGGTACGGATTGTGGACGGGATGGAAGATTAGAAGCACTTACAAGACATGAAACGACTAGATTCTTCTGAAATTTCGAAGACCATCGAACTTCCTCCGAGTGAATCAATTCATCAGGCACTTGGGGCGAACCACGACTTGTGCTCTGGCATAGACGAGTTGGTCGATAACTCCATCGATGCGAATGCACAGAACGTTTGCATCGTCTTTAGAGTGGCAGGCTTTCGCCTTGAGCAGATTGATATCCATGACGACGGACTCGGAATGGACGCCGCAAAAATGGAGAGGGTACTGAGGCTCGGCGGTCACGAAGCACACTCCGACAACAACATCGGGATTTACGGCATGGGGCTCAAAGAGGGATCCTTTGCCAACGCAGATGCATTCACCGTCGCTTCACGCGTAAAAGGGCATTTCGCCACGGGTATTCGCCTCCAAAAAGACAGCTTTGTTGCTGGCGTGCTCAACGAAAGAGCATTAACTCCGATATGGAATCTGCGCAGTGGATTGGTTAGTCCCAAGCACGGGACAACCGTAGTGTGGAATGCGCTCTCTGGTATCTACGAAGGAAACGACGAAGCTGAAGCTAACGCTTACCTTTCCACTACTATTGAAAAGCTGCGCAAGCACTTAGGTATTCGCTATCATCGTTTTCTTGAACAGGAGCGAGTCAGCCTTCGCATTTTTGTAGTCTACGATGGCGATGGTCCACACGAGACTCCAAGCGTGTCTCCAATCAATCCGTGTGGCTACCGTAAATCAGGGCACAAAAATTATCCTCGCCGCTTGAGCATTGGAGGAAGCCCGAACGCGCATGGTCTTACGGTGCATATTTGGACTAACCGCTCAAAGCTGGACGAGTTCCAACTTGAGTCAAAGGATGATCTAGGGCATCAAGGTTTCTATGTCTACATCGCAGACCGGCTAATTACGCAGGGGGGATGGTTTGGATTCCAGGAGCCTCGAAAAGACTACAAACTCTTGAGAGTTGTCATTGACGAGCCCGAAGTCATTAGGCAATACATAACAATTAGTCCTCAAAAGGGTTCTGTCCGGCTCGCCGAGGATTTCCACCGTTTCATGGAGAGTCTGCGTGTTGTGGGCGGCGATGACGCGTCTTTCGAGCAGGTTTGCAGTGATGCCGTTGAAGTGCTGAGAAACTCCAACCGGCGCTCAGGAAATCCGGATCCCCTCGCGGAAGGTGGGCAGGGCTTGGCGCCATCAATCAAAAGGGCGATTGAAGATGAGGCTGTTATCAAGACGAGTGACCCCGTAAGCGTGGTGTGGACGAGCATTCCTAGCGGTGAGTTTGTTGAAGTGGATGCTAATCAAAGCGTCATTTGGCTGAATAAGGACTATCGAAAGCTTTTGAATCCTGGTAGGGGGACGTTTAATGATGCCCCTTTAGTTAAGACCTTGGTCTATCTGCTTTTTGGGGACATCGCTACCTCGAAAAAGACTGCGAAGGCAAAGGCTAACGCATCGTTGTGGTCAAAACTTTTGACGGTGGCCGCGGAGGAGCAGATCAAGCAACAGGAGAGTTGATTTTCTTCGCTGGGATCGCTCATCTGTTCGGAGACCATTGAATTGTAGGGTGCCATGTCCGGTTTCCCAGGTATTTTAGTTCTCGATTCTGATTTTTTATGCGGTTCATCACTCTTAGCGGTGGTGGATTGCACTGCTGAGAGGAGCATACGTGTCCACCCACCGAACTACCCCCGATGGCAATGACTATGCCAATATTAAAGAAGCTATTGCACATGTTCTTAACCCCTCAAACCTAAGCCTCCTTGCGTCCTTGCAGCAGCGTCTCGAATTGATGGAGGGGATGAGTCTTGACGAGCAGTCGCTCGGCGAATTTATCTCTCAGTCGTCGGAAGAAGAAATACAGCCGCTGATGACCTTTGTTCTCGCAGCAATTGACGGCGATAACTCAGTGATTAAGCCAAAGACTGATACTGAGCCAACGACTCAAGAGCGGAAAGAATGGGTCCTACAACAGCTTGGGCTTGAGGCCCAAGCAGAGTTGATCGAGGGGCGGCTTCCTGAACCGGAACCGACGGTAATCATCGAAGAGAGCTTTGACGAGTGGTATACGCCTGCACGCCAGACAGGGAATACAAAATATTGGGATGACTATGTCCGCGTGCTTAGACGAAACGGATGGGATGCAGCATCGATTGATACTGTCGGAAAGCAAGCAACTGAGGTCATCCGTCGAATTGAAGATCCTAAGAAGCCGCACTATTTGTCTTCTCGTGGCTTGGTCGTTGGCTACGTACAAAGTGGTAAGACTGCGAACTTCACGGGTGTTGCTGCAAAAGCAATTGACGCCGGCTATCGCTTCATTGTCATCCTTGCCGGCACAATGGATAACTTGCGTGAACAAACCCAACGGCGCTTGGACAAAGAGCTGTGCGGCCGGGAAGCGGTTCTCAGCGGACTTGATGAGGACGATCTCACAGCCCGCGAGCGTAAAGACGAGACATATTTCAATGGCGACGAGGAATGGGAGCGAGACTGGGAAGAGAAGGGCGGAGCATTTCTTTCACATGGGGCTGTCTATGGACAGAAGGGCTTTCCGCGAATTAAGCGCGTAACGACTTCCGTACGCGACTATCGCCGTAACGGGACGAACGCGATTGAGATCGAACGCCCAGACAAGACGAAGCCCGTGCATCACCCAGACAATTTGGACAGCATGCCATGTCTAATCGCCGTGGTGAAGAAAAACGCCAGCGTTCTAAAGAATCTGAATTCTGATCTTCGTCGGGCTGCTCGTCTTAACAAAGACTTGAAGGATCTTCCCATGCTGGTCATCGATGATGAGTCAGACCAGGCTTCGATTAATACCAAGAACCAAAAGCGAACTTCGCTGGAGGAGAAGGAACGAACTGCGGTCAACGAGCAGATTACCGACCTACTCAGGACTTGCCCTCGTGCACAATACATTGGATATACCGCGACGCCGTTTGCCAATGTGTTTGTCGATCCTTCGGATCCTACCGATCTCTATCCCCATCACTACGTTTTATTGCTGAATGAGCCGCCCGCGTACCGAGGTGCCAAGTGGTTCCACGATCGTATGGATTTTGCTGATGACCCAGATGAGGCCACCATCGAGAATTCCCAGAGCAAGGCATTCATCAGAGACCTCGCTGACCGAGATGAATTCCCAGAAGATGAAGATTTCGATGCTATCCGAGTCGATGAACTACAAGAAGCACTGGACATGTTTGTGCTTACAGGCGCTATAAAGGAGTTCCGAGAGTCAAAGCATCCAGGGCTTACATTCAAACACCACACAATGCTCGTCCACGAAGGTGTTGGTACCGAAATCCACGGTGATGGAAAGCAAGTTCTCGAGGAGTTATGGCACAAGCGGGCCTACAACCTTCGGCGCACGATCCCCGCGTTGCAAGAGCTCTTTAAGGAAGATCTTCTCCCTGTGATGAAGATTGATAGGTTTAACGGTGGATACGCATGTCCAGAGTCATTCCAAGACCTCGAGCCGTTCATCGGCGAAGCGTACTCGGAAATGATGTCTGGAGTCCAGGCAGGCAAGAGTCCGATTCTTCAGGTCGACACGGTTGGCAAAGAGAGTCCCAATTTCGAGTCGGGTGGCGTATGGAAAGTCCTGGTCGGAGGTGCACAACTTTCACGTGGATATACCGTCGAAGGCCTGACTGTCTCGTACTTCCGGCGAAGGGCGGGGAGCGCGGATACCTTGATGCAAACAGGCCGTTGGTTTGGGTTCCGCAAAGGTTACCAAGACTTGGTGCGATTGTATGCACCCCGTGATCTCGTCGAACTTTTTGAGGCCGCCATGCATGACGAAGAAGTGTTCCGTGACCGAGCCAAGGTTTATGCTCAGCAGGATCTTGACGATGAAAAACGCATGACGCCGAGACGGATTGCTCCCGTTGTCCAGCAGTCACTTCCCGATCTCAAACCGACAAGCAAGAACAAAATGTTCAATGCCTACATTCGTTCGAGTGCAGCGGCGCCAAATGTAGTGGAATTGAACTCTATTCCGGACCGCAAGGAACGGGGCAAGCTAGCAGAGAACTTCCGCAACGTTGGCATTCCGCTTCTTCATGCACTCGAAACTGAGCCAACGAAGATGGCCTACTTCCGCCTCGAAGGCATGCGGTCCGGACGCGTCTTTGCTCACGCTGGTTACCGAGACTTCTATGCTGGCACGCTTCCGTCCAATTCGTTCGTAGCGTTACTCGATGCAATGAAGTGGTACGACGGATCAAACTTCAAAGAGAACATCATTTCTCCCCATATTCGATACCTGAAGGGGTTAATGGGAACCGGTAAGCATTCTCGCGTGGCGGCATCAGACTTTAGCGAAGTTGCGGTTTTGCTTCCAGTGCTTTCGAAGAACCCCGAAACCATTGAGGTCCCAGGGATTCCTTTCCCAGTCCCACTGGTGCGCCGCAGCCGCCGTGAAGATCGACACGATATTACTGGTACTGATCGTAAGTACACCTACATCATGCAGAGCATCGCGTCTGGTCAGTCAGTTCTTACCCCTCGTATTACTGACCTATCGGAGTACTCGGGGTACCTCAAGAACCCTTTTAAGCGACAAAAGGATCTCAAAGAGCCCTTTGACCTTGATCCATTGGTTGCAAAGAGCCGTGGTGCAGTCTTACTCACCGTGTTTGATGACCGAAACCCAGACGTGGTGAGCAACTCAAAGAAAAATGGCACCTTCGTTCCGCCGCGGTGGGATAAGGGGGAAGTCGGTCTTGCCTTGGCATTCAATTCTCCGCACGAAGCTGTGCGTGGTACGGCTGGAGTTGTTGAGTGGGGTGTTTACCTCCGAGGCGACGGAACCGGGGACGATGTGGTGATTGAGAGCTTCAGCGCTCAGGACTAGGGGACAGTTAAAAGAGATGCAGCCCGCCCGCGCTTCCAAAAGGAAGAGCGGGCGGGCTGAACGGTTGACTCAAGGATACCTCAGGGCCGGGGTAGGGGAGGGGCTAGTCGTCCTCGGCGTTGCGCTGGGCTTTGCCCTTGGCCTTGGCCTTGCTCTGGGCCTTCGCCGTGGAGAAGTTCCTCCGCCACCACCACATGAGTGCGGCGATGATGAGCGCTGCGGCGGCGAGGATGGCCCACATCCACCACTGCAGGTGAGGGCCGCGCTTGTTGAAGGCGTCGGCGTCGTCAGGCTCCATGGCCACGCGGTGGGCGTGGACCAGCAGGCGGTGGGTGTTGATGCCGTAGGGAGTGCAGGTCACCAGGGTGATGAGGTCCTCACCGGGCACGCGGCGTAGCTGATCGGTCTCCTCAGGCAGGACAACGCTGATGTCGTGCACCTCGTACTTCATGCGCTGGCCGGAGACCGCGATGTAGATGGCGTCGCCCTCCTTCACCTTGGACAGGTCATCCCACAACGTGGCCGTCTGCAAACCGGTGTGGGCGGTCAGCACGGCGTGGCGGCCCTCAGCGGGGATGTCGGCGCCGGGCTGGCCGGGTTGGAGCCCGGCAGGCAAAGCGCCCACCGGGAGATCCGTGCCGTAGAGGTGGCCCACACCCTTGTCCAGCACGGCATCGCTCGTGCCGTGGTAGACGGGCAGATCGGAATCGATGGAGGGGATAACGATGCGCGCCATGACGGAGGTCTCAGCCAACTGGCTGAGGTAGCGCAGGTAGCGCTGGTACTCCGGGCTGGACTCGTCCTCGTGGGAGGTCCAGGCGTCGGCAAGCTGCGCGTCCTGGCGCTCAGCGTTGTAGCGCTGAGCTTCCTCCCATGCGCCGTGCAGGACCTCCGGGGCAGCGGCGGCCTCCAGCTTGGAGTACGCGTCTGCGGCCTTGCGCTGGCCGTAGTTGTTCCACTGCGTGGCCACCACGGGGTAGAGCAGTACGGCCAGGCCGGCCAGGATAAGCACCACGGCAATGATGGCATTGCCGTTGGCCTTGGGCTTCCTGGTTGCTGTGGGCTTCTTGGTATCGGTGGATTTCATAGTGAGTGTTCCTATGCGCGGCGGCGGGCCACAAGCGCACCGGCGGCGATGATGAGAGCGCCCAGCAGGGCCAACCAGCCCACGCCCATCCCGCCGGTCTTGGGCAGGGAGCCCACGGTGACGTCGGCGATCTGGATGGTCACCACGTCTTTATCGGCGGTGGGCACGATGCTGGCCGGGAAGCCGTTCTTCTGGTCCTGGAACTCGATCTGTGCCTTGCCGTCGGCATCACGGGAAACGGTGAGCAGAATCGGCTTGGGCAGCAGCGAGTAACCAGCAGGGGAGCGGGTCTCCACCAGGAAGTAGGTCTGGCCGGACTTCACGGTGGTCGCACCGGAGGTTCCGCCCTGCGGGACCTCGATGGGGGTGCCCTCGCCGGTGGGCTGGAGCTGGCCATCGGGGCCGAGGGAGGTCTCGAAGAGTGCAAAGGAGGCGTCGAGAAGCACGGCGTTGTCCTCGTGATCAACCTTCTGCAGCTGGATCTTCACATCAGGATCCTCCGGCGGACATTCGGCCGTGGAGGAATTGTTGCCGTGATCCGGATCTTCCTCATTACCCAGCACCGTGGCGGTGTTGGGCACGCAGCGGGCAGGGGTGCCCTCATCCACGGCGGCGGAGAACTCGAGGGACGCGGACTGGTTGAGCTTCACAGGCCCAAAGATGGCCTGGAAAGCGGTCTTATCACCGTTGATTTCTACAAGAACGTTGGAGGGGTTGGCGTCTACGCGTACGTCCTTCAGACCCGCGGGAAACATATCCGTGAGCACGAAGCCAGAGGAACCATCCGGGCCCAGGTTGGACACCGTGGCGCGCCACCGCAGGCGGGCGGGCTGGACGCTGGTATCCACGCCCAGGAACTCCTTGGTGATCTGCAGATCCGTCTTCAACGGGGCGGTGCCGTTGCTGGTGCCGTTGGAGTTATAAGACACCGGCACGTTGCGCTCCACGCTGATGAGCTCAGCGGTGGGGTTGGCGGAGTCCGGGTTGATGATGCGCAGGCGCACGCCATCGGCAGTGGAGACAGTACTGGCGGTGCCAAAGCCCAAGTCGCCGTTGCCGTAGGTCCACGCCTTGCCCCACTGCAAACCGGTGGGAACGGAAAGGCCAGCGGCGGACTTCAGGTCGGTGATGTCGATTTCCTTGCGCTGACCGGTGCGCAGATCCACGCGCTCAAGCAGCACACGGCCACCGGAGACCCAACCGTTGCGGATACCCCAGGCGTAGGTGCCGTTGGAGAAGTCCTCACCGCCGACGGTCTGCGGCAGTACGGTGTAGTCCTCCACGCGGTAGTTGCTCTTTTGACCGCTGTGATCGGTGGGGTTGCCGTAGCGCACCGCCGCAGTGACGTGATCCAGGTTGACCTTGTACAAAGCACCGCTGCCGGATAGCGAGGCGTTGGAGACCCAGTAGTCACCGTTGGCATCGAAGAAGCCGTTGTTGATACCACCCCACAGGTCATTAGCCCAAGGCTGATCGTAGTTTCCGGCAAAGGCGTAGTCCTGAGTACCAGGCTTGGTCACCTTGCCCAGGTTGTAGACCTGGCCGGTCATGGGGTCGATCTGCAGGAGGTGACCAGCGGGGAAGCAGGGATCCTCCAGCGGGACCACGTCCGCGCCGTAACTATAGCCGTTGCTCTGAGCATCCATGTTGCGGATGACCTTGTGCTGGCCGATGCGCGGCTGGGAGATGGCGTAGAGCCAATTGTCGTCGGCGTTATACGCCAGCGAGTTGATCACCCAGCCGCTCTCCTTGCCAATAGGAACGAACTGCGCCGCACCCTGCTTCTGGTAGTAGAGCTGGGTGGAGTAGCGGTTCTGGCCGTCCGGCTTGGACGCCGTGACGTAGACGCGGTTTCCCTCGGCCTTTTCTACCTCAGTGAGCTCGCGGGCCGGGCGGCGGTAGGTCGAGGCCTGCCCATTGCCCATGTAGGGGATAGGGCGGCCATTGGGATCAGTCACGTCGGCGACACAACGCTGCGGGATCTCGCGGGCCGCGCGGTAGAGCTTGACCATGCCCACGCCGCAGGCGGTTGAGCGCTTGGTCAGGTTGATCTTGACGGCACGGTACTGCACGCCGTTATCACGGATGGGGGAGTTGAAACGGATAAGTAGGCGGTTGCCCTGGGTCTGCAGGGTATAGCTGCTGCTGCCGATGCTGATGGGGGCGCGGTAGAGATCCATGCCGGGGTAGACCTGCACCGTGAGGTAGCGGTAATCGCTTACGCTTCCGATGTTGGAACCCATATCCACCGAGATCATCGAGAGATCCCCGTTGAAGCTGTTGTCTTTGACCTCATGAACCCACTGGGTAAACACCGCAGTGCTGCCATCGGTGCACTGCGTGGCGGTATTGGGCAGGTAGACGTAGCCCGCCTGGGAGGTCTCCGTGGCCGGCGGGGACAGGGGAGAATCACTGGGAGCGCCCAGGGTGCCGGTATCGCGGCGCCAGGGGGTGCCGGTATCCGGCTGGTCCTTGGCCACACCCCAGATGGTCAGTGCGGTGCCGTCACAGGTTAGGCCCTGTGCATCCGGGATGAAGACGTGGAAATCGGAGTAGACGTGCGGCGGGGCCTGCAGCGGGTTGTTGAAGATGATAAACAGCGAGTCCCCCTCCACGCGGGTGGAAAAGTCCAGGCCGTTGGAGAGGTTCATGAAGCCGGAGCTGCCGCCGGTATTTCCGAATTGAACGCGGAAGCGGGGATCATTGGTATCAATGCTGGCGGCGTTGCGCAGCTTGACCTCCAGCATGGAGACGTTCTGCGAGGAACCACTGGTCGCACCGCCGACGCTATCGGCGGTGCGCCACCACTTCTTGAAGTAGGGGACACCATCGACGGTGCCACACTGGTGATCCGATTGCGGCAGCTTGACCGTATCCGCCGGTGGGAATGCGGGCGCGGCCTCGGTGGTGCCGTAGATGTCCATGCTGATCTTTGCGTTGGCAGGATCGAAGGAAAAGCGCGAAATGAGCTCAAAGGCGGCTGACTGTGCGAGCTCGATGGAGTCCACACGGGAGCCGTTGACCATGGGGTAGAACTCAAACTCCAGGTAGCCCAGCTGGTTGCTGATCACGCGCTTGCCGCTGCTGATCTGCGCGGTGCCGGCGGGCGCGGTGATGCCGTTGAGATTGAAGGTGAAGTCTTTGACGTCGAAGGCCTGGCCGGGCTTTTCCAGGCGGATAACCGCCTTGCTGAAGGTAGAAGCGCGCACGGTGCTGGCCTTAGTGGAATACGGGCCGGTGCCCGCGCCGGTGGTGGAGACATCCTTGAGCTGCAAGCCGCCGAGGCCGTTGACGCTGAAGCTGGGGTGCTGGCCACCGGCATCGGGCGCGGAGCAGTCCTGCGCTGCGACGTTAAACTCCCAGCGGGTGGTCGCCCCAGCGCTCAATACGTATCCGGCCTCCGGGGAAGCGGTGACAGTGACGGTGGAGGTGTCCGTGTCGTCGTGGCGTTCGTAGCGAACGCCGGTGACCTGTGGGAGTTCCACGGTCTTGCGCACGCCGCACTGGCCCGGCTCCACGAGCTTGGGCGCCTGCGGGGTGATCTCGGTGAGCGCCGGGGCGTCCTCCGCGCCAGAGACGGTCATCCGTGGGTTCGTCAGCGGTGCGAAGTACTGGGCCACGATGGTGACGCGCTGGCCAGCCCGCACGGGGACATCGGCAACGTTCAGTTGCCATTTCTTTGCGCTGAAATCCCAACCGAAGCCAGGGTTGGAAATCCTGCTTCCTCCCACCAAGAGGTAGGCGTTATCGCTGGCGGGGGAGCGCAGCGCGGTGAGCTTGGAATCCTCCAGCACCACGGTGTTGAGCGTGCCGGAGTGGGTGGCCGTCAGGGAAAAGCCCTTGAGGTCCACGTCTTCGTAGCCCACGGAGGCGGCACCGGAGTCCTGCCACGCGGTCTGCGCGTTTGCCTTCGGGGTGGCTCCGCCGAAACCGGCGGGCAATAGCACGGACACAACCAGGCCGAGGGCGATGGCGAGTGCTAAGACGCAGCGCGCCACCGTGGCGGTGCGCACTGCGGCGGTATGCCCTGTTGCGGTGTGTGCGGTCAGCGTTGCGGGCCCGGCGCTACGGGATGCAGTGACAATACGCATAGGTGGTGCCGTTAGTCTTTCTTATTTCGTCGTGCGGATGCGGTTACTGTGATGACGCCAGCGCCGATGAGCGCCAGGCCAGCAAAGACAATGCCGATGACCTGAACACCCGTCATGGCCAGGCCAGGTGGCAGGGGAGTTGCAGGGGCACCGGGCGGTGGTGGTGCCTTGACTGTGGTGCCGGGCGTGCCCGGCTCGCTGGGCTCCGTGGGCGGCGGTGGTGCCTTGACTGTGGTGCCTGGGGTACGCGGCGTGGTGGGCGTGGGCGGAGTATCCCGCGGGGTAGTGGGCGGGGATGGCGGGGTCGAGGGTGTGGTGGAACGTGGCTTGGCCACAATGACACCCGCCGGGGCGGTGCCCTCCTCCTCGGAGACCTGGAAAGGCACAGCGACGAGGAAGGAGTTGATGTTGCGGTGCTGTGGGCTAGGCGCCTCAGAGACCACCAGGAAGATGCCGCGGGGAAGGTCCTCGAAGAGCACCGTGCCGTTTGCGTCGGTGGCCGCGCGGAAGGTGCGGGATTTCTCCCACTGCTGGGCAATGGCCTCCAGGCTGGTGCCGTGAATCTTTGCGAGGTCTCCCTGGGAGTTCGGGTCAATACCAGCTAGTTGTTGCAGCTCGATCATCACGCCGTCGACCTTCCCGGTAGGCGGGGTGCCATCAGCGTTGCGATTACCGCGGGCCAGGGTGATCTGCAGGTTATGCGTCATGGCGGTGGCGCTATCCTGCAGGGAGTCCGCGCCGACCACGGGCACGGCGTGCGCCGGGGTGGGCGCCCAGGCGCCGGTGCTGCTCCAGGCCAGCAGCGCTGCGGTGCAGGCTGCCATCCCCGTGCCCACGCGGGTGCGCGTTCTACTAGTGTGGGCGCTCCTGGTGCGCGTCTTACTGGTCACTGTCCTACCGGTGCGTGTCATAGTTACCTTCCCCTGGGCGGGCGTTGTGCTTGATGGGTTCTTCTTCTGTGTGCTGGGGTTTTCTTGCGCGGCGGGCGGTGTGCCACAGCCACCACGCCAGCGAGATTCCGGCCAGCATGACCGCTGTGAGCAGCGCGTACATCCACCACTGCCAGCCGGAACCGTGGGTGCTATCCAAAAGCGTTGCTTCGGCGGCATCGAGTGGTACCTGGTGTCCACGCACCAGCAGGCGGTGGGAGTTGATGCCATAGGGGGTGCAGGTGATTAGCGTGATGTAATCCTTGCCCTCCTCCGGGCGCAGACCTTCTGTCTGCGTGGGCAGTACTACGCTGCGCTTGTCCACGACGTATTTCATCCTGTGGCCCGAAACCTGCACGTAGAAGACGTCACCCTCTGTGAGCTTGGCGAGGTTATCGAACATCGTGACGTTGGTCAGCCCGGTGTGTCCGGTAATGACTGCGTGGGTTCCCGGACCGCCTACGGGCAGGTCGGATCCGTAGAGATGGCCCAGGCCTTCCTGCAGGGTTTTCTCTTCCGTGCCGTGGTAGAGCGGCAAATCCACGGTGATGCTGGGGATCACGATGCGCGCCATGGCCTTGGTGGCTGAGAGCTGAGTGAGGTACTCGGCGTAGTCGGCGTTGGACTCGTCGATTTGGTTTAGCCAGGGATCCAGGATGGGCCCGGTGGTGCGGGTGCTGTTGTAGTTGTGGGCTGCATCCCACTGCGTCTGCTTGGCCTCTTGTGGCGCGGCGGCGTCGAGCTTGGCGTATTCCTGCGCGGCCTTGGTGGTGTTGTGGTTATTCCACGCTGTAGCCACTATCGGGTAGGCCATGACCAGCATGCCGATGATGACCAGCAGCGCGGGCAACAGTATGCGTGCCGGCCGGCCTGCCTTGTTGCGTTGGGGTGGCCGCTTTCCCGGGCGGGAAGCAAGAACAAGCTTCACTCAGAACTCCACAACTGTTGTGACAGATAGCCGCCCCTGGCCGAAATCCGGCATGCTGAGCTTTCACGAATCTTCGGGGGTGCAGGACTACGAGAATTGGAAAGACAAAAATCTAAAACTGTAAAAACAAAAAAGAAACGGGGTAGCTCTTGCGGAGCGGCGTGGCGATGTCTCACCTTCCGCCCCGCTCAGCCACACCCCGCGGGGGAGTGTGGCCTAGCCCAGGCAGCTACGTTCCTGGGCTAGGGATGAGCGCTTGCCAGCGCGATTAGTTCTTGGCACTGCGGCGTGCGAAGAACGCACCGGCGCCAATGATGAGAGCACCGATAGCCGCGAGGATGCCCACGCCGGCGCCGCCGGTCAGGGGCAGGTTCGGGGTCTCCTGGCGGACGTTCTCGATCTCCAGGGCGCCGTTCTTCAGCGGGGTGGATGCAGAGGCCAGGCTGATGATCGGTTGGTTGTTCAGCGGGTCATCGCCACGAGCTTCGGTGACAGTAAGCGTGAACTGGTGAAGCTTATCGGACAGGGCATAACCAGCGGGTGCCTCGATCTCCTTCAGGCAGTAAGCCAGATCCTGCGGCACATCGCCAGTGTTGTTGTCATTGAAGACGTTGTTGACGTGCAGGCCATCGATGGTGAATACGCCATTCTTGTCGGTGACAAACTCGTTCTGGCCCTTGATGGTGACGCGGTTTTCTTCCTTATCGTCGACGCCAGCCTCGCACTTATCATCCTCAGACTGGAAGAGGGCGAACTTAGCGCCAGAAAGCGGCTTCTTGCCTTCACCATTGTCGGAGTTGGCATCGACCTTCTGAACCTTGACCTTGCCGTGGTAGGTGTAAACCTTGTTGGTCTTGTTCTCAATGTCGTTGCCGCCATTGGGGTTGTTGGTGATGATGGTGGCCTCGTTGGTGATGTCACCCGCATCCTCGCCCACCGGAAGAACCTCTACATCAAAGATGAGGGAAAGGGTCTCGCCAGACTTGACCTTGTCTAGGCCGGAACGAGTTAGCTCAACGGTCAGCTTGGTGCCGACGGTAGCGCTGGCACCCGTCGCGGTGACCGTGTAATCGGCGTCGTCGAGAACTAGACCTTCAGCGGTCTTAGCTTCAATGTTGGCAGTCGCTTCATCGAAGGAAACGCGCGGATCGAGCTGATCCTCGAAGTAGAACTTGGTCAGCTTCTTGCTGTCATCGAAGTGCGGAGCTTGACCGGTCACGGTGTAGGTGATGCTGTCACCTGCGTTCTGGTTAGCGTCGTCGACTTCCTTGGTCACCTGGACCTTGGAGTTCTTCGGGTAGACGTGGACGTCGTAGTTCCAGTTGCTCTTCTGGCCCTCGCCGTTTTGTGCTGACTGATCTTCATCGTTGTTGGTGGTCGGAACAAACACCAAGAAGGGCTTGCCAGGAACTAGGGAGGTGTTATCGGTAACGACCTCTTCGACCAAGTAGACGCCGATCGGAAGATCCGTCGCGGTGAAAACACCATTGGTGCTGGTCAGTTCCTTGGTATCACCAAAGGGCTTCGCAGTCTCCGGCGTCAGGGCCTTAGCCTTGGCGAATCCCTCGTTAGTGGTGAGGTCAGCCTCGACCTGGGTCACCTCGAACTTAATGGACTTAAGGTCCTCTTCGGTGACATCGTTGCCCGGCTCGTCGTTGAGCTGATTACCAGAGTGGTTGGTTCCGTCCTCAGCACCAATGCGCTTGTGAATGGTAATGGAGCCGGTCTTGGTGAAGTCGATGTTGCCGCTGGCGACATTCTGAGCCGGAGCCTCCTGGGCAAGCACGGAAACCTGCTCCGCAGCAGCGATGCCCGGGGCAGCCAGGGCGGTAGACAGGCCTACGATTGCTGCAAATGATACGGAGCGGGCCGTACGAGAAACTTTTTTCACGCGAAAAGTCCTTTTCATGGCGAGTAAACGGAGACTTTCTCCATTTACGAGGAATACGAATCACGCGACCGTCGCCCTTGAATGGCTTAAGGGGCGACGTTCCCCAACGCACCTTAGTTAAGGTTCCTCTCAGGAATCTGTCGCGGATTGCCTCATTTTTGGTGAACCCTGACGGAAAGGCAAGTTGAAACAAAGCGAAAATTAAGATCCCTCTAAGGAATGGGTAACGTTCGACACCCCTCCCATAAAGTGTTTTAATGGCTAACTAATCGGTGTCGTATCAACCAACCTACGGGTTGGTAATTTGCGGCGGGTGTCAATTTGTATCCCTGCCAGCGGAAAAAGCCTCATTTAATGCAAGTCTTATGCAAACGGAAGTGGCAAAAGAAATACCGACCAACAGGTCGGCTTGAGTGCTCTAAATGTGCCTCATATTTCTAGGTGAGATGAATCACCAATCTGAGGATCGGTCCGATTATGTGTGTTTGGTTCTGCTTAGTCAGCGGCGTCCTTAGAAGCCCTGGAGTTTGCTGTAGATGTAGATCGGAATAAAGAGAACGGGAATCTGCAGCGCTAGGATGAGGGCCCCGCGCAGCGTGCGCGTGCGGCCTTTGCTGGTGGCACACCGCGCGCCAAGGATGAAGCCCAAGGGGATGAGGGCGAAGGACGCGAGGAATGCGCCTAGAAGAACGAATATTCCGCTAAAACCCATTCCCATGGAGGAGTCATAATCCGAGGTGGCATCAGCGGAGATGAGAAGAAGGAAGCCCAGGCCCCACAGGGCGAGCAAAACGAGCGGGCACAGCAGGCCCATGATTTCATCGGGGCGCCACGTGCGCTTGGACTGCGCGGGGGCGTCATGAAGCCCGGATGCGTCATGAGGGGCATCCGTGCCGTTGGGGGCGAATGCGGTCTCCGGGGCGGGGTTTGGGTTCTGGGGAGGGAGGAAAGGCCCTTCCGGCTGCGGTGCGGTCATGAGGGAGTCCTTAGGGAGAGGGAATTACCTCAGCATCATACTGTGATGTGGCTCCCCGCGCCGTGGCTCATGGGGAGCAGTGCCCGGAATGGCGGGAGCAGTGCTCGGGGCGGTATGCAATTTAGTCCTTGGGCAGCGGTGCAAGCAGCTGAATCTTCTGCCGTCCCGGTGCCAGCACGCCCCTTTTCACCAAGGCAGACATGGCGCGTGACGTGGACTCCACCGTGGTGCCGGCCAAACCGGCGACATCCTCGCGGCGAATGGGGGCGTCGACAAGCCGGGTGGAATCAGCAAGGGTGCGGCCGAACTTCTCATCCAGGTAACGCAGCGCGTCGAGTACCCGCACCCGCACCCGCGAGGTGGCGTCTTGGACCTTACGGGTCTGGGATTCGCGCAGTCGGCGCTGCTGCAAGTGGAGTAGCGCCACGGCCAGCGGCGGGTGGGCGGTGACTACCTCGCTGAGCTTATCCGCCGGTAGGAAGAGGCAGCACACGGTGGTGGTGGCCCAGGCACCCAGCGCCGCGGTGGGCTCGCCCAAGACCATGCTGCCCAGGACATCGCCCGGCCCGCACATGTCCACGGTGACCTCGTCGCCTTCAGCCGTGGATTGGCTCAGGCGCACGATGCCGGACATCACCATGTACAGCCCGTGCAGGGCCTCGCCCTGGGTGTAGATGGCGGAGCCTTCCTCCCAGGCCAGCGAGATGACGTGGCTATCAAAGTCGCGGCGGGCAGCAGGATCGAGCCCGCGGGTAAGCGGCGAGTGAGCCATGACGCGCTCGCACACCTGTGGGGGACAGGTATGCGGAGTGGAGCAGTGTCCGGAGACGTGTGAGGCCATGCCCCGAGCATAGTGCCCTGGTGTTCTGTTTCCTCTTTGATGTCCTCTTTGATCTAGGTCAAGGAAGCCAGCGCGGAACTGCCTTAGCGTCATAGGTGAACAGGGAAAAGGCCCCTGCCACAGAGTCAGAGACTCGACGTCAAAAGAAAGGGAAAGAGCATGTCTGCTACCACTATCAAGAAGATCGTCCTGCGTTCCGATGAGTTCTCCTGCCCCTCCTGTGTGGCCAAGATTGAGGCCAAGCTCACCGCCATGCCGGGAGTGGACAGCGCCGAGGTGAAGTTCAGCTCGGGGCGCATCGTTATCGAGTATGACCCGGAAACCGTCAGCGTGAAACAGCTCGTGGCGGCCGTCAAGGACGTTGGCTACACCGCCACGCCCAGCATGTACTAGTGCCTAAAGGCCTAAAGCCTGATGGAGTTGAGTGCTGATGGAGTTGAGGGTGAGTAGGCGGAGTGGAAGGAAAACCATGAAGGTGAGTATCTCCCCAGACACATGGAAGAACTGGGGGCCGGTAGCGGCGGCCGGCGTCATGATCGTCGCAAGCTGGGCCAGCGGGATGTCCTGGCTGATGCTGGTGGCCGCGGTGATCGCGGGCTATCGCATCGCTGTGAGCGCGGTGCTGGCGCTGCGCGTGAAGATGATCAGCATCGACCTGCTGGTGGTCGTGGCCGCCGTGGGCGCGGTCTTCATTGATAACTACTGGGAATCCGCCGCGGTGACCTTCCTCTTTGCCCTGGGCAAGGCGTTGGAGGCCGCCACCATGCGCAAGACGCGCCGGGCACTAAGTGAGCTGGTGGAGCAAGCACCCATGACGGCGCGGGTGCTGCGCGGGGATGGAAGCGCTGAAGCCATGGAGGAGACCGTGGAGCTGTGGGAAGTCGAGCCAGGGGATATCGTCCTGGTGAAAAACGGCGAGCAGATTCCGGTGGACGGCACCATCGTGCAGGGCGCTGGCGGGATCGACGAGGCCGTGATCACCGGCGAGTCCATCCCCGCGGAGAAGTCCCAGGGCCACAAGGTCTTCGCCGGCACCTGGCTGCGCAGTGGCGCGGTGCGCGTCGAGGCCCAGGAGATCGGCGCGGACTCCACGTTGGCCAAGATCATCCACCGGGTGGAAGAGGCCCAGGACGATAAGGCGCGCACCCAGTCCTTCCTGGAGAAGTTCAGCCAGTGGTACACCCCGGCCATCATGCTGGGCGCGCTGCTGGTGGGGCTGGTTGCCCGTCATGTTGAGCTGGCACTGACGCTGCTCGTCATCGGCTGCCCGGGCGCGTTGGTCATTAGTATCCCGGTCTCTATCGTCGCGGGCATCGGCCGCGCGGCGCGCGACGGCATCCTCATCAAGGGAGGGGACTACCTGGAGCAGGCCGCCAAGGTGGACGCGGTGGTCGTCGATAAGACGGGCACCCTCACCGAGGGCCGGCCGAAGCTCAGCGATGTCCTTACCCTGCCCGGTGACACGCACCATCCTGCGGTGACATGGAGCGAGGAGGAGATCCTCGCTATGGCCGCCGACGTGGAAAGTGCTTCCGAGCACCCGCTGGCCGCGGCCATCGTGGAGGGCGCGGTTGAGCGCGGCTTGCGTGCCGAGGGCGCGGTGAGTGAGGTTGAGGACGTCGAAGCCATCGTGGGCAAAGGCGTGCGCGCCACCGTTCCGGGAATCGGGACGGTCACCGTGGGCAGTGCGGCGCTGCTGGCCGAGGGCGAGGCACTCGATGCCGCGCGGGCGCTGGTAGCTGAGCTCAACGAGCAGGGCAAGACGGCGATGATCGTCGGCGTTGACGGGCAGGCCCGCGGCGTGGTGGCGGTGGCCGATGCGATTCGCCCCGAGGCTAAGCCCGCCGTCGAGGCCCTGCACCGCGCGGGTATCACCGTGGTCATGGCCACCGGTGACGCCGACGCCGTGGCGCGCACCGTGGCCGCCGAGGTGGGCATCGACGAGTATCACGCGCAGATGCTGCCCGAGTCCAAGGTGGAGGTGGTCCGTGAGCTGGCCCAAGCCTGGCACACGGTGGCCATGCTGGGCGATGGTATTAACGACATGCCTGCGCTGGCCACCGCGGATGTCGGCGTGGCCATGGGCGCGGCCGGTTCCCCGGCCACCATCGACACCGCGGACATCGCGCTCATGGCTGATAGGCTGACACGCCTGCCGCAGGCCCTCATCCTGGCCAAGCGCACGGCGCGCACCATGCGCATCAACATCGCGATTGCACTGCTCACAGTGCTGGTGCTTATGCTGGGCGTGTTCCTGGGCGGGGTGACCATGGCCATCGGCATGCTCGTCCACGAGGCCAGCGTCCTGCTAGTCATCGCCATCGCCATGCTTCTGCTGCGCCCGGTGCGCGGCGTGGAGGCGGACCAGCCAGCCCAGCCCGCCAGGAAGGCGGCGGGGCAGCCGACACCGGTGGGGTAGGGGCTGGAGCTTTAGGCGCCGATGGTACGCGCGATGGTCTGGTCCCAGCTCAGCTTCATCTGGTGGGAAAAGAGGCCGAAGGTGTGCGAGCCCTGCGGGCTGAAGTAGCGGTTCACGCGCACCCCGGCCTTGCGGGCGTTGCGGGTGAACTCCTCCGAGCACTGGTTAGCCACCATCTCCACCGCGCGGGGGCCGAGCCACTGGCTGGGGTTGTTGGTGCCGTCGATGGGGCCGGGGGTGCCGGAGGCGGAGCCCACGAAGACCTCTACGCCGCGCAGGCGGCCGGGGTTGGCGTTGGGATCGTGGTCGAACCACTGCGGGGAGCCGGGTAGGCCCCAGGCATTAAAGGAGGAGCCGCCGCCGTAGGCGATCATCGCCGTGGAGGTGGGAAAGCCCATCGCACCGGAGCGTACCGGACAGCCGGAGTAGGAGGCCGCCGCCTTGTAGCGCTGCGGGGCGTGCGCGGCGATGTCGAGTGCGGCGCCACCGGTGGAGGAGATGCCGCCGATGGCGTCGCGGCCGGTGCCGTGGAATTCGGCGTCGATAAGCGGCGGCAACTCGGCGGTCATGTAGGTGTTCCACTTGTTCACGCCCAGGATGGGATCCTCGGCGTTCCAGTCAGTGTAGAGAGAATAGGCCCCGCCCAGCGGCATGACGATGTTGGCGTTCTTATCCGCCGCCCAGGACTTGATGTCCGAGTGGGTCATCCAGTTCATCCCGGCCTGGCCGCCCTCCACGCCGGGCAGCAGATAGAAGGAGGGGCGCGGCTTATCGCCCGGGGGAAGCAGGACGTTGTTGGAGATCACCGCGTGGTTGGCCGGCGACCACACATCCACCACCCAGTAGTTGCCGCCCATGTGGCGCTTGGAGGTGATGAAGGGCTTGGTGCCCAGCCAGGGCTGTGGGTTGGTCACGCGCGAGGAGACCTCACCGATGGTGCTGGACTGTGCGGAGGCGGTGCCGATGCCAGCCGAGGCCGCCCCCAGCGCCACCGTGGCGGCCGCGAGCAACGCCACGGCGCGGTGAGGGGATGAGGCGGCCGCGGCGCGGCGAAAACGTGAGACATAGGAAAACATAATGTGCGTAGTCTACGTGCCCTGAGTCCCCGAACTGCAAATATTGGGAGAAAAAATGGCGGTAACTTTTGTTCCACTCTTGTCCGCGGCGGCCAGCCGCCGTATAGTTACGGGCACGTAAGTTTTGGGGGTGAACGCGTCAACCGCCACGTCACCGACCCCTACCCAAAGACAAGGCCGTCACTATGAACACACACGGTGCACAGACACACGCCCCACACGCGAGTGCGGCACGCGGGCACGCTCCTGCGGAAGCCGCTACTGAAACTGAAGAAGCCGTTACGGAAGAACCGAGCGTTACGGAAGAACCGACGGCGATGGAGCAGCTCATCCAGCGCACCTACTGGATGGCGGACCGCGGTCAGCGCCCTCTGACCCGCGGCTGGGGGCACCTCTTCGCCGCGTTGCTCTCACTCATTGCCTCCACGGTGCTCATTACCTATTCCTGGATGACGCTGACCTGGAAGCAGGGCCTGGCGGTGACCGTCTACGGCGTGGGGGTGGTGGGGCTGTTTTCCATCTCCGCGCTCTACCACCGCTGGCCCTGGCCCACCGCCCGGGCGGTGCAGTGGTGGCGGCGCGCGGATCACGCCACCATCGCCGTCTTCATTGCCGCCACCTACACCCCACTGTGCGCGCTGACCCTGCCTGGGGCGCAGGCCGCGTGGATGCTGGGCATCGCCTGGCTGGGCGCCGTCCTGGGCGCGCTGCTCAACCTGGTGTGGATCAACCACCCGCGCTGGCTGGACGTGGTGGTCTACCTGGCGCTGGGCTGGCTCATCCTGCCGCTGATCCCCAGCGTGTGGGCCAACGCGGGTGCCGCGGTGGTGTGGCTGCTCGTGGCCGGCGGCATCATCTACTCGCTCGGGGCGCTGGTCTATGGCTTCAAGTGGCCGGGCCGCAACGCCCGGTGGTACGGCTACCACGAGCACTTCCACACCGCCACCATCGCTGCGGTGGTGGTGCACATGGTGGCGGTGTGGATGGCCGTGGTGGCTGCCGCTTAGGCCGCCTCGAGGATTGCGGCCACACCCTGGCCGCCGGCCCCGCAGATAGAGATCAGCGCGCGGCCGCCGCCATTTTCTTTCAGCGTCTTGGCGGCGGTGGCCAGGATGCGGGTGCCGGTGGCGGCAAAGGGATGGCCGGCCGCCAGGGAGGAGCCCTTGACGTTGAGCGTGCTGCGGTCGATGGGCCCGAGCGCGCCGTCCAGCCCGAGGCGCTCGCGGCAGTAGCTCTCATCCGCCCAGGCCTTGAGCGTGGCCAGCACCTGGGAGGCGAAGGCCTCGTGGATCTCGTAGAAGTCAAAGTCCTGCAGGCTTAAGCCATTGCGGGCTAGCAGCCGCGGCACGGCGTAGGTCGGAGCCATGAGCAGGCCGTCGGTCCCGTGCACGAAGTCCACCGCGGCGGTTTCAGAATCCACCAGGAAGGCCAGCGGCTCCAGGTTGTGCTCGGCGGCGAAGTCCTCGCTGCCCAGCAGCAGGGTAGAGGCACCGTCACTGAGGGCCGTGGAGTTGCCCGCGGTCATCGTGGCCTGGGCGCCGTGCTGCTCGGCGTCGCGCTTACCAAAGACCGGCGTGAGCGCGCCCAGTGCCTCCAGCGAGGTATCCGGGCGCAGCGTGCCATCGCGGTGCAGGCCTAAAAAGCTGGTGCTCAGATCATCAAAGAAGCCCGCGTCCCACGCCGCGGCCAGGTTGCGGTGGGAAGCCAGCGCCAGCTCGTCCTGTGCGGCACGGGAAATCCCGAATTCGCGGGCGGTGATGGCGGCGTGCTCGCCCATGGATAGCCCCGTGCGCGGTTCCTCATTGCGGGGAAGCTCCGGGAGGAACTGGGAGGGGCGGAGGCTGCCGATAAGCTGCGCGCGGCGCAGCGCCGAGCGGGTGTGGGTGAGCTCGATGAGGGTGGTGCGGAGGGAATCGCCAAGCACCAGCGGGGCATCCGAGGTGGTGTCCGCGCCGCCGGCGATGCCCGAGTCGATGCGCCCGGAGCGGATGCCATCCGCCACGGTGATAGTGGCCGTCAGCGAGGTGCAGCAGGCCTGCTGAATATCCATGGCCGGGGTGGTGGAATCCAGCGCGGAGCCGAGCACAGCTTCGCGGGTGAGGTTGAAGTCGCGGGAGTGCTTGATCACCGCGCCGCCGGCCACCAGGCCTAGCCGGGTCTCGTGCAGCCCGAAGCGCGCGATGAGCCCGTCGAGGGCGCTGGTGAACATGTCCAGGTTGCTGGCCTTGGCGTAATGCTTGTTCGAGCGGGCAAAGGGGATGCGGTTGCCGCCCAGGATGGCAACGCGGGTGGCCAGTGACATGCAGAAACTCCTTCGGGGTGCGCAGCGGGCTTGCTGTGGTGCACAGCTTAGCGGGTACTGTTAGCTGTGTCACGAACGTGGTGCCGGCGTTGAGCCGGAGAGCTGCAGTCACGAATAAGGAGAAAAGGAGGAGACGGTGAGGAAAGCCTCGCTCGGAGAAAAGCTGATGACGTCCCCGCTGGCCGCCAAGGCCGGCGTGCCGCAGGGCTACCCGCTGCGCCGTTTTGCCCCGGGGAAGCCGCCGCTGGAAGCGCCGGTGGTGCTCGGCGGTGAGGGCCGCCTGCGCGCCGGGCTGGCCCGGCTGCTGGAGGGGGACTATCACCTCATCGAGGAGCACGCGGATACCCGCCGCGCGGGCGTGGTGTTTGACGCCACAGGGCTTAACAGCCCGCAGCAGCTGCGCGAGCTCTATGACTTCTTCCACCCACAGCTGGCCAAGCTCGCGCCGAACGCGCGGCTGCTCATCATCGGCACGGATCCCGCAAGTATGAGCGGGGCAGCCGGGGTTGCCGGCGCTGCCAGCACGCAGGCGCGGATTGCGGCCCGGGCGCTGGAAGGGTTTAGCCGTTCCTTGGCCAAGGAGATGCGTAAGGGCGCCACGGTGAACCTGGTGTGGACGGATGCCGCGGCCAGCGCCACAGACGTGGAGGCCACCGTCCGTTTCTTCCTCTCCGGAAAGTCCGCTTTTGTGGACGGCCAGGTGGTGCGTGTGGCGCCGGCCGCTCAGTCCCGGCACCCGCGCCCGGAGTCCTGGGAGCAACCGCTGGCCGGCCGCGTGGCCGTGGTCACCGGTGCCGCCCGCGGCATCGGCGCGACCATCGCGGAGGTCCTCGCCCGCGAGGGCGCCGAGGTCATCTGCATCGACGTTCCGCAGGCCAGCGAGCAGCTCAGCGCCACCGCCAACAAGGTCAAGGGCACCGCGCTCAGCCTCGATGTCACGGAACCGCAGGCCGCCCAGCGTATTGCCGAGCACGCCCGGGCACGCTACGGAGTTAAATACAGTGACAAGAACAGTGACAAGCACAGTGATAAGAGCAGTGGCGCCGGGGTCATCGACATCCTCGTCCACAACGCCGGTATTACCCGCGACAAGCTGCTCTACAACATGAGCCCCGAGCAGTGGGACGCGGTGCTGGCCGTCAACCTTCTCGCCCCGGTGCGCATCACCGAAGAGCTCATGGAGGCCGGCCACCTCGCGCAGGGCGCGTCCGTCATTGGGGTCTCCTCCATGGCGGGCATTTCCGGCAACCGCGGCCAGACCAACTACGCCACCACCAAGGCCGGCATCATCGGGCTGGTGGAGTCCTTGGCCGAGCCGCTGGCACAGACCGGCGCCACCATCAACGCGGTGGCCCCCGGCTTCATCGAGACCGCCATGACCGCCGTCATGCCCTTCGGCCCGCGTGAGATCGGCCGCCGCCTCAACTCCCTGCAGCAGGCCGGGCTGCCCGTGGACGTGGCCGAGACCGTGGCTTTCTTCGCCGCCGCGCCCACCGTGACCGGAAACACCGTGCGCGTGTGCGGGCAGAACCTCATGGGGGCTTAAGCAATGGATGCTACGAACGTGCAGAATGCACAGGGTGCACAGGACTCGCAGAACCGAGTGGAGTTTCAGCAGCTGCCCGCCATCCCGGATCTCACGCGGCTCTACCTGGGCCAGGCCTTCCGGGCGCTGCCCCTGCTAGGCGGCACGCAGCGGGTGGTCGATGATCCGCGCGTTGGATTCCGGGTCTCCGGCGTGCGCACCGATCCCGGGCAGCTGGCCGCGTACTGCTCCGCGGTGGGCTTTGCGCTTGGCGATGCCCTCCCCGCCTCCTTCCCCTACCTCCTCAGCTTCCCCCTGGCCATTGCGGTCATGGACGCGCCGGGCTTCCCCTTCCCGGCAATGGGCGCGGTGCACCTGAGCAATGTCATCACCCAGCACCGGCCGGTGCACGCCGGCGAGAGCCTGGGGCTGGAGGTCTTTGCCGATAACCTGCGCGCCCACCGCAAGGGGTTGGTCATCGACATGCACACCCGGCTGCGTGCGGGCGGGGAGTTGGCCTGGGAGCAGACCTCGAGTTTCCTCTCCGTCGGCGCGACCTGGAGCGCGGACACCCCGGAGCACGTGCGCGAGCGCCCGGAGGATTCTTGCCGGCGGGCTGGCACGCCGCTGGCTGCGCGCGAGCTCTTCGCACACACCGCCGCCGCGCGCCTGGACTTCAGCCCCAGCGGGGTCAAAGAGTACGCGCGAGCCTCAGGGGATAAGAACCCCATCCACGTCTCCCGCCTGGGTGCGCGTGCCTTTGGTTTCCCGGCCCCCATTGCCCACGGCATGTTGAGCTTCGCGCGCGTGCTGGCCTTTGCCGGGCCCACGTTGCCGCAGGCCGGCGAGCTGCGCGTGGACTTCTACAAGCCGCTGGTGGTGCCAGGACGCGCGAGCCTGTACGTGTATGGAAAGAAAGGGGCCTCGCCAAGCGGGGCCTCTCCAAGAGGGGCAACGCCAAGCCGGCGCTACGAGCTGCGCAGCGCGCGCACGCCGGAGAAGCTGCACGCCGTGGTCGACGTGCAGCCACTCAGCTAGGCAAAGTACGGGGCGAGGCGAAGTGCGGCGCTAGTCGATGTGCTGGTGGTTGGGGGCCACCACCAGCGGCTTCGGGGAGTACTGGCCGCGCAGGCCGCGCAGGATTCCGGCGTGTTCCCACAGGCGCTTGTCCTCGTCGGTGCGCGGGGTGAACTGGCGGGCAGCCAGTGCATTCCAGTCACTATCCATGGCCATGTAGGCCACGGTGGCGTGGATGGCTGTCTGCAGCTGCTCGCGGCCGCCGCGCGGGTTGCCGGAGCGCACGTGAATAGACATCTGCATCGAGCGGGTATCGGTGCGCATCATGCGGGCATCGACCTCGATGAGATCGCCGATGTGAATCGGGCGGTAGAAGCGGATGCCGCCGGCATAGACCGCCACGGTGTGCTCGCCGGACCACTCCATGGTGCAGGCGGTGCCGGCCTCGTCGATCCACTCCATCGCGGTGCCGCCGTGCACGTTGCCGCCCCAGTTGACGTCGGTGGGCTTGGCCAGGAAGCGGGTGACCATGCGGGGGGCGTCGGAAGGCCCGTCGTAGGTCTGTTTTTCCATCTCCGCCTCGATGGCTTTGCGCAGTTCGATGCGGGACTCGGCGGCCTCCCACACGCGGCGGTGCTCATCGGTCTCCGGCACGAAGGTGGGCACCGGGGTGGGCCGGCCGGTATCCGGATCCTTGGCCACGAAGATCACCAGGCAGTCGCACGCACGGGTAAAGATGCCCTCACGCGGATCTGCGGAGAGCACCTCGTTGACGATGTGCATGGAGGAGCGCCCCGTCATGGCGATACGCGAGCGTACCTCTACGATGTGGCCGGAGGGGATGGGGCGAGTGAAGTGGATGTGGCCCACGTAGGCGGTAACACAGTAGGTGCCGGACCACTGCACCGCGCAGGCATAGGCGGCCTTGTCAATCCACTCAAGGACGCGGCCGCCGCCGATGCCTTGGGCGCCCGCCAGGGTGATGTCGGTAGGCGCGGCCATGAAACGCAGCGTGATGGAGGGGGACTTTTCGTTGTTCACGTCATCCGTAAGAATAGGAGGCATGGCTAAAAAGCTATCAGTAAGGACGCTGAAGAAATGAAGAAGCCCGTCGATCCACACGCCACCCGCGCGGCCGTTGAGGAGATCCGGGAGTGGATCCTCACCCCCGACGAGGTGGAAAAACCTGGTAGGGCCGCGCTGGCTGCAGCCACCCGTACTACCGCCCGCACGCTGGAGGCCGACGCCCCCGGGCACTCCGTGGAGCTGCGGGTGCCCCCATTTGTGGCCGTTCAGTGCATCGAAGGACCCCGCCATACCCGCGGCACTCCGCCGAATGTGGTGGAGACCGATCCGCTGACATGGCTGCAGCTGGCCACCGGCGCGCTGGGCTGGCAGGAGGCGGTGCGCTCCGGCAAGGTGGACGCCTCCGGCTCCCGTTCTGGGGAAATCGCCGCCTGGCTGCCCATCATTCCGTTAGTTTCCACAGGCCAAAACAGCTAGGATAAGCGCCGTGATAGCTGAACACGATCCCCGTATCACTAACCCTTCCACCGACCGCGCTGATGATCTCGCTAATCACTCGGCTGATCATCTGGATGATCACAACGAGCCCGAACCCCGTGAAGAATGCGGCGTGTTCGGCGTGTGGGCGCCGGGCGAGGAGGTCTCCAAGCTGACCTACTTCGGCCTCTTCGCGCTCCAGCACCGCGGCCAGGAGGCCGCCGGCATCGCCGTCGGTGACGATGACCGCATCGTCGTCTTCAAGGACATGGGCCTGGTGGCCAACATCTTTGACGAGTCCATCCTTTCCTCCCTGCAGGGCGACGTAGCCGTGGGCCACACCCGCTACTCCACCGCGGGCGGCAAGGAGTGGTCCAACGTGCAGCCGATGTTCGGCACCTCGCCCAGCGGCGTGGACATCGCGCTGGGCCACAACGGCAACCTGGTCAACTACCTGGAGCTGCGCGAGGAAGCCGTCAAGCGCGGCCTGGTCAAGCCTGCCGAGGAATCCGTCTCCGACTCGATGTGCCTGTCCATGCTGCTGGCTGATGGCGTCAATGAGAACAACTCCGTCTTCGACTCCGCCCGCCAGCTGCTGCCGCGCGTCAAGGGCGCGTTCTGCCTGACCTTTACTGACGGCCACACGCTTTACGCTGCCCGCGATCCGCACGGCGTGCGCCCGCTGTCTCTGGGCCGTCTGCCCAAGGGCTGGGTTGTGGCCTCGGAAACCTGTGCGCTGGACATCGTGGGCGCACAGTTCATTCGCGAGATCGAGCCGGGCGAGCTGGTGGCTATCGACGAAGCCGGTATCCGCTCCGAGAAGTTCGCCGAGCCCACCCGTCACGGCTGTGTATTCGAGTACGTCTACTTGGCGCGCCCCGATACCACCATCAAGGAGCGCTCCGTCAACGCTACGCGCGTGGAGATTGGCCGCCGTTTGGCGCGCGAGTACCCTGCCCCGAACGCCGAGCTGGTCATCCCCGTGCCGGAGTCCGGCAACCCGGCCGCGGTGGGCTACGCCCGCGAATCCGGCATCACCTTCGGCCACGGCCTGGTGAAGAACTCCTACGTGGGCCGCACCTTCATCCAGCCCACCCAGTCCCAGCGCCAGATGGGCATCCGCCTCAAGCTCAACCCGCTGCGCGAGGTCATCGAGGGCAAGTCCATCGTGGTGGTGGATGACTCCATCGTCCGCGGCAACACCCAGCGCGCGCTCATCCGCATGCTGCGCGAGGCCGGTGCCGCCGAGGTGCACGTGCGCATCGCCTCCCCGCCGGTGAAGTGGCCGTGCTTCTACGGCATTGACTTCGCCTCCCCGGGCGAGCTCATTGCCAACGCCAATCCCTCCGAGGATTTGGACGCGGTGTGCAAGACCATCTGCGACGCCATTGGCGCGGACACCCTGGGCTTTGTCTCCATCGAGGAGATGGTGGAGGCCACCCAGCAGCCGCGCACCGAGCTGTGCACCGCCTGCTTCGACGGCGTCTACCCCCTCGGCCTTCCGGCCGGTAACCCCAATGCTGAGGCCGTGCGTACCCTGCAGGGCTCGACTACCAAGTAAGGAACTTCCACCATGAGCGAAAACACCTACGCAGCCGCCGGCGTCAGCATCGAGGAAGGCGACCGTGCCGTCACCCTCTTCGCGCCGCACGCTAAGCGCGCCACCCGCCCGGAGGTCATGGGCGGCCTCGGCGGTTTTGCTGGCCTGTTCAAGCTGGGCAAGTACAACGAGCCCATCCTCGCCGCTGGATCCGACGGCGTGGGCACCAAGCTGGCCGTGGCCCAGGCCATGGACAAGCACGACACCATTGGCATCGACCTGGTAGCCATGTGCGTGGATGACCTCGTGGTCTGCGGCGCCGAGCCGCTTTTCCTGCAGGACTACATCGCCGTGGGCAAGGTTGTGCCGGAGAAGGTTGCGGAGATTGTCAAGGGCATCGCGGAGGGCTGCGTGCAGGCCGGCGCCGCGCTGCTGGGCGGCGAGACCGCCGAGCACCCCGGCGTGATGGGCGAGGACGAGTATGACGTCTCCGCCACCGCCGTGGGCGTTGTGGAGGCCGAGGAGCTGCTGGGCCCGGACAAGGTGCGCGACGGTGACGTGCTCATCGCCATGGGCTCCTCCGGCCTGCACTCCAACGGCTACTCCCTGGCCCGCTACGTCCTGCTGGAGCAGGCTGGCCTGCCTCTCGACGGCTACATGGAGGATCTCGGCCGCACCTTGGGCGAGGAGCTTCTGGAGCCCACCCGCATCTACGCCAAGGACTGCCTGGCGCTGACCGCCGAGTGCGCGGTGTCGACCTTCTGCCACGTCACCGGCGGCGGCCTGGCCGGCAACCTGGAGCGCGTCATTCCGGAGGGCCTGACTGCTGACGTGAACCGTTCCACCTGGACCCCGGGCCAGATTTTCAAGACCATCTCCTCTGTGGGCAAGGTGGCCCTGGAAGAGATGGAGAAGACCTTTAACATGGGCGTGGGCATGATCGCCGTTGTCTCCCCGGAGGATCGTGAGCGCGCTCTGGCCATGATGGCTGCCCGCCACGTTGAGGCCTGGGAGCTGGGTACCGTGCGTGAGTCCGCCGAGGGCGAGCCGCGCGTCATCATGCACGGTGAGCACTCGAACTTCTAGCGGTAGACACAGCTGAGGCGCATACACTTAAGGCCGATACTCCGGAAGGGGAGTATCGGCCTTATTCATACAACTGCGATGACCGGGTTGAGCTCCGGCTGTGCAATGTATGGGGCAGCGGGGAAGCTCCGCTGCGTGAGGAGCTCTCAGCGCTTAGCGCTCGTCCTCATCGTCATCATCATCCGCCCAGCGGTCGACGTACTCAGCGTATTCGTCGTCCTCATCGTGAGCGGAGTTGCCCGCGTTCTGGGAGGCAAGCTCCCGCTGGAGCGAATCCAGATCCATCTCGGGCGAATTGTACTTCAACTGGCGTGCAACTTTGGTCTGCTTTGCCTTTGCGCGTCCGCGTCCCATGTGCATGACCCCCTTGAGGTGTGTAGGGCAGTCCAGGGATTCTCGGACGCCCCATCGGCTTAATCAAATGTATATCTTCCTGTTAGACACAATAGCCTGTGTGACGAAAAAATTCCGAACTACCCCCTAGCAGCGCCGAAAATAGTGGTAAGAGTCGCTTTAAGCTAAAAAAGAGCACATTGCCACTGCTTGACCTACTTGCCGCGCAGCTTATCCACGGCGGCGCGACCGGCCTTGGGGCCTTCATCATCCGGGATGGAGTCCTCTTCCACCGAGGCGGCGGTTTCACCGATGAGAAGCTCGGCGCCCTGCGCCAGCGCGCTGCGCTTGACCAGCCCCAGGGCGATGGGGCCGTAGTCGCAGTCCTCAACGATGGTGCCCATCCGGCCCACGCGGCGCCCGCCGAGGGTGATCTCCGCACCGATCTGCGGGGCAGTGGGGGCGGAGCCGTCGAGATAGAGCATGACCAGCAGGCGCGGGGAGCGGCCGAGGTTTTCCACCCGCGCCACGGTCTCCTGCCCGCGGTAGCAGCCCTTGTTGAGGTGCACGAAGGCCGGGTTCTTCTCGGGGCCCTCCCCACGGGAGATCCACTGCGGAACCTCGTGGGCGATGGTCTTTGAGTCCAGGTCAGCGCCGAATTCGGGCTCGCGGGCGCGCACGCGCTCGGCGGTATAGGCCATCAGGCCCGCCAGTGTGCCGCCGGCGGCCTCGAGCTCCTCCACGGCAGAGGCTAGCTGTGCGCGCGGAACAAGGAAGTCGGTGCGGGACACCCCCAGCCACTGCACGGGGCGGGTGAGCACGGCGGCCTGCGGTGCGGGCAGCGCAGCGCCCAGCACGGTGACTACGGCGAGATCGGCCTCCTCCACGGTGACCTCGGACCAAAAGACCATCGTGGTGAGGAAGTCCAGGAGGGAATCGAACTGCGCGGCCGAGACATCGAGGTAAAAGGCCGTGCCCTGCCGGCTCACATTCATCTGGTGCAGCACGTGACCCTGGATGTCCAGGTCGAGGGCGCCGGCGTGGAAGCCATCGGGGGCGTCGTCAAGCTTCTGCGAGAGAAGATTGTTGAGGAAGACGGCGGCGTCCGGCCCATCGACCTTGAGCACGCGGCGCTGCGAGCGGTCGATGATGGCCGAGCCAGTCTCCGCGGCTCGCTGCTCTACCAGCGGGTTGCCGTAGTGCCAGGCCACCCCGAGGGCATCGAGAAGCTCAGCAGCGCTGGCATCCTGCAACTGGGCGGCGGAGGGACGGGAAAGAAGCGGCGAAGAGTAACTCACGCCCTCCGATGGTAGGGCATAATCAGGGATATGGACTTCACGCGCAGGAAAGAGCCGGTCATCTATGTAGTGGAACCCTACGGAGGCTCAGTGCGCAGACACATGCCCTCCCTGCCGCTGGTGTATTGGGATGACGCCGCCGTCACCCGCGGCGACGGCATTTTTGAGTCCCTCCTCGTGCGCGGCGGCAAGGTAGCCAACCTCCAACGCCACGCGCAGCGCTTCGTGCAGTCCGCCAAGGCGCTGGATCTGCCGGAGCCCATCATGGAGAAATGGGAGGAGGCCACCCGCCTGGCCGTGACCGAGTACTGCGGGGAGGCCGGCGAGGACTGCGAGGAAGCCAAGTGCACGTGGACCTATACCCGCGGGCGGGCCTCCACAGGCCACCCCAGCGCCTGGGTGGTGGTCCAGCCCATCGACCCCACGGTGGTGGCCCAGCGCGCCAGCGGTGTCAAGGTCATGACCACCCCGCGCCTGTGGCAGGTGGCGGAGGAGCTGCCGGCCAAGACCCTCAACTACGCCGCCACGATGGCCACCCTGCGCCTGGCGCGTGAGCGTGGCTTTGACGACGTCATCTTTACCACGCCCGAGGAGGGCCTGGTGCTGGAGGGCGCGACCTCCACGGTGGTGGCCGTCAAGGGAGAGAAGCTGCGCACCCCGCTAGCGCCCGGGATTCTGCCGGGCACCACGCAGGAGGCGCTCTTCGAGTACGCCCAGCAGCAGGGCTATCGCTGTAAGGCCAAGGAAATGACCGTGGAGGATCTGCTGCGTGCGGACTCGCTGTGGCTGGTTTCTTCCGTGCGCACCGCCGTGCGCGTGACCAAGCTCAATGACAAGAAACTGAAGGCCCCGGAGGGCCACGATGTGGAGGCCATCCGGGACCTGATCGATGCTGCGCTCGCGCGATAGCGCGGATCCGGTTCTAGCGCGATAGCCAGCTACGCGGGTCAGTTCGGCGGACATGTAGGGGCGCATTTCGCCGTCGATAAGCCGCTCGTCCACCCAGCCCAGGTTGTTGTTGGGCATGAGGCCGTACATGCGCTTGCCCGGGCCCAGATTCTTCGGGCCGGTCTCGGTGACCATCGTGGAGGCGGACTCGAGCTGCCAGGCGCGCTCGTTGAACAGCGAGCCGTAGAAGATCTCATTGATGCCGTTGGAGGAGGTGTAGGTGACCTCCAGCTCGTCCTTGGGGGACACGCGCCAGAAGCCGTTCTCGCGCACGTCGGTGCCGGCCGGGTTGCCCTCGGAATCGATCTTCCATGTGCGCGAGGAATAGGTCAGGTAGTTCTCGCCATCGTGGGCGATGATGAGCTGCTGGCCAAAGGCGTACTGGTTGCCGTCAACATCGTGGGCCTGGCCCTCGCCCTGCCACACACCAACCAGCGGCAACAGGGCCAGGAGGCCGTCGTGCAGCGAGGGGCCCTGACGCAGGTTGGCGGTGTCGTGCGGCAGGGGGTTCTCTGCCACCTCGATGGCGGGGATGTTGCGAGAGGCGGCGTCCTTCCAGGCCTCAGCGGCCTGGTTCACGGCATCGTTGCCGTTGATCTTGGGAGATTGGTTTTCGCTCATGGGCAACCAGCCTAGTCGTGTGCGGGCGTCAGAAACCACTAGGCTAGGGGGTCATGCGAGCGTTGATGATTTCCAACCCGAACTCGACGAGCCAGTCCGCGGCCATGTTCCGGCAGGTGTTGCCGGTGCTGCGGGGCGTCGAGGGGCTGCACCTGCGCGCGCAGTTCACCCACTACGCCGGCCACGCCGAGGAGATGGTGTGCGGCTTAAGCCGCGAGGACTACGACGTCATCGTGGTCTTCGGCGGCGACGGCACCGTCAACGAGATTGTCAACGGGCTGCTCGGCCCGGTGGGGCACCAAGCCCCGCGCACCCACGAGATTCCGGCGCTGGCGGTGATTCCGACGGGCTCGGCCAACGTCTTCGTGCGCGCCCTGGGCTTTCCCAACACCCCGGTGGAGGCCGCGCATGTGCTGGCGCGCTTGCTGGACAACGATATTCGCCGTGAGGTTTCCCTGGGCACGTGGAATGAGCGCTGGTTCGCCGTCAACGCGGGTTTTGGCATCGACGCCGACGTCCTAGCACGCGTGGACCGCGCCCGTGAGAAGGGCTTTGCCGCCACCCCGCTGCGCTACCTCGCGGTGACCTGGCAGACCTACGCGCGCGCCCGGATCACCCCGCCGCGGATTACGGTGCGGGCGGGTTCCCACGACGGCGCGGACTTCGTGGCCCACAACGTGCCGCTGATGTTTACCTCCAACACCAACCCGTGGACCTTCCTCGGCCCGCTGCCGGTGGTGACCAACCCGCGCAATTCCTTTGAGAAGGGCCTGGCGCTCTTTGGCGTGGCCTCCCTGGGCGGAGTGAGTGGACTGGTGGGTGTCATGCACCTGCTGGGCGTGGATCAGCGCCACTACCTGGCCAAGATCACGGATACCCGTATCTTGCCCTTCGAGGACGCCGAGTGGGTGGATCTCTCCTGCCCGGTTCCGCACCGCTTCCAGGCCGATGGCGAGCTGGAGGGGGAGTTTTCCCACGTGCACTTGGAGTCCGTGCCCAATGCCTTAGAGGTCTTCGCGCCGAAGGATCCGCGCCCGCCGCACCAGCGCAGCTGGCGTGAGGTGCTCAGGGATTTGATCTCTATCTAGCCCTCGCTGCTGGCTGAAGGTTTTTAGTCGCTGGTGTTTCGGCGCCAGCTCGGCGGGGTGGTGGGCGCGCTGCCCACCTCCGAGGCGGTGTCCTCGGCCTTCTGCGCGGCATCCTCGATGGCCTTTTGCTCCGAGCCCTCGATCTCCAGCGGGGAGAGCTGGGCGGCCTTGAGCGTGATGTTGCGGCGCTGCACCTCGAAGGTGATGGAGCCGCCCTGCAGCTTCACCGAGGTGGCCTGGGCGGGAAGCGGCAGTTGGCGGGTATCGAAGTTGAGGCCAAAGGCCTTGTGCAGGCGCTCGTCGTCGGTGCCGTAGACCTTCATGTGGAAGTGCTCGCCCACCAGGCGCAGCGTGACCTTGGCCGTAGACTTGTGTGTATCCCCCGGCAAGGTGCCCGTCAGCTCCGCCTCCGCGGAGGGCCCACCCATGGGGGAAATGTCATCGGGATTGGCAATGGAGAGATCCGTGATCCCCAGCAGCCGGCCCAGCGCCACGCCGTCGAGGCTGATGCTGCGGCTGT
Source organism: Corynebacterium sp. (assembly GCF_030532325.1). Taxonomy (GTDB): domain Bacteria; phylum Actinomycetota; class Actinomycetes; order Mycobacteriales; family Mycobacteriaceae; genus Corynebacterium. The sequence goes on from NZ_JAUNLS010000011.1 coordinate 73,273, forward strand.
AGGTGGATACCGGTGAGCCCTCGAAGTCCCCGCTAAAGAGCTGCTCGGGCCGGATGGTGATATCGCGCAGGGTGGTCGAGGCGTTGACCATGCCCAGTTTGGGCACCTCGACGTCGGTGGACTGCACCTCCATGTAGGGAATTTCCTTGGTGAAGAACGCGGCGCTCACCGGCAGTCCGCCGATGTAGACGTTGGGGCTATCCTCCAGGCGCGAGGTCTTCTTGGCACGCTGGGATACCTGATGTTCTGCGTGCATCGCCACGGTGGAATCGGCCAGCCAGGCGCCGGCGACGACGGCCACGGCCACACCGAGGTGGGCCACGTGGCGGTTGATACGGAGAACAGTCACCTTTCTATTTGTACCGCACGTACCCTGGTAGCCATGAATACGGAAGGCATGAATACCGAAGACGTGAATACACCGAACGTGAGAATCGAATCCACCACGCTGCCGGAGAACCGAAAGCTGGCTCAAGGTGTGGCCGCGCTGGCGCGCGAGGCCGAGCAGGCCGATGGCATCGCGCCGCTGTCCGAGCAATTCCTCCTCGGTCTGGAGGACACCCGCCTGGGCCACCGCCACCTGGTGGCCAGCGCGGGCGAGACGCTGCTGGGCGCGGCCGCGTGCGACGGCGACCAGGTGGAGATGGTGGTGCACCCCGAGCACCGCCGCGCCGGGGTGGGGCAGGCGCTTTACGATGCCCTTTCTTCCCACACCTCACTCACCTCGCCGCAGCTGTGGGCCCACGGCAACCTGCCGGGCGCGCAGGCGCTGGCCACCAAGAACGGATTAGAGGTGGTGCGCACCCTGCTGGTCATGGCCATCGAGGGCGCGGATCTGCAGAAGGCCGCAGAGCTGCCCACGGTGGAGGGCATGGAAATCCTCAACTACGCCGAGTCCGTGGAGCGCTGGGGGCGCGAGCGCGTGGAAGCCGAGTGGCTGCGCGTGAACAACGAGGCCTTCTCCTGGCACCCGGAGCAGGGCGGCTGGGACATGGAGCGCCTGCACCGCGGCATGGAGGCCGAGTGGTTTGACCCGCAGGATCTCATCTTCCTCTGGGAGGCTGAGGGTGCGTCAGCTGGGGATAAGACAGCTGGAGATAAGGCAGCGGGGGAGAGCCCCCGGCTGGCCGGCTTCCATTGGACCAAGTGGCACGGGGGCTTCGGCGAGGTCTACGTCGTGGGCCTCGGTAGCGACTTCCGCGGGCGCGGCCTGGGCGCGCCCTTGCTCTCGGCGGGGCTCAACCGCATGCAGTCCAAGGGCGCGGAGCGGGTGATCCTTTACGTCGAAGAGGACAACGCCCCGGCGGTCAAGGCCTACGAGCGCCTAGGCTTCCAGATCGCAGAATCCCACTGTGTGTGGGCAAAACGTGACTAGACTCACCGGCCACGCGGACAAATTCACCTGCTGTTCACCTGAAGATACCTTTGCGGTTAACCCGCCGCGGATAGCTTTACTTCCCGTGAGTTCATCACGCCCGTAATTGGGCGCCTCAAGGAGGGGCTTCCACGGGGGTCTCCAGGCGGGGCTTCCAGGAAGGGGATGTGATGGCCTCGGATTGAAACATTCTCTTCTTATCCGCACCGGAAAGGTTTCCCTGTGATTCGCAACTTCAAGCGCTCCGCCGCAGTACTTGGCCTCATCGCCGCAACCTCCACCGCACTCGTTGCCTGCTCCGAGTCCTCTGACTCCGCTTCCGGCGGCGCTGAGGGTGGCGATTCTTCCGTTTCCGGCGACCTCTCTGGTGAAGGCGCATCCTCCCAGAAGTCCGCTATGTCCGTCTTTGAGAAGGCCTTCCTGGGCGCTTACCCGGACGCTAACTTCTCCTACACCTCCTCCGGCTCCGGCGCTGGCGTCAAGGCCTTCACCAACGGCACCGTTGACTTCGCTGGTTCTGACTCCGCTCTGAAGGAGGACAAGGGCGAGGTTGAGGCAGCTAAGGAGCGTTGCGAGGGCAACGACGCATGGCACCTGCCCACCACCATCGGCCCGGTGGCCATCGCCTACAACCTGGGAGACACCGAGGTCAACCTCTCCACTGATACCCTGGCCAAGATCTTCAAGGGCGAGATCACCAAGTGGAATGATGACGCCATCAAGGCTGAGAACGAGGGCACCGACCTTCCGGACAAGGACATCACCGTCATCTTCCGCTCTGACGAGTCCGGTACCTCCGATAACTTCCAGAAGTTCCTCTCCACCGCCACCGGCAACTGGGACTCCGAGGGCAAGCAGTTCCCGGACTCCGTCGGCGAGGGTGCTAACGGTTCCTCCGGTGTTGCTGACCAGGTCGCTTCCATCGAGGGCGCTATCACCTACGTCGAGGCTGGCTACGCACACCAGAAGGAAGCTGACGGCGTCAAGATTGCCAAGATCGACTTCGGCAACGGCCCGGTTGAGCTCTCCAACGAGTCCGTCGGCGTTGCTCTGGACAACCTGAAGTTCAAGGAGACCAACTCCGAGCACGACATGGTCGTTGACTCCGAAGCCCTCTTCTCCTCCAAGGATGACGGCGCTTATCCGCTCATCCTGACCACCTACAACATCGTGTGCTCCGCTGGCTACGATGAGGAGACTTCCGCTCTGGTCAAGGCCTTCTTCAACACCGTCCTGGATAACCAGAACGCTGACCTCGAGGCTGCTGGCTTCATCCCGGTCTCCGGTGACCACCTCGAGCGCCTGAAGGCTGCCGTCGAGGCCATCCAGTAGCCTTCAGTACTCTGAAGTGCACTTCCGCCCCCAAACCGCCCCGTGTGAGCGACTTTGGGGGCGGTGGTATGTCCCACATTTGAGAATTTAAGCTTTTCGTTGAAAAGGATTTCGTAGTCTCATGGCAGACAACAACCTCACCACGGCGTCGTCAGCCGAGCAGGGTGCCCCAGTAGCAACCCAGCCCGGGCTGAGCACCACTGACGCCTCGCAGGCAGCCCTGGGTACCGACTCCAAGGCGGTCAAGCGTCCCGGCGACCGCGTCTTTGAGTTCCTCTCCACCGCCTCCGCGACCCTCATCACCGTGATGATCGCGGCCATCGCGGCCTTCCTGCTGTGGCGCGCCATTCCCGCGCTCGCGGTGAACGAGGGCGGCCTCGTCGGCTTCTTTACCTACGGTGGCCGTTGGGACACCAACGACACCGACGCCATGCAGTTCGGCATTCCGACGCTCTTTGGCAACACCGTGCTCATCTCCGTGGTGGCGTTGATTATCGCCATGCCGGTCGCGCTGGGCATCGCAATCTTCCTGTCCAACTACGCACCGGCCCGCCTGGTCAAGCCGCTGGGCTTCCTGGTGGACATGCTCGCCGCCGTGCCCTCCATCGTCTACGGTCTGTGGGGCTGGCAGGTCCTCGGCCCGGCGCTGTCCAAGTTCTACACCTGGATCGAGTCCTGGGGCGGAAGCTTCTTCCTCTTCAAGGTCTATGACAACTCCCCGAACTTCTCCACCGGCCGCAACATCCTCACCGGTGGCATCGTGCTGGCCGTGATGATCCTCCCGATCATCGCCGCCACCGCACGCGAGGTCTTCGTCCAGACCCCTCCGGGCCAGATCGAATCTGCGCTTGCCCTGGGTGCCACCCGCTGGGAAGTCATCCGCATGACCGTGCTGCCCTTCGGCATGTCCGGCTACATCGCCGGCTCCATGCTCGGCCTGGGCCGCGCGCTGGGTGAGACCATGGCGCTATACATGGTTGTCTCCCCGCTCATCGATTTCCGTTTCTCCCTCTTCGACGGTGGTACCACCTTCGCCACCGCGATTGCACTGGCCGCCGCCGAGTTTGGTAACGAGATGCGCGCGGGCGCCTACATCGCCGCCGGCCTGATGCTGTTCCTGCTGACCTTCCTGGTCAACGCCATCGCCCGAGCCATCGTGAAGAAGAAGTAAGGAGCGGCAGTACCAATGACTACCAAGACTGACGCAATGCCGGCTTCCTCCGGCCCCACCTTCCTGGACATTTCTGCCGGGCGCAAGCTGACCAATAACATCGCCACCGTCATCGTGTGGGCGATGATGATCCTCGCCATGATCCCACTGGTGTGGGTCCTGTGGGAGCTCATCGCGCGCGGCTCGGGTGCCATCCTGCACGCCGACTGGTGGACCACCTCCCAGCGCGGAATCCTCGATACCGAGGCCGGCGGCGGTGCCGCCCACGCCATGGTTGGTACCTTCGTGCAGACGGTCATCGCCACCATCATCTCTGTGCCGATTGGCATCTTCACCGCCATCTACCTGGTGGAGTACTCCAAGGGTGGCTGGCTCTCTCGTGTTACCACCTTCATGGTGGACATCCTCTCCGGTGTTCCCTCCATCGTCGCGGCGCTCTTCGTCTTCGCCATGTGGATCACCCTCTTCGGCTTCGACCGCTCCGGTATGGCCGTGGCCCTCTCGCTCGTGCTGCTCATGATTCCGATCGTCGTGCGCAACACCGAGGAGATGCTGCGCGTGGTCCCCATGGATCTGCGCGAGGCCTCCTACGCGCTGGGCGTTCCCAAGTGGAAGACCATCGCCCGCATCGTGCTGCCGACGGCCCTGTCCGGCATCGTCACCGGCATCATGCTGGCCGTGGCCCGCGTCATGGGTGAGTCCGCACCGGTGCTGGTGCTCGTGGGCTCGACCTCCTCCATCAACTGGGACGCCTTCTCCGGTGCTCAGTCGTCGCTGCCGCTGATGATGCTGGACATGTACAAGTCCGGTGCCCAGCCGGCAGTGCTGGACAAGCTGTGGGGCGCGGCACTGACGCTGGTGCTCATCATTGCAGTCCTCAACATCGGTGCTCGCATCATCTCCGCGAAGTTCTCCGTCAAGAAGTAATCACACCCCCGCACAATCACAGGAGCAACCCCTCATGTCCAAGCTTGAGCTCAATGACGTGAACATCTACTACGGCGATTTCCACGCCGTGCAGAACGTCAACATGCACATCCCGGCCCAGGCCGTCACCGCCTTCATCGGCCCGTCTGGCTGTGGCAAGTCCACCGTGCTGCGCACCATCAACCGCATGCACGAGGTCATCCCCGGCGCCACCGTCAAGGGCGAGATTCTTCTCGACGGCCAAAACATCTACGCCCCCAAGGTTGACCCGGTCTCCGTGCGCAACACCATTGGCATGGTCTTCCAGAAGCCGAACCCGTTCCCGACGATGTCCATCGAGGAAAACGTCGTCGCTGGCCTCAAGCTGGCGGGTGAGAAGAACAAGAAGAAGCTGAAGGAGGTCGCCGAGAAGTCGCTGCGCGGCGCAAACCTCTGGGACGAGGTCAAGGACCGCCTGGATAAGCCGGGCGGAGGCCTCTCCGGTGGTCAGCAGCAGCGTCTGTGCATCGCCCGCGCGATTGCCGTGGAGCCCGAGGTCCTGCTCATGGACGAGCCCTGCTCGGCCCTGGACCCGATCTCCACCCTCGCCGTGGAGGACCTCATCCACGAGCTGAAGGAAAACTTCACCATCGTCATCGTGACCCACAACATGCAGCAGGCCGCTCGTGTTTCCGACAAGACCGGCTTCTTCTCCCTGGAGGCCACCGGCCGCCCGGGCCACCTGGTGGAGTTCGATGACACCACCAAGATCTTCGAGAACCCCTCCAAGAAGGACACCGAGGACTACATTTCCGGCCGCTTCGGCTAATCCTCACGGCGACGCGGCCGGCAGGCCGCGTGCTTGACGACGCCCACCCACACAGCCACCAGAGACCGTGTGCGGTGGGCGTTGTTCTATTTGGAGCGCTCCTCTAGCGGTAGAACTGGCGCTCGAGCTGCTGCATGCGAGCCTCGAATTCGGCGTCTTTCTGCTGCTCGTCGAGCTTGGCCATGTACTGTTCGGGGTCCAGGCCGGTGCTGAAGTAGATGAGGCGCCCGGCCACAGACACGCAGTGGTCCCCGAAGCGCTCGTAGTAGCGGGTCAGCTGGGCAGTCTCCACGGCCTCGCGCACGCTGCCGCGCCACTCGCGCTGGGTGAGCAGGGTGAGCAGGTGGTGGTTGATGTCGTCCACAGCGTCGTCGTCAGTAGCCATGCGTAGAGCCACGTCCGGGTCAGGGTCCACGAGGATCTCGCGCAGGCCGTGGGACATGTCCGCAATCAGGCGGGCAAATTCCTCAAAGTAGCCCATATAGTCCGACGGGACCACTGGCTGCGGGTGGCGGCGCCGGGCGGCAGTGGCGATGTGCTGGGCCAGCCGGCCCATGCGGTAGAGATCCTCCACGATGTAGATGGAGGTTACCACCTGGCGCAGGTCCTTGGCCATGGGGTTTTCCAGGGCCAGCAAGGACACGGCGCGCTCTTCGCAGCGGCCGCGGATTTCATCGAGATCGTCGCGGAGGGAGAGTGCTTCCTCGGCAGGTTGCAGGGCAGCTTCGAGGAGGGCCTCGGAGGCCTGAGACATGATCGTATTGACGGTATCGCACAGAATGATGAGATCGTGTGCGAAGTTGTCCATCTGTTCACGGTAAGCGACGCGCATGTGCAGAACGTTAGCGCATTTTTTGGTCTAGCGCGCGTCAACGTGACCCCCTCCACGCCTCTAGACCAAATATGAATTATCTGTCAACTGTTAGCCGCCGGAGTGCATGATCTCTGCGCCGACCGGCACAGTGGAGTCCTCGGGGTCATCCAGCCAGCCCTCGGGCAGGACCACCTTGGCCGGTGAGCCTTGGCGCCCGCGGGGACCATCGGCGTCGTCGGCAAGCGCGGTGGACTCCGCCCACGGTGCGAGCAGCTCGCGCAAATTGTCTATGGACTCCACCTTGGACATCCCCGCGCGCACCGAGCCGCCCACCGGGAAGCCGCGTAGGTACCAGCCCACGTGCTTGCGGATATCGCGGCTGGCGTGACGTTCGCCGTCGTGCTGCGCCAAAAGCTCGGCGTGGCGGATCATGATGCGCGTGACCTCGCCCAGGGTGGGTTCCGGCGGGATGGGCTCGCCGCGCAGCTCGGCGGAGAGCTCCGGGAAGAGCCACGGGCGGCCCAGGCAGCCGCGCCCGACGACGACACCATCACAGCCCGTCTGCTCCATCATCTCGCGTGCATCGGTGGCCTTGAAGATATCGCCATTGCCCAACACCGGGATGCCGGTATCCGCCAGGTGCTCCTTGAGGCGCGCGATCTCGCCCCAGTCGGCGTGGCCGGAGTAGCGCTGCGCGGCAGTGCGGCCATGCAGGGCCACGGCGGCCGCGCCCTCCTCGACGGCGATGCGTCCTGCGTCGAGGTGTGTGTGGTGTTCGTCGTCGATGCCCACGCGCATCTTCACCGTGACCGGGATGTCGGTGCCCTCGGTGGCCTTGACCGCGGCGGCGACGATGTTGCCAAAGAGGCGTCGCTTGTACGGCAGGGCAGAACCGCCGCCACGGCGGGTCACCTTAGGAACCGGGCAGCCGAAGTTCATGTCGATGTGATCCGCCAGGTTCTCATCCACAATCATCTTGGCGGCCTGGTAGGTGTACTCCGGGTCCACGGTGTAGAGCTGTAGCGAGCGCGGATTCTCGTCCGGGCCGAAGGTGGTCATGTGCATGGTCTTTTCGTTGCGTTCCACCAAGGCCCGCGCGGTAACCATCTCGCACACGTAGAGCCCGGAGACCGTACCGGTCTTTTCGATCTCCTGCTCGCGGCACAGCGTGCGGAAGGCAACGTTGGTAACTCCCGCCATGGGGGCAAGGACCACGGGGGAGTTGAGCTGGATTTTTCCGATCGCAAGATTCACGTCGCTCATTGTGCGTCGTGGGGCAATGCGCAAGCAAGTCCAGGCACCTGAACAAAACGGGTGTAAATATTGGGTACACACTTTTGTGAAGATTTCTGTAAATCTTGTGCGACTTCGCTAGTGTGGTGCATGTAACTAAACGGGCATGGCCGTAACCTGGGTCGTGCCTTTCTTCAAAGGAGGCTTAATCTTGTCCGATAGGATTGCATACGCGCCGTTTAAGGAGCTCGTCATGAGCGCTGACGAGGCCGCGAAGTTTGTCAACCACGGTGACCGCGTGGGCATCTCCGGCTTTACCGGTGCTGGTTACCCCAAGGCTCTGCCGACGGCCATTGCTCACAAGGCCAAGGCCGCACACGAGAAGGGCGAGGAGTTCGCCATCGACATCTTCTCCGGCGCCTCCACCGCCCCGGACTGCGACGGTGTTCTGGCTGAGGCCGACGCTATCCGCTTCCGCTCCCCGTATAACTCTGACCCGACCCTGCGCGGCAAGTTCAACGACGGTTCCGCCCTGTACCAGGACGTGCACCTCTCCCAGTCCGGCCAGCAGGTTGAGGAGGGCTTCTACGGCGACTTCCAGCTGGCCATCATCGAGGCCGTGCGCATCACCGAGGACGGCAACATCATCCCGTCCTCCGCAGTGGGAAACAACCTGGAGTACATCGAGGCCGCAGACAAGATCATTATTGAGATCAACGAGTGGCAGTCCGAGCACCTCGAGGGCATGCATGACATCTACCGCATCGAGAAGCTGCCGAACCGCCAGCCGATCCCGATCACCAAGCCGGGTGACCGCGTAGGTACCCCGTTCATTGAGATCCCTAAGGAGAAGGTCGTCGCCGTTGTCGAGACCAACGCTCCGGACCGCAACGCTCCCTTCAAGGCGCCGGATGCCATCTCCGAGAAGATCGCCGCCAACTTCATCAACTTCCTCGAGGGCGAGGTGGCCGCTGGCCGCCTGGAGTACGACAAGTTCATCATGCAGTCCGGCGTGGGCAACGTGCCCAACGCCGTGATGGCCGGTCTGCTGGACTCCAAGTTTGAGAACATCCAGGCCTACACCGAGGTTATCCAGGACGGCATGCTCGACCTTATCGACGCCGGCAAGATGACCATGGCTTCAGCCACCTCCTTCGCGCTCTCCCCGGAGTACGCGGAGAAGATGAACGCTGAGGCTGAGCGCTACGCCAAGCACATCATCCTGCGCCCGCAGCAGGTCTCCAACCACCCGGAGGTCATCCGCCGCGTGGGCCTGATTTCCTCCAACGGCATGATTGAGGCCGATATCTACGGCAACATCAACTCCACCAACGTCGGCGGCTCCCGCATCATGAACGGCACCGGTGGCTCTGGTGACTTCACCCGTAACGCCTACATCTCTACCTTCGTGTCCCCGTCGGTGGCGAAGGATGGCGCCATCTCCGCCATCGTGCCCTTCGTCTCCCACACCGACCACACTGAGCACGACGCTATGGTCATCATCACCGAGTACGGTGTCGCCGACCTGCGTGGCCTGGCTCCGACCCAGCGCGTGGAGCGCGTCATCTCCGTGGCACACCCGGATTACCGTCCGTTGCTGGAGGAGTACTTCGAGCGCGCCAAGAAGAACAAGTTCCAGCACACCCCGCACGATCTGAAGACGGCCTTCGACTTCCAGATCCGCTTCGCTGAGAAGGGCGATATGCGCGGCTAAAACGCACGCGTGAGGGCTCCCGCCGCACTGGCGGGGGCCATTTCCTTTTCTTGAGCTTGACCTACTAAGATGGTTGGGCGTTGGGCCTTTAGCTCAGTTGGTAGAGCTACGGACTTTTAATCCGCAGGTCGCGGGTTCGAGCCCCGCAGGGC
>NZ_JAUNLS010000012.1:0-8134 GCF_030532325.1 Corynebacterium sp.
CCACCACGCACCCAGCAGGGGAACCGGAGACCCGGTTCCCCTAGACGTCGTGCCCTTGTGCCCACTTCATGGAGTAGAAGCGCCACACCACACCTATCGTGCGGATCAAGATGAACACCGCGATGCCTCCCCACACGCCGCTGAGCCCCAGCTCGAAGGCATACGCCAGCCACACTCCCGGCACAAAGCCCAGGAGCACCGCGGCCACCGTGAGGGTGCGCAGGAAGGCGGCGTCGCTGGCGCCCAGTAGCACGCCGTCGAGGGCAAAGAGAATGCCGCCGGCGAGCACCAGGAAGCTCATCACCCACCACGGCCCCGAAATCACCTCAAGCACCGAGCCGTCCGAGGTGAACAAGCGCGGGACAACCCCCGCGCCCGCCACGAGCGCCACGGAAAGCACGGCGGAAAAGGCAAAGGAGTAGCGCGTGACCTTCGTGCCCACCGAGCGCGCCACCTGAGCTGAGCCCGCGCCCAGTGCGGCGCCGGTCAGCGCCTGGGCGGCGATCGCCAAGGAGTCAAGGACCAAGGAGAGGAAGTTCCACAGCTGCATCATGATCTGGTGCGCGGCCAGCTGCGCGGTGCCGATGCGCGAGGCCACCGCCGCCGCCGAGAGAAACGCCACCTGGAAGCTCAGCGAGCGCACAATAAGGTCGCGCCCCAGCACTAGCTGCCGACGCACCACTCGCCACTGCACCGCCCACGAGCCGGTGTGCTCGCGATACAACTCCACGAGGAAGAAGACCGCGATGATGCCCATGCCCAGCACGGTGGCCATCGCCGAGCCTGCCAGCCCCCACCAGTGTACGAAGAGCGGCACGGCAATCGCGCCCGGAATCATGCCGGCCAACGTAAAGTACAAGGGCTTGCGGGTATTCTGCACACCACGCATCCACCCGTTTCCGGCCATCTCAATGAGGGTAAACGGAATGGCAAAGGCCGCAATCCGCAGCCACAGCGCCGCCCGCGCGGCGGTATCGGGGTTGCCCGTCAGCGCCGAGGTAAACGCATCCGCGCCGACCCACATGATGACCGCGAGCAACAAGCCCACGCCCAGCGCCACCCAGGTGGCCTGCACGCCCTCGGCCACGGCCTCCTCTCGCTTGCCGGCGCCAAAGAGCCGGGAGGCCCGCGCCGTGGTGCCGTAGGACAGAAAGGTCAGCTGCGTGGTCACCACCGAGTGCAGGGTGGCTGCCGCGCCGAGCGCGGCAAGATCGTGCGCCCCCAGGTGCCCCACCACCGCGGTATCCAGCAGCAGGTAGAGCGGCATCGCCGCCAACACACCGAGCGCCGGTAGCGCTAATCCAAAAACCTCACGAGCACTAACATTTCCGGTAGCGGCCATAGTGCTTCAGTCTAGGCCACGGCCCCCACCAGCTGCGAAATGATCTGCTCAGGGCTGCCCTTAGCCGTGTATCCCGCGGCCGGCACGTGCCCGCCGCCGCCAAAGCCCAGCGCCACCTCAGCGCAGTTGACCACCGAGGAGCGCAGCGAGACAGCCCAGACGCCCTCAGCTTGCTCCTTGAAGACCACGCCCATCGTGGTACCCTCCAGCGCGCGCACGAAGTCCACCAAGGACTCCACCGCGGCATCCGAGTGGCTGCGGACCTCCTCCAGCGGCACCACAAGAATGCCTAGGCGCTGCTGACCCGCCTCCTCGATGCGCAGGCCAGCGAGCACGCGCCCGACCATCTGCAGGTCATCCGCCGTCGAGGAGTCCATGAGGTCCACGGCGATCTGCTTGGTGTCGAGATCGTACATCATCAGCCGCGCGGCGATGTCGTGCATGCGCGGCCGGCCCCAGCGGAAGCTGCCGGTATCGGTGACCAGACCGGCGTAGAGGCAGTGCGCGATGGTGCGGTCGATTTGCACGGCCATGCGGTCGAGGACGTCGAGAAGCACCACCGTGGTGGACTCGCAGGCCGGATCCACCAGATTGATGCTGCCAAACCCCGGGTTGGAGGCGTGGTGGTCGATGCACAGCACGCGGCCCGAGTCCACAACCACCGCCAGCTCCCCGGCCAACAGGCCGGTGCGGTCCAGCGAGCCGCAGTCGACGGTGACGTAGAGGTCGTAACCGGACGGAAGGGACTCGACCAGTTCGATGTCCTCCGCGGTGGGGATGCTCAGCAGGTTGCGCGAGACCTCACGGCGCTGGCCGATGACCGTGCGCGTCTGCTTGCCACGCTGGCGCAGCCCCAGAGCAAGGGCCGCGGCCGAGCCGATAGCGTCGGCGTCCGGACGCAGGTGGGTGATGATGCACACGCTGCTAGCCTGCACCAGCGCGTCAACAGCGTCTGTATATAAAGCGCGAGTCACTTATACCTCGCTCTGATCATCCTTGTAGGGGTTGGCCTCCCCCGCCGGCTGCGCGTTCTCCTTGAGCTTGGCCAGCTCGGCGTCGCGGGCGCGGGCGCGGGCTAAAAGCTCCTCCATGTGCGCCGAGGCCTCCGGCACGGTGTCCAGCTCGAAGGAGAGCGTCGGGGTAAAGCGCACGGAGAGCTGGTCGCCGACGATCTTGCGCAGTTGGCCGCGCGCACGGTGGAGGGCCTCGGCGGCCTGCTCGAGGTCCGGCTCGGCGTCGATGTCCTTGCCTCGCACGGTGTAGTAGACGGTGGCGTCGTGCAAGTCACCAGTCACGCGGGTATCGGTGATGGTCACCAGCTCTAGGCGACGATCCTTAATCTCGCGCTCGATGGCACTCGCCACGATTTCCTGGATGCGCTTGGCCATGCGGCCGGCACGTGCGTGATCAACCATGGTCTACTCCTCTACTACCTAATACTCGATTCTTGCAGGTTACCGCACCGCGCTACCACACGAGAAAAACCCAGCTAGCTGGGCAGCTAGCTGGGTTAGGCGCACGAAACTAGTCGCGCGGTACCTCGACCTCTTCGTAGGCCTGGATGATGTCGCCTACCTGGACGTCCGGGTAGGACAGCACCATACCGCACTCGTAGCCGGCGTTGATCTCGTTGGCGTCGTCCTTCTCGTGACGCAGCGATTCGATCTTCGCATCGGAGGTGATGACGTTGCCGTCGCGCACCAGGCGGACCTTGCCGTTGCGCTTGACCTTGCCCTCGGTGACCATGCAGCCCGCAATGGTGCCCACGGCGGAGGACTTGAACAGCGCGCGGATCTCCGCGGAACCGGTGTCGCGCTCCTCGTAGACCGGCTTGAGCATGCCCTTGAGCGCTGCCTCCACCTCTTCGATGGCGCGGTAGATCACCGTGTAGTAGCGGATGTCGACGCCCTCGGCGTTGGCCTCCTCGGTGGCCTTGCCCTCGGCGCGGACGTTGAAGGCGATGATGATCGCATCTGACGCCGCCGCCAGGGAGACGTTGGTCTGAGTCACCGCGCCAACACCGCGGTCGATGATGTTGAGCTGGACTTCGTCGTCGACCTTAATGTCCAACAGAGCATCCTCCAGGGCTTCCACCGAACCCGCGTTGTCGCCCTTGAGGATGAGGTTGAGCGTCGAGGTCTCCTTGAGCACGGCGTCCAGATCCTCGAGGGAGACGCGCTTGCGGGCCTTGGCCTGCAGGGCGGAACGCTTGCGGGCGTCGCGCTGCGCTGCAATCTGGCGGGCGACGCGGTCGTCCTCGACCACCAGCAGGTTGTCGCCGGCGCCGGGCACGCCGTTGAGACCCTGCACCTGCACCGGGCGGGAGGGGCCGGCCTCTTCGACGTCGTGGCCGAACTCATCGAGCATGCGGCGCACACGGCCGTGGGCGTCGCCGACGACGATGGAGTCACCGATGCGCAGCGTACCGCGCTGGACGATGACCGTCGCCACCGGGCCGCGGCCACGGTCGAGGTGGGCCTCGATGGCCACGCCCTGGGCGTCCATGTCCGGGTTAGCGGTGAGTTCGAGGGCGGCGTCGGCAGTGAGGATCACGGCCTCCAACAGGGCGTCGATGTTGATGTTCGACTTAGCGGAGATGTCCACAAACATGGTGTCGCCGCCGTACTCCTCGGGAACCAGGCCGTACTCGGTGAGCTGGCCGCGGATCTTTTCCGGGGAGGCCTCGGGCTTATCGATCTTGTTCACGGCCACAACCACCGGGATGTCGGCAGCCTTGGCGTGGTTGATCGCCTCAACGGTCTGCGGCATCACGCCGTCGTCAGCAGCAACCACCAGGATGGCCAAGTCGGTGGACTTGGCACCACGGGCACGCATGGCGGTAAACGCCTCGTGGCCCGGGGTATCCAGGAAGGTGATCGTGCGGGGACCGTCGACGTCCACGGTGGTCTGGTACGCACCGATGCCCTGGGTGATGCCGCCAGCCTCGGCGGCGCCCTCGTTGGTCTTACGGATGGTATCCAGCAGGCGGGTCTTACCGTGGTCAACGTGGCCCATGACGGAGACGACCGGCGGGCGCTTCTCCAGCGCTTCCTCGCCGCCTTCGTCCTCACCGAACTGCAGGTCGAAGGACTCGAGCAGCTCGCGGTCCTCGTCCTCCGGGGAGACGACCTGGACGTCGTAGTTGATCTCGGAACCGAGCAGCTGCAGGGTGTCCTCGGACACGGAGGCGGTCGCGGTGACCATTTCGCCCAGATTGAACAGGGCCTGCACCAATGCTGCGGGATCCGCGCCGATCTTCTCAGCGAAGTCCGCCAGCGAAGCACCACGGCGCAGGCGAACTACCTTGCCCTTGCCGTCGGGCAGGCGTACGCCGCCTACCTCGTGCTTCTGCTGCTCTTCAAACTCGTGGCGCTTCTGACGCTTCGACTTCTTGCCGCGACGCGGTGCGCCGCCCGGGCGACCGAATGCACCCGCGGTGCCGCCGCGACGTCCGCCGCGGCCACCACGGAAACCACCGGGGCCGCCACCCGGGCCACCATGGCCCGGACCGCCCTGGCCACGACCGCCGCGGCCGCGACCACCGGTGCTGCCGGCGGCCTTGGCCGGCATCGCTGCCGGGTTCGGGTGGGAGGGCATCATGGCCGGGGTGGGACGGCGCCCCTGACGGTTGCCGCCCTCGCCCTGACCAGAACGTCCGCTGCCCTTGCCGCGGTTGTCACCGGGCTTGGCACCCGGGCGCGGGCCCTTGGTGCCGCCGGGGCGCGGCCCCGGACGCTCGCTGGAGCCACCCGTGGAGAACGGGTTGTTGGCCACGCGGCGGGATCCGCCAGGCTTGGGCATCGGGCGCGGCATGGAGTTGCCCGGGTTGGGGCGCTCGCCGCCGGACTTCGCACCGGACTTGGCGCCCGGCTTCGGGGCACCCGGCTTGGGGCCGGGCTTGGGTGCGTGCGCGCCCGGCTTGGGGGCGGCTCCGGCACCCGGCTTCGGGGCGGCAGCCTTCTGGGTAGCCGCACCGGGCTTCGGCGCGCCCGGCTTCGGGGCGGCGGCCTTCGCGCCAGGCTTCTGGGCGGCGCCCGGCTTGGGCGCAGCCGGCTTGGAGCCGGGCTTCGGGGCGGGCTTCTCAGAGGATGCCTTGGCGTCTTCTGCCCCGCCGTTCTTGGCTTCGTAGTGTGCGCGCATCTTCTTGACCACCGGCGGTTCGATGGTGGAGGACGCGGTCTTGACAAACTCGCCCTGCTCCTTGAGCGTGGCGAGCAGTTCCTTGCTGGTTACTCCGAGCTGTTTTGCCAACTCGTGTACACGTAGCTTTCCGGGCACTTGTCTCCTTGTAGTTCGTACTAGGAGCCAAGGCCGCGGATGGCTTGACCCCTAGTTAATGGCTATGGACTTTCATCGCTGATGCTTCATCGTCGTGCGCTCATCAGTGTTCGGTCTTCCTTTGTAACTCGGGCTCGTGCGGGCTTGCGCCCGCCGAGTGCACCTGTGGTCCCGGCCTTTCGGCCAGCACCGCGAGGTACTCACGTACGTGACCTGTATCCACCGGCGTGGTGGATCGAAGCGCTCGCCGAAATGCTCGGGTGCGCTCCGCCAGCTCATACGCCTCCAGATCTGGGCGAATCCAGGCTCCCCGCCCGGGCAGACGCCGCATGGGATCCGGCACAACACGCGTGCCTGTGGGGTCATCGGGATCGATAACCACCCTCAGAAGCTGCGTGTCGGGATGCTTGGCGCGCGTGGCGATGCAGGTGCGGAGTCGTTGCCGTGCAGACATCCAACTCCTTTACGTGCGATCGTTCAACGCGCCCGCATTCACAGCATGTGGGCCGTTGTCTATCCTACGCGAAAACCCAGCAAATCTTTAATCTCGGTCCGCATCGGAGTGAATATCGATCTTCCATCCGGTCAAACGCGCCGCCAGGCGGGCGTTCTGTCCCTCCTTACCGATAGCCAAGGAGAGCTGGTAATCCGGCACCGTGACGCGGGCAACCTGAGCCTCCTGGTCCACGACCTCCACGCGCACCACCTT
Source organism: Corynebacterium sp. (assembly GCF_030532325.1). Lineage (GTDB taxonomy): Bacteria > Actinomycetota > Actinomycetes > Mycobacteriales > Mycobacteriaceae > Corynebacterium. Next base: position 6,330 of record NZ_JAUNLS010000012.1, read on the forward strand.
GGAGGGCGCCAGGGCATTGCCCACGAAGGTGGCCGGATCCTCGTTGTAGTCAATGATGTCGATCTTCTCTCCACCGAGCTCGCACATGATGTTGTTCACGCGAGCTCCGCGCGGGCCGATGCACGCGCCCTTGGCGTTGAGCCCCTTGGCGTGGCCCACCACGGCGATCTTGGAGCGGTGGCCGGCCTCGCGGGCGATGGAGACAATCTCCACGGAGCCGTCAGCTACCTCGGGCACCTCCAGCTCGAAGAGCCCGCGCACCAGCTCGGGGTGGGTGCGCGAAAGGGTAATCTGCAGCTTCACGCCGTTGCGCGCCACGCCCACCACGTAGGCCTTAATGCGGTCGCCGTGCTCCAACTTCTCCCCCGGCAGTTGCTCCGCCGGCAGCAGGATAGCGTCCTGGGAGTCCAGCTCGGTGCCCAGCTGCACCACGACGACGCCGCGCTCATTGGCACGGACATCGCGCTGCACCACGCCGGAGACCACACGGCCGGTCAGCTCAGAGTAGGAATCGTAGGCGCGGTCGGTCTCCTTCTCGCGCAGCTTGCGCAGGATGGCGTCGCGCACCGCGTGCGCTCCGACGCGGCCGAAGTTCTCCGGGGTGTCGTCGTACTCGCTGAGCACTTCCCCGGTTTCCGGGTCGCTCTCGGTGACGATGACGCTGACCAGCCCAGTATCGGCATCGATGTCCACGCGGGACTTGGTGCCCTCCTCCTTGGTGGCCGCCGAGCTGTTGCGGTGATCCAGGTAGGAATACAGCAAAGCACCCGCGATGGCTTCGAGGAGGTCCTTGACGGCGACCCCACGCTCGCGCTCAATCGTGCGGAGTGCTGCTAGATCAATATTCACTTGTTAATCCTCTCGGGTTGCCGAGTTCTGCTCGGCGAAGTCAAACGTGCGTTGTGCTGCCTCCAGCTGTGCGGCTGAGGGCGAAGCAAATTCAGTTTCTACCACTGCGCGGGCGATGTTTTCCAATCGCTCGATTCGAAAGTGCACCTCCTTCTTCTCCTCCGTGATGAGCGCCACGGCGTCCTCCGCCTCCGAGAGGGCGCCGATGCGTGCGACGTGGGTTGTGCCGGGGGCGTCGGCAAGCTCAAAGCCCACTAGGCGGCCGCGGTTGCGGCGCCAGTGACGCGGCAGGCTAAGCGGGAGATCGAGGCCGGGGGTGGAAACCTCGAGGGTGTAGCCTGCACCGAAGTTGAGCTCGCCTGCGGCCTCTTGGGCGTCGAAGAACTCGGAAATCTGCTGGGAGACCTCCTCCAGCACATCGGAGGTGGGGCGAACATCGCCGTCGATGCGAATGACCACCTGGGACTTCTTGCCCGCCTTGGTGGTCTTGACGTCCTCCACGTCCAGCCCGCGGGGGGCGAGCAGCGGCTGGAGGAGCATGGTCAGCGTTGATGAATCGGGGAAAGCCATGCACGTCAGAATATGTGATGCGGGTAAGGTCTTTCGAGTGAACCGCCGAGTATTAGTTTCCACCGTGGCCCTGTGCACAGCGTTGCTGCCGCTGAGCGGCTGCCAGGCGGCCGTTGAGCACTTCGGCCCGCAACCTAATGACGCGTTGCTCGCGCTTGCCGACGCCGCTCAGCACGACGCCGTCTCCCTGCGCACCAGCACCGATGACTCTGCCGCTCAGGCAGCGAAGCTGCGCGCGCAGCAGGCTGACGAGCTCTACGCGGAAATCGCCCGGCTGTGCGGCCTGCGCGAGGACGGCACCCCGCCGGAGTCCTGCGAGGTCGTGCCGGGAGAGGCAGCGCAGGAAGAGGTAGCTTTGATTCATAATAAGATGAGTGTGATTGAAT
>NZ_JAUNLS010000012.1:8169-81353 GCF_030532325.1 Corynebacterium sp.
AGCGCAGGAGGAGGCAGCGACGGAAGAGGATGCGCAGGACTGGGCCAAGCAGGCCCTGCGCCTGCTGGAGCAGGCCGCCGGCGACGGCAGCGTGCCCGAGGAGTCCCGCCCCCTGGTGATCTCGCAGGCCGTCGACGTCGCAGCCCTGGCGGCCGCCCAGGATGCCGGCGCCCAGGCGGAGAGCGTGAGTATTCCGCCGCAGCAGCGCGCCGCCGCCGAGGAGCTCCTGGAGTGGGAGTACACCCAGCTCTTCGGCCTCGACTTCGCGCGCTCCTATGCTTCCCCGGAGATGGAAAAGGACATCGACCAGCGCCTCGAGATGCACGAGCGCAGGGTCTTGGTTCTGCAGGCCGCCCTGGAGCAGCTGGCAAAATCCGCGGACTCCGCCAAAGAAAATGTCACCGTGCCGCAGCCGCGCCCGGCTTACACTGCCCCGGCAGGCGAGAAGCTGCCCGTCGACGCCGCCACCGCGCAGAGCTTCGTGGACGCGCTGGGCTGGAACGACACTCTAAAGTGGAAGCAGGCCGCCACCGCGGCCGCGCAAGAGGGCCAAGAGGGCATTGATAACGGCACTGGGAAAGAAAAAGCCAACCCAACCGGCTGGTTGGATTGGCTGATTCGCACCGCGGGGCAGTCCGCGGCGCTCTAAGCGCTCCGCCGGACAGGCGGGGCTGCTCAATGCGGCCTGAGCCCCCTAAGACAACCGGACTAGCCGTGGACCAGCTCCACAAGCTTGTCCACAATCTCACCGGCGGGCACCTCGAGGGTCTCGCCGCCGCGGATGCGCAGCTCGATGATGCCCTCGGCAAAGGAGCGGCCGAGGATGGCGATGTACGGCATGCCCAGAAGCTCGGCGTCCTTGAACTTCACGCCCGGGGAGACCTTGGGGCGGTCGTCGAAGAGCACTTCCAGCCCGGCCCGATCGAGGTCCTCGACCAGCTTCTGGCCGGCCTCGAGCGCGGCGGCGTCCTTGTTAGCCACCGCCACGTGCACCTGGTACGGGGCTACGGCCACCGGCCAGTTGAGGCCTTTGTCATCGTGGCGCTGCTCCGCCAGCACGGCGAGCATGCGGGTGATGCCGATGCCGTAGGAGCCCATGGTGGGCACGGCGCGCTTGCCGTTCTCATCCAGGATCTGCACGTTGAAGGCCTCGGTGTATTTGCGGCCCAGCTGGAAAATGTGGCCCAGCTCAATGCCGCGCTCCAGGGTCAGCGTGCCCTGGCCCTCCGGGGCTGGGTCGCCTTCCTTGACCTCGGCGGCCTCAATGAACTCGTCGACGGTGAAGTCGCGGCCGGCCACGCAGCCCAGCACGTGGTAATCGGCCTTGTCCGCACCGGTGATCCAGGCCGAGCCGGCAACCACGCGGGGATCGGCGTAAACCTTGACCTCGTGAGCGTTGAGTGCACGCGGACCCACAAAGCCCTTGACCAGGAAGTCGTGGGCCTTGAAGTCCTCCTCACTGGCCAGCTCGAACTCGAGCGGGGCCAGGGAGGCCTCGAGGCGCTTCTCATCGACGGCGCGGTCACCGGGCACCAGCACGCCGGCCAGCTCCCACTCGCGATCCTCCGGGTTCTCGCAGGGCTGGCTGACCTTGATCATGAGGCACTTGAGCGTGTCGGCGCCGGTGGCCGGGTGGCCGGCCACCTCGATGTTTGCGCCTTGGGCCCAGGCCACGAGGGCTTCGATGGTGGTGGCCCCCGGGGTGTGCTCCTCGCGGGCCTCCGGCTGGCCCTCGAGGGGGATGTCCTCTGGCACCGGGGTGACCACGGCCTCGACGTTGGCGGCGTAATCGCCCTCGGTGGCACGCACGAAGGTGTCCTCACCCACCGGAGAGACAGCGAGGAACTCCTCCGAGGCAGAACCGCCCATGGCACCCGAGGTGGCCTTGCAGATGGCGTAGTCGATCTCCAGGCGGTCAAAGATGGCCTGGTAGGCCTTGCGGTGGCGAGCATAGGACTCGTCCAGGCCGGCGTCGGTCATGTCGAAGGAGTAGGAATCCTTCATGGTGAACTCGCGGCCGCGCAGCACGCCAGCGCGGGGGCGTTCCTCGTCGCGGTACTTGGTCTGAATCTGGTACAAGGTCACCGGGAAGTCCTTGTAGGAGGAGTACATGTCCTTGACAGCGGTGGTAAACATCTCCTCGTGGGTGGGGCCGAGCAGCATGTCCGCACCCTTGCGGTCCTTGAGGCGGAAGAGGTTATCGCCGTACTCGCTCCAGCGGTTGGAGGCCTCGTAGGGCTCGCGAGGCAGCAACGCCGGGAAGAGCATCTCCTGGGCGCCGATCTTGTTCATCTCCTGGCGGATCACGTCTTCGATCTTGCGCAGCGCGCGTAGACCGAGCGGCAGCCACGTGTACACGCCCGGCGCGACACGACGCACATATCCGGCACGGACAAGCAGCTTGTGGCTGGGAACTTCAGCATCGGCGGGGTCCTCGCGCAGCGTGCGGAGGAACAACTCAGAAAGACGTGTGATCATGGTTGAACAGTTTACATCGCTAGCATGAGTGCATGTTCATCATCCTCCCTCCTTCTGAGACCAAAGCACACGGTGGTTCCGGGCCCGCCCTGAACTGGGAGAAGCTCTCCTTCCCCGGACTCAATTCCATCCGCCAAGAGATAGCCGCGGAGCTGGAAAACCTCGACGTCGATACCGCGCTTAAGGTGCTCGGCATCTCCGAAAAGCTGCGCGCCGAGGCCGAGTCCAACACCCGGTTGAGTTCCTCGCCCACCATGCCGGCCATCGAGCGCTTCACCGGAGTGCTGTACGACGCCCTCTCCCCCTCCACCCTGCCGCCAGCAGCCCGGGAGTGCCTGGCTATTGGCGACGCCCTCTTTGGCATCCTCCGCGCCGAGGACCCCATCCCGCACTACCGGCTCTCCGGCGGCAGCAAGTTGGGCGGGCGCACGCTGAAGTCGCGCTGGGGCAGGGCCATCAGCGCCGAGCTGGAGGCCTTAAGGCAGGGTGGCGAGTTGATACTCGACATGCGCTCCGGGGCCTACCAACAGCTGGGCAAGCTCAAGGGGGCCATCACGGTGCGGGTGGAATCGGTGCGCGAGGACGGCAGCCGGAAGGTGGTCTCGCACTTCAACAAGCACTACAAGGGCGAACTGGCCCGGGTGCTAGCACTGGCGCACGCGCGCGGCGAGGAGCTCAGCGGCATCGAGGAGCTCGCCGCCGTGGCCGAAGCCGCGGGCATGCGCACAGAGATTCGCGGCAGTGAGCTGGTCCTCGTCGTGTAAATGGCCGGAGCTTAGCGCGCCGCGTAGCGCAGGCTGTTGCGCTCCACCCGGCACTCGGTGGCGATGGAGATGCCCGAGGCAACAAGCCCGCGCTCGCGCAGCCTAAACATATTGTCCACCACCTTATCGCGCAGCTGCCAGGGCGAGATGGTGTTGATGTAAACCTTGGTGCCGCCCTCGAAGCCGGCCAGGGTGGACACGCGCAGTTTGATCATCACGCGCCAGGGCTGCGGCAGGTCGAAGTTCGGCGGACGGTGGTGCCACTCCTCGTTGCAGGGGGCATCGGGGCCCACCGCGGCGTGGGCGGCGTGCATGAGATCGGACATGCCACGGATTTCGCCCGGGGTCTGCTCCCAGGGCTCGCAGCGCGCGGACTTGGAGAAGATCTCCAGGGTGGGATAGCGGTGGCCGAAGCCCGCGAAGAGCACAGCGTAGTCATTTTCCGCAATGACCAGGTTGTGCTTGGCGGCATAATCCACAGCCCACTCGTTGTACATGTTGGGGTGATCGCGCAGGATGTCATTCTCCCTGGCGGCGGCCATGCCCATATCGTCGATGGCCACCAGCTGCTTGTGCAGGTGATCAAAGGAAGCGCCCGCCGGGGCCAGCCAGTTCTGGAAGGCCACCACGTAATCGGCGTAGCGGTTGCGCGAGTAGAGATCCCGCATGGAGTCCGCGGTAAAGGAGGTCAGCAGGAAGTGCTCGTCCGGGTCGAGGGTTCCGGAGGAGGCCAGCTGGCTGTTGTCGGTGGCGCCGTCGACGAAGTGGCGCTGGCCGATGATGACGTCGTGTCCCCCGCCGAAGAAGCTGCCGGCGTGGGCGAGCAGAGTGGCGTCGTCAAGCGAGGCGTCCTTGCCCGCTGCCTTGAGCTTGGTGCGCACGATGCCCAGCACGTGCTCGCGCCCGGCGGCATCGGACAGGTAGCGCTCCATGCGGGCTGCGGAGTCCTCGTCCATCTGGTAGCCGTAGTTGGCGCTCCAGTAGTCGTAGGAGACGATTTCAAAGAGGTTGGGCACGCAGCGAAATGCTGGTTCGCTGTCCTCGAGCTGATTCGGCAGCAGCCCGCGCAAGATCTCGCCAGAGTGCAGAATGCGGGCCTTTTCCGGCGGGGTGTCGAGCATGCGCCCGGCACAAAAAGCACAGGTATTCAGGTTGGCGTTGGGGCCAATCGGCTCGGGGCTGGCCACCGGCCGCGAGAGCGGGCGGTCGCCGCGGCCGGGTACCGTCCAGACCTCCGTGCCGGAGAAGGGATTGACTTGCTTGACGGTGCCATCGGCCATCATTTGAATCGGCTCGACGCGGCTGAACAGTGCTTCGCTCATGGCCACCACAGTAGTCGCATCACGGTGAGACGAGCCGTTACACTAGGCGGCCATGCAGCATAGATTCTTCGAAGTGGACGTCTTTTCCACCGGGGCATTCAGCGGAAACCCGCTGGCCGTGGTGGCCGATGCCGAGCACCTGAGCGAAGCGCAGATGCAGCGCATCGCCCGCTGGACCAACTTTTCGGAGACCACCTTCTTAAGCGCCCCGGGCGCTGCGGGCGCCGACTATCAGGTGCGCATCTTCAGCCCCGCCGGCGAGCTACCCTTTGCCGGGCATCCCACGCTGGGCAGCGCCCGGGTCTTTGCCGAGCTCAGCGGCGGAAATCTCAGCGCGCGTAGCCGCCTGGTGCAGCACTGCCCCGGCGGGCTGATCACCGTGCGCGCGCAGGAAGGGATCTTCTCCTTTGCCAACCCACCGCTGCACCGCAGTGCTGCGCTGCGCCCCGCCGAGTTCGAGCAGGCCTGCGACTTCCTCGGCCTTGAGCCCGGGCAGGCCCTGGACCACGCCTGGGTGGACAACGGCCCCGGCTGGCGCCTGCTGCACGTCCCCGACGCCGAGGTGCTGCGCGGGCTGCGCCCCCGCTTCGGCTCCGCGGCCGCGTGCAAGGTGGGCGTGGTGGCCCTGACGGACCCGCCGGCTGAAGACGCCTACGAGGTGCGCGCCTTTACCCCCGCCTTCGAGGATCCCGTCACCGGCTCGCTGCAGGGCGGCATCGCGCAGTTTCTGCGCTCGCGCGGGCTCGTACCCGAGCGCTACACCGCTGTGCAGGGGCTGAGCCTGGGCCGGCGCGGCCGCGTGCACATCGAGGACGACAGCACCGACATCTGGGTGGGCGGCCGAGCCACCATCCGGGTGCGCGGGTGCCTGGACAGCGGGGAGGTCTAAGCATGACAATGATTCACCACGACTTCGCCTCCGCCTTACCCCGCATGGCCGTGGCCGCCCGCGGCGAGGAGCAGCCCGCCCCGCGCCTGGTGCAGCTCAACGAGGAGCTCGCCTGCCAGCTGGGGCTTGACCCGCAGTGGCTGAGATCGGAGGAGGGCCTGGATTTCCTGCTGGGCCGTGGCAGCGAGCCCGCCCACGCGCTTGCCTACGCGGGCTTTCAATTTGGCCAGTTCAATCCCTCCATGGGCGATGGCCGCGCTCTGCTGCTCGGGGAAGTCACCGGCCCCACCACCGCCTACAACCCAGCCGGACTGTGGGATCTCCATGCCAAGGGCACCGGGCCCACGCCCTTCAGCCGCTGGGGCGCGGACGGGCGCGGCACCCTGCGCTCCATGCTGCGCGAGTACCTCAACGCCGAGGCCATGCATGCCCTGGGCATTCCCACCACGCGCTCCCTGGCGGTTATCGCCACCGGCCGCAAAATTCAACGCCAGGTGGTCGAGGAGGCCGGGGTGCACGTGCGGGTGGCCGCCAGCCACCTGCGGGTGGGCTCCTTCCACTACGCCGCACTGCATCCGGAGCTGCTTGAGCCCTTGGCCTCCTACGCCATCGCCCGCCATACGCCCGGGAGCACCGCCCGCGAGCTGTTCACCGGGGTCATGCACGCCCAAGTGCGCACGGTGGCGGCCTGGCAGCACGTCGGGTTCATCCACGGGGTGATGAACACCGATAACACCACCATCTCCGGTGAGACCATCGACTACGGGCCCTGCGCCTTCCTGGGCACCTACGACCCCAATGCCTGCTTCAGCTCCATCGATACCCAAGGGCGCTACCGCTTCGGCGCTCAACCGGAGATTCTGGGCTGGAACCTCGCGCGGCTGGCAGAGTCCCTCCTGCCGCTTCTGGGCGATACCCCCGACGAGGCATTGGCCTGGGCGCAGGAGGAGATCAACACCTTCGGGGAGCGCTTTGCCGCCGCCGAGCGCCGCGAGCTCGCCGCCCGCCTGGGTATTCCTGAGGATGAGCCGCAGCTGGCCGCCGACTACCTGGCGCTGCTGCGCAGGTATCGGCCCGATCTCACGCTGGCCAACGCCGCGCTTGCCAGCGCCTCCCCCACCGCACCCACCTACTGGCACGACGAGGACTTCCTCGCGCGCTACGCACGCCAGGCCACGCAGGCCCACGTGCCCCGCGTCATTCCCCGCCCGCACCTGGTGGAGCAGGCGCTGGTGGACAGGGATGCCTTCGCGGAGTTGCTGACAGCGGTGACCCATCCCTTTGACACACCCGCGAACCCAGCGCTCATGGAGCCGCGCAGCCTGGAGGGCTACCTCACCTACTGCGGCACCTAAGCCGCGCCCACAGCACCCTGCCCCCTGTGCCAGCCTCGCGGAAACCCCACCAAAGCCAAACAACAAAGCACACAGAAACACCCCGGGACCACGCGGGTTCCGGGGTGCGCTGCTCTGGCTGACTTACTTGGTGTCCAGCTTGAGGGTCTTCTGGGTGTACTCCCACATCTCCTCGTAGAGCTTCTTGTCCTTGGCCAGCTTGATGCCGTAAGACGGGATCATCTCCTGGAGCTTGTCGCCCCACTGGATCATGCGCTCACCGAAGCAGCGCTCCAGAAGCTCGACCATGACGGCCGGGGTGATGGAGGCACCCGGGGATGCGCCGAGCAGGCCGGCAATGTTGCCCTCTGGATTGTTGATCAGGGTGGTGCCGAATTCCAGGGAGCCGAAGCGCGGGGCGCCGGCAGGCTTGATCACCTGGACGCGCTGGCCGGCGATGACGGTCTCCCAGTCATTCGGATCGGCGTTGGGGACATACTCCTTGAGGGACTCGACGCGCTTATCAAAGTCCTTGAGTACCTCGGAGACAAGGTACTTGGTCAGGCCGAACTCCTGGACAGCCACACCGAGGTAAGAGGTGATGTTGTCCGGGCGGATGGACTTGAAGAGGTCGAGGTAGGAACCCTTCTTAAGGAACTTCGGCGACCAACCACCGTAGGGGCCAAAGAGCAGGCCTTCCTTGCCATCGATAACACGGGTGTCCAGGTGCGGCACGGACATCGGCGGGGCGCCCACAGCGGCCTTGCCGTAGACCTTGGCGTGGTGGCGCTTGATGAGCTCCGGGTTCTTGGCGCGCAGCCACAGACCAGAGACCGGGAAGCCGGCAAAGCCGTTGACCTCGCGCACGCCCGCCTTGCGCAGCAGGTCGAGTGCGTAGCCGCCGGCGCCGACGAAGACGAACTTCGCGCGCACGACGCTGTAGTCACCGGTGTGGACGTTCTTGGTGTAGACCTTCCAGGTGGAGCCGTCGCGCTTGATGTCGACGACCTCGTGGCCGTAGCGCACCTCGGTGCCGGAAGCCTTGGCGGCGGTGAGGAACTGCTTGGTCAGCGCGCCGAAGTTGACGTCGGTACCGGCCTCGGTCCAGGAGATGGCGACCTTCTGGGAGTTGAAGTCGCGGCCTTCGGACATGAGCGGCAGCTTCTCCTGGAAGGTGGCGTCATCGTCGCTGAACTGCATGTTCGGGAACATGTGGTTATCCTTCAGCGCGTCGAAGCGGCGGCGAAGGTAATCCACCTGAATGGCGCCCTGCGCGAAGGAGACGTGCGGGATGGGGTTGATGAAGTCCTTCGGATCGGTGAGGATGCCGTTGTCGAGCTGGTGGGACCAGAACTGGCGGGAGACCTGGAACTTCTCGTTGATGTTCAGGGCCTTGGAGATATCGATGCGGCCGTTCTTCTCCGGGGTGTAGTTGAGCTCACACAGAGCGGAGTGGCCGGTACCCGCGTTGTTCCATGGGGACGAGGACTCCAGCGCTGGGCCGTCGAGACGCTCAAACACCATCTGCGTCCAGCTCGGCTCGAGCTCACGCAACATGGCACCGAGCGTGGCGCTCATGATGCCAGCACCGATGAGTGCAACATCTACTTCGTCTACTACTTGTGCTGTCTTCTTGTCGGAGGACACCTTGATTTACCTCTTTGAATACGAATTGTGCGTTACACCGTACGCTGACACGTACCTTGTAATTCTTCGCCCAACGCCGCCCGCCAGCCTCGCGACGGGAGCGGACACGTCAAGCATTGTCCATTTAGCTTACGCCTTTAAATCTCAAATAGGCATTTGTACCCCGCAGCCATGCCCGTTTTGCTTCCCCCTCCCCCCGATTGAGCTGCGGGTCACGCCGTGCGTCGAGATGGTTCTTCAGCCTGGGGAGCCGGCGCGATCACGCACGTCCCGACGCGTGAAACCCGGCGGACCTACTATTGAACGCATGACTGCACCCTCGTTACAGTGGACCACCGATATCCTCGGCCCAGATTTCCAGTCCGCGCCCTTGCCCTTGGGCCCAGATCCCGATGGTGAGGGCGATATTTACGCCACCCTCGTGCACTACGCGCCCGACGCTCAAGACACCTCCCAGCGCCCGGCCCTGGTGTGGGTGCACGGCATGACGGACTACTTCTTCCAGGCACACGTGGCCGAGTTTTTCCACCAGCACGGCTACGATTTCTACGCCGTCGATCTGCGCAAGTGCGGGCGTTCCCACCGCAGCGGCCAGTCCTGGCACTACATCAGCAACCTGCACCACTATGGCACGGACCTCAACGCGGCTCTCGACGCCCTCCCCAACCCCCAAGTCGGCTTCATCGGCCACTCCACCGCCGGGCCCATCCTGGCGCTGTGGGTGGATTCCCTGCGCCGCACGGATCCGGCCCGCTACCAGCGCATCAGCTGCGTCATCTTCAACAGCCCTTGGCTGGGCATGATGGGCATGTCGCATGGGTTCTACAGCGTGGCCAAACACGCCATCTTCGCCCTCGGCGGCCTGTTTCCCAACGCCCCGCTGCCGGGTGGCAACCTCACCGCCTACGGCGAGTCCATCCATGCCGACCACCACGGCGAGTGGGACTTCGATCTCGCTCTCAAGCCGCTGGGCGGGCACCCGAAGAAAATGGGCTGGATTCGCGCGGTCTTCAAGGCCTTCGACGAAATCCACTCCGGAGCTGTCACCATGGGCGTACCGCTGCTGACCCTGACCTCGGACCACTCCGAGCTGGGCAAGCCCTACAGCGAGGCCACCAACACCGCCGACGCCATCGTGGACACCGCGCACAGCCAGCGCTGGGCCAAGGAACTGAGCGCGCACTACACGCTGCACGTGATACCCCAGGCCCGCCACGACGTCTTCCTCTCCCTCACCGCACCCCGCGAGGAGGCTTGTGGCGCCTGCCTGGACTGGCTGGATAAGGTCATGCCCGCCGCTACCACATAGGCGCGCGTGGCAGCCGCCAGAACCAGCACGAGACCCAGCACTGAAGACATCCACAGCTGAAGAAAACCTACAACTGTCAGAAACACATCTAATTAATAAGGAGAAGACGTGAACAACGCACAGAACCTCAACGCCCAGCACTTCGACCTCGTCATTATCGGCACCGGCTCGGGCAACTCCATTCCCTCGCCCGAGTTCGATGACAAGTCCATCGCCATCATTGAGAAGGGCACCTTCGGCGGCACCTGCCTCAACGTGGGGTGCATCCCCACCAAGATGTACGTCTACTCCGCGGACACTGCGCTCTCCGCCCGCGAGGGCGAGAAGCTCGGCGTGCACGCCCACGTGGACAGTATTGACTGGGACACCATCGTAGAGCGCGTGTTTGCTAAGCGTGTGGATCCCATCGCCCAGGGCGGCGAGGCCTACCGCCGCGGCGAGGAGACCCCCAACATCACCGTCTTCGATCAGCATGCCCGCTTCATCGGGCCGAAGACCCTGCAGTGCGGCGAGGATGTCATCACCGGCGATCAGATTGTCCTCGCCGCGGGTGCTCGCCCGAACGTCCCGGCGGTCTTTGCGGATTCCGACGTGAAGATTTACACCAACGAGGACATCATGCGCATGCCGAAGCAGCCGGAGAGCCTCATCGTGGTCGGCGGCGGCTTCATCGCCATGGAGTTCGCCCACGTCTTTGACGGCCTGGGCACCAAGGTCACGGTGGTCAACCGCTCGGAGACCCTCCTGCGCTTCTTGGACGAGGATCTCAGCTCCCGCTTCAACGAGATCGCCCGCCAGCGCTACGAGGTTCGCATCGGCGGGGTTAAGAAGGTCGAGCGCCGCACAGCCGAGGCCACCGATGCCGCCCAGGCCGGCGTGCGCCTCACGCTTGACGACGACTCCGTGGTCGAAGCCGACGCCATCCTCGTGGCCACCGGGCGCATCCCCAACGGCGACCTCATGAATCTGGAGGCCAGCGGCATCGAGATGCACGAAGACGGCCGCGTGAAGGTCGACGAGTTTGGCCGCACCACCTGTGAGGGTGTGTGGGCGTTGGGCGATGTTTCCTCGCCCTACATGCTCAAGCACGTGGCCAACGCTGAGCAGCGCGCTGTTGCCCATAACCTGCTCCATCCGGAGAACCTACAGCCGATGCCGCACGAGCACGTGCCCAGCGCCATCTTTACCCACCCGCAGATCGCCACCGTGGGCCTGACTGAGGCCCAGGCGCGTGAGCAGGGCTACGACATCACCGTGAAGGTGCAGAACTTCGGTGACGTGGCCTACGGCTGGGCCATGGAGGACACCACGGGCATCTGCAAGCTGGTCGCGGACCGCGCAACTGGCAAGCTGCTGGGAGCCCACCTCATGGGACCGCAGTCCTCCACTCTCATCCAGCAACTCATTACCGCCATGGCGTATGACCTGGATATGCGCACCTTTGCCCGCACGCAGTACTGGATTCACCCGGCTCTGCCTGAGGTCGTAGAGAACGCCGTTCTTGGTCTAGACTGGCAATAAACTGTGTTACGTGATGAAACTCACATCTCCTTAGGCAGCATTTTCGCAGAAAAAGCATTTTCCCACCGCAACCCCACAAATGAGGACATCCCCGCATATCCAATTTCGGCCACTTTCGGGGGAGAACCCCCTCTCCCCTGCACCAAAAACCAAGAAAGGCGTGCATTTGGCCTACGCATTAGATAGCTTTATTCAGGACATCGGCCCGAGCCGAGTATTTCACCGGCGACCGCGTGTTTCTGGGAATTCCCTCAATTCCCAATAACACTTAGGTTTTCCCACCGGGAAGCCTTGCAAGTACGACATTTAAGGATTTTTGATATGCGTATCCGCAATGCAGCCCTCGCCGGCGCAACCGCAATCGCTGTAGCTTTCGGCGGCACCACCGTTGCCACCGCCCAGTCCTCCGAGCCCTCCACCCCGGCAGAGGCCCCCACCGAGCAGTCCTCCAAGATCGACTGGCAGGAGAATGAGAAGGCTGACGGTCAGGCCATCTTCGGCTCCTCCAAGTCTGAGCACTGCGACGCTGACGAGACCGACAAGGAGTGCACCCACTTCAAGGATCAGCCGGCTTGGGCCAAGGCTTTCTACGGCCTGGGAATCGCTAGCGCCATTGCAGCCGTCATGGGCTTCATCGGCCAGGTCGCTAACTTCATCCAGTACGGCCCGTTCTCCAAGTAATAGCTCCACGGCTCAATCAAATTTCCGAAAGGTAAATACCAATGCGTAAGTTCCGCACCGCAGCCGTTGCAGCTGCCACCGCTCTGACCGTTTCCGTCGCTGGCATCTCCGTTGCCTCCGCTGCAGATGACACCCCGAAGGAAGAGACCACCAAGTCCGAGCTCTCCTCCGCCTTCGACCAGGTCAAGGAGAACGACAGCGATCAGTCTCTGTCCTCCAAGTGGGGCGAGGCCACTGGCGCTGACACCGAGGTTGGCAAGGACGAGATCGTCAACAAGCCGAACGAGGATACCCCGCTGTACGGCAAGGTCTGGCACGGCACCACCTACGCCGCTGTCGCCGCTGCTATCTTCGGCATCCTGACCGCTGCTTACAACGCTGCTGTCTACAACGGCATCCTGCCGAACCACATCCTGGACCCGATCTTCAAGAAGTAAGATCGCCACAGCGATAGCTGGTTGCAGTTAAGCACCTACCCCTTGTGGGTGGGTGCTTTTCTTCGTTTTCGATACTCGTGGATTCTGGCCGCACTTCTACTTCTACGCGCTATCTTTAGGTTGGGCTAAGACTCCCATTACTAGCGCCAGAGGGGGTTCTTTGGGGGTAGAAAATGGCCGTAAAATCTTGGAGTTTCCCACGAACTGGATAACAATTGCGCTACACTCTTCCTCGTGACTTGGGGCACTCTCTAGTTACCACAGTTTCTACGATGACGACAAGGACTCTCACTATGCGCATTCGCAAGGCCGCCATTGCTGGCGTCACCGCTCTCGCTGTCGCATTCGGCGGCACCGCCGTTGCCTCCGCTGCCGAGGGCAGCAGCAACGCTTCCACCACCGCTACCGCCACTCCGACCCCCAGCCCGGATAAGGACACCAACAAGAAGCCGGGTGGCTCCTCCGCTCTGGGCCAGGCCCTGGAGGCTGACAAGGAAGCTAACGCGCAGAATATCTTCGGCCAGCACTCCTCCATCTCCAAGGAGCCGAAGTGGGCACAGGCACTGGCCGGTATCGGCATCGCCTCCACCATCATCACCATCCTCGGTGGTCTGGTGGGCCCGGCGCTGAACTTCTTCAAGTACGGCCTGAAGTAAACCCTTCCTCTCTCCTACCCCACTCAAATCGAAAGGCTTCACCCAAGATGCGTAAATTCCGCACCGCCGCCGTTGCAGCTGCAACTGCTGTCTCCATCGCTTTCGCTGGCACCACCGTTGCTTCCGCCGCTGGCCCCGTTGAGGGCTCTGACCTGACCGACGAGCAGGTTCAGGACGCCCTCAAGGAGGACGCCGACCTCTCCGATATGTCCTCCGCGCTGTCCTCCAAGGGCGACGCCTCCCTCTCCTCCAAGCTGGGAGCTGTGACCGACGGCCAGATCACCGGCAACGGCGCCGACGCTTTCGGCTCCACCAAGAACGAGTCCCAGGTTCCGCAGTGGCTGCAGATCTGGCGCGATGGCACCTTCGTCATGGTTGCTGCCGCAGCTGTCTCCACCGCTGTTGCTGCCTACAACTTCGCCGTTCACCAGGGCGTTATCCCGGACTACGTGGCACAGACTCTGAAGAACATCGTCTCCTAAGACGCTCGCTTCTCCACAGCACAAAGCCCTCCACTCACGCCGTGACGCGCACGGTAAGTGGAGGGCTTTCTCTGTAGAGTGTGTAGAGCGCTAAGCCTCATCCGGCAGGGTGAGGATCTCGTTGCCGTCGTTGGTGATGACGATGGTGTGCTCGAACTGAGCGGTGAACTTACCGTCCACGTTCTGCACGGTCCAGTCGTTATCCCAGATCTCGTAATCCAGGGAGCCCAAGTTGATCATCGGCTCGATGGTCAGCGTCATGCCCGGCTCCAGGATGTCGCGGTAAGCCATCGAATCGTAGTGCAGCACCACCAGGCCGTTGTGGAAGGTCCGGCCCACGCCGTGACCGGTGAAGTCGGTGACCACGTTGTAGCCAAAGCGGTGCGCGTAGGACTCGATGACGCGGCCGATCACGTTGATCTCACGGCCCGGCTTAGCAGCCTTGATACCGCGCATCATGGCCTCATGGGTGCGCTCCACGAGCAGCTTGTGCTCCTCAGAAACGTTGCCAGCCAGGAAGGTGGCGTTGGTATCGCCGTGCACGCCATTCTTGAACGCGGTGACGTCAATGTTGACGATGTCGCCGTCCTCAATCACCGTGCTATCCGGGATGCCGTGGCACACAATCTCGTTGAGAGACACACAGCAGGACTTGGGGAAGTGCAGGTAGCCCAGCGTGGACGGGTAGGCGCCGTGATCACACATGTACTCGTGGGCCACGCGGTCGATCTCATCGGTGGTCACGCCCGGGGCCACGGCCTTGCCGGCCTCCTGCAGCGCGTTGGCGGCGATCTTGGAGGCCTCGCGCATGGCCTCAATGACCTCAGGAGTCTGGACGAAGGGCTCGCCCTGCGCCTCCTGGACGGTGTCCTTCCACACGTACTCCGGGCGCTCGATGGACTTCGGGACCGTGCGGATAGGGGTGGGCTTTTCTGGCTTTAGTTTTGCGCGAGTACTCATGGTTGTCCATGGTAGCCCTCCACCCTATTTCCGGCCAAAGAGCAGGCAGCACGTCAGCCCGGCGCCGCATCGCGTCGCACTCTGCTCCGGGCTCTGCCGCCGCGCACCGGGCGCGGTCTAGCCCTCCGCGGCAGGAGCCGGGCCGGCCTCGCGGCCCTCCGCCCGGTAGGCGTCGAGCTTCTGCAGGAAGTTATCGGTGATGTTGACCGAAACATCAGAGCCGCCGCCCAGCACCACGAGCGTGGCAAAGGCAATGTCATCATCGCGGAAGCCGGTAAACCAAGCGTGGGATCCGCCGTTGATTTCCGCCTCACCGGTCTTGCCGTAGATCGTGCCGCCGGCCCGCATGCCGGCTGCGGTACCGCCGACGACCACCTGGCGCATCATGTCGCGCACGTTGTCCAAGACCGCCGGGGAGGGCGGAGCGACCTTCTCCGACGCCTTCGTCTCGTGCGTGCTCACCAAGGTGGGCAGCGGGGTCTTGCCCGCCGCCACCGTGGAGGAAACCAGCGCCATACCAAACGGGCTAGCCAGGTCCTCGCCCTGGCCGTAGCCGGATTCGGTGCGCGCCAGCGGCGTATCGCCCTCCGGGATGGACCCGGTAATGGTGGTCAACCCCGGAATGTCGTAGTCGACGCCAAAGCCGAACTGCTTGCCAATCTTCTTCAGATCCCCCTGCGGCAGCTGGGTGGAAATATCCGCAAAGGTGGTGTTGCAGGATTGCGCGAAGGCCTGGCGCAGCGGAACCGAACCCAGCGAGAAGCCGTTGTAATTGGTCACCGTACGGCCGTAGATGTTCATGGTACCCGGACAGGGCACGATGCTGTCCGCACTCAGCCCCTGGTCCTGCACGCCGGCCGCCGCCGTGATGATCTTAAACACCGAGCCCGGCGGGAACTGGCCCTGCAAAGCGATGTCACCCTTCTTGTCCGCGGCCTCCGTCTGCGCAACAGCGAGGATCTCGCCCGTGGAGGGGCGCATGGCCACGAGCATGGCCTCCGACTCCGCGCGCAGGTTCACCGCCTCCTGGGCGGCTCGCTGCACGTTGTAATCCAACGAGACCTTCACCGAGGGGGCGGCCTGCGGCTCGTGCAGTTCGACGTCGGACAGCGCGGCGCCGTGCTCGTTGACCACGGAGACGGACCAGCCGTTGTTGCCGTCGATCTCCTCCGAGACCATCGAGCGCACGCGCGCCAGGATATCCGGCGCCATGCCGCGCTCCCGGGTCACCAGCGCAGGTTCCTCGTTGAGACGCAGCCCCGACACCGCCTCGAGGTGCGGGCGAGCGGCGCGAATTTGGGCGTCGCTTAGCACGGCCACGGAGTAGGCCCCGTCGACGCCCTCCAGATCCTTGGCCAGCCCCGCGGGGTCCACCTCCGGGATGGAATCGTCCTCCGCGTGCGCCTGGGCCAGCGCGCTGGAGACCTTGGAGGCCAGGGGGCGCACGTCATCGACCTGCGAGGTATCCACCACCACGCGGTACTGCAGGCCGGGCGACATCAGCTCCACGCCGTCGGAGGAGACCACGCTGGCGCGCTGGGCCTCGATAGCGCGCAGCTCCAGGTGCTGGTGCGCCCCCAGGTCCGGGTGGATGATGCTGGGCTGCCAGCGCACCGTCCAGTCCTTATCCTGCTTGGTCAGGGTCATCGCGGTGTCGTATTCCAAGGTGCGCTCCTTGGGCAGATCCCAGGTGACCTTGTAGCGCGCGGTGGCCTGCGACTCCCGCTGGTCCACGCCCAGCAGCTCCACGTCTACGCCCTCGGCCTGCAGGCCGCCATAGGTGGCGTCATAGGTGCTCACGGTCTCCTCTGGTTTGTCCACCAGCTGTGCGAGTTCCTCGGTGTTGCGGGTCTCCATGCCCTCGATGAAGCGCTCGGCCACCGGCTCCGCCGACACCGGCTTCGGCGTGCACGCCACCAGGGAGGTCGACGCCACACACGCCGCCGAGAGCAAGGCCACCAGTTTCTTCATGTTTGGGCATCCTAGCAGCACAGGCATGCGAAAAGGCCGCCCCACACCGTGGTGGGACGGCCTGATTCTCAGTTGCTTTTCTGCCGGTCTATTCTGCCGGTTTCTTTACCGGTTCGCGCCGGCAGCGGCGGCCTTAGCGGGTGACGCGCACCTCGGCCTTGGCGCCCTCGACGGCCTCTAGGCCCTGTTCATCGGCAAGACGCATGGCCTCCTCGATGAGGGTCTCCACGATCTTGGACTCGGGCACGGTCTTGATGACTTCACCCTTGACAAAGATCTGGCCCTTGCCGTTGCCGGAGGCCACGCCGAGATCGGCGTCGCGGGCCTCGCCCGGGCCGTTGACCACGCAGCCCATGACGGCCACGCGCAGCGGGAACTCCATGCCCTCCAGGCCGGCAGTAACTTCCTCCGCCAGCTTGTACACGTCCACCTGAGCGCGGCCGCAGGACGGGCAAGAGACGATCTCCAGCTTGCGCGGGCGCAAGTTGAGCGACTGCAGAATCTGGTCACCCACCTTGATCTCCTCAACGGGATCCGCAGACAGAGACACGCGGATGGTGTCACCGATGCCCTCAGCCAGCAGGGCGCCGAAGGCCACGGAGGACTTGATGGTGCCCTGGAAGGCCGGGCCGGCCTCGGTCACACCAAGGTGCAGCGGGTAATCGCACTGCGCGGCGAGCTGGCGGTAGGCCTCCACCATGACCACCGGGTCATTATGCTTGACGGAAATGGCGATATCGCCGTAGCCGTGTTCCTCAAAGAGCCCGGCCTCCCACAGCGCGGATTCCACGAGGGCCTCCGGAGTGGCCTTGCCGTACTTTTCCATAATGCGCTTATCTAGCGAGCCGGCGTTAACGCCGATGCGGATCGGGATGCCCGCGTCGCCGGCGGCCTTGGCCACCTCCTTGACGCGGCCGTCGAACTCCCTGATGTTGCC
Source organism: Corynebacterium sp. (assembly GCF_030532325.1). Taxonomy (GTDB): domain Bacteria; phylum Actinomycetota; class Actinomycetes; order Mycobacteriales; family Mycobacteriaceae; genus Corynebacterium. The sequence continues at coordinate 25,558 of NZ_JAUNLS010000012.1, forward strand.
CGGGTTCACGCGCACGGCGGCGCAGCCGGCGTCGATGGCGGCGAAGATGTACTTGGGCTGGAAGTGAATATCCGCGATGACCGGAATCGGCGACTTCTTCGCAATCGCCGGCAGGGCCTCGGCGTCAACGGTCTTCGGGCAGGCCACGCGCACGATGTCACAGCCGGAGGCGGTGAGCTGCGCGATCTGCTGGAGGGTGGCGTTAACGTCGTGGGTCTTCGTGGTGGTCATCGACTGCACGGAGATGGGGTGATCAGAGCCCACGCCGACGGGGCCGACGAAGAGCTGTCGCGTCTTGCGGCGCGGCGCCAAGGTAGGGGGTGGGCCATCCGGGATACCGAGACCGATTGGGGTCGACATGCACGCTCCTTGATAACTGGGGTTTAACGCCCCCACTTTAGCACCGCTTGCCCGCTACCCCGCCGCCTGCTCAACCAAAGAGGCGGATCGGGTTGACCACGTCCGCCACGATGATGAGAAGGCCTACCACCAGCAGCGCCGCGGCCATGACGTAGGTCACCGGCATAAGGCGGGTGTAGTCCGCCGGGCCGAGCGGCTCCTTGCCCTGCATGCGGCGCAGACCGTCGCGGATCTTCTCGTAGAGGATCACGGCGATGTGGCCGCCGTCGAAAGGCGGCAGCGGGATGAGGTTGAACAGCGCCAGGAAGAAGTTGAGGGAGGCCAGCATCATGAAGAATGTGGACCACAGGCTACGCTCCACCAGCTCGCCGCCCACCCGGGACGCGCCCACCACGGACATCGGCCCGTTGACGTCGCGTTCTTGGCCAAAGACGGAGGCCACCACGCCCGGGATCTTGGCCGGGAACTGGGCAATGCCCTGCACGGTGGCCTTGAGCACCAGTCCGGTGTACTCCGCGGTGGCCGGGAAAGCCTCCGTGAAGGAGTAGGTGCGCATCGGATCGATGATCTGGTTGCTCAGGCCGATGGAGCCGGCCTCGAAGGGTTTGCCGTTCTGATCCAGGCGGGTCACGGTGTCGAGCGTGACCTGGAAGTCCAGCGGCTGGCCCTCCCTTTCCACGCTCAGCGTCACGCTCTGGCCGGGAAGCGCCATGACTTCATCGCGCAGCTGGGAAAAGCTCTCCAGCTTCTCGCCGTTGAGCGCTAGAACGACGTCGCCAGGCTCCACGCCCGCCTCCCCGGCCGGGCCCAGGCCCTGGCAGGGCTCCAGGGTGCCGTCGGGCGCCTGGTCGGCGGAGCAGGTCACCTCACCCACGCGCGGGCGCACGTCGGCGTTGGGATCCGGCAGCCCGGAGGTCATGGCGATGAGCAGGAGAATGATAAAGCCCAAAAGGAGGTTGACGCCGATGCCGCCGAACATGACAATGACACGCTGCCACGCGGGCTTCTTGTACATCGCGTGCGGGGCTTCTTCCTCGGTGAGGAACTCATCCTGTGCGGTCATGCCCGCGATGTCGCAGAAGCCACCCAGCGGCAGGGCCGCCAGGCCGTACTCGGTATGCCCGCGTGTAAAGGAGGCCACCTTTGGGCCGAAGCCGATGAAGTAGCGGCGCACGCGCATCCCGAAGGCCCGCGCGGTGAGCATGTGGCCGGCCTCGTGCAGCGCGACGGTGATGCCGATTCCCAGGGCGAAGAGCACAATGCCCAGGAGGTTTGCCATAGTGTGGGTGCTTTCTAGTCAGCCAAAGTATCCACCAGCGCGGTCGCGCGCCGGCGTGCCTCGCCTTCCACTGCGAGGACATCGTCGACGGTTGAGGGTACACCAGCGAACTGGTCTGCTTGGCCGAGAACCTGGCTAACAACATCAACGATTTCTGGGAATCGGATGCGGCCTGCCAAAAAGGCCGCGGCGGCCTCCTCATTGGCCGCGTTGTAGACCGCCGGGTGGGTCCCGCCTGCTGCCACCGCGGAGCGGGCGAGGGAGACGGCGGGGAAGGAGGCATCATCAAGCGGCTCAAAGCGCCACTCGTGCGCGGTGCTGAAGTCCAGCGAGGGCTGAGCACCAGGCACGCGCTGCGGCCAGTTCAGCGCCAGCGAGATGGGCAGCTTCATCGAGGGCGGCGAGCACTGCGCGATGGTGCAACCGTCGGTGAAGGTGGCCATTGAGTGCACGATGGACTGTGGGTGGACGGTCACCTCGATGCGCTCGGGTTCGATATCGAAGAGCAGCGTGGCCTCGATGAGCTCCAGGCCCTTATTGATAAGCGTGGCGGAGTTGAGCGTATTCATCTGCCCCATCGACCACGTGGGGTGCTGCGCGGCCTGCTGTGGGGTGACGTCCCACATCTTCTCGCGAGTCCAGCCGCGGAAGGGCCCGCCGGAGGCCGTGAGCACGAGCCGATCCAGCTCGCCCTCCCGGCCCGCTCGCAGGCACTGGGCCATGGCGGAGTGCTCGGAGTCCACCGGGATGATCTGGCCCGGGGCGGCCAGTTGAGTGACGATGTGCCCGCCGGCCACCAGGGATTCCTTGTTAGCCAGGGCCAGGTACTCCCCTTTTTCCAGGGCGGCCGCGGTCGAGGCTAGACCCATCGAGCCCACCAGGGCGTTGAGCACCTTATCGACGTCCACATCGCGCACCAGCTGCGCCGCGGAGTCCGGCCCCTGGCGCACCGGGCCGCCTAGGGCCTCAGAGACTTCCTGGGCCGCGGCAGGATTGGCCACCGCCACGTGGTCAAACGAAAGGTTGAGTGCGCGTGCTTGGTCGATGACCAGCTGCGGATTCGACCCACCGGCGGCGATACCTGCGACGGTGAATTTATCTGGGTTATCGGCGATAACTTCCAGTGCCTGCGTACCAATTGAACCAGTGGATCCGAGGATCAGAATGCTTTGCTTGCTCACCTGTACCACCCTAGTCGGAAGGAGTGGCCAACACGGCGGGGGTATTTGATCGCTATTGCAGGCGGCATGTCTTAAACTATTACGCAGAATATTTGGCATTTTATGTGAGCTGACGTTACTTACCTCAGTTACTCATCTCATGTGATCTGTATGTACACGCACAAAGGAGAGCAAGTGTCTTCCCACAAGCCGGCACCGCAGGTATTCGACGGCGTTTCCACCGAGGACGTCCCGTCCGCAGGTTTTGGTTGGTCCCGCATTAGCCGTTCTGGTGTTCAGATTGCAGGCTGGATTTCCGTCCTGTTCCTTCTGGGCTTCAACTTTGGTAACCACAAGGGCCACGTCGAGACCATCTGGCTGTTCGCTCTTGCGATTGTCATCGCCCTGGGCCTGGTTATCTACGCCCTGCAGCCCAAGCTCTCCCAGGTGCGCACCCTGACCGCCCGCAACCAGCCGGTCGGCCACGAGGAGCCGGATTGGGTGTACAACCAGAAGACCGTCTCCCACGTGTACGCCAACCTCAGCGATGATGAGCTGCGCGCTCTCAACATCGAGCCTTCCCGCGTTGCTCACCTGCGCAACGCCTCCGCTAAGCCGCTGGCTTAAGCGCTGCAGAACACATCCCCTCCTCGCCACCACCGCTGTGGATGGCCAGGAGGGGATTTTTTGCGCGCTAGTTCACGTAGTGGCCGGCCTTGGCGTAAATCTCCGGCATGTGCTCGTCCACCCGCTTGCCGGCTACGCGGAGCGCAACCGCGTAGAGCACGCCTGGAATGAGCAGTGCCAGCACCACGCCTATGCCCCACAGCAGCGTGGAATCCAACACCGACGGTGAGGCCACGACGAGCAGGATGATGGCGGGAAGCGCGGGCACCCAGCTGAGAAAGAAGGAGACCATCGCGGAGACGAAGGCCGTGGCGGAGTAGCCCGACTTATCGTTCCAGGCATTCGTGCCGGGCCGCGAGAGCGGATAGGGGTTGAAGGCGGTAAGCAGCACGCTGACCCCGGCGGTGGAGGCAAAAATGCCCCACGCCACGCAGATCCAGCCCAGCGCGCTGCCGTGATCCGGCGAGCCAACAAGCAGCACTACGGACATAAGCACCAAGCCCAGGAAGGGATAGAACAGCTGGCCCCAGTGCCGCGCGCGCAGGAAGGTGCTGGAGGCCACGGGTGCTACGAACTTCACCCAGTAGGAAGGCCCGTCGTAGCCGTAGTCATTGGAGGCGATGATTCCAGAGACCACTCCAAAGAGCACCAGGTAGAACTGCGCGAGCCCGTACTCCCCCTTGCTCATCTGCCACAGGATCAGCCCCACGAAGACCGGCAGCATAATAAGGGCGCTTATCAGGCGCTGGTCCCGGGTGATGTAGCGCAGCGTGCGACTAAACTCCATCGCCGCCGGGCTGGAGTAGGACCAGCGGCCCAGCTCCAGCTTGGACACACCGCGGGTCTCCACCTGCGTGGTGGCCTCCTCCCCCGCCCGCGCGGGCTCGCTGAGCAGGTAGCGCACCCGCGCGCTCCACAGGAAGGCCAACACCGCCACGGTAAGCAGCGCGATGAGCAACTGGGCTGCAGCTGCCAGCAGTGCGCCCTCATGAAGCGAGAACGCCCAACCGACGGCCGCGGCCAGCGGGGTCCACGAGAGCACCTGCCCAATCGGGCCCAGCGGAAGTTCGGTGGACAACAGCGAATTGAGCTGCAGCACGCCCAGGACGAGGACAAAGATGCCCAGGGAACCCACAACGCTCTTGGTAGTTCTCTTGGATTCCATGACCACCCCAGAGACCTGGGTGAGCAGCTCCGCGAAGAGCACGGCGGTGGCCCAGGAGAGCACAACCCCGAGCTCGAAGGCAATGATCCCTACACCCCAGCCGGTGGCACCCAGCACGATGCCGCCGGCCACGCCGTAGACCAGCGAGCAGAAGATGGCCACCCACGTGCGCATGGTCCACAGTGCGGACAGCGCCAGGCCGGGCAGAATCTGCGGGGGCGTGAGCGGGAAGACGCCAAGGGTGCGCGGCGAGAGTTGGGCCTCGCCCGCCGGCATGATCACCGCCAGTAGGCCGAAAACCACCACGCCGAGCGCCGAACCGATGCTGAGCAGGTGATAGGTCTGCCCCTCCCCAATCTGCGTGTAGAAGGCAAACATGAGCGAGGCGATGCCAATCAGTCCATACAGCGCCAGCAGCAGCGGCATCATCACCTGGCCGGCATTGCTGGACACGCTGCGCTTCCACAGGGTGCGGTGCAGCGAAAACAAGGTCGCGGTCATCGCGCGCCTCCCTCGTCGTGCCCAGAGCGCAGCCACTGCATGGAGCCGGCCTCCAAGTCGGCGCCGCCGATGAGCTCGATGAAGACATCCGTGAGGCTTCTGCCCTGGCGCACCTCATCGACGTGCCCGGAGGCGAGCACCTGGCCCTCGCCGATCACCGCCACGTGATCACACAAGCCCTCCACCAGCTGCATGACATGGGAAGAGAGCACCACCGTGCCGCCGCGGGCGGCAAAGGCCTTGAGTATCTGCTGGATGTGGCGCCCGGAGAGCGGATCGACGGCCTCCAAGGGCTCGTCGAGCACCAGCACCTCGGGATCGTGCAGCAGGGCTCCGGCCACAAGGATCTTCTTGGTCATGCCGGCGGAGTAATCGGTGATGCGCTTGGAGGCGGCGTCGTCAAGCGCCAGCACGTGCAACAGCTCCTGGGCGCGGCGCAGGGACTCCGCGCGCTCGAGCCCGTGCAGCGCGCCCAGGTAGTGGAGGTACTCCGCGCCGGTGAGACGGTCGAAGACTGGGGCGCCATCCATGAGCAGGCCCATCGCCTTCTTCGCGGCGATGGGCTCCTCCCACACGCTATGCCCGGCGATGAAACTGGCCCCGGCGTCCGGGCGCAGCAGCCCACAAGCCATGGTGAGCATCGTGGTCTTGCCCGCGCCGTTGGGGCCCACCACGCCATAGATGCTCCCCCGCGGCACATCGAGGCTGATGCCGCGCACCGCCGGGGTGCTCCCGAAGCTCTTGCTGAGATCCCGCACGGCCAAGGCCTGGCTGCGCGGATCCGGTTTGATGTGTGTTATATGCGCAGATGTCATGCCCTCCACACTAAAGGCGGGCGGGCATTGCGCGGAGGGTACTTTCGTTTACCGCCGCGGTTACTTTCCGGGGCTGCCGAGTGCCTTCCGGAGCTTAGGCAGTCTCGCGCTCCTCAGCCGCCAGCTGGCCGCAGGCCGCGGCGATCTCATCGCCCTTGGTGTCGCGCACCGTACACGGCACGCCTTTGGCGATGACCCTGCGCACAAACTCGTCCTGGCGGGCCTTGGGCGCTGCGTCCCACTCGGAGCCCGGCGTGGGGTTGAGCGGGATGACGTTGACGTGCACCTTGGAGCCGAGCGCGGCGTGCAGCTTGGAGCCCAGCATGTCCGCGCGGAAGCCTTGATCGTTCTTGTCGCGGATGAGCGCGTACTCGATGGACACGCGGCGGCCGGACTTATCGGCGTAGTAGCGTGCGGCGTCGAGCACCTCAGCCACCGGCCAGCGGTTGTTGACCGGCACCAGGGTATCCCGCAGCTCGTCGTCCGGCGTGTGCAGCGAGACGGCCAGCGTGCAGGAGAGGTCCTCGTCGGCCAAGCGGCGGATCGCCGGGGCAAGGCCCACCGTGGAGATGGTGACGTTGCGCTGGGACAGGCCGAACCCCTCCACACCCTGGCCGGTGATTTGACGCACGGCGTGGACCACACGCTTGTAGTTGGCCAGCGGCTCGCCCATGCCCATGAAGACGACGTTGCTCAAGCGCCCGCCTTCTTCTTCCATCATCTTGGCTGCGTGGCGGAACTGCTCCACGATCTCCGCGGTGGAGAGGTTGCGGTCCAGCCCGCCCTGGCCGGTGGCGCAGAAGGGGCAGGCCATGCCGCAGCCGGCCTGGGAGGAAATACACAGCGTGGCGCGGCCCGGGTAGCGCATGAGCACCGACTCCAGCAGGGTGCCATCATGTAGGCGCCACAGGGACTTGGTGGTCTCCCCGTCATCCGTGGAGGTCTGGCGGATGGGCTGCATCAGCGTGGGGAAAAGACGCTCCTGCACCGCGGCGCGCTTGTCCGCGGGGATGTCCGTCATCTCCTCGACGTTATCGGTGTGGTGGACGTAGTAGTGCTTAGCCAGCTGCTTGGCGCGGAACTTGGGCAGGCCAAGTTCGGCGAGCGCCTCGACGCGCTCGTCCTCAGTCAGATCCGCAAAGTGCTTCGGCGGCAGGCCGCGACGCGGAGCGGAGAAATTAAGTTTCAATGCTTCAGCCATGATGCCGCCCATTTTTCCATGCTTCCGGCCCTTTTATCCAATTGGAGCCTGCTGCCGGCTCACTAAATCCTCAGCTGAATCACGATGGAGGAACGGCGGAACCACGATGGAACGCAGCCTCGAGTGGCGCAACCTAGGCGCTGCCCTATTTAATGTGTGTATGACTAATCCGAACAATTCCGCCCCGCACCCCGACGCCGAGTTCCCCGCCACCCCGGGAGAGTCCGAGGTCACCGGCGCCACCGCCCCGGAGCACTCCTCCTCGCTGCCGGCCGAGCAGTCCGGCTCCCCCTTCGAGCCGGCCCCAAGCTCCGGCGCCGCAGTGGAGGAAACCAAGGCTGAGCGCAAGGCCCGCGAGCGTGCGCAGCGCGACGCCGGAAAAGTCAAGGGCTCCTTTGCCGCCAGCACGTGGATTGCCCTCATCGTGGGCTTCTTGCTGCTCATCGTGCTCATCATCTTCATTCTGCAGAATCAGCAGAAGGTGCCGATGAACTTCCTCAACTGGTCCGCGGAGTTCCCGGCAGGAATCGCCTACCTCATCAGCGCTATCGCCGGCGCGCTCATCATGGCGCTGGTGGGCATGTGGCGCATGTTTGAGCTGCGCCGCCAGGTGCGCAAGCAGGCCCGCGCCAACAACTAAGGCCGATGGCCCAGACGCACTGGCCCGGGCTGGGCTGAGGGGCTAAGTCTGGGTCTAGGGGGTAAGCGTGCTGAGGAAGTTCATGGCTACCCAGGTGACCATGGCCGAGGGCAGCATGCCGTCGAGGCGGTCCATGAGGCCGCCGTGGCCGGGGAGGATGGTGGACATGTCCTTGATTCCCAGCTCGCGCTTGAACTGAGACTCCACCAGGTCACCCAGGGTGGCGCAGAAGACCAAGCCCAAGCCCATGAGCGCGCCCACCCACAGGTGGTGGTGCAGCAGCAGGCTAAAGCCGAGCGCACCCGTCACGGTGCCAAAGAGCACCGAACCGGCAAAACCCTCCCAGGACTTCTTGGGGCTCACCGCCGGGGCCATGGGGTGGGAACCAAACATCACGCCGGCGATGTAGCCGCCGGTATCGGAGGCCACCACACACAGCATGAAGACCACGATGGAACGCGCGCCCGAGGCAAAGGGGGTTTCCACGTGGGAGAGCATGGCCGCAAAGGTGCCAAAGAGCGGAATCCAGGTGAGCACGAAGATGCCCACGGACATATCCCGCAAGTAGTTAATGGGTGGACGGTGGCGCCCATTGTGGAAGAGGCGGCCGAACATGAGGCTGAGGACGGCCACCACGTACACTGAGACCAGGCCGGGGGCGTTGAAGAACCACGAGGCCCACACCATGGCCTGCCCCAGGATGATGAGCAGTGTGCGCGGCATGTAGTAGGAGTGCTCGCGCAGGCGGGTGAGCACCTCCCACATGGCCACGCCGACGGCCAGCGCCACAACGCAGTACCATGCCAGGGGCCCGGCCCACACGGCGAAGACCACGAGTGCACCCAGCCCCACGCCCACGGCGATCGCCGCCGGCAGGTTACGTCCCGCCGAGTTTTTGGGCTTCGGCATCCGGCGCTGATGCTCAGTGTTCACGCCCACGCTCCTTCATGGTGACCTCTGGTGGCAACCACGGCCGCGCGCGGGCGGGACGGGGTTGATGAAAATCAGGTGGAAAGTCGAGGAGGACCCTAGACCTCCATCAGCTCTTCTTCCTTGGCGGCAACGAGCTTGTCAATCTGCTCGATGTAGCCCGCGGTGATCTTCTCCATCTCCTTCTCGGCTGCGACGACCTCGTCCTCGCCGGCGTCGCCGTCCTTCTGCAGCTTCTTCAGCTGCTCCATGGCGCGGCGGCGGATGTTGCGCACTGCGATCTTGCCGTCCTCACCCTTGGACTTGGCCACCTTAACCATCTCGCGGCGGCGCTCCTCGGTGAGCTGCGGAACAGTCACACGCAGCACCTGGCCGTCGTTGGTGGGGTTAACACCAAGGTCAGAGTTGCGGATGGAGTTTTCGATCTCGTGGATCATGGACTGCTCGTAGGGCTTGATGAGCAGCATGCGCGGCTCCGGCACCGAAATGGTGGCCATCTGGGTAATCGGAGTGGGAACACCGTAGTACTCCGCCACCAGTCCGTTGAACATCGACGGGTTCGCGCGGCCGGTACGGATGGTCACGAGCTGTTCGCGAGTGTGCTCGACGGAGGCGGTCATGCGCTCTTCGGCTTCGAGCTGAATCTCATCGATCATGAGGGTAAAACTCCCTAAAAGTCATTAAACGTATCGGAAAAGAATGTAGCAGGTTGGCCCCGGGTGCGCGGCCAACTGTGCCTGCGGCGTGGCCGCCTAGGACTGCACCAGGGTGCCGATCTGCTCTCCGTTGACGGCGCGCTTGATGTTACCGTCCGTGAGCAGGTTGAACACCAGGATCGGCATGTTGTTGTCCATGCACAGGCTGAACGCGGTGGCATCGGCGACCTTCAGGCCCTTCTCGATGACCTCGCGCGGGGTGATCTCGGTGTAGAGGGTGGCGTCCGGGTTGGTGCGTGGGTCGTCGGAGTAGACGCCGTCGACAGCCTTGGCCAGGAAGAGCACCTCGGCGCCGATCTCCAGCGCGCGCTGGGCGGCGGTAGTGTCGGTGGAAAAGTACGGCATGCCCATGCCGGCGCCGAAGATAACCACGCGGCCCTTCTCCAGGTGGCGGTCTGCGCGCAGCGGCAGGTAGGGTTCAGCAATTTGGGCCATGTTGATGGAGGTTTGCACGCGACAGTCGATGCCCTGCTGCGAGAGGAAGTCCTGCAGAGCCAGCGAGTTCATCACGGTGCCGAGCATGCCCATGTAATCGGAGCGCGCTCGGTCCATGCCACGCTGGGAGAGCTCGGCGCCGCGGAAGAAGTTGCCGCCGCCGATGACCACGGCGATCTCGGTGCCCTGCTTGGCCACCTCCGCGATCTGGCGGGCGACGTTTTCCACCACATCCGGGTCGATGCCGACCTTGCCTCCGCCGAACATTTCACCGCCCAGCTTGAGCATGACGCGCTTGTATCCGGTTCGCTTTTGTTCAGAAGTGTTCCCAGAGGTAGTCGCAGGGGTAGTCACGGCCTTGATCGTCTCCTTCACGCATGGCGGGGCTCGTACAATTCTGTTCCATCTTACCCACACATGCCCGAAGGCCAATATTCTGCTACAGCCCCACGCGTTCTCCCCCGCCTCGACAGCGCGTGGCGCGGTGCCGCCGCAGGGCAGCTTGGCGACGCCCCGAATCCGCCCCTGCCTACCCCACAAAGAAACCCCGCCCCAGGGTTGTTCAGCGTCCTGGTGACGGGGTAGTTTACGCAGCCTCAGCGCTGCGGCGGCAGGAATGCCTGCGATATGGCTTAGGCGCCAACCTCGTAGCGAACGAAGCCCTTGATGGTGGTGCCGGCCTCGTCAGCAACCTGCTTGACGGTCTTCTTGGAGTCAGACAGGGAAGCCTGCTCCAGCAGGACAACGCCCTTGAAGAAGCCGTTGAGACGGCCCTCGACGATCTTCGGCAGAGCAGCCTCCGGCTTGCCCTCCTCGCGGGTGGTGGCCTCGGCGATCTCGCGCTCCTTCTCGACGATCTCCGCCGGGACGTCCTCGCGGGTGAGGTACTCAGCGTTCATAGCGGCGATCTGCAGGGCCACGGCGTGTGCACCCTCGGCGTCACCCTCGTAGGAGACCAGAACGCCCACTGCCGGCGGCAGGTCAGCGGAGCGCTGGTGCAGGTAGACAGCCACGTTGTCACCCTCGATGGTGACGGCGCGGCGGGCCTGCAGCTTCTCGCCGGTCTTAGCGGACTCTTCATTGACGATGTCGGAGACCTTCTTGCCGTCGATCTCCAGCTCGTTGAGCTCCTCGCCGGAGTTGACCTTGGCAGCGCCAGCGGCCTCGGCAATCTTCTCAGCGAAGGCCTTGAAGGCCTCGTTCTTGGCCACGAAGTCGGTCTCGCAGTTGATCTCGACCATGGTGTTGCCGGAGACGGCAATGAGGCCCTCGGTGGCCTCGCGCTCAGCGCGCTTGGAGACGTTCTTTGCGCCCTTGATGCGCAGGATCTCCACGGCCTTCTCGTAGTCGCCGTTGGACTCTTCCAGAGCCTTCTTGCAATCGAGCATGCCGGAGCCGGTGGCCTCGCGCAGTGCCTTGACGTCTGCTGCAGTGTAGTTCGCCATTGTTGGAGCGACCCTCCTTGTTTTAAACAGTATTCGATGAGACAGCGTAGCCGAATAGGTCCATTCACGTCGCGTTGAGGGGGTAGTTTTCTCCCCTCCTGCGCCATGCGCTGTGTGTAGAGGAAGAAACCCCCGTCGCCGGGTAACCGGTGCGGGGGCTTATGCGCAGGAAATTACTCTGCGGAGTTCTCGGCGTTCTCAGCGCCTGCGGAAGCCGGATCGGAAGCAGCGGCGGCCTCAGCGGCGTCGCGTGCGTCCTTCTCAGCGGAATCGCCGGCAGCTTCCTTAGCGGCAGCGAGCTGGCGCTCCTCGCGGGCCTTCTTGCCCTCTTCCACTGCGGTGGCGATGATGCCGGAGAGCAGCTTGGTGGCGCGGATAGCGTCGTCGTTGCCCGGGATCGGGAAGTCGACCTCGTCCGGATCGCAGTTGGTGTCGAGGATAGCCACAACCGGGATGTTGAGCTTGTGAGCTTCCTTGACGGCGATGTGCTCCTTGTTGGTGTCAACGATCCACAGAGCGGACGGAGCCTTGGTCATGTCAGCAATGCCGCCCAGGACGCGCTCCAGCTTGGTGCGCTCGCGGGTGAGCATGAGGACTTCCTTCTTGGTGCGGCCCTTGTAGCCGTCCTCAGCAGCATCCATAGCCTGAAGCTCCTTCATGCGCTTCAGACGCTTGGACACGGTCTGGAAGTTGGTGAGCATGCCGCCCAGCCAGCGGTGGTTGACGTAGGGCATACCAACGCGCTCTGCCTCTTCAGCAACAGCTTCCTGAGCCTGCTTCTTGGTACCAACGAAGAGGATGGTGCCGCCGTGTGCGACGGTCTCCTTGACAAACTCGAAGGCCTCATCGATGTAGGTCAGCGTCTGCTGCAGGTCGATGATGTAGATGCCGTTACGGTCGGTGAAGATGAAGCGCTTCATCTTCGGGTTCCAGCGACGGGTCTGGTGGCCGAAGTGGACACCGGCGTCGAGGAGCTCGCGCATGGTTACGACTGCCATGTTTCGCTCGCTTTCTGTTTGAGATTTCGGTTTTGTACAAAGATTTGTGCGGCCTTTTATTCCGCACCCTAGCAACGAATTCCCTGGGCAACACCCCTGCTGCCCGCCACTGGCAGGCCCGGACAAGGGACCGCGTCACCCACGGACTACCGCTTCTCTGTCCCACTTCTTGGCCCCACGTTGAGGGGCAAGACGTGCGGTGAGGAAGCAGCGCTTTCGCCGCGCGTAGTCAGCCGTACTTGCGTGCACGCTTTCACGAAAGCCCACAAGGCACAGACTGCTGTGGGTAAGTTTAGCGCTGAGCAGCACAGTTTTCCAAACAGCTGCGTGGAGAACGCGCAGGAGCCCGTGGCTTTTCACCGTTATCTTCACCGTTATCCACAGAAGGTGGCTGATATGTCACACTCTGCCGCCCCGCCAGTCACTTGAGCCCCTCCGGTTACCGATTTTCCACAGGCCGCAGCCTGGTCCTTTTCCGGCCCGGGTGTCCACGTTCATGCTGGGCACATGACTTCAACTACTCATTGTCGAGCTACCCGCACACGGCCGCCGCGGCGTCGCACCGCTAGCTCCCGCGCCCTCGGCGCGCTGCTCGGCGGCGCACTGTTCTTCTGTTCACCGCTAGCACCTCCCCGCGCCGCTGCCTACGTCGATCCCAGCACCGGGCAGCCCACCGCGCAGGCCGTGCTCCGCGGTTTTGATAAGCCAGAGAAGAACTGGTTGCCCGGCCACCGCGGCGTCGATCTAGCCCTACCCATCGGCGCCGAGGTACGCGCGGCCGGCTCCGGGACAGTGCACTTTGCCGGCAGCGTGGCTGGGAAACCCGTGGTCTCCATCCTCCACTCTGATGGCTTGCGCACCACCTACGAGCCGGTCTTCGCCCGGGTGCGCAAGGGGGACGGGATCACCGAGGGCGATGTCATCGGCACACTCGCCCCGCCCGTGGATGGTTCCGAGGGCCTGCACTGGGGCGCGCTGGTGGGACCCGATGACTACATCGATCCCCTAAGCCTGCTTGACGCCCCCGTCATCCGCCTCAAGCCCGTGGATGAGCCTGGGCGTAGACCTCTTTAAGGCGCTGGGTGGACACGTGGGTATAGATCTGCGTGGTTTGCAACGAGGAGTGCCCGAGCAGCTCCTGGACCACGCGCAGATCCGCCCCGCCCTCCAGAAGGTGCGTGGCCGCGCTGTGGCGCAGGCCATGAGGGCTCAGACCGCTGGAGCCCGTGGCTTGGGCGGCTCGCTCGACAACGCGGCGTACCTGGCGCTGATCGATGCGCTTTCCTTTGCGGCCCACAAAGACAGCCTGGGTATCCCCCGCGAGCTGCGGGCGGGCAGTATCCAACCAGGCCTGCAGCGCCTCGGCTGCGGCCTGACCAAAGGGCACCACGCGCTGCTTATTGCCCTTACCGGTGACCAGCGCGGTGCGCCGCGACATCGTGAGATCCTTGATATCGAGGCCGACAAGCTCCGCCACGCGCATGCCCGTGGCGTAGAGCAACTCCAGCATGGCGCGGTCCCTCATCACCTCCGGGTTCTCGCTGCCGGCGCTCGTGTTAACGGCACAGTCAGCCGTGTTCGCCGGGGCCTCCATGAGCCGCTCGGCCTCCGAGGGGGCTAAGACCTTGGGAAGGCGGCGGCCCACCTTGGGCGTGACCAGGCGCGCGGCGACATCACTGTCAATGTGCCCCTCGCGCGTGGCCCAGGTGGAAAAGGCTCGGGCCGCCGCGGTGCGCCGCGCCAGCGTGGCACGCGACTTGCCTTCCGCAACGGCCTGGCCCAGCCAGGCACGCAGGGCGTTGAGGGTGAAGTCATCAAAGCTCTCAACCGTCCCGGCGAGGCTGCGCAGATCTGAGCGATAGCCCTTGACGGTGGCCTCGGAGCGGCCACGCACGAAGAGCTGATACTCGGCGAAATCCTCAATCGCCTCCGCCAGCTGAGCGCTCAGTTCTGCTTCACTCATGCCTCATGAGTGTACTCAGGTGCGCTGCCATAACGCACCGGAGCGCGCCACCACCCCCATCTTCTCCATGGCCACCAGCAGGTGAATGGTCAACGCCACCCGCATTCCAGCGGCTGTGGCAATGTCTTCTGCCGACGCGCCCTCCTCCGCGCTTTCCGGCGGGGTGGAATCATAAACCCGCAACTCGTTGCGCGAGAGCTGCTGTACCTTGCTCGGGGCAAAGTTCAGCTCGTACTGCCCTTGGGCATCGGCGCTGCCCACCGCCCCCACCAGTTCCCGCACCTCATCCGCGGAGGCCACCAGCTGGGCCCGCCCCGCCTGAATACGCTGGTGGCAGCCCAGGGAGCCGGAAGTGGTAATCGGGCCCGGCACCGCCATGGTCACCTTGCCCAAGGCCTCCGCCCAGTTGAGCGTGTTGAGCGCACCGGAGCGAAAACCCGCCTCCACCACCACAGTCCCGGCGCTCAGCGCGGCAACCAAGCGGTTGCGCGTCAAAAAGCGGTGCCGCTGCGGCGGCGTACCCGGCGCGAACTCAGAGACCACGCAGCCAGAGGCCGTCATGCGTTCAAAAAGCCGCGCGTTGCGCGCCGGGTAGGAGTGATCGATCCCGCAAGCTGCTAGCGCCACGGTCACCCCGCCGGCCTCCAGCGCTGCCTCGTGGGCGGCGGTATCCACGCCCAGCGCGCCGCCGGAGACGATGCTCCACTGATGGTTGACCAGGCCGGTGGCGAGAAGACGCGTCGCCTCCCAGCCGTAACGGCTCAGCGCGCGCGTGCCTACCAAGGCCACCGACTGCGAGACCGCCTGGCGCAGGCTCTTTCCCCGCACCCACAGGCTGTGCGGTGGAATCGCTTGATCGTCGAAGGTCGCCGGGGCGCTGCTCATGCCGTTCTGGTAGAAGCCGAAGGCCTGGTTGAACTCCTCACCGGGCCACTCGGGATCCTCCGCGGTAATCAGCCTGGCCCCCACGGACTGCGCCGCCGCAATATCCTCCTCCTGACGCAACCAGCCCCGGCGCGACGAGGTCGCAGCCCCCAGTGGGCCCAGCCAGTCCGCGCCGTGATAGATGCCGTGGGCGATCTCCTCGGCGGGAAACTGCGTGAGCAGCCCCTGCAAGGTCGCCGAGGGCCCTTCCACCACCCGGTTGAGATAGGCCCAAGTGTGTAGGGGTGTGGATAAGTTAAGTTCACTCATGCCGCCAGCCTTTCGATGGTTCCGGCCCCGCGCAGGTCGAGTGCACGCGAGACGTGCTCGATGCCGGGTTGCTCGCTGCCATCCAGATCCGCCAGGGTCCACGCCAGCTTGAGCACCCTGTCCACGCCGCGTTGGCTCAAGTCGCCCTCCGCCAAATAGGCACCGAGCATGATCATCGCGGACTCTTCCGCGGGCCGATGCCTGCGCAGATAGGTGGCCGGAACCGCACCGTTGACGTAGACATCGAGCCCCTCGGCAGCCCAGCGCCTGGCCATGCGCTCACGGGCCTGCGCTACGCGCTGCGCAATCTGCGCCGAGCTCTCCTCCCCTTCCGCGTTAATCACCGCCGCCTGCGCGGAGAGGGAGACTACGATATCCAGGCGGTCGCGCAACGGCCCCGAGACGTTGGAGAGGTAGTTCTTCCGCTCAGCAACGCGGCACGTGCACTTGCTGGGATCCTCGGTGCCGCAGCGGCAGGGGTTGGCCGCCATGACCAGCTGGAAGCGCGCCGGGTAGGTGATCTCGCGGCGCGCCCGGGCCAGGCGCACCTGCCCCTCTTCCAGGGGCGCGCGCAGGCCGTCGAGCACCCGCGCCGGGATCTCGCTGACCTCATCGAGGAAGAGCACCCCGTGGTGGGCCAGGCTCACCGCGCCGGGGCGCGGGTTGCCGGAGCCGCCGCCCAACAGTGCCGCCTTGCTCAGCGAGGGATGCGGCGCAATGAACGGTGCGCGGGCCACCACGGGGCCCAGTGTTCCCGCCAACGAATGAATCGCGGTGGCCTCCACTGACTGATCCGTTCCCAGCTCCGGCAGGATGCTGGGGATGCGCGCGGCGATCATTGACTTACCGGAGCCCGGCGGGCCGATCATCATGACGTGGTGCCCGCCGGCGGCGGCGACCTCCGCGGCCCACTTGGCTTCGCGCTGCCCGGCGATGTCGCAAAAGTCCATCGTGGCCTCCACCGGCGCGGGGTGCTCGCGCGCCACCGCCTGCGCGGGCGGCAGAGCCCTGTTCCCGCAGGCCCAGGCGAAGGCCTCCGTCAGCGTGGGTGCAACCAGCACCTCCATGTCCGGCACCAGCGCGGCCTCGGCGGCGTTGCCCGGCGGGATGACCAGCCTGCGGTAGCCCTGGGACCGCGCCGCCAAAATAGACGGGATGATGCCGCTGACTGGGCGCACGCTGCCGTCGAGGCCTAGCTCCCCTAGCACCAGCGTGTGCGCCAGGCGCTGCCGCGGGCTCACGCACTCCTGCCCGTTGGCCGCCGGGTACTCGACGGGATCCTCCGGCGGGTAGGGTCCGGGATCGGGGTGGGCCCGGGGGTCCTCGTCAAGCCCTGCGCTCAGGATGGCCAGCGCCATGGGGAGATCGAAGTGGGCACCGGACTTAGGCAAGGCGGCCGGCGACATCGAGACCACCACCTTGGTCTTTGCCCACGGCAGGTGAGAGTTCATCACCGCGGTGCGGATGCGGTCCCGGGACTCAGACACGGCGGCATCGCCCAACCCCACCACGTGCACGCCGGGCAGGCCCGGGCCCACGTTGGCCTCCACGGTCACCACGTGGGCCAGCACTCCTTCCATCGCTGTGGTCTGACATCTACCAAGCGCCATGGTCGACTCCTTGGTAGTACTCCATGTCGAACTCGCTGCCGGGGTTGGTGCTGGGCTGCACCTGGCCCTTCCCGCGGGCCACCAGCGCGAGGACATCAAAGCGCACGGTGGACAGCGGCTTTCCCTCCAGCCACTGCACCGCGGCCTTGCGCATGCGGGCGAGCTTGCGCGGGGTTACTGCCTCGGCCACCCCGTACTGGGCGCTGGCGCGAGTCTTGACCTCCACGAAGACGATGGTGCCCTCGGGCTCGCGGACGATGAGGTCAATCTCGCCTACCTGGTAGCGCACATTCGCCGCGATGACCTGGGCGCCCCGGGCGCGATAAAACTCGGCGGCGAAGGCCTCTCCCCTCTTGCCCAACGCGTCCTTGTGCCGGA
Organism: Corynebacterium sp.; assembly: GCF_030532325.1. Classification (GTDB taxonomy): domain Bacteria; phylum Actinomycetota; class Actinomycetes; order Mycobacteriales; family Mycobacteriaceae; genus Corynebacterium. Next base: position 42,975 of record NZ_JAUNLS010000012.1, read on the forward strand.
CGCGGTGGCCCAAAGCCCCGGAAATCTGTGACTGTTCCTGTGACGTTCTCATTACTGGGTTCTCCATTCGTGTGCGTTCTGTGTGCCTTGCTGTGCGCCGCGTGGCAGCGCTTGCCTTCAGCACACTGCACGCGGGGAGAAGGCCACAAGGGTCGCGTGATCACGAAGGCCCGATCTGTGGATAAGTTCGCGCCGCGGCGCAGTTATCCACAGATCGGGCGTGGAGAAGAGGCGGTCACTGCCCCGCCAGGCCCGGCGAGCCTATTCGGGCAGCAGGAAGTCCGGCTTATCCAGCTCCTCGATGTTGACGTCCTTGTAGGTGATCACACGCACATAGCGCACAAAACGAGCGGAGCGGTACATGTCCCACACCCAGGCATCGGACATGCGCACCTCGTAGTAGACATCCGGGCCCGAGGTATGCGGGATGAGCTCGACGGCATTGGCCAGGTAGAAGCGGCGCTCAGTCTCCACGACATAGGAAAACTGGCTGACGACGTCGCGGTACTCACGGTAGAGGGACAGCTCAACCTCGGCCTCGTAGTTGTCGAGTTCCTCAGCGCTCACTGGTGTCTCCTTCAGGCTGTTAAGCGGCAGTGCAATGAGCACAACTTTAGCCCGGCAAGCCCGCGCACCCGGTCAGGCGCGCGCGAGAAAAAGTTCATGAGCCTGGGCCACGTTGCGGTAAGTCATGCGGTGCTGTGGAGTGGCCCCGTGCTGCTCGATGGCCGCGGTATGCGCCTTGGTGCCGTAGCCCTTGTGCGCGCCCAAGCCGTAGCCGGGGTAGGCCTCCTCCAACTGCGCCATGATGTGATCCCGGGAGACCTTCGCCAGCACGCTGGCCGCGGCGATGCACCGGGCTGCCCCGTCGCCGCCCACGATGGGCAGCTGCGGGGCAGTGAGGCCGGGGACCCGGAGGGCGTCGCTAAGCACGTAGCGCGGGCGCACCTCCAGGCGGGCCACTGCGCGCCGCATACCGGAGACGTTGGCGTGCTGAATGCCGAGGTGATCGATCTCCTGCGCGCTGATGTGCACCACGGACCAGGCCACAGCCTTGTCTTTGATGAGGGGAAAGAGCCTTTCGCGTGCCACGGGGCTGAGCTTCTTGGAGTCAGTGAGGGTGGCCAGCTCCGGGATGATGCGCTCAGGCAGCACGCAGGCGGCGATGGTAATAGGCCCGCAGCACGCCCCGCGCCCGGCCTCGTCCACACCTGCCACCGGCCCGAGGCCGGCCTTGCTCAACGCGACCTCGTAGGTGCGCTGCTGCTTAAGACGCCGCATGCTGAATGTCCGGGTGCTCGACGGAATGGATGCGGTTCAGCGGCAGAATCACCGCGGCGACCTTGCCGCGCACGTTGTCCACCGGGATGGTTCCCTGCAGGTGATCCCCCAGGTGAGCGCGGGAATCCAGGGAGTTGGTACGGTTATCTCCCAACACCCACAGGCTATCTTCCGGCACGGTCACCGGCCCGAAGTAGGCCCCGCCGCAGGCTTCGGAACCCACGGCCGGGTCCACGGGGATCTCCGGTGGGCTGAGCACGTAGCTCTGATCGATGGGTTCGCCGTTGACCATCACCGCGCTGTCCCCCGCCTCGCAGGACACCGTCTGCCCCTCGGTAGCGATGACGCGCTTGACCAGGATGTTCTCCCCGTTGGGCACAAAGCCCACGGCCGCACCGAGATTCTGTAGGCCGCGCACAAAAACATTCGAGGAGCGCTCCACCTCAAAGGCGGTATTCCAAGAATCCGGGCCGGCGAAGACCACCACGTCCCCCGGGCGCGGGTCATCGACGTAGTAGCTGAGCTTTTGCACCCAGATGCGGTCATTGCTGCAGCCGCTGCAGCCGTGCAGCGTCGGCTCCATGGAGGCCGAAGGGATGAAGTACATCCTGCCCACGAAGGCCTGGATGAGCACCAGGAACACAAAGGCCAAGGCGAAGGTGGGCAGGAAGTCCCGGGCACGGGGCCGCTGCGCCTTCTGCGGCTGCTTAGGACTGGATGTCTGGGTCATCGACCCCACCGATACGGCTGAACGGGTAGAAGACAAACATCACCTTGCCGCGCACGTTCTCCACCGGGATGGTGCCCTGGTACTGGTCCTGCATGTGGTAGCGCGAGTCTGCCGACGCCGTGCGGTTATCACCCATGACCCAAATGTTGCCCTCCGGCACGGTGATGGGGCCAAAGTAGGAGCCGCCGCAGGCGTAGGAGCCAGTGGACTCATCCACCTGGTAGGTAGGCGGATCCATGACGTAGCTTTGGTCGATGGGCTTGCCGTCCACCATCACGGCCGGGTCACCTTCCCGGCAGGACACCGTCTGCCCACCGGTGGCGATGACGCGCTTGACCAGAGTGTTTTCATCTGGCGGGGTCAGAGAAACATAGCTCAGCGCGTCCTGGATCTTGTGCAGCACCGGGTTATCCGAGCGTGGCGACTGGTACATCGTGTTCCAGTCCTCGGTGCCCTTGAACACCACCACATCACCCGGCTCCGGGGACTTATCCCCGTAGTAGGAGACCTTCTCGGTGAAGATGCGGTCATTGGTGCAGCCATCGCAGCCGTGCAGCGTCGGCTCCATGGAGCCGGAGGGAATCACGTACTGGCGCCCCACGAAGTTCTGGAAGAGCCCCACCACGGCCAGAACGCAGGCGACAACGAGGAACGTCTCCAGCAGCCACGGCAGCTGCTTCTTCTCCGCGGCATCCTCCCCCGTGGGGAAGGTACGCTCCCTCTCCCCACGTGGTTGCTCCTCCGCGTTGTGTGCGGTGTGCGCTGGCTGCGATGGGCTCTCGCCTTGAGCCGCGCCGGCGCCTTCTGCGATGTTCTCCTCATTATTCACGCGCTAAATCCTAGCAACCCCGCCGCGTTTTCTGGGTCAGCACACCTAGCCCAGCCAGATCCGGGGTTCCCGTCCCGCTTCATCCCCACTTCTTTGCAGCCCTCCGGCACTGCAGTTCGCGCGCGCCCGCGCGCCGACGGTACGTTTTGACGGGAAAGGCTGCAAAACCCACCGTTTTCCGGGCCTTCCCCGCGAAAACGGCCCCAGGCTCCGCACCACAGCAAACCAGGCTCCGCACCACAGCAAACCAGGCAAAAAGAAAAGGCCCTTCGCCGAAGCGAAGAGCCTTGGTGCCGAGATTAGCGGCGCTCCTTGATGCGAGCCTTCTTACCGTGCAGGTCGCGCAGGTAGTACAGCTTCGCGCGGCGGACGCGGCCACGGCGAGCAACCTTGATGGACTCGATGTTCGGGGAGTGAACCGGGAAGGTACGCTCCACGCCGATACCGAAGGAGACCTTGCGGACGGTGAAGGTCTCGCGGATGCCAGCGCCCTGACGGCGGATGCACACGCCCTTGAAGAGCTGGACACGCTCGTTGGAACCCTCAATAACCTTGACGTTTACCTCGAGGGTATCGCCCGGGCGGAAGGAGGGAATGTCATCGCGCAGCTGAGCTGCGTCGATCTTGTCAATGAGGTTTGCCATTGCAAAAATCCTTTTCAGTTTAAGACAGAGGACCCTAGCGCACCCCGGGACACCCAGGGCACTAACCGGTTCGTGCCTGTTACACAGAACAAATGAATTCTTCCATATGCCCCGCTCCCGCAGCAAATCGCCCGCTGCCGAGCCGCGCAGGCGCTAGCGGCCGAAGCCTGCCTTCTTGAGGGCATCAGCCATGGAGCCACCCGTGGGCGCCCCTCCGCGCTCGCCGCGCGAGGAGTTCCCACGGCCGCCGCGACCTCGACCCTTGCCGCCACCACGGGGGCTCTCGGAGCGCTCGCGACGCCGCTTGGGCGCGGGCTGACCGGGTTCGTCGTCAAGCCTAAGGCTCAGTCCGATGCGCTGACGCTCCACGTCGACCTCCATCACCTTGACCTTGACCACCTGGCCGGAGCGCACCACCTCGTGGGGATCGGAGATGAAGTTGGTGCTCATCGCGGAGACGTGCACCAGCCCGTCCTGGTGCACTCCCACGTCCACGAAGGCGCCGAAGGCCGCCACGTTAGTCACCGTACCCTCCAGGATCATGCCCGGGCGCAGGTCGGAGACCTTGTTCACGCCTTCCTTGAAGGTGGCGGTCTTGAACTCCGGGCGCGGGTCGCGGCCCGGCTTGTCCAGCTCCGCGATGATGTCGGTGACCGTGGGCACGCCGAAGGTGTCATCGGCAAAGTCCGCCGGGTTGAGCGCCCGCAGCACGCGCGTATTGCCAATGAGCTCCGCCACCTGCAGGCCCGTGGACTCCGCGATGCGGCCGACCACCGGGTAGGCCTCCGGGTGCACGGCCGAGGCGTCGAGCGGGTCCGTGCCGCCGGTGATGCGCAGGAAGCCAGCGGACTGCTCGAAGGCCTTCGGCCCCAGCCGCGGAACCTTCTTCAGCTCCTTGCGGGAGGAGAAGGTGCCGTTCTCGTCGCGGTAGGCCACAATGTTGTTCGCAATGGTGGAGTTCACGCCGGCCACGCGCTCCAGCAGCGGCACCGAAGCGGTGTTGAGGTCCACGCCCACGCCGTTGACGGCATCCTCCACCACGCCGTCCAGCGTGCGAGCCAGGGCGGTCTGGTTGACGTCGTGCTGATACTGGCCCACGCCAATGGCCTTGGGGTCGATCTTGACCAGCTCGGCCAGCGGATCCTGCAGGCGGCGCGCAATGGAGACCGCGCCGCGCAGGGAGACGTCCATGTCCGGGAATTCCTCGGCGGCCAGCTCCGAGGCAGAGTAGACGGAGGCACCGGATTCCGAGACCACCACCGGGGTGGGGCGCTGCCCGCCGGCCTGCGCAATGAGGTCCGCGATCTCGTGGGCGAGCTTCTCCGTCTCGCGGGAGGCGGTGCCGTTGCCGATGGCCATGAGATCCACCGAGTGCTTTGCGCACAGCGCCGCAAGGGCCTGTATGGCCTGGGTCCACTGGTTCTGCGGCTGGTGCGGGTAGACAATCGCGGTGTCGAGCACCTTACCGGTGGCATCCACCACCGCGCACTTCACGCCGTTGCGGTAGCCCGGATCCAGGCCAATCGTGGCACGCTGCCCGGCGGGCGCTGCCAGTAGGACGTCGCGCAGGTTGGTGGCAAAGACCTTGAGCGCGCCTTCCTCGGCGGCCTCTTTGAGGCGCATGCGCACGTCCAAGCCCGAGGAGATGTAGAGCTTGGTGCGCCAGCCCCAGCGGACGGCGTCGGCAAGCCAGCGCGACGTATCGACGTCCAGCTCGAAGCGCCGCGCAATCATCCCCTCGTAGGTGGAATCCTCGCCGGCATCGAGGGTGAGCTGCAGCACGCCCTCCTTCTCGCCACGCAGCAGCGCCAGAATGCGGTGCGAGGGCAGGGTGTGAAAGGGCTCGGAGAACTCAAAGTAGTCCTTGAACTTGGCGCCCTCTTGCTCCTTGCCGGGGACCACGCCGGCGCTCATGGTGCCCTCATCGAACATCTTCTCGCGCACCTCGCCCACCAGATCGGCGTCGAGGGCGAAGCGGTCGATGAGGATGGAGCGCGCGCCTTCGAGGGCCTTCTTGGTGTCCTCGAAGCCCTCGGTGGTGAAGGACTCGGCCAGCGTCTCCGGGGCGGCGGCGGGATCCTCGATGAGCTGATCCACCAGCGGCTCCAAGCCTGCCTCGCGGGCGATGTCCGCCTTGGTCTTGCGGCGCTTCTTGTAGGGCAGGTAGAGATCCTCCAGGCGAGCCTTGGTCTCGCAGGCCTGGATGCGGGCGCGAAGTTCGTCCGTGAGCTTGCCCTGCTCCTCGATGGCCTCCAGGATGGTCTCCTTGCGCTCCTCCAGCTCGCGCAGGTAGGTGGCGCGCTCCTCGATGACGCGCAGCTGCGAATCATCCAGACCGCCGGTTGCCTCCTTGCGGTAACGCGCGATGAAGGGGACGGTGTTCCCCTCCGCCAGCAGCTGCAGCGCTGTGGTGATCTGCGATTCCTTGACGCCCAGCTCGGCGGCAATGGTGGCAGCAATGTTCACGTCTTGAGTCCCTCGTGTTCCTGTCGTGGTTTTCTGGACTCAACCAACCTACCGCAGCCCACCCGGCGCTCTGACCGTGGGCTAGCCCTGTGCTCCCGCCGCCGGCTAGTCCTGGGCCCGCCAGGCGGTGGTGCTGCCCAGGCCGAGCTCCGTGTGGCCAATCTCCGTGCTGCCCAGCCAGAGCACGTGCGGCGGGAAGCACTCCGCAACCGCCATGGTGACCTTGTGCAGGGGAAGCTCCGAGGCGGCGTTGACGATGACCCGCCGCACCTTCTCCCCCGCCGGGGCCGTTCCGTGCTTGGCCACGTACTCATCCACCAGGACGCTGCCTGGCTGGCAGCCGCCCACCACCAACTCGGCGTTGATGTCCACGGGCTCCACCCCTCCTGCGCGCAGGCGGGCGGGCAGCTCGGGCAGGGCCTCTTCCCACTCCTGGTCCGTCATAAGCATGGACAGGTCGGTGCTCACGTCCAACACGGTCTACTCCTTCCCTTGCGCTAGCGAGTCGAGGAACTGCCGGTCCTTCTTATCCAGCTCGGCATGCTCCAAGAGCTCCGGGCGGCGCTGCCAGGTGCGCAGCAGGGACTGCTCTCGGCGCCACCTATCCACCAGCGCGTGGTTGCCGGAGGTGAGCACCTCGGGCACCTCGAGGCCGCGCCACTGACGCGGCTTGGTGTAGCTGGGGCCCTCCAGCAGTCCATCGGAAAAGGAATCCTCCTCGTGGGAGCGCTTGTTGCCCAGCACGCCGGGGATAAGCCGCACAATGGCTTCGGCGATCACCAGCACCGCTACTTCCCCACCGATGAGCACGTAGTCACCGATGGAAACCTCGCGCACGCGGTAGCGCTGCGCAGCGTCTTCCACCACGCGCTGGTCGATGCCCTCGTATCGCCCGCACGCAAACACAATGTGTTCCTCCGTGGACCAGGCGCGTGCGTCGGCCTGTGTGAAAGGTCGCCCGGCTGGGGTGGGCACGATCAGCAGCGGCAGGCTCGGGTCCTCCTGCGCCTTGCCGCGGCCCTCCTCCTCATCCATGTACCGGGTCGCGCTCACCCCCTCCACGTCGTCGTGGCGCGGCTTGTTGAGGTGCGGCAGGGAGGATTCCAGTCGCACGCCTGCGGATTCGCCAGCCGCGACGGCGTCTAGGGCCGGGCCCCACACCTCTGGCTTCATCACCATGCCCGGGCCGCCTCCGAAGGGGGAATCGTCGACAGACTTGTGCACATCGGTGGCCCAGGCGCGCAGGTCGTGCACGCCGACCTCCAGAATTCCCTGCTCGATGGCCTTGCCCAGCAGCGCGTGGCGCAGCGGGTCGAGGTACTCGGGGAAAATACTGACGACGTCAAGCCTCATAGCTCCAACAACCCCTCCGGCGGGGTGATGGTCAGCGCGCCCTCGTCCAAGTCCACCTCGGGGACGATGGCCTCCACGAACGGGATAAGCGCCTCCTTGCCGCTGTCCAAGCGAACCTCCAGCAGTGATTGGCTGGGACCGTGGGTGACCCCGGTGACCTCGCCGATCTCCGCGCCCTCGTGGATCACGCGCAGCCCCTCGAGCTCGTGATCGTAGAAGCCGTCGTCCTCGGGATCCTCCAGCGGCGGGGCAAAGAACTGCGTGCCGCGCAGGGAGTCCGCGGCGGTGCGGTCAGAGATCTCCTCAAAAGTAATAAGAAGGCGGCCCTTGTGTGCGCGCACCGCGGCGATGGTCAGCTCGTGCTGCTTGGAGCCCTGCTTGCCCTTGAGTGTTTCTCCTGGCGCGAAACGGATCTCTGGCTCATCGGTGGTGGCCTCAACCGAGACCTCGCCCTTGATGCCGTGGGACTTGATGACACGGCCAATCATTAATTCCATGCCGCATAGCATACTGGCCCGCCGCGCCGCCGCCCAAGACAGCGCAGTGTCGACGCCCATCTGCCTTTCCGGGACCCCGTGTGCCCTAGGAATGCGCCTCGGGAAGTCTCCTCTGGGAAGAGCCCGGTACGTTTTGACGAGAAGTGAATTTTGGGAACGTTTGCACAAAGCGATATTTGCAAAAACGTACCGCGAGCGCAGTGGGAAGACCCAGGGGCGGGAGGAAGCGCCAATTGAACACCTAGTGAAAACGGGAAAGTTCGATTTAGGCCGAAAAGATGTATATGTCTTCGCCACCAGGGCACCGAAAGCCGAGGCCGGTTGCCGCAAGCCCAGAAGAATCCAGAACCCGAATCCCGCAAGGCAGCCAAAGCATAGAAAAATGCCCCGCTCCCAGAACGGGACGCGGGGCATCAAGCGCTTTAAAAAACGCAGCTGAATTACTCAGCGGACTCCTCGGAAGCCTCGTCAGTGGACTCCTCAGCAGCGGCCTCGGCGGCGGCGGCCTCCTCGGCCTTCTTGGCGGCCTCGACCTCGGCGGCGCGCGCGGCGATCACGGGGGCCAGCTGCTTTTTGACCATGGACACGTAGGCGTCCTCAAGCGTGGACGACGCGGACTTCGCCGGGATCTTCATGTCCTCCAGGTGGCTCATGAGCTCCTTGGACGTCATACCGAAATCCTTGGCCAGGGTGGAAATACGAACTTTCGCCATATCCTTCACCTACCTCTCACGCACGACGTGCGTCTCTTCAATCAAACGGATGCGAACGTGCGGTGCGGACTAGATGAGGTCCTCGGCGTTCTCAATGGCATCGGACATGCCCGCGTCCAGGCCGGCCGGATCGTGCACGCCGCAGAAGCGGGAGCCCGGGCGGGCCTGGTTGCGGCAGGGCACGCCGTCGGCGTCCACGTAGGCGCAGCGATCGGACTCGAAGTCCTCCTCGGCGTCGAGCAGGTCCTCGACCGGCTCGGGCGCGAGCGGGACGTTCTTCAGGATGTCGGCCGCGAGCGTCTCGCTCTTGATGTCGATGTGCCAGCCGGTGAGGCGGGCGGCCAGGCGGGCGTTCTGGCCCTCCTTGCCGATGGCGAGCGAGAGCTGGTCGTCGGGCACGATGACGCCGGCGTAGTTCTTCTCCTCGTCGATGAGCACGCGCGTCACCTTGGCCGGGGACAGCGCGTTGGCCACGTAGCGAGACGGGTCCTCGTCCCACAGGATGACGTCCACGCGCTCACCGCGCAGCTCGCCCACGACGGCGCGCACGCGGCTACCCTTGGGGCCCACGCAGGCGCCCACCGGATCCAGGCGGTCGTCCAGGGAGCGGACGGCGACCTTGGAGCGCTGGCCGGGCTCGCGGGCGATGGACTTGACCTCGACGTTGCCCTCGTAGATCTCCGGCACCTCCTGCTCGAACAGGCGCTTGAGCAGGGCGGGGTGCGTACGGGAGATGACGATGGGCGGGCGGGAGTGCTCGCCGCGCACGGGGGGCAGCGTGGAGTTGGGGTCGCGCACATCGATGATCACGGCCTTGAGGCGCTGGTTGTGCAGGTAGCGCTCGCCGGTCGGGCGCTCGTTGCGCTCGTTATCGTAGCGGCGCTGGTCGAAGTGGGGCAGCTCGGCCTCGACGCCCTCGCGGATCTTCACGATGGTGAAGTCGGGCGTGGACTGCAGGACGGTGCCGTTGATGAGGTCGCCCACGCGGCCGGAGAACTCCTCGTAGATCTGCTCGCGGGCGGCGTTGCGCACGATGGCGTTGATCTCGGCCTTGGCGTGCTGCGCGGCGATGCGGCTCGTGTTCTTAGGGGTGACGTCGATCTCCTCGAACTCGGTGAAGTTGCCCTCCTCGTCCATGGAGTCATCGATGGGGATGAGCTTGTACACGTAGATCTTGCCGGAGGCGCGATCGATCGTGACCTTGGCGCCCCAGTCGAGCTTCAGCAGCTCGGCGTAGCTTTTGGCCAGCGACTGCTCGAGGCGGTCGATGAGGTAGAGCTGGTCGATGTGCTTCTCCTGGCACAGGGCCATGAGCGCTTCCATCATGGTCATATCGGCGTCTGCCATGAGTTACTTCCCTTCCTGAGCCGTGCGCTTGAAGTTGTACACCGGGCGCAGCGTGCATTTCTTAACGTCGTCAAAGGAGATGGTGCAGGGCTCCTCGCCCTCGCAGGCGATGGTCACGGCCGTATCCGTGGCCTCGGCGATCGTGCCCTTGAAGGAGCGGCGGCCCTCCACCGCGCAGGTGGTGAGCTCGACCTCGCTACCGCAGAAGCGCGCGAAGTCCGACGGGCGGCGCAGCGGGCGCTTCATGCCGGGGCTCGAGACCTCCAGCGTGTAGGGGCCGGCGATGGGATCGAGCGCCTCCACGCAATCGGACACCCAGCGCGTTTGGCCGGCGACCTCGTCGAGCGTGATGGCGTCGCCCTCGAGCTTGTCCAGGCGCACCCGCACGCACGGGGCCTTCGTGGCGCCCACGACCTCGACGTCCACGACGTCGATCCCGGGCGCGGCGCTGGCCTCGAGCGCATCGATGATGCTCTGCTCGAGCTGGCTCTTGACCATGCAACACCTCCTCATACAAGAAAGGAAGCGCGGGCAAACCCGCACTCCCTTTACATTACAGCTTCAATTGCGCATGCACTATACCACAATGCCTGCATACGGGGCAATTTTGCACGCGCCGGCATGCGGCGTGCAGGGGAAATCCATCACAATATCCGCACAAGTGGTGCTTCCCGTAAGGGGGCGCTCGTATCGTCCGGCGCTCGGGCAGTCCTGCTCGCACGAAGGCGCCACAGGCGCCTTCGGCTCGTGCGGAACTCGCGGCGGACGATACGGGCGCCCTCCGAGGCCGCAGCCTACTTGAGGGTGCGGGGCCGCAGGGTTTGAGTTGCAACGGCACCTTCGGCTCGTGCGGGAGGCCGAGGTACCGAAGGCAGCCGGGGCCCTGGGGGGGTGAGGGCCCCGGCTCGGGATGGGTCAGCGCGTTGCGGCGGCGAGCTTGGCCTGGGCGGCGGCCAGGCGGGCCAGCGGCACGCGGTACGGCGAGCAGGACACGTAGTCCACGCCGGCCACATTGAAGAACTGCACGATGGACGCCGGGTCGCCGCCGTGCTCGCCGCAGACGCCGAAGTGCATCTCGGGCCTCACGGCGCGACCCTTATCGACCGCCATCTTCACCAGCTCGAGCACGGCGGTGTCCACCGTCTCGAACGGGTTGTGCGGCAGGATGTGCCGATGCAGGTACAGCGGGATGAACTTGGCCTCGGCGTCGTCGCGCGAGAAGCCGAAGGTGGTCTGCGTGAGGTCGTTGGTGCCGAAGCAAAAGAAGTCCGCATGGCGCGCGATCTCGTCGGCCACCAGGCACGCGCGCGGCAGCTCGACCATCGTGCCGACCGGGATGTCGAGCGAAACGCCGTGCGCGGCCGCGACCTCGGCGATGACCTGCTCGATGACCTTGCGCGTCTCCACGTGCTCGGCGGTCACCGACACAAGCGGCACCATGATCTCCGGGCGCGGGTCGAGCCCCTCGCCCACCAGACGCGCGGCCGCCTCGGCGATGGCACGCACCTGCATGAGCGGCAGGTCGCCGTAGACGATGGACAGGCGCACGCCGCGCAGGCCGAGCATCGGGTTGCTCTCGGCCATGCCCTCGACGCGGCGCAGGCGCTCGCGCAGCTCAGCCAGACACTCGGCCGGCTCGCCGACGGCCTCGCGGCGCGCCAGCTCGACGGCCAGCTCGCGCGGGTCGTCCAAAAACTCGTGCAGCGGCGGGTCGATCAGGCGGATCACCATCGCGCGGCCATCCATCGTGCGCATCATCTGCACGAAGTCCTCGGTTTGGACGCGCAGCAGGTCGTCCAGGGCACGCGCGCGCTCGGCGGCGTTCTCGGACAGGATGAACGTCTGGATAATGTCCTTGCGCTCGCCCAAGAACATGTGCTCGGTGCGGGTCAGGCCGATGGCCTCGGCGCCGAAATCGAGCGCCAGGGCGGCGTCCGGCGGGTTGTCGGCGTTGACGCGCACGTGGTAGGCGCGGCCGCGCGCCTCGTCCAGGCGGATGTCGTCGGCCCAGGACAGAATCGTCTCCAAATCGCCGGTGAGCTCGGCGCGCACGAGCGGGACCGCGCCGGCCACCACGATGCCCTGCGAGCCGTCGATGGAGATGACGTCGCCCTCGTGCAGCACGACGTCGCTGCCGGCCACGCGCACCTCCTTGGCGGCGGCGTCGATGGAGAACGCCTCGATGCCGCAGACGCAGGGCGTGCCCATGCCGCGCGCGATCACGGCCGCATGGCTCGTCTTGCCGCCGTGGCTCGTGAGGATGCCCTGCGCGGCCACCATGCCCTTAAGGTCATCGGGGTTCGTCTCCCAGCGCACGAGGATGACGAGGTGCCCGGCCTCGGCGCGCGCCACGGCGTCGTCGGAGGAGAACACGACCTCGCCCACCGCGGCGCCGGGACTCGCGTTCAGGCCGCGCGCCAGCACCTCGACCGGGTGCGCGGCGTCGAACTGCGGGTGCAGCAGCTGATCGAGCTGGGCCGGGTCAATGCGCCGCACGGCCTCGTCGCGGTCGATGAGCCCCTCCTCGACCATCTCGATGGCGATCCGCAGCGCGGCGGCGGCGGTGCGCTTGCCCACGCGCGTCTGCAGCATCCACAGGCGACCCTGCTCGATGGTGAACTCGATGTCGCACATGTCGCGGAAGCGGTTCTCGAGGATGCCGAAGATGCGCTCGAGCTCGGACGCCGCCTCGCCCAGCCCCGGCACCTGCGCCATCTCGCAGATGGGACGCGTGTTGCGGATGCCCGCCACCACGTCCTCGCCCTGCGCATTCACCAAGAAGTCGCCATAGCGCACGTTGGCGCCGCAGGCGGGGTCGCGCGTGAAGGCGACGCCGGTGGCCGACGTCTCGCCCTTGTTGCCGAACACCATGGCCTGGACGTTCACGGCGGTGCCGAGGTCCTCGGAGATGCCGTGGCGCGCGCGGTAGATGCAGGCGCGCTCGTTCATCCAGCTACCGAACACCGCCTGGATGGCCAGGCGCAGCTGCAGGCGCGCATCGGACGGGAACACGATGCGTCCGTCGACCATGAGCTCGGGGTGCTCATCGGCCGGCACCTCGCGGGCGAAGATCTCCTTGAACTCGCCGACCAGCTCTTCCAGGGCGGCCGCGGACAACTCGGCATCGGTGCGCACGCCGGCGATCAGGCGCTTGGACGTCAGGGCGTTCTCGAACAGGTCGGCATCCACGCCCATGACCACGTTGGAGAACATCTGGATGAAGCGGCGGTAGGAGTCCCAGGCGAAGCGCGCGTCGCCGGTCTGGGCGATGAGCCCCTGGACGGAGGCGTCGTTGAGACCGAGGTTCAACACGGTGTCCATCATGCCGGGCATGGAGAACGGCGCGCCGGAGCGCACCGACACGAGCAGCGGATCGGCCGCATCGCCCAGGCGCCGCCCCAGGCGCTCCTCAAGGTCGCAGGTGGCGCGCTCGATCTGGTCCAACACACCCGCAGGCCAGGTGTCGCCCGCGGCCGTGTAGGCGCAGCAGGTCTGGCAGGTGATGGTGTAGCCGGGCGGCACGGGCAGCCCAAGGCGGCTCATCTCGGCAAGGTTGGCGCCCTTGCCGCCCAGGATGTACTTCATCGAGGCGTCGCCCTCGGTCACGTCCACACCCGCGGCGTCGACGCCGAACCGGTACACGCTCATCTCGTCGCTCACGATACAAACCCCCTCGCTTGTGCCCGCACACGGCGGGCGTTTGCCATGGCCGGGAGCACGGCGCCCCGGTTGCCGACAACTCTACGGCCTCGCACTGGTATCCGGATGTAGATACCAAGAAGGGGCGCGAGCGGTTGTTTTTTGTCGATGAACGGCGCGAGTTGTGGTTATCTCTTAAAGATATCACCGCAGGTACCATATGGTAAAACGCTTAACTATCCAGAGCGTTTTGCAGCGCGGCGCGAGCGCGCGCAACCTCCTCGAGCCGGGCCGTGATCTCAGCGGCGGACTCCTCGATGGCCTTGCCGTCGGTGCGGACCGTGAAGCAGCCGAGGCGGCGCATCAGCGCGCGGGCCTCCCCCATCTCGCGGTCGATGCACGACGGGTCGGCGTAGCTGCCCGCGTGCGCGCGGGACAGCTCATCGCCCAGGCGCTGATCGCGGATGGCGGCGATGACATCGGTGGTGGAGATCAGGCCGAACACGCGCGCCGGATCGACGTCGGCCAGCGACGCCGGGGGCTCCATGCCGTGGGCAAGGGGGATGTTGGCCACGCGGTAGCCCTGGTAAGCCAAATACATCGACAGCGGCGTCTTGCCCGTGCGCGACACCCCGATGAGCACGATCTCGGCGCCGGACAGATCGTCGGCACCGCGGCCATCGTCGTGCTCGACAAAGTACTCCATCGCCTCGATACGGCGGAAATAGCGCTCGTCGGTGCGATGGATCGTGCCCGGGATGCCGTGGGGCGCCTCGCCGGTGATGGCGGCGATGGCGTCGAGGGTGGGCCCCAGTAAATCGACCGCCGGCACGCCTTTTCGCGCAAGCAGGTCGCGCACCCGCGCGCGCAACTCCGGGGAGGCGATCGTGAAGAGCACCGCCATGCGCTCCCCCGCCGCCATGCGCGGCTCTAGATGGCGCTCGACCTGCGCGACGTCGCTGACCTTGGGCAGACGGACCACCTCGACCGCACCTTCGCAGAACTGGCCCGCCGCGGCCTGCGCGACCTCGCATGCCGTCGTGCCGAGCGAATCGGAGATGACGTGCACGCACGCCCGGGTCGCCTGGGGCCGTTGGTCCTCGCGTGCAGCCGTCGCCTGATCGTGTCGCATGATGCACCTCGTTTCCGCGCGCCGCGCGGGCGCGCATCCGCCCATGCCACCATTGTACGGCACGCCGCAAAAAAGGGCGCCCGCGTACACGGGCGCCCCATATGGCGATCTCCCGGCGCCCGGCGACACCGCGCGCATCGAAGAGGGATATGCGCTACTTGCGCGACAGCTTGCTGATGTCGGCCACGTTGGCGAAGCAGGCGGCAAAGCGGTTGAGCAGGCGCAGGCGGTTGGCGCGCAGCCGCTCGTCCTCGTCCATGACCATGACCTCATCAAAGAAGCGGTCGATCGGCGCTCGCAGGCCCGCCAGCGCGGCGATCACGGCCCGATACTCCTTGGCCTCCATGGCCTGGCCGATCGTCGCCTCGGCGGCGTCGGTGGCGGCCAGAAGCTCGCGCTCGGCCTCGCCCAGAAGCACGGGCTCGACCTCGCAACCCAGGTCGGCGTCGGCCAGATGGGCGGCGCGGGCATAGGCGGTGCCCAGGTTCTCCATGGCGTCGGCATCGTTGGCGCAGACCTCGGCGAGCGCCGCGCACAGGGCCGCGAAATCGGCCGGGGCCGTCACGGAGCCGGCGGCCACCGCGGCCACGACCTCGGCCGGCGTGCCGGCATCGCGCTGAAGCTGCTCCATGCGCCCCTTGATGAACGCGCACACGGATGCGGCGACCTCGGCCCTGTCGAACTCGAGCCCCTGCTCGGCATACGCATCGAGCGCGGCGGCGACCACGGGCTCGAAGGCGCAGCCCAAACGGTCGCGCAGGATGTTCACCACGCCGATGGCGGCACGGCGCAGCGCGAAGGGGTCCTTGGAGCCGGTCGGCGGCTCGCCGATGGCGAACATGCCGGCGATGGTGTCGATCTTGTCGGCAGCGGCCACGATGCAGCCGGCCGTGCCCTCGGGCAGCGCGTCGCCCGCGAAGCGCGGACGGTAGTGGTCGCGGATGGCGGCGGCGACCTCGGGGGCCTCGCCGGCCGCGGCGGCATAGTAGCCGCCCATCACGCCCTGCTGGCTCGTGAACTCCACGACGGCGGAGGACACGAGGTCGGCCTTGGCGAGGTGCGCGGCGCGCTGGGCGTCGCTCGCGGCCTCGGCGCCGATGCGGGCCTCGCGCGCGATGGCGAGCGCCACGTCCTCCATGCGCTCGGACTTCTGCAGCACCGATCCGAGCTTCTTCTGGAAGCCCACGCGCGCCAGGCGGGAGCGGAACTCCTCGAGCGGGACCTTCAAGTCCTCATCGTAGAAGAACTTGGCGTCGTACAGGCGGGCGCGCACCACGCGCTCGTTGCCGTCGACGACCGTCTCGCTCACGGCCGGATCGGCGTTGGACACCACCACGAAGGCGCGCGTGAGCTTGCCGTCCGCGTCGTAGATCGGGAAATAGCGCTGGTTGGAGAGCATCGACTCGCAGATGATCTCGGAGGGCACGGCGAGGAACTCCTCGTCGAAGTGGCCCACGAGCACCGTCGGCCACTCGCAGAGGTTCACGACCTCGTCGAACACCTTGGCGGGCGTGTCCACGCGCACGCCGAGCTCGGACTCGATGCGCGCGATGCCCTCGCGGATGACCTGCTCGCGGCGCTCGGCGGAGCGCACGTGCGCGCGCTCGAGCACCTGCTCGTAGGCAGCGGCGCTCGCGACCTCGTGCTCGCCGGGGGCAAGCACGCGATGGCCGCGGGTGGTACAGCCGCTCGCGACGTCGGCATAGCGGACCTCGACGACCTCATCGCCGAACAGGCAGCAGATCCAGCGGATGGGACGGACGAACGTCGCGCGCTCGGCGCCCCAGCGCTGGCTGCGGTAGTTGGGCCACTCGATCTGCCCGATGATGCCCTCGGCCATGCGGGAGAGCATGGGCACGGCGGACTCGGACGGGATGTTGCGCTCGGCGAACACGTACTCGGTGCCGTCGGCGTCCTCGCGGCGGATGAGCTCGGAGGCGGCAAGGCCGTTTTTGCGGGCGAAGCCCTCGGCGGCCTTGGTGGGGTTGCCTTCGGCGTCGAAGGCGATCTTGGCGGAAGGACCGCGCAGGACGGAGTGGATCTCCTCGGTGGCCTCGGCCACGTCGCTCACGAGCGCGGCCAGGCGGCGCGGCGAGGAGATGATGCGGACGTCCCCATGGGACAGCCCGGCCTCGTCAAGCCCCGTGGCGACCAGGGACGCGAGCTGCTTGACGGCATTGTTGAGCGGCGCGGAGGGCATCTCCTCGACGCCGATCTCGAACAGGAAATCACGCGTGGACGCCATTTACGCCACCTCCCCCTTCTGGGCAACTTCGGCCAGGTACGACTCGCAGCACGCCTTCGCGACCGTGCGCACGCGCAGGATGTAGGCCGCGCGCTCCGTGGCCGACAGCGCGCCGCGGGCGTCCAGCACGTTGAACGCATGGCTGCACTTCATGACGCAATCATAGGCGGGCAGCGGAAGCCTCGCCTCCAGGCAGGCGTGGCACTCGCGCTCGTAGTCGTCGAACTTCTCGCGCATGAGGTCCACGTTGGCGACCTCGAAGTTGTAGGTCGAGAACTCGCGCTCGTTTTCCAGGAACACCTCGCCATAGGTCATGGGGGTGCCGTCCGGGCCGTAGCTCCACACCAGGTCGTACACGGAGTCCACGCCCTGCACGTACATGGCCAGGCGCTCCAGGCCGTAGGTGATCTCCACGGGCACCGGGTTCACCTCGATACCGCCCACCTGCTGGAAGTAGGTGAACTGCGTGACCTCCATGCCGTTAAGCCAGACCTCCCAGCCCAGGCCCCAGGCGCCGAGCGTCGGGCTCTCCCAGTCGTCCTCCACGAAGCGCACGTCGTGCTCGGCCGGGTCGAGGCCGATAGCCTTCAGCGAATCAAGGTAGAGCTCCTGCGAGTTGACGGGGCTCGGCTTGATGAGGACCTGGAACTGGTAGTAGTGCTGCAGGCGGTTGGGGTTCTCGCCGTAGCGGCCGTCGGCGGGACGGCGGCACGGCTGCGCGTAGCAGGCCGCCCAGCTCTTGGGGCCGAGCGAGCGCAGCGTGGTGGCCGTGTGGAACGTGCCGGCGCCCACCTCGGAGTCGTAGGGCTGCATGATGGTGCACCCCTTGGAACCCCAGTACTGCTGGAGCTTCAAGATGATGTCTTGGAAGGTAAGCGCTTGGGCGTCCATGCCTCTCCATCCTTCGCGAAACGAATGTACGGTTGACTATGATAACAGGCCGATGCGGCTCAGGGGCCAATAGCGCGCGATGGCGATGCCGATGAGGTTGTCGCACGGCACGGCGCCGAAGTAGCGGGAGTCGGCGGAGTTCTCGCGGTTGTCCCCCATCACCCATACGTGCCCCTCCGGGACGGTGTAGGGGAAGCTCACCGCCGCGCCGGGCGCCTGCATGTCCAGCGGATAGCTGCGGCCCGCCGTGTAGGGCTCGTCCAGGCGCACGTCGTCCACGTACACGGCGCCGCCGCGCAGATCGACGGTCTGCCCCGCGGTGGCGATCACGCGCTTGACCAGGATGTCGTGACCGGAGCTGCCGTCGGGGTTGTCGAACACCACGATGTCGCCCGCCTCGGCCTCGCCGCCGAACCGCAGCGTCAGCTTCTCGGCGAACAGGTTGTCGCCGATCTGGATGGTCGGCTCCATGGAGCCGGTGGGCACCGTGTAGGGCGTCACCACGAACGCACGGATGAACAGGAAGAACGCGAGCGCGATGACGAATACGAGCACCCACTCCACGAGATTGCGCACGGCGGCGCTGGCAGTCTTGCCCACGGACATCACCCGATCCCTTCCGTGTCGGCGCGCGGGGTCCCATGGAAGCGCGCGATGAGCTCCTCGGCGTGAGCGCGCTCGGCCTCGGTCAGCCGGGCGCTCGCGATAAGGTCGGGCCGCCAGCGGCACGTGCGCTCGACGGCGTTCGCGCGGCGCCACGCGTCCACGCGGGCGTGATCTCCGGAGAGCAGGACCTCCGGCACGCCTCGGCCCTCGAACTCGGCCGGACGCGTGTACTGCGCATATTCGAGCAGGCCGCCGTCATCGGCGGTGGAGAAGCTCTCGTCCACGCTGCCCATCTCGTTGCCGAGCGCCCCGGGCAGCAGGCGCACCACGGCGTCCGCGACCACGAGCGCGGGCAGCTCGCCACCGGTGAGCACGTAGTCGCCGATGGAGAGGCGCTCGTCGGCCAGGTCGTAGGCGCGCTCGTCCATGCCCTCGTAGCGGCCGCACACGAACAGGATGCGCTCGCAGGCGGCAAGGCGCTGAGCCACGTGCTGCGTGAACGGCTCGCCGCACGGCGTGAAGAACACCACGCGCGGGCGCACCTCGCCGCGAGAGGCGATGTCGCAGATCGCCTCATGCAGAGGCTCGACCTTCATGAGCATGCCGGCGCCGCCGCCAAAAGGGGCATCGTCAACCGTGCGATGGCGGTCGTGCGTCCAGTCGCGCAGGTCATGGCAGCGAACATCGAAGATGCCCTTCGCGCGGGCGCGGCCCATGATGGACGTGGACATATAGGGTTCGAACAACTCGGGGAACACCGAGAGCGTTTCAAGCAGCACGCGGGCCTCCTTGGCAGCTACATGGGCACCGGGCGCGCGGTGCGCTACAGGTCGAGCAAACCGTCCATGAGCCGGACGGCAATGGGGCCCTCGTCGGGAATGGACTCGACCACCTGGTCAATCACGGGAATGAGCACCTCGCCGTGCGCACCGCCGTCGACCACCCACACGTCGTTGGCGGGCGTCTCGAGCACCTCCTGGATGCAGCCCACCTCACCGATACGCGCATCGACCACGGAACGGCCGAGCAGGTCGCATACGGCGGCCTCGAGCGGGCCCAGATCCAGGTCGTCCCGACGGGCCAGCACGTAACAGCCGACCAGCCCCTCGGCATCCTCAAGCGTGGAGGCGCAACTGAAGCGCACGCGCGCGGTGCCCGAAGTGGGGCCGTCCGCCAAGGTGAGGACCGTGGAGACGCGCTCTCGCGCGAGTGCCGGGGGCGTGAGATGCACCTGCATCCCCGCATGCAAAAGGAGGGGAAGCCCCCGCAGCGGCGCTACGACGACTTCCCCCTTGGCGCCGTGTGTACGCAACACACGGGCGATATTCTTATATGCGGCGCGCAAGGCTCTAGCCCAGGACCTCGACCTCGACGCTCGTGTTCAGGCGAGCGGCAAGGGCGCGGGCGACGGTGCGGATGGCCTTGATGGTACGACCGCGGCGGCCGATGACCTTGGCGACGTCATCGGCGGCGACGCTCACCTCGATGGTGGACGACGAAGCGCCGTCGATCACCTCGAGGCTCACGGCGTCGGCGTCATCGACAATGGAAACGACGAGGTACTCGACAAGGTCGGCAATGCGGTCGGAAACCAGTTCCTCGCCCGCGGCCTCGGCCGTGGCCTCAGCGTCGAGCTCTACGTTCAATTCCTCGGACACCGTTTACTCCTCGGTAGCCTCGGCAGCAGCAGCGGCCTCTTCCTCAGCCTTGCGAGCGGCCTCCTCGGCCTCCTTCGCAAGCTGCTTCTTGGACTTCTTGGGGGCGGCAGCGGCCTTCTCGCCCTCGTTGGCGGCCTTGATGAGCGCGGCGACGGCGTCGGTGGGCTGGGCGCCCTTGGCCTGCCAGTCGGCGATCTTCTCGAGGTCGAGGTTGATGACCTTCGGGGTGGTCATCGGGTTGTAACGGCCGACCTCCTCGATGAGGCGACCATCACGAGGGGAACGGGAATCAGCCACGACGACGCGGTAGTACGGACGCTTCTTCGAGCCGTGACGGGCAAGGCGAATCTTGACTGCCAATGCAAACTCCTTCGATTGCGCAGCGAATCTGCTGCTTTCCAAAACCAGGACATGGTGCGCCGACGACTTGACGGGAAGCATGTGAGACCGGCTTCAGACTGAAAGTCGCAAGCAAATCCATATCTTATCCGAGATTGCACGATTTGCAAGCACATTCACGCAGCACACATCCCATTTTTTCGTTATACTCATCATATGGATAGAATCGAACATACATACGGTTTTTCTGAACGGGGAATCGAGGGTGCAGCGGGGCTCCCGCCCGCGCAAGACGCCGCGGCGATTGCGCGCGGCCTGCTCGGCGCGTGGGATGGGCCGGCCATCGGACTGCTCGACCTCGATGCCTTCTTTGCCAGCGTTGAGATGCTCGATCATCCGGAATGGCGCGGCAAGCCGCTCATCGTGGGCGGCTCGCCCGACGCCCGCGGCGTGGTGTCCACCGCCTCCTACGAGGCGCGCGCCTTCGGCGTTCGCTCGGCGATGCCATCGGCGCAGGCCAAGCGCCTGTGCCCGCAAGCCATCTGGACCTGCGGGCACTTCGACCGCTACCGCGAGATGAGCGCGCAGGTCATGGCCATCCTGGCAGACGAGACGCCCTTTGTCGATCAGGTTTCCATCGACGAGGCGTTCTTCGACATCACGCCCGGGCGCTTTGCCGCCGAAAGCCCGCTCGCGATCGCGCGGCGCATCTCGAGGCGCGTGGCCGAGCTGGGCATCACCTGCTCCATCGGCCTGGGCTGCAACAAGACGGTGGCCAAGATCGCCAGCGAGCGCGACAAGCCCCACGGCCTGACCGCCGTGCTGCCCGGCACCGAGGCCGCCTTTCTGGCGCCGCTGCCGGTGCGCGCCATGAGCGGCATCGGGAAGGCGGCCGAGCAGGCCCTCCACAAGGTTCGCATCCGCACGCTCGGGCAGCTCGCGCAGGCAAGCGATGCCACGCTCTCCCCCATCTTCGGAGTGAACGCGCATGTCATGCGCCTGCGGGCGGCAGGAGCGGAGCACAGCGCCGTGAGCGCCATCGATGAGCCCGAGGACGTGAAATCCGTAAGCAACGAGCGGACGTTCTCACAGGACCTGACCTCGCTCGCCGATGCCGAGGCCGCCGTGGCCCTACTCGCCGAGTCCGTGGGCGCGCACCTGCGCCGGCGCGGGCTGGCCGGGCGCACCGTCACACTCAAGCTCAAGTACTCCTTTGGCGAGGGGCGCACCATCCAGCGCAAGCTCGCCCACCCCACCGACGACGAAAACGTATTCGGCGCCGTTGCGCGCGAGCTGCTGCGTGGCATTTGGACCTGCCAGACCCACGTGCGCCTGGCAGGTGTGGGCGTCAGCGACTTCGGGCCGGACGCCGGCGGCATCCAGACGGACCTCTTTTGCGAGGTGGACGAACGCGGGGCCATGGCGAGCGACAGACGCGAGCTCTCGGTGACGCTGGACGCCGTGCGCGAGAAGTTCGGCACCAGCGCCGTGAATTTCGGTCGCGCCGCGCGCTTCGAGCACGACCTCGTCGATCCGGCCAAGTTCCTGAACCAGAACAAGCCCCTCGACTAACGCATCGGCAGAACGCGGGCGCGGAGCATTTCGTATGTATGCCGCCAACCAGCTGATATGCGAGACAAGGCACCGCCAGGACCCACGCACGCACCCACAGCGTTAGAAAAGGGTTCGGGTGCGGGCCGTCTGGGCCCAAAAAGCGGCGCCACATGGCCCTTGGCCGCACCTTTTATGCGCCAGCCAACGAAAATAAAACCTAAGCAGTCTCTTCGGACAGCGCCTTTCACAGAACGGCTGTGAAAACGTTCCACCGTCTTTGCCTGGTCGTCGAAAACAGGCTCAAAAACATCAAGGGTGGTCACAAAACGCGCCTGGGCGGTCAATTGCCCGCTATCATCACCGCTCGGCCGCATACCGAATAAGCCCGCTCAAGAAAAACCGCAGGATTCTGCTAGGCAAAGACCGAGACACACGAACTAATGGACCACCCATCCACCGAATTGAAGGCTAAATGACCGCCCAGACGCGATTTGTGACCACCCATGCGAATATGCGCGTCTCCAAAGCCCCAACTTGCAGCACGCCTGACACCACACCAAAAAAGGGTTCACCGCCAGACCATCTGAGCCTGAAAAACGAGGCTGGATGGTCTGACGGCGAACCCTTTGCGTTGCGCATCACGGCACAACCGGAGCACGCATCACAGCGCAGTCGGAACGCATGCCGCGATGCAACCCGGAACGGCGGCTACAGGTCGAGCTGCGGCGCGTCTCCCCAAAGCTTGTCCAGGCGGTAATAATCACGCGCCTCGGGCGTGAACACGTGCACGACCACCGAACCGTAATCCATGAGGATCCAGTCGCGGCCCTCGCGGCCCTCGATGGAGAACGGATGCTCGCCGCACGCCGCGGCAACCTTCTCCTCCACCTCGTCGGTCACGGCGTCCACCAGGCGCGTGTTGGAACCGGTGGCGATGACGAAGTAGTCGCAGACATCCGACAGCTCCGTCAGGTCGATGACGCAGATGTCGTCGGCGCTCTTCTCGTCGGCGGCCGCAGCGGCGACACGGGCGACCTCGAGCGCCGCCACACCCGTGCTCGACAGCGAGGCGGCCGTGCGGTCCACCGAGGCGCCCGTGGCCTCGACCATGCTCATCAGCTGCTCATCGGTTAGCGTATCGGTCATAATGCACCTTTCATTCGCGGCCGCATCGCGCGGCATAGGTATTGTAAATGGTCACGGCGGTGGGATACAGATACCGGCCACCGGAAATGACGTAGGCAAGCCCGCCCGCAAAGCAGCGGAAGAACAGCTCCTCCAGACTGAGCACCCCCACCTGCGCCCGTAGCTCGTCGGCATACGCCCCACGGCGGTTGGGCTCGATCGCATCGGCCACGAACACCACCATGTCGAGCGGCGCCATGTCGCACGCGCCCACGGTGTGGCGCGCCACGGCCTGCAGGACCGCCGGGTCGATACCCGGGAAGATCTGCGGCAACTCACGCGCGGCCACCGGACCGTGCAGCAAACCGACTGCCGCCGCAGGAGAGCCCACGACCTCGACGCCGTACTGGGCGGCGCGCGCAAGCAGCTCCGTATCGCTGAGCGCCTTGTCCCAATCGTGCAGGATGCCCGCCGCAGCGGCCTGGAAGGCATCGACGCCGTACGTCTCGGCCAGCGACACCGCGCAGGCCGCAACCGCCTGCGAATGCGCAAAGCGCCGCGGCTTTTCGGCCAGCCGCACCTTGAGCATGGCCTCCATATGCGCCAGCACCTCGCGCTGATCGTCAGTCATCGTGCCACCTCCCGCATCTCCTCACTCGGCGCGCCGCATCCGTCCAGCGCACCATCCCTGGTATTGTACAGCCCGTTTTTGCCGATATAGCCGATAACGGACTCGCTCGTGAGATAGCGCACGCTCGAATGCGCCGCCACCCGCTCGCGGATGTTGGTCGAACTGATGGCAAGCGCCGGGATCTCGATGTAGCGCACGTCGAAATCCAGGCCCGAGGCCACCAGGCGCGCGCGGGCCTGCTCGATGTCGTAACCCGGGCGCGTCGCGGCGATCAGCGTCGCCAACCCCGCGATCCGCTCGGCATCGTGCCACGTCAGGATGTCGATGATGGCGTCGGCGCCCGTGATGAAGTAGAGCTCGACCTCGGCGGGGTAATGCTCGCGCAGCGCCGTGAGGGTATCGACCGTGTACGTAACGCTCGGGCGGTCGATTTCGAGGCGGCTCACGAGAAACGAGGGATTGGCCGCCGTGGCGAGCACCGTCATGGCATAGCGGTGCTCCGCCGGCGTCACCCGCTGGTGCTGCTTGAACGCCGGCGAGCCGGCGGGCATGAACAGCACCATGTCGAGCGCGAGCGCCTCGCGCGCCTGCTCGGCCGTGACGAGGTGCCCGTAGTGGATGGGATCGAACGTCCCGCCCATGACCCCAAGCCGAAACGTCTGCCCCGGCTCAAGCGCGATGGGCGGAAACACCTGCGCAGGCGCGGTCATCGGCCACCTGCGGGGCGCGCGCCGTCCTCGGAGTCGGCGTCATCCTGCCCAACGCCACCAACGGCCTCGTCGGCGTCGTCGGCATCGAACACGAGCACATCGGCCGGAACGTCGTCCTCGAAGTCCTCGTCATCTTCCACGCCCTCGAAATCAAAGGCATAGCCCAGGATGCGCACCTCGTCGCCGTTGCGGCAGCCGGCCTTGGCGAGCGCGTCGTCCACGCCCATGCGAGCCATGCGATGCTGCAGGTAGATGACGGCCTCCTCGTTCTCCCAATCGGTCTGGACCACCATGCGCTCCAGGTTCGTGCCCGTAACGCGCCAGGCGCCGGGGCCCTCCGCCTCCACATGGAAGCGCTTCTCGCGGGCGCGGCGCTCGCGCTCCCAGCGGTCGGTGTCGAAGGCGGGCTCCTCGGCATCGAGGCGCGCGAGCTCGCGGCGCAGCTCGTGCACGCGCTCGCCGCACGCCAACATGAGCGTCTGCAACCCGGCGCCCGTCAAGGCGGACACCGCGAAGAGCTCATGCCCGTCGGCCAGCGCGGCCTGTTTGAGGGCGGCCACGCGCTCGGTCACGCCGCTCGCATCGCATTTGTTCGCCACCACAATCTGCGGGCGGTCGGCCAGCTCGGAGGCGTAGGCGCGCAGCTCCTCGTTGATGATGCGATAGTCCTCCACCGGATCGCGCCCCTCATAGCCGCCCGTGATGTCCACCACGTGCAAGATCAGCGCGGTGCGCTCGATGTGGCGCAGGAACTGATGGCCGAGGCCCTTGCCCTCGCTGGCGCCCTCGATCAGGCCGGGGACATCGGCGACGACATAGGAGTATTCGCCGGCGCGCACCATGCCGAGATTGGGGACGAGCGTGGTGAAGGGGTAGTCGGCGATCTTGGGACGGGCCGCGCTCATGCGCGCGATGAGCGAGGACTTGCCCACGCTCGGCACGCCCACCAAGGCGGCGTCGGCCATGAGCTTCATCTCGAGCTCGATCCAGTGCTCAAGCGCAGGCTCGCCCTTCTGCGCGAACGCGGGCGCGCGGCGCGTGGAGGTCACGAAATGCGGGTTGCCCAGGCCGCCGGCGCCGCCGGGGGCCACGACCACGCGCTCGCCGTCGCGCGTGAGGTCGGCGATGTCGTAGGCGGGCTCCATGGTGCGGGCGTCGATCTCGCGGACGACCGTGCCCATCGGCACCTTGAGCACCAGGTCGGCGCCGTTGGCACCGTCCTTGCGCGAGCCCTTGCCGTGCGTGCCGTCCTCGGCGCGGAAATGATGCTTGAAGCGGTAGTCGATCAGCGACGAGAGTTGGGCGTCGGCCTGGATGATGACATCGCCGCCATGACCGCCGTCGCCGCCATCCGGGCCGCCCTTGGGCACGAACGCCTCGCGCCGAAACGACATGCAGCCCGCGCCGCCGTCGCCACCGCGAACGTTGATGCGGCACAAATCGGTGAATTGTGACATGAGTGCTCCGTCCTCACAGGTCGGGGTGTGCGGCGCTCAAACCGCCGCGTTCTCTCTATTGTAAAGGGGGACAGGGTCGTTTTTCGCGCATCCATGCGGCGAACATACGAGCCGCGATTCACGCGGCAGACGATCCGCAAGAACGAGCCCCTCCCCTTCCGCAAGCCGCCATAGCAAAAAAGAGACTCCCGGCGCACGCGCGCGAGAGTCTCCTTAAGCATGTAGATGCGGTGAAGGGTGGCGCTTAGGCCTCGACGACCGGAAGGACGTTCACGCGGTGCTTGATGCCCTTGGTGAACTTGACCTTACCAGCGGTGAGCGCGAAGAGCGTGTCGTCCTTGCCACGACCGACGTTCTCGCCCGGGTGAATATGGGTGCCGCACTGACGCACGAGCACCTCGCCGGCCTTCACGGTCTGACCGTCAAAACGCTTGGTGCCCAAGCGCTGGCCGCGGGAATCGCGACCGTTACGGGAGGAACCGAGACCTTTTTTGTGTGCCATATCTGGTACCTGCTCTCTAGAACTACAATTCGGATTGGTTACTCGGCGACGGGAGCCTCGGGCTCCTCAACCTTGGTGGTCTTTTTGGCGGCCGCGCGGGTGGTAGCCTGCACCTTGGTGATCTTCACCTTGGTGAGCTGCTGACGGTGGCCCTTGAGGCGGTGATAGCGCTTGCGCTTGTGGAACTTGTAGACAAGCTGCTTCTCGCCCTTGAACTGCTCGAGAATCTCAGCAGTGACCTTAGCCTTCGCGAGCTTGGCAGGATCCGTGACGATCTTCTTGCCGTCGTTCAGGAAGATGACCGGGAGGGTGACCTTGGAGCCGACCTCGCCCTCGATCTTCTCGACGGTGATGACGTCATCGGTGGCGACTTTATACTGCTTGCCGCCGGTGGTAACGATTGCGTACATGTTCTTTGCCCTTCATGCATCAGTTCGTGCAACAGTCGGATATAGTACCAGCTCAAAAAACGCACGTCAACGGGAATACGCGACATTTCGCCTGCATATTCACAGGTTCGACAAAGCCTCACCGCGCGCACGGGCGGCCAGGCTGCCCACCGGCGCCTCGAGCGCGACCTCAAGCGGCGGCACCGCCGGCGCGCCCTCGGCCGCGATGCCCTGGCAGATGCGCTCGACCTGATAGCCGGCAATGGCCGTGAGCTGCTGGATTCCCGTGGAGACGATCTCCTCGTCAACGCCCGGGTCGCATCCGCGAAGCGCCTGGTCGAGCGCGGCGATGAGGATCTCCGGGCGCAGGGAGCCCTCGTTGTCGCAGCTGGTCTCAAGCTCGATCCAGGCCCGCCCATCGGGCATGACCAGATGGCGCTGAACGCACAGCAGCTGGGCGACGGCGAGCGTCTTGTGCTTCTTGCCGCGACGATACGGAATCTCGGCGCCCGCGTCGAGCCAGGCGGCAAACACCCGCTCGAGCGCCTCGTCGTCGACGGCGTGCCCCACGGCGAACGTCAACTCCACGAGATAGGAGACGCGGTTGATCTCGGCGGTGAGCGCCGGGCGGCGCAGCTCGACGTACGCGGCGGCAAGCGGCCGCAGGTCGGCCGGCGAGGCGGCCTGGAGCCGCGCCAGGGCCTCGGGCGCCGGAACGAGCTCGGTGAGATGCACATCGAAGTACTCGGCCGCCGAGGAGGTGCCCACCGGCAGCGCCGAGGTGTAGGCGATGCGCATGTGGGGCGAGAAGCCCTGCGTGACCGCATACGGCAGGTGCGCGCGACGCACGATCTGCTCGACGGTGTGGATCAGCTCCAGATGCCCGAGGTATTTCAGGCGGCCGAGCTTGGGGTAGGCGACGCGCAGGCGAAACAGCGTGGGCTCGGACGTGGCACTCATGCGCGCTCTCCCATCAAGACGTTATCGGCGTGCAGGGTCGGGCAGATGCCGCAGCCCGTGCACGAGGTGCGGGTGCAATCGGGCGTGGTCACGCCCTCGAGCGAGCGGCGGTACTCGCGCAGCAGGAAGCCGCGGGAGACGCCCGGGCTCACATGCTCCCACGGCAGGCGCCAATCGAGCTCATAGGGCGTCTGCGCGATCTCGCGCAGGTCCAGGCCGCACGCCGCTGCCGCCTCCTCCCACACGCCGAGATCGAACTGCTCGGTCCAGGCATCGAAACGCTGGCCGCGGCGCCATGCCTCGACGATGAGCGGGGCGATGTCGCGCCCGCCGCGGCTCATGACCGCCTCGATGAGCGAGGTCGCCGCATCGTGGCAGTGCACGCGCACGGCGCGGTTCCTCACGCTGTGCAGCAGCAGCTGCTGGCGGTGCTTGACCTCGGCGTCGTCGAGCTGGGCGCACCACTGGAACGGCGTCTGGCTCTTGGGGATGAACACCGACACGGAAATGGACACCGAGATGCCGCCGCGCTGCTCCTTGGGCACGACCTCGCGCGCGATCTCGAGGGTGTGGTCGGCCAGGTTGGCGATGGCGACGATGTCCTCGTCCGTCTCCCCGGGCAGACCCATCATGAAGTAGAGCTTCACCCGGCGCCAACCGGCCTCGAACGCCGCCCGGGTGGCGCGCTCGAGGTCCTCCTCCGTGACGTTCTTGTTGATGACGTCGCGCATGCGCTGGCTGCCGGCCTCGGGCGCGAACGTGAGGCCGCCCTTCTTCTCCCCCGCCACCGCGGCGGCCATATCGACGCCGAAGGAGTCGAGGCGCTGCGAGGGCACCGAGATGGAGATGCCCGTGTCGCCCAGCCGGGCGTTCAGGCGATTGAGGATCTCGGCGCACTTGGAGTGGTCGGTCGTGGAGAGGGAGTTCAGCGACACCTCGTCGTAGCCCATGGCGGACAGGCCGCTCGTGACGGCGGCGACCACCTGATCGGCGGAACGCTCGCGCACGGGGCGATACGTCATGCCCGCCTGGCAGAAGCGGCAACCGCGCGCGCAGCCGCGCAGCACCTCGACGCACAGGCGGTCCTGGACGATCTGCGCGTAGGGCACGACCGTCTGCGGCACGGGGTTCGTGGCGCCGAAATCGGCGACCACGCGCTTGTATACCACCTCCGGTACGTCCTCACCGGCGCGCGGCACGGTGTAGCCATGCGGGGAGCAGGGCTCGTCGTGGCGCACCTCGTAGAGCGAGGGCACGTAGGCGCCACCGACATGGGACAGCTCGCGCAGCATCTCGGCGCGCGAGACGTGCGCGTCGCGCAGCTCGCGGTGGCGGCGGCAGAACTCGACGATCTGTTCCTCGCCCTCGCCGATGAGCATGACGTCGAAGAACGGCGCGATGGGCTCGGGGTTGTAGACGGACGGCCCGCCGCAGATGACGATCGGGTCGTCCTCGCCGCGGTCGGCGGCGAGCAGCGGGATCCCGGCGAGATCGAGGCCCTCAAGGTAGTTGGTGCAGGCCATCTCGTGGGGGACGTGGAACCCGACCACGTCGAACGAGGCGATGGGCGCGGCGCCCTCGAGCGAGAGCAGCGGCACGCCGGCCGCGCGCATCTCGTCGGCCATGTCGGTCCAGGGGATGTAGCCGCGCTCGCAGGAAAGGCCCTCGGCCTCGTTCAAGTTGCGGTACAGGATGGCGATGCCCTGGTTGGGCAGGCCGACCTCGTACACATCCGGGTAGATGAGGACGCAGCGGTGCTCGGCCTCGGGCTTATAGAGCGCGCCCCATTCGTGATCGATGTAGCGCGTGGGCTTCTCCACGCGCGCGAGCAGGGGCTCGAGCTCCGAGAATCTGTTTTCGTAGGCAACGCGCACGGTATCACTCCTTGCTGTGGCGGTGCGGGTACAGGTCGTGGGCCGCAACGGGCCCCGTGCGGGGCGAGACGCGAAGCGCGGGCAGACGGCAGGCGCTTTGCGTGCGGGGCGCGGGTCTCGCTACACGAGGGGCGCCGCGACCGCCTCCGCGCCCGTGTCGGCGCGGTGCGGCCCGCGCACGTCGCGCACGCGGGAGGCGATGCCCGCCAGCGCGTCGTTGAGCGGCGCGTAATCGACATCGCGCTCGTACAGGGCGGTGAGCGCGCGGCCCATCGCATAGGTGCCGGCCCCGCCCACCGCGGCCTTGACCGCAAAGGCGCCCACGCCCGCACGAGGCGCGCAGGCGCGCGCGACCGCGCGCAGCGCCACGGCGCCCGCCAGCACGCCGGCCGCCTCGTAGCCGCGCTCGAGGCGCAGGGGCTTGCCGAAGATGGAGGCGAGCTGCATGAGCATGCCCAGCTGGGCGATGGTCATGACGGGAAAATCCGCGCCGGGGATGAACACGAGGGCGCCGGTGGCGGCATTGGCCAGCGCGGCGCTGCTCACCGCGCGGCGCGCCGCGGCCGTCCGCATGAACGTGAAGTTCGCCGCGAACGCGGTCTGCTTGTCGGTGCGCTCGAGCACCCAGGCGGCCAGGCTCGAGAGCAGGTGCGCCTCGTCCGTCGCGGCGATGAGGCCCAGCATGCGCG
Organism: Corynebacterium sp.; assembly: GCF_030532325.1. GTDB lineage: Bacteria > Actinomycetota > Actinomycetes > Mycobacteriales > Mycobacteriaceae > Corynebacterium. Next base: position 73,236 of record NZ_JAUNLS010000012.1, read on the forward strand.
TGTCCTGCGCGATGAAGGGGATCTCGACGCTCGACTCCGCCACGACCGCGCACGGCACGCCCGCGACGACGATCTCCTGGACGCGCGCCTGCAGGTGCGCGGAGCCGCACGACAGCACCAGGGCGACGTCGGTGTCGGGCTTCACGGCAAGCGGTGCGGCATCCAGGCGCTCGACGCGCACGAGCCCCGCCGTGGTCTGCGGGACGAGCGCATCGCGCACGCACCCGACCAAAAACGGTGTGGCCGTATCGTCCACATAGACCGCCACGCGCACCGGAACGTCCGCATCGCGGCGCGCATCCGCGCCGACCTTGAACACCCCGACCATCTTATCCAGCGGAATCCTCATGTCACTCCCCTTTGCTCCCCTCACGCCCACGCGGGCGCCTTATGCCGATTTGCCCCGCATGCGCCAGATGGACTGCACGATGCCCACGGCCGCGCACTGCATCAGCATCGAGCTCGACCCGAAACTGATGAACGGCAACGGGATGCCCGTGATCGGCATGAGGCCGATGCTCATGCCGATCTCCTCCAGCACCTGGAACGTCCACATGCCGACGACGCCCACGGCGGCGAGCTTCAAAAACAGCGAATCGCTCTTGTAGGCGATGCGGATCGTCGAGAAGATCAGCACGGCGAACAGGGCCAGCAGCACCATGGCGCCCGCGAACCCGAACTCCTCGGACAGCAGGGCGAACACGAAGTCGGTGTGCGCCTCGGGCAAAAAGCCCGCGCCGGCCTGCGACGCCTGACCGATGCCCTTGCCGAAAAACCCGCCGGACCCCACGGCGATCAGCGACTGCATGAGGTTGTAGCCGGCCTGCGAGGTGTCGGCCTCGGGGTTGATGAACACCAGCAGGCGGTTCATCTGGTACTGCTTGAGCAGGACGTCACGCCCCAAAACGCTGTCCAGCAGCGAATCGGCCGCGAGCATGAGCGACACCAGGCCGATGAGGATGGCGATGGTGCACAGCACCCACTCCTTCTTCGGGCCGCTCATCATGATGATGACCGCGCCGGAGAAGAAGATGACCAGGCCGCTGCCGAGGTCGCCCGCCGCGACCGCGGCGCCGAACACCACGAAGAGCATGGCGCACAGGCGGATGTAGTCGCGCACGCCGTCGATCCTGCCGTTGTACTGCGCGCCCAGCCCCGCCATCAAGAAGATGGTGATGAGCTTCGCGAGCTCCACCGGCTGAAACGTCAGCCCGATGAGCGGGATCTTGATCCATCCCGTCATACCGAGGCCACCGGTGTAGGACAAGCCCGGGATATAGGGGCTGAACAGCACGATGACGTCGAGCACGAGCAGAACGGTGGACATGTTCGCCAGGCCGGAGAAGTCGCTGCGCCAGCACAGGAAGGCCAGGCCGGCGCCGAGGCCCATGCCCAGCAGCTGCCGGGAAAAGGAGGCGTCCTCGTTCGTGAGCGAGGCGGTCCAGATGACCAGCGCGCCGTAGGCCAAAAGCAGCAGCCACGCCGCGAGCACCGGGAGGTTCACGCTCTGGCGGATACCGCTTTTGCCCGCATCGCGCGTGCGGTTCACGCGGGATAACGTATCGGTTGCCATCGTCTCACCTCACCTCGTGCTGTCGCCGGCCGTATAGGCGGCCGTGTCGGGGGCATCGTAAATCGCGCCGAGCACGTGGCGCACGGCGGGCATCGCGCAGTTCGAGCCGAAACCGCCCTCCTCCACCAGGCAGGCGACCACGTACTTCGGGTCCTCGAAGGGCGCATAGGTGATGAACCAGCCGAAGTCATTGAATCCGGCCTTCTCGCCGGTACCGGACTTGCCGGCCACCTTGACCGGCAGGTTCGTGAAGTGCGCGGCGGTGCTCGGCGTCTCCTCGTAAATCATGGAGAGCAGGCCCTGCGCGACCACATCGCGCGAGCGCTGGTCCTTGATATCGGCCGTCAGGCGCGTCTTGGGCTCGAAGGTGTAGGCGTCACCCTGGCCGTCGCGCGCGACCGCGGAGAGCAGCACGTGCGGCACGGGCTCGACGCCGTCTTGGGCGATGCCCGCGTAGACGGTGGCCATCTGCAGCGGGGTCACGAGGATGTCGCCCTGGCCGATGACGATGTTGGTCATGTCGCCGGCGTTCCACGCGCGCTGGTCGGCGGGCCAGTCCTTGAAGTAGCCCTCCTTCCACTCCGCGTCGGGCACGCGCCCGGCGGCCTCGGAGGGAAGATCGATGCCCGTGACCTCGCCCAGGCCCCACCGGCGAAACATCTCCTGCAGGCCGTCGGGGTTGCGTTCATCGTAGAAGAAGTTCTTGCCCACGTCGTAGAACACGGCGTCGCAGGAGTCGCGGATGCCCGTCTGCAGATTGCGCACGCCGTGGCCCTTGTGGTTCCAGCAATGCTTGCCGTTGGCCTCGCCCAGGCCGGTCCACCAACCCGTGCAGTTGCTGGACATGTCGGCCGTGTAGACGCCGTACTCCATGCCGGCATAGGCGGAGAGCGGCTTGATGGTCGAGGCCGACATGTACTGGCCGCTGACCGCGCGGTTGATGAGCGGGTGGTAGCCGTCCTCGCGGTTGAGCTCGTTCCAGACGTCCGAGGACACGCCGCCGACGAACACCGACGGCTCGAAGGTCGGCGCGCTCGCCATGCCGAGCACGTCGCCGTTGGTGCAGTCCAGGCACATGCACACGCCGGCCGGCGCGGCCTTGCCCATCTGCTTGGCCGTCTCCATGCCGAGCTTCAGGCCCTCCTCGCAGGCCTGCTGGATCTTCAAGTCGAGCGTGAGCTTGATGTCGCTGCCGGGCTTGGGCGGCACCGCGCCGGCCTGGCCCGTCACGTTGCCGTCGGCGTCAACGCGCACGATCTGCTCGCCGCGCACGCCCTGGAGCAGCTGCTCGTATTGGAACTCGACGCCGGCCTGGCCCACAATGTCGCCGGATTGGTAGATCACCGCGCCGGCGCGCTCCTCCTCGCTCATGTCCTCCTGCGCCTTAAGCTGCTCGGCGGTGATGGTGCCCGTGTAGCCCAGCACGTGGCAGGCGAGGGCGCCGTGCGGATAGGCGCGCTCCGTGCGCTCGGCGATCTGCACGCCAGGGAACTCGTCCGGGTGCTCCTGGATATAGGCCACCGTGGATCGGCGAACGTCGGTGGCGATGGTGTGCAGGCTCTGCGCGCCCTCCGTGTTGTCCTGGATGTTGCGCAGCACCGCCATGTAGGGCATGCCCAGCACGTTGGCCAGATGGCGCACGAGCACGGTGTCCTCGGCGAGGTCGCGGTAGGCCACCACGGCCAGCGAAGGTCGGTTCTCCACCAGCGCGACGCCGTTGCGGTCCAAGATGCGCCCGCGCGGCGCGGGCGTGGTCACGGTGCGCGTGCGGTTGCGCTCGGCCAGCTCGTCGTAGTGGTCGGACGACACCATCTGCATGCTCCACAGCTTGGCCGTGATGGCCGCGAACACCGCGCCCACCCCCAGCGTGAGCAGCTTGAAGCGTCCCTTGAGGGCCACGCCCTGCGTGTTGCCCTCGCCCTGCGCCGCCCGCGGACGGGTGCCCTGGGCCGTGTCGAAGGTGAAGCGCCCCGAGTAGCCGCGCAGGAACACGAGCGAACCGATGATGGCGGCGACCAGAATGACGCCGGCTATGATGACGATGAGCTGCGCATCCATGGGCCGCCCCTACCGCAGGCCCCGATAGCGCGTGCGATTGCCGCCGCGCGCGGAGAAGCCGCGCCCCTGCTCCCCGCCGGACAGCAGCGCCAAAAACGGCACAGCGACCACGATGTCCAGCAGCGTCGAGGCGAGCGCGATACCCAGCGAGGTCATCATGCCCGAGGTGACGCCCATGGCGACCATGGCGATCGCGTAGATAAGGTTGACCGCGGCGATGCACACGCCGCTCATGCGCAGCGCGTCCATGTGCACGCCCGGCGCGATGCCGCGCGTCATGTTCGCCACCGCGTAGCCGGAAAGCGTCAGCAGCAGCGCCATGAGCCCCAGCGGGACGGCGGAGGTCAGATCGAACAGCATGCCGGCGGCAAAGCCCAGGTACACCAGGATGCGGGACTCGCCACCCACGGCCGCGGTGGCCACCAGCACGAGCATGAAGTTGATGCGCCCGCCGAACAGCGAGATCTGGGGCGCGAGCGCCAGCTGCAGCAAAAGCGCGATGACGCAGGCCGCCACGAGCGGGCGGCGCGTGTGGGTACGACCGGTGTGCTTGAACTCCACGCGTGCTCCTCCCTACTCGCCCGCCGCGGCATCGGCCGCGCCGGCATCCTGCGCATCGTCGTCCGCCGGCGCGGGGGCGGTGCCGGCGTTGGCGGCGGCGACCTCCTCATCGCTGGCGACCTGCTCGTCGGACAGGGACGTCACCACCAGGACTTCCTCGTTGTTCTCGGCCGTCGAGGCCGGACGGACGACCACGGTGTAGTACACGGCGTTCGCGGCGCGGTCGACCGACGTCACGGTGCCCAGCGGCAGTCCCTTGGGGAACAGCCCGCCGATGCCGGAGGTGAGCACGATGTCGCCCACCTCCACCTCGGCATCGGCCGAGACGTAGGCCAAGCGGAGCGTGCCGTCGGCCTGGCCCTGCAGGACGCCCTGCGCGCGCGACGACTGGAGCACGGCCGAGACGCCGGACTGCTCGTCGGTCACCAAACGGACCGTGGAGGTGGTGGCCGACACCTCGATGATCTGCCCGATCACCCCGCCCGCCCCGCACACCGGCATGCCCGGAGCGAAGCCGGAGGTCGAGCCCTTGTCCAGCGTCACCGTATCCGACCAGGCATCCCCCGTGCCGCCGATGATGCGCGCGGCCGTGGATTCAAGGTCGTAGCTCGACTTGAGTTCGACGAGCGCCTCGAGGCGATCCGCGGTCTTTTGCGCCTCGGCGAGCTCGGCCACACGCGCCGTGAGCCGCTCGTGCGCCGCGCGCAGCTGCTCGAGCGTCGCGGGCGAGGCCGTGGCAGTGCTCACCGCATTGCCCACCGCATTGACCGGGGACGCCGCGGCGGCGCCGAGCATCCGCACCGGAGAGGTGACGGTCATCACGCCGGCGCGCAGCGAGTGCATGAGGCCCGCGTCGCCCTCGCGCAGATACATGGTGAGCATCAGCAGGGATACGAGGCATAAAACAATCAACGGGCGTCCACCCGTTGATTGCTTCGAGCTATTCAGACTGGGGGCATGCTTCATGGGACCCGGCACGAATATCTGCTCTCCTTATGCGTTGCTCTGGACGAAGCCGCCGTCGAAGGCGTTGGCCTCCAGCACGCGGGCGCAGCCGTTGACCACGTTGTCGAGCGCCGTCGGGCTCACGTTGACCGACACGCCCGTCTCGTCGCGCAGGCGCACGTCGAGGCCGCGCAGCATCGCGCCGCCGCCCGTGAGCAGGATGCCGTAGTACATGAGGTCGGAGGCGAGATCGGGCGGGGTGGCGTCCAGCGCGTCCTTCACGGCCTTGGTCATCTCGTCCAGCGGCTTGTTGAGGGCGCGACGGATCTCCTCGCTCTCAATGCGGACCGTCTTGGGCAGGCCGGTGATGACGTCGCGGCCGTTGACCTCGACGTCGAGCTCGTCTTTGAGCGGAACGGCCGAACCGACCTTGATCTTGATGTCCTCGGCGGTGCGCTCGCCGATCGCGAGGTTGTAGGCATCGCGCACGTGCGAGAGAATCGCCTGGTCGAACTCATCGCCGGCGATGCGGATGGACTGCGAGACAACGATACCGCCCATGGCGATGACGGCGACCTCGGTGGTGCCGCCGCCGATGTCGATGACCATCGAGCCGGTGGGCTCCTCGACCGGCAGGTCGGCGCCGATGGCCGCGGCCATGGGCTCCTCGATCAGGTACGCCTGGCGCGCGCCCGCCTGGATCGTTGCCTCGAACACCGCGCGCTTCTCCACCGAGGTGACGCCCGAGGGGACGCACACCACGACGCGCGGACGCGGCGTCCACGGGTAGCGTTTACCGCTGGCCTTGTCGATGAAGTAGCGCAGCATGGCCTCGGTCACGTCGAAGTCGGCGATGACGCCGTCCTTCAGGGGGCGAACCGCCACGATGTTGCCGGGCGTGCGGCCCAGCATGCGCTTGGCCTCGATACCCACGGCCAGGATGCGCTCGTCGTTCTTGTCGATCGCCACCACGGAGGGCTCGCGGATGACGATGCCCTTACCGCGGACGGACACGAGCGTGTTCGCCGTGCCCAAATCGATCGCCAAGTCTCCGTCGTACTGACCGAAGAACATATCCATCAAAGAAAACAACTCGACTCCCACATTCGGTCGTTGTCGTGTGCAAGCGTCATCAGTGTAGCGCGCGAAGCGCGGCGCGATGCATGCCGCGGCGCGATACGCACGGCATGCACACGCAATTGGGGCGCGTCCCTACTCGGCGTCCACGGCGTCGGCCTCGGCGTCGCCGAAGTCGGGGGTCACGGCGCTCACGACCCAGCCCAGGCCGTCGCGCACGAAATCGACCTTGTAGGTCAACTCGCCGCCGCGCTCGAGCGTCACCTTGACGGTGGCCGTCGAGGTCGTCATGGACTTGTCCAGACCCTCGATGCTCGGGGTGGCCTCGGTCGGGATGGAGGAGGCGATGACCGAGCGGGCGCTCTCATCGAGCCCGGAGGCAAGGTAGGGCGCGGGGTCGTCGCCCTTGGAGACGGCCTCGAACAGGCCGCTCACGGCGTCCTGCTGCGAGGGGATGCCGAAGCCCTGCGTGTAGGCGAAGCCGGCGCCGCCCAGCGCGATTACGAGCAGCACGAGCACCACGATGAACACCTTGAGGCCGGTGTGGCGGTGCTTGCGGCGCACCTTCATGTCCTGGCGCTCCTGCTGCACCATCTCGTGCTCGGTCAAGGTGAAGAAGCCCGTGTCGGACGGATCGGGCATGAAGTTGCCCGACTGGCCGAGCGGGTCGAGCGGGTCCACGCCGTCGCCGTAGCCCGGCGCGGTCATGCCCATCGAGGCGTTGGCGGCCAGCGCGTCGCGCGCGCGGTCGAACTCGGCGGCCTGCTCGGGGTTCAGGTGGTAGATGCCGTCGGCCACGGCGCGGCCGAAGGCGTCCACCGCGTCGGAGAAGCGGTTCTGCGCGGCATAGGCGACGCCGAGCGCGGCGTTGATGGCACGGGGGTCATCACGCGGACCGGCAAAATCGAGCGCCGTGCGGTAGACCTCGGTGGCGTCCTGCGGACGGCCCAGCTCCATGAAGCAGGCGCCCAGGTTGGTGAGCGCGGCGGCGCGCGCGGGGTTGGCGTCGTCGATGGCGGCCTGGCGGTAGGCCACGCCCGCCTCGGTCATCTGGCCCTGGGCCTTGAGCGCGTCGCCCAGCCCCATATACGCCTTGTACCGGGTGGCGTAGCTGCCATCCTGGGTCGCCATGCCAAACACCTCGGCGGCTGCGGCGACATCGCCGGCGGCCATGAGCGCCTTGCCGCGGTTGGTGAGCAGCGCGCCGCGCTTGCCATAGGCGGCGTCGGCCAGGGCGGCCTCATACGCCTCGGCGGCCTCGGCGTAGCGCCCCAGGCGCATGAGCGCGTTGCCGCGCAGGTGATCGACCTCGCCCGCCACCTCACCGGCGCCCTTGGCACCCGCGAAGAGCTGAGCCGCCGTTGCGAAATCGCCGGCACGGTACGCCCCGTGCGCCTGCTCCAGAACCTGTTCGTTCACGTTACCTCTCCTTTGCATGCCGCCGCACACCGGCGCGGCCTCTTGTCCGCGCGCCCAACGGCACGCACGATGCCGTGGACGCGCCTCGTCGCGCGCCTGCGCCCTTATGCCCCGTGAACGACCTCGACGCGCACGATCTCATCGCCGGCGCGCAGACGGCCGATGACGTCCTTGCCCTCGATGGTGGAGCCGAACACCGTGTAGCCGGAGTCCAGGTTGTGCTGGGGGCCCAGGCAGAAGTAGAACTGCGAGCCGGCCGAGTTGGGATCCATCGAGCGGGCCATGGCCAACGCGGCGTCCTCGTGGCTGTTGCGCGGGTTGGTGGAGAACTCCTCGCGGATGTTCCAGCCCGGGCCGCCCGTACCGGGCATGCCGTCCGGGCCGGCCACACCGGCGGCGACCTGCTCGCCCGTCATGTCGCGCGTGTTGGGGCAGCCGCCCTGGATCACGAAGCCGGGGACGTAGCGATGGAACTTGAGGCCGTC
>NZ_JAUNLS010000013.1 GCF_030532325.1 Corynebacterium sp.
ATTCGAACCCCCAACCTTCTGATCCGTAGTCAGATGCTCTATCCGTTGAGCTACGGGCGCAGTCCGTTGGCGTGAAGCACGCTCTTAAGAAGCGGTGCTCGCTGCAACGTGTTATTACTATAGTGCGCACTGCTAGATGCTACAAATCGCCAGGTCAACAGCGGTTTTTACGTGTTGTTAACCTGGCGATTGCGCTGCCAGCGAGCGGGCGAGCTCGAAGCCCCTGCCCTAGAGCGCCAACCCGAAGACCGGCACCGCCAGCAGGTAGACCGTGAGCGTGATGAGCACGCAGCCGATGAGGTTGAGGCCAATACCGCCCTTGATCATGTCGCCGATCTTGACGTAGCCAGAGCTGTAGGCAATCGCGTTCGGGGGCGTGGCCACCGGCAGCATGAAGGCGCAGGTTGCGGCCAGCGCCACCGGGATGGTGAGCAACAGGATGTTGATGTCGCCGTTGTCGGTGAGGCCAATACCCACGGCCACGCCGCCCATAATCGGCAGGAAGGTCGCCGCCGTCGCAGTGTTGGAGGTGATCTCCGTGAGGAAGAGCACCAGGAGGGCCACCGCTGCGATGAGGAGGACCGTCGGCAAGCTGCCTAGGCCCTTGGCCATCTCACCAATCCACAGGGACAGGCCGGAGGCGTTGAACATCGAAGAGAGCGAGAGGCCACCGCCAAAGAGCAGTAGGACGTCCCAGGGCATCTCGTTGGCCGTCTTCCAGTCCAGCAGGCGCACGCCAGTTTTGGCGTCAGCCGGGATGATAAACAGCAGCAGACCGGCGGCCAGGCCCACGATGGCGTCGTCATAGCCGGACTCCTTGTCCAGGAAGAAAGGCAGCACAACCCAGCTCACCGCAGCAGCGGCGAAGATGATGCCGGTCATGATCTGCGGGCCGGTCCAGGAGCCCAGGGCGCGGATTTCGGAGTCGATGAGCTCCTTGCCGCCCGGGATCTGCTTCATCTCCGGCTTGAACACGGTCACCAGCAGGAACCAGGCAATGAAAAGGAAGATGACAGCCAGCGGCATGCCCACGATCATCCACTTGCCAAAGCCCAGAACGATATCATGAGTTTCCTCCATATACCCCTTCAGCAGGGCGTTCGGCGGGGTACCAATGAGCGTGCCCAGGGAGCCGATGGAGGCGGAGTACGCAATGCCCAGCATGAGCGCGGTGGCGAACTTCTTCTGGTTCTTCCAGCCGCCTACGGTGTCGGCGGTCAGCGCCAGCACCGAGGTGCCGATGGGCAGCATGACCACGGCCGTCGCCGTGTTGGACACCCACATGGACAAGAAGCCGGTGGCCAGCATGAAGCCCAGCACGAGGCGCTTCGGGGAAGTGCCCACCACCTTGACCACATAGAGCGCCATACGGCGGTGCAGGTTCCAGCGCTGCAGTGCCAGGGCGATGAGGAAGCCACCCATGAACAGGAAGATGGTGCCCGAGGCATAGGGCGCGCCGACTTCCTTGATGGTGCCCACGCCTGCCAGCGGGAAGATGACCAGCGGCAGCAAGGCGGTGGCGGCCAGCGGGATGGCCTCAGTCATCCACCACACGCCCATGAGGATGGTCACGGCGGCCACGGCACGCAGGGCGCTCTGGGTGTACTCGACGTCATCCTTAGCGCCGGAGGATTGCATCACGGTCTCGACTGCGTTGGAGGGAAAGATGAACCACACGATGGCCGCGAGGATGAGACCGGTGAACAGACCGATGAGCATGCGGCGCCATTCGCGCTGGTCGACGCCGTGGTCCTCCTCACCCTCTGCGTGGGACGTGGATTCGTGAGTCTGCGGGGTCGTCATCCGCTCTCTCCTTTAAGGTGTCCTGGGATAAATGCGGGGGATAAATGCAGGCATGCAGGTTATGCATGCCACTGCATGGGGTACCTGGTCACCATACACAGGCCAAGAACGCAGAAAAGCAGTTTTCCGTTTTCTACCCCCGGTTTTGGGACGAGATGTGCCTCACAGTACGGGAGCAGCAGCGCTGCTAAGGAGAGCAGGCGCTAGAGCCCCAGGATGCTCTTGGCAATGAGGAAGTAGATGATCAGGCCCGTCGCATCGCAGAAGGTGGAGATGAAGGGGTTGGAAAACACCGCCGGGTCCGCGCCCACGGCCTTGGCCAGCAGCGGCATCGCGCCGCCCACGGTGGCGGACATCGTGCAGATGAGCAGCAGTGTCAGGCCAATCACCGCCCCCATGGGCATGCCGTAGACCAGCGAGGCCAGCACGAAGCCCAGGCCGCCGAGCACCGAGCCCAGCAGCACGCCCACGCGCATCTCCCGCCAGAGGACGGCCCAGAGGTCGCGCGAGCGGACGTCGCCAAGCGCCAGCGCGCGGGTGACGGTGGTCGCCGCCTGGTTACCCGTGTTACCGCCGGTACCGGTGAGCAGCGGAACGAAGAGCGAGAGCACCACGGCCTTGGAGAGGGTGTCCTCGAAGACGGAGAGCACCTGCACGGTAAGCAGCGCGGAGATGGCCAGGACGAGCAGCCACACAATACGGCTGCGCACCAGCTTGAGCAGCGGGGTGGACATGTAGGGCTGGTTGAGGGCCTCGGTACCACCGGAACGCGCCGTATCCTCGGAATCCGCTTCCTCCACGATGTCCGCGGCGTCATCCCAGGTGAGCAGGCCCACCAGGCGGCGGGAGTCATCCACCACGGGCACGGCCATGAAGTCCAGGGGCAAAAACCAGCGGGCGGTCTCCTCGGCGTCGGCGTTGGCCACCGCGTAGACGGGTTCCTTCATGAGCTCGCCCAGGGTGGCGTCATCGGAGGCCTGGAAGATCTCGCGGAAGCTGGCCACGCCCACCAGGCGGCGATCCTCACGCACCACCGGCAGGGTGTAGATGGTCTCCAGGTCATCGCCGGTGGTCTTGAGGTACTCCAGCGCCGCCCGGGCGGTCATCTGCGGGTGCAGCTCCGGCACTTCGGGCGACATGCGGCGGCCTACGGAGCCCTTGTCGTAGCCCAGGACCACGCCGGTGATATCGCGGTCCGTCTTCTTCAGAGAGCGCAGCAGGCGGTCAGCGATTTCCGCGGGCAGCTCATCAAGCAGGGCCACGCGGTCTTCCGGTTCGAGGGAGTCGAAGTATTCGTAGACTTCGGCGTTGCCCAGCTCGTCGATGAGGTCGGCCTGCTGGGCAAAGTCGAGGGCGTCGAAGACGGCGATGGACTTGTGCCGCGGCAGCAGGCGCAACAGCAGCGCCGCGCGCACGGGGTTGCAGCGCTCCACGAGGGAAATGAGCTCGCGGATGGGCTGACGGGCCGCGAGTTCTTGTAGCTCGCGTGCGCGATCCGGGTCCAGATCACCCTCGCTGTCCAGAATCTTCTCCAGATCCACCATGGCACGCCTCCTCGACGCTAACAGTGTTATTTCACAGTGTTACTTAGCAGTGCTGCTTCTGAGAGCATTGCTGCTGTTTCAGCTGACACACCAACCTTACGAGACGGCTACCAGTGCCACCATACTGAGCGACGCCGTCGCCACCGCCACCGCGCACAAGGGCCCGGCCCCGGGCAGCGCGGCCGCGCTGAGGAGGGCCTCGTAGGAGCGGGTGAGGCGCTGGTAGGCGCTGCGCAACACCGCAGCCACCAGCAGTCCCACCACCGCGATGGCCCACACGTGGGCGCGCGCCACGAGCAGCCCCGCGATGAGCCCCGCCAAGCCGGTGCGCTGCCAGGACAGGCGGGTGCGCTCTGGCTGCAGGCCGGGATCGTAGAGCGCCACGGGCCTAGAGCACCTCCCCGGCGAAGATGAGCACGCCGACGAGGATCACCACGCCGACCACCACGGGCATCGCACGGTTGGCGGGCAGGGGGCGGCCGTGGCGCATGGCCTTTTCCGCGGCCATCCACTGCCACCAGGCCACTGCCGGCAGCACGATGGCGGCGAGCAGCATGAGCACGGAGACCACGCGGCTGAGGGTGGGGTCAATGGGGAGATCGAAGGTCTCTAGGGCCACGCCGCCGGCGATGAAGGCCAAGGAGGTGCGGATCCAGGCCAGGAAGGTGCGCTCGTTGGCCATGCTGAAACGCGGATCCGGCTCCTCGCCGGCGCCGTAGACGGCGCGAGGGAAACGGCTGTGGCTCATCCGGGGGCTCATCCGTGCTCTCTCCTCTGGTGTGTGTTGCTGTGGGGATCCGTGTGACACCCTAGCCCTATACGGCTCAGGCTATACGGACTGGGAGAAGGCCTCGAGGTCCAGGGGGCTGCCGGCCACGGCGATGAGGTCATTGGCGGAAAGCCGCATGCCGTCGGTGATGGGGCGCCAGCTGCCGGAGGCCTCCCGCACGGAGACCAGCTGCACGCGGTGGGTCTCCCACACGGAGGCGAGCACGGTGGGCCGGCGCACGATGGAGGCCGGCGGGGTCAGGGTGGTCACGCCGTAGTCGGTGGCGATCTCCGCGAAGTCCTCGAAGTGCCCGCCCAGCAGGTGGGCCACGCGGCGGCCGGTATCGCGCTCGGGGCGGATGACGTGGTGCACGCCGAGCTGGGTGAGGATGCGGGCGTGGGCGTCGGAGTCCGCCTTGGCCCAGATGTCGCCACAGCCCAGCTCCACCACGTTGGAGGCGGTAAGGATGGAATCCTCCAGGTGGGAGCCGATGGCCACGACCACGCGCTCGACCTCGTCGACGCCCAGCTGGCGCAGGGCCTCGGCGTCGGTGGTATCGGCCTGGATGGCCTCGGTGAGGTAGGGCGAGTACTCGCGCACCAGCTTCTCCGAAGCGTCGATGCCGAGGACCTCGACACCATGGTCCATGAGCTCCTTGGCCAGCGAGGAGCCGAAGCGGCCGAGGCCGACCACACACACGGGCGGGATGTCGATGGACTGCTTATCGCGGCGGATGGCGTCAAAAATGCTAGCCAATGAACGGCCTTTCTTCGGGGTAACGGAAACGCAACCTGACCGCGCGGGCGGCGAGGGCAGCGATGAGGGTGGTCGGGCCCACGCGGCCCAGGTACATCACGAGGCACAGGATAACCTGCGAGGGCGCCGAGAGGGACGCGGTAATTCCGGTAGACAGGCCCACGGTGGCGAAGGCCGAGATCACCTCGAAGGTGACCTGGTCCGCGGTGAACTGGGGGTCGAAGACGCGCAGCAGGCCCACGCTGGTGGCCACCACCATCATGCCGGCCACGGTCAGCGCCAGGGCCTGGCGGGTCACCGAGCGCGGCAAGCGTCGGTGCCCGATGGAGGTATCCTCCCGGCCGAGGAACTCAGCGGCCATCGCCGCGGCCAGCACGCAGGCGGTGGTGACCTTCACGCCGCCGGCCGTGCCCGCGGAGCCGCCGCCGATGAACATGAGGATGTCCGTGACCATGAGCGTGATGGGGTGCGCCTCGGCGTAGTCGATGGTGTTAAAACCCGCGGTGCGCGGGGAGGCGCTCATGAAGAAGCCGTTGAAGAGCTTCACCCCGGGGGACAGCCCCGCCAGCACGCCGTTCCACTCCGAGACGAGGAAGAAGACCATGCCGCCGCCCAAGAGGATGCCCGTGGCGGCGAAGGTCATCCGCGCGGTAATGGACATGTGATGGATGCGCGGGTTCCCGCCGCGCAGGCGGGCGATTCTGCTGCGCAGGCGCCGCGCGATCTCCGCGAGGACCGGGTAGCCCAGGCCACCGGAGATAAGCGCCGCAGCCAGGGGCAGCACGATCCACGCATCGCCCACAAAGGAGACGAGGTTGTCATCGTAGGTGCTAAAGCCCGCGTTGTTGAAGGCGGAGATGGCGTGGAAGACCCCCTCCCACAGCGCGCGCTGCACGCTGAGGTCATAGGCGCCCAGCAGGCGCAGCGTGATGACGACGGCCACTGTGGCCTCGCAGAGCATCGTCACCATGAAAGTAAGCAGGAGGGTGCGCCGGATGCCGCCGTCGACAGGCCTGCTCTCCGCGGCGGTGGTGCGCCGCGCCTTGAGGCTGATGCGGCCGGTGAGCAGCATGCCGGACAGCGAGGCCAGGCTCATGATTCCCAGGCCGCCGACCTGGATGAGCGCGATGATGACCGCCTGCCCGAAGGGGCTCCAGTAGGTACCGGTGTCCTGCACGATGAGCCCGGTCAGCGAGACCGCGGAGGTGGCGGTGAATAGCGCCGGCAAGAAGGGCGTGGGCTGCGAGGCCGCTGCGGAGAAGGGCAGCATGAGCAGCGCCGTCCCGGTGAGGATGAGCAGCAGGAAGCCGAGGGCTGTCAGTCGCGCGGGGCCCAGGGTCTTGCCGGAGTGGTTGTGCACGTCAAGAAAAAGTATCCCTCCAGGGCCCCGCGCGCAAACTACATGAGTTTGGTTTTCTCCAAGGTGTGTACCCAGCCCTGGGTGAACTTTTCCAGCGGCTTGTTAAAGACCACACCGATGAAGGCCATCGGCGCCGCGAAGGCGAGCAGGCACAGCAAGGCTATCCAGAAATCGCCATGGTAGGTGCCGGCGATGGCCGCGCGCAGCGCGCGGATGGTGTACGTCGCGGGCATCCAGGGGCTGATGTTTTGGAACCACTCGGGCAAAAGCTGCAGCGGATAGGCACCGCCGGCACTGGAGATCTGGATGACCAACAGCAGCACCGCCACCGCCTTGCCGGCGTTGGCCAGCGCGATGAGCAACGTGTAGTTGATGAACATATACACCAGCGACGTTGTCCACCCGGCCAGCAGCATGAGCAGCGGGTGGGCCGGATCCACCTGCACGAAGAGAATGAGTCCGAGCATGAGCAGTGTGGACTGCGCCAGGCCGATGATGGCCAAAAAGCCGTAGCGGCCAAAGTAGCGCTGTATGCGGCCGTAGTCCTCACCGTTGACCACGTCGGGGCGCACGGCCACCACGCAGAGCAGGGAGCCCACCCACAGCGCCAACGCCGTGTAGAGCGGGGTCATGCCGGCGCCGAAGCTGCCCACGGGGAAGACCTCCTGCCTGTCCACGTTCACCGGGGCGGCAATGGAGTTCGCCACCGCGTCCGGGTGGGTGCCAATGAGATCGGCCAGCATCGTGATATCGCCAGTCTCCACCGCCTTGTCAATGTCCTTGCGCAGGTCGTGGAAGCTCGTGGCCTTGTCCTGCAGGCCAGTGGCCAGATCCTGCAGCGCCTGCTTGGTGTCCTGCAGCCCGGAGGAGTCCAGCGTCACGGTGGTCTTGGCGTCTGCCACGTCGCCGCCCACCTGGGAGAGCGACTCGCTGAGCTGGTTGAGCGAGGAGCTTAGGCCCACGCCCTGCGCATTGGCGATGGCCTCCTTGGCCCGGTCGATGCCGGAGAGATCCGGCCGCTCGGGCAGCGGGGCGCTAGCTGCGGCGACCAGCCTCTCGTGGACGGCCTCCTGGGCGGCAATGGCCTCGTCGAGGCGGCCGAGCAGCGTGGCGGACTCCGCGGGCAGCGGCAGGGCGGCCACCCGAGCGCGCAGATCCTTGTAGCCGTCGATGGTGCCCTGCACCTGCGCAGCCAAGGTGTTCAGCGCGGCGGCGCGCTCGCCGTGGGTGGCTGAGGCGTCGTCGTAGACCGCGTTGATGCGGTCGCGCACCACGCTGTAGCTCTCCGCCGTGGCGCCGAGGGACTCCCGCAGGGCGTCGGAAGGCGCGGTGAACTGGGTTGTCTCCAGCGGGGGAAGATCGATGGACGCGGAGCCGGCGATCTTCTGCGCACTCTCCACCAGCGGGATGGTGGAATCCACCAAGCCCACCATGGAGCGGGCGGTGCGCGCGCCCATGCTCAGCTGCCTCTCGATGCCGTCGGCGCGGGCCTGAATGCGCTGCAGCGCTTCCTGGGTGTCGCCCTGGTTGAGGTAGTTAGACAGCGAGGTGACAAATTCCAGGGAGACATCACCCACGGTGCGGGTGAAGGTCTCCGAGATACTGGCGGAGACACCCTCCGCGCCGGCGCCGGTGATCTTCGGCGAGAGCGCGTTTTTCTTCTCGTTGGCGTAGTAAACAATCTCTGCCGGCGTGGCCCCGTCGGAGTAGAAGGTCAACAAGTCGTCGCTGAAGCTGGGCGGCAGGACGATGGCCGCGTAGTACTCGCCGGACTTGGCTCCCTCGACGGCCTCCTCGGAGTTGGTGACCACCCAGTCCATCTGATCGTTGCCACGCAGCTCGTTGAGCACCTGGTCACCCACGTTGAGCGGGAGGGGAAGCAGGTCGCTGGTGTAGCCCTCGTCCTCGCTGGCCACGGCCACCTTGAGCTGATCGGTGTTATCAAAGGGCTCCCAGCTGGCCAGCACGTTGAACCAAGTGAAGAGCAGCGGGATGAGGACCAGCCCAAAGAGCATCATGGACCCGGCTACGTTACGGGTGGCCTGGCGCAGATCGCGCAGGATAAGGCGCAGTGTTCCACGCATTAGGCTTCTCCTTTCACCAGGTCGGGATGGGTGATTTCATCGTCGTCCAGCTCCACCAGCTCCTCGGACTGCGCCAGGCTGGAGCGCACGTAGTCAAAGGCCAGCAGAACCGCGACCAGCGCGAGGCTCCACGCCGTCCACAGGCCCAGCAGCAGCGGCTTTTGCCCCGGCAGCGCCCACGCGGCCACCGCGAGGACCACCACGCCGAGCACGCCGATGACGGCGATGACGCGGATCCAGCGGCCGTAATCGTGCTTGCGCCGCTCCAGGTCCTCCTTGAGCGCGCTGCGGGAATCCAGGGCCTGGATGATGTCCGCGATGCGGTAGCCGGAGCCCACCACCTGGACGTTCTCGTAGTTGAAGAGCTCGGTCTTCTTCAGCTCGCGGTTGAAGAGCAGGTTGAAGTGGGATAGGGCCTTGCGCACGATCATGCCGCCGAAGAACGCGGTGACAAAGATGAGCGCGAGCACCGCCATGTACTTGGCGTAATGGTTGCCGTAGAAGCCGCCGATGGTCTCGCGCATGGCCTCGATGCCATAGGTGAAGGGCAGCAGCGGGTAGATGGCGCGGAAGAAGTTGGGCATGAGCTCGATGGGATACAGGCCCGAGGCGCCCGGGATCTGGATAATCACCAGCACCACGCATAGGCCGCGCCCTAAGTGCCCCAGCGACGTCGACAAGGCGTAGATCACGCTGAGGTAGGCCAGGGCGATGAGCACGCCGGTGACCACGAAGGCAAAGGGGTTGACCGTCTGCACGCCCATGATGAGCTCGCCGATGGTCAGCACCAGCGACTGCAGCACCACCATGACCGCCATGAGCAGGAAACGGCCCAGGTAGGCCTGGCGCACCGTGACGCGCTTGAAGCCCTCCTTATCCACCTCGAGGCGGAAGATGACCATGAGCACGAAGGCGCCGATCCACAGCGAGAGGTTGGTAAAGAGCGCGGCCATGGCGGAGCCGTAGCTCTTGACCGGGTAGATGGTCTCCTGCTTGATCTGGATGGGCTCGGCAAAGAAGTTGCCAATCTCCTCCGAATCCAGGCCGGTGATGTTTTGCAGCACCTGGGAATTGGTGGCGGAGCGCAGGGCGGCCACGTCGCCGCGCACGGCCTGCATGCCCTCCTGAAGGGAGGCGAGGTCGCCATCGAAGCTGTCCAGGGTGTCCTTGGTGGCGCCGAGCTGCTGGGCCACGCCCTCGAGCAGGCCGTCGGCCTCCTGCATCGTCGCCTTCGAGGAGTCGAGGGTGGCGGCCAAAGCGCCCGCGGTGGAGCCGATGCTGCCCATCGCCCGGTTGATCTCCGGCAGGGAGTTATCGACGGTATCGCGCAGCACCTGGGAGGTGGCCTTGGTATCGGCGGCCGCCTGGGCCACCTCCTCGGATCCCGCCTTGAGGTGCCCGGCCGCGCCCGCGGCGTCCTGACTTAAGGTGTTGAGGCTGCCCAGCAGCTTCTTGTTGGCCTCGTTGCCGGACTCGAGCTTGCTGATCGACTCGTTGAGCGCGGCGGTGGTCGCCGGCGAGAGCGTGGGGGAATTGAGCAGCTCCTTGAGCTGTGCCAGGGACTGATCGCTGGCGTCGATGGCCGCGGTGGCCTGGGAGGTGGCGGAATCAAAGCGGCCGCTGGCCTGGGTAAGCCCGGCGCTGAGGTCCGCGATGGTGCCCTGGGCCTGGGCGGTGCCCTCGGCCACGGCGGTGGCCCCCTGCACAAAGGCCGCGGTGGACTTATCGGTGAAGTCACCCACGTTGCCCTGCGCATCCGTGATGAGCTGCTGTACCCCGCCGAGCGCGCGCTGCGCGGAGTCCATGGCGGCAGCAACGTCATCGACGGTGCCGCGCGCCCCGCGCACGCTGTCCTGGGCGCCGAGCAACCTATCCTGAATCCGCTCCAGCCGCTCGCGGGAGGAATCGATCTCCGCGACGGTCTCGTCGAAGGCGCCGCTCGTGCTGTCGGCGGCCTTAAGGAGTTTGTTCTCCACGTCCGTGCCCTTATCGTGGACCTGCTTGGAGGCCGCGGTGGCCACGCTCTGGCGGAAGGCCGAGGTGATCTGCTTGTCCAGACTATTCGCGGCGGTGTCCGTGATCTTGACGGCGATCGCGTTCTGCTTCTCGTTGACCCGGTACTCCAGACTCGGCGTGGTGTAGGTGCCGCTGAGGATGCCGACGAGCTCCTCGCTGAAGTTCTCCGGAATGGTCACTGAGGCGTAGACGTCGCCGTTCTTCACGGCTGAGTCTGCCTCGTCGCGCTCCATGAACTGCCACCCCATTTGGTCATTTTCATGGAGCTGCTTGACGACGTCCTCCCCCACCGTCACCTTTCCGGTCAGCGGGTTGTATGTACCTTTGTCCTCATTGACCACAGCCACCTTGATGTTCTCGGTGGCCTTGTAGGGATCGTGGAAGGCACCGATGTTGACCCACGAGTACAGCGAGGGGATGACAATAAGGCCAATGAGAATTACCCATGCTCGAGGAACGCGGCCCAGCCGGGCCACATCCCGAGTAAAAATTCTCCAACTTTGACGCACTGGAGGAAGTGTACCCTACCCATCTGAAACGCCCCAACCTGCAGAAACACACATTGTAATTTATGGCGTTAATTACTTTCGTTTCCTGCATGCAACTACATACCCGCCGCCTTCAGCGCGCGCCTGCCCGCCCCTAGTGCAGTGGGCAGCAGCGTCAGCACCGCGGTGCCCAACCCGGAGATCACCAGCGCCGCCGTAGGGCCAGCCGTGGCAACCACGGGGGCGGCGATGACGTAGCCCACCAGCATGGCTGAGTTATTCACCGAGCCCATAGTGGACAGCGCCTTGGGCTTAATCTCCGGCGCCACGGCGTTGACCACAACGAGGCGCAACGCGGCCACCTGCACCGCATTGCACACGCCACCCGCAGCAAAACACACCAGGCTCAACGCCAATGACGGCACCAGCCCAGGCAGGGCAATACACAGCCCCATGACCGTGCCCGCGCCCACCACCACCGCAAGCGCGTTCTCGCGGCGCACCCGCCCGCCCAGCCGCGCGCCGAGGATGCGGCCCACGATGAAAGCCTGCGCCACAATCGCGTACATCAGCCCGCTGGCCTGCAGGGATTGGGTAATGAAGAAAACCAACGCAACGTTGAAGATTGAGGTAAAGACAATCGCAGCCCAGATAGCCAGCAAAGCCTGCCGCGCCTGCGAGCTCGCCGCGAGCAGCATGGGCGCCTGCAGCAGACTTCGCCAGAACGAGCCCGTGCCTCCGGCCGCAGCAGACGCGTCACCGCTCTTTGCGTCATCCCCCTCCGAATCTAGCTGTTGAGACGGGACCTTCGGCAGCACAGCGAGGACAACATAGAGCACGATGCTCACGCTCAGCGCAACAGCAAAGCACTCGATAAGCAGCGCCATCCGCAACGTGGACCAACTCAGAAGCGCGCCACCAATAATCGGTCCGGCAAAACCACCACTTAACCGGGCGGTATCAAGCAATGAGAAAACCCTTGCCTGCTGCGACTCCGGCACGCAGGAATCCGCAATGACAAAAATCGCGGGGATGGATAAGCCACTCAGACAGGACAACACCACGTTGCCGGCAATGAGCACAGCCGTGTGCGGGACAGCCGCCAGCACGGCTAGAGTGACAAGCTCCAACAAGCCTACGGCCGGCGCAACAACTCGCGCGTCATACCTATCAAAGACCGGCGCCAAGAGCGGAACAATAAAGACTTGCGCCAACGCGCCAGAGATAAGAATCCCGGCAACAAGCGCCTCACCCTTATGCAGTGCCGCAAAATGAAGCGATATCGCAAGCGACGTCATCGCCCCACACAGTGCGGTCAGGAAATACCCCCCCCGCCAGCGCGTACGCGACCACGTTGCTGCGCCAGCTAGACTGCGATTTTTTCTGTCCGCTCACCATTTCACCAGATTAGTGACGCGCACCACATACGCGCAACCTTAAACACTCACCCAATCCGAATTAGAGTGATGCATTCACGCCAAAACCGAACTACCCCATTCACGGGTGAAGGTATAAATTTACCAAATGCAACACTTAGAATTAGGCAGACTCGTCCACATCCAGTCGGGGGAGATGAATGCAGAATCCAAGACCTAAGAAATACAACTCGCAACTATCGTGGGCTGCATTTTTTGCTTCACTAGTCCTTCTAGGGCTGCTTCTCGGAATTGTTTTTGACCTAGGCACCGTTCCCAGAACGGTTATAGGTCTTATCCTGTTCTGCATTTGGTATTGGGTTGATTGGACTATGAGAAAAAAGCATTCAACTGACGAGAATTAAGGGAATTAAACTCCCACAAACGCAGATGCAACAAACCCCCTGGTCACATTCAACCAGGGGGTTTCTTTGGCGGAGACGAGAGGATTTGAACCTCCGGACCTACGCAAGTAAGTCAACTCCTTAGCAGGGAGCCCCATTCGGCCGCTCTGGCACGTCTCCAGCGATTCGCAATGAATCTTTGCCCACTCTACCCGAGCGCTTAAGGCGCTGACAAAACGGGCCCGCGAGCACCGTTCTCCTCGAGCGCGGCGTGCAGTTTCAGCGCCACATGCAGGGCCACGCAGCGCCACCCGTCATCCAGGGCGCCGCTGCCCGTAATCTCCCGGACACGCTCCAAGCGGTAGTGCAGTGTGGCGCGGTGAATGTAGAGCGCAGCCGCAGTGGCATTGACGTTGCGGGCATTATCCAGATAGGCCAGCAGGGTACGCCAGTAGGAGTTGCGGGGGTCGTCGAGAAGCGCAGCGGCATCCGGGCTAATACTGCGCACGGTGGACTCGTTGAGTTCCCAGCCCACCAGCAGGCGCCACGCGCCGGCCTGCGTCCAGCCGAGGAACTCCTCACCGCAGAGCTTGGCCACGTCCGCCATCAGGCGCGCCCGGCGCGCGGCCTCCCCCACGGAGGTCTCGGCGGCACTGGCCGCACCCCAGGCCACGATCTTCCCGCCGGCGGTGAGCGCGGCGCTGGCGACCTCATCGCGCAGCTGCTGGGTATCGGCGCTATCCAGCGGGGATTCAAGGATCACCAGGGAGTCGTGCTGCATGGCGGTGAGGAAGGGGCGGCGATGCAGCGGGCGGGCGAGCTCCGCGGTAAGGCGCTGTTGATCGCCGTCGAGGTAGACGCGGTGGATGGTCAGCGTGCCGTCGCGGGGCAGTTCGTCGCGGTCGCGCGCCAGCGCCAGCGCCCCCTCGTTGCCGGAGAGGATCGTGCGGGCCAGCTGGTCCAGCTGCGCGGCCCGGGTACGCAGTGGGGCATCGTACTCGCCCACCAGCTGCGTGAGGCGCTCCAGGTAGTCGCCCGCAGCAGCCACTTCCTCCTCGCTGAGCTGCGGGGAATCGATGAACCAGAGGTGCCCCACCAGCTCGCCGTGTTGACGCAGCGGGAAAACCATGCGCGGCAGGAGCTGGAAGCCCTCGTGGGCGGGCAGGCGCACAGGCTTTTCAGAGTCCTGGATGCCAAAGCTCAGCAGCCAGGGGATGGGCTCCGGCGGCGGGCTGCGGTGGAGGATGGAGTCCGCGCGGTGGCTGTCAATCTCGCCCACCTGGGCGCTGGCGGCGATGACGTTGATGGAGGGGGTGGTCACCTCGACGGATCTCCCCATGCTGCGGGCAATGTCATCGAGGATGTCCTGGATGTCATTAAGGTACAGGGGAGGGATATGCGACATATGTCAAAGATACTTGCCGCATTTGTCCAGTGACAAACAAAAAGGTGACACGCGATAATTCAGACTTATGCAATGACCTGGCTCACATGGGCAGGCTCCCCGTGACCCCCTGAGGGGCGCGGCCAGCACCATTAGATATAAGGAATATATGAGCACTCTTGATCACTCCCGCGCGGTCGACGCCGCCGAGGCGCCCCGCCCCGCGCCGAGCGAGGAAGGCGGCCTGCAGCGCGGCATGAAGTCGCGTCACCTGCAGATGATCGCCTTCGGCTCGAGCATCGGCACCGGCCTCTTCCTCGGCTCCGGCGCCTCGATTCAGCAGGCCGGCCCCGCGGTCCTCCTCGCCTTCGCCATCGCCGGCGCCATCATCTTCCTCATCATGCGCATGCTGGGCGAGATGGCCGTGGAGAACCCGGTCTCCGGCTCCTTCTCCGCCTACGCCCGCGAGTACATCGGCCCCGTGGCCGGCTTTGTCACCGGCTGGAACTGGTGGTTTACCACTATCGTCGTGGGCATGCTGGAGCTGACCGCCGCCGGCACCATCATGGACTTCTGGTTCCCCGGCCTGCCCCACTGGATCACCGCACTGGTCACGCTGCTGATCGTCACCGCCATCAACCTCATCCACGTCGGCGCCTTCGCCGAGGCCGAGTTCTGGCTCTCCTTTGTCAAGGTCGCCGCGCTGGTGCTCATGATCGTGGTCGGCTTCGCCATCGTCTTCGGCCTTACCCCGGAGCCCGCCCTGGGCATGCGCAACATCACGGAGAACGGCGGCTGGTTCCCCAACGGGGCCAAGGGTGTGCTCTTCTCCCTGGCCGCGGTGCTCTTTACCTTCGGCGGCATCGAGTCCATCGGCACGGCCGCCGGCGAGGCCGAGAACCCGCGCGCCACGCTGCCGCGCGCCATCAACAACGTCATTTGGCGCATCCTGCTCTTCTACATCGGCGGCATGGCGGTCATTGTCCTGCTGGCCCCGTGGAACCAGCTGGATATCTCCACCTCCCCCTTCGTCCGCGCGCTGACCACCATCGGCATTAGCGGCGCGGCCACCGGCCTCAACATCATCGTGCTCGTCGCCGCCCTTTCCGTGTTCAACACCATGACCTTCTCCGGCGCCCGCATGCTGCGGGATCTCTCCTTGGGGGATCAGGCCCCGCCCTTCTTTAGCA
Source organism: Corynebacterium sp. (assembly GCF_030532325.1). GTDB lineage: Bacteria > Actinomycetota > Actinomycetes > Mycobacteriales > Mycobacteriaceae > Corynebacterium. The sequence goes on from NZ_JAUNLS010000013.1 coordinate 15,154, forward strand.
CCACCAGCACCAAGGGCGTGCCGGTGCGCGCGCTGCTGTTCAACTCCCTGCTCATGGGCTCAGCGGTGCTGCTCAACTACCTCTTCGAGGGCAAGATCCTCGTCGTGCTCATGGCCATCATCGTCGGCGCCGAGCTCATCTCTTGGTCCTCCATCTGCATCGCGCACATGAAGTTCCGCAAGCGGCTGGCCGCCGAGGGCCGCAGCCCGGAGTTCCCCGCCCCCTTCTTCCCCGTGGCCAACGTGGTGTGCCTGGCCTTCTTCGCGCTGGTCGTGGTGCTCATGGCCATGCTGCCGGACTACCGCACGGGCATCATCGCGCTGCCGCTGTGGATTCTTGCCCTCGTGCTCATCTGGGCGGGCAAGAAGCGCCACGACGCCCGCAAGGCGTAACTTTAAATCGCAAAAGTAATTCAGAACGGTTCATAGAGAAAGGACACTGCCTGCCATGCAGACCACCGTTGGCGAGTTCATCATCGACCGCCTCAAGGCCATCGGCATCACCGAGATCATCGGCGTGCCGGGGGATTTCAACCTGAGCTTCCTGGAGCAGATCGATGAGGCCGAGGGCATCCGCTTCGTCGGCGCCTGCAATGAACTCAACGCCGCTTACGCCGCCGACGGCTACGCCCGCCAGCGCGGCGTGGGCTGTCTGCTCACCACCTACGGCGTAGGCGAGCTCTCCGCGCTCAACGGCATCGCGGGTGCGCGCGCCGAGCACGTCCCGCTGGTCTCCCTGGCGGGCGCCCCGCCGCAGTACGCCACCGAGTTCCGCTGGAACCTCCACCACTCGCTGGCCGACGGCAACTTTGCCAACATGCTCGACTCCATGGCTCCGTTCACTGAGGTCGCCACCCGCGTCTCCCCCATGAACGTGGTGGAGGAGTTCGACCGCGCCCTGCACACCTGCCTGCGCGAGAAGCGCCCGGTGCACATCCAGATCCCCTCCGATATCACGCACCTGAGCATTGAGGTGCCGGACGAGCCCTTCTCCACCGCGCTGGCCACCTCCGATAAGGAGCGCCTCGAGGCCGCCGCCGAGTACGTGCTCGAGCGCCTTGCCGAGGCCAAGGATCCCATCGTCCTGGTGGATCAGGACACCACCCGCCACGGCTTCACCGAGTACTTCCGCCAGATCATCGACAAGGCCCAGCTGCCCTACTCCCAGCTGACCTCCGGCAAGGCCATCCTCTCCGAGCGCGATCCGCTCTTCCTGGGCACCTACAACGGCGCGGCCTCCGCCCCGGGCGTGCAAGAGCGCATTGAGAACTCCGACTTCCTCATCACCACCAACCCGCGCTTCATCGAGGTCAACTCCGGCTCCTTCACCCACGATCTGGATAACGCCCGCATCTACAACTTTGGTGATCAGCACCTCAACGCCGACGGCACCGTCTTCGTGGGCATCAACACCGTGGAGCTGCTGGAGATCCTGGCGCAGCGCGTGCCTGAGAGGGAGAAGGCGGGCGGCGAGCCCTTCGTGCCGGAAGCCTTTGAGATTCAGCCCGAGGCAGCACTGACCCAGGCCCGTATCTGGCCGCAGATGCTGGAGTTCATCCGGGAGGATGACGTGGTCATCGCCGAGGCCGGCACCTCCAACATCGGCTTGGGCCCGCAGCGCATGCCGGAGGGCGTGCAGTACATCAACTCCACCATCTGGGGTTCCATCGGCTTCACCCTGCCCTGCGTGCTGGGCTCCCAACTGGCCAACCCCGAGCGCCGCCACGTGCTCTTCATTGGTGACGGCTCCTTCCAGCTCACCGCCCAGGAGCTCTCCACCATCCTGCGCCAGGAGATCAAGCCCATCATCGTACTGGTCAATAACGATGGCTACACCATCGAGCGCTTCATCCTGGGCATGGAGCAGGAGTACAACGAGATCCAGCAGTGGAAGTACGCAGAACTGCCCAAGGTCTTCATGCCGGATACTACGATGGAGTCCTACGTCGCGGGCACCGAGGGCGAGCTTGCCAGCGCCCTGAAGGACATCGCCGCCCACCCCGAGCGCGGTGCTTTCCTTGAGGTTCGCCTCGATCCGATGGACGCCCCGGCCGGCCTGCAGGCCTTCGGCCCCGAGACCGCTGAGTTCGACTTCGGTCCGCGCGGCCCGCGCAACAAGTAGCGGCATAAAAGAACGAAGAACACAGAAGAAGAACACAGAAAAGGAATTACCGCATGATCCGTCCCGATCTGTCCTCCCTGCCCGCCTACGTGCCGGGCGCGCGCAATGATCACGCGCTCAAACTGTCCTCCAACGAGCTCTCCCAGGGCCCGCTGCCTGCCGCGCTCAAGGAGATAGAGGCCGCCGCCGCGAACGCGAACCGCTACCCGGACATGGGCGCAGTGGAGATCCGCCAGGCGCTGGCCGAGCACCTCGGCGTGGCCTTTGAGGAGGTCACCGTGGGCACTGGCTCCTCGGCCATCTGCCAGCAGCTGGTGCAGATCACCTGCACCCCGGGTGATGAGGTTCTCTTCCCCTGGCGCTCCTTCGAGGCCTACCCCATCTTTGCCCAGGTGGTCGGCGCCACCCCGGTGCCGGTTCCGCTCAACGCTGAGCACCGCGTGGATCTCAAGGCCATGGCCGCCGCCATCACGGAGAAGACCAAGGTGATCTTCGTGTGCAACCCGAATAACCCGACCGGTACCACCATCACCACCGAGGAATTCGACGAGTTCCTGGCCGCCGTGCCGGAGGATGTCATCGTGGCCCTCGACGAGGCCTACATCGAGTACACCCGCACCGACGCCGTACCGCTGGCCACCGACTACGTCAAGTCCCACCGCAACGTGGTGGGCCTGCGCACTTTCTCCAAGGCCTACGGCCTGGCGGGCGTGCGCATCGGCTACGCCTTTGGCAACCAGGAAATCATCGAGGCACTGAGTAAGGTGGCCATCCCCTTCTCCGTGAGCACCGTGGCCCAGGTGGGCGCGGCCGCCTCCCTGGCCGCCCAGAAGGAGCTCAAGGAGCGCACCGACGAGACCGTGGAGCAGCGCGACCGCCTAGTGGAGCACTTTGCCGAGTTCGGCGTTCCGGCCTCGCAGGCCAACCACATCTGGTTCCCAGCGGAAAACATCGCCTCCCTGGGCACCCCGCAGGAGGTTGGCCAGAAGCTCGCCGCCGAAGAAGTCCTCGTCCGCGTCTTCCCGGAGGGCGTGCGCGTGACCGTGACCACCGCCGAGGAGACCGAGGTCCTGCTCAAGGCTTGGGAGGCCGCCTTCTAAAAGGCGCAGGCCCTAGCCGCCCGCGAATGGCGGCAGCACATCGACGCGCGTCGCCCCCGCAAGGGTGGCGGCGCGTTTCGCATGTGCGCCATCAACCAGGAAGGTGCAGCGCTCCAGCACCTCAGCAAAGCTCATGCCGGCCTCCGTGGTGCCGGGGTGAGTTTCTACCAGGGCGTCCAGCAGCTCACCCAGCGTGGCCTGCGCCTCAACGCTTTCCTGCGCCACCCCGGCGGCCTGGCGGGCGGCAGCAAAATAGTGAATCTCAAGCATGAGTGCCACTATGCCAGAAAGCGGCGCCCGCACCAGCAGCTCACCGCACTGTGCACATTCACCGCTTTCTTCGACCTAGACTGAACAGAGATTGCGTGACTTATCCTCCCGCATGCCCTTGGCACCCGCATTTCGTCGAAAGGAGCCCCGCCGCAGTGCGCACCTACGAAGAACACTTGGCCGCCGTCCGCGCGGCGCTGCCGGCGCGGCGGGTGGAGGCCTGCCGGCTTGCCAAAGCCCCCGGGCGCACCCTCGCCCGCACCATCACCGCGCGCCGCGCTCTGCCCCACTTTGATAACTCCCAGATGGATGGCTACGCGCTGACCACCACCGAGGGCGGGACCTTCCGGGTGGGGCGCACCATCGCCGCCGGCGATGAGCCCCGGCCGCTGGAGGAAGGCTGCGCCACGCCCATCATGACCGGCGCCCGGGTGCCGGAGAACACCGCGTGCATCGTGCCCGTCGAGCACTGCCAGCCCCCGCACTTCCCCCAGGAGGGAGAGCAGGTCACCGTGCCCGCGGCCCCGCACGGCCAGTTCATCCGGAAGGCCGGCTCCGATACCCGCGCGGGTGAGATCCTCGCGCCGGCGGGCACGCGCATCAGCCCGGCGGTGGTGGGTACGCTGGCCCTCCAAGGCATTGAGGAGGTGCAGGTCTTCGCCCCGGCGCGGATTCTCGTCTGCACCGGCGGGGCGGAGATCGGGGGCAGCGGCAGCGCTCAGATCCCCGATGCCAACGCCCCGCTGCTGGCGGCCATGGCGCAGGACTACGGTATTGAGGTGGCAGGATACGTGCGCACCAACGATGATCCGCAGGCCCTGCGGGCGGCGCTGCACAGCGCTGTGCGCCAGCTGCGTCCGGATGCGATTGTCACCTCAGGTGGTATCTCCCATGGCAAGTTCGAGGTCATCCGCCAGATATTCGCGGAGTCCGGCTGGTTCGGGCACGTAGCCCAGCAGCCCGGCGGCCCGCAGGGGTTGTCCCGGCTGGGCGCGGTGCCGGTGCTGAGCCTGCCTGGTAACCCCATTTCCACGCTGGTGAGCTTCCGGCTCTATGTGGCCCCGCTGCTGGGAAGCGCCCCGCAGGCGGTCACCGCGCGCTTGGCTCACTCCGCCGAGGGGCTCAGTGGGCGCGAGCAGTTCCGCCGCGGGGTGCTGGAGGGTGATTCCTACGGCACTCTGCGCGCCAGCCTGCACGGCGGGGCCGGATCCCATCTGCTGTCCCAGGCCATCGGCGCCACAGCGCTCATCCGCATCCCTGCGCATGCCCACCTCAGCCCCGGCGATACCGTGGAGGTCTTTCCCTTATTATGACAGCTGCACAAACACCGAGCCTGAATCAGAATCAGGCACCGCATGCGAAGACCGCCATCGTCGTGGTCTCCTCCACCCGCGCCGCGGCCGGCGAGTACGAGGACCGCTCCGGCCCCATCCTGGTGGACTTCCTCCGCGCCCAGGGCTTTAACACCGCCGCGGCCCGGGTGGTGCCAGACGCCAAGATCGCCGAGGCGGTGGCCGCGGCCTTCGCCGAGCGGCCCGCGGTCATTTTGACCTCTGGGGGCACCGGCATCACCGCGGATGATCGCACCGTTGAGGCGGTCTCTGTACACATCGAGCGGGAGATGCCGGGCCTGGCGCACGCCTTCTACTCCCAATCTGCGGGCCTGCCCACCGCCGCGCTCTCGCGGACCATCGCCGGGGTCACCGGCACCACCTTCGCCATGGCGCTGCCCGGCTCCACCGGCGCGGCCAAGGATGCAGTGGCGGTGCTGGAACCGGTCCTTGGCCACATCATGAACCTCCTGGAGGGAAACAATGAGCACTGACGGCAACACCACCAGCAACAGCGCAGCCACTCACAGCACTGTGCCCGGCGAGGGTGATCCGGGGTACGTCGCCACGCAGGTGGGCGTGGTCATCGATGCCCTCATGACCAGCCAGCCCATCGTGGCACCCGATATTTCCACCCCGGCGATGGGCGCGGTGGTCACCTTCGAGGGCGTGGTGCGTGACCACGATGCCGGCCGCGGCGGCGTGGAGCTGCTCACCTACACCGCGCACCCCAGCGCCGATGCCGAAATCAAGCGTGTGGCCGGCGAGGTCATCGCCGCCCACCCCAAGGCCCGGCTGTGGTGCGCGCACCGCACGGGGGACTTACGCGTTGGCGATACCGCCTTCGTGGTGGTTGCCGCCGCCGCGCACCGCCACGATGCCTTCCACGCCGCCGAGAAGTGCGCCGATCGCGTCAAAGCGGAGGTGCCCATCTGGAAGGAGCAGCGCCACAGCGATGGCTCCGCCAACTGGGTGGGGCTGGAGTAATGAGCATCCGCTACGCGCGCCAGGAGGCGCTGTGGGGCGAGAAAGGCCAGGCACAGCTCGCAGCATCCACCGTCGCGGTCATCGGCGCGGGCGGGTTGGGCTCCCCCGCGCTGCTCTACCTCGCCGCGGCCGGGGTGGGGCGCATTCTGCTTTTCGACGACGACGTGGTCTCCCTCTCCAACCTGCAACGCCAGATCATCCACAGCACCGAGACCCTCGGCCGCGCCAAGACGGACTCCGCGGCCAGCGCCCTGCGCGCGCTCAACCCGGAGGTGGAGGTCGTGACCTTCCCTCGCCTGCAGGCCGCCCGCGCCCTGGAGGATCTGCGCGGGGCCGACGTGCTCCTCGACGGCACCGACAACTTCGACGCCCGCTACCTTTCCTCCTGGGCGGCCCACGAGCTGGGCATTCCCCACGTGTGGGCCTCCATCTTGGGTTTCGACGCGCAGCTCTCCGTGTTCTGGTCCGGCCACGGGCCGGTCTACGAGGATGTCTTCCCCACTGCCCCGGCCCCGGGCAGCGTGCCCTCCTGCTCCCAGGCCGGGGTGCTCGGCCCGGTGGTGGGGACCGTGGGCTCAGCCATGGCGCTGGAGGCACTCAAGCTGCTCACCGGGGTGGGTACGCCGCTTATCGGCACGCTGGGCTACTTCGATTCCCTCCGCGGGACCTGGGAGTACATTCCTTTGAGCGCCGGTGGCGCGGTGCCGCAGCGCCCGGCGGACCGCCCTGAGGTCCGCGAGGTGCCCGCAGGCGCCACGCTTATCGACGTCCGTACCGCCGCCGAGCGCGCCGAGAACTTTATCCCCGGCTCAGTGCACCTTCCCCTGGATCGCATCCTCGCCGGGGAGGACCCGCAGGTAGACGCCGATGCCCCGGCGGTGCTCTACTGCGCCAGCGGTCTGCGCTCCGCCCAGGCGGTCGAGGCGCTGCGGGGGCGCGGGTTTAGCCAGGTGCTCTCCCTGCGCGGGGGCATCAACGCCTGGCTGGAGGCGCAGGAATCCTAGGCCAGCGCACCAGCCACGCCCATACCATCGAGAATGACGCCTAAACGCTCAAGAAGGAGGCTTCACCATGGATGCCATCGATACTCACGCCCACGTCTACCCCGCCGCCTACCTGGACATGCTGGAAGAGGCCGGCGTGGACCCGCAGAGCACCGCCATCGCCCGCAACCTGCGCGCCGATTCCACCACCGAGGATCTGGATAACCGCCTGCACTGGATGGACGAGGCCGGCGTGGAGACCCAAATCCTGGCCGTTACCCCGCAGTCCCCGGTCGATAGCACCACGACCACCTGGATCAATGACGAGTACGCCCGCCTCGTCGAGGCCCACCCCGGCCGCTTCCTCGCCTACGGCGCATTGCCGCTTAACGACGTCCCCGCGGCCGTCAACGAGGTGCCCCTCATCGCCGAGCGCGGCTTCCTCGGGGTGAGCCTGCCCGCTCATTACGATGGCGTGACGCTGGCCGATTCCTCCCTCGACCCCCTGTGGGAGGCCCTCAACAGCCACGGCATGATGGTCAACATCCACCCCACCGGCGCCGGGCTGTGCTCGCCCCTCATCACCGATCACCACCTGGAGTGGGTCAACGGCGCCCCGATGGAGGACGCCACCGCGGCCCTGCACCTGCTCAAGGCCGATGTACCGGGGCGCTTCGAGCGCCTGCGCTTCCACATCGCCCACTTGGGCGGTGACCTGGCCTTCCTCTTCCAGCGCATCGAGGATAACTACACGGACTGGGAGGCCTTCCCCTCCTCCCCGCAGCGCGCCCTGCGCCGCATGTACTTCGACGCCGCCAACTTCCACGAGCCCGCCCTGCGCCTGGCCATGGAGAGCTACGGCAACACCCAGGTCTTCGCCGGCTCGGACTTCCCCTATTTCCAGGAGGACAAGTACGTACGCGCCTTCAACTACATCCGCACCTCGCGGCTGAGCCCCCTGCAGAAGGAACAGGTGCTGCACGATAACGCCCGTGCGGCACTGGGTATTTAAAGGATTGGGTATTTAACAAGACTGGTCATCCAAAACAGAAAGGACACACGTCATGAGTGAGTGGAACAGCGAAGTCTTCGATGTGGACGCCTACCTCGATGCCATCGGCGTCGAGCGCGCCGCGCCGAGCGCGCAGTTCCTCGCACAGCTCCACGCCGGTCACGTGCGCACCTTCCCCTTCACCAGCGTCAACCTCCTGGTGGGCGAGCACCCCGGCGTGGACGCGGACACCGTCTTTGGCCACAGCATCCGCACGCCACTGCCGCTTCACGAAGGCGCCCAGCTCAACCAAGGCGGCCGCATCTTCTCGCTGCACGTTCATGACCGCTACATCGAGCTATGGCGCGATGGAAAACTACAGCACATCATCGATGATCTTCCCGTTGCCCCGGTGGACGTGGATACCGCCCACACCTTCCTGCAGGAGGGATTCGGCCCCTTCTCCTCCACGCTCATGGCCCAGAAGCACAGCGACGGCGCCCACATCACCGTGACCGCGGATAAGCTCGAAGTCCCGAGATACCAGCAACGGTACCTCGGGACTTTAATGCTTTAACCTGCGGAGACGGAGGGATTTGAACCCTCGGAGGGATAAACCTCGCCGGTTTTCAAGACCGGTGCATTCGGCCGCTCTGCCACGTCTCCTCGCTGCGCCACGGCTGCAGCGCAACGAGAACAGATTACTAGACGCGGGCAGTCAGAACCGAATCAGCGGTATTCTATTGCCGACGATTCCCGTGGGGCGCTCAGCGCCTTCGGCCGCGCGGTAAAGGTACACCGTCTGCCGGCCTGCTGGCGCCGAGGTTACGGTCGTGGGCCCATTGGCAAAGGTCGAGGCCGCGGCCGTACCGTACGTCGAGCCGGGCACCGAGACAAAGCCGAAGCCCATGTAGCGGTTATCCGGGTTGAGCAGCTGGTACAAGTGCCCATTGGCCCCGTTGAAGCGGCCGTTCGCCGCATTCAGTGCAGCCAGCTCACCGTGGCCCCAGCCGTCGAGTACGGTCGCGCGCATGGAGCCATAGCCGGCAGCCAGGTTGTTGCCCCAGCCGCCGCGGCCGTTGATGGTGGCGGTAGCCTCAGCGCGACAGGCGCTCGGCGCGCCCAGCTGGCAGTAGTTGTTCGCGGTACGCGCGTGCTCAAACTTCTTCGAGGCCTCCACCGCGCGCTGCACGGCGATCTTGGACAGGCCGGCGTCGTAAATAAGCGCATCCATGTACTTCTGCTTGGTGTTGAGGCCGTGGGAGGAGGCGGCCTCGCGAAGCCGCTGCCCATTCCAGAGCGGATTGATGTCCCACATCTCACCGCGCAGCTGACGGGCGGCGTCGAAGCCCACACGGCCATCGTTGAAGTCAAACGTGGCCTTCACGGCAACGGCCTGGGACAGCGGGTGATTGATCTCCACGCCGGTGACCGGGGCGGGATCCGCGCTGGCCTGCAGCGGGGCCATGGCGAGGGCCGCGGCGGTGAATACAGCAAAGAGACGAGAACGCATGACATACTCCTATGCCCGAGAGATGAATGAAATTGTCAATCAAAAAATCTCTTTGCTACTCCCATTTTAGGCCTCTGACCGGCCAAAAATCCAAACTATAAAACACTTCAATGGGGCCTTTCATTCGGTGGATTTTTCAGTGGTTTCTTTCGGGGTTTCTGTAGGGTGGTGGCCATGAAAGCCATCGTTCACACCAACCCTGAAGATCCACATTCCCTAGAGCTCGGTGAGGTAGACACTCCCCTGCTGCAGCCCGGGGAGGTCCTAGTCAAGATCCGCGCCGCCGGCGTTAACCGCGCCGACTTGCTGCAGACCCGCGGGCACTACCCGCCGCCGGAGGGCGCCTCCGAGATCCTGGGCTTGGAGGCCGCGGGAGAAATCGTCGACGCCAACGGCACGGACTTCGAGGAGGGAACCCAGGTGGGCGTGCTGCTCGCCGGTGGTGGCTACGCCGAGTACGTCGCCGTGCCCGCCGGCCAGGTGCTGCCCGTGCCGAAGGGCTTCAGCCTCACCGAGACCGCCGCGGTCATCGAGGTGGCCTGCACCGTGTGGTCCAACCTCGCCATGGAGGCCAGGCTCTCCGCCGGGCAGACCGTGCTCATTCACGGTGGCGCGGGCGGCATCGGGACCTTCGCCATCCAGGTGGCCAAGCAGCTGGGCGCCACGGTGGCGGTGACCGCCGGTTCCGCGGAAAAGCTGGAGACCTGCAAGAAGCTGGGCGCAGACATCCTCATCAATTACAAGGAGCAGGACTTCGCCGAGGAGCTCAAGAACCAGTGCGATGTGGTCCTCGACATCATCGGCGCGAAGTACCTCAAGCAGAACCTCAAGGCACTGGCCCCCGGCGGCCACATGGTCACCATCGGCATGCAGGGCGGCACCAAGGCGGAGCTCAACATAGGCGTCATGGTGTCCAAGCGCCTCACCCTGCAGGGCACCACGCTGCGCTCGCGCTCGGCGGAGGAAAAGGCTGCCATCGTCGCCGATACCGTGGCCAACGTGTGGCCCTGGCTGGAGGAGGGCAGCGTCACCCACCACCTCCACGGCACCTTCCCGCTTGTCGACGCCGCCCAGGCCCACAAAGCCCTCGACTCCGGCGAGGTCACCGGCACGCTCGTCCTCGAAGTGGGTTAAGCCAACTAAGCCAGGGAGGCCACCACGCGGGTGAGGTGCTCGATATCGTGGCGGGTATTAAAAGGCCCCAGCGCCACGGTCACCGCGCCGCCGATCTCCTCCACGCCCATCTCGCTGAGCAGCGGGCTACGCGGGGCCACGGTGGTCACCAGCCCGTTATCAAAGAGCCGGCGGTGCACCACCTCGGCGGGAACGCCGCGCACCGCGAAGGTCAGGCGTGGCAAGCGATCCTCCGAGGCGCCCGCGGCGGCCTCCCCCGTCACGCCAAGGATGTGCACGGCCGGTAGGGTGCCCAGCAGTGTGTAGAGATCCGCGCGCAGGTCATCCATGTAGTCATTGAGCCGCTCCAGTGAGCGCGCCAGGCGCACCCGGCGCGAGCCGCGCTCCCCGCCGGCCAGCACCGCCAGGTGATCCACCAGCGGGCCCACCCCACCGGCCAGGCCGGGCGAAACCGGAGTTTCCAGCTTTGCGGCCGTGTCCCCGGCCTTGTCGGGGCTTAGTGCATCGAGGCGGCGGAACATCGCGGTATCGCGGAACACCAGCGCTGCGAGTTGCGGGCCGCCCAGCAGACCCAAGTCGACGCCAAGGATGTCCGCACCGAAGTCATCGAAGTCCAGGGGGCGGTAGGGCGCGAGCGCGGTGACGTCGACAAGCGCCCACGCACGGGAGCGCTCGTGAACGTGGCCGAGGATCTCCGCGGTGGGAGCCACGGTGCCCAGCAGCTCGTGCGCGGCGGAGAAGACTACGAGGCGCGTGGAGCCGTCAACAAGCTCCGCAAACTGGAAGGCAGGCAGCTCCCCGGTGCCCAGATCCGGCTGCGCCCAGCGCACGGTGGCATCGACCTCAGTGAAAGCCGAATAGAGCGCCGGCGGATCGAGCTTGGAGAGCACCACCGAGGAATTGCGGCGGATGAGCGGGCGCAGCGCGCGGGACAGTGACTGGTAGAGCACCGGCAGGGAGGGACCCAGCACCACGCACTCCGCGCGGGAGCCGACCAGATCCGCCACCGCGCGGCGGGCTTCCTCATAGGTCGCCGCGCCCTCCAACTGGCCGGGAGTTCTCTGCGCCGAGTGCGCGCCCACCATCTCTTCCTGGGCGGCCACCGCAGCGGAGGTACGGAAGGAACGGGCCACGCCCGCGGCGACGCGCTCTGCAATCTGCGGCGCGGCGTGGGCATTGAGGTAGGTCCAGCCATCAGACAGCCCAGTGTAAAGACCCCGCACGCTGGCGACATCGTACTGATCCGGCAAGCCTAGTGGCATCAGAAACCTTCCTTTAAGCCTGAATTTCGGCGGTCGACCCCTTACTCTATACGCCTTTAGGCCACGATTCCTAAACCGGCATTTTCCCTGCTAACACCCCTTTTGCTTGGCCGCGCGGCGTGTGGATAGGTGTTTGCCCAGCATGCGCGCTAGGGTGTTTTTCGTGCAAGACAACAAAGACCTGCGTGAGGACGTCGCCCGCATGATCGCCGCCCCTGAAAGCGGCAACGCCCCGGCGTCTCAATCAATGACGATGAAGGCCGCCTTTGCCGACCTCCTGCAGGGCGCAAGGCAGCACGAGTTGTGGTTCATGCTCGGCCTCCAGGACATCAAGCAGCGCTACCGCCGCTCCGTCCTCGGCCCCTTCTGGATCACCATCGCCACCGGCGTGATGGCTGCGGCTCTGGGCCTGTTGTACTCCATGCTCTTCCAAATCCCCGTGGCCGAGTTCCTTCCCCACGTCACCGTGGGCCTCATCATGTGGAACTTCATCTCCGGGGCCATCAAGGAAGGCGCCACCGTCTTCATCGACAACGAGGGCCTCATCAAGCAGCTCCCCGCGCCGCTCTCGGTCCATGTCTACCGCCTAGTGTGGCGCCAGACGCTCTTCTTGGGCCACAACCTCATCATCTGGCTGCTGCTCATCATCATCTTCCCGCGGCACCTGGGCTGGGAGTTCTTCCTCTTCATCCCGGCGCTGGGGCTGCTGCTGGTCAACGGCGTGTGGGTGGCCATGTTCTTTGGCATCGTTGCCACCCGCTTCCGCGACGTCGCCCCGCTGCTTGAGGCCCTGACCCAGCTGCTGTTCTACGTCACCCCGATTGTGTGGATGACCAACACTCTCAAGGATCAGGGCGGCGCCGTGGCTGAGCGCGCTCGCATCGCTGAGATCAATCCGCTTTACCACTACATGGAGATCGTCCGCGCCCCGATGATCGGTCAGCCCGTGGCCGGCTACCACTGGCTGATTGTTCTTGCCTGCACTGTCATTGGCCTGCTCATTGCCGGGCTGGCCATGCGCCAATGGCGCTTCCGTGTGAGCTACTGGGTCTAAAAGGAGCACCATGGTTTCCATCGATACTTATAACGCCTGCGTGGACTTTCCCATCTTTGATGCCAAGTCCCGCTCCCTGAAGAAGGCCATGCTCTCCACCGCCGGTGGTGCGATTGGCCAGAACGCCGACAAGACCGTGGTGGTCGAGGCCCTCAAGGATATCAACCTGCACCTGCGCGAAGGCGACCGCGTGGGCCTGGTGGGCCACAACGGCGCCGGCAAGTCCACGCTGCTGCGCTTGCTCTCCGGCATCTACGAGCCCACCCGCGGATCTGCCGACGTCCGCGGGCGCGTGGCCCCGGTCTTTGACCTGGGCGTGGGCATGGATCCGGAGGTCTCCGGCTACGACAACATCATCATCCGCGGCCTCTTCCTGGGCCAGACCATCAAGCAGATGAAGGCCAAGATGGATGAGATTGCCGAGTTCTCTGAGCTGGGCGATTACTTGGCGATGCCCCTGCGCACCTACTCCACCGGCATGCGCGTGCGCCTTGCACTGGGCGTGGTGACCTCCATTGAGCCGGAGATCCTGCTTCTCGACGAAGGCATCGGCGCCGTCGACGCCGCCTTCATGGCCAAGGCCCGCGTGCGCTTGCAGGAGCTAGTGAAGCGCTCCGGCATTCTGGTCTTTGCGTCTCACTCCAATGACTTCCTGGCGCAGCTGTGCGATACCGCGCTGTGGATCGACCACGGCACCATCCGCGCCGCCGGTGAGGTCTCCGACGTGGTGGGTCAATACGAGGGCCCCGAGGTGGGCGAGTACGTGCGTGACCTGCGCCGCCGCTTTGAGAACGAGGACGCAGTCCCCGGTGAGGACGAGGCCAGCGAGGCCTAGGTCAAGCTATTTCGTTTTGCCAGCCAAAGTTCACCTATTGTTAACCTTATGACGCTTGTTGCCATGTAGTGTGGCTCACACATGCCCCTAATCCCCTATCAAAGGAGAACATTATGACCAAGCGTCTGACCGCTGGTGTGGTCGCTGTTGCCACCGCACTGTCCCTGTCCGTGAGCCCGGCCTTCGCTGCCGACGAAGGCTCCTCCAACAACGGCGGCACGGACAGCAACTCCTCCGCCGGCGAGAACAAGCCGACCACCGACAAGGACGGCGACGGAATGTCCGACGCCCACGACGGCTCCTACGAGTCCAGCTCCGATGCCATGGATAAGAACGACGGATCGTCCGAGTCCTGGGACAAGTTCTACGGATCGTCTTACGACAACGACGGCGAGAATGATTACCCCCGGGGCACCACCGCCGACATCCTGTGGGGCTTCGGCATCACCGCCGCCATCCTCGGCGTCGCATCCTTCGTATCCCAGAGCGGCATGATCCCGGGCTTCAAGCTCCCCTTCTAAGCTGGTTCCATTTTCAACCGATCGGAACAAAGCCCCTAAACCCTATCCAACCCCAGCTCCAGCCTCCAGCGGCTGGAGCTTCTTATGTTTTCTCGGCCTAAATCGAACTTTCCCGTTTTCAGTAAGCGTTCATTAAGGAACCCTTCCGCAAACCAAGAAGATCCATGTTGCGCAGTCCCAAATAGCGGCGTACTTTCCGGAGTTTCTGCCCCCTGCTTGCAATGGCCCCACACCGACCATGTCCAGCAATTTCGCCTAGGCCATTCCCCCATATGGGTGCACGGTCAGACATATTTTGACGAAAGCTCTTTACTTCACAAGTGAAACGGTATTAAATACGTTCGCACCTTTTCTTTACCTCTCTCTAAGGCGCCTCTCATGAAGCGTCTCACCGCTGGCGTCGTTGCTGTCGCAGCTGCGCTCTCCCTGTCCACCGCAACCGCGTCCGCTGCCACCTGGGAGGATGCGTTCGTAGACGCTATCAACAAGAGCGTCTTCTCCGATCCTCACTACGGCTCCTACAAGGGAAGCTCTGAAGTCCACGAACAGAACCCGGGTTCGTCCGAGGCGTTTAAGAACTTCTACGGCTCTTCCTACAAGAACGACTTCAAGGAGGGCTACCAGTTCGGCACCACCGCTGACATCCTGTGGGGCGTCGGCATCGCCGCTGCCGTCCTGGGCACCGCTGCTTTCGCAGTGCAGAACGGCATGATCCCGGGCGTTTCCCTCCCGCAGCTCTAAGCTGACACGGCTTTAAACACAACGGCTCCGACCCGCATGGGTTGGGGCTCTTGTTGTTTTTAGCCCTTCCATCACAAAAAGCTGAACCTGGATGGATGAACCTGCAGGTGGGGAGAAGGGCGTCGGCAAGCAGGGCAGTGCGCGACCGTGAGGTTCAGCTTTCCAGGTTCAGACTTTTGGCGGGCTGAGGGGAAGAGCTGAGAAAGGAGCTACTGCACGCCGAGCATCGTGCGCAGCTCAAAGGTCAGCCCCGTGGCCACCACGCGGGCGCCGGGCTGGTAGGAGTCGCGGTCGAGTCGTGCGGTCTTCGTCGGCATCGGTTGCTTCTGCGGTCCGGAGGGCTCGGTGCTTTCCCCGGTGACTGTGTAGCCCACCTTCGCCGAGACGCGCTCGGAAGCCGCATTGCCTTCCACCCAGCTGGTGTGCAGGCTGGTGGCCTCCAGGTAGCGGAAGGCAAAGCCCGCCACAGCGTGGCGCACCAGCGTGCCCAGGCCCTTGCCCTGCTCGCGGTGGTAGAGCCAGGAGCCGGTCTCAATCGCGCGGGCGTTCTTGAAGTCCTCGGCCCGCATGTCCACCACACCGATGATCTGGTTGCGGTAGAACACGCCCAAGTCCAGGGACCACTTTTCCGGGCCAAATTCGGCACGGTGGGCCCAGCGGAAGGCGGGGCTTGGCGCCGCAAAGAGCCAGGGAAAGGCGTACACCGGCACGTCCGGGCCGTAGATCTCCTCCGGAGTCACGCCGTGGATCGCGCAGATGTCCTCATCGCGCAGAACGCGCAGGGTGATCTCATGCTCATCGTCGCGGGCGGTGATGCTCAGGCCAAAGGGCGGCCACATTTTCTGCAAATCCATGTCACAAGTCTAGGGGCTCACGCCCGGGTGGCAGAATAGAGCGCATGACTGCCACCTTGAGCACCGCCGGGTCCACGGCTGCCGTTATTGTTACTCACCGTCGCGTTGATCTCCTTCGGGCGTCGTTGGAGCAGGTAGTGAACCAAACCCACCCCGTGCAGTGGGTCATCGTGGTGGACAACGGCGCGGAGTCCGCCGTCCAGGACCTCGTGGAGGAACTCGCCGGCCAGCGCGCCGTGTACGTACCTTCCAAAACCAACTTGGGCGGCGCCGGCGGCTTCGCGCTCGGCTTCCTCACCGCCCTGGCGCTGGGTGCCGACGCCGTCTGGTGCGCCGACGACGACGGCCGCCCCGCCGATCACGGAGTGCTCGAGGAGCTCTACCGGGTGGCAGAAAAGCACGGGCTGCACGAGGTCTCCCCGGCGGTGTGCAACATCGACGAGCCAGGCAAGCTGGCCTTTCCCCTGCGCCAAGGCCTGGTGTGGCGCCGCTACATGCGCGAGCTCGAGGGGGATTTCCTGCCCGGCATCGCCTCCCTCTTTAACGGGGCGCTCATCTCCGCCGAGGCCATGGAGGTCATCGGCGTGCCGGATTACCGCCTGTTCATCCGGGGCGACGAAGTGGAGTACCACCGCCGCCTGGCCAATTCGGGCTTGAGCTTCGGCACCGCGCTAACCACCAGCTACCTCCACCCGGACGGCTCCGACGAGTTCAAGCCCATCCTCGGCGGCAGGATGCACACCCAGTACCCCGAGGGCGAGTTCAAGCGCTTCTTTACCTACCGCAACCGCGGCTACCTGCTCTGGCAGCGCGGCATGCGCAAGCTGCTGCCCCAGGAGTTCGCGCGCTTCGGCTGGTTCTTCCTGGTCCAGCGCCATGACCCGAAGGGATTCCTCGAGTGGCTGCGCCTGCACAACAGGGGCCGCAAGGAGGACTTCCGCAGGAGTTAGGGCACCTCGAAGGACTTGCGTGTCTGGCGGAAGATGAACCAGCGCTGCACGAAGAAGTTGATGACGGTGGCCGTGCCCTGCGCCAGCGCAAAGGCCGCGACCAGCGCCCACGAGGACGGCCAGTCCAGCGAGTGATCAAAGAAGGGAAACGCGCGCCGGTAGATGGCGATGTTGATGACGTAGGTCAGCGTGTACGTCAAGATCACAGCGCCGAGCCTGCGCAGCGAGGCCTTGGCCTTAAACGTCCAGCGTCGGTTGAGCAGGTAGGCGGTCAGCGTGCCGCAGATGAAGCCGCCGGTGCGGGAGGAGACGTCGCCAAGCACGCCCAGGCCAATCTGTAGGACCCAGGTCACGGAGGCGTCGATGACGGCGGAGATCGCTCCCGTGAGGGCGAACTTGGCGCCCTGCACGCGCAGCGACTGCGTCATGGGTTACTTGCCCTTAAAGATGAAGACGCGCTGGATGGCAAAGTTGGTCACGGTGGCCACGCCCTGGGCGATGACAAAGGCGATGGTGTCCTTCACCGCGCCCTCAAAACCGAGGGAGATCAGCGGCGCGTTGAGCACCCAGTAGAGGAAGTTCTGCACCGCGAAGGTGGAGATGTACAGCGCGGCCACGGCACCGGCGGTACGGCCGGAGACCTTGGAGCCGAAGGTCCAGCGCGCGTTGGCAATGTAGGCGGCGATGGTGCCAAAGACCCAGCCAATCGCCTTCGCCGCCGAGCGGTGCAGGCCAAGGTAGGTCAGCAGCAGGGTCAGGCCGTAATCGATGGCCGCCGTGAACACACCCACCGAGACAAACCGAACGAGCTGCGTCTTGAGCGACGCCTCTGAGGAGCGGTGGACCTCTACGGAATTATCAGTCACGCGGACACACTCTACCTGCGCAGCACGGCGCGGTAAACGTCGAGGCGGTCCACCGGCGCGGCGGCGTGGGGCCCGTAGGCGCCCAGATCTTCCAGGACTCCCAGCGATGCCGCGCACATCCGGCGGATCTCCTCCCCGCTGAGATCGGTGCCGTCATCAGCCACCCAGCCCAGGGCCGCCATGGTGGTCTCCGCCACGGAGTCGGTGAGCTCGCGCCCGCCCATGCAGGACAGCGCCAGCAACATGGACCAGAAGGCGTCGCGGCCCTCGGTGGTCACCTCCCGCGGCAGGCTGCGCAGCTCGGGAATCGATTCCACTCCGCGCTGCAGGTCCAGGGCCTGGAGCAGGGGGACGAAGTCATAGAGCTTGGTGCGCTCGATGATGGCGCGCACCGGGGCGACGACCAACTCGAGGACCTCGTCGATGATCTCCTGACCGGTGAGCTCGGCGTTGATGGAGGTGATGTCGAAGGGAGTGTCAAAGGAACCGGAGCCGCCCACGCAGAGCGCTTCGGGCGTGCCCGCGTCACGCGGGTAGATCTCCGCGACGACCAGCTCGAAGTCCCACAGGCCCCAGGCGTAGTCGATCTGATCGCCCTCGCGCCACAGGAACTCGGAGACCTGGTGCTGAGGGTTGATGCGGCGCCCGCGGGCGTCGATGTGCTCGAAGAAGTGCCAGGGCGAATCCTCCGCGGGCAGGCCAAAGCAGACGGAGAGCACCCGGTGCAGCTCGTCAAAGGTCAGCGCATCGGAGAAGCCGATCTGGCGGTGCACCTCAATATCGGTGTGCACGGTGGAGACTTGGCAGATGATGGTGAGCGGTTCGCGCGCCAACGTCACCGTGGCGGCGTCGCGCCCGATGTATGTGACCGTGGAGCTCATGGGCCCCACCATACGCATTTTTGCCTGCCCGGTAGGCTGACAAGCATGTACTCCAGCAAGAAAGAGCACCTCACCCCGGTGCAGCGCGCCGCCCAGGACGAGCGCGCGGAAGAGGACAAGCGCAGCGGCCACTTCCTGGCCACCGAGCACACGAGCACCCCGCTCAACGGGTTCATGACCCGGCTCATCGCGGAGGAGTTGCCCATCCTGGATTCCGCCTCGCGCGGCAGGGTCTACCAGATCCTGCGCGAGTACGAGGGCCCGGAGATCACCTCGCAGGAGGAGCTGCCGAAGGAGATCCGCGACATCATGGACCTCTACTAAACGCGCACGTTCTCACACATTCGGGCAGGACGAACGTCCGTTTTGTACCGAATATCACTAGTGTCGTCTCCGTCACCGGAGGGCCCGGGTGGGTAGGCTTGGACAACGATACAGTTCGTCGAGCAAAGAGTAAGTGATGGAACTACATACCACCGAAAAGTCCCTGCACGGTTGGGGACGTACCGCACCGTCGACCGCCCATGTCCTTGTCACCGAGGACGTCGAAGTCATCAAGAAGGCCGTCGCGCAGGTCGCTGACGACAACTCCGACAAGCCCGATCACCTGCGCCGCGGCGTCATCGCCCGCGGCATGGGCCGCTCCTACGGCGACCCCGCCCAAAACGGCGGCGGCCTCGTCATCGACATGCAGGCCCTCAACAAGATCCATTCCATCGATCCGGAATCCGGCATTGTCGACGTCGACGGCGGCGTCACCCTAGACCAGCTCATGAAGGCCGCCCTGCCCTACGGCCTGTGGGTCCCCGTCCTGCCCGGCACCCGCCAGGTCACCATCGGCGGCGCCATCGGCCCGGACATCCACGGCAAGAACCACCACTCCGCGGGTTCCTTTGGCAACCACGTGGTCTCCATGGAGCTGCTCGTGGCCGACGGCCGCGTGCTCCACCTCACCCCGGAGGGCTCCGCGGATGACCCGGAGGGCACCCTCTTCTGGGCCACCGTCGGCGGCATGGGCCTGACCGGCATCATCCTGCGCGCGCAGATCAAGATGACCAAGACGGAGACCGCCTACTTCATCGCAGATACTGACCGCACGAGCAACCTGGATGAGACCATCGCCTTCCACTCGGATGGCTCGGAGCACAACTACACCTATTCCTCCGCGTGGTTCGACGTGATCTCCCCGGAGCCGAAGCTGGGCCGCTCCACCATCTCCCGCGGCAGCCTGGCCACCCTGGCGCAGCTCGAGGAGCTCGCCCCGAAGCTGGCCAAGGATCCGCTGAAGTTCAACGCCCCGCAGCTGATGACGGTGCCGGATATCTTCCCCAACTTCACCATGAACAAGCTCACCCTCATGGCCATCGGCGAGGCCTACTACATGATGGGCGCCCCGGCGCGTAACCAGATCAAGAACCTCACGCAGTTCTACCAGCCGCTGGATCTCATCGGCGAGTGGAACCGCGGCTACGGCTCCAAGGGCTTCCTGCAGTACCAGTTCGTCGTGCCGATGGACGCCGTGGAGCCCTTCAAGGACATCATCCGCGACATGCAGCGCTCCGGCCACTACTCCGCGCTCAACGTCTTCAAGCTCTTCGGCCCGGGCAACAAGGCCCCGCTGTCTTACCCAATGCCGGGCTGGAACGTCTGCGTGGACTTCCCCATCAAGCCGGGCTTGGATTCCTTCCTCGACGATCTGGACAAGCGCGTCATGGAGTTCGGCGGCCGCCTCTACCTGGCCAAGGAGTCCCGCACCAGCGCCGAGAACTTCCACAAGATGTACCCGGGCATGGAGGGCTGGCTCAAGACCCGCAACGAAATCGACCCCACCGGCGTCTTCGCCTCCGATATGTCCCGCCGCCTCGAGCTGCACTAAAAGAGTGCACTTCAAGAAGTGCACTACAAGAAAGGAACACCACCATGCTTAACGCAGTAGGCCAAGCACAGCACATCCTTCTTCTCGGCGGCACCTCCGAGATCGGCCTGGGCATCGTCGAGGAATTCCTCGAGCACGGCCCGGCTAAGGTCACCCTGGCCGCCCGCGCCGACTCCCCGCGCATCGACGACGCCACGTCCACCCTGGAATCCCGCGGCGCCGACGTCGAGGTGATCGACTTTGACGCGACGGACTTCGCCGGCCACCCGGGCGTCGTCAAGCAGGCGTGGGAGCGCGGCGACGTCGACGTCGCCATCATCGCCTTCGGCACCCTCGGGGACCAGGAGCAGCTCTGGCAGGATCAGGAGGCCGCGGTGGCCTCCGCGCAGACCAACTACACCGCCCCGGTCTCCCTGGGCGTGCTGCTGGGCCAGCGCTTCAAGCAGCAGGGCCACGGCACCATCGTGGCGCTGTCCTCCGTGGCGGGCATGCGCGTGCGCCGCTCCAACTTTGTCTACGGCGCCTCCAAGGCCGGCGTGGACGGCTTTTTCATCAACCTGGGCGAGGCCCTGCGCGGCTCCGGCGCCTCGGTGCTGGTGGTCCGCCCGGGCCAGGTGCGCACCAAGATGTCCGCCGATGCCGGCGAGGCCCCGCTGACCGTCAACGTCAAGGACGTGGCCGAGGCCACCTACCAGGCCGTCATCGACGGCAAGCAGTCCATCTTTGTCCACCCGCTGTTTGAGTACGTCTCCCTGGCGTTCAAATTCATCCCGCAGGCGATCTTCCGCAAGCTGCCTTTCTAATTCCTGCAATCCATCCCCGGTATGGGAAACTAGGTGCATGACTAGCCCAGTAGACGTGCGCCCGCAGCCCATCCGGACCGAGGAGTACGACGCCGACACTCCCTCGCGCCGTGCGACCCTCCTGGGCATCGCCGCTGCCGCTCTCGGTGGCGGCATTGTCGCGTTAGTGGGCTTCCTGGCCTTCAAGACGGTCTCCCTGCCGGCGTTTAGCACCTCCATGGTCACCCGCGCGCTGAGCACGGTGGGCACGGTGGGCACCGTGGTGCTGGTGGGCGCGCTGTGCGTGTGGTGGCTGTACGACGCCGACAAGCCCCGCCCCGCCTGGCGCCACTGGCTGACCATCGCTTTGTGTTACCTCTCGCCGGCGCTGCTCACCCTGGCCACCATCGGCCTGCCGCTGAGTGCGTCGCACCTGTGGCTGGACGGCGTGCAGGTGGATCAGGTCTTCCGCACCCAGTTCCTCACCCGCAGCGCCGACGCCATGTCCTACGCGGACATGAACTACGAGGGCCTTCCCACCTTCTATCCCCTGGGTTGGTTCTGGCTGGGCGGGCGCCTGGCCAACCTGCTGGGCATGCCGGGCTGGGAGGTCTTCCAGCCTTGGTCCCTGATCTCGATCTCCGCCGCCGGCTGCATCCTGGTGCCGCTGTGGCAGCGGCTGGTCGGCTCGCTGCCGGTGGCCACGGCGATCGCGCTGACCACCACGGCGGTCACGCTCACCCTCAACGCCCAGGAGCCCTACTCGGCCGTGGTGGCCATGGGCGTGCCGGCGGTGGCGGTGCTGTGCTCCCGCGCCTTCCACGGCTCCTGGTGGTCCACCGCCGCGGTGACCATCTACCTGGGCATCTCTGCCTGCTTCTACACCCTGTTCACCGGCGCGGTGGCGCTGACGGTGGTGAGCTTCATCGCGGTGGTCAGCTGTTTCTACGAGCACCGCTGGGCGCCGCTGGGCCGCCTGGTGATCATGGGCGTGGGCTCCCTGGCCATCGCGGCGATTGCCTGGGGCCCGTACATCCTGGGCGTGCTGCGCGCCGATTTCCCGGTGAAATCCACCGCCCAGCACTACCTGCCGGAGGAAGGCACGCTCATCCCCGCGCCCTTCCTCTCGCTCTCACTCATCGGCCTGCTCAGCATCCTGGGGCTTATCTACCTCATCATGCGCATCGAGGACCGCGCGGTCTTCTCGCTGGCCGCGGCGCTCATCGGCATCTATCTGTGGACGGTGGCCTCCATGGTGGTCACCCTGGCCGGTTCCACGCTGCTGGGCTTCCGCCTGGAGTCCGTGGTCACCGTCATCTTTGCCACCGCGGGCGTCCTCTGTCTGGCGGAGCTGCGACTCCTGGGCTTCGAGACCCTCTACCCCTCCCGCTTGAGCGCCAGCACCAACAAGCGCATCACCGCCTGCTTCGCCGTGCTGCTCGGGCTCAGCGGCATCTACTACGCCCAGCAGATCCCGGAGGCCAACGAGGAGGGCATCGACCACGCCTACACCGATACCGACGGCTACGGCGAGCGCGCGGACCGCTTCACCAGCGACTCCGCCCGCAACTACCAGGAGATCCGCGAGTTCATCGATAGCCACGGCTACGAGGCCAACCAGACCGTCGTCCTCACGGATGAAAAACTCTTCATGGCCTACCACCCCTACTTTGGCTTCAACGCCTTCACCAGCAACTACGCCAACCCGCTGGGTCAGTTCAACTCCCGCAATGATCAGATCGCCGCCTGGGCGCGCGATTCCTGGGAGCAGACCCCGCAGCAGTTCGCCGATGCCCTCGAGTCCTCCGCCTGGCGCGGGCCGGACGTCATCATCTTCCGCGGCGATCTGGAGGAGCCAGGCGACGGCTTCAAGACCCACCTGGCGGAGGACATCTACCCCAACCAACCCAACGTGCGCTACCGGGCGGTCTTCTTCAACCCGGAGGTCTTTGAGGAGGGCTGGGACACCACCCAGGCCGGGCCCTTCGTGGTGGCGGTGCGTTCCCGATAATTCGGGGCCGTGACGTACACTGATCGCCGTGTCAGATAGCCTCACGAAACCCAAGAACACGAGCCTGAAGCTCACCGCCATCATCGCTGGCCTCATCGGCTTCTTGTGCTTTGTGGCTACCCCGTTCTTGCCCGTCAACCAGACCCAGTCCTCCTTTGACTGGCCGCAGAACGATTCGCTGCAGTCCATCAACGCGCCGCTCATCTCCGTGGCGCCGGAGGAGATTAACGCAGAGATTCCGCTCAGTGGCGTCGACAAGCTGCGCGAGGGCCAGGATCTGCTCTACGGCACCGTGCCCCAGGAGTCCACCAAGGCCTCCAACCGCGGCATGTTCGTGCGCATGGGCGAGGGCGGCCTGTCCGTGACCTCCCTCAACGAGGTCATCTTCTCCCTCACCCCAAAGCAGGTTGCCGCCCTGCCGGAGGATGCCCTCCTTAAAATCGACGCCACCGGTGAAGGCACCACCGTGCGCGTGGGCAAGCACACCACAACCACCGAGGACGACGTCCGCCCGCAGGTCACCGGCGTGTACACCGAGATCGACGACACCCCGGAGAACCTCGCCGCGCTCACGAAGGACGGCCTGGACATCCACGTGGAGATCAACTCCCGCTTCACCTCCTCGCCCACGCTCATCAAGACCCTGGCCATGTGGCTGGGCGTGGCCATGGCGCTGGTAAGCCTGGTGTGCATCGCACGCATCGACCGCCTCGACGGCAAGAAGTTCTCCGTCCTGCCCGAGACCTGGAAGCAGGTGCGCCCGCTCGACGGCGTGGTGGCCGCCATCCTCGGTTTCTGGCATATCTTCGGCTCGAACACCTCCGACGACGGCTTCATCCTCACCATGGGCCGCGTCTCCGAGCACGCCACCTACATGGCCAACTACTACCGCTGGTACGGCGTGCCCGAGGCCCCCTTTGGCACGCCCTACTACGACCTCATCGCGGCCCTGACCAAGATCTCCAGCGCCTCGGCCTTCGTGCGCCTGCCGGCGCTGATCTCCGCGCTGCTCATCTGGTTCATCCTCTCCCGCGAGATCCTCCCGCGCTTCGGCTCCGTGATCAACGATCGCCGCCTAGCACACTGGACCGCGGCGCTGATGTTCCTGGCCTTCTGGCTGCCCTACAACAACGGCATCCGCCCGGAGCCCATCGTGGCGCTCGGCGTCATGCTCACCTGGGCCTCCTTCGAGCGTTCCATCGCCACCCGCCGCCTGCTGCCGGCCGCGGTGGGCACCATCATCGCCACCATCACCCTGGCCGCCGGCCCCACGGGCCTCTTCGCGGTGGGCGTGTTCCTCGTCTCCCTGCCGCACCTCTTCCGCTTCATGTCGGAGCGCGCGCCCCAGGTGGGCTGGATGGCGATGATCGCCCCCTTCCTGGCCTGCGGCACCGCCATCATGGTGGCGGCCTTCGGCGACCAGACGCTGGCCACCGTGCTGGAGTCCACCCGCGTGCGCTCCGAGGTGGGCCCCTCCCTGCCGTGGTACTCGGAGTACGTCCGCTACACCACGCTCTTCCAGCAGTCCGTGGACGGCTCGCTCACCCGCCGCTTCGCCATGTTCACCATGCTCTTCTGCCTGGGGCTCATCGTCTTTGCCTTTGTCAAGGACCGCCGGGTCGTCGGCGCGGAGGTCGGCCCCACCCAGCGCCTGCTGCTCATCGTGGGTCTGTCCGCCTTCTTCCTCATGTTCACCCCCACCAAGTGGACGCACCACTTCGGCATCTACGCCGGCGTGGCCGGGGTGATCGCCGCGCTGGGCGCGGTGGTGCTCTCGCAGATCGCCATGCGCTCCCCGCGCGCGCGGACCTTCTCCATCGCCGCAGTGATCTTCCTGCTCGCCATCTCCCTGGCCGGCTGGAACGCCTGGTGGTATGTCTCCTCCTTTGGCATCCCGTGGTGGGACCGCACCGTCCAGTACAAGGCGGTGGAGGCTAACACCATCATGCTGCTCATCGGCCTGGTGGTCCTGGCGGTGGGCCTGGTGCAGGCCATCACCCACAGCTATCGCAAGGGCAAGGCGGAGGAAGAGGGGACCGTCGAGGAGTTCAAGGCGGCCGCCGCAGCGAAGGTCTCGCGCTGGGCGGGCCTCATGTCCGCGCCCATCGCCATCGCCTGCGCGCTCATCGTGGTCTTCTCCTGCGCCTCCTTTGCCAAGGCCTACGTCTCCCAGGGCGAGGCCTACTCGGTGGGCCGCGGCAACCTGGCCTCCCTCAAGGGCGATGTCTGCTCGCTGGCTGACTCCACCTTGGTGGAGACCAACACCAACGAGTCCTTCCTCACCCCGGTCAAGGGCGAGCTGAAGGATTCCCTCGAGGATCCCACGCGCCCCTCCTTTGGCTTCGGGCCCAATATGATCCCGGATTCCATCGAACCGGAGAACATCAACTCCGCCTCCGTGGGTGCTATCGCTGACTCCGCCTCCACCGAGGAATCCAACGCCACCTCCAGCGACGAGCAGGCCGCCACCGAGAAGAAGGAAGCGGAAATCACCGATTCCTCCACCGGTGGCGTGCGTGGCACCGCGGGCGTCAACGGCTCCCGGATGCACCTGCCCTTCAACTTTGACTACACCAAGGTGCCGGTGCTGGGCTCCTACACGGATGCGCAGCGCTCCACCTCCCAGGTGACCACCCAGTGGTACCACCTGCCCAAGGCCACCGAGAGCACCCCGATCCTTGCTGTGGGCGCGGCAGGCAACATCTACCACCACGACGTCAACGGCGTGGAGCAGGACGGCCTCAAGCTCACCCTGGAGTACGGCACCCTGCGCGGCGAGAAGGTCGTGGACAAGGGCAAGGCGGAGCTTTCCGACGTCGGCGCCACCCCGAAGTGGCGCAACCTGCGCATCGCGCTCGACGAGCTGCCCGAGGAGGCCAACGTCGTGCGCCTCGTCGCGGTGGATGACTCCACCGACGAGGACGACTGGATGGCCTTTACTCCCCCGCGCGTGCCCGAGCTGGCCACCCTCAACTCCCAATTCGATTCCAGCACCCCCGCGCTGCTGGACTGGTCCGTGGCCCTGCAGTTCCCCTGCCAGCGCACCTTCGACCACTACGCCGGCGTGACGGAGATTCCGCAGTACCGTATTCTTCCCGACGCCGCCGCGCAGACCTCGCTCACGGACTTCCAGTCCTTCTCCGGCGGTGGCGCGATGTCCACCGCGGAGGCGGTCAACTACTCCTACGAGATCCCCAGCTACCTCAACCATGACTGGGCGCGTGACTGGGGCGCCATCGAGAAGTACGAGCTGCGCACCGACTCCCGCGGCAACGCCCCGGCCGAAGCCGTCATCGATCACGAGGTGATCCAGCGCTCCGGCCTGTGGCAGAACTCCGAGATGAAGATCCGCAAGGAAGGCGAGGCGAAGGACTAAACGCTGGCCAGGAAGGCGGCGGTATCGCGGATGCGCTGCCGGGCCACCTCCGGGGTGGAGATGCGGTGCGTGGAGACGTACTCCGCGGTCTCCGCCCCCGGGATCTCCACCCGGGCGGCCACCTCATCCTGCGCCGCGGTCTGCACCAGCGTGCGCGGGAAGTCCTGGGGGATCACACAGCCACCCCGAATCTCCTCCGGCAGCGCCTCGAGCGCCCCGAAGTCCGGGAAGGTGAGCAGCAGGGCGTCGGCACGCACGAGGCTGGCCAGCGCCGCGCCGGAGGAGTAGCCCCACACGGTCACGGGGCCAGCGAGGGAATCCACCGCCGCCTGCGTGAACTCCACCATCTGCGCCACCGTGTGCTCGGGGGCCAAGGGGTAGTCCACGTCGAGGATGGTGGTCCCGGACAGCTGTGCGGCGGCAGCCACCTCCGGGCGCCACTGCATCTCCAGCGCCTGCCCGCTGCCGCGCCACCAGCCGCCCGAGTGCAGCGACACCGCGAAGCGCCCGCTGGGCTCGCTGGGCACAAAGAGGGCCCCGTACACGGAGTCCTCCACCGAGATCCCCTCCGTGAACGCGGTGCCGGGCAGACTGTGGTCCACCGCGGTGCCCAGCAGCAGCATCGAGGCCTGCACGATGCGATCCGGCAGCAGCGCGCAGTACCGATCCGCGTCCGGCGAGCCCCCGCCCTTCCACGGCGGGCGGAAGTCCGGCAGCGGGTAGTGGGCGTTGAGGTAGGAGGCGAGGTGCTCGAGCTGTTCTTCTTGCGTCAGTGCCATGTTTCTCAGCTACCAGATGGTGACGCGCTGCTCCGGGGCGATGCCGCCCTCGACGTCGAAGGCCTCGTAGTACTCGTCAACGTTCTCCACGATGATGTTGCAGCGGAACTCCGCCGGGGAGTGGGGATCGATGGCCAGGTACTGGGCGGCCATCTCGGGACGGATGGCCGTGCGCCACACGCGGGCCCAGGACAGGAAGAAGCGCTGCAGGCCGGTGTACTGGCGCTCGTAAAGCTCGGGCGAGGCGCCCTCCACCTCGAAGTCGCGCAGCTCGCCGTCCATGTCGATGCCCTTGTCCGCGCAGTAATTCTTGTAAGCCACCACGGCAATACCCAGGCCGCCGAGATCACCGATGTTCTCCCCGAGGGTGAACTTGCCGTTAACCCCCGCGGACTCGATGCCGGCCTCCTTGAGCACCGTGGGCACCTGGCCCTCGTACTGATCCACCAGCTGAGCGGTGAGCTTCTCAAAGGCCGCACGGTCCTCCTCCGTCCACCAGGAGTTGAGGTTGCCGTGGCCGTCATACTGCGAGCCCTGATCATCAAAGCCGTGGCCAATCTCGTGGCCGATCACCGCGCCGATGGCGCCGAAGTTCTCGGCGGCGTCGGCAAGCGGGTTATAGAACGGCGGGCGCAGGATGGCCGCGGGGAAGGTGATGTCATTGACCACCGGGTTGTAGAAGGCGTTGACGGTCTGCGGGGTGGCGAACCACTCGTCGCGGTCCGCGGGCTTGCCAATCTTGGCCAGCTCGTAGTCGTGGTTCCAGGCGCTGCCCGCGCGCACGTTCTCCACCAGATCCGGGCCGAACTCCAGGCCGGAGTAATCGCGCCAGCGCTCGGGGTAGCCAATCTTGGCCTTGAACTGGGAGAGCTTCTCCAGCGCGCGCTCGCGGGTGGCCGGTGTCATCCACTCCAGCTGGGAGATGCGCTCGCGGTAGGCGGCGATGAGGTAGCTCACCAGCTCGTCCATCTCCTGCTTGGAGGAGGGCGGGAAGTGCTTCTCCACAAAGACCTTGCCAATCTCCTGGCCCACCATGCTCTCCGCCAGGCCGACGGCGCGCTTCCAACGATCGCGCTGCGCGGTGGCGCCGGAGAGTCGGGTGCCAAAGAACTCGAAGTTCTTCGCGCCGATCTCCTCCGCCAGGTAGGGCGCGCGGGCGAGCAGGATGTGCCAGGTGGCCCACAGCTGCCAATCAGCCATGCGGTCCGCGCCGAACATCTCCGCCACATGCTCCATGTAGGAGGGCATCATGTTCACCACGCGGTGATCCGGCAGTGTCACAAGCAGGTTGCGCACGATGCCGGGAAGCTCCGAGATCTCCATTGGGTTGTAGGTCTTCACCGCGTCACGCACGCTGACGACGTCCCAGTGGCCAGCTGCCAGTTCCTTCTCCAGCGCGACGATGCGCGCAGCGGCGGCCTCCGCACCCAGACCGAAAAGCCGCGCGGGATCGAGGAAGCCGAGCATCTCGGCCACGTGCTTCTCGTAGGCGGCCAGGGTCTCCGCGTGGGACTCCTCGCGGTAGTAGGCCTCATCCGGCAGGCCGAGACCGGACTGGATGACGTAGGCCACCGCCTCCTCCGAGCCGGAGTCCTTCTCCACCCAGAAGGTCACCGGGGCGCCGATGCCCTCGCGCTCCAGCTCGCCGAAGACGCGCGCCAGCTCCTCCGGGGAACCCACCGCGAGGCGGTCCAGGTCCGCGTCCAGGGGGCGCACGCCGGCGGCGTTGACCCGCTCGGTGTTCATGTGGGAGGCGTACAGCGCGCCTGGCCGACCAGTATCATCCTTCACGATGTCATGGACAAGCAGCTCCGCCTCATCGCGCAGATCGTGGAAGACTCCGTCGACGCCGCGATCATCCGGGATGACGTGCGACTCGAGCCATGGGCCATTGACAAATTGATACAGATCCTTCATGCCAGCCACTCTATGTCAATCGCGCGCGTTAGAGTGTGGGCTATGGCAAATTTCCGCTTCCCTCCCCAGCGTCTGACGGGAACATTTTTTGCCACCCTGGCCACGGCCCTGGTGGTCCTCGGCGCGCCGTGGATTCTCAGCGCTGCCCTGCCCTATTCCGAGCCGGAGCCCGAGCAGGTCATGCTCTCCGTTCCCGGCTACGACTGGGACATCCCCGTGCCCGGCCTATACTGCACCCCGAATTACGAGTCCATGCTGCCGCTGGCCTGGGACTGCGGGGAGACCATGGTGCAGGCCACCATCACCGAGGACGTCGACGATGACGAGCTCGCCCTGCGCCGTGCTATCCGCTCCAACTCCTTCACCGGGATGCCCACCGGCCCCGTCCAGCACGAGGGCGAGGTGCTCGTGCTGGACGACGCTCCCTCGCAGACCCGCGCCCTCAGCATCCCCGGCGAGGAGAACCTGGACTACCAGATCATCATCACCGGCGAGAACGCCCAGGCCCTGTCCCAACGATTCCTGGAGGCCGTCTAGGTGAAACTCTTTCAGGCAGCGCTGTGGGTCATCATCGCCCTCGGCTCGCTTCCCGCGCTCCTTAACTTTGGCGTCATGTTCCTGCCCGCCCCCGGGCCCGCGGCGCTGAGCCTGCTCATCGCTGCCGCCCTCGGCGCAGTCGGCGTCGCCCTATGGCGGGTGAGCCCGATGTGGGTGAAGGGGGCCGGGTGGGCGTCGGCAAGCGTGCTCTGGGGATGCACCGCGGCGGTCTCCCTCGCCTTCATCCCGGGAGCCCCGCTCATGAGCACGGCCGCCACCGTGGGATGGGACGGCGCCATCATGTCCTGGGCGGGCGCCTACCCGGAGGAGTTCAGCAAGGCGCTCGGCGTGCTCTTCATTCTGCTCAGCTTCCGCCAGCTCAACCGCCCGTGGCACGGGATGGTCGTCGGCGCCATGGTGGGCTGGGGTTTTGAGGTCTACGAGAACTTCCTCTACTCCGTAACCGGCGCCCTGATGCACCCCAGCTCCGACTGGCTGGGCATGCTGCAGATGTGGGGCCTGCGCCTGCTGGCGGGCCCGGGTCTGCACATGTGTCTGACTGCGCTGGCCGGTTACGGCATCGGCTGGGCGCTGTTTAGCGCCTACAAGCCGCTGTGGTGGCGCCTAGCGGTGGGCTTCGGCACGCTGGCGGGATCCTTCCTGCTCCACTTTGCGTGGAACTACATGTGGGACGCCACGTGGGTGATGATCGTGCAATACGTGCTGGTCGCCGCCGTGCTCTACCCCACCGTCATCTACGCAGTCCTGCGCGGAAACCGCCGGGCCCGCGCCGATACCACCTACTCCTACCTGCCGGTCTCAGCACACCTTCGATGAGCCGACCTGCTGCAGGCGGTCATTGACTTCCTTGCACAGCTGCTGCCAGGTGCGGGGTTGGGGCACCGGATCCGGCACCACTCGCACCGCGCCGAGCACGTCCGCGGTGAGATCCCCCGGCGAGCCGTAAGTATTGGCCGCGATGCTGTAGCCATTGCCCACCGAGACCGTCGCGTGCACGCTGCGATCATCCGCCCACCCGAGCTTCGTGCCCCACACGCCCGGAATGCGCGCGGTGCCGAAATCCTGCAGGTATCCATCCGCCGCTCTTGGCGACGCCGTCCTCATCCCCCTCACCATCGGCTGCGCCACCGGATCGGACCAGATGGTCGCGGTGAAACGGGCGAGATCCTCCGTGGAGGTGGTTGTGTTGCCCCAGTAGCCGGGGTAGTGCGTCTCCTTAAGCCCGTACTCCGCGATGATGCCCGGGATGGCCTGCGGGTACGTGCGGTCGAGGTGGCTGGCGGTGGCGTCGTTGGAGAAGCGGATCATGTCCTCCACCTTGGCCTTGTCCTCCGGCGCCCCGTACTTGAGCACCCACATTCCCAGGTAAAGCTTGACCAGGGACAGCGCGGGCCGGGACTCGTGGCTGTTGCCGGTGGAGACCGTTGTACCGTCCGCGTAGCGTAGCGTGGCCTGGGTGCGCGGCGGGACCTTCTGGGGATCGAGGAAGACGGCCGCCTGCGCTGTGGGGGCCACCAGCGCAGTGGCGAAAACGGTGGCGAGGGCTTTCTTCAACACGCCCCTAGTGTATCCCTCCCGCGCGGTTTTTCCTGCTCAGGATCGGTGGAAGAATTTTTCCTCGAACACCTTGACGAACAAACACCTGTGCGAATATGATGGCAGGCAAGGAAAGCATCCTTCCCTATCTACACACCATGTCACTACTTGGGGGTATGACATGTCCACAGCCCTAATTACAGCCTATTTCGCCCCGTGCAACCCTGAATCCGCCCTAGCCCAGACCTTTATGTCAAACAATCGTGCGATGTTTGAGGCGTGGAGCTCGGTGATTCCGGACCCCGACGCGGACGCAGAACTCACCTACAACCACATAGGACGCTCCCTCGGGGTGAGCGCCCACACCGCCGAGCGCATGATCTATTCCCTCATGCTGCTCGCGCACATGCCACAACTCACCGAACTCAACCAGCAACACTGGTTCCTCGACGCTCCCCGGCTCAGCGCCATCGGCTTTGCCCTACTTGGCGCTGAGAAGGAGATCCTGCCTCACGTCGACGAGGCACTCGTCGGCCTCTTCACCCCGCGGCGGCGCAACCAGCACCTGCCCGCCGCCGGGGACATCAAGGCGGCCATCAAAGAAGTAATGGACACCTTTTACCAGCCGCTCGAGGAAGAGGACGTCCCCGCCGATCACTACGAGTACATCCGCGGCCCGCAGCAGGGCTACCTCACCCTGGCCACGGATCCCGCCACCGCCGAGATCATCGACGCCCTCGTGCGCCAGCGCGCCAAGGCGGACGGAATCTCGCAGGCAGAAGCCCTGGTCAAGATCATCACCGAGCCCGTCAAAGCCAGCGTCAGGATCAACACCTTCCAGGCGCAGGGCTCGAGTCTGGCGCTGCTGCCCGGCTACGGCTACCAGGATCTCTCCCGCACGCCGCTCGATACCACAACCCGCCCGATTCTCCCCGCGTCCACCGAGGGCTACGTGCCCACGGAGAATACTCGCGCCTTCGTCGAGGCCCGGGACGGTACCTGCCGCTGGCCGGGCTGTACGGTTCCGGCCGCGCGCTGCCAGCTCGATCACCGCGTCGAGTACGGACGGGGAGGGCCCACCAGCACCGATAACCTCGCCTGCTTGTGCCAACACCACCACAACATCAAGACAGACAAACGGGCCTTCTACGTCATGGACCCCATCTCCGGGGACATCTACTGGCTTATGTCGGATGGCACCTGGGTAATGACCGCCCCGCAAGGCCCACTAGCCACCCACTGGAAGCTCACCGTCGCGGAAAGGATTGACCTGCTTAATCGCAACCACGTACGAGATCGTCGCAATCCAGACCATGCTTAGACATCAGCGCACAGTCACCGGAGTAGGAGATCCCCTCCCGCTCCCAGTGCTCACGCGCGCGCTCGATGTCGTGGGATTGCCCCGTGCTGCGCACCACGCGCCACCACGGCAGCTCCGCTTTGCCCATCACCCAACCCACGTAGCGGGGGCTCACGCCCGCCGCCTTGGCCACCTCACCATAGGTGGTGACGTTGCCTGCGGGCACGCGCTGGACAATGTCGACGACAGCTTTAAACGTCGAAGAGCTCATCCATGGGCTCCTCGGGAGCATCCTCCACTTCGCAGAAGGTCACGGTGGCTCCCGTGGAATCGGCGACGATGCACAGGCGCCCAAAAGGAGAATCATGCGGCTCGCGAATAATCTCGCCGCCCGCGGCACGCACCTTCTGCGCCGCGGCGTCAATATCGCGCACACCGAGGTAGGTCTGCCAGAAACTCGGCACCTGCTCCGGGAATTGCCCCTGCGCGTTCCACATGCCGGCAAAGGCGGCGCCCTGTTCCTCGGCCAGCGCGTAGGCCTCGTCCCCGCGGATCTCCCAGTTGAAGAGCTCGCCGTAGAAGTCCAGCGCCCGGGTGAAGTCGCGGGTGACTGCCAGCTCGTGCCACACCGGGGTGCCCGGCTCGCCGCCGGCCACGAACTGATCCAGCTTCGGCTGGATGAGCCCGAAGATGGCGCCGGCGGGATCGACGAGGAGGGCGAGGTGGTCGTCGCCAAGCGCTAGCACCTTTCCGCCCAGCTGCTCGACGCGCTGGCAATCAGCGTTGATGTCACGGCTGAGGAAGTAGGTGGCCCAGGTATCGCCGCCGGTCTCGGGGACAAGTTCCGCGATCGGCAGGCCTTCGAGGCGCGCGATGTTGTCCTCAAACTCCCAGCCGAGGACCTCAGAGCAGAACGCAGCGGAGGCCTCGGCGTCAGAGGTGGTCAAGGTGATCCAGTAGGGCATGCCCACTTCGGCTTCGAACGCCGGCATTACAGGTTCCTCCACTTCTCGGGGTCGAAATCATCGTCGGCGGTGGCTTCGTCGAAGTAGTCGTCCTCCTCGTCGTCCGCGACCTGCGCGCAGGTATCGCCAATGCAGACGACGTCGCCCACGTGCAAGGTCGCGCCGCGCTGGGTCACGGTGCGGTCATTGACCGTCACCGCGCCCTGCTCGATGAGTTCCTTGGCTTCGCCGCCGGTGGCAACCAGCGAGGCCAGCTTGATGAACTGGCCCAGCTTGATGGATTCTCCCTTGATTGAGACTTCTAGCATGCGGACTAGCTTACGTTAGTGCGCACCCTTGATCGCCGTCTTGTGGTCACGCACGGCCTCGCCCTCGGCGTAGAGCGGCATGCCCTTCTTGGCGTGGTACCACTCGATGTTGAGCGGGGCGAGCGGGGTGCGGCCAGCAATGAGGTCCGCGGCCTTTTCACCCACCATCATGGTCGGGGCGTAGATGTTGCCGTTGGTGACGTTGGGGAAGACGGAGGCGTCAGCAACGTAGAGGCCCTCGGTACCCCAGACCTGCATGGTGTCCGGGTCCACGACTGCCATCTCGTCCGTGCCCATCTTGCAGGTGCAGGAGGGGTGCAGCGCGGTCTCGCCGTCGTTGCGCACCCATTCGAGGATTTCCTCGTCGGTCTGCACGTCGGGGCCCGGGCTGAACTCGCGCGCGCCGATCTCCTCCATAGCCTTGGTGTCGAGCAGACTGCGGGCCACGCGCACGGCCTCGACCCACTCGCGGCGGTCCTGGTCCGTCTTCAGGTAATTGAAGAGGATCTCGGGCTTGTCGTGAATGTTGGCGCTCTTGATGCGGACGTGGCCTACGGTGTCGGAGAACATCGGGCCCACGTGCCACTGGAAACCGTGCTTGACGTCGGCCTTCTGGCCGTCGTAGCGCACCGCCATGGGCAGGAAGTGGAACATGAGGTTCGGGTACTCTTCGTCGTCGTTGGAGCGCACGAAGCCGCCAGCCTCAAAGTGCGAGGTGGCCACGGGGCCCTTGTGGGTCAGCAGCCACTGCAGGCCCATGAACGGCCAGCGCCACTTGTCCAGGTAGGGCTGCGAGGAGTCGGTGGACTTGGTGGTCTCGTACTGGATGTAGACCTCCAGGTGATCCTGCAGATTCTCACCCACTCCGGGCAGGTGCTTGACGACGTCAATTCCGTGCTGCTTGAGCAGCTTCTCATCGCCCACACCGGAGACCTGCAGCAGCTGCGGGGTGTTGATGGCGCCCGCGGAGAGCACGATCTTGTCCGCGTACACGCGGTGCACGCCGCCCTTCCACTCGTATTCCACGCCGATAGCCTTCTGGCCCTCGAAGAGAATCTTGGTGGTCAGCGCGCGGGTGCGGATCTCCAGGTTCTCGCGGTCGGCGTTCGGGTGCAGGTAGGCGCGGGCTGCGGACCACCGCTTGCCGTTCTTGATGTTGCGGTCGAAGGGCGCAAAACCCTCCTGGCGGTAGCCGTTGACGTCGTTGGTCAGGTTGTAGCCAGCCTCCTGCACAGACTTGAACAGGGCCTGGAAGAGCGGGCTGGTGGCCGGGCCACGGGACAGGTACAGCGGGCCGTCGTGGCCGCGGCGGGGATCGTTATCGTCGGCAGCCGCGGCGGTTTCCATGCGGTTGAAGTAGGGCAGGCAGTGGGCGTAGTCCCAGTTCTCCATGCCCGGGTTGCGGCCCCACTTCTCGTAGTCCATGGGGTTGCCGCGCTGGAAGATCATGCCGTTGACGGAGGAGGAGCCACCGAGCAGCTTGCCGCGGGCGTGGTAGATGCGGCGGCCGTTCATCTCCGGCTCCGGCTCGGACTCGTACATCCAGTCGTAGTTCTTCGCCCCAATGGGGAAGGAGAATGCAGAGGGCATGTGGATGAAGAGATCCCAGAGGGAATCAGGACGTCCAGCCTCGAGCACCAGGACCCTGGTGTCTTTATCTTCAGTCAACCGCGCCGCGATGACGGATCCTGCGGAACCGCCGCCGACGACCACAACGTCGCATACTTCGTCCGTTACCCTCTTCGCCATACACAATCCTCTCACTTCTCGCCTACAGAGTGATGCAAATCACTACAATGCAGAATGTATAATATACCTAGTGGCGAATATATATTTCGCTCACTCTTATCAGCGTACCCACAACCCTCAGAGAATGCACAGCTTAAGGTATATTTGCCAGACGTGGCGAAAATTTCCGGCTGGACAGTCCGCATAATACGCCACATTGTGATATTGCTCACGTTCAGCGTTGTCCCAGGAGAACCGGAGCTTTTTAGACACCCGAAGAATAAAATTCCTACCCCATAGCGAAAGAGGAGCACCCGATGGCGAACTTCGATCCGCACGATCCGGAAGGCCCGTCCCAACGCGGCCGGCCCCCACAATCGGGGGCGAAAAAGAGGCGAAGTTACCAGGTGCGTGCTCTCGTCGGCAGTTATAAAGCAGAGACTGGCGCGGACGTCGGCGCTGACCAAGTCGAGGTGCCCAAGCCGAACTATCCCGTTCTCATCATCTCGGGCGCGCTGATCATCGCCATGGCGCTCTACGCCGGGCTCGGCAAAGAGCACGCGGCGGCCACCCTGGGCAACATCACCGGCTGGATCGCCACCAACCTCGGCTGGTTCTACATCCTCACCGCCACCGCCGCCGTGGTCTTCGTGCTCTACATCGCCCTATCCAATGCGGGCAACATCCGCATGGGCCCGGACCACTCGCGGCCCAAGTTCAGCACCTTCTCCTGGGCCTCCATGCTCTTCGCCGCCGGCATCGGCGTGGACCTCGTTTTCTTCGCCGTGGCCGAGCCCATCACCATGTTCGTCACTCCTCCGACGGCGGATCCGGGCTCAGTCCAGGCGGCCAAGGAGGCCGTAGTCTGGTCCATGTTCCACTACGGGCTGACCGGCTGGGCACTCTACGCCCTCATGGGCATGGCCTTTGGTTACTTTGCCTACCGCCTCAACATGCCGCTGGCTATCCGCTCGGCGCTCTACCCGCTCATCGGTAAGCGCGTGCACGGGCCAGTAGGCGATGCCGTGGATGTCGCCGCCATGCTCGGCACGGTGTTCGGCGTAACCGCCTCGCTGGGTATCGGCGTGGTCCAGCTTTCCTATGGCTTCCACATCATCTTCGGATTCGAGCAGGGGCTGGGCCTGCAGTCCGCGCTCATCATTATCGCCGTGGCCATTGCTACGCTCTCGGCGGTCTCGGGCGTCGATAAGGGCATCCGCTTTCTGTCCGAGCTCAACGTCTTCCTCGCCATCGCGCTGATGATTTACATCGTGATCGTGGGCAAGACCTCCTACCTCTTCAATGCGCTCATCACCAACATCGGCGACTACGTAGTTGCCCTGCCGCAGTGGACCATGGAGACCTTCGCCTTCTCCGAGAACCAGGCGGACGTGTCCGAATGGATGCAGTCCTGGACTCTCTTCTTCTGGGCATGGTGGATTGCCTGGGCCACCTTCGTGGGCCTCTTCCTGGCGCGCATTTCCCGCGGACGCACCCTGCGCCAGTTCATCTTCGGCACCCTGACCTTCCCCTTCCTCTTCATCCTTCTGTGGATGTCCTTCTTTGGCAACACCGCGTTGGGCATGGTCCGCTCGGGCGACTTCCCCGGCTTCGCCGAAGCAGCCATTAACGCCCCGGAGCAGGGCTTCTACGACATGCTCTCGGAGTTCCCGGGCGCGGGCATCGTCATCTTCCTCACCACATTCATCGGCCTGCTCCTCTACATCACCTCCGCCGACTCCGGCGCCTTGGTGATGTCCAACTTCACCTCCCGCATCACCGATAGCCGCCAGGACGGTCCCCGCTGGCTGCGCATCTTCTGGTCCGTGACCGTCGGCGGGCTTACGCTGGCCCTGCTGCAGCTCGACGGAATCGCCACGGTCCAGTCCGCCACCGTGGTCATGGGCCTGCCCTTCGCGGTGGTGATCTACTTGGTCATGTACTCGCTGTGGAAGTCCCTGCGCCTGGAGAGCACCCAGCGCGCGGTGCGGCAGACCGCACTGCACGGCGCGGTGGCCAGCCGCACCTCGGTGGATTCCGGCGAGCGCTGGAAGCAGCGCCTCGAGAGGCTCGATTCCTTCCCCACCAAGGAACAGATGACCGCCTACATCAACGACACCGCGGCCATCGCCCTCGAGGCCGTCGCGGTCCAGTTGCGCGCCCGCGGCCACGACGCGATACTGCTGACAAGCCAGCTCCCTGAGCTCGACATCCCGCAGCTCGACCTCCAGGTCACCATGGAACACGAGCGAAAGTTCCGCTACCAGCTCTTCCCCGTCGCAGCCGACCTTCCGGACTACGCGCAGGGCGAGGACACCGAGTACTACCGCCTCGAGGTCTATGACCTCACTGGCTCCCTGGGCTACGACGTCTACGGCTACAGCGAGAGCCAAATCATCAACAACGTACTCGACCTCTACGAACGCCACATGGCCTACCTGTACGTCCAGCACGCGCAGCACGCGGATTCCGACGTCTCCGACGGCGCGGAACCGGAGCGCACCTGGCGCGAAGACAGCATTGAATCCTAAGAATCGCTACAGAATCCTAAAAACCACTACAAAGGAGAAGCATGACCTCTTTATTTGATCCGACGGCAACTGACCTTCTGGAGTCCCCCAAGTCCCTCTTCATCGACGGGCAGTGGGAGGCCTCCGTCAGCGGCGAGACCCGCGACATCATCTGCCCGGCAGACGGCAGTCACGTAGGCACCGTGGCGGAGGCCACGGAGGAGGACACCCTCCGCGCCATCGCGGCGGCCAAGAAGTCCTTCGAGTCCGGCGTGTGGTCCTCCACCCCGGCCATCGAGCGCGGCAAGCTGCTCGTGCGCGTGGCCGACTACATCCGCGAGCACAAGGTACTCTTTGCCCAGGCGGAATCCGCCGACACCGGCAAGCGCTACGCGGAGTCGCTCATGGATATGGATGACATCGCCAACGCCTTCGACTACTTCGGCACCCTCGCCTCGCACCACGACGGCCGCGTCGTCGACCCGGGCGATGAGAACCTGCGCTCGCGTATCGACGTCGAGCCCGTGGGCGTCTGCGGCCTGATCACCCCATGGAACTACCCGCTGCTGCAGGTCTCCTGGAAGGTTGCCCCGGCGCTGGCCGCGGGAAACTCCTTCGTGCTCAAGCAGGCGGAGCTCACCCCGCACACCGCGATGCTACTCATGGCGGTGCTCAAGGAATGCGGGCTTCCCGACGGCGTGGGTAACCTCATCACCGGCGCCGGCGCGCGCTGCGGCAACCCGCTGTCCCAGCACCCCGACGTGGACATGGTCTCCTTCACCGGCGGCCTAGCCACCGGCAAGATCATCGCCCGCAACGCCGCGGAGACCGTCAAGCGCACCGCGCTGGAGCTCGGCGGCAAGAACCCCAACGTAATTTTCGCGGACGCAGACTTCGATGTCGCCGTGGACAACGCCCTCAACGGCGCTTTCTTCCACTCCGGCCAGGTGTGCTCGGCGGGCTCGCGCATCGTGGTGGAGGAGTCCCTGCACGATAGGTTCGTCGAGGCCCTTGTCGCCCGCACCGAGAAGATCAAGATCGGCGGCCCCACCGATGAGCTGGCGGAAACCGGCCCGCTGATCTCGGCGGAGCACCGCGAGAAGGTTGCGGCGTACGTCGACAAGGCGCGCGAGCAGGGCGCCACCATCCTTACCGGCGGGCGCGCGGCCACCACGGAGGACTCCACCGCGAACACCGACCTGGGCAAGGGCATCTACTACCTGCCCACCATCATCGACGGCGCCACCCAGGAGATGGACTGCGTGCACGACGAGGCCTTCGGCCCCGTGGTGACCGTGGAGACCTTCACCACGGAAGAGGAGGCCATCGCGATTGCCAACGACACCGAGTACGGCCTGGCGGGCGCCGTGTTCACCACCGACGCCGGGAAGGCGGAGCGCGTGGCTCGCGGCCTGCGCCACGGCACCGTGTGGATCAACGACTTCCACCCCTACCTCCCGCAGGCGGAGTGGGGCGGCATGAAGCAATCAGGTAACGGCCGCGAGCTCGGCCCCACCGGACTGGCGGAGTACCAGGAGCTCAAGCACGTCTACCAGAACCTCTCCCCGGCGGCGTGGGATCAGTTCGGCCTGCAGCAGTAGTTAGACCGCCCGCAGCTTGACGGCGGTGCCGGTGGCCACGACGAAAAGCATGTCGTTGGCCTGGCCGATAGTCGAGTAGTCCACCGAGATGCCCACCACGGCATCCGCGCCCAGCTCGACGGCGCGGTTCCACATGTCGTTGAGCGCCGCCTCGCGGGCCTTGTAGGCCTCCTCCTCGTAGCCCGCGGCGCGGCCACCGGCGAAGCTGGCAAAGGCCGCCCCGAAGTCCTTGCTGAACTTGATGCCGGAGATGGTCTCGCCGCCGATGACCCTGAGGTACTCGGCGATCTCGTAGCCTTCGATGGTCGGTGTGGTGCTGAAAATCATCGCTGCCTCACTCTCTCACTGTGCTCTCTAGCTCTGGGTTCGGGGGCTCTCTAGCTCTGGGTTCGGGGCTTGATGGTCATGGTGTCAATGTTGACGTGGGCCGGCAGCGCGGCGACCCACCGAACCGCCTCGGCGATGTCCTCCGCGCTGAGGTTGAGCTGCCCATCGTAAACCT
Organism: Corynebacterium sp.; assembly: GCF_030532325.1. Lineage (GTDB taxonomy): Bacteria > Actinomycetota > Actinomycetes > Mycobacteriales > Mycobacteriaceae > Corynebacterium. The sequence goes on from NZ_JAUNLS010000013.1 coordinate 55,297, forward strand.
GCGCCGCGCGCCGCGCATCGCCGCGGAAGCGGTTGAGGGAGAACTCCTCGGTGGCCACGCGCCCGGGGTCCAGCTCGGTGACGCGCACGGTGTGGTTCTCCAGGCGCAGCGCGCGGGAGATGACGCGCACGCCGTGCTTGGCGGTGTTGTAGCCGGAGCCGCCCTCGTAGGTAGTCCACCCAGCGATGGAGCCCATGTTGATGATGAGCCCGGACTCGGACTCCTCGAGCTTGGGCATGAGCGCTTGGATCATGCGCACCGTGCCCAGCACGTTGACCTCGTACATCCACCGCCAATCCTCCAGGGAGGTCTCCACGAGCGGCTCGAGGCCCTTGGCCCCACCGGCGTTGTTGACCAGCAGATCCACCCGGTCGAGGTGGGAGACGAACTCCGTCACCGACTCATCCTTGGTCACGTCCAGCGGGTAGGCCACCGCGCCGATGTCCTCTGCGAGCGCGTCGAGACGCTCGACGCGGCGCGCGCCGATGACCACCTGCCAGCCATCCGCGGCCAGCGCGCGGGCGGAGGCCGCGCCGATTCCGGAGGAGGCACCAGTTACCACAGCTACTTTTGTCATAGGCACGATGATAAACCCCAGAAACTACACTGGAGCACCGTGCCACAGTTCAACCTTGAGGAAATCGGCGCGGGTTTGCCCGTCGCCCAGACGATTGATTCACTGCCCGCCAGCGGCCACGTGGTGGTTCAGGCGCCACCCGGCACCGGCAAGACCACCCTGGTCCCGCCCGCGCTGGCCAATCAATCCTCCGGCAAGGTCCTGGTGACGGCCCCGCGCAGGGTCGCCGTCCGCGCCGCGGCCAACCGTCTGCAGAAGCTCTCCGGCCAGCGCATCGGCTACGCGGTGCGGGGGGATTCCCGCAAGGGCGAGAAGGTGGAGTTCCTCACCCCTGGCGTGCTGCTGCGCCGTCTCATCCGGGACCCGGAGCTCAGCGGGGTCTCCGCCGTGGCCATCGACGAGGTGCACGAGCGCCAGCTCGACACCGATCTCGTGCTCGCCATGTGTCTTGAGCTGGCGCAGCTGCGAGATGACTTCCGGGTAATCGCCATGTCCGCCACTGTCGACGCCCAACGCTTCTCCCAGCTCATGGGCGGCGCCCCCATCCACGTCACCGAGGCGGCCACCTATCCCCTCGACGTTCGCTACCAGCCCATCCCGGGCAGGGCAGCGGGCACGCGGGAGTTTTGGAGGGGTGTTGCCCAGCTTGCCGCCGAGCAGCGCGAATCCACGCTGGTTTTTGTCCCCGGTGTGCGGGAGGTCAACCTCGTGTGCGAGCAGATTCCGGGGGCCTTTCCCCTGCACGGCCGGCAGAGCACCCAGGAGCAGGACGCCGCGCTCTACACGGAGGCCACCCGTGTGGTGGTGGCGACCTCCATCGCGGAATCCTCCGTCACGGTGCCGGGCGTGCGCACCGTCATCGACGCTGGTCTCAGCCGCATTCCCAAGCGTGACGCCCGGCGCGGCATGACGGGATTGGTCACGGTGTCTACCTCGAAGTCGAGCGCCGATCAGCGCGCCGGCCGCGCGGGGCGCGAGGCGCCGGGCACGGTCATCCGCTGCTATTCGGAGCAGGAGTACGAGCACTTCACCCCGCACGCCGCGCCCGAGATCCTCTCCGCCGATCTCACCCAGGCCGCGCTTTTCATGCAGTGCTGGGGCGCAGGCGAGGACTTCCCCTTGCTCGATCCTCCCCCGGCGGCTGCGCTTGCCCGCGCCCAACGCACCCTCTCCTCCCTCCACGCCACCGAGGAGATGGCGCTCATGCCCACCGATCCGCGCTTCGCGGCGGCCCTGCTCACGCACGGGGCGCAGGCGGCGAAGGTCATTGCGCAGATTGATGATTCCGACGCCGGCAGGCTCGCCCGCCTCGTGCCCGATAAGGGGCCGGTGGACCCCGGGGTGGTCATCGCCACGGCTTTCCCAGAGAGCGTGGCCAAGCGGGTGGGCGAGGAGTACTTGCTGGCTAGTGGAACGAGGGCGTCGTCAAGCGAGCACGCACCGTGGCTAGCAGTGACGGAGGTCTCGCTCTCCAATTCCGGACGCGCCCTCGTCCGCCAGGCCGAGCCCATCGCGGAGGAGGACGCGCTGGAGATCATCGGGGTGCGCGAGAGCACCCGAGCCTTCCTCGACGGGACCCGGGTGCGGGGCGTGCGCGTGAAATCCGCCGGGGCGATCGTGCTCTCCGAGACCCCGCTGAAGGTCTCCGGCGAGGAGGCTGTGGCCGCGCTGGCGGAGGCTGTCTCCCAAGAGGGCCTGGACTTCTTCCGCTTTTCCGAAAAGGCGCAGTCCCTGCGGGATAGGCTGCGCCACCTGCGCGCGTGCTACGGCGATCCCTGGCCGGATCTGGAGAAGGTCGACCCCCCGCTGCTGCGCCCGGAGCTGGAGGAGCTAGCCCACGGCCGGGCGCCGGATATGTTCCCCGCCCTGCAGCGCCTGCTGCCCTGGCCGGAGGCCACCCGCCTGGAGGAGCTCGCGCCGGAGAGGTTGGCGGTGCCCTCGGGGCGCCAGGCGCGGATCGACTGGTCGGGTGAGCGCCCGGTGGTCTCCATCAAACTGCAGGAGTGCTTCGGACTGGCGGAGTCACCCACCTTCTGCGGGCAACGGGTGCAGTTCCACCTGCTTTCCCCGGCGGGCAGGCCGCTGGCGGTAACCGATGATCTAGCCAGCTTCTGGTCCGGGCCCTACCAGGGCGTGCGCGCGGAGATGCGCGGGCGCTACCCCAAGCACCCGTGGCCGGAGGATCCGTGGAATGCCCAGGCCACCGCGCGCACGAAGAAGAACTCCCGCTAGGAGCTCAGCTGCTGCCAGGACAGGTACACGCTCATGACCACCACCAGCGCGAGCAGAGCGTAGCGGATGAGCCGTGTCCCGCCGCCGAGGACGGTGCGCGCGCCCAGCTGCGCGCCGATGACGTTGGACACCGCCAGGACGAGCGCCAAGCTCCAGAGCACGTGGCCGCCGGCGATGAAGACTACAAGCGCCCCGAGGTTGGTGCACGTGTTCACCACCTTGGCCATGGCCGCCGAGGTGAGGAAGTTCTGGGAAAAGATGGCGGTAAAGGCCATGATGAGGAACATGCCGGTGCCGGGCCCGAAGATGCCGTCGTAGAAGGCGATGCCAGCCACCGCGGCGGCGGCCAGCCAGATCCGGGAGGAGCTGCGGGTGCCCGCGCCGCCGCTGCCGAAGTCCGGCTTGAAGGCCACGAAGAGCCCGGCGGCCAGCATGAGCACGATGATGACGGGCCGCATGACGTCCTTGTCCAGCAGCGAGGCGGCAGTAGCGCCCACGGCTGAGCTGAGCATGGCCACGCCGCCGAAGACCAGCAGCTCCTTGGCCGGCGGGCGCACCTTGCGCACGAGGGTGAAGGCCGCCGAGGCCGTTCCGGAGACAGCCGCCACCTTGTTGGTGGCCAGGGCGGTGGCCGGGGCCAGCTGCGGGGCGACGGCGAGAATGAGCGGGATGAGGACCAGCCCTCCCCCGCCGATCACCGCGTCGATCCAGCCGGCCAGCGCCGCGCCCGCGGTGAGGATTGCCCAGCTTCCTATCTCCACTGGGCCATTGAATCACATTGCTAAACTCATCCGCATGTCGGTTCGCTGGTTGATTGTCGCTCCACTGTCCGTGGCGGTGGGCGCGCTCTTCAGCTATCTCCACGTGCCGGCCGCGTGGATTCTGGCGGCGATTCTGGTCTCCGGCACGATGGCCCTGGCCACCGGCAAGGACCTGCTGGTCAACAAGCATTTTTATGGCCTCTCCCGGGGGTTCATCGGCGTCCTGGCCGCCATCCCGCTCACCACGGTGCCCGCCTCGACGCTGCTGGGGGTTCTGCCCGCCGCCGTGACGGTCTCGCTCATCACCGTGCTGGTGGGCATGAGCGGCGGCGTGCTGCTGCACCGCTCGCAGCCGCGGGATATTTCCTGGGAGACTGGCATCCTCTCCATGCTGCCCGGCGGGGCCTCGCTCATGCCGGCGCTGGCCAGCGAGCTGGGGGCGGACTACCGCTACGTGGCGCTCACCCAGTACCTGCGCCTGCTGGCGATCTCCGTGAGCCTGCCGTTGGTGGTCTCGCTTCTCGACGCCCCCTCAGCCCACCACCTCGCCAGCTCCTCCGCGCCGACGCCATGGTGGGCGGTGGGCATCACGGTGGCGATTGCGGTGTGCGGCGAGTGGCTGGGCGAGAAGGTGCACCTGCCGGCCTCGGCGGTGCTGGGTCCGCTTATCCTCACCGTGCTGGTGGCCCAGCTGCTGCCGGGCTACTCGCTGGAGCCCATCGAGCCCTTCAAGATCATGGCATTCTTGTCCATCGGCTGGGTCTGCGGCGGCGGGCTCTCGGTGCCCGCGCTCAAGGCCTTTGGCAAGCAGCTGCCCGCCACGGTGCTCTTCATCGTGGTCGTGGTGGGGGTCTGCGCACTCACGGCGCTGCCGCTGACCGCCTGGCTGCACATCTCCTACTTCGAGGCCTACCTGGCCACCACGCCGGGGGCGCTGGAGACGGTGCTGGCGCTCTCCTCGGAGGGCGGGGCGGGGCCCGCGGTGGTGGCGGTGCAGATCATCCGGCTCATCATCGTGCTGGTGATCGCCGGCTACCTGCCGCAGATCCTGCGCGCGTTTAGGAAGAGAGGATGACCTCGCGCAGGATGGACATCGGCACCGAGCCCAGGGCGAGCGCCTGGGAGTGGAAGTCGCGCACGGAGAGGCCCTCGGCCAGTGCCTCGTCCCGCGTGCGCTGCCACAGGCGCTGGCCCAGCGCGTAGGAGGGGGCCTGCCCCGGCCAGCCCAGGTAACGGTTGACCTCGAAGGAGAGGTTAGCGTTATCCATCGCGGTATTCTCGCGCATGAAGGTCATCACGTGGGACTTGTCCCAGGTGCCGCCCTCGGGCAGCGGCTTGCCCAGGTGGAGGCCGATATCGGCGACGACGCGCGCGGCGCGGAAACGTTGGGCGTCATAAAGCCCCATGCGGAAGCCCGGATCATCCATGTAGCCGAGCTCGGCTATGAGTGCTTCGGCGTAGAGCGCCCAGCCCTCGCCGTGCCCGGAGTTCCAGGTCACCGCGCGGCGCCAGAGGTTGAGATCCGGCTGGGTGAGCGCCATGCCGATCTGCAGGTGGTGGCCCGGCGCGCCCTCGTGGTGAACGGTGGTCAGCTCCTGCCAGGTGTGGAAGAGCTCCTGGCCCGCCGGCACGGACCACCACATGCGGCCCGGGCGGGAGAAGTCATCGGAGGGCGCGGTGTAGAAGATGCCGCCGGTGCCGGCCGGGTCGATGCAGCACTCGATGCTGCGCACGGCCTCGGGGATGTCGAAGGCAGTGCCGTCGAGCTCCGCAATCACGCGATCAGCGGTGCTTTGCATCCACTCGCGCAGCGCCTCGGTGCCGTGCAGCTGGTAGCGCTCCTCCCCGTTGAGCTTGCGCATCGCCGCCCGCACAGAGGGATCGCCGTAGAGCTGGGTGGCAATCTTCTCCTGCTCGGCCTTGATGGTGCGCACCTGGTCGAGCCCCCACTCGTAGGCTTCGTCGAGGTCCACGGTATCGCCCACGAAGAGCTTGGAGAAGCGCTCGTAGCGCTCGCGGCCCACGGCGTCCTCCATGGGCGCTTGGGTCTGCAGCTCGTTGGAGAGCCAGTCGGCGAAGTGCCCGAAGGCCTGCTTGGCGGCCTCCACCTCGGGGCCCTCGATGCCCAGGTCATCGAGCATGGAATGGGTATCGGCGAGGTTCTCGCACTGCACGAAGACCTCGGAGATCTGGCGCTGCGGGGCGATGAGCCCGCGGGAGGCCGCCTCGATGAGGGACTCCTGGTACCCGGCCAGCGCGTCCTTGACCTTGGACAGGCGCGAGCGCAGCTCCTCGCTGCCCTTCTCCATGAGCATGAGCGAATCGCGGATGGTTTGCACCGGGGAGGCGATGTTGTTGAGGCAGCGGATGTCCTCGCCGGCGTGGTGCAGGTCCAGCTCCAGGCAGAGCCTATCGCGCAACACGGCGGCGGTGACGTAGTCGACTTCATCGAAGTCATCGTCATCGTCGGACTCGTCGGTGGTGTCATCGAGCGCATCAAGGTCCGCCAGCATCTCGCGCGTGCGGTCCGCCACCGCCTCGTAGTACTCGGGGGAGAAATCCTCCAGCTCGCCGTCGTAGCCCGGAATGCCCCAGGCGGTGGCGTCGGTCGGCGTTAGCTCTGCGAGGTCGTGGACGAAGTTATCGCACGAGGCATCCAACAAGGAGGGTTCACGGGACGCGGTCTGCTCGAAACTCATAAAGGCGAATTTTAGCTAATGATCGCCCCATTTGGTGCCCGGGTTGGCCCATGTGGCGAAACGATCGAGCACCTCGGCGGGCGCGGGCGCGATAACGAGGGCGTCGACAAAGCGCTCCTGCACGAATCCGCGCTCGGCCATGGCGGCGAACATACTGTGGAAGGGGTGCCAGAATCCGTCCACGTCCACCAGGCCGATAGGGCCCGTGACGTGCCCTAATTGCTGCATGGTGAGCACCTCGGCGAGCTCCTCCAGGGTGCCCGCACCGCCCGGCAGGCAGACGAAGGCATCCGCCAGCTCCTCCATCCGGGTCTTGCGCTGGGCCATGGTGTCCACCACCTCCAACTGGGTGATGCCCGGGTGGGCCAGCTCGAGGTTGAGCAGCTGACGCGGGATGACGCCGATGACCGTGCCTCCCCCGGCCAGGCAGGCGTCGGCCACGATCCCCATGAGGCCGACGTTGCCCCCGCCGTAGACCAGGGTGAGGCCGCGGCGGGCCAGCTCCTGGCCCAGCGTGCGCGCTGCCTCCGCATAGCTTTCCAGGTTTCCCACGGCGGATCCGCAATACACTGCTACTGATTTCATGGGCTCCAGCTTAACCATGCCAGATTTTCAGACTGCACAGTTTGGAAGTGCTAGACAAAGCAGTCTGTATTTATTTATACTGGTGCCCATGCACACACCCGGACCCGTGTTCACTCGGCCACGCACGCCCGCGGCTCAATGCCTGCACCTCGTGCGCCTCAACCCGATCGTGACGCGGAACGAGCTGGTCGAGGCCACCGGGCTCTCCCAGCCCACGATCACTCGCGCCACCGCCGCGCTCCTGCGCTCCGGGCTCATCCACGAGCGCCGGGATCTCACCCGCTCCCAGGGCCGGGGCCGGCCCACCGTGCCCCTCGAGGCCAGCGAGAACGACTGGATCCTCGTCGGCATCGCCGTGGGCACCGCCTTTACCCACATCGGCTTCTACGACGTCCTCGGGCGCACCCTCAAGCGCGAAAACATCGCCACCCCCGTCGGCTCCGATCACGTCGAGCACATCATCGCCGGGGTCAACCGCCTGGCCACCGGCCTGCCGGGGCGCCTCGCCTCCATCGGCGTGACCACCTCCGGCACCGTGGACGCGAATAACCTGGTCACCGCGCCCAACCTGGGCTGGGAGGCCATGGACATCGCCAGCGAGCTGCGCTACCACTTCGCCGTGCCCGTCGTCGTCTCCTCCGTCATCCCCGCCATCCTCGGCTCGGAAACCCAGGCCGCCCTGCACAACGAGCACACCGCGCTGCTCTACGCGGACGACTCCGTGGGTGCCGCGCTCTCCCGCGGCGACGAAGTCCACCCCTACCCGCTGGACGACGCCCACTCGCTGACCACCCACGCCATCCTCTCGGCCTCCGGCTGCGACTCGCTGGCCAGCGCCTCCCGCCCCCTCCTCGACGAGCGCGCCCGCCGCCTCGGGCGCATCGCCGCGCAGCTCATCGAGGAGTTCTCCCCCTCCACGCTAGTGGTGGCCGGCGGGGCCTTCCTCGACGACGCCTCCGCCCCAAAGCTCTTCGCCGCCACCGTGCGTGCGGCCGTCGGCCCCGAGGTGCAGCTGCGGCTCATCCCCTCCTACTCGGAGATCGTCCGCGCCGTCACTCGGGCCATCGCGCTGGATCCCCTCATGCGTGAGCCGCTAGAGCTGGCTTAATACAGTGTCCGGGCCTTGAAAAAGGTGGGCGTCGAGCCCCGCAGCCTGTGCCCCGGCCACGTAGCTCGGGGTGTCGTCAAAGAAGAGGGTGTCCTTGGGGTTGGCCCCGAGGGCGTCGACAGCCACGCGATAGGCCTCCAGCTCCGGCTTGGCCACCCCGATGTCGCAGCTGAACGTCACCGCGGCGCAATCCTCCAGCCAGGTGTGCTTCTCGCGCACCCGCTGCGAGAGCGTGGTGGGAATGTTGGAGAGGATGCCCACGCTGTAGCCCTGGCCGATGAGCTCGCGCAGCAGGGTGACCATGTGCGGATCCGAGTCTAAGAAGGGCTCGGTGTCGAGCTCGATGGCGCGGCGGACGTCGAAGTCCGAAAGTTGGGCCACGGCCCCGATGCGCTCCCAGTAGCGGACATCGCTGATCGTTCCGGCGTCGTACGCCGGGCGACACTCCTGATAGGCCTCCCAGAAGCGCTGGGGATCCGGCGGTGCAAGGAAGCGCTCCAGCTCCGCACGCTGCTCCGCCGAGGCGAGGCGCATGAGCACGCCGTAGAGATCAAAAAGTAGCTTGACCATGGTGCCAGTGTATCCGCTGACTCAGCACACCCAGCGCGCCGATGATGGTTCCCCCGATGAACAGCGGCAGCACCGCAGTCGCCTCCGAGAAGGGCAGGGCCCCGATGGAGACGATTGCGCTGACCAGCAGAATCCCGCCCACCGCGAAGAGCGACTTGCTCAGCGGGCTGCGGGCCACCACCGCGCTGCCACACAGGACCACGCCCGCGAAGGGCCCCAACATCAACGCCGTGGCGAAGAGGAAGGTGCCGACGGCCACGTAGCTCGCGGCCAGCTTCACGCCGACCACCAGCGCCACGGCCAGCACCACGAGGCTGCTGAGCAGAGTAATCGAACGGGCGGTGTTCATGAGGGTTAGCGGTTGGCCAGGGCCTCGTCGATGCGCAGGAGGCCGGAGCCGTCGTTGCCCACCAGCTTGATCTGGTCGACGATCTCGGAGACCCTGGACTCCTCCTCAATCTGCTCGTCGAGGAACCAGTTGATGAGGGTGCGCGAATCGAGATCCTTGACCTCGTCAGCAGTGCGTGCGATCTCACGGATCTGCTCGGAGACCTTCTGCTCATGGGCGTAGGCCGCCTCGAAGGCGTCGAGCGGGGTGGCCGCCTTGTGGGAGCCCACCGGGATATCGCTCAGCTCGACGCGGCAGCCGCGAGCAAGCAGGTGATCCGCGATCTTCTGCGCGTGCATGTGCTCTTCCTCGGCCTGCTTGTAGAACCAATCGCGCATGCCCGGGAAGGAGAGGTTATCCATCTCGTAGGCGAGCTGGGTGTAAATCATCGCCGCGCCGTGCTCGTGAATGACCTGATCATTAAGGAGGGTTTGCAGCTTCTCGTCCATGGTGCGTTGTCCTTTCTCTCGATTCCCCACCAGGGTACGCTAGTGGCCTTCCCGGTAGGAGCCGTCCGCGGTGATCACCGGCAGCACGGACCACGCGAAGTTGATCCACAAATCGGTCTTCTTCCAGGAAAAATCCGGCTCGAAGATGGTCTGCGGCTTGGTGTAAATCACCGCGGACTTCACCTCGGAGGCGGTTTCTTCCAACAGGTTAACCACCAGCTCCAGGGTCTTGCCAGAATCGGCCACGTCATCGACCACGAGGACCTTCTTGCCCGTCAGCGAGTCGGTGTCCAGCTGCGGGTTGAGCAGGACGGGCTCCGGAAGGGTCTCGCCGATGTCGGTGTAGAACTCGACGTTGATGGCGCCCATCGCCTTGAGCCCGATGGCGTAGCCAATCGCCCCCGCCGGGATGAGCCCGCCGCGCGCCACGCCGACGATGAGATCCGGGAACCAGCCCGAATCAACGATCTGCTGGCTGAGGTCGCGGCTGGCCTCACCGAACAATTCCCAGGTTAGATTTTCGCGTTCTGTGCTCACGGGACTCTCGCTTTCGCCGAATTTTTCCCTTTAGCTTAGTTACCGGAAGGGCACCTCGGCGACAGTTCTGCGCAACTTTCGGGTGTGCAGGCGCTGCGGGTTTTCCGCCAGGGACTCCACCGCGCGCACCGCGCACATGACGTGTGCCTCCTTGGAGTTGGAGTAGAAGGCCTGGGCCTGCGCCGGCAGCTTGGGCACCGCGTGCAGGGGCAGATCGGACACCGAGAGCAGCGTGCCGTAGGGAACCCGGTAGCGGTAGCCGTTGGCCGCCAGAGTGCAGGATTCCATGTCCACCGCCACCGCGGTGGAGTGACGCAGCCACTCCCAGAGATCGCGGGCGGTCTGCCACTCCCAGTTGCGATCATCGGTGGAGAGCACGGTGCCGGTGCGCATGAGGGACTTGTCGGAGCCATAGACCTCGTTGACGGAGGCCTCGAGCATGCGCTGCACCTCGGGGATGGCGGGGATGGGGTTGCCGGTGTCCACCACGCGGTCCATGATGTGGTCCTGGCGCTGATAGGCGTTACCCAGGATGAGATCGCCGATGCGCATGCGCCCGTCCAGGCCGGCGCAGTGTCCGATCATGATCCAGGCCTCCGGGCGCAGCACCGCCAGCGCATCCGTAATGGTCTTGGCGTTCGAGGGGCCCACGCCGATGTTGATCATGGTGATGCCATCGCCGGCCTCGGTGACGAGATCGAAGCGCGGCATCTGGTAGCTGGAGTTGAGGGGGACATCGTCAAGCGTGGCCTCGGCGTCCGTGATGACCTCCCCGGAGGGCAGCACCAACGCCGTATAGCGCGAGTCGGTGGCCAGCTCGCGCAGGCCAAACTTCACAAACTCCGTGGTGTGCATGGCGTAATTGGTAAAGAGGATGTACTTCTGCACCGTCTCCACCGGGATGCCCGTGTAGTGCTCGATGCGCGCGCAGGCGATGTCGAAGCGCTGCGGCCCGAAGTGAAACAGCGGCATCTCCTTGCCGTGGAAGGCCTTCCACTCGCCGTCGATGATGGCGTCGTGCACGGCGTCGAGGGTGGGGCGCGGGATGGATCCGCGCTCCTCCGGGATGGTGCCGCCGATGTACTCCGGCGGGATTTGCTCGCTGGACTGGCCCACGTAGATATCGCAGGGGTAGTTCTCCGTGAGCCGGGTGAGCTGCTCGGTGAGGTAGCCCTTCATGAGCGCGGGGCGGGAAATCTTTGCGGAGTACCGGCCGGCGTGATCGACGTAGCCGAAGGGCTCGGTGCGGTCAATGGGGCGCCACTCGCGCACGTCCACGGTGATCTTGGGGTAGACCACGTGGCGGTAGGCGTCGAAGTCGCCGGAGGCCAAGACCTTGTGCGCGAGTTCGCAGGAGGTCTCATAGAGCTCGATGAGGCGAGCCACAGCCTCGTCGACGGTGGGGACATGCTGCAGGTCAGTCATGCTCGCGAGTCTAACCTTTAGACTGGCCCCATGGATCTCCCACTTGGCGCACGCATCAAGCCCCGCGGCATCTTCGAGGACGAGTGGTCTGCTGGCCCCAGCCCGGCGCGCCCCTGGCCGGTGATCCTCATCCACGGTACCTGCGATACCAAGGGGATCTGGCACAAGCTTGGGCCCCAGCTGCGCCACGACGGCTGGGCTGTCTTCGCCCCCGACTACGGCCTGCGCGCCACCCAGCCGCTGGCTGAGTCCGCCCGCCAGCTCGGCGCCTACATCGAAGCCGTCCTCGCGGTGACAGGCGCCGAGCAGGTGATCCTCGTGGGTCACTCGCAGGGTGGATTGCTGGCGCGCTACTGGATGCGGGTCGACGGCGGCGCGGCCAAGGTGCGCCACCTCGTGTGCCTGAGCGCTCCCAACCACGGCACCACCGCCGGGGGCATCGCCAGCCGCTTCGTGCGCACCGAGCGTCAGGAGGACGTCATGCGCTCGCTGATCGACGCCTGGTTTGGCCCCGCCGGCATGGAACAAGTCGCTGGCAGCGAGGTGCTGGCTGCCACCAACCGCGACGGCGACCTCGAGGAGGGCGTCACCTACACGTGCATCGCCACGCGCTCGGATGCCGTCGTGGTTCCTCCCGAAACCTGCTTCCTCGATTCCTCCACGGGCGCGGTGCGCAATATCTTCGTGCAGGACTACGACCGCCGCTCCATGGTCGCCCACGAGGACATGCCGCTGGACAGGCGGGTGCGAGCTATCGTGCGCACTGCCCTCGCTCAGATTTCCCCGGCCCAGATCTCCCCGTGACGCGAACAGCGCGCCGTCCAACTATCGGGGCGGACCTGCACCACCATGCGGCGCCCGCACTCGGAGCAGTAGCGCGGGACGTCGAGGCTGTCCGGGTCCAGCTCGACCTTGTCCGTGGGCTTTCCGTTATAGGGGTTAAACACTACAGCGCCTTGATAGGCAGGTCGATGCGCCCGAGCATGTCGACGTCCTTGTTAATCCTGCGGCCCAGGGTGGTCAGGTAGTTGCCCGCGATGATGGCGTTGATGCCTCCGAGCAGGCCTCGCTCCGTGCCGTCATCGCCAAGCGCGAGCTCCCGGCCGCCGGCGAAGCGGAGGGTGACGGAGGGCATCGCCAGGCGGAAGGCCGCCACCGCGCGCAGGGCCTCGCCGAGCGGGACCAGCGGGAGATCCTCGAAGGGGGTACCCGGGCGCGGGTCGAGGAAGTTCATGGGCACCTCGCAGGGCTCCACCTGGGCCAGCTGCCAGGCAAACTCCGCGCGCTGCGCGAGGGACTCGCCCATGCCGATGATGCCGCCGGAGCAGACCTCCATGCCCACCGCGCGGACGTTATCGAGGGTCTGCTGGCGCTCCTCCCAGCTGTGCGTGGTGACCACCTGCGGGAAGTAGGAGCGGGAGGTCTCCAGGTTGTGGTTGTAGCGCTGCGCGCCCATGTCCTTGAGGCGCTGCGCCTGCTCCAGGCTTAGAGTGCCCAGCGAGCAGGAGATCTCGATGTCCACCTCCGCGAGGATGGCCTCGATGGCCTGGCCCACCTGCTCCAGGAGGTTCTCATCCGGGGACTTGACCGCGGCGACGATGCAGAACTCCGTGGCCCCGGTGGCGGCCGTCCTCTTCGCGGCCTCCACCAGCTCCGGGATGTTGAGGCGGGTGGCGCGCACCGGGGAGTCGAAGCGCCCGGATTGGGAGCAGAAGTGGCAGTCCTCGGGGCAGCCGCCCGTCTTGATGGAGATGATGCCCTCCACGGAGACGTCCGGCCCGCACCACTTCAGGCGGGTCCGGTGGGCGATGTCCGCGATCTCCTCCAGCTGCTCGTCGGGCACCTGCAGGACCTCGAGGATTTCCTCCTGGCTCAGGCCGATGCCCTGCTCCAGCGCTTTCTCGCGTGCAATCTCAATAATGCTCATGAATGGAAACAGTACTTGAACACCGTTCAAGGCGGTATGTTTTTAGCCATGACGCTTTACGAGACCACCCTTGACCTGATCCAAGAACTCATCCGCAACGCCTGCGTCAACGACCTCACCCCCGACTCAGGCCACGAGGTGCGCAACGCGGACACCCTGGAGAAGTTCTTCGCTGGCAGTGGCGTGGAGATCGCCCGCTACGAGTCTCATCCCGGCCGCGTCAGCCTCGTGGCCACGGTTCCCGGCGATCCCACCAAGGAACCGCTCACCCTCATGGGCCACACGGACGTGGTGCCCGTTGACGAGTCCAAGTGGAGCAAGCCTCCCTTCGACGCACTCATCGAAGACGGCAAACTTTACGGCCGCGGCGCGGTGGACATGCTCTTCATCACCGCCTCGATGGCCGCGGTGACCCGCAAGGTCGCGCTCGAGGGCAACCCCGGCGGCACCCTGGCCTTCGCCGCGCTTGCCGACGAAGAAGCGCGCGGCGGCCTGGGCTCCCAATGGATCGACGCCCATCACCCCGAGGCCTATTCCCTGCGCAACTGCCTCTCTGAGACCGGCGGCAGCCACCTGCCCGGCGCGCTGGGCTTCAACGTGGGCGAAAAAGGCGCAGGCCAGCGACGCCTCCACGTGCACGGCGACGCCGGCCACGGCTCGACGCCCTACGGCAAGGACTTTGCCATTGTCAAGATAGGCGAGGTAGCCCGGCGCATCGCCGCGGCCGAGCCGCCCGCCGCCATCAACGAGGTGTGGCAGGACTTCGTCTCCACCTTCCGCTTCGATCCGGAGACAGAGGCCACCCTCCTGCGCGGCGAGGGCGACTACTCCGCCTTTGGCAACCTCGCCGCCTACGCGCACGCCTTCTCCCACACCACGATCTCCCAGACCGTCCTGCGCGCCGGCGAGGCCATCAACGTGCTGCCCTCCCACGCCTACCTGGAGATGGACATCCGCCCCTTCCCCGGCCAAAGCCAGGAGGAGCTGGACGAGTTCCTGCGCGAGGCCCTGGGCGATCTCGCCGAGGAGGTGGAGATCGAGCACCTCATCACCGAGGACGCCACCCAGTCCTCCACCGATACCGCCCTGTGGCACTGCATCGAGGACACCGCCCACGAGTTCTCCCCGGAGAAGAAGGTGCTGCCCGTCCTGGCCACCGGCGGCTCCGACCTGCGCGTGGCGCGCCGCCGCGGCGGCAACGCCTATGGCTTCGCCCTCCACGCCGAGGGCCGTGACATGGCCAGCGCGAATTCCCAGCTTCACAGCCACGACGAGCACCTCTATCTGGAGGATCTCGAGCTCACCGTCGCCGCATACGACTCACTGGTTCACAGGTTCCTCACAAGCAACTAGGGTTTCGCTGGGGCCGAGGGCATGGCACAATGTGGCGCATGACTTTTGCACGCACCACCGCCCTCGCCTCCGCCGCGCTCGTCCTCGGTCTGACCGCCCCGGCCGCCTCCGCCGACATGGTGGACGATTACCTGGCCAAAGTGCCCGCCGGCCAGATCTCCTGCGAGCAGGCCTCGAAGTACTACACCAACGCCTCCGACTACAACTCCAAGAAGTCCCAGGCGCTCGCCGCCGCCAACTTCCACCCGCGCGGCGCCGAGATCCGCGATGCCATCGCGCGTGCCGACGAAGCCATTGCCCGCTGCAACCTGAATGGACAGCCCGCTCCGTCCCCTCAGCCCGCACCCGCTCCTGCTCCTGCTCCTGCCCCGAAGCCCGCACCCGCTCCCGCTGAGAACTCCCGCGTGATCCCGGTCTTCTCGCAGCCGGGCCAGCCCACTATCGACGTCGCCGTTCCGGGCACGGACATCGTCCTGCGCGTGCCCAACGTGCAGGAGCTCATCAACGCCGCCCTGGCGCAGTTCCAGGATCAGCTCGCCGGGCTGTCCTCGAAGTAAATATCCGCGTGCAGCGAGCACCCCGGGTTAAAGGGGTGCCCGCAGCCCGGACACTCATAGGCCGAGTACGTCGCGTAATCCATCTGCTGGCCACACACGCCGCACATGACGCACGTCTCGGCCTTTGGCATGCGCCCAAACGGGTGATCGCGAAGCTCCGCGTGGCACTGCGCGCAGGCGAACCATTCCTGGCAGGTGGCGCATTTGTTCGCCACGACGTCGACAAGCGAATGCCAGTGCCTGCAGCGCCCCTCCGCATCGATGGATCCGTGAATCATGCCCCCACCCTAGCCTGCCGCCCAATTCTCCCGCTTGAGCTGCGCGTTTGAGTGCCCCACAGCGCATGTCCGGGACATGTTTTATAGTGGTGTTCGTACGTTAGTTCTAATCCGTATCTTCTGGAAAACGCCACCGTGACCGCCCCCTACTTTTCCCATACCAATCCAGATAATGCCACCGCAGCAGCGGCGGCCCAGCTGCGCCGCGCCGAGCTCGCGTTCTGGGCCGCACACCTTCCTGAGCTCGACGCCGATTTCGAACTAGTTGCCCAAAAGATGTACAACGCCACCGGCGTGAATGAGGGCAGAGTCAAAGAAATCTTCCTCGCCCTCTACCGCCTAGAGGAGATGCCAACGTTGCGCGCCTTCCAGGAGGAGCATCACGTTCTTGACCTCGACCGGCTCATCGCCATCAACAAATCCCTGGACAAGCTGGGTACTCCCCTATCCGGCGCGCTGGAGCGCATCGACGAAGCACTCACCGCCTACCTGCGCCCCCGGCGCCCCAACCAATCGCCGCCCACCCGCGCGCACATCCGGCGCAAGCTCAACGACCTCATCAACCTCGAGGACAACACCATCGCCCTCAAGGACCCCCGGCGCCGGCCTCACTACGCCATCAACCAGCTCGGCAGCATGACCTCGGAGCTCTCGCTGACGGCGAGCGCGGAGGTGATCGCGGCCGCGGACAAACATGTGCGCGAAGTGGCCAAGCGGGAGGAGATCTCCGTGGAGGAGGCCGCGTTCAAACTGCTCACGGGTCAACTTAAGCCCCAGCCCACCGTGGTGCTCAACACCTACCGCGCGAGCGACGTCCCAAACGCACCGACGTTCATCCAGGGCTACGGCTGGGTCTCCAGCTCCTGCCTTCCCACCGCGGGATCCCGCGAGCTGGACCCAGACCAGGTCACCGAAAGCTACGTCACCCCGCCCACAATGGCCGCGTTCATCGAGGGGATGGACGGGACCTGCCGCTACTCCGGCTGCAACGAGCCCGCGGAGAGGTGCCAGAAGGACCACCGCATCAACCACGCTGACGGCGGGCCCACCACTCCCGCCAACCTAGCCAGCCTGTGCCAGAGCCACCACAGCATCAAAACGGACGGCCGGGCCTTTTACATCATGGACCCGCTCACCAGGGACGTGTACTGGCTCTTCGAGGACGGCACGTGGACCGTCACCGAGCCCACCGGGCCGCTGGCCCCGAAGAACAAGCGCTGGGTGCAGACCTTCGGCCAATGCATCGACGCCCGCCGCGAGCGCGCGCACCAGGAAGCACAGAAACTGCGGGAGGAACTGCAGGAGGAACTGCAAGAAGAGCTGAAGGAGGAGCAGCCCTAAGGAATGATGCCGACGGAAACCTCGTCACGGATGGTGTTGTACAGGTCAGTGTCACCGTCCACGGCGACGAACTTTCCGTGCTCGACGCGCAGCGTCACCCGGCCGCGCTCCGTGATGCCCTCGGCCGTGGCACCGCCGCGGCGGCCAAACGTGGCCTCGATGGTGGCATCGTCGACGACCGTGACGTCCTCGATGCTGTCGGCGATGATGCCGCGTTCCTCCACGGGGTAGGAGCCGAGCCAGACGATGAGGCCGTCGGCAATCGACGCCCCCGTGCCCGCGGGACCGTTGACATCACCGAGCGAGCCCCTCAGCACGGAGAAGCTGATCTTTGCGCAGGGGTCGTAGCCACCCTCCTCGACCTTGTAGTAGAGGCGGGGCACGATGTCGTCGCCAGTGGCGGTCGCGCCCTCAGCGCCGTAGTCATAGCGCTGGTGGTAGTGGGGACGCGAATCCTCGCACTCCTGCTGCTGCTCAGTGACGGTTTCGGTGACGTGTTCGGGCTGCTCTGCTGCCTGTTCGGTGGTCTGCTCAGTTGTCTGCTCAGTCGTGGCCTCGGCCTGCGTGGTGAACCCGGGCTCGGGCGCTGATTCCTGGCTCGACTGCGAGGAACAGGACACCAACAGGGCGGCACAGAGGGGAAGAACAAGATAGGGCTTATTCATACCCGCAGGCTACACCAAGCGCACTAAGCGTTCGCCCGCAACCACGTAAGCACGGCCTTGACACGGCGGTTCTCATCACTGGGACTAAAGCCCAGCTTCATGAAGACGTTGGCGATGTGCTTGCTCACCGCGCCCGCCGTGAGCACCAGCTCCGTTTCGATCTCGCGGTTGCTGGCGCCGCGGGCCATGAGGGCCAGGACCTCTCGCTCGCGCGGGGTGAGCTTTTCCAACCGCCGGGAGGACAGCAGCGTGGCCACCACATCCGGGTCCACCGGTCAAGTCCTGGGTAGTGGTGTATCTGGTTTCGAATCTTGGTGATTAGTTGT
>NZ_JAUNLS010000030.1 GCF_030532325.1 Corynebacterium sp.
ACAACTAATCACCAAGATTCGAAACCAGATACACCACTACCCAGGACTTGACCTCGCACCGGGTCGCGGGAGCGGCTCATGGATTGCGCGGTATCGAAATGATTCGCCAGTATATCGGCATACTGTCCCGACCGGGCCGACACATTGTAACTGATAAACCATCTCTTCATACTTCCGTTGTTTGCCTTGGTTTTCTCGACCACATGAAGTGCCCTACTGATGTTAGAGCGCGGATCAGCAGACACCCCAGCCCCCGACCCCTCCCCCGAACCGTCGAGGCAACCTACCGACGACAACACTGCAGACTCAAAAACTCCTGCCGCACTTTCCCCATCAGAAACAGAGACAGCACACGAGGAAGAACCCAAGCATCCCCCACGGCCAGGATTCCTCGGCCGCCTTCGTGGCCTATTTTCCTAGCCAGTTTCGAACGATCTCCTGGGCGTGACGCAACGTCGTCCCATCCGAATTTCCTGACCGGGCTGCGGCGTCCATTGCATCAAAAACTCGTCTGACTCATCCTATCGGGAGAGACTCATTTGTCTAGATAGCTTACAGAAGTAGAGAAGCAGACACTGCGACAATGACGATTAATACGCCTGATAAAAAAGGAATTCCGCCCCCCTTGTAGTCTTTACTATGCAACGACTCAACAGCCCACGTGGAGAGAAATACCCCCACGCCGCCGACTACCAATGGTGTCCTCTCAACATTTGAGAACGCTACTGCAAGGGCAACATACAACAATACAAATGATAGAAGCCACGTCGCGGCCCTACCAAAAGAAGAGCTTGAGTCTCTGTTCACGTACTACCAACCCCTAAAACAGTTATCCTCTATTCCAGAGATACCAATAATCTCTGCTGCCGCACCACCAGCGATTTTCTTAAAATCACTCCGGTTACCGGCTTTAACTAATAAGGTAGCGGTCTTCGTTACCCCGCCTAATCCCTTGATAGCTTTAAACGCTGCCCCTGCGGGAAGTACAGTTGCCGTAATGTGCGCTGCACACTTGGTTACTTTCCACGCAGTACCTAGTCCCCCAGACCGCGCAAGCGGTGGCGGATTGCCTTCATCGTCTCCTGGAGTTATATACCCTCCATCCAGAAATACTAGGGTTACAAACTCTTCGGGTAGCTCCGGCTCACCATTTTCCTCTGCGAATTGATTTGCAGCGATGCGTTCCTCTTCAGTGATTTGACGATACTTAAATCCATCTTTATTTGTAAGGAACGAACCCGGCTCAGCCTGCTGAACTGTAGATACATCATCTGAACTCTGCGCAGTAGCCGCCGGTGCTCCAAAGGATACGATTAGAGAAGAAGCAACTAGAGCTGAAATAAAACTTGCGCATAAGAGACCTTCCCGTTTGCTTGATTACCTTTTCAAAAAGTAACGTACGTACCCATCACTGTCAAACGCTATTACTAAATAACTTTGACTAAACTATTACCTTTCTTTAGTCACTTAAAGAATGTGCCTTTTGAAAGGTGCGGCCATATGTCCCCGATAGGGCACGTGGAAACAAGCTTCCTTGCATTTTTCTAATGGATGCAGTGAACGCCTTAGGGTCCTTTTACTAAAGACCTACTTGCGCCAAGAGGGAGCAATCGTTTCAAGCAACCGCCACGCGCTGGCTTTGAGCCATTGACGGTGGTGAAAGGACCGCAGCAGCCGCCACGAGCGGGCGAGGGTGGCCATGGCGCGGGTGTGTTTCATAAGGCACTAGGCTAGTAGCCCGTTATGAAAATTCTCTTATTGTGCTGGCGCGACACCACCCACCCCCAGGGCGGTGGTTCCGAACGCTACCTCGAGCGGGTGGGCGAGTACCTCGCCGCGCAGGGCCACGAGGTGGTCTACCGCACCGCCCGGCACATGAACGCCGCCAAGCGGGATCGCCGCGGTGGCGTGCTCTACTCCCGGGGCGGGGCGAAGTTCAGCGTCTACCCGCGCGCGTGGGCGTGGCTGCTGGCGGGGCGTGTGGGGCTTGGCGATGCCCGCCGGGCCGACATCATCATCGACACCCAAAACGGCATCCCCTTCTTCGCCCGCGTGGTGTCGAAGGCGCCGGTGGTGCTGCTCACTCACCACTGCCATCGCGAGCAGTGGCCGGTGTCCGGACCGGTCCTGGCGCGGCTGGGCTGGTTCCTCGAGTCCCGCGTGGCACCGCGCATCTACCGGGGCGCGCCCTACGTGACGGTCTCCCCGGGCTCGAAGAAGGACCTGGCCGAGCTGGGGATCGAAGACGTGGAGATCATCGAAAACGGTGTGGATCCTATCCCGGCGCACGTGCCGCGCCTGGAGCGCGAGGCCGGGGTGCACCTGGTGACGCTCTCGCGGCTGATGCCGCAGAAGCAGATCGAGCACGCCATGGACACGGTGGCGCAGATCCCCGGCTCGGTGCTTGATGTCATCGGCTCGGGCTGGTGGGAGTGGCGGCTGCGGGATTATGCGCAGGCCCATGGCATCGCCGAACGGGTGCGCTTCCGCGGGCAGGTCACCGAGGACTACAAGCACGCCTTGCTGGAGCTTGCCGACGTCCACCTCATGCCCTCCCAGCGCGAAGGCTGGGGCCTGGCGGTGATGGAGGCCGCGCAGCACGGCGTGCCCACGGTGGGCTATACCTTCGGGCTGCGCGATTCCGTCAAGGATGGGCAGACGGGCTTGTTGGCCGAGGACCTCGCCGGGCTGGTGGCGGCCACCCGCAGGCTCATCGAGGATCCGGGCCTGCGGGAGCGTTTGGGTGAGCGCGCCCGGGAGTTCTCCCGGGAGTTCTCCTGGGAGCTCACCGGCCGGCGCTGGGAGCAGCTGCTTAGCCGGATCGTCGGCGCCACAGCACGGGCGCGGGGATAAAAGCCAGCACGGGCAGCAGGCACCACAGCGCACTCAAGGCCCAGGGCACCGGCGGGGCGGGCGCGTCGG
Organism: Corynebacterium sp.; assembly: GCF_030532325.1. Classification (GTDB taxonomy): domain Bacteria; phylum Actinomycetota; class Actinomycetes; order Mycobacteriales; family Mycobacteriaceae; genus Corynebacterium. The sequence goes on from NZ_JAUNLS010000030.1 coordinate 2,923, forward strand.
TGGTGGCGACGATCTTCTCGCCCTCGACCACCGCGCCCACGCCGAGCTCCTCGAGGGAGTGCATGTCGCGGGCCTGCCAGGCGGCGCGCGCGGCCACCCAGCGCGGGGCGGGGTAGTCCACTATCACACCGTCCACGCGCAGCTCGCCGGACTGCAGGGCCGCAGTGGTCTTGGTGTAGGGATCCACGGCCACCCCGCCAGGCACGGTAACCAGCGAGGAGCGATCCGCGAAGAAAACTTCGCGGCCGCCCAGCTGCGCCACGAGCGTGCTATCGCTGGCCGGCGGGCCGGGGCGCAGCACGCTGAGGGCCACGGGGGCGTCCGCAACCTGCAGACACACACACGCCAGCGCTGCCGCGGCCAGCGCGCGGGGCAGGCGGAGGTTGCCCAGCGCGATGACGTAGGCCGGGATGGCCAAGGCCACGAACTTGTGGGAATCGCGCAGAATGCCCAGGCCCGGGATCGCCTCGATGGCGCTGGCCAGCCCCTGTGGGAGAAGCCAGGCCACGATGGCCCCGCCCAGGCCGAGGGCGGCCAGCACTGCCAGCCGGCGCGGCACGCGGCGCGCGCCATCGGCGATGAGCAGCAGCGGCAGCAGCCCGAAGAGCGCGAAACCCGCGTGCCGCAGCGCGGTGGTGGCCTCCGCGTTCCAGATCCCACCCAGGGTGAGCAGGGAGCCGACGGTGCCCAGGCCGGTCTCCGCGCGCGGGGCGAAGGCGGCCACCCCCGCGGCGGCACTGGTGGGCGCGGCGGGGGAGAGCAGCCCGGGAATCAGCCAGGGCAGGCAGAGGGCGAGGCCGAAGGGGACGTCGGCAAGCAGGCGTCGGTGCGGCCCGGGCGCGCACAGGGCCACGGCCAGGCCCAGCAGCGCGCCGGTGGGGGTGAGTGAGGCGCCAGCCATGGCCAGCCAGCGCACCCGCCGGTTCGGCGCGGCCACGATGACGGGCAGCAGCCACGCCGCCACCGCCAGGGACCACTGGCCCTGCAGGAGGCGCTCGATGATGAAGGGATTGGCCACCGCCAGCGCGATGGCCAGCGCCGGGGTGCGCGAGCTCAGCCGCCACGCCGCCCACGCGGCACTGCCCGCCGCTCCCAGCACCAGCACGCGCAGCAGCCACGTGGCCGGCAGCACCTGGGAAAACAGCGCCAGCGCGCCGTCCTGCGGGGCGTTGCGGGCGGGTAGATCCCCGCCGCCGAAGTTCGTCGGGGTCCAGCCCAGCCGGGCGGGAACCGCCATGTCGCGCCAGAGGAACTCGCCGGGCAGCAGGAAGGGCCAGCACACTGACGCCACCAGCAGCAGACACCAGGCCAGCAGCAGCGGGCGGCGAACTCGCACGCGCGCCATCGCTGCTTAGGCGCGCCCCGCGTTGTGGCGGCGCATGAACATCGCGGCGGCCCCGGCCAAAAGCACCACGCCGATGGCCTTGCCGCCCCAGCCCACCATGCTGAAGACCTTGGTGGCGGTGATTACTGGGCGCACGGAGTCGAGGCGCTCGCTCTTGGTGGCCTCATCCCAGTTGAAGGAGGCGGTGACCAGCGAGCGATCCCCAGTGTCCTCGGCCGCCAGCATCTTCTGGGCCTGCTGCTGATCGGTGGCCCAGAACAGGCGCACGCGCTCGCTGACGTCGAGGATGGTGCCGGTGGTGGGCTCCACCCACACGTCGCGCACCACGGAGTAGAAAAGGTCCATGATGACGTGCGAGTCCGGCTTCAGGTCATAGCGCTTGAGCGATTCCGCGTCGTAGAACAGGCGCGCCGGGCCGGAGAAGTTGACGTCTTCCGGGATGGCCTGGTGCTGCGCGGAGTTGGCCTTGGCCAGGTTCTCCTCGAGGGCCTCGCTGATGGAGACCGGCTCGGTGGACTGGTGGAAGGTGTAGGAGGGGATGTCCCCCAGCTTCTCGGTGCCGGTGAAGTCGATGGGCTCGGCCTGCTGGGTGAGCAGGTCAAAGTAGGGGTAGGAGCGCTGCTCGGTGCCGGAGGGGAAAAAGTACTGTAGGCCGTCGCTTTCGAAGTCCGTGTAGGTCACCCCGGTGTGCAGCGGGGCGACCTTGAAGTTTTGCGAGGTGTTGGGGCCTGCCACCGGGTAGGTGGACTCGCGGTTGAGCAGGGCGGTCTCGTTGATCTCGGTGATGAGTTGGCCGTCGGCGGTGATCTGCACCAGGGAGGAGGTGTTGGCGGTCTTCTTTTCCTTATCCGCCTGCGAGGTGGTGGTCACGCGCTTGAGGGTGAGCTCGCTATCGGTGCGGTAGCAGTAGATGGGCACCTCAGTTTTCTCGCCGCCCCCGCTGGGGCCCTGTGCGCGGCAGGCGGGGTTCTTCTCCGCCCCGGCGGGAAGCTCGTGCTTGAGCAGGGCGAAGATGTCGATGGACGGGCCGCGGGCGGCCTCGGTGCTCACGCTCAGCTGCAGGTCCATCGGCAGCGGGCGCCGCTGATTGTTGTACAGCGGCGGCAGCACGGAGCCGATGAGCAAGAACACGACAGCCGCGATGACCACCTTGGCCAAGCGCGAGCGCAGGGTGAGCCGAGTGAGCATTACAGTAGGATTCCGTTCAGTTAGTGCCGAGCACAGACAAGGGGCAATCTTAGGCGGTGAACCACAACTGAGTCTAAAGCCGAGTCTCAAGAGAGCCTCAAGGTCTACAGCGAGTCTAGAGAAGGGAGCGTGACGTGGCGCCACAACGGGCACCCAGTTTTCTCCCCGAGCTCGAGGGCCTGCGCGCGGTGGCCTCGCTGGGCATCGTGGTTACCCACGTCTCCTTTCAGACCGGCACCGGCTGGGGCTGGGCGGAGCGCTTTGACTACTTCGTGGCGGTCTTCTTTGCCCTGAGTGCCTTCCTGTTGTGGCGGCGGCGCCACGTGCACACCGCGGCGGGCTACGCCTTCTCCCGCGTGGTGCGCCTGGTGCCGGCCTACCTGGTGTGCGTGCTGGTGGTCTTTGCCCTGCTTCCCGACGCCCACTCAGCCACCCTCCCCCAGATCCTCGCCACGGTGACCGGCACGCAGATTTACATCGCCGACGGCCTAGCCCCCGGGCTGACCCAGCTGTGGTCGCTGTGCGTGGAGTTTGCCTTTTACGTGGCGCTGCCCTTCCTGGCCTGGGGCCTAGACCGCTTTTCCGGGCGGGTGCGCATGCTACTCATCGCCGCCGGCGGGCTGCTGAGCCTGGGCTGGGGCTTTGTGCCCTTCGTGGCGGACTACCACTCCGGGGACGTCAACTCGCAGATCTGGCCGCCGGCCTATGCCTCGTGGTTCGCGGTGGGCATGCTCGCCGCGGAGGTTGAGCAGGCCTGGGCACAGGGGTGGCTGCGGCGCCCGCGCTGGGCGCAGCGCCTGCTGGGGGCGCGCTGGCTGTGGTGGCTGGCGGCCGCGGGCAGCGTGTGGCTGGCCAGCCGCGAGTTCTTCGGCCCGCGCGGGCTGGTGCACCCAGAGCCCGGCGAGTTTGCCCGGCGCATCGCGCTCGGCGCGCTCTTTGGCGCCTGCGTCATGGTGCCGGTGGCGCTGGCCCCGCACACTTCACAGCGAGGCAGCTGGCTTTCCTCACCCACCATGCAGGCACTGGGGCGCTGGTCTTATGGCATCTTCCTGTGGCACGTGGCGGTGCTCTCCGTGGTCTTCCCACTGCTGGGCGTGCGCATGTTCAGCGGCGGGGTGGTGGACTTCCTCACGGTGCTGCTGGCCACGAGCGTCATCAGTGCGGCGGTGGCCGCGGCCAGCTACGCGCTGGTGGAAAAACCGGCGCGCCGGGCACTGCGCCCGTGGCGTCCCTCCGGCAGGCATAGGCAAGCCAAGGCCGCCCCGCACAGGGCGGCGAGCAGCCAGGAATCCCCGGCGTAGTGGGCGGCCGGCCAGGGGGCGCGCGCCAGCATCGCCTCGGCCGCGGCTGCGAGCGCGGCGGCGAGGTAGTCCGCGTGCAGCGTGGTCCAGCGCAGCGCGGCCCAGACCAAGGCGCCACCGGCCAGCGCGGGCACCCCGCCGGCTAGCCCCAGGCAGGCCGCGCCGACGACCGGCAGGAAAAGCGCAGCCGGTCCGGCCTCAGCGGGGCGCCAGGCGCTGGGTCGGGCTCCGCGGCGATCCCGCGCTAGAACCAGCAAGCACAGCCCCACGCTCAGCGCGGCCAACGCCCCGCCCAGGCCCAGGCCGGCGCGGTAGAGGCGCTCGGCGGCAAAGCTCATCCGCAGCTCGCCGCTGGCGCCGGCGGGGATGCGGAAGGCCTGGGTGGAGGCGTCGACAAGCATGGGCGTGAGCTCCTGCGCGCCAGCGCCGTCCGGGTCCAGCAGCTGCGCGCGCAGCCCCGGGTTGGCCGCCCGGCCGGTGATGAGCAGGCGCGCCTCCGGCGCGGGCTCGATGCGCACGTGGCCGTCGCCGGAGCGCAGCGTCTGGTAGCGTGCGGCGGGCTGCCAGGTGGTGTCGGTGAGGCTGGCCCAGGCCCCGGTGGTGCGCAAAGTGTGCGTGCCCGCACTCAAGGTGAGGGTCTCGCCGGGCTGGTGGGCATGCGAATCGACGAGCACCGGCTTGGTGCCGCCCACGCGCACCTGCATCTCGCGCGGGGCGGAGAACTCGCGGCGCAGAACCCGGGCGTCCTGCTGCAGCTGGGAAAACACAAATTGCCGCACCCCGGGCGAGGTATCCGGCACCCGAAGGATGCGCTCGATGGGCGCGCCTGCCACCTCGACGTTGGCCAGGCCCGTGCGGTGGGTAAGCTCCACGCGGATGGCCGTGGCCGACCCGCCGGGCACCCGCACCTGGCGGGAGCGGTAGGGCTTGAGGCTCACCTTCACCGAGGCGCTGCCGTTGTGCACGATGACCTCCGTGGCGCTGGTGGCCATGAGGTTGAGCCGTGGGGACTGCCAGGCGGGGTCCGCGGTGTCCTCTGGGCGCAGCTCGATCCAGCCGGTATCGCCCGGCGCGGGCCACCAGGAAGTGGAGTTCTCCCCATCCACCGCCGCGGTGACGGACTGGGTGGTCTTCGCACCGCCGAAGGCATCGGCATCCGCCGCCGAGGAGGAGGCGCGGACCGTGCCGCCGTGGCTTATCACCTGGCTGGGTGGCCCGGCGGAGGGGTAATCGCGCAGCCGGTTGTTCACGGTGCTGGGATCCCCCGGGGCCAGCGGGGCGGAGAGTGCCCCGCGCAGGGTGCCGTAGTTGCGGTCGCTCAAAGTAGGAGTATCGGTGACCACCTCGGCGTTCTCGGTGACGAGCTGGCGGGCGGCGGGGCCGTTGAGGGCGTCGAGAAGCGCGAGCGATTCCCCGCCGCCGGCCACGCGCTGCGGGGTGGGGCTGCTCAGCGCCATGGAACGCTGCGGATCGAGCAGGATGACGTCCACCTCGCCGAAGGTGTGGACCTCCGGCTGGAGATCCGGGTTCGCGGCGTCGGGGAGGAAGTCCGCGGCGGCGGGCAGCTCGGGGTCGGCGGCGAGGTCGTGGCGCAGCAGCACCGCGCCGATGCCCAGGCGCTGCAGGGCCGCGCTGGCGGCCTGGGGTTCCTCGTGGAGTAGGGCCATCACCCCGTCGAGGCCGCGGATGGCCTCCGGCGGGACGAGCGGGATGGCGTCGCGCACCGCCCAGGGCACCTCGAGCAGCGGCTGGGCGGGCTCGTCGCGGGTCCAGCCCCAGTCCTGGCGGGCAAAGGAAGCCTCGGGGAAGATCAGCGTGCGCGTGCCCGCGGCGTGGGTGTTGAGGAAGTCGGCGGCCTCCTGCCAGTAGTGGGGAACCTCCTCGTAGGCGCCCTTGGGCAGCAGACGCCCGGACCACGCGGGCGAGAGCGAGCCGGCCACCACGAGCACGGCCAACACGCCGAGGGCCTGGCGGGGACGCAGGTGGGAACTGCGCGGCAGCCGCACCCGCTCGAGCAGGACGGCCACGCCCAGGGTGAGCGGGATGCGCAGGACGGGATCAAATTTGTGCAGGTTGCGCAGGGCGGCCAGTGGGCCGTCGAGGGCGTCGAGGTACCAGGCGGCGTGTGTGCCCAGGATGGCCACGCCCACCAGCGCCATCACCCGCCACACCCGCGGCAGGCGCACCAGGCCCGCCAGGCCCAGCGCCGCCACCGCCATGGTGAGCAGCACGAAGACGGGCTCGCTGACCAGCGCGTGGCCGGCGACGCGCTCCGTATCCACGAAGGGCGCCCAGCTGGTGGTGCCGCGCAGAATCTCCGGGAGGTTGAGCCAGCGGGTGGTGACGTAGCTGGACTCGATGAACTCCGTAAAGGGCGGGGCGTAGCGGCCCAGGATGATAAGCGGGACAATCCACCAGGCGCTCACGCACAGGCTGCCGGCGGCGAAGGCCAGCCCCGGCAGCCAGGCGCGGCGGTAGAGCAGCACGATGGCCGCCGGCACACAGGCCGCCAGTGTGGCGGTGGCGTTGACCGCGCCCATCATCCCCACCGCCAGCACGGCCGGGGCCGCCGAGCGCCAAGACAGGCGTTCCCGCAGGAAGGGCAGCAGCACCCACGGGGCCAGCATCACCGGCCAGGTTTCAGAGGAAATCGCCCCCAGGGTGCTAAGCACGCGCGGGGACAGCGCGTAGAGCAGCCCGGCGCCGGCGGCCGCGGGCGCACTGACCCGGGTGCGCGCGAGCGCGAAGAAGCCGCAGTAGCCCACCGCGAGCACCAGCCACCACCACAGGCGCTGGGCTATCCAGTCCGGCAGGGGATTAGTGAGCAGAAAAAACAGGCCCTGCGGAAAGAGGTATCCGTAGGCCTGGTTTTGCAGCTGGCCCAGCGTGAAGACATCGGTGTAGGCGTGCAGGGCGCCAGAGAGGAAGCCCCGCGGGTTGGCCACGAGGTCGTGTTTGGTATCGGCGGCCACCATGCCCCAGGGCTGCAGCAGCACCACCAGGACCAGAAAAAGCAGGCCGACGGCGCGCGCCCGGCCTACGCGGCGGGCCACCTTAGCTGCGGGAGCCGTATTCCGGTCCGCCCATGACGGCGTCGGAGGCGGAAACAGCCCCGTTGGCGGGCACGGAGTCAGCATGCGAGAACTGCGCAATGCCGACGATGGTGACCACGCCCAGCGCGATGCCCACAACCGCGCTGCCGACGGCCGGGCCGAGCGTGCGCTTGTTGAGAGAATCGGAAGTATAAGCCATGGTTGCTTATCCTAGCAGTTCTTAGTAAGCGTCAGTTGCTGTGAGCGTCAGTGGCGCTGCCAGAGTCAAAGTCAGAGCCAGCCTCAGCGTCTTCCTCATCGTCGACCTCCGGCGGCACGATGAACACCGGCAGCCCCGCGTTGCGCACGATGTACTCCGCGGTGGAGTTGTTCCACCAGGCGCGGAAGCCGGTCAGGGCTCGGGTGCCGGTGACGATGACGTCGACGTCGAGCTCCTTGGCGGCGTCAACAATCGCGTCCTGGATCGTGGTCACCGACTCCACCAGGTGAGCGTGCGCGCGCAGGCCCAGGGACTCCGCCTTGGCGATGCCCTTCTGGCACACCGTCAGCGCTTCCTCGTAGGCGGGATCCTCCTCGGCGCTATCCGGGGAGACCGTGGACTGGTGCAGGCCGGTGCGGCTGACAGCGCGGGCGGCCTGGCGGGCCACCGGCTCCCACGCGGTGAGGATCTGTACGGTGGTCGAGCGCAGCATCTGCGCGGCGTACTCCATGGCGCGGTCGGCGCGCTCGGAACCGTCGTAGGCAATGAGTAGGGTGTCTCCGTTTTCCATGGCCCCATACTAAACGGCGCCGGGGTGGCTTCGGGCACACTGGAGGCATGAATTTCTTTCGCGTCGCACTTTCCCTGCCCGTCACGCTCGCCCTCGGCGCCACGCTCGCGGCGTGCTCGCCGCAGGAGGAACCGGCCCCGCAGGCCACCAGTTCCGCAACGCAGCCTGCGGCAATCCCCTCCGAAGACCCTGCCGCCCCTGAGCAGGAGGACGTGCGCGCCCAGATTGCCAGCGTGCTCATGCCCCCGGCGCGCGATTACGACGACGCCCTGGCCAAACTCGAGGCCGGCGCCGGCGGCATCTTCATTCCGGGCTGGGCGGATCCTGCCCTGCTTGGCGAGGGCCCCCGCAGCCTCCCCGCCCTGCGCGAGGCGGTGGGACGCGACTTCGCGGTCTCCATCGACTTCGAGGGCGGGCGCGTGCAGCGCTTCTCCGAGATACTGGGGGAGTATCCCTCCCCGCAGCAGATGGCCGCGCAGCACTCCCCGGCTGAGGTGGAGCAGCTGGCGCAGGAGATCGGCACCACCCTGCACGAGCGCGGGATCACGGTGGACTTCGCCCCGGTGCTCGACGTGGGCGGGGAGGACCTCGACGTGGTGGGGGACCGCTCCTTTTCCACCGACCCCACCACCGCTGGCGAATACGGCGCGGCATTCGCCCGCGGGCTGCAGGCCGCCGGGGTGCAGGCGGTGTTCAAGCACTTCCCCGGCCACGGCCGCGCCTCCGGGGATACCCACCTGGGCCAGGCGGTCACCCCGCCGCTGGGGGATCTCTCCTCTCACGAGTTCGTGCCCTTCCACACCGCCATACCCCAGGCGCCTGAGGCCCAGCTCATGATGGGCCACCTCGTGGTGCCGGGACTGGGGGAGGGTAAGACCCCGGCCTCCATCAACCCCGCCGCCTACCAGCTGGCGCGCAGCGAGCTGAATTACCAGGGCATCATCTATACCGATGATCTGGGCGGCATGGCCTCCATCTCCGATACCCTGAGCCTGCCGGAGGCCGCGGCCGCCGCGCTGGCCGCCGGGGCGGACATGCCCCTGTGGTCCACCGACGATGACTTCGCCGCGGTGATCGACGCCGTGCAGCGCGCCGTGGAGGACGGGCGCTTGAGCCGCGAGCACCTCGAGGCCGCGCAGCGGCGTGTGGCGGGGGCGCGTGCGGGCGAGGCTGGCTAGGAAAAACCCAGGTATGACCGTTATTGTCTAAGGCGTGAAAAAGGCAGTAGGAAAACAACGCAACACAGGAGTGCAGGTAACGCTGGGGGTACTCGTGGGCCTGCTGCTCATCGCGGGCGTCGCGTACGCCTGGGATGTCATTGCTAACCAGGGCAAAGTCCCGCGCGCGGTCTCGGTGGGCGGGGTGGATATTTCCACGATGGACCGTGGGGAGGCCGTGGACAAGCTGGCCCAGGAGCTCGGCGGGGTGGCCGATAAGCCAGTGACGGTGACCGCCGGGGAGCGCAGCGCGCAGTTCATCCCCGCCCAGTCCGGCCTGAGCCTGAACTACCAGAAGGCCGTGGACGGCATTCCGGATGCTTCCTATAACCCGATTTCCCGCCTCTACAGCTTTATCAAGCCCACCGAGGAGATCCCGGTGGCAGTGGACGTCGATGACGCGGCGCTGGCCGGCTCCTTGGAGAACGTCACCCAGGATCTGAGCATCGAGGCCAAGGACGGCAACCTTGAGCTCATCAACGGCAACCTCAAGGAAACCGAGCCTGAGCTGGGCCAGACCGTGGGCAAGGAAGCGCTCACCCAGGCGATGACGGAGAGCTGGCTTGACCCGCAGGGGGTGACGGTGGACCCCGTGGTGGTGGAGCCGGCCATTAACGATGCTGCCATCGAGGCCATGCGCACCGGCGACGTGGCCCGCGCGCTGGATAATCCGCTCACGCTGCAGGGCAAGAACGGTGTCTCCGGCACGCTGCAACGCCCGGAGATCGCGCAGTTTGTCTCCATTGAGGCGCTCAACGGCGAGCTCAAGCTCAAGACGGACAACGAGAAGGCCAAGGTGCTCTTTGAGGAGCGCATGGAGGGCGCCGAGGTGCCCGGCACCAACGCCAAGATTTCTTTTAGCGGCGGGCAGAAGAACGTGACGCCCTCGGTGGATGGTGAGATCATCGACTGGGAGAAGACGCTTAAGGACTTTGACAAGCGCGTGGCCGCCAAGAAGTCTGAGCGCACGTGGGACGCGGAGTACAAGCCGGACCCGGCGGAGTTCACCACGGAGATGGCGGAGCACGCCACCTTTGATGACACGGTGTCTGAGTTTTCCACCGGTGGGTTCTCCGGGCCTTCCGGCACCAACATCCGCTTGGTGGCCCAGCAGGTCGACGGCGCGGTGGTCAACCCGGGTGAGACCTTCTCCCTCAACGGCTACACCGGCCCGCGCGGCAAGGCGCAGGGCTACGTGGAGTCCGGCATCATCATCGACGGCCACTCTGGCACCGCGGTGGGCGGCGGCATTTCGCAGTTTGCCACCACGCTGTACAACGCCGCGTACTTCGCCGGCATGGAGGACGTCACCCACACGCCGCACTCCTACTACATTTCGCGCTACCCGGCCGGCCGTGAGGCCACGGTCTACGAGGGCGCGATTGACCTGCAGTTTAAGAACACCACTAACCACCCGATCCGCATTGAGACCAGCTTTGGCAACGAGATCACGGTGCGCTTCAAGGGCGTCAAGACCGTCGACGTGGAGTCCGTGAACAACGGGCGTTGGGCCAAGACCCAGCCGCAGCGCATGACGGTGACGGAGGACTGCTCGCCTTCCTCGGGCGCGCCTGGCTTTACGACGTCCGACACGCGCATCATCAAGGACCTCAGCGGCAAGGAGCTCAGCCGCGAGACCACCACGACTGTCTATGACCCGCAGCCTATTGTGACCTGTGGTTAAGCTGCGGGGCTGCTGAGCTAGGCCCTTGCCGCGGTTCGGCCCTTTGCTCGGCGACGTGCTCGGTTCGTTGGGGTACTCGGTCCGCGTAGAGATAGTAACCTTCAGCGCCTAAATCGAGCTTCCCCGTTTTCAGTACATATTCATTTATCCTTTTATCTCGTGTCTGATGTGGTCGAACTCAATCCTTTTAAGAGCTTGAGGACAAAAACATTTCCACGAAACTGAAGTGCCCCAGGGGTTTGTTCCGTTTGAGCAGATGGGAAACCGGAACAGGTCAAAGAGGTTTGATTAGGGCGGAAGACTGGGTCGTTCGCTCGCTGGAGGCTCGCATTCTGGCGGAGAATCCTTCTTTGCAGGGCGCTTGTCAGGCCGTCGCGCCAAAGCTTGGTGTGTTGTGGTATGCGTAACGCCAATGAGTTCAGCAAGCGCGCTGGGTCAAGTCCTGGGTAGTGGTGTATCTGGTTTCGAATCTTGGTGATTAGTTGT
>NZ_JAUNLS010000031.1 GCF_030532325.1 Corynebacterium sp.
CCGACATGAGCACAACCCCGGGTCACAGATACACCACGCTAACGGACGCAACCCCGGTGCGACAGAAGGCCGCGGAATTATAACAATGTACCCGGTTCACAACAGCGGCACTCATGGCCTTAACGATAAAGCCCCTAGCTGGTTTAGTACAGACATTCCAACTCTTAGCCTGTGGAAGTGGCAATAATGCCAAGAAATAGCTTTGACCTCCAAGCCGTGGCCCTTCATTTGGCCAGGATCCTCGAGGATGATGTACCAAGTTGTCACCGAATCACAGACGCACGCAGGGGGGCACTGCCCAAGTTCAAAGGCGTAGCTGCGTGGTTAGATGAGTTCTTATACATTGTCATCGAGGTAGAGACTCCTAAAGGCACGGCTTTAACCGGGTTTGAGACCTTGTTTTACCCCGAGGGAACCTTCGGAGCGGATTCGGTTGAATTCGAGAACGCACTCGACTTATGGCAGTACGAACTTGCTGGCATCTTTTATGCCGAAGAACTCGACTATGCAGATCCCACGCGCATTAATTGGTTCAAGACTCAACCTGGAAAACTCCTACCCAATACCTTGGATGAGTTGAAAGCAATCTCCAATAAAAGGCCTCAAGTGTGGGTACGCCCCTAGCACGACTAGCCTAGTGCCTTATGAAACACACCCGCGCCATGGCCACCCTCGCCCGCTCGTGGCGGCTGCTGCGGTCCTTCCGTTTTGAACAGACCCGCCCGGACATCTTCTACGGCGGGCTGGCAGAAGACACCGCGCGGCTCGTCAGCGCCTTGGTGTGCGATGTCGGGCCGAGCACTGCGCGTGCGCTTGACGACGCCCCCTCCTTGGCAGGAACCCGCGTGCTCGACGTCGGCGGCGGTCCAGGCTACTTTGCCCAGGCCTTTGCCCGGCGCGGCGCCCAGTATTTCGGCGTTGAGCCCGACGCCGGGGAGATGGCCGCCGCCGGGATCTCCGTGTCCAACGCGGTGCGCGGCGACGGCACCCAGCTGCCCTTTGCGGATTCCACCTTCGACGTCACCTACTCCTCCAACGTGGCCGAGCACATCCCCCAGCCCTGGGCCATGGCAGAAGAGATGCTGCGGGTGACCAAGCCGGGTGGGCTGGTGATAGTCAGCTACACCGTGTGGCTGGGGCCCTTCGGCGGCCACGAGACCGGCCTGTGGGAGCACTATGTGGGCGGGGCCTTCGCCCGGGACCGCTATACCCGACGCCACGGCCACTCACCCAAGAACGTGTTTGGCACCTCGCTCTTCGCGCTCTCCGCCGCCGCCGGCCTGCGCTGGGCCGCGAAGACTGACACCCAGAACGCTAAGCTGCTCGCCGCCTTCCCGCGCTACCACCCGCGGTGGGCATGGTGGGTGGTACGCGTGCCGGTGCTGCGGGAGTTTCTCACCTCGAACTTGGTGCTGGTGCTGCGGGCCTAAGCACCAATAGGTTTGCTGCTTTAGGACGCCCTGGGGCTGTATCGGCTGAGATCCACCGTGCTCATGCACTGATCCCGCACGCGCTCATCATGGGTAACCACAACCACCGCGGCCCCACGCTCAGCTTGTTCCCGAAGCAACGACATCACGCGATCAGCATTGTGCTTATCTAACGAAGCCGTCGGCTCATCGGCCAGGATTAGTCGCGGTTGTCGCACGAGAATGCGAGCAAACGACACACGCTGTTGCTCACCACCACTGAGAGAAAAGACCTTCTCCTTTCCACGTCCGCCCAGGCCCACCTTTTCTAGAGCCTGATCACCCACATCTGCGCGAGCGCTTCGAGGGGTCCGCGGTGGCATCGCTACTGAGACGTTCTGTTCCACCGAATCCGTATCGATAAGAGCAAAATCCTGGAAAAGGTAACTGAGCGTCGAGCGGCGCAACTTACGCGCTTGACGTTGAGACATGGTCGCGATGTCCGTACCGAACAGGTGCAGGCTTCCCTGGCTCAAGGAATCCAAAAGACCAAAGCAGTTCAACAGAGTGGTCTTTCCACACCCGGATGGGCCGGTCACAGCCACTATCTGACCAGGGGAGACATCGGCATCTACGCCTTCCCACAAGACACGGTCTCCTATCCGATAAACACCGCCACGCATGCTGATGACATTGTCACTCATGGTTGTCCTCACTTCCTACTTCCAGCACGTTGAGCCCCCAAGGTCATCGTCACAATCGACATCACGGCGACTATGATGACCAGCACTCCCGAACACCACATCGCCTCCGGCGACACCTCCAAGCGCGCGACGACAGCAGGAGACACACTCGAGTCACTCATCAGCGCACGGGCTTGGCCACCTTTGTTCCACAAATACGCCATGGTGATCGCGCAAATGAGAAGGTCAGCTACCCACATACCGCGATAAGCCCGCCACAGCGGAAGCCCAAGAAAGCGATACACTCTGAGTCGCTGGGCATAGAGCCGTCGGTAAAGAAGGCCCGCTATGACAGCGAGAATGAGTGCGAGGACTCCAGCACCGACCGAACCGAGAGCAAACGCGTAGGCATCAGTATGCAATGCCCTGTTGCCTTGTGCCCAGGCCACAGATGCCGGAATTGACTTGAGCACAAAATTCCGAAGATCTGGTTCCTCACGCAACTCTTGTGGCACGGATCCCAAGAACCCCGCGCTCTTTTGCGTCAAAGCTGCGACGATTGCCCTATCCTCAGGAAGCTGATCATCGGGGTACACGGTAATAATGGGTTCTGTACTCCAGAGCTTTTCTCCCCATCCATCACTACTCATTTGCCAGGTAGCGACCTCTGCCCCGTCTTCTTCGAGGACGGTGATGGGACAGTCTTTACCACAAGAAATATCCCTGGGCAGCTTCTCAGGTGATAGCTGACTTGAAGCTGGGACGTACATCCTTGGCCTTGTAGGCGGGTGTTCCCGCAACTGCTGAGCCAGCGCACCCTCGGTGGAACGCAGCGCCGCAGTGAGATTAAAAGAGATCACGTCTCGTCCCGCCCCGCCGAGCTCGCTTGACATGCTTGGACTAAATTGCGAGTAATGGAACTGACCACGTGCGGAGGCCTTCCTAGCCACATCAGCGAGGTGCCGCGTGGAATCCTCGATTCCCTTTTCGTCACGGGCCCCGAAGAGCTCAACGAGATTGAGATCGTTTGCCCCACTCCAAAAATCACGCACAGGCCCCTGCTCGCGTATCTCGGAAACATGGTTGAGTGCAGGCGCAATAAGGCTGGCAGCTGCGACGCACGGGATCAGTTTCACAACAGCAATGCTGACAGCAGTGGCCTTAAGGGGCAGCTTTCCTTTGATTCTTTCACTAAGGCGCAGTCGCCGCCCTGCCCACGCGGTTATCAAGAAGCTCAGCACCATAACCGTCAAGAGCGGCACTAGGAAGATGAAAGAATACCGAGCGATAACCAAAGCTACGCGCGGAGAGACCATGCACGCGACGAAGACGAGAGCCACAAGAGCAACGAGTACAGCGATGAAAAGAGGAGCCGCGTAGGTCCGCGCTAGCTCACGACCAAAAATACTTAGGGATGATCGTCCCATGAGCTCCCAGATGGCGTAGTCCCGAGTACGGGCGATGGCCCCCGCACAGACAACAACGGCACACACGGTAAACACCAGCCCATAAATCCCGGCGAGAGCAGTTCCATTAAAAAGGAAGCTCCATTCAAGATTGTCCAGTTCGAAGTACTGCGCCCCCTGTGTATCGAGGACACTCTCCACAGAGCGCTGAAAGTCCTCGTTTCCAGAAAGCTGAAGCATCTGCCGAGAGTCATCTAGGTCAGTCAGTGCGTGAACAGCAGTATGCTTCCCAGGCGCAATGTGGTTGTACCAGTTGCTGGGAAACTTGCCCGCGGCATACACATCCGTATGCTCAGGCTGTTCTACCACGACAGCGATACGCTCGCCTGCCGCATTGGCCGTAGCGTTTAGCTGCCTAAGAATTGCGTTGTCATTGTTCGCCGTCGCCGCCACGTTAAGGAACGTACCGGTTTCTCTGACTGACTCCGCCTGCACCTGTGTACTGGCCCAATATCCCATGAAACATGCCGCAAAGACTGCGCATACGGCAAGCACCTTCTGGGAAAGACCAACACCTTCTTTCAGCACTCCATAGCTCCTTAAACAAAAATGCAAGAGCCCTACTCCGAGCTCTTGCACAGTCTCCTCTCCTTCTACTGAGCAGCGGCAATTCCTGCAGTTTTACGCCGAATTTCCCTCCCCAAACGTATGACTCTTACTGTCCACATCTATGGACGACCTCAGGATATAAATTGAACATATTGCCGTAAATGGCCACCCCCGGGGATAAACATAGCAAAAACAAATTGTTTATGCAGGAAGTGGCGGAGAAAATTACGCGCCTAGAAAAATAAAATGACCTTTCGTGCACCCCCACCGGCGCGCAGCTGAGACATGACAAAGCCCCCGCCACAACCGGTGCGTGGCGGGGGCTGCGTGTGAGGCGCGACGTCGGCAAGAGCGTAGCGCCGGTGCGCTGCTTAGGCGTTCTCGATGCGCTGCTTGAGCGCCTTGAACTGCTCCCATACCTCGGAGGGGACGCGGGAGCCGAGGAAGGTCAGGTATTCCTCGTTGTCCTCGATGTCACCGGCCCAATCGGAGGGGTTGACGGCCAGGGCGGCGCGCACGTCCTCGATGTCGAAGTCCAGGCCGGTCAGGTCGATGTCCTCGGCGCGGGCGGTGTGGCCCACGACGGTCTTCTCAGCCTCGACGTTGCCCTCGATGCGGTCAACAATCCACTTGAGCACGCGGGAGTTCTCACCGAAGCCCGGCCACAGGAAGCGGCCATCCTCGCCGCGGCGGAACCAGTTAACCAGGAAGATGGACGGCATGCGCTCGCCGCCCTTCTCACCCATGTCAATCCAGTGCTGCAGGTAATCGCCGGCGTTGTAGCCCATGAAGGGCAGCATGGCCATCGGGTCGTGGCGCAGGGTGCCCACCTTGCCCTCAGCGGCGGCGGTCTGGCCGGAGGAGAGCAGCGAGCCAATCATGGTGCCGTGGTTCCAGTCAAAGGCCTGGGTGACCAGCGGGACGGTGTCCGGGCGGCGGCCGCCGAAGAGGATGGCGTCGATCTTGACGCCCTTCCAATCGTCGAACTCCGGTGCAGCGGTGGGGCACTGGGAGATCGGCACGCAGTAGCGGGAGTTCGGGTGCGCGGCCTTGGTGGTGGACTCCGGGGTCCAGTCGTTGCCGCGCCAGTCGATGAGGTGAGTCGGGGCCTCGCCCATCTCCTCCCACCAGACGTCGCCGTCATCGGTAAGCGCCACGTTGGTGAACAGGGTGTTACCCGGCTCCATGGTCTTCATGGCAATCGGGTTGGAATCGTAGTTGGTGCCCGGCGCCACGCCGAAGAAGCCGTTCTCCGGGTTGACGGCGTAGAGGCCGTCCTCACGCAGGTGCATCCACGCAATGTCATCGCCCACCACCTCGGCGGTCCAGCCCTCGATGGTCGGGGTGATCATGGCCAGGTTGGTCTTGCCGCAGGCGGACGGGAAAGCCGCAGCCACGTGGTACTTCTTGCCCTCCGGGTTGGTGAGCTTGAGGATGAGCATGTGCTCAGCCATCCAGCCCTCCTCCTTAGCCATGACGGAGGCGATGCGCAGCGCGTAGCACTTCTTGGCCAGGATGGCGTTGCCGCCGTAGCCGGAGCCGTAGGACCAGATCTCCTTGGTCTCCGGGAACTGGGTGATGTACTTGGTGTCGTTGCAGGGCCAGGCGACGTCCTCCTGGCCCGGCTCCAGCGGGGCGCCCACGGAGTGCAGGGCGTGGACGAAGTTGCCCTCGGCGCCGATCTTCTCCAGCGCCTGCGCACCCATGCGGGTCATGATGCGCATGGACAGCACCACGTAGGCGGAGTCAGTCAGCTGCACGCCGAGCTTCGGATCCGGGTCACTAATGGGGCCCATGCAGAAGGGAACCACGTACATGGTGCGGCCCTTCATGGAGCCGCGGAAGGCCTCGGTCATCTCCTCCTTCATCGCTGCCGGCGGGGCCCAGTTGTTGGTGGGGCCGGCGTCCTCTGCCTCCTCGGTGCAGATGAAGGTGCGGGACTCAACGCGGGCGACGTCAGAGGGGTTGGAACGAGCCAAGAAGGAGTTCGGGCGCTTCTCCTCATTGAGCTTGATCAGCGTGCCCTTCTCCACCAGCTCGGCGGCGAGACGGTCAGCTTCCTCCTGCGAACCGTCGACAAAGACCACCCGATCCGGCTGGAAGAGCTCAACATTCTCGCTAATCCACTTAATGAGCTTTTCGTTGCTCGTGGGCAGTTCACCGACGAGGCCCTTAATGGTGGCGGTCATTTATCAATTCTCCTGGGGATATTCACGGGAGCCTTGCGGCGTCCCTGCGAGTGCCGACAGGGCAGACATGTCCCTAACAGCTCGGTCACCTCAAGGGTAACCCCCGTTGTGGCGTTCATAGCGCTTCTTAGGCCCAAAAGAGCATTCTCCGGTTATATCCACCCCGTTCACCACAACGTAATCGAACGTTTGACAGTGTGATATTTGGCATATGTCCCGCACCCATCCCCTCAAATGGGGTTAAATCGGGTGTGCACTGTGACCTCCCCGTCACCCGCCGCCCTACCCCCTACTCACCCATTCCGGTTATATCCAGGGCCCGCGGAGGGCGGCGCACGCCCATCGAATCGGCGCGCCACTTTGGTGCTGGCGCAGGTTAAGGGAACAATGTAGAGCAATGAATACTGAAAAAGTAACCCCCACCCCGGCCGCAGAGATGCCCCACGGCCGCCCCCTCCAGACGGATTTCAACGCCGTCTTTGACAATGACTTGGACTACCCGCGCCTGGGCAACGTCACCTTCCGCCGCGGCACCCTCACCGAGAACCAGAACGCGCTCTTCGAGGAGCACTGGCCCCGCCTCGGCCGTGTGCTGGCCAACGAGCGCATCGACATCAACGAGTGGTTCGGCCGCAGCGGCGCCAAGACCATCGTGGAGATCGGCTCCGGCACCGGCACCTCCACCGCGGCGATGGCCCCGCTGGAGGCGGACACCAACATCATCGCCGTCGAGCTCTACAAGCCCGGCCTGGCCAAGCTGCTCGGCGCCGTGGTGCGCGAGGACATCGAGAACATCCGCATGATCCGCGGCGACGGCATCGAGGTCCTCGTGCGCATGTTCGCGCCGGAATCCCTCGACGGCATCCGCGTCTTCTTCCCGGATCCCTGGCCCAAGGCCCGCCACCACAAGCGCCGCATCATCCAGTCCGGCACGCTCAACCTCTTCGCCTCCCGCCTGAAGAAAGGCGGCGTCCTGCACGTGGCCACCGACCACGCCGACTACGCAGAATGGATCACCGAGCTCGTCCACGTCGAGCCCACCCTGGAGTTCAAGGGCTGGCCCTGGCCGGAGTGCCCACAGCTCACCGACCGCCAAGTCATCACCAAGTTCGAGGGCAAGGGCCTGGACAAGGACCACGTCATCACCGAGTTCCTGTGGGAGAAGAAATAAATGTCCGGCACCTACCTGCTGATCTGGGACGCGCCCAACATGGACATGGGGCTCGGCTCCATCCTGGGCGGGCGCCCCACCGCCGCGCACCGGCCGCGCTTTGACGCCATCGGCCGCTGGGTGGCCGAGCTCGCTGCGGACAACGACGCCGAGCCCGAGGCCGCCGTCTTCACCAACGTCTCCCCCGGCAGCGCCGACGTCATCCGCCCCTGGGTGGAGGCCATCCGCAACGTCGGCTTCGCGGTCTTTGCCAAGCCAAAGCTGCACGATGACGACGACGTCGATCCCGACATGCTCGCCCACATCGAGGCCAGCCGCGATCACCTCTCCGGGCTCATCGTCGCCTCCGCCGACGGCCAGAACTTCCAGGCCACCCTCGAGGAGCTGGCCAGCGAAGGCCTGCCCGTGTGCGTGCTGGGCTTCCACGAGCACGCCTCCTGGGCGGTGACCCACCCGGAGATCGAGTTCGTGGACCTCGAAGACATCGAGGGCGTGTTCCGCGAGCCGCTGCCGCGCGTTAACCTGGACAACCTGCCCGAGGGCGGCGCCTGGTTGCAGCCCTTCCGCTCGCTCAAGGCACTGCTTGAGCGCTAACTGCCAGAAGGAGAAGACATGTTCTACGCCTGGGGCCGTTTTTCCTATGCCCACCGCAAGGCCGTCCCCCTCGTCATCGTGGGGCTGATCCTGCTGCTCTTCTTCGGCTTCGGCACCCGCCTGGGTGACCGCATGAGCCAGGAGGGCTGGGAGGACCCGAATGCGGCGTCGACCAGCGCGGCGCAGATCGAAGCCGAGACCTTCGGGCGCGACAATTCCGGCGACGTCATTCTCCTCTTCGAGAACCCCGACGCCCACGCCGAGGAGGCCGCCGCCTTCCTCGCCGATCTCAAGGCGCAGCACCCCGAGCAGATCGACCACGTCACCAGTTACTTCGACTCCAAGAACCCCGACCTGGTCAACGAGGATCACTCGCTCGCCTTCGCCGCCATCGGCCTCAAGGGCGACCAAGAACAAACGCTTAAGGACTTCCGTACCATCCAGGACTCGCTGGAAAGCTCCGGGCTGCCGGTGAAGATCGGCGGCGCCACCGCGGTGGCCGACGCCCTCGACGCCGGCATGGCCAACGACATCTCCCGCGCGGAGAAGGCAGCCCTGCCGCTGGTGGGCCTGCTGCTGCTCATCGTCTTCGGCTCGGTCGTGGCCGCGGCGATGCCGCTGGTGGTCGGCGGCCTTTCTATCCTCGGCTCGCTGGGCATCCTCTCCGTGCTGGCCGGCTTCCTGCAGGTCAACGTCTTCGCCCAGGCGGTGGTCACGCTGCTGGGCCTGGGCCTGGCCATCGACTACGGCCTCTTCATGGTCTCGCGCTTCCGCGAGGAGCTGGACAAGGGCCGTTCCGCCCCCGAGGCCGTGGCCATTACCACCGCCACCGCCGGGCAGACCGTGGTCTTTTCCGCCGGCATGGTCGCCGTGGCCATCTCCGGGCTCTTCCTCTTCCCGCAGGCCTTCCTCAAGTCCGTGGCCTACGGCTCCATCTCGGCCGTCGGCCTGGCCGCACTGCTCTCCGTGACGGTGCTGCCAGCGCTGTTTGGCCTGCTGGGCAAGAACATCGATAAGTGGACCGTGCGCCGCACCTCGCGGCGCGCCCGCCGCCTGGAAGACACCTGGTGGTACCGCCTACCGCGCTGGGCCATGCGCCGCGCCGGCATCATCACCGTGGGCCTGTGCGGCCTGCTCATCGCGCTGACCCTGCCGGTGCTCGGCGTGAAGTTCGGCGGTATCAACGAGACCTACCTGCCGCCGAGCCACGAGACCCGCGTGGCTCAGGACGAGTTCAACGAGAACTTCCCCTCCTTCCGCACCGAGCCGGTCAAGCTCGTGGTGAAGAACGCGACCAACCAGCAGCTTGTCGACGTCGTCCTGCAAGCCCGCAACATCGAAGGCCTCACCGAGCCCATGGGCCCGAAGACCGCCACCCAGGACGGCACCACGGTGCTCGGCGCCGGCATCCAGGACCGCGAGGACTACGCGCGCATCGTCCACGAGCTGGAGAACCTCGACGCGCCCGAAGGCGTGGAGCTCTACGTGGGCGGCACCCCAGCCATGGAGGTCGAGTCCCTCGACGCGCTCTTCAAGACCCTGCCGTGGATGGCGCTCTACGTGGTGGTGGTGACCTTCCTGCTCATGGCGCTGGTCTTCGGCTCCTTCGTCCTGCCGGTGAAGGCCATCCTCATGACGCTGCTCTCCCTGGGCACCACCCTGGGCATCCTCACGCTCATGTTCGTCGACGGCCTCGGCTCCGGCGCACTCAACTTCTCCCCCGGCCCGCTCATGAGCCCGATCCTGGTGCTCATCATCGCGATTGTCTTTGGTCTGTCCACGGACTACGAGGTCTTCCTGGTCTCGCGCATGGTGGAGGCCCGCCGCAACGGCGAGTCCACAGATCACGCCATCGCCGCGGGCACCGCGCACACCGGCGGCATCATCACCGCCGCCGCGCTCATCATGATCGTGGTGGCCGGGGCCTTCGGCTTCTCCGACATCGTCATGATGAAGTACATTGCCTTCGGCATGATTTTTGCCCTGCTTATCGACGCCACCATCGTGCGCATGCTGCTCGTGCCCGCCGTCATGCACCTGCTGCGCGAAGACAACTGGTGGGCCCCGGGCTTCATCCATCGTGCCTCCGAGCGGCTCACCCGCGGCGCCGCGCCAGGTGAGGACTCCACGGGTGCCGGCGCTGCAGACCCTGACGCTGCAGCCGATCACGAGGGGGCTGTTGACAATGAGGAGGGCGCGGCCAAGCGGAGCGTCGCCGTGCGCGGCAACCGCAGCGCCGACACCGACGACGAGCTCATCCCCTTCACTGAGCTGCTCAAGCGCATCAACAGCTCGGGTGATCGATGAAAAAGAACTGGATCACGTGGATTCTTTCGCTGTTCATCCTCGCCGCGCTGGTGTGGTTCTTCCGCGATAGGTTGGACTTCATCGGCGACGGCCTGCGCCGCCTGCGCCACGCCGAGCCCTTCCCGGTAGCGCTGGTCATCCTCTTCGCCTTCGGCTCCATCGCCGGCATGGCCGAGGTCATGCGCAGGCTCATCGCCGCGGGCAAGGTCGAGGTCCCCCTCCGGGAGACCTACGCCATCACGCTGGCCTCCAATGCGTGGTCCACCACGCTGCCGGCCGGGCCGGCCTTCGCGGCCGTGCTTACCTTCCAGGTGCAGCGTCGCTGGGGTGCCTCGGTGGCGCTGTGCAGCTACTTTCTCTTCCTCTCCTCGGTGGTCAGCTCGATGTTCCTCGCGCTCATCGGGGTGGCGGGGGTCTTCTTCCTCAACGCCGATATGGCACTGGGCTCGCTGATCACCACCACCGTGCTCATGCTGGCGGCCATGGGGGCGATCTTCTGGGCAACCTCCCACCCCGGCACCATCGAGCAATGGCTGCGCGGCTTCAAGCCCGGCACGATTCGCGACCGCGCCATCAAGGAAGTGCGCAACCTCGACGAGGTCCATCTCTCCCGGAAGTCGTTTGCCGGGGTGGCGGGCGCCTCGCTGGTGCACAGGCTCTTCGACATGCTCGCCCTGTGGGCCTCCGTGTGGGCCGTGACCGGGGAGATCCCCTGGCTGCGCGCCGGCCAGGACCACACCACCATGGCTGGGGTGGCGCTGGCCTTTCTGGCCGCCAAGCTGGCCGGCTCCGCCCAGGTCACCCCCGGCGGCCTGGGCACGGTGGAGGCCGCGCTCATCGCCCCGCTGGTGGCCACCGGGCTCACCGCCGTGCACGCGACGTCCGCGGCAATCATCTACCGGCTTATTTCCTTTGCCCTGGTGACTATCATTGGATGGGTCATTTACTTTGCCCACTACGCCCGCGACGGCTTCTCCTACGCCGCGCTCAGCCGAAAGGATCTTTAAAAGGTGCGCATCCTCATCGACATTCTTGCCCTGGCCGTCTTCGCCGTGCTGGCCCGCCTGGCCCACGGCGGGCTGTCTTTGAGCACCTGGGTGGATGCCTTCTGGCCCTGGGCCGTGGGCGCGCTGCTGGGCTGGGCCATCGTCACCGCCACCCGCGTGCAGGGCCGCTGGCGCGAGGGCCTCGTGGTGTGGGCCAGCGCCATCATCGGCGGCATGGTGCTGTGGGCACTGGTCAACGGCCGCCTGCCCCACTGGAGCTTCCTCCTGGTGGCCACCACGATGTCCGCCCTGCTGCTCTTTGGCTGGCGCGGCATCGAGGCGCTTGCTTCTCGACGTTCCTAGCCCCCAGTTGCGGGCCGTCGGGGCCCGGTTTATGGTGTGGGCATGAATTTGGGGGAAATTCTCGGGGCACTCGCGCACGGCATGCGCATCATCGAGGCCAGCGCCGGCCACACCGAAGAACAACTCACCGCCATGGGCGCTAGCCGCGAACTCGCCCGCGACCTCCACCGCCTCCACACCACCTACTTCGGGCCCACCGCCTACACCCGCAAACAACGAGGCGCCCGAACCACCACCCACGACCTCGAAACCCTACGCACCATCGAAGGCTACGCCCGCCGCCTCAACAACCAACTCCACGCCTGGCACCTGCGCGCAGAACTCTGCGCCACCCCACCAGCTAACATCCGCCACCGAGCACTCCAACTCCTACGCGAACTCCGCCCCACCCGCGACATCACCCCAGGTATTAAAACCATCCGCCGCAACCGTGGCCCCCACAGCATCGTCATCACCGACACCCCACGCCGCATCGCCGACATCCACTCCGCCATCACCGCCACCGCCCGCACCAACAACACCGACGACGACAGCAACACCACAGAACCCACCACGCTGACACCCAACGCCCAAGACATGCTCGCCGCCGCCCACACCATCCTCACCCGCGGCGGGGCCGGCGCACCCGTACTCCACAGCAACGTCATCGTCCGCCTAGAGCAATTCGCCCAGATCACCCGCGGCGAAGGCAACGACATCCTGCTCCCCACCACCGACGGCGGCACCATCACCGGCGCAGAATTCATCCAACGCAAACTCCACGACATCGGCTACATCACCCTCGTCCACCCCACCGAAGGACCCGTCGACCTCTACGACACCAGCCGCTTCGCCAGCAACAAACAACGCATCATGCTGGCTGCCGAACACCCCAAATGCGCCTGGTTCGGCTGCCACAAACCCGCCGACGAATGCCAAACCCACCACATCCACCGCTGGCAAGACGGCGGAGCAACCAACATCGCCAACCTGGTACCCCTATGCAAGTACCACAACGCCATCAACGACGACGACCCCACCAAACCCACCGGCCGCGGCCGCATCCACCGCATCAACGGCCGCATCCACTGGCAACCACCCCACGGCGGGCCACCCATCCCCATCCCCAGCCCCGCACACCCCACATAA
>NZ_JAUNLS010000014.1:0-14699 GCF_030532325.1 Corynebacterium sp.
CAGCAGCCGGGATGCACTTACCCAGGTCAACCTTGCCGTCGGAAGAACCACCGTTACCCGGCTCGGTAATGGTGATCTCGACCTTGTCGATCTCATTGTCATCCTTATCGGTGACCGTCACAGTGATCTTGTCACCCGGCTTAGCATCCTCGTTCGGGGTGACAACCAGGTTGCCATCCTCATCGATCTCAGCCTTACCCGGACCCTCAACATCTACCTTGGTGCCATCCTCAACCGCACCACCAGTATTCGGCAGCGTGGTCTCCTCACCCGGCTTAGCCGTACCGTTATCCCAGTTCGGCTTCTCGGCAGAATTCGGATCCTCAACAGTGATCTCGACCTTGTCGATCTCATTGCCATCCTTATCGGTGACCGTCACAGTGATCTTGTCACCCGGCTTAGCATCCTCGTTCGGGGTGACAACCAGGTTGCCATCCTCATCGATCTCAGCCTTACCCGGACCCTCAACATCTACCTTGGTGCCATCCTCAACCGCACCACCAGTATTCGGCAGCGTGGTCTCCTCACCCGGCTTAGCCGTACCGTTATCCCAGTTCGGCTTCTCGCTCGGGGCAGCAGGCTTATCGTTCTCATCGAACGGGTTGGAGCCACCTTCGATCTCGTCCTTGTTGGTCACACCATCGCCGTCGGCATCACCATTCGGATCCAGAATGTCCTTGCCATCCTTGCCCTTGAGGACAAAGTCAGCACCAGCAATCTCGTGAGAACCATCAGCGTAGGTGATAGTC
Source organism: Corynebacterium sp. (assembly GCF_030532325.1). Classification (GTDB taxonomy): domain Bacteria; phylum Actinomycetota; class Actinomycetes; order Mycobacteriales; family Mycobacteriaceae; genus Corynebacterium. The sequence continues at coordinate 750 of NZ_JAUNLS010000014.1, forward strand.
ACCGGGATAGACGGCTTTGCCACATCAGCCAGAGCCTTCTCAACATCAGCCACAGTCAGCTTGTCACCGGAAGGCTGAATACCCTTGAACTGCTCAGCAAGCTGCTCCATGGTCGGAGCCTGCGCAGAAATCACACCATCAGCGTCAGTGGTAAAGGTCCAATCCTTGGCCTTATCCACAGCTGCCTTATCCAGCACCGCTGCATCCTTGTCAGCAAGCTTGGCGTCGGTACCAGCAAGCGGGTTGTTGGTCTGAGCCTTCTCACCAATCTTGACGTCAGTGGCGTCATAGGCCGGATCGTACTTACCAGCATCCGAAGACGGATCCGTGACAGAAACCTTGATGTCGAAGTTGTCCTTCGACCCATCCGGGTAAGTCACCTCAACCGGAACAGTGTAATCACCAGGGGTGGCATCCTCCGGGATGTCAATGGTGATGTTGCCGTCCTTGTCTGCCTCAACACTAAAGTCCGGAACAGTCTCCACCGGCTTGCCATCAGCATCAGTACCGGTGACATCCTTAGCCGGATCCTTGACTACGGTAGAACCAGCCGGAATCTTATCGCCGGACTGCTCAACAGGAGCCTTATCACCCGGATTACCAGAAGCCGTACCCGTACCCGGGTTCAGCTTATCCGCAGTGGACTCAGTCGGAGTCTGAGGCTTGGAGTCCGGATCCTTCGGATCGGTGCCAGCCTCCTTCTCCTGCTCATCAGTGAAACCGTCGTTGTCATCATCGGTATCGGTGATGTCCGGGGTACCGTCCTTGTCGGTATCACGCTGAACGGTCACGGTCACGGTATCGGTAGCAACAACCTTGCCATTCTCATCCTTGACCTCAACCTTGATCTCAACGTCACGGGTCTCCTCATCCTTACCCCAATCGGTAATAGACGGAGCACCAGTAACCTCACCCGTCGTCTCATCAACCTTCAGGCCATCAACGTTCTCCGGAACCGTCACGTCGATAGATCCACCCTCAGGCAGGTTCTCCACCTCAGGCTTAATCGGCTTAATGTCCTTGTGCTCTACAACGGTCTGATCCTCACCAGCGTTGACAGTAGGCGCCTCAACTGGCGGCTCACCAACGGTGAACTTAGCCTGAATGACGTCCATGGTCTTGTCCGGGTAAGTCACGATGACCGGAATGGAAACGGTGGTTCCTTCCGCTGCGTCAGCCGGGCTAGTTGCCGTAACGACGCCAGTCTCCGGATCAACGGTCGCGGTCCAGCCTTCCGGCAGAGTCTTGTTATCGATGGCGAACGAGGTTCCGGTAGGTGCCTTATCGGTCTCGACCTTGTCCTTGGTGGAGGTCTTATCGAACGTCGGTGCCTCAGACTTAACTTCTTCGCCCGGCTGGGTGAAGGTTTCCTTGTAGGAGCCCTCCAGCTCAGCAGCGGTGTTCACCTGAGCGGTAAAGGAATCAGCATTAAGCAGGTACTTGTTGCCATCCTTATCGACGTTATACAAGGATGCCGTGAAGGTGGTGTTGCGCTCAAGATCCGCCGGCACCTTTAGCTTGCATTCCGGCAGCTTACCAACGCCATCCGGCTGCAGGCCGGTGCAAGGCTCGCCAATCTGGTTACCCGCATCATCGGTCCAGACGATCTCGTAGGTTGCCTGACCATAACCAGGGTTCCAAGCCAGACCGGAGGTTTCGGTAGTTACCTCATCACCTGGAACCGCGAAGTTGTCAGTGGTGTTGTAATCCACGACATCAAACCGCAGATGGTCCGGGTACAAGGCGAAGTTGAAATCAAAGATTCGAGCGCCAGCGCTGCCAGGAGTGACTGCAAGCTTGCTGAAAGCAAAAGCGCGCGGATCGAACTCATTGTTCATACCCGTGGACTGGGTGGGATCAAACTGGTTCATGATACCGAGCCAGTAGTTGCCGCGGAACGGCTCGTTGATAGCAATCTCGCCCGGATCCTCGGCAAGACCAACGTAGAAGAAGTCAAAGTTTACGTGCTTTGCATCCTTCTTGAGAGGGCCGTCAGGCCAAGTACCGTTAGTCGGGCTGTCCGCTACCTTGCCCTGCAGGTCCGCCGGAACCTGAGACGGTCGGCCGTTCTTGCGACCCCAGGTACCGTTGAACTGGATCTTGTACTCGCCGTTACCGTTGGTCTCGGTAACAACCTTCTCAGCAATCCAAGACGGATCCTTTGCAATCTGCTCCTGGATCCAGGCCTGCAAGTCCTTCTCATTTTTGATGCTCCACGCACCAGAACGAAGGCTGTTTCCGCCGAAGAGGGAGTCCTTATTGTCTTCCGCGTACTTCTTGATAGCTGCTACGGCTTCATCAGAGAGATAGGCACCGACGACCTTGACGCCAGCTGGGACAGCGGTATCGTTCTGATTGTTCGGACCCAGAGTATCGAGCCAGCGAAGGCCGCCGATGCCCTGACGGTAGTTCCAGAAAATCTTTCCTGACACAAAGCCAGCGTTGCTATCAAGAGCTTGGTGCTCATTGTTCGTCAGCAGATTTCGTTCAGTCCACTGGCTGGCATCGCCCACCATCTGTTCGGTATTGGAACGCTCAACAAGAGCAATTCTGGCATTGCGCAGGTAGCGACCAGCGGACTGCCACGCGGCACCACCAGTGGTGTCAATCACGCTAGTAGTAGTGTCTGGGGCAACGGTTTGACCGTAGTTCCACAAAAGTCGGTACTTACTGCGATCGTAGCCTTCAACCCAAATGCGAACGCGCTCCTGTTCACCAATAGAGCCGTTGAAGGTGTGAACCTTGCCTGCGCCATCGACGAAAGGACGCATGTTGATGGCCCAGGTGCCGTCTTCATTAACCGTGGTCTTATAAACCGGAGATGCGATACGAGAAGTATCGTTCTTGCCCTCAAACCACTGAGCATAAACAGTTAGGCCGGCAGCCTTCTCATTTTCAAAACGATCCTGGAACGTCTTGGCAATGTTGGAGTCAGTCGGAACTCAGAAGATGTACTGAGCGTCACCCGAGACAACGCCCTTACCATCAACTACTCCAGGCGACTCAATTGCTTCAGATGCAGCTAGTGCCAGGGGGGCAACCTGCGACTGCACAGCCACAGTTCCGGTGGCAGCAAGTGCGATCACTGCTGCAGCAGAGGTGACAGACTTCATCCTGTCGGTAAAACCGAGCGCGAAAGCACCCGATCCGGCGTGACGGACCTTGCGGCCTCGTACGTTAGCCATAGTGCGTCCTTTCAAACAACGAGAGATACCGGCCGTTGCGGTGCCGGTGCTGAGTATTAATTTCCACATCGACAGACAGCGCGCGTCGCAGCCATCCCACTCGTCGGCTTGGCGGACAGACGCGGTGCTTCTCCGAAGCGAAAGCTTGGCGTCAGATCAGATTCGGATAAGGATTCCAAACGAGACCTTAACGCTTGCTGATTGTACACACAGTTAGAAAAAAGGAAAGGGAATTCCTAAGAAAACGGAGCAAATCCTTTCAGGATTCTCCTTTGCTACCACGTTTGAGGGTGAAGAGCCCGGGAAAGGTAACGTGCGTCACCTGCTTAAATAAAGAATATTTAGACGTACAGGCAGCGAGAGGAAACTTAATAAAACCTTAAGCCGCGTCCGAAAATCTCGCTTTCCCACGAATGGCGAGACGCGTTGGCGCCGTTTTATCCTGTGCGTTCCCTGTATATTCTCAGCCTTCTGCGTAATTGATGCGCTCTCGGCCTAACGCATTAAGCTATCCCCATGCCTGAGGGACACGTCATCCACCGCCTTGCCCGCGAGCTCAACGCATCGTTTCGTGGGATGCCGCTTGTAGTTTCCAGCCCGCAGGGGCGCTTCGCGGCGGAGGCCGCGCTGCTGGACGGCACGCAGATTGAGCGCGCCGAGGCCTTTGGCAAGCACCTCTTCGTGCACTTCACGGCCTCGGACCCGCGCCATATCCTCTACATTCATCTGGGGCTTATCGGATCGTTGCGCTTTGAACCCCAGGATTCTTTGTGGGGCCAGATCCGGGTGCGCATTGATAACGGCGAGCGCACGGCGAACCTACGCGGGCCGCAGTTCTGCACTCTGCTCACCGAGGAGGAATATGCGGAGAAACTCCGCCGCGTGGGTCAGGATCCCTTACGTGAGGACGCCGATCCGGCAGCGTTGTGGGCCAAGGTGCATCGCTCACGGCGCAGTATCGGATCCTTGTTCATGAACCAGAAGCTCTTTGCCGGGGTGGGCAACATCTACCGTGCAGAAGTCCTCTTCCGGCATGGAATCTCCCCGTTTGTGCCGGGCAACGAGCTGGACCGCGCGGAGTTCGACTGCATCTGGGCGGACCTGGTGGAGCTCATGGATTATGGCGTGGAACATGGCCGCATCGACACCGTGCGCGCCGAGCACACCCCGGAAGCTATGAATCGCCCACCCCGCAAGGATGATCACGGCGGTGAGGTCTACGTCTACCGGCGCGCAGGTCTGCCCTGTTATGTGTGCGGCAGCCCCATCGCGGACAAGGTGATGGAAGGACGCAACCTCTACTGGTGCCCCACCTGCCAGGCGCGCTAGTTTTCTGCTAGTTTTCCGCGTCGATCGATGAGTCGATCATGCGTCGATAGATCGAGAGCAAGGACTAGGGTGGGCAGCATGCGCCCTGCCTTTAGAGTCTCTGATGTCCGCGCCACCGAAAAGCACCTCCTCAGCCTGCAATCTGAGCCAGATCAGCTCATGCGGCTTGCTGCCCATGCGGTAGCCAGCGCGGCGGAGACGATGCTCGCTGCGTCACTGTCTACCCCACCAAGGTCTACTGCCTCAACGTCTACTGCATCGACGTCTGCTGCCCAGCCCGGACGTGTGGTGATTATGGCCGGGCCCGGTGGCAATGGCGGCGATGGCCTCTTTGCCGGCGCGCTCCTGGTAGCGAAAGGTCATCCGGTCAGCGCGCTGCTGGGCCAGCACTACCACAAGGCAGCGCATGCGGCGTTTGTGGCCGCCGGCGGCGAGATTCTGACAGGAGACATGGTGCCGGAGGACACCGCCCTTCTCATCGATGCCATCGCGGGGCTTGGCTCCGCGCGGGGTGTAAGCGGGGACGCGCTGACCCTCTACCGGCAGGCGCAGGGCGAGGCACTGGCAGTAGGCGGGTTCAACACGCAGCGCATCCCGGTGCTGGCCGTAGACGTGCCCACCGGCGTGGATGCTGACACTGGTGCTGTGGCCCGCGACGCTATCCAGGCCGATGTCACCGTCACCTTCGGCTGGCCGCGCACCGCCCACGCGCTGGCCCCGGAGTGCGGCGAGGTTGTGGTGGCGGATCTCGTCCTGCCCGGCGCGCCTTCCTTTGCGCGTTACCTGGAGCAGACATTCGCCCCGGCTGCCTATATTGCCCACGAGCCCACGTTGCCCGCGCGCTTTCAGTGGCCAGAAGGTGACATCGCGCTGGCTGAATTTCTTGGCGGCCACGGGCTGAGTGGCACGGAACTGGATGCCCAGGAATTGGGCCAGGCCACGCACCCGCGGCCGGTGGGGTGCACGGGCCCCATTGCGGATCCCACCCCGGGGATTCGCTCCGATAAGTACAGCGGCGGTGTGGTCACCATCGCTGCCGGTAGCCACACCTATCCGGGCGCTGGCATCTTGTCCGCCACCGCGGCGGTGCGCACCACACCGGCCATGGTGCGCTTCATCGGTGATAACTCCATTACCGCGCTGCTGCCAGAACTTGTGGTTCACCCGGACATTGCCGCCGCCGGGCGCACGCAGTGCATCGTGGTGGGCCCCGGCCGTGGCACCGATGAGAACGCGGCAGCCGAGCTGGAATCGATCTTGCGCACCACCGCGCGGCCGCAGGACGGTTCCGCGGCACTCCCCGTGGTCATTGATGCAGACGCGCTTAGTTTGCTTGCCCAGCACGAGCACCTGCGGGAGCTGGTCCACGCCCACCCGTTTACGGTGCTCACCCCGCACGAGGGCGAGTTTGCCCGCGTCTACCGGGCAGCCTGCGGCAAGGAGCTTGACCCAGCGCGCGGCTACGCGGGCTACCTGAGTGAGCTCGCCACCCGGCTGGGCAGCTTCGTCCTACTCAAGGGGCGCATCACCCGTATCACCGCCCCGGGCCAGCCCATCTTTGCCTTCGACGCCGGGCACTCCTATTCCGCCACCCCTGGCTCCGGTGACGTGCTCGCCGGAATCCTGGGCGCGGTGCTGGCTCAGCGCTATGCCCGCGTGGAGGCCCTGCGGACGGAAGATGTGGAGGTCGACGGCGCTAAGCGTGGCGTGAGTGCGGATGAAACGCGCGTGGCCAACATCATGGAGATCCTCCACGCCGGGGCCATCCACGCCCACGCCGCAGCACTAGCGGCGCGCACGCCGGCGGGGATGGGTATCTGTTCGGCCTCGTCCATCGCAGCCTCCATCCCGGAAGCCGTGGCAACGCTGCTGGCCATGGCACGTTAGCCTCGTCACGCCACTACGTGCTCATCAGGCGCTTGCCGGTAGCCATTGCCTTACGCAGCAGGCCGTGCTTGCCCACCGGGCGGGTGCCGCGCAGCACGCGTGGGCGCTGCCAGGGCCAGGTCAGTCCAGCCCAGGCGGCGGCCACCGCCACGGTTTCACTCAGGATGTACCAGGGCCACGGGCCCAAAAGGTTGATGATGGAGGGGCTGCCCGGCGCGTGGTTGAGAAAGCCGTAGTTGCCATCCGTCTTGGCGTTGACGGTCATCGCCGTAGCCATCCACAGCGGTGTTACCTTCACTGCGAAGCGGTAGCCCTTCCACGTGGGGCGGTAGCCCAGGCCAAAGGTCAGGGCCAGTGGTACCGCCAGGGCAGAGATGTGGAAGAACCAGTAGGTGACAAAGCGCAGCCAGCGAGGCTCAAAGTAGTAGATGACGTCCGGGGTGATGATGGCCTGCGGGTTGAGGATGATGCCCCAGTAGTAGCTCAGCGTCAGCGCGTGCTCGTTGCCGGTGATAAGACCCAGCGCCAGGATGGGGCGCAGGACGTCGCATAGGTGCAGCGGGAGGGACTCGCGGATGTCGAACTGCTTGGGGTCTAGGGAGATGATGGTCCACGCCGTGCCCAACACAAGGAGCACCCAGCCCACCATCGTCCGGATGAACTTTTCCTTGCTGCTACCCCGGATGCGCTTGGCGGCGACAATAAAAATCCCGCATGCAGCAATCGCGATGCCGAGCATCATGATGTGGAGGGGGCTCCACTGCTGCATACGGGGATAGTCCGTCGGGCGGACCCGAGCCTTGCGCACAGAGATCATAACGAGGCAATAATGTACCGCCCCGCAGAAGGTTTTACATCTTATGCGGTGTCTTAGGGTTAGGTGGTGTCTTAGAGGAGCTCCCCGTCCTCGTAGACCTTGCCGTCACGCACGTCCACCACGCGGTCAGCTACGTCGAGCAGGCTGCGATCGTGGGTGACAAACATGGTGGCGGTATCAAAACGCTGGGTGACATCGCGCAGCAGGGTGGCGATCTCCCTGGAGAGAGCAGAGTCCAACGCGGAGGTGGGCTCATCCGCCAGGAGCACCTCCGGCTGGCCCATGAGTGCACGCGCAATGTTGACTCGCTGGCGCTGGCCGCCGGAGAGCTGGTTCATGCGGCGCTTGCCCAGGCCACCCAGGCCCACGAGTTCTAGCAGCTCACGGGCGCGCTGCGGGCGGGGCTTGCGGCCTTCGATGTGGTCCACGATGAGCAGCTGCTCCTCGGCGGTGAGCGAGGCCAGAAGGTTGGCCTGCTGGAAGATGAGCCCGCGGCTACCGCGCATGGTGGCGGTGCCCGAGTCCGGGGTGATAAGCCCCGCGGCCACCGAAAGCAGGGTGGACTTGCCGGAGCCAGATTCGCCCAACACAGCGCAGACCTCACCGGGGTACAGGTTGAGGCTGACCCCGTCCAAGGCGGTGACCCGCTGGTTGCCGTCCGGGTAGGTGACGGTGACGTTGTCTACACACAGGCTTGGTGTGTTGCTCGTGCGGTGTGCGGCGGTGCTCGTTGTGCTGCGTGCAGCCGTGCGTGCCGTGTTGGTCTTCGTGGTGGTCATGTTAAGCATTGCCTCCCAATGCATCGAGCGGATTGACGGATGCCACGCGGCGGGTGGCGATGAACGCGCCGAGGATGCCCAGCACCCAAATACCCAGCGCGGGGACGAGGACGGTCATGGCGGAGACCTCAAAAGGCACCGCGGACTGGGCGGCCAGGCCTAAGCCCCAGCCCACGAGCGCGCCGAGGCCCACGCCGGCGGCGAGGATGATGGCGGCTTGGGAGAGGGCGTCGCGAAGCAGGTAGCGCACCGAGGCACCCAGGGCGCGCAGGATGGAGAGATCGCGGGTGCGCTGGATAGTCCAGATGCTCAAGAAAGCGATGGTGACCAGCGCGGAGATGCCGTAGAGGAAGGCCTGCATGGTCAACAACGAGCCGCGCTCAGAGCTGTAGGCAGGCAGGCCGGTCAGCGCCTTGTTCATCGGAACGGAGCTCGCGGTGGGCTCAGCACTGAGCACAGCCGTGCCCACCACATCCGCGGGGGCGTGGGTGACGGCCTGCCAGGTCTGGGTGGACACCCACACCACCGGGGAGTGGGAGTAATGCAGATCCGGCACCACCCCGCGGATGGCCAGCTCCTGGCCGCCCAGCTCAGCAGCCACGCGGTCACTGTGCAGGGACTGGCTGAGCACCATGCCGCCTTCCGGGATGCGGGTGCTGCTGCCGGGGATCGGGGTGCCCGCGGGCAGGCCGAGCACGGCTACCCCGCCGGCGCCGGACATCTTGGTCTGCGAGGTGCCCAGCGGCAGCGCGCCGGCCGGCACGTCCGCGTCATGGATTTCGGATTCGGTAAAGGAAGGATCCGCCGTGGAGAAGGTCACGTTGGGGGTTTTCTGCGCAAGCGCCTCCAGGGCGGAGGTGTTCTGCTTGGACAGCCCCTGAGTCAGACCGGACAGCATCACCAGCAACAACGTAATAAGGCCAACGACGCCTCCGATGAGCGCAAAGCGCCCACGGGCGGTGGCGATTTCTCTCAGTGCAAGGAACATAGTCTTTATCCTGCTGGCCAGGGCGTAGAAAGTAATCGGGTGCCCAGTTGAACCTGGAATCAACCAACTGGTTGATATGCCCTCCACCGCCCGCGCAGGTGCCCACGGGGCCGGGCCGGGGCGTTAGGCTGGATCCCCGTGATGATGAGCAGAAAGTTCTGGCAGTGGGGACTGCACCTGATGTTTGGGTTCCTGCTGGTATTCGGTGTGCTGCGCGCCTGGGCGGACGGGCGGCTCGACGCCCGTGTGCTGGGCTTGGCGGTGGGCCTGGCCGCCGTCTACGCCGCCGGGCGCTGGGTGCCGCGCGCCTCCAAGGGGTGGACCACCGCGTGGCTGGGCGCGCTGTGCCTGCTGTGGCTGGGCCTGATGGTCCACGCCCAGGACTTCATGTGGCTGGAGTTTCCGCTCATCTTTGTCTTTGTGCGCGCCCTGCCCTTCTGGCCGGGGATCATAGCCAGCGTGGTGCTCTGGGCGGTGGCCGCCTTCATCCCCGCCTGGCTGCACCCGCAGTCCTGGACGGTGGCCGCGGCGGTGGGCCCGTTCATCGGCACCTGCTTTGCGGTGGGCGTGTACTACGCCGCGCGCCGCATGCACTGGGAGGCCGTACACCACGCGGAGATTGCCCAGCAGCTGCGCGAGACCCAGGCGGAGCTGGCCGCCAGCGAGCGCCAGGCCGGGCGCCTGGCGGAGCGCGAGCGCCTCTCCCGCGAGATTCATGACACCGTGGCCCAGGGGCTCTCCTCCATCGTGCTGCTCTCCCGGGCGGCCGGGAAGTCCACCACGCTGGACAGCGCCCACGAGCAGCTGCAGCTCATCGAGCAGGTGGCGCGCGATAACCTCTCCGAGGCCCGCCGTTTTGTCCGCGAGCTAGCCGCCCCCTCCGTGGACCTGGAGTCCACCCTGCGCTCCCTGGTGGAGGAGGCCAACGCCCGCGCCCAGGCGCTGGGCCAGGACCTCACCGTGGAGTTGGCCACCACCGGCACCGCGGGCGTGCCCACCGAGCTCAACCACGTGCTGCACCGCGTGACTCAGGAGGGGCTCAACAACGTGCTCAAGCACGCCCACGCCCGGCGCACGGTGGTCACCCTAGGCTGCTTCGACAACGAGGTCACCCTCGACGTGGTCGATGACGGCCAGGGCATTTCCGCTCCCCGCGGCTTCGGGCTCACCGGCCTGGAACAGCGGGTGGGCGGTGTGGGCGGCACCGTGACGGTAGAGTCTTCCCCAGCGGGCACGGCCCTAGCCGTGCGGATTCCGCGCACCCGCCCGGCCGCATCCGCAGCGCCAGCTGAAAGGAACACTGATGGTTAACGTCATGCTCATCGACGATCACCCGGTGGTCCGCGCCGGGCTGCGCGCCATCCTCGACGCCTTCCCGGATATCACCGTGGTGCTCGAGGGTTCCTCCGGCGCGGACGTGGAGAAGCTCTTTGTGGAAGACGCCCCGCTTGTCGACGTCCTCGTGTGCGACATCCAAATGCCCGGCACCGATGGCATCGCGGCCACCAGGCGCGTGCGCGAGCTGGGTGGCCCGCCGGTGCTCATCCTCACCACCTATGACACGCAGGCCGATATCATCGCTGCCGTGGAGGCCGGCGCCCTGGGCTACCTGCTCAAGGACGCCCCGGAGGAGACCCTGCACACCGCGGTACTCGATACCGCCGCGGGCAAGCGCACCCTGGCCCCGGAGGTGGCCGCCCTGTTGGCCGAGCGCATCAGCCAGCCGCAGGTGGCGCTGTCCGCCCGCGAGCTGGAGATCCTGCAGGCCCTAGCCACCGGGCAGTCCAACAAGCAAATTGCCGCGCAGCTCTTCATTTCCGAGGCCACCGTCAAGACGCACCTCATTCACATCTATCAGAAGCTCGGCGTGGATACTCGCACCGCGGCGGTAACCGAGGCCCGCGAACGCAAGCTCATCTAGCCGCCTCACCGAACCTCAACTTTTTCTCCTTCACTTATGCCTGACTCTCAGAACGCCACGTCCCGGATCTTCGACTGCATCGTGGTGGGTGCCGGCCAGTCCGGCCTGGCCACCGGCTACTACCTGCGCCGGAAGAAGGTGGACTTTCTCCTCCTCGATGCGGAGGCCGCCCCCGGCGGGGCCTGGCAGCACGCCTGGGATTCCCTCACGCTGTTTAGCGACGCCGCCAGTTCCAACCTCCCCGGCTGGCCCATGCCCCACTACCCCGGCTTCCCGCCGGCGAGCCACGTGGTGGGCTTTCTCAGCCGCTACGAAGAGCGCTACAAGCTGCCCATCCGCCGCCCGGTGACGGTGCGCTCCGTGGAGCACGACGGCCACTGCTTCCTTGTGCGCAGCAGCGCCGGAACCTTCCGCGCCCGCACCGTCATCGCCGCCACCGGCACGTGGAGCTCGCCCTTCGTGCCCTTTTATCCCGGCACCTTCCGCGGCCGGCAATGGCACACGGTGGACTATCCCGGACCGCAGGCCTTTGCGGGCCAGTCCGTCGCGGTGGTGGGCGCGGCCAATTCCGGCGCGCAGATCGCCGCGGACTTGCTGCTCAACGGGGTAGAAACCACGTGGTACACCACCCACCCGCCGCGGTGGATGCCCGATGACGTGGACGGACGCGTGCTCTTCCAGCGCACGCGCACCCAGGTGGTGGCGCAGATGCGCGGGGGCAGCCAGGATGCTACCGACACGGCGCAGGCGGAAGACAGCGCCGCTGAGGACGGCCCGCAAGAAGACAGCGACACAAACCCTCTGGGAGACATCGTTATGGTCCCGCCGGTGCTCGCCGCCCGGGACCAAGGCCTGCTGCGGCACACCCCGATGTTTCATCGCCTTGACGAGGTGGCGGCGGATCACCTCATCTGGGCCACGGGTTTCCGCCCCAGCCTGCGCCCCTTCCGGCCGGTGCTGCGCGGGCGGACTCCCCGCGTGGAGGGCTTGTTCCTCGTGGGCTACGGCAACTGGGCCGGGCTGGGCTCGGCCACGCTGGCGGGCGTGGGGCCCTTTGCCAAGCAGGCGGCCGCGCAGGCCGCGCAGCTGCTTAGAGCAGAATCACCGCGATGATCCCCGCGGCCAGCACGGCGGCCCCCAGCCCGCAGTAGCGCACCACGCTGCGCTGGCGCTGGCTGCCGAGCCGGGACATCATCACCGCGCCGAGCACCGCTCCTAAGGAGTTGAACACGAGGTCATCGATATCGCTAAACCCCAGCGCCCCGATGTACTGGGTGACCTCGATGCCCACGCTGAGCAGCACGCACAGCAGGATCGTCCCGCCCACGCCAAAGCGCAGGCGGCTGCCCGTGCGTCCCGCCGCCAGCAGGGTGGCCGCCAGCGGCATGAAGAGCGCGATGTTACCCAGGGTGTTGGTCCACGGGCCGTACCAGATGGGCGGATCCTCAAAGCCGTTGAACATCTGCAGGTCGATGCTGCGCACGGCGTGCGCGTGGCCGTCGATTAGCCCCGGCACCTCCATGAAGGGCTTGCCTAGGGTGAGCAGCCCCACCACCGCAAGCACGGGGATGAGCGCGAGCAGCGCGCGCAGGCGCAGCCCGTCCGCGGGGCGCTGGAGAGACCCCAGGCGGTTGCGCGGATGGGCGGCGACGGTACGCGGCGAGCTCACAGGAGAAGGTGACATGAGCCCTAGGCTAACAACGCTTTCTTGAGATCGGCATGCCCGCACGCTGGCAAAACCCTGCTTCACAGCCCGCGTACGATGGTGGCCATGAGCACACTCGTAGTAACCAAGACAGACGCCGCAGACGGCGAGAGCATCACCCATACCCTGCAGGAGGAACCCCTGCTCGGCCCAGGCGACACCCTGGTGGAGGTCAGTCACTCCTCCCTGAACTACAAGGACGCCATGGCCCTTGACGGCAACAAGGGCGTCATGCGCATCAACCCCCTGGTGCCGGGCATCGACGTGGTGGGCACCGTCCTAGAGACTAGTGATGAGCGCCTGCACCCCGGCCAGCTCGTGGTGGCCTGCGGCGACGGGCTGGGTGAGTTCCGCCACGGCGGCTACACCACCCGCCAGAATGTCAACGCGGAGTCCACCATTCCGGTACCCGAGCGCTTCTCCGCCGAGCAGGCCGCGGCCATCGGCACCGCCGGCTACACGGCGGCCATCTGCGTGAACCAGCTGCGCAAGCACGGCACCACCGAGGGCCACGTGCTGGTCACCGGTGCCACCGGCGGCGTGGGGTCTATCGCGGTGCAGCTGCTCAAGTCCGCCGGCTACGAGGTCACCGCGGTCACCGGCCGCGTGGACTCGCAGGCGGACTACCTCCACTCGCTCGGCGCGGACCACGTCATTGACCGCGCCTCCCTGTCTGAGACCGGCCGTCCGCTGCAAAAGGCGCTGTACGACGGCGCCATTGACACCGCCGGCTCCACCGTCCTGGCCAACGTTCTGGCCCAGGTCAAGTGGGGCGGCGTGGTGGCGGCCACCGGAATGGCGGCGGGATCCGATCTCCCTGCCTCCGTGCTGCCCTTCATTTTGCGCGGCATCGTGCTGGCCGGCGGCAACTCCGTCGATGCCCCGCGCGAGGTGCGTGAGCAGGCTTGGCAGCTTCTCGACGATCACCTGGACCTGGATAAGCTCGCCTCGTTTACCACCTCGGTGCGGCTGGAGGATGTCGCTGAGACCGCCCGCAAGCTGCTCGCTGGCAAGCACCACGGCCGCACGGTGGTCGAGATAGCCTAACCGAGATAGCCTCAGCGAGATAGCTTAAGCGGCTATCCGCTAAATGATGTTCTCCGCCGCGGTGTGCACGCGGTGGGAGAGGGTTTCGTCGTCGGTACCGGGAGCACTGCCAAGCTCGCCAGTCACGTCATCATCGGTGCGGGCGAGCATCGCGCTGGCCACGATGAGCCCGCCCCAGATGACCACGACGAACAAGATGAGAAACAGGATTGCGCTGGTATTCATGATGGGTTGTCCTTCCTCGTTTCTGCCTAGTTCTCGGTGATAGGGCTGGTACCGAGCTGGCTGGTAC
>NZ_JAUNLS010000014.1:14709-67882 GCF_030532325.1 Corynebacterium sp.
TGCCTGCGGCAGTGTGCGCTGTGCCTGCGGCAGTGTGAGCCGCGCCAGACGCGGCAGCGGCGCCCGCCGCCAGCGGGTTCGGGGTGCCAGCGGGGCGGCCGCCGCGGGGCACGCCGTAATCGGAGGTCTCCAGGCCGTCAAGGTAGTGCTTGCCGCCGAAGGGCACCATCGGCATGATGAAGCTGGCCAGCAGGATAAGGCCCATCACGCTCCAGCCGAAGAGGCCGATCTGCGTTGCGGAGTAGCCCTCGTAGCCCTCGCGGACGATGGTGACAATCTCATTGACCAGGAAGTAGACCAGCAGCGCCGGGGTGGCCACGAAGGTGAGGATCTGCCAGACGGGGCCCACGCGCAGGGAAGAAATCGCGTTGAGGTGCTGCTCGATCTCGCGGCGGCGGCCGGTGACCCAGCCCACCACGACGAGCGCGCAGATGGCGCCAAAGACGATGCCGATGTTGTTGGTGAACTTGTCCATGATGTCCAGGGTGACCAGGCCGGAGGAGGTGGCAAAGAGCAGGCAAGAGACCACGGCCATGATGCCGCCGGTGCCCAGCGCGGAGGCCTTGCGGGAGATACCGAACTTATCGGCCACGGCGGAGACCACGACCTCCATGATGGAAATCAGCGAGGTCACACCCGCCAGGAAGAGGGAGCCGAAGAAGAGGATGCCGAAGAGCCCGCCCAGCGGCATGAGGTTGATGATGGTGGGGAAGGCGATAAACGCCAGGCCGATGCCTGAGGAGACGACCTCGTCCACGGCCACGCCCTGCTGGGCGGCCATGTAGCCCAGGGTGGCGAAGACGCCGATGCCGGCGAGGACCTCGAAGGAGGAGTTAGCAAAGGCGGTGACCAGGCCGGTGTTGGTGAGGTTGGTGCGCGGCTTGAGGTAGGAGGCGTAGGTGATCATGATGCCGAAGCCCACGGAGAGGGAGAAGAATATCTGGCCGTAGGCGGCGATCCACACGCTCGGGCTCTTGAGCACCGACCAGTCCGGGGTAAAGAAGGCGTTGAGGCCGTCGACGGAGCCGTCCAGGAAGAGCGCACGGACGACGAGGATGATGAACATCACGGCCAGCACGGGCAGGAAGATGGAGGTCAGCTTGCCGATACCCTTATTGATGTCCGTGGCCAGCGTGAGGATGCACACGATCCACACCGCGATCATGGTGATGAGGATGGGCCAGACAAAGTGGGCGGAGTAGGTGGCCGAGGAATCAGACTGGAGGAAGGTCTCGCCGAAGTAGGTGCCGGGATCATCGCCCCAGGCCAGGTTGACGGACTTGATGGTGTAGAGCGCCGACCACGCGATGATGGCCGCGTAGTAGATGGCGATGAAGAAGTTCACGCCGGCCTTGAACCAGCCGATGCCCTCCCAGCGCCTATCGATGCGGCGGAAGGCCAGCGGGGCGGAGCCGCGGAAACGGTGGCCGATGGCGAGGTCGAACCACAGGATCGGGATGCCCGCGGTGAGCAGGGCCACGATGTAGGGAACGAGGAAGGCGCCGCCGCCGTTGTCGTAGGCGACGTAGGGGAAGCGCCAAATGTTGCCCAGGCCGACGGCGGAGCCGATGGCGGCCATGAGGAACACGAAGCGCGTGTTGAAGGTATCGCGGGTGGAGCGAATAGTCCTGTGTTCGGTCATGAGAAGCACCTTTGAATCGGTAGAAGGCCGCGCTCAGGCGGCCAAACCCAGTGAGAAAACCCGTTCCGATATATGAGATAGAGCATCTCTCTTCGCGGGAAACGCCACGCCAGAGGCGTTGCTTGAGACCTAACTTTAGACTATCTACTGACCTATAGGTAGTGGTTTGAATGCTTTTCTTTCCCAGCAGCCACACAGATCGCCCAATGAAACCCGGTGCTAAAAATCCGGCCATAGCAAAAAACTCACTATTTTGCCCGGAAATGCCGCAAAATGTAGACGAAAGTACACAGTTCCTCATTTCGCGAAGAAATTCCCATCAAAGAGAATTAATCTACACAGGGTCAGCAGTTACCTACTTTTAATAAGGAGATTCATGCGCTATCATTTTGCCCCCCTCAGAAGAGCAGCGGTAGCATCTGCTTCGGTTTTTACCGCCGCCGCTCTGTTCTCGCCCACAGCTAACGCCGCATCCGAGGCGCCCACACCCATCCAGCCCGTCTCTGTGTCGCCAAGCCTGACAGCCAAGGCCGAAAAATACATTTCAATCGACAATGAGCGATTCAAACTGGAGCCAGAGGCTAAGGGCAAGCTCTCGAAAGGTGAAACACAACGAGTGGAGTCCGCACTAGCCGCAACAAATCATTTGATCGAAAGCGCAGAGCAGAATGGAACCTTTGAGATGGAGGTTTCTGACGACGTAATTACCTTCTACGAAGGAGGAGAATCCTTTACTCCCTATTCGACCGAATTCCATGAAGGTCGCACCGGAATCGAGTTTCATGGCACCTATGTCACCGTGCTGATGTCGAAAACTCTAATCAATGGTGTTGGCAGCACCGCAACAGTTGCCGGCATCTGGATTCCGATACCGGTCCTCCGAGAAGCTGTCGCCACTTTGGGCGTTGCATACGGTCAGTGTCCAGGGGGAATTGCCATGGACTTTGATGCCGTGTCACTCATCGGTCACCACTTTTCTGGCACGGCGATTCCACGGTCAGTCCGCTTCCAATAGCGACCAAAGGCCCCTACCTGTCCGCATGAGAAGATAGCCAATGGCTAGCGATCATTTGGAGGCAGGTAGAGGCTCACCGCCACATAAAGTACTGAAACCGAAGGAGCCCCAATGCTCAAGAAGATCCTCGCCACCATCGCCGCCGTCGCAATGCTCCTGGCAAACGTTTGGGGATGGCCTACATGGACAACTGCTATCTTTGGCCTGATCGTCATAGGCCTCGTGTTTTCACTCCGCGACAACGATAAATAATCAGAATCCTGCTAGACGTGGAGGTCACGGTCCTGGATTCCCTTCGGCACCATGAGCACGCCGATAAGGGAAACCAGGGAGATGACAATGGCATAGGCGGCCACAGCCATGGAAGTCTGGAACCTGCCAAAGAGCATCTCTGCAATCATGGGGGCAAAGGCGCCGCCGATGATAGAGCCGAAGGCGTAGCCGATGGACACACCGGACAGGCGCACGCGGATGGGGAACATCTCGGCGTAGAGCGCGGACTGCGGGCCGTAGGTGGCACCCAGGATGATGCCCAGCAGGCACACGGCCGCGCCGAAGATGTTGACGTTGCCGGAGTCCACGGCCAGGAAGACCGGGACAGAGTAGGCGGCGAGCACCACATACCCCAGGGCGAAGGTGCGCTTGCGGCCGAACTTATCGGAGAAGTGGCCAAAGTAGAGCGTGCCCAGGAACCAGCCCACCGAGGCCACCAGCGCCACGGCCAGCGCCTGCGGGCGGGTGTAACCCACCACCTTGGTGCCGTAAGAGGTGAAGTAGGCGATGACAAAGTAGCCCACCGCGTTGTTGCCGGCGAAGATGAGCGCGCACTTAAACACGGTGCCAGCGTGCTCCTTGAAGAGCACGGCCAGCGGCGCGGAGGACTTCTCCTTGAGCTGCTCCATCTCCGCGAAGGCGGGGGACTCCTCCACCGCACGGCGGATGAGGTAGCCCAGCGCGATGAGAATCACGGAGGAGAGGAAGGGGATGCGCCAGCCCCAGGCCACGAACTGCTCAGGGGTGAGCACCGCGGAGAGCACGAGCATGAAGATGGTGGCCAGGAACATACCCAGCGGCACGCCCACCTGCGGGAAGGCGCCGAAGAGTCCGCGGCGGCCGTGCGGGGCGTGCTCGACGGCGAGCATCGCCGCCCCGCCCCACTCGCCGCCGGCCGAGAGCCCCTGCAGGATGCGCAGGGCAACCAGGAGGATAGGAGCGGCCATGCCGATCGCGGCGTAGTTGGGGAGCAGGCCCATGAGCATCGTCGCCAAGCCCATGCCAATGAGCGTCATGACCAGCACCGGCTTGCGGCCCAGGCGGTCACCCAGGTGGCCGGCCAGGATGGCGCCGAGCGGGCGGAAGAGGAAGGAGATGCCCAGGGATGCCCACGAGATGATCTGCGCGAGGGATTCGCTCTCATTCGACACCGGATCGAAGTACTGCGTGGCAAAGATGAGGCCTGCGGCCTGGGCGTAGATGAAGAAATCGAACCATTCGATGGTGGTACCGACCATGGAGCCGGCCAGCACGCGCTTGTGCTCAGCAGTGATTCCAGGGGAGGGTTGGGATCGATCGGTGACTGGTGCAGACATAGGGCGAATCTTTCTCTATGGGTGCAGAAGCACAGTAAGGAATAGGGGATCAGATGAGGTTAGGGGGACATGAAGGGGGATGAGAGGAATAGGGGTGGTGCGGGCGGCTTACTTATCGCGGTTGTCCACGATGCGCTTGGCCTTGCCCTCACCGGACTCGACGTGATCGCGGATGTCGACGGCGACGGTGACGCCGATGCGCTCCTTGATCTGCTTCTTCAGCCAAGCGGCGGAGGTGTCGATTTCCTCGGTGGTGGCGTCCGGCTTGTGCTCCACCAGCAGGGTGAGGTGGTCCATGCGGCCGCGCTTGGAGAGCACGCACTGGTAGCGGGGGCGCAGGTTGTGATCCTCGGTGATGATCTCCTCGAACTGGCTGGGGAAGCAGTTCACGCCGCGCAGGATGATCATGTCATCATTGCGGGCGGAGATGCGGTCGATGCGGCGCATCGAGCGGGCAGTGCCCGGCAGCAGGCGGGTGATGTCGTGGGTGCGGTAGCGGATGATCGGGAAGGCCTCCTTGGTCAGGGAGGAGATGACCAGCTCGCCGTACTCGCCGTCCGGGACGGGCTGCAGGGTATCGGGGTCGATGATCTCCGGGTAGAAGTGATCCTCCCAGACAGTGAGGCCGTCCTTGGTCTCCACGCACTCCTGGGCCACGCCGGGGCCCATGACCTCGGAGAGGCCGTAGATGTCGGTGGCGGTGATGCCGAAGCCCTCTTCGAGCTCGCGGCGCATGCCCTCGCTCCAGGGCTCGGCGCCGAAGACGCCGGCGCGCAGGGAGGTCTCGCGCGGGTCGAGGCCCTCCTTGCGCATGCGGTCGAGCAGGTTGAGCACGTAGGACGGGGTGCCCAGGATGGCGTCCGGCTGGAAGTCCTGCATGATCTGGATCTGGCGCTCGGTCTGGCCGCCGGAGGTGGGGATGGCGGTAGCACCCAGGGCCTCCACGCCGTAGTGGGCGCCGAGGCCGCCGGTGAAGAGGCCATAGCCGAAGGTGATCTGGACCTTGTCGCTGGGGCGCAGGCCGCCGGCGCGCAGGGAGCGGGCGACGAGCTCGGCCCAGATCTTCACGTCATTCTGGGTGTAGCCCACCACGGTGGGGCGGCCGGTGGTGCCGGAGGAGGCGTGGATGCGCGAGATCTGGTTCTGACCCACGGCGAACATGCCAAAGGGGTACTCGGAGCGCAGGGTCTCCTTGTCGGTGAAGGGGAAGTTGGCAAAGTCTGCCAGTTCCTTGAAGTCATCCGGGTGGACACCCTTGGCGTCGAATGCGCGGCGGTAGTGGGGAACGTTGTAGTACGCGTGGCGCAGCTCGTTCTTGGCGCGCTGCGTCTGCAGGGCGATGATCTCGTCGCGGGAAGCGTATTCGATTCCCATCTGGGGGCCGAGGTGGTCGGAGAAAATGTCAAACGTTGCGGTCACGTCTACTTGCCTTTCGGTTCGGGGGACTGTTGAAGGTCCACACCCTTGTGTCCCTCGAAAGTGCTGTACGGAACTGTTAGCTAGTGTCAACGCGAGCCGGTCTGGGCCGCCTCGCGTTACTGACTTACCAGTCGTTCAGGTAAGCCTTGTGACGTACAATACAGACCACCCTAGTGATGGACAACACATCTTCGGAACTTTTTTGAAGCAAAGCACACTTTCCACCCGCAACGCCATAGGTCACCCACCCCCATTACCCCCACCGGCAGAGCTCCCCCGAGCGCCCGTCCAACACCCCCTTCAGGCACCTAACGCGCCGAGTCAATACCGGAGAAGATGACGCTCTCCACCCCGGAGGCCACCTCCTGCGGGCCCAGGCGCCCGCCCGGCTCGTACCAGTCGGAGATCGAGTTGATCGTGCCGAAGATCATGCGTGTCAGCAGCGAGGCATCCAGATCCGCACGGATGGAACCATCCTCCTGAGCAGCGCGAATGAAGGCCGAGACCGCGCGGGTGAGCTCGCGGCGACGCTCCAGCGCGCGCAGCTCCACATCCGAGTTCCCGCGCAGGCGCAGCAGCAGCGCCACCGACTTCGGGTCCGCGCACAGCACCTCGATGGAGCCCCGCAGCAGCCCGCGGATCTTTTCCGCCGGCGCGATCTCCGCGGCCTGCATCTCCTCCACCACGGCCTCCAGTTTGCCCAGCGCCTGGACCACCGTCAGCTCCAGAATCTCCTCCTTGGAGGAGATGTGGTGGTAGAGCGCAGACTTGGAAATCCCCAGCTCGCTGGCCACATGCCCCATGCTGGTGGCGTCGTAGCCCCGGGCGGTGAAGGCTTTCACGGCCACGCGAATGACATCCTCGCGGGAATATCCCGGGCGGCCCCGGCTCACTGAATTCACGGCACTTTTCTGTTCACTCACGCAAACCATTCAAGCAGAGCCCGCCGCGGACCGTTAGACTGTGTGCTCACCACACCCTTGTTCCCTCGGGCGCCCCGCGGAATTGCACCTTCGGACATCTCGACGATGTCTTAACAATTCCCCTGCAAGGAGCACTCCCCCATGAGCACCGAGAACCAGAACCCCGCCCACCAGATCCTCGCACCCGGCGTGGCCGAGGGCCCCGAGTTTGCCCACGTGCGCGAGATGTTCGCCGGCGATAACGCCACCGCGGCCATCGGCGCCACCGTTACCAAGCTGGAGGTGGGCCACTGCGAGGGCCACTTCACCGTGGAGTCCTACATGTGCAACGGCCACGGTACCGCCCAGGGCGGCTACCTCTACATGTTCGCCGATTCCATCTTCGCCGGCGCCTGCAACGCCGCGGGCGAAGTGGCCGTGGCCGCCTACAACTCCATCCACTACATCGCCCCGGCCTTTGCCGGCGACGTGGTCGACGCCGTGGGCATCACCCGCCAGACCTGGGGGCGCAACGGCGTGGTGGACGTCGCACTGAGCGTGAAGGGCAAGCCGATTGCCGAGTTCCGGGGCACCTTCCGCGTCATCCCCGCCAAGCCGGCCTCCAAGTAGCGCCAAGGACACAGCTCCAAAAGCGCAGCACCAAGAACGCAGCGCCACACAGAGCACCCAGAAATAGGTTGCAGGTCACACATACTATTGACATAGGTCACACTCGCCCATATACTGACCAACCATTCAGTAAGTACTGTTTCCCAATCCCCAGCAGAGAGGGCCTTCACCCCCATGACTTCATCCGACGCCACCCTGGCCGCCGTCCCGCCAGAAGATGAGGCGCAGGCTCAGCAGCACTTCGATGAGCTCATCGCGGAAGACTCCCGCATCGAGCCCACCGATTGGATGCCCGCCGCCTACCGCAAGACCCTGACCCGCCAGATCTCCCAGCACGCCCACTCCGAAATCATCGGCATGCAGCCGGAGGCCAACTGGATCACCCGCGCCCCCTCCCTCAAGCGCAAGGCCATCCTCATGGCCAAGGTGCAGGACGAGGCCGGCCACGGACTCTACCTCTACTCCGCCGCCGAGACCCTGGGCACCCCGCGCGACGAGCTGGTCCAGCAGCTGCTCGACGGCACCGCGAAGTACTCCTCCATCTTCAACTACCCGGCGCGCACCTGGGCGGACATCGGAGCCATCGGCTGGCTTGTCGACGGCGCCGCGATCTGCAACCAGGTCCCCCTCTGCCGTGCCTCCTACGCGCCCTATGGCCGCGCCATGGTGCGCATCTGCAAGGAGGAGTCCTTCCACCAGCGCCAGGGCTGGGAGATCCTCTACGAGCTCTCCCACGGCACCGCCGAGCAGAAGCAGATGGCCCAGGAAGCCATCAACCGCTTCTACGGCCCGGCCCTGCAGATGTTCGGCCCGCCGGACGCCGACTCCCCGCACTCCAAGCAGTCCATGGAGTGGAAGATCAAGCGCTTCTCCAACGACGAACTGCGCCAGCGCTTCGTCGACATGATCGTCCCCCAGGCCGAGGCACTCGGCCTGCACTTCGAGGACCCGGACCTCAAGTGGAACGAGGAGCGCGGCCACTACGACTTTGGTGAGCTGGACTGGGCTGAGTTCAAGTCCGTTATCAAGGGCGAGGGACCGTGCAACGTGCAGCGCATGCAGAGGCGTCGCCAAGCAGATGCGGACGGCGCCTGGGTGCGCGAGGCCGCTGCTGCCTACGCCGAGAAGCATCACTCCATCGACTCCAAGCTGACCGCCTAAACCCCGCTTTCAAGAAAGGCACGCACATGTCTCAGAACAACTGGCCCATGTGGGAGGTCTTTGTCCGCTCCTCCCGCGGCCTCTCCCACGTTCACGCCGGATCCCTGCACGCCCCGGATGCCACCATGGCGCTGCGCAACGCGCGCGATCTCTACACCCGCCGCAACGAGGGAACCTCCGTGTGGGTTGTGCCCAGCGAGGCTATCTCCGCCTCCGACCCCGACTCCAAGGGCGGATTCTTCGAGTCCCCGCAGGGCAAGAGCTACCGCCACGCCACCTACTACGACAAGTCTGAAGGAGTGCCGCACCTGTGAGTGGATTCGCTTCTGCCGACTCCGCGACCAAGCAGTCGCAGGGAAACGGCATTACCGCAGAGGACATCGCCGCCTCCGGCGCCAAGGCCAGCGAGGACGTTGCTACTTACGCCATGATGCTGGGCGACGACGCCCTCATCCTGGCCCAGCGCCTGGGCTGGTGGATCTCCCGCGCCCCGGAGATGGAAGAAGACATCGCCCTGGCCAACATCGCCCTCGATCTCATCGGCCACGCCCGCTTCCTGCTCACCTACGCGGGAACCGCCTGGGGCAAGACCGAGGATGACCTGGCCTACTTCCGCGACGAGGAGGAGTTCCGCTCCTGCCGCCTCGTGGAACAGGAAAACGGCGACTTTGGCCAAACCATCGCCCGCCAGCTGCTCTTCTCCTACTACCAGTACGGCCTCTACACCGCCCTGTTGGAGTCCACGGACGAGACCCTGGCTGCGATCGCCGCCAAGGCCATCAAGGAGGTCGAGTACCACGTCGACCACGCCAACCAGTGGGTCCTGCGCCTGGGCCTGGGCACCGAGGAGTCCAAGCGCCGCATCGAGGCCGGCCTGTACTACATGTGGCCCTACCTGGATGAGCTCTTTGAGGATCTACCCATCCACGAGAAGCTCGCCGCCGAGGGCATCGCCGTGGCGCCGTCGAGCCTGCGCGCGGCCTTCGACGAGCGCATCGCCTATGTGCTGGACAAAGCCGGCCTGGCCGTGCCCGAGGTCAAGCAGGCCCGCTCCGGCCAGCGCACCGGCCGCTTCTCCGAGTACCGCGGCTTCATCCTCGCCGAAATGCAATCGCTGGCCCGCCAGCACCCCGGCGCGACCTGGTAGGCCGGGCTCACGAGTCACAGCGCCACAGAGTCACAGCGCCACAGCGCCACAGAGTTAAGGAGAGCACCCGTGTCCATCACCGATAAGTCCCACCCGTTGCGGCCCGCCGAGGCTGCCGACGCCCACGTGTGGGACATCGCCGCGGAGGTCCCGGATCCTGAGATCCCCGTCATCTCCATCGCTGATCTGGGCATTTTGCGGGGTGCCCGCCTGGACGGCTCCACCGCCGTGGTGACGATTACTCCCACCTACTCCGGCTGCCCGGCCATGGAGCACATCACCACCGACGTCACCCGCGCCCTGGAGGCCGCCGGTTACGAGGAGGTGCGGGTGGACCTGGTGCTCTCCCCGGCGTGGACCACGGACTGGATGACGGAGCTGGGCCGCCAGAAGCTCAAGGACTACGGCATCGCCCCGCCCACCGGCACCACGCGCGCCACGCCCGAGGGCCCCATCCCGCTGACTCTGGCCCCGCCGCCGGCCATCGAATGCCCCCACTGCGGCTCCCGCCGCACCCGTAAGCTTGCCCAATTTGGTTCCACCTCCTGCAAGGCTTTGTACAACTGCGAGGACTGCCTGGAACCCTTCGACTACTTCAAGGTGCACTAATGACCGCCCCACAAACCACTACCACAGATTCCAACACCGCAGAGTCCACCACCGCTCCCGCTAAGAAGAAGGCCACGTTCAACACCCTGACGGTCTCCGCGGTGCGCAAGCTGACTGACGACGCCGTCGAGGTCTCCTTCGCCGTGCCCGCCGAGCTGCAGGCCGATTATGACTACGTCCCCGGCCAGTACGTGGCCCTGCGCGCCACCATTGACGGCCAGGAGCTGCGGCGCTCCTATTCCATCTGCGACGTGCCGCGCGACGGCGTGATCCGCGTGGCCATCAAGCGCGACCGCGGCGGCATCTTCTCCACTTGGGCCAACGACACCCTCGAGCCGGGCCAGACCATCGACGTGATGAACCCGCAGGGTGCCTTCGTGTCCAAGACCCACGTCACCGGCCTCAACAACCCGGAGGCCGTGCGCGAGGAGATTGAGAAGCTGGAGAACCCACACCTGGTGGCCATCGCCGCCGGCTCCGGCATCACGCCGATTATGGCGATTGCCCAGACCATCCTCAGCGAGTCCCCGGACACCACCTTCGAGCTCATCTTTGCCAACAAGGGCGGCGGGGACGTCATGTTCGCCGAGGAAATCGGCGACCTCAAGGACAAGTACCCCACCCGCTTTGCGGTCCACCACGTGCTCTCCCGCGAGCAGCGCGTCAACCCGCTCTTCTCCGGCCGCATCGACGCCGAGAAGCTGCAGACCCTACTGGATAACGTGGTGCGCAGCGAGGATGTGGACGAGTGGTTCCTGTGTGGCCCCTTCGAGCTGGTTCAGCTCATCCGTGACGAGTTGCGCGAGCGCGAGGTGGGCGAGGACAAGGTTCGCTACGAGCTCTTCACCACCGGCAAGCCCACCGGTAACCAGGCCCAGGCCGGCCGCCACGTGGAGGCAGATCCGGAGGGTGACAACGTCTCCATCAACTTCCAGCTCGACGGCCTCTCCGGCTCGGTGGAGTCCCCCGTCTCCGCCAACGAGTCCCTGCTCAACGCGGCCCTGCGCGTGCGCTCCGACGTCCCCTTTGCCTGCGCCGGCGGCGTGTGCGGCACCTGCCGCGCCAAGCTGGTGGAGGGCGAAGTAGAGATGGATGAGAACTACGCCCTGGAAGCCGAGGAAGTCGAGGCCGGCTACATCCTGACCTGCCAGTCCCACCCGAAAACCCCGAAGATCATCCTCGATTTCGACGTTTAAGTACCCAGCACCCCGACGCCTAGGCAAAGGAGCACCACCGACATGATCGATCTGCACATCAACGCCGAGACCGGCGTGGCAGAACTGGTCCTCAACAATCCCGCAACGCTCAACTCCCTGGCGGAGGAGGACCTCGCCGAGCTTTCCAGCGCCCTCGACTCCGCCGCCGCGGCCGAACCCCGCGCGCTCATCCTGCGCGGTGAGGGCAAGGGCTTTAGCGCCGGGCGCAACATCAAGGGCCTCAACCCCCGGGAGGATGACGCCACCGCCTACCTGGCTGGCGTGGTCACCCCGGTGCTCAAGAAGATTGATAACTTCCCGGCGCCGACCTTCGCCTCCGTGCACGGCGCGTGCCTGGGCGTGGGCCTGGGCCTGGCGCTGGCCTGCGACGTGGTCTACGTGGCAGAGAACGCCAAGTTCGGCTCCCCCTTTGCCAACCTGGGCGCCACCCTGGATTCCGGCGGGCACTCGCTCTTTGTTGAGCGCCTGGGCACCCACCGGGCGATGGATCTCATCATCACCGGCGAGTTCATCTCTGGGGCTGAGGCGGTGGCTTCGGGGCTCTTCTCCCGCGCGCTGCCGGCCGAGGAGCTGCTGGAGTTCACCCGGGACAAGGCCCGGCGTGCAGCGCAGGGCGCCACCCAGGCCTTCCTGGCCAGCCGCGCGCTGGTCCACGATATCCGCGATAACGGCACCGGCCTGTGGGACAGCGTGGAGCAGGAGAACATTGCCCAGGGCACGCTCTGCGATACCGAGGACTACTACGAGGGCTTTGCCGCCTTCAACGAGAAGCGCCCACCAGTCTTCCGCGGCAAGTAAACGCCGGTTCCCACAACCACCGCCACAGCGCCAAGAGCACAGCACAGAACGAAGCACAGAAAGCAGAAGGAAACCCATGACTGCATACCTGGTATCCGGATTCCGCACCCCCGTGGGCCGCTACGGCGGCGCGCTGTCCTCGGTGCGCCCCGATGATCTCATCGCCACCGCCATCAAGAAGACCGTCGGGGAGGCCGGGCTGGATCCGGCCGCGGTGGATGAGGTCATCATCGGCAACGCCAACGGCGCCGGCGAGGAAAACCGCAACGTCGCCCGCATGGCCTGGCTGCTGGCCGGCTTCCCGGACACCGTTCCGGGTATTACCGTCAACCGCCTGTGTGCCTCCGGCATGTCCTCCATTGCCCTGGCCACCGCCCTGGTGGAATCCGGCCAGGCCGATATCGTGGTCGCCGGCGGCGTGGAGTCCATGTCCCGCGCGCCCTGGGTCATGGAAAAGCCCGCCAAGCCCTTTGCCAAGCCCGGCGCGGTTTTTGACACCTCCATCGGCTGGCGCTTTGCCAACCCCAAGTTCACCGAGCAGGAGAAGATGACCTACTCCATGCCGGAAACCGCCGAGGAAGTGGCCAACGTTTTTGGCATTACCCGCGAGGAGGCCGATTCCTTCGCGGTGCGTTCCCAAAAGCGCGCGCTGGCCGCCATCGAGGCCGGCAAGTTCGCCCGCGAGATCGTCCCCGTGGAGGTCACCGACCGCAAGGGCAACGTCACCGTGGTGGATACGGACGAGGGCCCGCGCCCCGGCACCACCATGGAGGTCCTGGCCAAGCTGCGCCCGGTGACCTCCCTGGGCGAGGTGACCACGGCGGGCAATGCTTCCTCGCTCAACGACGGCGCTTCCTGCATCATCGTTGCCTCCGAGGAGGCCCTGGAGAAGCACGGCCTCACGGCGCGTGCCCGCGTAGTGGCCAACTCCGCACGCGGCGTTAAGCCGGAGATCATGGGCACCGGCCCCATCCCGGCCACTCGCCAGGTGCTCGAGCGCGCCGGCTGGGAGCTGGACAGCGTGGACGCCATCGAGCTCAACGAGGCCTTTGCCACCCAGTCCATCGCCTGCATCCGCGAGCTCGGCCTGGACGAGGAGAAGGTCAACACCTGGGGCGGCGCCATCGCCCTGGGCCACCCGCTGGGCTCCTCCGGCTCGCGCATCACGCTCACGCTGCTCAACCGCCTGGAGACGGATAACCTCAGCCGCGGCATCGCCACCATGTGCGTGGGCGTGGGCCAAGGCACCGCGATTGCGATTGAGAGGGTCTAAATGACAGCACAGAACGAATCCCAGGCTCAAGCCATCGAGCTCATCGAGCGCGGCGAGGTGCTCATTGCCAAGCTCAACCGCCCGGCGGTGCGCAACGCCATTGACGAGCAGATGGTCTCCGAGCTGCACGATCTCTGCGCTCGGCTGGAGCGCGAGCCGCGAATTCTTGTCATTACCGGTACCACGGTGGAGACCTCCAAGGGCCCGCGCGGCATCTTCGCCTCCGGCGCGGACATTGCCCAGCTGCGTGAGCGCCGGCGTGACGTCGCCCTACGCGGCATCAACTCCGGCATCTTCCACCGCATTGCTCAGCTGCCCTCGCCGGTGATCGCCGCCATCGACGGCTACGCCCTAGGCGGCGGGCTGGAGCTGGCCCTGGCCGCAGACTTCCGCGTGGCCACCCAGTACGCCAAGTTCGGCCAGCCGGAGGCAGGGCTGGGCATCGCCGCTGCCGCCGGGGCCACCTGGCGCCTCAAGGAGTGCGTGGGCACCCCGCTGGCCAAGGAGATCCTGCTGGCCGGGCGCATCCTTAACGGTGAGGAAGCACTGGCTCATCACCTGGTGAGCGAGCTGCACGAGCCCGACGCCCTCCTGGAGGGCGCGGTGGCCCTGGCCGAGCGCATTGCCCAGCAGGATCCGCTGGCAGTGCGCCTGACCAAGCAGCTCATCGATATGCCTGCCGCCGCCCACCCGGCGGTGGATAACATCGCGCAGGCCGTGCTCTTTGAGTCCCCGGCCAAGTTCGACCGCATGCAGGCCTTCCTGGACCGCAAGAAATAGAACCACACTCACAGCACCAAGCACTGACAGCATCACAAGGAGAACACCCACATGACCTCAGCACTGCAGGTACCTGCCAAGGTCGGCGTCCTCGGCGGCGGCCGCATGGGCGCGGGCATCGCACACGCCTTCCTCGCCTCCGGCGCCACCGTGACCGTAGTGGACATCAACGACGACGCCGTGGCTGCCGCCCGCGAGCGCGTGCACAAGGCCATCCGCGGCTCGTTGGATCGCGGTGCGGAGGGCACCTTCGAGTCCTGGGACGAGCGCCTGAGCTTTGCCACGAACGCCTCCGCCTTCGCCGGTGCCGAGCTGGTGGTCGAGGCCGTTCCGGAGTCCATGGATCTCAAGGTCAACGCCTTCCGCTCCATCGCCGAGGCCGCTCCGGAGGCCATCGTGGCCACCAATACCTCCTCGCTGTCTGTCTCCCAGCTGGCGGAGTCCATTCCCAACGACGTCATCGGCCTGCACTTTTTCAACCCGGTTCCGGCCTCCAAGCTGGTGGAGGTCGTGGTGGCGGAGTCCACCCCGGATGCGCTGGTGGATACCGCCAAGGGCTGGGTCGAGGGCCTGGGCAAGACCGCCGTGGTGGTCAAGGACGCCCCGGGCTTTGCCTCCTCCCGCCTGGGTGTGGCCATCGCCCTGGAGGCCATCCGCATGGTGGAAGAAGGCGTGGCCTCCCCGCGCGACATCGACAACGCCATGGTGCTGGGCTACAAGTTCCCCATCGGCCCGCTGGAGCTCACCGACATCGTGGGCCTCGATGTGCGCTTGGGCATCGCGGAGTACCTGGAATCCCAGCTGGGCGAGCGCTTTGCCCCGCCGCAGCTCATGCGCGATATGGTTGCCCGCGGCGAGCTGGGCCGCAAGTCCGGCAAGGGCTTCTACGACTACTCCGAGTAACTAGTTACCGTAACTAGCGCTCTGAGTAACTTAGTCCTCGTAACTTCGTCCTCCGCCGGCTCCGGGATGACAAAGCGATAGCCCAGCCCGGACTCCGTGAGCAGCATGACGGGGTTGGCGGGGTCATCCTCCAGCTTGCGGCGCAGCTGTGAGGTGTAGATGCGCAGGTAGTGGCCCTGGCCCTCGAAGCCGGGGCCCCAGATCTCAGAGAGCAGATCCTCCTTGCGCACCAGCCCGCCCTGGGCGCGCAACAGCGTGGTGAGCACGCCCCACTCCGTCGGCGTCAGGTGCAAAGGCTCGCCTGCCTTGGTGATGGTGTGGCGGGGAACGTCGATGACCACGTCACCCGCGCGCACCACGGTGTTCTCCGGGCGCAGGGCCGCGCGCTGCGGGCCGCCGTGGCGCAGGGCCACGCGCACGCGCGCGAGCAGCTCCTCCATGGAGAAGGGCTTGGTCACGTAATCGTCAGCGCCGCGGTCCAGGGCCGAGGCGCTAAAGAGCGGATCGGAACGCGCCGTGAGGATGATGACCGGCACCGAGGACCACCCGCGGATGCCCTCCAGCACCACGGTGCCGTCCATGTCCGGCAGGCCCATGTCCAGGATCACCACGTCGGGCTGCTGCTGGGAGACCACCGTGAGGCCGTCGGTGCCGGTGGCCGCCGGGTGCACCTCGTAGCCGCGCGCCTTGAAGTTGATGCTCAAGGCATTAAGCAGGCGGGGATCATCGTCGATGATGGCGATGCTGATCTTTGTGCTAGTCATTGTCTTCGTTCTTCCTCTCCCGGTTGGTTCTCGCCCGGTGGTCATCTCCGCGCTGCGGCGCGTGCGCTGTCGCTGCATCCGATGCCGGGAGGCTCAAGATAAAGGTGGCGCCCGGGGTGGCCTCCACCGTGATGCTACCGCCCATGGCCTCCACGAAGCCGTGCACAACGGATAGGCCCAGGCCCACGCCGTTGTCATTGCTCGTATCCCCCAGGCGCTGGAAGGCCTGGAAGAGCTCCTCGCGCTTATCGGCCGGGATGCCCGGCCCCTCGTCGGAGACGGCTAGCTCCACGCGCTCGCCGCTGAGCGCCGCGCTGAGCGTGACCTCCCCCTCCGGCGCGTAGCGCAGGGCGTTATCAAAGAGGTTGGCCAGCACGCGCTCCATGAGCGTGTTGTCAGCGCAGCAGCTTATCCCACGCAGGCTGGGATCCAGCCGGATGCGGCCGATTTCCTCCGGGCTGTGTCCGAAGGCGCAGGAGGCAATGGCCCGGTTGGCCACCTCCGAGATGTCCACGGTCTCCCGGCGCGCGGTGATGGCCCCGGCGCTCAGGCGCGAGTAGTCCAGCAGGTTGGTCACCAGTCCGGTGAGCTCCTCAATGCTGGCGGCGGTCTCCGCCAGGAGCATCTCCTGATCCTCCGGGCTGAACTCGATCTCCTTGTTGCGCAGGGAGGAGACCGCCAGCTTCGCGGTGGCCAGCGGGGTGCGCAGATCGTGGCTCACACTGGAGAGCAGCGCGCGGCGCAGCTCGTCGGCGGCGGCGATGGCCCCGGCGCGGGCGGCCTCAGCGGCCAGGCGCTCGCGGCGCACAATGCCCGCCAGGTAGCCGGCGACCACCGCCACCAGGCCGCGATCCCGCGCGGAGAGGGCTGGGCCCTCGAGGACCAGCTGCACGGTGGCATCTTCGCTGGCCACGACGGTCTCCACCACCTTCTTTCTGGTGGCGTTCACTGGTGCTTTGTTTTCTGTTGCGTTGCCCTCGGCGCCGTGCTGGCTCGCGCCGGTGCCCCAGGAGGCCAGGAGGATCCCGTCGGCGTCGTAAAGCTCAGCCTTGTAGCAGCTGAAGGCCTCCCCCACCTTGCGCATGACAGTATCGGTGGGCGAGGAATCGGCGCGGCGGTTAAGCGCGGCGCGGGAAAACACGGTGAGCAGCTCGGCGTCGCGGGCGGCGATAGAGGCGTTGCGGCGCTCGATCTTGGCCCGGCGCACCAGAATGCCCACCGCCAGGGCGATGGCCACCATGACCACCAGCACAATGGCGTTGGCCGGCTCAGCGATGTCGAAGGTGTGCAGTGGCTCAGTAAAGAACCAGTTCACCGCCAGCCCGGAGGCCACCGCCACCGCCACCGCGGGCCACAGGCCGCCGAAGAGGCTGACCAGGAGGATGAGCGCGAAGTAGAAGGCGGAGGTGGTTCCGGTGCCCAGGTGCGGGCCGTCCATCTCCATGAGGAAGGCAGTCACGCCCACAAAGCCCAGGGCGGAGCCGCCCCAGGCCAGAGCGCGCTGCGGCAGCGGCCGGAAGGGGTGCAGCAGCTGGGAGAAGGGCAGGGGCTTATCCGGCGGGAGGTTGACAATGTGGCAGTCGATCTTGCCGGAGTCACGCAGCACG
The DNA here is from genome assembly GCF_030532325.1 of Corynebacterium sp. Taxonomy (GTDB): domain Bacteria; phylum Actinomycetota; class Actinomycetes; order Mycobacteriales; family Mycobacteriaceae; genus Corynebacterium. The sequence continues at coordinate 32,166 of NZ_JAUNLS010000014.1, forward strand.
ACCTCAGCCACCGTGCCGTGCCAGTGCAGCCCACAGCGGCGGCGCGGGGAGACACCGAGCACCAGCTGGGTGGCGTTGACGCTGCGCGCGAAGTTGAGTAGGGCCTCCGGCACGGAATCACCGGTGACCTGGTGCAGGCGCGCGCCCACGTCCTGGGCCAGGGCCTGCAGTTTGGCCAGCTGCTGGGCAGAGCCGGCCACCGAGGAGGAGCCGGAGGCAAAGGAATCACCAAAAACCACGTGCACCACGTGCAGCTCGGCGGAGGACTTGGTGGCGATGCGCCGGCCGCGGCGGATGAGCAGCTCGGCGTGGGCCACGTTCTGGATGGCCACCACCACGCGCTCGCGAGCCTCCCAGGTATCGGTGATTTCCTGCTCCACGCGGTAGGTGATGAGCGCCTCATCCACCTGATCCGCCAGCCACAGCAGGGCCAGCTCGCGCAGGGCGGTGAGGTTGCCCACCCGGAAGTAGTTGCCCAGCGCCGGACCGATGCGCTCCTCGCGGTAAACCTGCCCGTCGGACAGCCGGGTGCGCAGCAGCTGCGGGGAGACGTCCACCAGCTCGATCTCCTCGGCGGCGCGGACCACCTCATCGGGCACCGTCTCCTGTGGTGCTATGCCGGTGATCTGCTTGATCACGTCGTTGAGGCTCTCCAGGTGCTGGATGTTGAGGGTGGAGATGACGTCGATGCCGGCATCCAGGATCTCCTCTACGTCCTCCCAGCGCTTGGCATGTTCTTCATCGCGCGGGTTGGAGTGGGCGAACTCATCCACCAGCACAATCTGCGGGCGGCGCGCGATCACCGCGGCGGTGTCGAGCTCCCCTGCCGCCATGCCGGGCACGGGGCGTCGAGGGATGACCTCCAGACCCTCACACAGGGTGCGGGTGTACTCGCGGCCGTGATCCTCCACGATGCCCACCACCACGTCCTTGCCGGCGCGCGCCAGGTTGTGCGCCTCCCCCAGCATGGCGCAGGTCTTGCCCGCGCCCGGCGCAGCACCCAGGTAGATCTTCAGGCTGCCGCGCTTGGAGCGTGGGGTGGGCGGGGTCTTCTCACTCATGGGTTACTCATTTTAGGCGCAGGGCGTTGGCGTGGGCAGGGACATATTGAGCGTGGTGACGTTCACCGCGTCCTGGCCCAGGAAGCCCAGGCTGGCGTGCTCGGTGTTCTCCGCAATGAGCTGGCGCACCTCCTCGACGCTGATGCCCTGCTCGCGGGCCACGCGCGGGGCCTGCAGCTCGGCGTAGGCGGGGCTGATGCCGGAGTCCACGCCGGAGCCGGAGCCGGTGAGGGCGTCGGCAGGCACGGCCTCGGGGCTAACCCCCTCGCGCTGGGCAATCTCTCCCCGGCGCTGGTGGATGGCCTTTTCCAGCTCGGAGCTGGAGGCGCCGTAGTTGCTCATGCCCTCGGCGCGGGCGAAGAAGTAGGGGCCCTCGGTGAGCCCGTCCTGGATCTGGGTGGAGCCCACGAGGCACTCGCCGTTGTGGATGAGGTTGCCGTCGGCGGAATCCGCCGTGGCGCGGGATACCCCCCAGATGGCCACCGGGTAGAGCAGGCCCAGCGCCAGGGTGCACAGCAGCACGGCGACGAAGCCGGCGGCGAGGTTTCGCATGTAGACGCGCATTGTTCTTTCCTTTGAGTCCTTGACTGTCTTCTGTTGGTCTCTTCTGTTGGTGTCTTCTGCTGGTTTTCTTCTGTCTGGGTCTGCCTAGAGCCCCGGCAGCAGCGAGACGACCTGATCGATGAGCCAGATGCCGATGAACGGGGTGATCACGCCGCCCAGGCCCCAGATGCCCAGGTTGCGGCGCAGCAGGGAGGAGGCCCCCGCCGGCTTGTAGCTGACACCCTTAAGCGCCAGCGGGATGAGGGCGATGATGATGAGCGCGTTGAAGACCACCGCGGAGACAATCGCGGACTGCGGGGAGTGCAGGTTCATCACGTTGAGCGCTTCCAGGTGCGGCAGCTGGGTGGAAAACAGCGCCGGCAGGATGGCGAAGTACTTGGCCAGGTCATTGGCCAGGGAGAAGGTGGTCAGCGCGCCGCGGGTGATGAGCAGCTGTTTGCCGATGCGCACGACGTCGATCAGCTTGGTGGGATCCGAATCCAGATCCACCATGTTGGCGGCCTCCTTGGCCGCGGAGGTGCCGGTGTTCATGGCCACGCCGACATCCGCCTGTGCCAGCGCCGGGGCGTCGTTGGTGCCATCGCCGGTCATGGCCACCATGCGGCCCTGGGACTGCTCCTCCCTGATGCGGGCCAGCTTGTCCTCCGGGGTGGCCTCGGCGATGTAGTCATCCACGCCGGCCTCCTGGGCAATCGCTGCGGCGGTCAGCGGGTTATCGCCGGTGACCATCACCGTCTTGATGCCCATCTGGCGCAGCTCAGCGAAGCGCTCGGCCATGCCCGGCTTGACGACGTCACTTAGGCGCACCACCGCGATAACCTTGCGGTTTCCCGCGGAATCCTCCACCGCGACGGGCAGCGGGGTGCCGCCCTCCTGGGCAATCTGGGTGATGGACTCCTCGATCTCCTGCGGCCACTGGCCGCCGGTCTCGGTGACCCAGCGGCGCACGGCATCACCGGCACCCTTGCGCAGCTTGCGCCCGCCGATGTCCAGGCCGGACATACGGGTGGAGGCGCTAAACGGGATGACCTCGGCGGTCTTTTCCTCCTCGCTGACCGTAGTGTCCAGCCCGTATGTCTCCGTGAGCCAGGCAACGATGGAGCGGCCCTCCGGGGTCTCGTCCGCCACCGAAGCGACGCGCGCGATGCGGGCTGCCTCCTGCTCATCCTCGCCCTGGGCCACGATGAGCCCGGTGGCCTGGCGGTTGCCGTAGGTAATGGTGCCGGTCTTATCCAGCAGCAGGGTGGCGACGTCACCCGCAGCCTCCACCGCGCGGCCGGAGGTGGCCAGCACATTGTGGTGCACCAGGCGGTTCATGCCCGCGATACCCACTGCGGAAAGCAGGGCGGCGATGGTGGTGGGGATGAGGCAGACCAGCAGCGCGATGAGCGAAAGCGGATCCAGCTCCGCGCCGGTGAAGATACCCATCGGGGCCAGGGCGGTCACCGCGATGAGAAAGAGGATGGTCAGGGTGGACAACAGGATGCTCAGCGCAATCTCGTTGGGGGTCTTGCGGCGCTCCGCACCCTCCACCAGGGCGATCATCGTGTCGACGAAGGTGGAGCCAGGCTCGGAGGTGATCTGCACCAGGATGGAATCGGAGAGCACCACCGTACCGCCGGTCACCGCGCAGCGGTCGCCGCCGGCCTCGCGGACCACGGGGGCGGACTCGCCGGTGATGGCGGACTCGTCCACGGTGGCCGCGCCCTCGATGACGTCGCCGTCGCCGGGAATGGTCTCCCCCGCCTCGACGCGCACGAGTGCACCGCGGGTCAGCTCGGAGGCCGGGATGACGGTGATGCTGCCGTCTGTGCCCACGAGGTTGGCGGTGGCGTCATCACGCACCGCGCGCAGGCTATCGGCCTGGGCCTTGCCGCGGCCTTCCGCGAAGGCCTCGGCGAAGGCAGCAAAGGCGATGGTGAACCACAGCCACAGCGTGATCACCCAGGAGTAGACGCTGGGGTTGACCAGGGACCAGAGGGTGGTCAGGGCCGCGCCGACCCACACGACGAACATCACGGGGTTGCGCGCCTGGGCCACCGGCGACATCTTGCGCGGCAGCTGTCTTAAAGCCGCGGCGGCCAGGCCGGAGTTGGTACTACCGGAACCACCGCTGTGTGCGCGGGTGGCCTTGTCAGGCTGGGAAGGCTGGGTGGTGGTGGGGGATGTCATGATAGTGCCTCCGAGATCGGACCCAAGGTCAGGACGGGGAAGAAGGTCAGTGCGGCGACAAGCAGGATGACGCCGATGGTAAGCAGCGCGAAGGTCACGCCGGACGTCGGCAAGCTGCCCGCGGTGGTGGCCTGCCGGCGCTGGCCCGCCAGGCTACCGGCCAGGTAAAGGGCAAAGACGATGGGCAGGAAGCGGCCCAGCAGCATGGCGATGCCCAGGGAGATCTGCCACCAAGGCTCGGTGACGGTCAGGCCGGCGAAGGCGGAGCCGTTGTTGTTGGCCGCGGAGGTAAAGGCGTAGAGCACTTCGGAGAGGGCGTGGGCGTTATCCGCCGTGCCCGGCGCGCCGAAGTTGGTTGCTGAGGCCTCCACCAGCTTGTTCTGCGCCACCGAGGCGCCCACGCCCACCAGCACGAGCACCGGCATGATGAGGATGTAGAGGCTGACCGCGGAGATCTCCTTGCGGCCGATCTTGTTGCCCATGAACTCCGGGGTACGCCCCACGAGCAGTCCGCCAATGAACACCGAGAGGATGGCCACGATGAGCAGGCCGTAGAGGCCGGTGCCCACGCCGCCCGGGGCGATCTCACCGAGCAGCATGTTGAGGATGAGCAGGCCACCGCCCAGCGGGGAGTAGCTATCGTGCATCGAGTCCACCGCGCCCGTGGAGGTACCCGTGGTGGAGACGGCGAAGAGGGCGGAGGCGTTGATGCCAAAGCGCTGCTCGATGCCCTCCATGTTGGCGCCGGCCGCGGTGGCCGCCCCGCCCACCAGGGTGTTCTGTGCCCAAGTGACGAGGATGACCATGATGGTCCAGATGCCGCCGGCCACGCCGAGCAGCGTCCAGGCCTGCTTGTGGTTGTTGAGCATCACGCCGTAGGTGCGGATGAAGCAGAAGGAGATGACCAGCAGGGAGAAGATCTCCACGAGGTTGGTGAAGCCGGTGGGGTTCTCAAAGGGGTGCGCGGAGTTGGCACCGAAGATGCCGCCGCCGTTGGTGCCCAGCAGCTTGATGGCCTCCTGGCTGGCCACGGGCGCGCGGGAAATATCCACGCCGTGGGCGCTGACCAGGTTGGAGCCGAAGGTCTGCATGGTGCCGCCGAAGACGAGCACGAGGGAGATGACCACGGACAGGGGCAGTAGGATGCGCACCAGGCTGCGGGTGAGATCCACCCAGAAGTTACCGATGAGGCTCTGGCCGGACTCGGTGGCCAGCTTGTCGCGGCCGTAGCCCAGGTGGCCGATGCCGCGGATGAGGGCTACGGCCACGGACATGCCCACGGCGGCGGAGGCGAAGTTCTGCACCGTCAGGCCCAGCATCTGGGTGGCGTTGGTCAGCGCTTCCTCACCGGAGTAGGACTGCCAGTTGGTGTTGGAGGTAAAGGAGGCCGCGGTGTTGAAGGCCATCCACGGCTCGACGGCCTCCTCGCGGGCGTTGCCGAAGCTGGGCAGCACCGTCTGCAGGCGCTGGATGGCATAGAGCACCAGCACGGAGGCCACGCTGAAGCCGAGCAGCGCGCGGGTGTAATTCTTGGAGTTGTGCCCGCGGTTCGGGTCCACGCGCAGCACGGTGTAGACGGCCTTTTCTACGGCCCAGTCTTTATCTGAAGTGTAGCTGCGGGCCATCCAGTTGCCGAGGGGGACGAAGGCAATGGCCAGCAGGGCGACGAGAGCAAGATACTGTGGCGCCGCCGCCACGATGGCCGCCATCATGCGAAGCGCTCCGGGTCAATGAGAGAGATGACAAGGTAGATCACCAGCGCCGCCACGATGACGAGGCCGATGACTGCTGTGGTGGTGGACATGGTTACGCGTCACCACCCATGACTTCATTGACGGCGGAGGGAATGCCGAGAGTGAGAAGCACGACCACAATGACAACTACGTCCAACATGTGGGTGAGACCCCCTTTTAACGTGAATAAAACGGAAGCTGTGCCACGGTGCTCGCGCACCGGGCGCCGGTGTGAGCAACACCTGCCGTGTTAAAAGTTAGGTCTGCGAAGTGCCTGGGCTACTCGTTCTTTGCGGCATCTTTACACCCGCGCACGGAATCTTTACGCCTTCTTTACACCACCCTGTTTCTGGCGGATCCGCGACGGCGCGCGGCTCCATGAGCGCTGTACTAACGCTCCACGAGGGCGTTGGTGATGCGGGCCGTGCACAGCCTCGTGCCGGCCTCGTCGGTGATCACGATCTCGTGGCTGCACAGGGTTTTGCCCAGCTTGATGGCCGTGGCGGTGGCAGTAACCAGGCCCGCGCGCCCGGAGGCGTGGTGGGTGGCGTTGATGTCCACCCCGACGGCCACTTTTCCCAGCGTGGAGGCGTGGATGACGGCCGCCCAGCTGCCCACGGCCTCGGCCAGGCAGGCCATGGCCCCGCCGTGCAGCAGGCCGAAGGACTGGGTGTTGCCCTCCACGGGCATGGTGGCCACCACGCGCTCGGCGGATTCCTCGATGACCTGCACGCCCATCTTCTTATCCAACTCCCCCAGCTGGATGCTCCACACCTCGGGTTGCGTTGCCTCTTCCATTGTCGCCTCCGCTTCTTTCCTCTAGAAATGTGACGCAGACTATACTAGCCTGTATTTACTGACCAACCGTTCAGCAACGTGCGAAAGGTAACACCCTATGACCGACGCCCTCGTCCCCAGCTACCTCTCCGGCCAGTGGGTCACTCCCGAGAACCCTACCCGCGTAACCGAGGTCCACGATTCCTCCACCGGCGAGCTCGTAGCCCTAGTCAGCGCTGAGGGCCTCGACATCGCCGGCGCCATCGACTACGCCCGCACCACCGGGCGCGCAGGGCTACAAGAGCTCACCTTCCACGAGCGCGCCCTCAAGCTCAAGCAGCTGGCCCTCTACCTGCAGGATCACCGCGATGAACTCAACCAGCTGGCGCATAAGGCCGGCGCCAACAAGCGCGATAACTTCGTCGACGTCGACGGCGGCATCTCCACCATGTTCACCTTCTCCTCCAAGGGCCGCCGCGAGATGCCCAATGCCACCGTCATGCCCGACGGCGAACCGGAGGTCTTTGCCAAGGACGGCTCCTTCCTCGGCCGCCACATCTACACCTCCATCCCCGGCGTGGCCGTGCAGATCAACGCCTTCAACTTCCCGGTGTGGGGCATGCTGGAGAAGTTCGCCCCGGCCTTCATCGCCGGCGTGCCGTCCATCGTCAAGCCCGCCACCCCCACCGGCTACGTCACCGAGGCCTGCGTGCGCCTCATGATTGACTCCGGCATCCTGCCCGAGGGCAGCCTCCAGCTCATCTCCGGCTCCGCCCGCGACCTGCTGGATTACCTGGACTACCGCGATCACGTAACCTTCACCGGCTCGGCGGCCACCGCCCACGCGCTGCGCAACCACCGCAACGTCATCGAGGGTGGTGTGCAGTTCAGCTCCGAGGCAGACTCCCTCAACGCCGCCATCCTGGGCACGGACGTCACCGAGGACTCCCCCGAGTTCGAGGCCTTTGTCAAGGCCGTCTTCAACGAGATGACCTCCAAGGCCGGCCAGAAGTGCACCGCCATCCGCCGCGCAATCGTTCCCAACCAGCTCGTGGAGCCCGCCATCGCCGCCCTCTCCGCGCGTCTGAAGGACAAGGTGGTCGTGGGCGATCCACGCGATGAGAACGCCACCATGGGCCCGCTGGTCTCGGTGGACCAGCGCAAGGACGTCGCGGAGGCAGTTGAGAAGCTCAAGGCCGCCGGCGGCGAGGTGGTCTACGGCGGCGAGGAGCTCGAGGGTGCCTTCTTCTCCCCCACCATCCTGCGCTTTGCCGATAACCGCGCGGAGGCCGTCCACTCCACCGAGGCCTTCGGCCCCGTGGTCTCCTTCCTGGGCTACGACTCCCCCGCTGAGGCCGTTGAGCTCGCCGCCCTGGGCGCTGGCTCCCTCGTGGCCTCCGTCATCACCCACGACGGCGACCTCGCCCGCGACTACGCCCTGGGCATCGCCGCCCACCACGGCCGCCTCCACTTCCTGGACCGCGACGACGCCAAGACCTCCACCGGCCACGGCTCTCCCCTGCCCCACCTGGTGCACGGCGGCCCGGGCCGCGCCGGCGGTGGTGAGGAGCTCGGCGGCGTGCGTGGCATCAAGCACTACATGCAGCGCACCGCCGTGCAAGGCACCCCGGATCACCTCACCGCCATCATCGGCCAGTGGCACCGCGGCGCCGCCGTACAGCGCGTCACCCGCGCCGATGTTGAAGCCGGCCGCGGCACCCACCCCTTCCGCAAGGACCTAGCAACCCTGCGCATTGGTGATCAATTCGCCTCCGAGCTACGCAAGGTCTCGCTGGAGGACATCACCGCCTTTGCCAACACCACCGGGGATACCTTCTACGCGCACACCGATGAGGAGGCCGCCACGGCCAACCCCTTCTTCCCCCGCCGCGTGGCCCACGGCTACCTGCTGGTCTCCTGGGCCGCGGGCCTGTTCGTGGAACCCGCCCCGGGCCCGGTGCTGGCCAACTACGGCCTGGAGAACCTGCGCTTTATCACCCCGGTGACCTACGATGACTCCATCCGCGTGGAGCTCACCGCCAAGCGCATCACCCCGCGCGTGACGGATGATTACGGCGAGGTCTGCTGGGATGCCGTGCTCTACAACCAGAACGATGAGATTGTGGCGACCTATGACGTGCTCACCCTCGTGGAGAAGGTCAACACCACCTACGCCTAACTCAAGCACACCGCTGCATCCCCGGGCTTCCGGCCACGTTTCTCAAGAGCTCGGCGGCATCGTCCGAGCTCTACTTGATTCCTAATCGCATTAAGGCCCAACACACACCAGGCTGTTGGGCGATGCGACCTAGTTGTGTTTGCCATGAGTTGTTGTTCGTAGGCCACGGCAGCTCAAAACAACTGTAAACAACTCTGAAACAACTCCGATCAACTATCGTGAGCTGCGCCGATACCACCATCGAGCACGCATCTCTTCTCTTTTCTCGCTACGTAGTTGTTGCGGAGTTGTTTCAGAGTTGTTTTTTCGTCGCATCCACAACAGAAAAACAACTTCCTGGGAAAATGTACAATGTCCCCATGCCCTCAGGAATGGATCTCTTACCCACCCACGTATGTGACGCCCTCGACGCTATTTGGAAGGGCGAAAATGCCGATGCTGTCGAATCTGAGGTTTTGGAGTTCAAAGAGGATCCTGCCGCGTTGCCCGATGAAAAGCGTCGGGGCGGTAATCCCGAAGCGGCCATTATCGAGAAGCTCATCGATGAGTCAGTGTGCCTTGCAAACGGAGACAGTAGTTCGGGGCATATCATCCTCGGCGTCAGCGACAAGGTGGGCGGCCCCGAGGGATTTAGCGGGACTTCGATGGATCCGCAATCTATCGAAAAGAAGATTTTCAACGGAACCAAACCGAACCTGCGAGTCGAGGCCACTGAGATTGAGTTTCATGGCACTCGTCTCATTGTAATTCGTGTCCCGGAGGCATTGACTTTCTACCAACGAACCAGAGGCCAAGCCTCGCGCAGAGTAGGCACGTCGTGCGAGCCCGTATCCGAAGAGACCCGACGGGCGATTGCCTTGGCCAGGGCAAACCCTGACTATTCCAACACACTTTCCACCCGCAGCGTAGAAGACATCGACCTTCTTTCGCTCGCCGAAGCACGCCGCCTTTTGCAAGTAAAGCGCAATACGTCCGGTGAAAACGCTCACGTACCTGAAACCACATTGGGACTATTGCGCGAACTAGGACTTCTCGACGAAAGCGGCAGGCTCAAACGCGCGGGCGAAATCTTGCTACTGCCGAATGAGCAGCCACACGTCAGTATCCGCCACTTATGGCGTTCGATGATCGGTGCGGCCCCAAAGGTCACTGAGATTTCCGCACCTCTGATTGAAGCTCTCCCCCAGATACTGCGACTCGTTTCCGAGCGCGGCGGCCAAGAAATCGAGCGTATTCAGCTCGACAACGGCCAGGAATCCGCCGTCCCGCGATTCCCTGGTCAAGCTGTTGATGAAGCGATTACTAACGCTGTCATTCACCGTGATTGGCAGCTCACACGCCCCATCGTCATCGAGCAATCTCCACGAACTCTAAAAATCTTTTCACCCGGATCCCTTCCATATGGGGTCAAAGCAAGCAAGCTTCTTACTACCCCATCGATACCGCGCAACGGGCGCTTAATGGCATGTATGCGCATGCTGGGGCTGGCCGAGGAGTCCTCCCGAGGCTTCGACCGTATGTGGGCAGCCATGCTACGTACTGGCCGTGAGGTGCCCCAGGTCACCGCAGAGGAAACCTACGTGGAAGTCGTCATGTCCGCTGGCACACCAGATGCAGATTTTGTGCGGTCACTCCAGCACCTAGAGGAGGCAAAAGGGCACGATGCAATCTCAAACCTGACTACTCTCATTGTGCTGTGGCACCTATGGCACGCCCCGCTTATCACTTTTGGCCAAGTGAAGGAAAAGACCCATTCCTCCGACATTGAATCCGAGGAACTGATGAACGAACTGGAAGAGCTCGACATCATCACACGCGTTCGGGATGCAAACGAATGGGTCCTCAGCGATTTCAGCCGAAAGGCCATGGGCAAAGACGCCGCCGGAGAGCTGGCTACCATCAGCGTCCAGGAGTGGATTGAGGAACGCCTGAGAGCCGGCGAAAAACTGGTAACCACTGATCTAGCAGAAGAAACTGGTCTTGAGCGTCGCGAAGTTACTAATGTCCTCCGCCACCTCCGTACCTTGGGTCGCGCAATTATTGATCCTGATGGCCCGCAGCGCGGTCCTCGCACACGGTGGATTGCGCCTTAGTGCACACTGCCGAGTGGACCATTAGCCGACACGACCCATCACAACTCAAAACAACTGTAAACAACTCTGAAACAACTCCGATCAACTATCGTGAGCTGCGCCGATACCACCATCGAGCACGCATCTCTTCTCTTTTCTCGCTACATAATTGTTGCGGAGTTGTTTCAGAGTTGTTTTTCGTCGCAGCCACAACAGAAATCAACTCCCTGGGGAAATACCAATGACAATGCCAATCAGCTAGCCTGCTCGATTAAGTTCTTCCCCTCGGTCAGCTCGCCGGCCCCATCCACACAGAGAAGGTCAACACCACCTACGCCTAACCTCTGGAATACCCCGGTAGCTCAGTGCTGGTAGCTTCTCTGGCATGCACACACATGGCAAGAATCTAATTAAAGTGACAAACCCAGCCTCGCTCTTCCGGGCGCCATTGACGTCGAGCAATTAGATGATGGCTGGCTCTTTCACCGCCTGCCCGAGTGGGCCCGCCGCCAATGCGATGACCCACAATTAGCCACGGTGGAAACCCAGCCCAGTGGTGTTCGGCTCGTGTCCTCACCCACGCCACCGTCATCGAACTAACGCTTCAGCGCACGCGAGACAGCATCCGCGGCATGCCGCTGCGCCCCGACGGCGTACTCGACATCGTCGTTGATGACGAGCTGCACGAGCACAACACCATGACGGGCGGACGCTCTAGGCCCAGCGCGGCAGCGTGCCGGTGTGATTTTCCGTATTCTTTCTTTCATGAGCAAAACTGACCCCATCATCATCGTCGGCACCGGCCTGGCCGGCCTCGTTGCGGGCTACGAGGCGCACAAGGGCGGCAAGCACGTCATCTTCCTCGAGCAGGAAAACCGCGCCAACCTGGGCGGCCAGGCCTTCTGGTCCCTCGGCGGGTTGTTTTACGTGGACTCGCCCGAGCAGAAGATGATGCGGGTCAAGGACTCCGAGGAGCTGGCCTGGCGGGACTGGGCCAACTCCGCCGACTACGACGATCCCACCGATCCCTCCTCCCACGACTACTGGCCGCAGCGATGGGGCCGCGAGTACGTGCGCTTTGCCGCCCAGGAAAAGCGCACGTACTTGAAGTCACTCGGGCTCAACGTGCTGCCCACCATCGGCTGGGCCGAGCGCGGCTCCGGAGACGCCTCCGGGCACGGCAACTCCGTTCCCCGCTTCCACCTGACCTGGGGCACTGGCCCGGAGGTGGTGCGCGTCTTCCGCGAGCCGCTTCTTAAAGCCGAGCAGCACGGCGAGGTGGAGTTCCACTTCCGCCACCGCGTGGACTCGCTCATCACCGAAGGCCAGCGCGTCGTCGGCGTGCGCGGCAGCGTGCTCGCCCCCACCGACGCTGAGCGTGGCGTGGCCAGCAACCGGGACGTCGTCAAGCATTTTGAGCTGCGCGGGGCGGCGGTGATCATCGCCACCGGCGGCATCGGCGGCAACCTGGAGAAGGTCCGTGAGATGTGGCCGCAGGAGCGCTGGGGTGAGTGCCCCGAGGAACTGGTGCAGGGAGTGCCCGCGCATGTCGACGGCCGCGGCATCGACATCGCCCACGCCGCCGGCGCCACCCTGGTCAATACTGACCGCATGTGGCACTACCCGGAGGGAATGAGCAACTGGAACAGCATCTGGCCGCAGCACGGCATCCGCATCATCCCCGGGCCCTCCTCCCTGTGGCTCGATGCCGAGGGCAAGCGGCTTCCCACCAACCTCTTCCCCGGTTCCGACAACCTGGCCGCGCTCGCCCACATCGGGCGCACCGGCCACGGCTACTCGTGGTTCGTGCTCAACCAGGCCATCGCCGATAAGGAATTCATCTTCTCCGGCTCGGAGCAGAACCCGGATCTCACCGATAAGGAGTTCACAAAGCTGCTGGGCAAGGTGGGCCCCGGCACCCACGTGGCGGTCAAGGCCTTCATGGACAACGGCATCGACTGGGTGGTGGAGGACTCCCTGGACTCCTTGGTCGCGAGCATGAACCGCATCAGCCCGCAGGGCGCGCCCGCCATCGACGCCGCCCAGCTGCGCGCCCTCATCGAGGACCGCGATTCCCAGCTGGACAATCCCTTCTCCAAGGACGCGCAGGTCAACTACATCCGCATCGCCCGCGGCTTCCTCGGCGATAAACTCGTGCGCTGCGCCGCCCCGCACAAGCTGCTCGATCCCTCCAAGGGCCCGCTCATCGCGGTGCGCCTGAAGGTGCTCACCCGCAAAACCCTCGGCGGTATCCAGACCAACCTCGCCGGTCAGTGCCTGAACCCCGACGGCACAGTGCTGCCCGGGCTCTACGCCTGCGGCGAGGCCGCCGGATTCGGCGGCGGTGGCATGCATGGCAAGAACGCGCTGGAGGGAACCTTCCTGGGCGGATGCATCCACTCCGGCAAGCGGGTGGGCGAGGCACTCGCCGCGCAGCGCTAGGGCCCGCTTCCTCCCTACACTGGTAGACCATGGACGCGCTTCTTTCTGCCTTTGATTTTCTGGACCTGCCCGATCTCCTTGAACACACCGAGCCGGCCGAGGTCCCCACGCCGGGCTTCGACGAGGCCCGCTACCTGCGCGAGGGCCAGGCCGCGGTGACCGCGCTGAGCGCCGAGGGCCGGTGGAGCGCCATCCCCTCCTTCCACGAGCTCTCCGTCGAGTGCACCCTCTACCGCGCCACGCCCTACATGGCTGTGCTCGAGGGCGAGTCCTGGCGCTTCGCCGCGCTTGCCGACGCCCCCTTTGCCCTCCCCGGCGCGAACCCCGCCGGCGGCGAGCGGGTGCGCGCCACGGTCTCCCCCGCGTTCGTGCTGCTCAGCGCGGAAGATGCCGGGGCCTCTCACGCTGCCGGCACCGAGAGCAGTCTCGTCGCCCCCACCACCGAGCGCTTCTACCGCAACTACCGCCCCAGCGAGCTCACCCCGCACGTGGAGATCACCGGCGAGGTCACCAGCGCCCAGCGGCGCGAGGGCACCGTCAGCGAGTACTGGGTGAACACCGTGGCCGGCTGGCCGGTCATCGCCCCGGAGGAGCTCAGCGGGCGGGTGCATGTGCGCACCGTCGCAGTGTGTGCCACCGGCTTCTGGGATAGCCTCTAACCATGAATAGCGCGCATATCGTCAGCATCATGCTCGCCGAGCCCTACCTGGACGTCCAGCGCCGCGTGGCGGTGGCCGCGGACACCACGGTGGGCGAGCTGATGATTGTCATTCACGCGAGTTTGGGTTTGGAGCCGGCCAGCCCGGGCAGAATCACCGTGGCTAATCAGACCTACTCCGTGCTCGAGCTCATCGATGAGCGCGCCAGCGATCTCTTCTTCAACGAGTTCACCTACCAGCCCTCGCAGACCCGCTGGCTCATCTCGGTGTGCGTGCTCTCGGAGACCTCCGTCCCGATGGGTTTGCCCGCGCTTATCGACGCCACCGGGCCCGACCTCCTCCCCGCCCTCGGCTCCGCCTCCGAGATGCGCTCCGCGCTGGAGCAGGTGCGTAATCTCCTCTCCGGCCTGCCCGTACCGGAAGCGGACATGAAGCGGCTCATGCAGACCTTTCCCAACTACACCCTCGAGCAGGTGCGCGTGCGCCTGACCACCCATTACCCGCCGGCGATCGCCGCGCGCCTGGCGGAGATGGGCACCAAGCCTCCAAGCATGCCGGGTTTTTCGGAGCAGGAGGATTCCGACTCCCCCTCCCCCGCGGACACGGATCTGACCGATCTCTCCGAGGACCTGACAGATCTGCCCGAGGAATTCTTCGATCCCTTCGCCGACCTGGACGGTTTTCCCTCCGGGCCTGCGGGCGGTTTCTTCGACGGCCCCCGCCCGTGGAGAAGCTCGCGGATACCGGCGGTACCCGACATTGATGAGATGCGCGCGGAGATTTGGGAGGCCTACCCGGAGCTGCACGCGGATACCGAGCTACCCCCACTGGAGGAGAGCTCGGTGCACAGCATCTATGAGCGGCTGCGCACCTATCTCATGACCATCGGTGACCACCCCACCCTGACGCAGGTGGGCTACATCAAGCCCGCCGCGGTGCGCGCGATTGTTGAGTCCTTCCCGCTGGACCGGTACAAGACCACCAAGAGTGAGAGCTACATCGAGCCCCTGCTCGCCCTGCGCGAATGCCTCAGGGACATCTCCTGGGTGGACTTCTCCAGATCCCAGATCTGGCTCACCTCGCGCGGCGTCCTGGCCATCGAGGACCCGCAGCGCGTAGTTGATGATCTCCTCATTTCCATCCCCTTCGCCTACGCCGATGACTGGGGGGTGCCCGCCGTGGGCTTCTACCTGGTGGATATGCTGCGCGGCGAAGCCACTCACCACTACCCCACGGCTCCCGACGTCCGCTTTACCCAGCAGCTTCTCTACGCCCTCGGCGTGGTCAAGGACGAGTTCGGCCGCGAGGGAATCACCCCCGGCTACGAGGGGGTCATCGCCGAGCTCATCCGGGGTCTGCGCACGGAACTCAACGAGGAGACCGAGGAGAACTAGTCCCTCGCCTCACCACCGGAGGCGCCGCTGGTGCGGCGCACCGCGATGGTGAGCAGCACGATGCCGCTGACCAGGAAGGCCAGGGCGCGGAAGATGCCGCTGGTGGCCGCGAGGTCAAAGAAGGTCAGCTTGGACACGGCCACCACGGCCAGCAGCACGCCGATCTTCGTACCGTGCGAGTAGCTGCTCAGCAGCAGGCGCGCGGCGAGCACCATCCACGCCACGGAGACTAGCGCGTGGGCGGCGAAGTAGGCGCTCATGAGCATGGCCTCGCTGCTGTAGCGCCCGAAGAGCCCGGCCACGAGGCCGACGACGGCCAGCATGCTCAGGTAGAGCGCAAAGATCACCGCCACGCCCACCCAGCGGCCGTCGCCGTTGCCGTAAATGCGCGAGCGCAGGAGCCAGGCCGCCACCAGCGCGCAGCCCAGGATGGGCGCCTGCGCTAGGGCAACGCTCTCCCCCGTCCCCATCGGCTCCAGCAGCGTGGCCAGGGCCAACGAGGAAGTCAGCATAATAACCGCGAAGCCCCAGGCCGCCTGCACCCAGAAGCGGCGCAGGTAGGGCAGCAAGGCCACGGCCGCGATGAAGAAGAGTAGGTTAAGACCCACCCAGGAGGCCAGGCGGAAGGGTTCCTTCGGTGCCTCCTCCGTCCAGCCCCAATAGGCATCCAGGGCGCAGAGGCTAAAGGCGATGGGCGCCGCCGCCAGTGCGGTGCGGCCCACGATGTCATCCCAGGCCACCCCGGCAATCATGACGATGGCCGCCACGATGAGCCAGTACTCGAGGATGCTGCCGGCGCCCATCGCTGCCGCAACGAGCAAGACAATGGGCACCACGAAGCCGGTCATCATATCGCCGACGAGCTCCTCGCCCTCCCCGGCGCGCTGCTGATCCTTGGCGACGTCCTCGATGTTGCCGTCCTGCTGGGGCTCCCGCACCGCCGGCATGAACACCACCAGGGCTGCCAGGCATACGGCCAGCAGGCTAGCCACGAGGACCTGGAAGAGCGAGGGCAGAATGGGCTCCTCGGACACAAGGAAGGCAAGAACGGTGAGGAAGACCCCGCCCGCGCCGACCGCGCGGAGGTTCTCGTTGCTGCGCCACGTGTCATAGGCCACCGCCACCAGCGG
This sequence comes from Corynebacterium sp., assembly GCF_030532325.1. Taxonomy (GTDB): domain Bacteria; phylum Actinomycetota; class Actinomycetes; order Mycobacteriales; family Mycobacteriaceae; genus Corynebacterium. The sequence goes on from NZ_JAUNLS010000014.1 coordinate 48,349, forward strand.
CATGAGCAGGATGGGGGCGCTTCCGGACTCGGCAAAGAGCGGATAAAACAGGCCAAAGAAGAGCATGCCCGAGGCCAGCCACAGCTGAGTGGTGCTATGGAGTCCGCGCGGTTGCTTGTCCACGAAGAAGACAAAGGCGGCGTAGAACGCCGTGAGGAGCAGCGCGCCGAGCAGCGGCGGCCACCAGCCCAGCGTGACCACCACGATGTGCGTCGTGGTCATCATGGTCAACAGCGAGGTGACCAGGAGCGCAGTGGCGCCCGCTGGGTGGGCCTTGCCGCGGAAGGCTAGGACGCCACCGAAGAAGGCAGCGCCGGCCAGGTAGGCCAGCACCACGCGGCCCACCGGGCCCAGCAGCCCGGCCTGAATGGCCAGGCCCACGAGGAAGGCCACACCCACCAGTGTGATGATGCTTCCGCCCACGGCCACGAAGCCGATGAGTGTCTTCTCCGCGTCACGCGGCTGCTTCTTCGGCGCGGCCGGCGGCGGGGTGGGCCGCAGCGGAGGAAGCGGCGGCTGCGGGGCGTGCGTGCGCACCGGCTGGGCTGGCTGCGCTTGCTGAGTCGGCCGGGCTTGCTCGGCCGGCTGCACTTGTTCGGCCTGCCGGGCCTGCTCGGCCGGCTGGCTGATCGGCGGAACCGTGGCCATCGAAGGGGCGGAGGCGTGTCGCGCATAGGCCTCAAAGCGAACGCGAGCGTCATGCAACGCACGCTCAGCAATGTTTAGCCTGCGCAGTGCGTCGGCAAAGAGCTCGTCATTGTTCATGACCTATGAATACCGTGAAACACGGCATCCTTCGACCGCAAAGGCCACTTTTTATCATTTCGATACCCAAAAAGATGGGTGAGGCTGACTATTTCACCACGAGGTTGACCATTCGGCCTGGCACGTAGATCTGCTTGACCATGTTCTTGCCCGCAGTCAGCTCGGCAATGCGATCGTCGGCAAGCGCAGCCGCCACCACGGTGTCCTGATCGGCGTCGGCCGGGACGTTGATGCGGCCCTTGACCTTGCCGTTGATCTGCACGGGCACCTCGATCTCATCGTCGACGAGGTATTTCTCCTCAAAGGTGGGGAAGGGCTCGTAGGTGATGGTCTCCTCATGGCCGAAGCGCTTCCACAGCTCCTCCGCGATGTGCGGGGCAACGGGGGAGATGAGCTGGGCCACCGGCTCCACCGCAGCGCGCGGTGCGCCCTCAGCGGAGTTGCCGTAGGTGCGGGTGAGGTAGTTGACGTACTCGATGAGCTTGGCCACCACGGTATTGAGGCGCAGGTGCTCGTAGTCATCGCGCACGCCGGCGATGGTGCGGTGCAGCTGCTTGAGGTCATCCTCGCTCAGTGCGGCGTCGGAGGTGGCCAGCTCGCCGGTGATCTCATCCACCGCCAGGCGCCACAGGCGCTGCAGGAAGCGCTGGGAGCCCACGACGTCCTTGGTTGCCCACGGGCGGGAGGTGTCCAGCGGACCCATGGCCATCTCATACACGCGCAGGGTGTCCGCGCCGTAGGTCGCACACATCTCATCCGGGGCCACGGCATTCTTCAGGGACTTGCCCATCTTGCCGTACTCCTGGTGGACTTCCTCGCCGTTGTAGAAGAACGTGCCGTCCTTTTCCTCCACCTCGGCAGCCGGGACGTAGACGCCGCGGGAATCGGTGTAGGCATAGGCCTGGATGTAACCCTGGTTGTAGAGGCGGCGGTAGGGCTCCTTGGAGCTAACAAAGCCCAGGTCAAAGAGCACCTTGTGCCAGAAGCGAGCGTAGAGCAGGTGCAGCACGGCGTGCTCCACGCCGCCGACGTAGAGATCCACGCCGCCCGGATCGTTGGGGCCGTGCTCCTCAGGGCGCGGGCCCGTCCAGTAGCGCTCGTTCTCCAGGTCGCAGAAGATTTCATCGTTGGTGGGATCGATGTAGCGCAGCTGGTACCAGGAAGAACCCGCCCACTGCGGCATGACGTTGGTGTCGCGGTAGTAGGTCTTGGGGCCGTCACCCAGATCCAGCTCCACCTCAACCCACTCGCGGGCCTTGGCCAGCGGCGGCTGCGGGGAGGACTCGGAATCATTCGGGTCAAAGGAGACCGGCTTGTAGTCCTCCACCTCCGGCAGCTCGATGGGCAGCATGGACTCCGGCAGGGCGTGGGCCTGGCCGGACTCGTCGTAGACGATGGGGAAGGGCTCGCCCCAGTAGCGCTGGCGGGCAAAGAGCCAATCGCGCAGCTTGTACTGGATCTTTTCCTCGCCGGCACCGTTGTCCACCAGCCACTCGATGGCGCGGGCGATGGCCTCGGCCTTGTTCAGGCCGTTGAGGTCCAGGCCCTTGTCATTGGCGGAGTTCACCAGGGCGCCGTCCTCGGTCCAGGCTTCCTCCTCCACGTTGCCGCCGGAAACAACCTCCGTGATGGGCAGGCCAAAGACCTGGGCAAACTCGTAGTCGCGGCCGTCGTGAGCCGGCACGGCCATGATGGCGCCGGTGCCGTAGCCGGTAAGGACGTAGTCGGCGATGAAGATCGGCACCTGCTTGCCGTTGACCGGGTTGGTGGCGTAGGTGCCCAGGAAGACGCCGGTCTTCTCTTTGTTCTCCTGGCGCTCCAGGTCGCTCTTGGCGGCAATCGAGGCGCGGTAGGCCTCCACGGCCTCCTTCGGGTCATCGTGGCCGAAGGTCCAGCGCTCGTCCACGTCGCTGTCGTAGGGGACGGGGGAGAGGAGGGCATCGACAAGCTCGTGCTCGGGGGCGAGCACCACGTACTCGGCGCCGAAGAGGGTGTCCGGGCGGGTGGTGAACACGCGGATGTCGTGGCCCTCGGCGCGGAAGGTGACCTCCGCACCGCGGGAGCGGCCAATCCAATTGCGCTGCATCGACTTGACCTTCTCCGGCCAGTCCAGCAGCTCGAGGTCATCGAGCAGGCGGTCGGAGTAGGCGGTGATGCGCATCATCCACTGGGAGAGGTTCTTGCGGAAGACCGGGTAGTTGCCGCGCTCGGACTTGCCCTCGGCGGTGACTTCCTCGTTGGCCAGCACGGTGCCCAGGCCGGGGCACCAGTTGACGGTGGAGTTAGACAGATAGACCAGGCGGAATTCGTCGATGGCCTTGGCCTTGTCTTCCTCGCTCAGCTCGGCGTAGGTCGCGCCGTCCTTGGTGCGGCGGGTGCCGGCCTCCAGCTCGGCGATGAGCTCCTCGATGGGGCGGGCCTTCTGCTGCTCCTCGTCGAACCAGGAGTTGTAGATCTTCAGGAAGATCCACTGGGTCCACTTGAAGAAGTTCGGGTCAGTAGTCTCCACGGAGCGGCGGTCATCGTGGCCCAGGCCCAGCAGGCTGAGCTGGCGGCGCATGTTGGCGATGTTATTCATCGTCGTGGTGCGCGGGTGGGTGCCGGTCTGGATGGCGTACTGCTCGGCGGGCAGGCCGAAGGCGTCATAGCCCAGGGTGTGCAGGACGTTCTTGCCCAGCATGCGGTTGTAGCGGGCATAAGTATCAGTGGCGATGTAGCCGAGCGGGTGGCCCACGTGCAGGCCCGTGCCGGAGGGGTAGGGGAACATGTCCTGGACGTTGAGCTTCTCCGCGGGAAGCTCGCCGCCGTCGGCCTTGGCTAGCGGGCCGACCGGGTTCGGGGCGTGGAAGGTGCCGTGCTCCTTCCAGTACTGCTGCCAGTGCTTCTCAATCTGCGCGGCAAGCTCCGGCGTGTAGCGGTGTGCGGTGGTGTCGCTCGGGTTAGTCATGCTTAGACAGTGTAGTAGGTGCCACGCTTGGCGACGCCCCACGCCCCGCCCTCTCACCTCGTGGAACGCCCAGGCGAATCAGCACTGTTCAATGGGCACATCACGCCCGCACCAGCGTGGCACTGGCCAGCGGCATCGCTGCCAAGACAACACAGCCGACCAGGCTCGCTGTCTGCGACAACGATCCGAACACCAGCGCCGGAACCACCAACACGGCAGCCACAACCGCGACCGCTGTCACGACACTTGCCACGCCGCTCTCTTCGAGGCTGTGCACCGGTTCATCCCGCGAACACGATCGGGATTCAGAGCGCACAGCCTTCCTCTTGGTCACCCACACGTGTACTAAGGAGGTCAACAATCCGATGGGCACGAGCCCCCAGTATGAAGCAAAGTGCAACTCTGCCGCCTCCGCATTAAGCGCAACTTCGCCCCCAAGAACAAGGGAGACGACCAGTCCTACTACAGCGCTCATGACATAGGCCTTGTCTGGTTTGAGCAATCTATCCATCGCTTTCTACTTAGGCTCCGGTGCATTCAGGAAGGGAGCCAAATGCGCCGCACTAATGCCAATGACGGAAAGAGCGGCAGCAATTTTTTGGCGATACTTCCAAATCTGCTTTGCCACGGCTATGACTGCGTTGGATGTTAGGGGGATTCCCACGCAACATTGTCGTTGAGGCTATTGTTCGGGTCCTCTGCGAGCAACTCTTAGGGCCATTTTCCAGGCCAGCCGGGTGTGCACGAAAGTACACGGATAAATTCTTTGGCCGTGAATTTCAGGCCCACTTCCGGCGACAACGCATAATTGCCGCCATTTAATAGGCGGGGGGAGGTCTTTATTTAGACGCTTTGCACGCTTTAACCTATGTTTGTTCGCTTCAAGAAAGCGAAAGACAAGGTACCCCAACCCCAAAGGAGAAAACAATGTCCAGCGTCCTCGACCTTCTGTCCGCCCTCATCCACAACCTGCCGGGCCTCATCGACTCCATCGGCGAGCTGTCCTCCGCCAGCGGCGATGCCGGCTCCAGCGCCAAGGAGGGCGCTGAGGCTGCCGCCGACGCCGCTGCCTAAGCAGCGAACCCAGCAGGCATAACCAAAGACTTTCCTCCCGCTTGTGAACCCGCCCCGCCATGTATGGCGGGGCTTTTCACGTTCCCAGGCGCCGCTAAATGCCCAGGGGAGTGGGTGTGCACGAAAGTACACGGCAAAATTCTTTATCGCGGTTTACGGCGGTCACTTCCTGCAGAAACGAGTAAATGACAGTTTCTTTAGGCCGGGGGTACCCCTTTTCACACCCGCTTTATCCACTTAATCTGTAGTTGTTCGCCGAAACGGGGCGAAGAAAGAAACCCACACCTACTCAAGGAGAAACTCAAATGCTGACTGATATCTTCGATTTCATCGGTACCGTCGTCGAGTCCCTGCCGGGCATCATCGGTGCAATTGGTGACGCCGTCCACGGCACCGACGCCACCGACGCTGCCGAGGCTGCAGCCGACGCCGCTGCTAACTAAGCAGTTGGGGAGCCCCCTGACCTGAGGGAAGAGAATATGTGTCACCCAACGGTGCCGCTTAGTCCACAATGGGCTAGGCGGCATCGTTGTTTTTAACCACAACTTTCGTAGGATGGTTGCAATTCGCTTTTCCTTATGAACTACCCTGTGGACGCAACCCGCATCCCCACGCAGTCACAGCGCCTCACGCAGTCGCACCCCGACACCAACCGGCACGCAAGACCAGCAGCCCACCAGAACACCACACCGCACGGCCACCAGCGCAAACCCGCGACATGGCACCCGACTTGCCCGGTGTTCTAAGATGAGGCAAATGAGTGCGGAGATTTATTCATTACCTACCACCCCGTTGATAGTCACTGAATACTGCGAGCAAGGCCCACGCCTGGCCTTGAGCCGCGAGACCAACATCCTGTCGCTATACCTGCCTGCCGTCTACCCCGAGTCCTACGAGGAGCTCGAGGAGCCCCGCTGGCTGGTCAAGTCCCACTTCATCGACCGTCCCCACAGCATCCGGGAATTCGATCCCGCCGAGCCGCTGCACGTGGGCATCCCCGGCCCCTTCACGCGTATTGAGGTCACACTCCGCGATGGCGACACCGAGCTCATCGGCCCCGTCACCTTCACCGGCATCACCGAGAACACCCCGTTCATCGTCTATGACCGCACCACGCTCATCGCCCCGCAGGGCACTCTCGAGAGCGCCGAGACCTTAGGCATCTGGGCCGGCTGGGAGCTTGGCCCGCTGCCCGAGCGCGTGTAGGTGCCGCAGACGGAGCCGGTGGACGTCGTAAAGCACAGCGATTTCGAGTGGAACTTCGAGGTGGGAACCCTCCCCAACGCCCGCGGCCTCGACGGCGAGCCGATTTTCACGCACTCGCCGCAGGTCACGCTCATGGCGGAAGGGGAGTGGCGCCTCGATCTCACCTACGCACCGCTCGGCGGCGAGCAGGAGGAGATTTCTGAGCAGACCTTTGGCCAGGGCATCGCCGAGCCCTTCCCCAGCGATCTCTACGAGGATCCCTGGGTGGGCCGCTACAAGGTCTCGCTGCTGCACGAGGGCGAGCTTGTCGACGTCCGCTTCATCTCCCTCGCCGAAGGCCTCCACATGCGCTTCAACAACGAGGGTCCGCGCGGCACCGACTTCCGCTTCATCGACGCCCTGGGCAAGCACTCGCCCTTCAGCTACACCCTGGCCTCGCCGCCGAAGAAGCCCATCGCCCTGGAGAAGGGCATGCGCACCTTCGGGGAATCCGAAACCTCCCGCCGCGAGGTTGTGGCCAGCGACGCCGGCTACGAGCTGGAGTTCGACGTCATGCCCGAGGCCCTCTACAGCCGCGTCAAGCTCATCGGGCTGGAGCCCACGCTGCACTCCGACAAGCCCACCATCCTGGCCGGCCAGCTGGACCAGGACGGCATGTTCAGCGTGCACTCCCCGCGCCCGCTGCCGCTGGCCAAGTTCGTTACCATCGACGGCCGCCAGAAGATCAAGGAGCTCGCCCGCACCTCACGTACCACTCAGGCCCTGCGCACACTCTCGGTGCCCAACGCGGCCTTAGTCGGCGCGGTGCGCAAGCAGCCCACTTCCGAGCTCTTCCTCATGTGGTCCACGATGACCTACGAGGACTACCTCGCAGGCCTTAGCCCCGAGGAGCGCTCCGCGCACGAGTCCCGCAACCTCGAGCGCCGCGTCATGGAGTACGAGGCCTCCGCCTCCACCAGCCTCATCTACGCGGCGCTGGCCACCGTGCGCAAGTCCCCGCTGGCCGGCCGCGGCCAGATCCTGGGTAAGTCCATCGATATCGAACAGAACCTCGAGGAACCGGTTGACCTGCTGGGATGGGCCTGGCCCTTGGATCACCCCACCATGGAGGCGACCCCCCTTGAGCCCATCGAGGGCGGCTTTGCTTTCCCTGAGGAGCTGCGCGAGGAGGGTCCACTGCTTGTCGACGCCCGCGAGCACCAGGCCTCCTCCAACCTCGCCGCCCCGGCGCGCCCCTCGAGTGCGTCCATCGTAGTCAGCCCCGCCGATGCCCAGCCCGCCCTGGCCTCCCCGGAGTGGAGCGCCCTGGAGCTGTGGAAGGCCTTCCGCGCCCTGCACGTCCTCTCCCAACGCAGCCCGAACCCAAAGCTGCAGGCGATGTTTGACAGCGTCATCGATCAGCTGCGCCGCCACCCGGAGACCGCCCTCGACGCCCTGGGTTCCTCCGGCGTCAGCGTGAACCAGCAGGCCCGCTCGCTGGCGCGCACCCGCCTCTTCCACACCCCGCTCGGCGGCGGAGAGGCCGAGGGCATCGCCGCCAGCGCCGAGTCCTACCCGCAGCTGCTGCTCAACCCCACAGCCAGCCCCAACCAGGAGCTGGCCACCACGGCCTCCACCGGCGCGGATCACCTCACCCGGCCCATGCTGCTGGCGGCTGCCACCATGCAAAGCCCCACTCCGGCGGTGGAGGATCTCATGAGCGAGAACGCCCGCATCGTGGCCCTGCGCGAGTGCTTTGCCAACAACGGGCCACTCGACGCCCTGGGCACCGTGGAGAAGCTACGCAAGGACGCCACCGCGCTGGCCTCCCTGGTGCAAAACGCCGGGGTGGACATGTCCGTCAACCACACGCTCATCGCGCTGGGTGCTTTTGCCAGCGGCAACACCGCCGACGAGCTTCACGTGGCTGCCTGGCTGCCCTATATTTCCTACGCCTTCGCGCTGGCCTCGCGCGCGGCGGCCAACGATCTCATCATGGAAACGCCCCTGCTCAAGGAGGATATGCCCATGCTTGCCGACGTCATGCCGCTCGCCCCGCGCCTCTTCTTCTACGATCTCGTCACCGCGGAAACCCTGTTCCGGGAGCGCTAATCGTGTAAGAATCGATGAGCATGAAGGTCATCTCCACCAACGTCGCCGTATCCCGCCCGGACCCGAGCCAGCGCTATGAGTACACGGGCATCGACAAGCAGCCGCGCGAGTTCATCGAGCTGGCCGTGCCCGGGCCCCACTACGGGGACGGCTCGGGCGTGGTGGGCGATGCCATCGGTGATCACAAGCACCACGGCGGCGCGGAGAAGGCCGTCTACGCCTACCCGCGCGAGGAGCTGGACTACTGGCAGGGCGAGCTCGGCCGCGAGCTGCGCAACGGCGCCTTCGGGGAGAACCTCACCACGCAGGGAGTGGATCTCACAAAGCTGCTCATCAACCAGCGGCTGCACGTGGGCGAGGCCGTGTTGGAGGTCTCCATCCCGCGCGAGCCCTGCGCCACCTTCGCGGCGTGGCTGGGGGAGAAGGGCTGGGTCAAGACCTTCACGCAGCGCGGGGATTGTGGCGCCTACCTGCGCATCATCACCCCGGGAAGGATCAGCCCCGGTGACACGATTGAGCTGGTGGGCCGCCCGGAGCACGATGTCACCATGGGCATGGCCTTCCGCGCCAAGATGGGGGACATGGAGCTGGCCCGCCACGTGGTGGAGGTGGGCTGCCTGGCCCCCGTGCATCACGATAAGCTGGCCGCCCGCGTGGCGCGCACGCGCTAGCCGGCCTGCCACCCCCAATTGCGGTGTGAGCTTTTTCTTCTTTCACCCATAGCCTTTGCCTTATCTGTTTGATGGTGACTAAGGGCGCGTGCATGCGCCAGTCACCGTATCTCGCAGAAAGGCTCACTATGGCTTTCTCGTCTTTGAGCTCCACCCTGGGCTCCTCCTTCAACCGCCGCGGCTTCTTGGGCGGCGCCGTGCTCACCGCGGGCGCGGCCACGTTGGCGGCCTGCGCGCCGCAGAACCAGGCGGACTCACCGGCCACTTCCCAGGCAGCCGCCTCCACCACCGCCGCCCGCGGCACGGACCGCTCCGCCGTTAAGGGGCACATTGTTGTTCTCTCCACGGGCGGCACGATTGCCAGCACCCACGATTCCTCCGGGGCCGTGGTGCCCACCGTGCGTGGCGATGAGCTGGTCCAGCCCGTCTACGAGCACTTTGACAAGGACAAGCTCACCCTTGAGGTCAAGGACATCGCGCAGCTGGATTCCTCCGCAATGACGCTGAAAGACACCGACACCATCCTGCGCAACGTCACCGAGGCACTCGCACGCCCCGAGGTCACCGGGGTTATTGTCACCCACGGCACGGACTCGATGGAGGAGTCCGCCATCGCCATCGACACCTTCATCGACGGTACGAAGCCCGTGGTACTCACCGGCGCGATGCGCCCCTTCGACGACGAAGACCCCGACGGCCCCGAGAACCTCGCTCTGGCCATCGACACGGTGGCCGACCCAGCCAACGCCGGCAAAGGCGCGTTCATTGCCTTCAGTGGCTCGGTGCTGCGCGCCCGCGGCGCCTACAAGGCCCACACGGAGCAGGCTGATGGCTTTGCCACCAACAATCCCGCGGAGTTCACCCGCCCGGCGGCCCTGGACTACTCGCCCCTTGAGAAGGTGCGCGTGGACATCATCGCAGCCTACCCCGGCGCGCCCGGCGATCTCATCGAGAGCAGCCTCGACTCCGGCGCGCAGGGCATCGTCATTGAAGGCATGGGCGCGGGCAACATCGGCACCTCGCTTGCCGATGCCGCCATCTCCGCCGCCCGCACCGTGCCCGTCGTGCTGAGCACCCGCGTGGACGCCGGTCCCGTCTCCGGGGTCTACGGCGGGGCCGGCGGCGGCGCCACGCTGGGGGAGAAGGGCATCATCAGCTCCGGGAACCTGCGCGCGGGGCAGTCCCGCATGCTGCTGGCCGCGGCCATTGCCACCGGCACGGAGCCCAAGGAGCTCTTCCCGGCCGAATAACGCCCGCCCGCGCCAAACGCACGACACCTCGCGGTACGTTTTGACGGGAAAGGCCCGAAAACTGGGCGGTTTTCCAGGCTTGCCCGCAAAAACGTACCGCGGACACTCAAAGCGAACCGCGGACGCTGGGTGGCGAGGGGCTTAGCCGTTGATGATGTGCGGGTACGCCAGGCCCTTGAGACCCTCCACGCCGAACTCCACGCCGTAGCCGGAGGACTTGATGCCGCCGAAGGGCACGCGCGGGTCCACGGCGCCGTGCTGGTTAATCCAGGTGGTGCCGGCCTCCAGGCGGGCAGCCACCTCGAGTGCGCGCTCGCGGTTGGAAGACCACACGGAGGAGCCCAGGCCCACGTTGAGCTTGTTGGCCTCCTCGATGGCCCAGTCAAGGTCGGTGTACTTGATAATCGGCAGGGCCGGACCGAACTGCTCCTCCACCACCAGCGGGTTATCCGGGTCGATGTCGGCCACCAGGGTGGCCGGGAAGAAGTAGCCCGGGGCGTCGTAGTCAGGCTCGCCGCCCAGCAGCACGCGAGCGCCGGAGTCCTTGGCTGCCTTGACCAGGCGGTCAACGATGTCGAACTGCTGCTTGTTCTGCAGAGGGCCAAGCACGTTGTTTTCATCCAGGCCCACGCCCATCGGGGAGGCCTTGGCCACCTCGACCAGCGCGTTGCAGACATCCTCGTAGAGGGACTCGGGGACGTAGAGGCGCTTCATCGCGGCGCAGGTCTGGCCGGTGTTGATGAAGGCACCCCAGAAGAGGTCGCCGGCGATGTCGGCAGGGGAGGCGTCGTCAAGCACGATGCCCGCATCGTTGCCGCCGAGCTCGAGGGTGACGCGCTTGAGGGTCTCAGCGGAGGCCTCGGCGATCTTTTTGCCGGTGGGGGTGGAGCCGGTGAACATGATCTTGTCGATGTCCTCGTGAGCCGTGATGGCCGCACCCAGGGAGCCGTCACCGGTGACGATCTGCAGCAGGCCCTCCGGGAGCACCGTGTTGAGCACCTTGACCAGGCCCAGGACGGACAGCGGGGTGTACTCGGAGGGCTTGACCACGATGGCGTTGCCCATGCGCAGGGCCGGGGCGATCTGCCAGATGGTGATCATCATCGGCCAGTTCCACGGGCCAATCGCACCAACCACGCCAAGCGGGCGGTAGTTGACGGTAGCGGTGATATCGGCGTCGACGGCAGTGTAGTTGGGGTGCTCGAAGGAGGCGGTGGCGCGCAGCCAGCCGGAGCAGGCCTCCACCTCGAAGCGGGCGTTGGGGCCGTTGAGCGGCTTGCCCTGCTCGCGGGAGAGCAGCTCCACGAGGGCCTCGGCGTGGGCCTCGACGGCGTCGGCGGCCTTGTTGAGGAGCTCGCAGCGTTCGGCGTCGCTCAGCGCAGCGAACTTCTTCTGGGCCGCACGGGCGCTCTCCACGGCGGCGTTGAGATCCTCGACGGTGTTCTGCGGCGCGGTGCCGAGGACCTCCTCGGTGGCCGGGTTACGCACTTCCTGACCCTGCTCAGCGGTGATGGCGGCCAGAAGGTCGGCGTAGGAAGCAAACTGAGTCATGTGTTCTCCTTGGTGGCGTGCCCACTGCGCGCATTGAGCGCGTGAGCTTCAACATTCATTGCGCACCATTGTTACTCGCGACACATTTTTAGTCTTGACTATCAGCGCACGGAAATTGTCAAAATGTGCGCTTGCTCTCAGGCTATGATGCTTGCATGCCCAAGTCTCCCCTCACCCATTTCGATATCGCCGCCTGGCGCGCTGCCTCCTCAGACGCCTTTGGCAAGCTCGAGGTCGATACCGAGGATCCGGGCAACTTTCACGCCAGCTTGGAATCCACGCAGGTAGGGGAGGTCTCGCTCTTCGATATGCACACCTGCCCGCACACGGTGCGCCGGCGCGACATTTCGCCTGACGACGCCCCCTTTTGTAAACTCAGCCTCCAGCTCTCCGGCACCTCAACCATGAGCCAGGACGGGCGCACCTGCGAGCTGCACCCCGGCGATCTGGCGCTCTACGTGACGCAGCGGCCCTACACCCTGTACTACCCGGTGGAGCAGCACACGCTCATCGTGCATTTCCCCCAGAATTTTGTGAACTTGAGCCCCGCGCAGATTAAGCAGCTCACGGCCAGCCCCGTGTCCAGCTCACACGGCCTGGGCAGGGTGGCTGTTCCGCTCTTTGAGCAGCTGGCCAACAACCTCGACGTGCTGGAGGGCCCGCACGCCAGAGCCCTGGTGCGCTCCGCGCTCAACATGCTGGTCTCCGTGCTCTCCTCGGAGATGGAAACAGACGCCACCTCCGCGAACCTGCTGTTCAACCAGGCCACGGCCTTCATTGAGAAGAACCTGGGGGATCCGGAGCTCTCACCAAAGATGATTGCCCAGGCACTCTTTGTCTCCGTGCGCCACCTGCACTCCCGTTTTGCGGAGCAGGGGCTATCCGTGGGCACCTACATCCGCACTCGGCGCCTGGACCGCATCCGCAGCGAGCTGGCTGATCCGCGCCACGCCAAGGAATCCGTCAGTCACATCGCCACGCGCTATGGGCTGCACGATCCCTCTCACTTCTCCCGCGTGTTTAAGGCCGAGTACGGGCAAACCCCCAGTGCGTTCCGCGCTCACGTCCAGGAACCCTAGGCGCTCATCGTCACGATCGTCGTTAATATGCCATAAACGTTATGCATTAACGGTGTGCGATATCGGCTGCTCGCGGGGAACGCGCCACCGGAAGCCCCGAGGCCACCGCCGCGGCACCCAACGCCAGCGCCACCACCGTGGCGGCCAGCGCAGGATGCTCAGATAGCAGCGCAAAGAGGATCATGCCCAGCGGGGTGCCGGCAGTAAAGACCAACTGGTCCTTCGTCGCGAACTGGTGCACAAGGTCCGCGCTGCCCAGGGACTGGCCCAAAGAGTCCCACGCAATGCCTGAGGCCGTCATGAACAGGGACGCTGCCGCACCGCACAGCGCAATAAGGGCGAAGATAGGGGAGAAGGCCAAGGCCAGCAGCTGGCCTGCGAGCAGCACCAGCATGAGCGCTTGTAGCGTGCTGAAGCGCACCCTGTCGAGGGCCTTGAGCACCGTAGCGGCAGAACCCACCAGCGAGCCTGCCGCCAAGGCGGTGGCCATAAATCCCCACGTCTTCTCATCAAAGGAATTCATGATCCACGTTGGCCCAGCGCTACCCAAGAAGCCGTTGACCACCGCGGCTACTAGCCAGGTCCCCAAACCCACATTCACCCAACGCGGCAGGGCACCTGTGGGCTGCGCGGGCTTATCTGGGACGCCCTCGGATTCCACCTCCACTACCGGCGGTGTGGCACGCACGGACACAAAGGGCACAACGCACAGCATGGCCACGAGGAAGGTGGCGCCGTCAATGAGCAGGACACTGCGAAAGCCCAGGGTGAGCACGGCCGCGGTGCCGATGAGGGGCCCGGCGATGAAGAGGACATCGCCAAGCATGGACAGCGTGCCGTTGACGCGGGTGCGCTGTGCGTCACTAAACAGAGCGGCGAGCAAGCCAAAGCGCGCCGGCGTGAAGAACGCGGAAGCACAGCCATACACGCAGCTAGAAACCGCAAAGGCGGCAATGGAATCACCGCGGGCCACCACCCAGGCCACTAGGCCCCACTGCGCCGCCACGCGCACCACGTCGCTGGCCAGCATCCACGTCACCGGGCGATTCGGCGGGGGCATCCTGCGCACCACCAGGGAGCTGAAAAAGCGGCCCGCCCACAGCGCGATGAGCACGGTGGTCAGGCCTCGTCCCGAGGGATCCACCCGGTGGGCCTGCAGGGCGAAGGCGATGGGGATGAGGCCATCGCCCAGCCCGGAGACCAGCGCGGCGGCGAAGACAAGGGAAAATCTGGCTGTATAAGAAAGGTTCTGCAAAAAACTCCGCGGGTGTGGTGTGTCACATCATGGAACGCTCTGTGACAAACTTACACCCTCAGCGGGGTGAGCTTAAGCACGCAGCTTCTCGATGACCTCCCGGGCCGTGGAAATTCCCGTCTCGATGGCGCCGTCCACCACCACGCCGCGCCAGCCGTTGGCCCAGTCCGCGCCGGCAAAGTGCAGGGAGGAATTGGACTCGCGGAAGAAGTGCCAGCCCTGCGTGAACTGCCCGCGGCGCAGCGTGGCCCAGGCCTGGCCGGAGTAGTCATCAGCCACCCAGTCGTGCCCGGTCACGCCGACCACCTCAAGATCGGGGCGCCACTGATCAATGACCTTCTGGGCGTCCTCGATGGAGGTGAGATCGAACTTGTCATGATCAGAGCCGAAGGCCACGCAGATGGTGGTGTCATCGTCCTCGAAGTACTCCGAGCGCAGCACCGAGACGGTGGCCGGCTGCGGGGCGTAGCCAAAGATGTTGTGGTGGCCCTTGATCTTGATCCAGGCCTTGAAGCCGGTGGAATTCCACTTCTTCTCAATGGTGGACTGGGAGCCCACCGGCAGGGCGGGGGAGAACTCGATGTTGGCCAGGGCGCCGACGGGGACGGTGACGATGACGGCGTCGGCAGTCTCCGTGGAACCGTCGGAGTAGGTGATGGTGGCGGAGTCATCGTGGTGTTCGATCTTGGTCACCACGGTGTTGAGGCGGATCTCCCCGGTCAGGTCCCTGGCAATGTTGTTGTAGATGCCGCGCATGCCGTTGACCAGCTTGAAGCGCAGGGTCTGCTCATCCACCAAGCTCAGGCGGTGATCACACAGCGCCGCCCACTGCTTGACCATGAGGGAAGAACCGTTCTCCGGGTAGCCGATGTAGCCGGCGGACCAGTAGGCGTTGCACAGGTCCTTTTCCTCCTGGGTGAAGTCGCCCTCCTCCAGGATGTCGAGCACGCCGGCTTCGTCGGCAGCCAGGAAGGCCTCCTTGAGCTCCTCCGGTGCGCCGTAGGATTCGTCGAGAAGCAGCAGTGGCTTGTGCGGCTCCGGGAAGAACTCGCGGGAGTTCTCAAAAATCTTGGCCATGGGGCGGGCCAGCTTGGCGTCCATCTCCGCCTCGGTGCCGGACTTAAGCTCGTCCCCGGCGTACCAGTAGGCGGTATCAACAATGGGGGAGGCCACGATGTCCTGACGGTAGCGGGTGATTTCGGCCCAGATGTGCGGCTGATGCCAGTGCACCCAGGTGGCGCCCAGCTCCAGCGGGCGGCCCAAGCGGTCATCGGTCCAGGCGCGGCCGCCGATACGGTCACGGGCCTCGACGATGTGGTAGTCGATACCCACGGTCTGCAGCTCGCGCGCGGCGGTCAGGCCCGCGAAACCAGCGCCAACGATGATGACGTGCTTGTTGCTCATTGTGATGTCCTTTACGTTTCTAGATTTGGTCGAGGTTGGAATGAAGGCTGGTGTAGATCTCCGGGCGGCGGCGCTTGAGCCACTCGGCCCAGGCCAGGCCCAGCACGCCGGAGGCGATGATGATGCCGGGCATGACCCACACGAGGGCATCGGGGCCGGTATCCCCAATCATGAGCGGGAAATTCACCATGACCAGCACAAAGACGGCGGCCAGGCCGATGGCGGCCACAATCGGGGCAATGAAGCGCACGAAGATGCCGCGCTGCCGTGCGGTGCGGTTGAGCCACACCATGATGGCGATGCTCACCACCGCGAGCAGGAAGACCAGCCCGAATGCGGCGGCGTTGGTCAGCCAGGTAAACAGCGTGAGCACGGGGAAGAGCTCGCCCATCTCACTGCCGCGGCCGGCCACGGCAAAGCCCACCACCACGACGAGCGCGATCACCGTCTGCGCTACCGAGCCGGCCACCGGAGCCCCGCTTGACGACGCCCCCGCGAACACCCGCGGCAGCACCCGCGAGCGCCCCAGGGAGAAGAAGTAGCGGGCCGCGGCGTTGTGGAAGGCCACGAGCGCGGCCAGCAGCGAGGTGATGAACAGGCAGTTGGCAATGTTCGCCGCCACCGAGGAGTACCCGCCCAGCCACACGAAGACCAGGTCAGGGCCCAGTTCCTGTGATTGGGCAAGGATGGTCGAGGGCCCCACGCCCTGCGCGAAGGCCCACGCAGAGAAGGCGTAGAAGAGCGCGATGACACCCACGGAGATGTAGGTGGCCTTGGGCACGGTACGCTCCGGATCACGGGCCTCCTCGGAGTAGATGGCTCCAGACTCGAAGCCCATGAAGGCCGCGATGCCGAAGGCCAGGACCACGCCGATGCCGCCGGTGAAGAACTGATCCGGCTTGAGGGTCTCCGCGGTAATCCCCTCCGGGGCAACACCCAGGGAGAGCACGGAGACCGCCGCCACGACGATGAACTCCAAGGCCACGAGGATGCCGAGCACCTTGGCGGAGAAGTCCACGTTGCGCACGCCCATGACGGCCACGAGCAGCCAGCCGCCCAGCGCGGCCACCCACCAGGCGATGTGCGTGCCACACCAGCCGTTGATGAGGTTGGCCAGGGAGAAGCCGAAGATGCCGTAGAGGCCTACCTGCATCATGTTGTAGGAGACCAGCGCGAGGATCGCTGCCGCGATGCCCTGGCGGTTGCCCAGCCCCTCCGAGACGTAGGCGTAGAAGGCGCCGGAGTTCTGGATCTGGGAGCTCATGATGCCATAGCCCACGGCGAAGAACACCAGGATGAGGCCGAGGACCAGGTAGCCCCACGGCACGCCGAGCAGCCCAGAGACCGCGAAGTTGGTGGGCACGCCGCCGGCCAGCACGGTCAGCGGGGCGGAGGCCGCGATGATCATGAAGACCAGCGATGCGGTGCCGAGGCGCCCGGCGCCCAGGCCAGCCTCGTGGTTGGTGGAAGCCTGGTGCCCAGGCTGTACGTTCTGTGCCGTTGAGGGTTCGGTGCGCGATGAAAGTTGGGACACCATGACCACTCCTCCTTGCTGTGTATGTCGGCCCGGCACAGACAGAGAATGTATGGAATATAAGGAATGTAAGAAATACAGGAATCGGGACGAGAAAGAGATTCAGCCTGCGCCGGTGCGTGAGGAGTTATTGTGGCGCACCGCACACTGTAAGTCTTGTTTGTTTGTGCTCACGCTTTGACTGGGAGTGCGCTAGATCTCACTTTGAGTCATCTTGCTCCAGGATGAACGCCGCAGCCTTCTCGCCGATCATGACCGACGGCGCATTCGTGTTACCGGTGGGAACGAGGGGCATGATGGAGGCGTCGGCAATACGCAAGCCTTGCAGGCCGTAAACGCGAAGGTTATGGGGGTTGACCACGGACAATCTTTAGCAAACGACTTATCGCCCCCTACGACTCACGTAAAGGTGCTTACAAGCGTGCCCAAGCCGGAGAACTTGGCCATTCACTCGACGGAGGTATCAATCCCCTACGGGAATACTCTCCCGCTCGGCACAGTCCGTCTAGTTGCACCCGATACAGAGCTCTTCGACGAGTTCGTAAATATCTCAATTGACTTAAGTGCAAGATCTTTCGATAGCTTTAAACCTTCTGGACACGGTTGAGCATCGCCATGTAAAGAGGAGTCATTCACAGTTGGCGGTTTTCTCCAACGGGCCAGCATGGTTACCTTTCGTCTGGTCAGGCTTGGAATTAGAAATACCGGACTTTGACTAACTAGACACAGGGGTTTCTCCGGAGGCTGCCTAAAAGCCCAAAAGACGCAGTCGCTACATTTAGAAACTTCTTGTTGCCATTAGTTTCCTTTCGTGTTACAAATCAAGTATGCGTTCCCTACTCGCTCTCCCGCTCTTAGCCAGCGGTTTGATTGCTTTAGCCCCCCTTCCAGCTTCGGCATCTCAGCCCCTTCCCCAGATAGCCCCGGTTCCAGAGGCTGATATTGACTATTCACCAGCTCGTCCAAGCTTTGACCCGCTCCACCTCTCTGACGTGACCACTTCAGAGGCGATCTCCCAAAATGATGAAACTGATGCGCTCATCAATGGGGAATTGACATTTGAAGAATTTGATTCGCTACCCATTGAAGAGCAATTGTCAATTGCAAAAAACTTAGAGTTACGTACTCAGGACCGCTTTTTCTATGACCAATCGGACAATCTTCACTTTTTACGCGAGAAGGCGGCATGCGTGATCTTGCTGAATGTTGATAAGTGCCAAGATGGGAAAATAGCTGCAGATGACGCTGTACTTCAAACAATAGCCATTTACGGCAAGAATGGCGGTAGAGATGAACCCGACGCTTTCCGGCACTGCTACTGGAGTGCACTCATGACTCTTCGGATTGATGAAAAAGCTGCCAAGATCATTGGAGATAATCATGAGAAGTACAGCGCCGAAAGGTACGAAGACTCACTGAAAGAAAAATACGAGGAAGAGATGGAAATGGATCTCTTCAACAACGCCCAAGGACGCAAAATTGGAAGTTCACTCAAACTTAATCCCTTAAAGGACCTTCGTGAACCATTAGCTTCAGCCGTCTGTCACGATTGGGCAGGAAGGGGAGTTCTAAAGACACTTGATTAATTCGCACATTGCGCCAATGAAACTCGCCACCTGCACTCTTTTCATCGCTTCAGTTCTCGCGTGCACAAGCTGCGCCTCCCTAGGCCTCGAGTCAGGGCATTCACAGGCGTCCGCCGGCAAAGCCATGGAACGCGACTTATTTCGCACACTCGCCGAAAACTACGAAGATAAGGGCGCGGAGAAACAAGACATTGACCTCCGCGATATCTACGGACCCGAGTTGAAACGCTTTGCGGTCCAATGCGACTACGGCGTTCCCTCCATGACCGCACGTGATCTTGACGTTCCTGAGCCGGTGCTCACCCAGGCAGGCTTGCGGGATTTCAGCCAGGTCAACAATGAGACAATCGCGGCCCTTATCCTTGACTTCGGCGAAGAGCACTATGAGATCACGGAGTGGGACTACCGATCAATTTTGTGGTGCCGCCCCTCGACTCATGGGTGGCATGAGGACCTCACAGTGGAGTTCGGGTTGTGGGGTTACAGCGACAGGCGAGAAGCCCCTGTATTTCAGGCTCATCTCGGAGAATAGGTCGCTACTGCGAGGAAGACCCAGATGTCCCGGTTCTCAGCGACCAACCCATGCGGTGGATGGTCCGCACTTTAGTTAGTTCTTCGTGCCAGGGCGTGGGCGCGCTCCGGCTTGCCGTTGGCCGGGCTGCGATGTCGCCAGCGGTAAATAGTGGGCCTGTTCTTTGGGTTTTCGGGGCACTGTTTACCGTTGCCGACATGCTCGTCCTGCGGGCTTTGCTGCGGCAGCCCGCCCGGCGGTGGAAGACGCCCTTAATGGTGGTGGGCTGAAAACGGAAACGTTCGATTCAGGCCCTGAAGGCATCTCTCTCCGCGCCTGCCGCAGCCTGCTGCGGCGCGCACCAAGCAGAAACACTAGGGCAGGGCAGTGGCGTGCAGGGCAGTGGTGTGAAAGAAAAGGGGAGGGCCCGCCGGTGGTGGCGGGGCCCTCGGGGTTTAAAACGCGGTTGAGGCGTTGGTGATTTATGCGTTGGCGTAAGGGTCTCGGATACCGAAGTACTGCAAGGACGTGTATTCCTCAATACCCTCGGCGCCACCCTCGCGGCCCATACCAGACTGCTTGACACCACCAAACGGGGCAGCAGCATTAG
>NZ_JAUNLS010000015.1 GCF_030532325.1 Corynebacterium sp.
AGTCCACTGCGGGCACCGGTTACACCTACGTGACCCGTAAGAACAAGCGCAACAATCCGGATCGCATCACCCTGAAGAAGTTCGATCCGATCGTCCGCAAGCACGTCGAATTCCGCGAGGAGCGATAATCTATGGCTAAGAAGTCTAAGATCGCCAAGAACGAGCAGCGCAAGGAAATCGTCGCCCGCTACGCGGAGCGTCGCGCTGAGCTCAAGGCAATCATCAAGAACCCGAACACCCCGGATGAGGAGCGCCTCGAGGCACAGTTCGAGCTGAACCGCCAGCCGCGCGATGCCTCCCGCTCCCGCATCCGTAACCGCGACTCGGCTGATGGCCGCCCGCGCGGTTACCTCCGCAAGTTCGGCCTGTCCCGTGTCCGTATGCGCGGCATGGCTCACCGTGGTGAGCTGCCGGGCGTTCGTAAGTCCAGCTGGTAAAGGGGTAACTGCACAATGGCTACGAAGCGCAATAACCAGAAGAAGTTCCGCATGGAACAGTCTCGCCGCCCGAAGAAGAACCCTTTGAAGGCTGAGGGCATCGAGACCGTTGACTACAAGGAAGTCAAGACCCTGCGTCTGTTCATCTCCGACCGCGGCAAGATCCGCTCTCGCCGCGTGACCGGTCTGACCCCGCAGCAGCAGCGTCAGGTTGCTACCGCCGTCAAGAACGCACGCGAAATGGCTCTCCTGCCGTTCACTTCCCGCTAAACACTAGCCGGGTTTCAACAGCGCACTTTTGCCGCTGGCCTTAGTGACACGGTAAAAGAGCAAACCTGTGCCGCTCTCCCAATTATCGGGAGGGCGGCATTGCTCGTTTTCTACCTCGCATCCCGGACCACACCCCCGCTTCTTTGAAGCGGTACTGCCCCCAGCACGCGGCCGGTGCTACATTGAATCATATTGTTTATCTATCTGGTGAAAGGTTGTTTAACGCATGGCTTTGCACGAGTCGCTGACAGACCTCAGTGAGCTTGCTGCCCACTGCCAGTCCCCCGCCACGGCGCGGGGGCTGTTGGCTGAATCCCAGGATCTCGTTCGCAATGCCTACGCGCACCGCACCAACGAGCTGGAGCTGGCCTCGTGGTTCTCCCGCGTGGTCACTGACATCGTCCGCTCCCACGGCCTGGGCAGCCCTGTGCGCTTAACCGGCGCGGCCGCCCGCGGCGACCTCCTGCCATCCATGCCCATCACCTGGCTGGGCAAGGACCCCGAGCTGGAGGCCCTGCTGGAGGACGTCAACCTGGACGGCCACTCGGTGGCTGAGGATCCGACCACCCGTGCCGACGCTGGTTTAGCCGTCAGCGCAGAAGACACCGCCGCGCTTTTGGAGGCTGCCTTGGCACTGCGCCCGCACACCCTCTCGCTGGTGGACGGTCTGCCTGATCCGCAGGCTGAGGCTGACGTCCACCGCACGCTGCTGGCCCCGATTGCCGCCATCGCCCGCTGGGCCTGCCCGGAGTCCCAGTCCACGGTGGACCGGCTGGCCATTGGCGTGGCCCGCGAGCTGCTCGCCGAGGACGAAGCCGAGGCCCTGCAACTGGCCTGGGCCACCGGGCTTGCCCTGGAGCTGGCGCAGTGGAACGAGGGCATGGCCGCGCAGGCCACCACACTGGGCTCCCTGCCGCCGCTCTACCGCTCCGCCTATGGTTCGGCCTGCCGCTCGGTGTCCGCGGTGTGCGGCGCGCTGGCTGCCCGTCACGCAGCGACCCCAGACACAAACGCCCCAGAGGCAAAGGCCCCAGAATCAAAGTCCCCAGAGGCAAAGAATTAGTCGCGCCGCATGCTAGGAAGTACGATGTTTAGGTTGACTACACTATCTCAGCAAGTACGAACTCTGACTCTTCGAACTCACACCCAAGGAGGCGCGCAGCAATGGCAGGAACCGTAGGAAGGCCCCGCAAGAACAGCCCGCGCCGTCGCGGCAGCACCGCCCGCGAGGAGATCCTCGACGCCTCCTCCGAGCTGTTTACCACCCAGGGTTTCGCGATGACCTCCACGCACCAAATCGCCGACGCCGTGGGCATCCGCCAAGCCTCGCTGTATTACCACTTCCCCTCGAAGACCGAGATCTTCTTAACACTGCTCAACTCCACCATCGAGCCTTCTCTTGAGCTGGCCGAGGAACTGGCGCAGTCCGACGCCACCCCCGAGCAGCGCCTGTGGTCCTTGGTGGCCGCGGAGTCGCGCCTTCTGCTGACCTCCGCCTGGAACGTCGGCCGGCTCTACCAGCTGCCGGTGGCTAACTCTCCGGAGTTCGGCGAGTACCACGAGCAGCGCGATAAGCTTCAGGCCCACTTCCGCAACGCCGGCGCGGAGATCGTGGGCAACTCCGATCCGCGCATCGAGCTGCCCTTCCACATCGCGCTCTCCGTCATCGAGATGCGCCCCAATGACGGCACCCCACCCTTCGATGCCTCCCAGCGCGTCCCGAGCCTGGCCGCCATGCTTGCCGACGCCGCCCTCGCCGTCCTCGGCACCACCCCGCCCGAGAACGCTGAGGAAAACACCCTGGAGCTGCTCAAGAACCGCAACGACTCCATCTCCGCTGCGGCCGCGGCTGCCGCGGACCGCAAGAAGAGCGACGCGAAGAAGGCCAAGGCCGCCACCAAGAAGTAGGGTCCAACAGCCTTAGAACAACACTGGATCCATCAGCACTGTGTACATCAGCACTGTGGGCTGGGCCAGGCCACCTTGGCCGCGGCCAACTCCTGTACGAGTGCCGTGAGCATAGCCTGGGCCTGCCCGTAGCTTCCATCGGCCGCGCTGGCATAGACGGCAAGCGCCACCTCGTGCCCGCCCAGCTGCACCACGCCCATCTGGCGCGCCTCATAGCGACCCGCGGCATCCGGGCCCCAGCCGCCCTTCTTCATCGCACCGTCGAGGCTTCCCAGGCCATAGGCCTGTGCAGGGTCCTGCTGACCCATGGCCTGCACCACCTGCTCGGATCCGCTCAAGCAGCGCAGATTCGAGGCAAAGCGCGCCTGATCCGGAACGGACCACTGTGTTTGCCCGTAAGCGCTAAAGCCCGGGCGGCTGATCTCGGCGGGGACGGTGAGGCTGAGGGAGGCATCGCCAAGCACGGCTTCGGTGGCAGTAGCCGCCGTCTGCCCGCCGCCGAGCGCAGACCACAGGGACTCCGCGGCGGCGTTATCGGAGTAGGTGATGGCCTGGGAGACCAGCGCGGCATCGGCCACGCCCGCGCGCTGGGCGGCGATGGCCACCGGGACCTTGGAGGTGGACCACGCGGTCAACGGCGCGTCCGAGCCCGCGGAATAGACCTGCCCGGCACCTGCCACCGCCACTCCGAGTGTGCCCGAATACTGGGCGCTGACTTTGTCCACTGCCGCCTCGAGCGCCCGCTGAGCCCCGTGAACTGCTCCAGGTGGGGGCACGGCTGCGTCATGAGATTCTTTGCCCGGGGCGCGCACTTCCCCGTCGATGGTGGGCAGCGGCCCCTCGGGGTTGGCCAGGGAGCTCGGCGTGGCCGGCGGGAAGTCTCCGGTCTGCGAGCCGCCTGCGGCATCGTCTGGATTCACATCGCCGATGGTACAAGCGCTGAGTGCAAGTGTTGCGCACGTGGCCACAGCGGCTACAAGGCGTGGGCGAAAAATGCGGTTGTGAGTCATGTCCACCTGCTAAACGATGTAGACAATCGCGTTATTGCCGCCGGTGCAGGTGACGTACTTGCCATTGTCACGGCAGCTCATGGTGTATGTTTGACCGGTCACCGTGCTGAAAACATCGAGGGTCGCGTCTAGTTCCTCGGTGTCCAGGTAGTGGCGCACGTAGGCATCGCGCACGGCGTTGGCGAAGGGTTCCGAGGTCACACTCGAGCCCATGTAGACGTTGTTGAAGTCCCCGCCCGGCTTGTTGGAGCGAGCAGACTCGTTGGCGGCCACCGCGTAGCCGGGCAGCGAGGGATACTCGGGGCGAGACTCCGCCTTGCTGGTGGTGGGCTCACGCTTTGTGGTCGTGTTCTCCGAATCAGAGGAGCCATCCCCTGTGTTGGCCGGAGCCTGCGTGCTCATCGGTGCGGAGGCGTCCTGGGAACCGGAGCTCTTGCCAAAGATGAAGTAAGCCCCCACGCCTCCGCCGATGAGTAGCAGAAGCACCACAACGATTGCCGCGATGATCGGTGCCATCGAGGTCTTCTGCGCGGGCGGCTGTGCGTACTGACCGGCGTACTGGGCCGCGGGCCCTTGGTTCTGATACATGGGCGTGGCACCGAACTGCTCCGGGCCCTCGAAGGGGTTGCGCTGCTGGCCGTTGTCGGGGCCTACCGGCCCGAAGCTGGTGGTCTCCGGGTGGGTGTTGGGCCGCTGCGGCTGCTGCGGGGACGGCTGCTGCCAGGAGTTTGGCCCGGTGGGCCCGCCAAAGCCATTGCCCGAACCGCCGCCTTGATTGTCACCAGCCACCACGGGCCTCCGTTTCCGTGTCACCGACCACGCCGCCTCTTTTCCGGCTGGTCCTGAAGAATCCGGATAATTATCGCACAGCACGCGCTGGCTAGAGGCTGTTTTTGACTTTTCCTCACTACATTAGCCGCGGATCCGGACCTATCTGCGCTCACTGTAGTGAGGAAAAGTAAAAAGCGCGCCTGCACTGCGCACCCCACAGCGCACACGCTATGTTGTGTCATAGTGCGCTTGAGCCCCGCCCGCGCTGTGCTCACCCGGTACCTCTCTTCCTGCACACCTGCTCAACCGTGACGTGAAAGGCCCGTTACCGCCATGACTTTTCCCAGTGGTCCCTCCAATCAGAACCCAGGCTTTGGCAACTCCGCGCCCACTCCCCCGCCCGGGATGCCGCCGATTGGGCAGCAGCCCTCCTATCAGGCGCCGACTCCCCCGAAGGGCTCGGGGCTGTTTAGCGGGGCCATCGCCGCGCAGATCGCCGGGGTGATCGTCGCGGTGGTGCTCGTTGGCTTCGGCAGCTTCTTCGTGCTCAACCGCGAGGAGCCCGCCGGCGCGGGCACCAGCACCTCGGAGTCCGCCTCCCCCAGCGAGGAGGCGCCCGGTGGCAGCAGCGACTAGTGGAAGAAGTGGCGGGTACCGGTCAGGTACATCGTCACGCCTGCCTTCTGCGCGGCAGCAATGACCTCTTCGTCGCGGATGGAACCACCGGGCTGAACCACGGCCTTGACGCCGGCGTCGAGAAGCACCTCCAGGCCATCGGCGAAGGGGAAGAAGGCGTCGGAGGCCGCGAAGGAGCCCTCAGTGCGGTTGGCGCCCTCGGCCAGCGTGTTAGCGCGCTCGACGGCCAGCTTGGCGGAATCAACGCGGTTGACCTGGCCCATGCCCACGCCCACGGTGGCGTTGTCCTTGGCCAGCAGGATGGCGTTGGACTTCACCGCACGCACGGAGCGCCATGCAAACTCCAGCTGCGCCAGATCCTCGGTGGAGAGGGCCTCACCGGCCACCAGCTGCCAGTTCTCCGGCTTGTCGCCCTCGGCCTGGTAGGTGTCCGGCTCCTGCTCCAGCATGCCGCCGGAGATGAACTTCTTCTCGGTAGTGGGTGCCTCGTACTCCGCAACCAGGATGCGCAGGTTCTTCTTGGCCTTGAGGATCTCCACGGCGCCCTCCTCGTAGGACGGAGCCACGATGACCTCGGTGAAGATGTCCTTGACCTGCTCGGCCATCTCAACGCTGACCTCGCGGTTAACGGCGATGACACCGCCGAAGGCGGACATCGGGTCGCAGGCGTGCGCAGCGCGGTGAGCGGCGGCGATGGATTCATCGGACACGGCGATGCCGCAGGGGTTAGCGTGCTTGATGATGGCCACGCAGGGGCGCTCGTGATCCCAGGCGGCGCGCCAGGCGGCGTCGGCGTCCTGGTAGTTGTTGTAAGACATTTCCTTGCCATTGAGCTGCGTGGCGTTGGCCAGGCCCGTGGTGCCGATGCGGGTCAGTGACGCGGACTGGTGGGAGTTCTCACCGTAGCGCAGGGGGCTCGTCGCGCCCTCGCCGCCGAGCTGCTCCACAAACCAGCTGGACACAGCGGCATCGTAGTCAGCGGTGTGCAGGAAGGCGTCGCGGGCCAGCTCGCGGCGCTGCTCGAGGGTGAAACCGCCGTTGCTCACGGCCTCGGCGACGTCACCGTAGCGGGCCGGATCCACCACCACGGCCACGGAGGGGTGGTTCTTAGCGGCGGCGCGCACCATGGAGGGGCCTCCGATGTCGATCTGCTCCACGCAGCCATCGAAGTCCGCGCCGGAGGCCACGGTCTCACGGAAGGGGTACAGGTTCACCACGACCAACTGGAAGGGCTCCACCTCGAGCTCCTTAAGCTGTGCCAGGTGATCCTCCTTGCGTGTGTCAGCAAGGATGCCGGCGTGCACCTTGGGATGCAGGGTCTTCACTCGGCCCTCCAGGCACTCCGGGAAGCCGGTGACCTGGTCAACCGGGGTAACGTTGATGCCTAGGGCTGCGATCTTGGACGCGGTGGAACCGGTCGAGACGATCTCTACGCCGGCGGCGTCGAGAGCACGTGCCAGATCCTCAAGACCAGTCTTGTCATAGACGCTGATGAGCGCACGCTTAATGGATTTACGGTCTTCACTCATGGTGCAGAGATTGCCTTCCTGAAACGGTGTTGAGAGCTATCGGTGATTAGAGCTGAATGCTCAGCGTCGAGCCTTCCACACGGGCGGCGCGCAGAACCTTGACGATGAGTTGACGTTCCACAACCTTGATGCGCTCGTGCAGGCTGGCTTCATCATCGCCGGGTTCAACGGCGACGGCCTCCTGAGCGATGATCGAGCCGGTATCCACGCCGGCATCAACGAAGTGGACGGTGGAGCCTGTGACCTTGACGCCGTAGTCCAGTGCGTCACGCACGCCGTGCGCTCCCTTGAAGGAGGGAAGCAGCGCCGGGTGGGTGTTGATGGTGCGCCCTTCGAAGCGGTCGAGGAAATCCGGGCCGAGAATCTTCATGAACCCGGCAGAAACAACAACGTCTGGTGCCGCAGCATCCACTGCAGCAACCAGACGAGTATTCCATTCGGTGCGGTCGGCACCCATGTCCACAACCTCTACGGGGATCGACGCCGCGCGCGCACGCTCAATGCCCTTGCAGGGCACGTCCGCGACAACCTTGACCACACGATAGTGATCATCCT
Source organism: Corynebacterium sp. (assembly GCF_030532325.1). Lineage (GTDB taxonomy): Bacteria > Actinomycetota > Actinomycetes > Mycobacteriales > Mycobacteriaceae > Corynebacterium. The sequence goes on from NZ_JAUNLS010000015.1 coordinate 7,117, forward strand.
GGGCATCAAGGATGGCCTGCAGCAGCGAGCCGGTTCCGGATACCAGAACAACAACGTCAAGAGGATTGGCGGTGGGCTTAAGCGGTGAAGTCACGCGCTATAGCCTAGTCCTTAACCCTCCCCCTTGGGCAATTGCTCCTCATCGTTCTCCCCCTCGCCGTCCGCGGCGGCCGCAGATTCGGGCTCAGCATTTGGGTCAGAGTCCGGCTCTTCTTCCGGCTCGGTCTTTGCTGCTGGCTTGGCGACGCCCTCCTCAGCCTCTGACTCCTCAGCATCAGGGTCCTCGGTTTCTTCGTCGACGGTCTCGCCATCGATAATCTCGGCATCAGTTTCAGCGTCTGCTTCTGCTTCGGTTTCGGCATCAGCGTCCGCTACTGCCTCAGCTTGTGCTTCCGCCTCTGCCTGCTTCTCTGCTGCTGCAGCGGCGTTCGCCTCCCGGCCCAGGCGCCACGCGCTCACGAGGTTGGCCACCCAGAAGCCGCCGCCGACCACCAGGCACCACAGCGCCAGCAGGCCGGTGGCTGTCCACAGCGTCGGCCCGGTGCTTCCGTAGAAGCCCAGCTCGCCGCCGGCGAAGAAGGACAGCACAGCCGTACCCACAGCGGCGCTGAGCGTGGCGGTGCCTAGAAAAGCCAGATCCACGCGCTGGCGTTGCTGATAGAAGGCCACGCCGGCGGCCACAGCGGGCAGGGCGAGCAGGACAACCGCCCACGGCGCCACCGAACCCGGCACGGCCGCGGCCAGCGGCAGCGGCGGCAGCGGAACACTGTGCGCGCTAAAGAGGCTGATGCTGCTGTCAGCGCCGATATGAAACTCGGAACCGCCCAGGATCGCGCCGGCGCCCACGGCGGCGTTGGGCAGGTAGAGGATGCTCAGCAAGAAAAGCACGGTCTTGCCCAGTCCATCGATGACGGGGTACTCGGCAAACATCTCAGACTGGCGGCCCAGGCCCACCACCCACATGATGAGCACCAGCACCGCACCCGCAGCAAGAACGCCGCCTAGGTAGAGCAGGCCGGTGCGGGAGGCGTCGACAAGCACGCGTGGCACACCAAAGCGTTTGGCCAGGGCCTTCCACAGGCGCGAGCCCATGCCCAGGATGAGCGCGCAGGCGTGCAGCAGCAGCATGCGCGGCAGGGCGGACCACAGCGGGGCCGGTGAGACGTCGTAGACCTTGCCGGCATCCCAGAGCATGAGCCAGGCAATGACGGTGAGCACCGTGGGCACACCCAGTACGCAGGCGAGGAGCACCAGTAGATCGTTAATGCTTACCTTATGTTTGACCGCGGCGCGCACGCGGGCGGCAACCAAAGCGCCCAAGAGCGCGGCGGGGAGCAGGGGAACGAATCCGATGGTGATGCCGCCGGCAGAAACCGGGGCGAGGTTAAAGACCATCCAGGCCTGGGCCACGATGGTGGGCAGCCAGGCCATCGGCGAGGAGGTCAGCAGCAGGGTTGCCAGGGCGATAACCAGCACACCGAGGATGACCACGGCGTGTGGGACGCCCACGGTGGAAAGCATGCGGCGTATGCGCCCGGCCATGGTGGTGGGGGCGGGTGCGCGGCGTGCCTTGGCCTGGGCACCAGCCCGATGCGCGATGCGCTGAGCCGACGCCGAGGTGGCCGAGCCATTGCGTCCACGCACGTGTGCGCGCTGGCGCGAAGCCGACCGCGATTGAGGACTGGTGTTTTTGTTCATCGCGTCCACTTTGCCACGGCAGCAGGCACTTCTTGGGGCGGCGCGGCCGATACTTTAATTTCTTCCCTCTCGTCACACGCGTTTCCCCACCTCTAGCCCCGCTGACGAGGCGCGACAAAATTTATTTATGCGAGCACAATCACGGTGCTCCTTAGTTATCGCACGACAAAGGCTATTCTGGTGCAGACGATGAAGCAGCCTGCGCCGCGAAGCGATAAAAAACAGTCAATGCGGGTTGCCCTGACTTTTTCGAGACGCTACTGTTACATTCCGTTGGTAACAGGAAGGTCACAATCGCGTAACTAAGCCCGAGAACACGTAACGCTGGCAGAAACGGCGCGATTGTTAAAGAACGGAAGAAGTACGAATGCGAAGCAAGACTCAGCGGAGCGCAGGTCGCCACCGCAAGATCACCTCCTCGCAGACCGCGAAGGGTCGTCTCGCGCTGATGACTGTTGCCGCTGGCGCAGTCTCCTCTGCCGGTGTGGGTGGCGCTGCTGCCGCCAACATTCAGACCGACAACGCCGGTGCCACCAAGACCCAGACTGTGAACTTCGCCCTGAAGGCCGATTCCGATCCGCTGAAGGATGCACAGACTGCCGTCGAGGACGCCGCTGCAGCAGCGCCGCAGATCCTCGCCGTCGCGGAGGACAAGCCGGTTATCGATCTCGCCGCGCAGCTGGACAAGGCCGTGCAGGCTGCCGACGCCCGCGCTGAGGAAGACCGCGCCAACCGCGCCCCCTCCGTCGCACTGCCGGCAGAGGGCACCCTCACCTCCCCCTTCGGCCCGCGCTGGGGCTCCTTCCACTCTGGCATTGACATCGCCAACTCCAATGGCACACCGATCAATGCCGTGATGGACGGCACCGTCATCGACTCCGGCCCGGCCTCCGGCTACGGCCAGTGGATCCGCATCAAGCACGATGACGGCTCCATGAGCGTCTACGGCCACATGGAGACCTTGGACGTCGCCGTGGGCGAGCGCGTGACCGCCGGCCAGAAGATCGCCGGCATGGGCAACATGGGCTTTTCCACCGGCACCCACCTTCACTTCGAGATTCACCCCTCCGGCCAGCGCGCTGTGGACCCGGTTCCGTGGCTGGCAGAGCGCGGTATCAACGTCTAAGCACTGACTTTTTCTTTCCTTCCTGCAGGGCGGTTCAGTTGAAAAGCTGGGCCGCCCTTTGTATTGCTCGCTTTGCGCCGCTCTGCTTGATTCGTTGCATGGCTTGATTCGCTGCATGGCTGATTCGTTGCATGGCCCGGCGCGCTGCGCGAGCGGACTTCCCCACCCCTCAACGGGCATGCATACCTTCAGGGGCTACATCGAACCTTCCCGTTTTCAGCGCGTATTCATCTAGCGCAGCACTCTTGACGCCACAATGCTTACCCAGTAACCTTAGCGCTAGTTACCCGGTATGCACCCGGCCTGCCTGGGCTAACGCCAACCCCTACGTTGTCCACTTCCACGTGCACACCCAGAGCCTTTGCGCCACGTTCTACCTCCAAGGAGGAGGTGACCATGCCAATCAAACATTCGGTGCTAGCCCTGCTCAGCGAGCAGCCCGCCACCGCCAGCCACATTCAGCAGCGCTTCGCTGAGGCCATGGGCGGGGTGTGGCCGCTCAACATCGGGCAGGTAGCCCAGACACTGAGCCGCCTCGAGCGCGACGAGCTCATCACCACCGCAGGCGAGGTCACCGGCCCCACCGGCCGGCGAGCCACCAGTTACGCCATCTCACCCGCGGGAGCCGAGGAGCTTCGCCGCTGGTGGACCTCCGCCACTGAGAAAGCCACCATCGAACGCGATGAGCTCGTTCTCAAGGTCACGCTCGCCGCCCAGCGCAGTGACGTCGACGTCATCGCAGTGCTCGACACCCAACGCTTTGCTACCCTGCGCCAATTGCGCGAGCTCAACCAGCAGGCTTCCCAACTACCGGAGACCCGCTGCGCACAGCGGCTTGCGGTGGAGCGCCAAATCTTTGAGCTGGAGTCACTCAGCCGCTGGCTCGACCGCGCAGAATCACTGTCCCAACCCACCTCATCCGAATCGGAGCCAACATCATGACCTCCCACATGCCTTTCCCCCTCGAGCTAGAGAAGGTCACCTGTGTCTTTGGCCGCGGCTCCCGGCGCGTCACGGCTCTGCACGAGGTCTGCCTGCAGCTCTCCCCCGGCGAGCTCGTCGCCGTCATGGGCCCGTCCGGCGCCGGCAAGTCCACCCTGCTCAACGTGGCCGGGTTGCTGCAGGCGCCTACCTCTGGGCGGGTACTTGTGCGGGGCGCGGATGCCTCGCAGCTCTCCCGCTCCAAGGCCGCCGAGATACGCCGCAAGCACCTGGGCTTTGTCTTTCAGGATTACAACTTGATTGCCGCTCTGACCGTGGGTGAGAACATCACCCTCCCCCTCGAGCTAGACGGCGTCTCCCCTGCCGAGTGTGCAGCCGCCGCCGATACCGCGCTGGAAGAGGTGGGCCTGACCGGCCTTGCGGATCGCTTCCCAGAGGAGATCTCCGGCGGTCAGGCGCAGCGCGTGGCGATTGCCCGCGCACTCATCGGACCGCGCTCGGTGCTGCTGGCGGATGAACCCACCGGCGCTCTCGACACCGCGACTGGCAACACCGTCATGAAGGTCCTGCGTTCACGCATCGATGCCGGCGCCTGCGGACTGCTTGTCACCCACGAACCCCGCTTTGCCGCCTGGGCTGACCGCGTGGTCATGCTCCGTGACGGCATTTTGAGCGGCGAAGGAGCCTAAACCATGTCCCACCTGACTGCACTGGCCGCCGCCACCCGCCCCACCCGGCGGGAGCTGCGTACTTCTCCGAAAAGCCTTTTCTTAATCCTGTTACTCATTGCCATTCCGGCTGCACTTATCGCCGGCGCGGGGCTGTGGTACCACGCCGATAATTACGCCCGGAGTCTGTCCGCCCCACTACGCACCATCACGGTGCAGCAGGAACACAGCACCGAAGGCGCCGCTCGAGACTTTGCTGACGTGCTCCCCGAGGGGCTTTCAGCCACCCCCATCCTCAACGCTACGGGCACGAGCCTCAGCCTGCCCGACGGCACGAGCCGGACGCTTAACTCCGCCACTCAATTCGACGCCCAGCACCCGCCCGCTGAGGCAGAAGAAATCCTGCGCAGCTTCGACCTACACCCTGGTGATGTCCTTCTACCCCGCAAGCTAGCCCGTGAGCTCAACCTGCGCACCGGCGATACGGTCACCGTACATTCGCGTTTTAGCGAGGCCAGCAAGGCCACAATTGCGGGAACAATCCCCGGAGACGTGGTTGTTGCTACCGCACCGGTGATCGCAAGCAGTGATTTTCTCCACGAGAATCCACGTCTGGCCACGTGGTCACTGGTGGGTAATACCGCCCTTGACCAGGCCACCATCGACGCAGCACAGCGCCAGGGAATCGAGATCTGGGATGGGCAGATTGCAGATTCCTCCCTCCCTTCCGACGGCGAAGCGTGGTCCTATGCTTTCGGATTGATCGCCGCCAGCCTTCTGGCTTATTCCGTGATCATCATCCTGGTACTCGCGGTACTTTCCCCCGTCTTTACTCTGGCCGCAGGCCGGCATAGCCGCCTCTATGCGCTCATGGCCAGCCAGGGCGCTCAGCCACGGCACATCATCGCCGCGGTTACCGCCTATGGATTCCTCCTAGGCCTCCTCGGCGCAACCGTGGGCGTGCTCAGCGGTGTGGCGCTGTCCTACCTCGTGTGGCACATCCTGTTCCCCGCAGTCCACCCAGTCATACCGTGGGCCTGGGCGGGATGGTGCTGGCTGGTCATTGTCGTTCTGTCCACCCTGCTCGCCTTCGGCCCTGCCGTGCTCGCTGCACGCCGCGCACTCTCTGCCTCCATGGCTGGTGCGGGCCAGGGGCACATCCTTCGTTGGCGAGCGTGGATGGCCATCGGCCCGCTTTTGCTCATCGTTGTCGCGTGTCTGAGCTTTACGGACGTGGGCTATTCAGCCGCTACCTATGGCGCGCCCTTCTGGCTACTAGCGTTGGCCGCGTCCACCCCAGCGCTCGTGGTGGGCGTCGCTCAGCTCGCAGCACGAGGCCCACTCCCAGTGCGCCTCGCCGGACGCCAGCTTGGCAGGCAGGGCACCAAGAGTGTTTCCCTTGCGTTGGCGTTGCTCATGGGTAGCTTCGCGCTGACCACCTGGTATTCCGTTCTCTCGACGGATAACGCCCGCTGGCGGGCAGAGGAGCTCGCAGTGGGCTCGGACAGCGCTGCGCTGCTGCGCCCCTATTTTGAGGACGAATGGGGCACAGATGTGCACTCGTGGGAGAACGAGGCTAGCCAGGCGGCACTCGGCATCGTAGCGGGCGCTGCCTACCCCCTCGACGCCTTCCCGGATGTCCGCTACTCCCCCGAAGTCCCCGAGAGCACGGAAAGCTATGAGCTCGAGACAGAATTCGATTTCCAGTGCACCCAACAAGGAGATGCGGCCGTCGAACGCGCAGAATTCATCGATATGCACGGGCGCAGCACGAAGGACTCGCCCGAGGCCCGCGCGGAATGCGCGCACGAAATGCTCACTTCCTTTTCCGCTCACCCCCTGCTTTCTGAAAGCCATATGGTGCAGGTCAGCGCCTCGGAGCTTGGGCCGTGGTCCTTCCCCACGGAGGAGGACCGTCAGGCCGCAGCGCGCACTCTGCGCGAGGGCGGCATCGTACTCGCCCACAACAGCCACCTCCACGGCAAGACCTCGGGCTCGGTCACGGCACACCGCTATGTGGGACCGAACGCCACTCCGAAAGGCTCGACCACGAAGACGCTGCCTATCACCGAGGCGATGTCTACGCTTGCCCGCGATACCATCCTCATCAGCCCCGAAGCAGCCCGTGAGCTAGGTATGAAGGCTGAGCACGTGGGCACCATCCTCGATTTTGCACACCGGCCCACTCGCGCTGAGCGAGCCCTGCTCGACGACGCCATCTCGCTACACTCCCAAGCTATGCTCAGCGCCATCTACGCCAGCTATGACGACGGGGACATGGATTTTCTTCCCGGCGTGGGCCTTGGCCTCGTCAGTCTTGCGCTGCTGAGTTTGCTCATGGCCTACCAGGCCCACACCACTCGCCGCGATGAACTCGTACTGTACTCCGTGGGCGCCAATCCATCCCTTCTTCGCTCCGCCGCAGCCTGGCAGACCTGGCTCGTGGGATTTTCCGCGCTTCTGGCTGGTGTGCTCGTTGGGCATGCAGCAGCGTTCCTCCTCACAGCTCCGCCGGTGGAACTCTTCCAGCCCGCGCGGCCCGGGCTGAGCAACCGAGATTATTTCTCCTTTGATTGGTGGCTCTTCGGCGCGGCACTCGTGGCGCCTATTCTTGCCGCGGGGATCTCCTGGCTGACTAGCCCGGCGCGCAAAGAGGACAACATCGCGGATCTTCGCCATGGTGAGAGCCGCGCGCTGGTGTAGTCCCACCCCCAGGGGGCACCCCCGCTGGCTAAAGCAGTACTTTACAGTCGTCACTCTGGTCACATTAGTAACATCTGCAACATGCAGGCGTGTTCGATGAATTTTCGAACAACACCCGCATCTACCTGCAATTTCAGGGATTGCGCCGCGGCACGGGTATGGATACCTTTATCTCGTTGCCACAAGCCGGCGCATATCCGTGGAATGTCCTTTCCCGGCGTGTCGCGTCCGCGCTAGTGGCCACAGAGGCTACGAAGCCCCCAACCATGCACCGTCATGAAAAGGACTCAATTGTTATGAAGCGCACCCCGAGCGCACGCAAGCGCATCGCGCTGGCCGCAGCAGCAGTCAGCGCCAGCCTTGTCGCCACCCTGGGAGCTCCTGCCTTTGCCGCCGAGCCCGCGGCGAGCGTCGACGTCTCCGACGGCTCCTCTGAGCCGACGGTGACCACCGGCTCCAACTCCGAACTCATTGATGCCTTCTTTGGCCTGGCCACCTCCGCGGCGGGCGTTCTCAACGGCGCGGCCGCCCCGGAGTTCAAGAACAACAATGGCGCGATGACCATCGTTCTAGATCCTTCGACCATCCCGGGTCTGGCTGATGCCTTCAAGCCCCAGGGTGATCACTCCGGGCTCACTCCGGTGCGCAGCACCGACGCGGAGGGCAACACCGTGGTCTTTCCGACCTCCGGCACGTTTACCTCCGGTTTCGGCCCGCGTTGGGGTTCCTTCCACAACGGAATCGACGTCGCTAATCCCATCGGCACCCCGATCTACTCCGTCATGGACGGCGAGGTCATCGAGGCCGGCCCGGCCCAGGGCTTCGGCCACTGGATCCGCGTACAGCACGTCGACGGCTCCGTGGCAGTCTACGGCCACATGCCTGGTGATCAGCTCATGGTCAACGTGGGCGACAAGGTCCGTGCCGGGGAGCAGATTTCTGTTATCGGCAACGAGGGCTACTCCACCGGCCCACACCTGCACTTTGAGATCCACCCTGGCGGCGGCAACGCCGTGGACCCGGTTCAGTGGTTCGCAGAGCGCGGAATTAGCATCTAGAGCTTTTCCATCGGCACTCCGCCGATGAGCATGAGCCGGACCTTGCCCGCAGAACCGAAGTCAACGGTGACGGTGGCTCGCGCCCCGGAGCCGGAGGCTTCAATGACCTTGCCCAGCCCGTACTTGGCGTGGTTGACATGGTCCCCCACAACTAAATCAAGCTGCTTGTTCTTAGGCATCGACGTCGAGGAAGCAGGCTTTCGCGTGCGCTGTGAAGGGGAAGACGTAGCGCGCGGGGAGGTCCTGCCCCACCCCGACCAATCAGAGCCATACGAGCGGCCGTACTGGTAAGAATCACCACCGCCCCATGCGCCGGAGAGCTGACTGTCCGGTTCTTCGCGGCGCCAGTCGATGAGGTCCTCAGGGACCTCGGCGAGGAAGCGACTGGCGGGATTCGTCAAGGGATTTCCCCAGGACGAGCGAAGAATCGCGCGAGTCAGGTACAGGCGCTGGCGCGCACGCGTGATGCCGACGTAGGCCAGGCGGCGTTCCTCACTGAGCTCCTTCGGGTCACCGAGCGAGCGCATGTGCGGGAACTGGCCGTCCTCCCAGCCGGTCAAGAACACCACGGGAAACTCCAGGCCCTTGGCCGTGTGCAGAGTCATGAGCGTCACCACGCCGGATTCCTGGTCCGGAATCTGATCGGCGTCAGCCACCAGGGATACCTTTTCCAAGAATGCCTGCAACGAGCCGGGCAGGGCTTCGCCCTCTGCCAGCTGCGGCATCTCTTCTGCATCGGCACCGCTGAAGGCCATTTGGTTTGCGGCATCGGAGCTGAACTCGCGGGCCACAGAAACCAACTCGTTGAGGTTGTCCAAGCGCGCGCCATCCTGCGGATCGTTGGAGTTTTCCAGCTCGGCGCGGTAGCCGGTGGCGTCGAGAAGCGAGTTAAGCAGCTCCCCCAGATCTGGCTGGCCGGTGACCTCGTTGATCATGCCCGGCAGCTGAGCCTGAATGCCGTCCATCATCTCGTTGAACTTGCTCACCGCGTTCACAGCGCGCGTGCCCAGGCCCGCCACGTTGCCGGCGGCGGCATCGCGCAGCGCCTTGCCAAAGCTAATGCCCATCGTCTCCGCATGCAGCGCGATCTGCCCCTGCGCCTTATCGCCGATGGCACGCTTGGGCACGTTGATGATGCGCCGCAGGCTCACGGTATCGTCCGGATTGTCCACGATGCGCAGGTAGGCCACCATATCCCGGATCTCACGGCGCTCGTAGAAGCGAGTTCCGCCGACCACCTTGTAGGGAATGCCCGAGCGCACGAAGATATCCTCCAGCGCGCGCGAGGCGTTGTTGGTGCGGTACATCACCGCGATATCGGAGTAGCTGTAGCCCTTATCCGCCAGCGCATCGATCTCCGAGGCGATGAAACGCGCCTCGTCGTGCTCGTTATCGGCCACGTAGCCCACGATCTTCTCGCCCTCGCCGTGGGCGGTCCACAGGTTCTTCTCCCGGCGGCCCTCGTTCTTCGCAATCACCGCGTTGGCCGCGTTGAGGATGGTTTGCGTGGAGCGGTAGTTCTGCTCCAGAAGGATGGTGTGGGCCTGCGGGTAATCGCGCTCGAACTCCTGGATGTTGCGGATCGTCGCACCGCGGAAGGCGTAGATGGACTGGTCCGAGTCACCCACCACACACAGCTCCGGGGCATCCGGCGCCAGCTCTCCCCTGCCCACTAGTGCGGAGACCAGGGCGTACTGGGCGTGGTTGGTGTCCTGATACTCGTCAATCAGCACGTGCTTGAAACGGCGCCGGTAGAACTCCACCACCTGCGGGTACTCGCGGAAAATACGCACGACCTCACCGATCAAGTCATCGAAGTCCACCGCGTTTGCCGCGCGCAGGCGGCGCTGGTATTCCGCGTAGACCTTCGCCACGGTGAGCTCGAAGGGGTTCTTGGTCTTCTCCGCCTCCGCCAGGGCTACGTCCGGGGAGACCAGCTCATTCTTGTGGTTCGAAATCTGGTTGGCCAGCACGCGAGCGCTGAACTTCTTAAGGTCCAGCTGCATCTCCTTGGCAATCATGGTGAGCAGGCGGCGCGCGTCATCGCCGTCATAGATGGAGAAATTGGTGTTAAGCCCCGGCACGAGCTGCGCGTTGTTGCGCAAGATGCGCACGCAGATGGAGTGGAAGGTGGAGACCCACATGCGCTCGGCCACTGGCCCCACCAGCTGGCCCACGCGTTCCTTCATCTCCGCCGCGGCCTTGTTGGTGAAGGTAATTGCCAGAATCTCCCAGGGCGCCACACCGCGCTCGCGCATGAGGAAGGCGATGCGCCGCGTCAGCACAGCCGTCTTGCCCGAACCCGCGCCAGCCACAATGAGCAGCGGGGAGCCAGTGTGGGTCACGGCCTCCAGCTGCTGGGGGTTGAGCCCCTCCGTGAGCGGATCCTCCTGCGGCGGGGTGGCGGGGTCCTGCACAAACTGAGTGCCCTGCACCGCACCGTCCTGCGCAGGCGAGGCAGAAGCAGCACCCCGCGGCGCGCCGAAGCCGCCGAAGAGATCGGGCTGCGCAGACTGAGGCTGCGAATTATTCGGCTGAGAGGAACCAGGGCGAGGAGAAAAAGGTGACGCGTTATTCATAGTGCCTTCCAACCTACTAGGCGCTCCGGACATTCCTGATTCGCAGCTTGCCCGTTGCTTGCCCGTTGCTTGCTCGTTGCTTGATCGTTGCTCACTCACTGCCGGTGAACAGCTGACTTGGGCGCGGGAAGAATTCCCTTTTGGGCCGGTCGGTGGCACAATCATCCCTTATGGACGCTGACAATATTTCCCGCGCAGACCAGCCGGGCGGCGAGCAGACGGCCGGCGAGCACCATGATCCCAACGTGGTGGATAACGGACTGCGCATCCGCATGCCCTCCGGCACCGATGATCCCCTCTCGGATGCGGAGATTCAGCGTTATCGCGAGGAGATCAACCGGCTGGACCGCGTCATCCTCGACGCCATCAAGCGCCGCACCACTATCTCGCGCACCATTGGCAAGACCCGCATGCAGTCCGGTGGCACCCGCCTGGTGCACACCCGCGAGATCGCCATCCTCAACGAGTTCCGCGACGAGCTCGGGGACGAAGGCCCCACCATCGCGCAGGCACTGCTGCGCTTGGGCCGCGGCCGCCTAGGCTAGCGCCAACGCCCACGGCGTGCGGCAGCGATGTCGACTACGGTAGAAAAAGTACAACCGTGTCTGCACTCTGCCAGAAAGGCCTTCGTAATGGACATCACCGCACAGCCACAGTGGAACCAGCTCACGCAGCTTTTTGAGGAGAAGAAGAACCTCAACCTGCGTGAGCTTTTTGGCTCCGATTCCGCGCGTGCCGCGAACTACACGTTCGACGCCGCCGGGCTTCACGTGGACCTGTCGAAGAACCTGATCGACGCCGACGTGCTCGCCGCCCTCGTCGAGCTTGCGCGCGCTGCCGACGTCGAAGGCCGCCGCGACGCCATGTTCGCCGGCGAGCACCTCAACAACACCGAAGATCGCGCTGTCCTGCACACCGCCCTGCGCCTGCCGGCGGATAAGGATCTCTGCGTCGACGGCCAGGACGTCGCCGCCGACGTGCACGAGGTGCTCGGCCGCATGCGCGACTTCGCCACCGCACTGCGCTCCGGCAAGTGGCTGGGCCACACCGGCCACACCATCAAAAAGGTGGTCAACATCGGCATCGGCGGCTCCGATCTCGGCCCGGCCATGGCCGCCAAGGCGCTGCGCAGCTACGAGGTGGCCGGCATCTCCGCGGAGTTCGTCTCCAACGTCGATCCCGCCGATATGGCTGCCACCCTCGATGGCCTCGACGCCGGCTCCACCCTGTTCATCGTGGCCTCCAAGACCTTCACCACCCAGGAGACTCTCACCAACGCCCACGCCGCCCGCCGCTGGCTGCTGGAGCAGTTCGACGGTGATGAGTCGGCCGTCGCCAAGCACTTCGTCGCGGTGTCCACCAACGCGGAGAAGGTCGCCGAGTTCGGTATCGACCCGGAGAACATGTTCGGTTTCTGGAACTGGGTGGGCGGGCGCTACTCGGTGTCCTCCGCCATCGGGCTGTCACTGATGTGCACCATCGGCCCGCTGGACTTCATGCGCTTCCTCGAGGGCTTCCACGCCATGGACGAGCACTTCCGCACCACCCCGCTGGAGCAGAACGTGCCGGTGCTCATGGGCCTGCTGGGTGTGTGGTACTCCAACTTCTTTGGTGCGCAGACCCACGCGGTGCTGCCCTACTCTGAAGATCTGGGGCGCTTCCCGGCCTACCTGCAGCAGCTGACCATGGAGTCCAATGGCAAGTCCGTGCGCCGCGACGGCACCGCGGTGACCACCGGCACCGGCGAGATCTACTGGGGCGAGCCGGGCACCAACGGCCAGCACGCCTTCTTCCAGCTCATGCACCAGGGCACCCGCCTCATCCCGGCGGACTTCATCGGCTTTGCCCGGCCGAAGGAGGACTTCCCCACTGCTGATGGCACCGGCTCGATGCACGATCTGCTCATGGGCAATTTCTTCGCGCAGACCAAGGTGCTGGCCTTTGGCAAGACCGCCGAGGAGATCGCCGCCGAGGGCGTGGATCCGGCCGTGGTTCCGCACAAGGTCATGCCGGGCAACCGCCCCACCACCACCATTCTGGCCGAGGAGCTCACCCCGCAGACCCTGGGCGCGCTCATCGCGCTCTACGAGCACATCGTGTTCACCCAGGGCATCATCTGGGATATCAATTCCTTCGATCAGTGGGGCGTGGAGCTAGGAAAGCAACAGGCCAATGACCTCGCCCCGGCGGTGTCCGGCCAGCAGGAGGCCGACTCCGGCGACGCGTCTACCGACGCCCTCATTGGTTGGTACCGCGCCAACCGCTAGTTAACCGCTAGCCTGCTGACGCCAGCCAACTCTAGAGACGGACCATCGGCTCCCAGCCAACGGGAACCTGGTCCGTCTTGGTGATCTTGCGGCCGAAGGGGAAGCAGGTAATCGGAATCATCTTGATGTTGGCCCAGGCCAGCGGAAGGCCAATGATGGTCACGGCCTGTGCCGCCGCCGTGGTGATGTGGCCGACAGCCAGCCACATGCCCGCCACGATGAACCAGATGACGTTGCCCACCACGGACATGCTGCCCGTGCCCTTCGTAGGCTGGATGACGGAGCGCCCGAAGGGCCACAGCGCAAAGCGCGCCATGCGGAAGGAGGCCACGCCCGCCGGGATGGTGACCACAAAAATGCAGGCGATGAGTCCGAAGAGGAAGTAGCTGGCGGCCAGTGCCAGGCCACCGGTGATTAACCACAGGATGTTGAGCAGAGTCTTCATGCTGGCTACGCTACCCCGGGATGCAGCCGGTGGCTAGGGCTATGAGGGGCTACGCTGGGGCTATGCGGCGGGTTCCGGCTGGCAGTGCGGGCACCACCAGATGATTCTTTCCAGTTCTCCTTCGTCGCCGCCGGCGTCCACACCGCCTAGGACGGACTTGAGAATCGGCGTGCCGCAGCGCCGGCAGCGCGCGTTGTTGCGGCCAAAGACGTAGGTGGTCTCCCCGGCCCTGCGCACGCCGGTGGTCACGCGCACCGGGGCATCGCGGTTGGCCCACATGATCCGCCTGGCAATGTCCACCACCTGGGCCACGTCCACGCGCCCGACCTGCTCGGCTGGGTGGATGCCCGCGAGAAAGCAAACCTCCGCGCGGTATTCGTTGCCAATTCCGGCCAGATTGCGCTGATCCAACAGCGCCGCGCCGATACTGCGCTGCGGGCGGGACACGATGCGCGCGATGGCTTCCTCGCGCCCGCCCTCGTTCCATTCGGGCGCCAGGATGTCGGGGCCGAGGTGGCCCACGCGCTGCTCGTAGTCGCGCGCCGGATAGACCTCGACGAAGCCCAGCCAGTGGCCGACCACCTCGATGTCACCGGGGGTGCCGGCAAGCTGCAGCACGATGCGCGCGCTGTGGCCCGGCTTGCGCCAGCGCTGGCCCGCCCGGTGGATGGCCCACTGACCCTCCATTTTCAGGTGAGTGTGGACGATGAGCTCCTCATAGCCCGGGCGCTCGAAGGCCATGAAGAGGTGCTTGCCGTAGGGCCAAACCTGGCTACACGTGCGCCCTTCCAGGTGCACCGTGGCGTAGCGGGGCACTCTTATCGACGCCGCCGTGACCTCCCGGCCCACCATGAACTGCAGGCGCTGGGAGAGCTGGAGTACGGAATCACCTTCGGGCATAGTGTGCCATCTTAGACCCCGAGCTGCGCTCCTAGCGCTAGAGCTTCTAGAGCTTTTGGGCCAGGTCTTAAGCGAGGGCGCGGGAGTCCTTATCCCACGGTGTGCGCACGTGATGGCGGGAGATCTCAGAGACGTCGCGCACGCCAAGCAGCTGCAGGCAGTTCTTCAGCTCGGCGCTGAGCAGCTCGATGACGCGCTCGACGCCCTCCTGCCCGCCGGCCATGAGGCCGTAGAGGTAGGCGCGGCCGATGAGCACGAAGTCCGCGCCCAGCGCCAGGGCGATGGCGATATCGAAGCCGGACATCACGCCCGAATCGTAGATGATCTCCACGTCGGGCCCGACCTCCGCGCGCACCTCCTCGAGGGCCTGCAGGGTGTTGACCACGCGGTCGAGCTGGCGCCCGCCGTGGGAGGAGACCACGATGCCATCGGCGCCCAAGTCTACGACCTTGCGGGCGTCAGCCGGGTTGACGATGCCCTTGACAAAGAGCTGGCCCTTCCAGTGCTCGCGGATCCACGCCAGGTCATCGAAGTTGAGCGCCGGGTCAAACATGGTGTTGACCAGGTCCCCCAGGGTGCCGGTGGTGGAGGTCAGGGAGGCGAAGGTAACGGGATCGGTGGTAAGGAAGTTGAACCACCACTCCGGGCGCCAGGCGGCGTCAAAGACGGTGCCGGCGGTCAGGCGCGGCGGGATGCGCATGCCGTTGCGGGTATCGCGCAGGCGCTGGCCGGCCACCGGGGTGTCCACGGTAACCAGCAGGGCGTCGTAGCCGGAGGCCGCTGCGCGCTCCATGAGCTGGCGGCACGCCTCGTGGTCCTTCCACAGGTAGAGCTGGAACCAGCGGCGCCCCGGCCCGGAGGACTCAGCGACCTCCTCGATGGAGCGGGTACCCATGGTGGACAGCGCGAAGGGGATGCCAGCCTTGGTGGCCGCGGCGGCGCCGGCGTCCTCGCCCTCGGCGTGCATGAAGCGGGTAAAGCCGGTGGGTGCCAAGCCGAAGGGCAAGGCGGAAGGCTCGCCGGCGATGTTGGTGGCCAGCTCGCAGCGCTCGGCGCCGGCCAGCACGTTGGGCATGAGGCGCACGTCGGCGAAGACGGAGCGGGACTCGCGGTAGGTGATCTCGTCGCGGGCGGCGCCATCGACGTAGTCGAAAGCGGCCTTGGGCGTGCGACGCTTGGCGATGCGCCGCAGATCCCACACGTCGGCGGCCTCCGCGAGGCGGGCAGCGCGGCGGTCCAGTGTGGGCATTTCGAAGCGCATGAGGTTCTTCAGCTCGTTGACGTCGGGTAGTTGGCGCTTGAGGCGCATGGGAACAATCCTTTCGGTGTGAGAAATTTACAAGAAGCGAGAAGTGTGAAATCAGCAGTTAGAATCAGTGCTTAATGCTTAGCGTTCAGTGCCTGGTGAGCTGGCGGGCGGCAACCACCGAGACCACGGAGATGATGCAACTGACGCTGATGGCCACGGCGCCCCAGGTGGGGTTACCCCCGGCGGCGTCGATAAGCCAAGCCAAGCCCAGCGGGGTAAAGCCCGCCACCAGGGCACCATTGAGCTCGCGGGCCAGGGCGATGCCGGAGAAGCGCTCCCGCGGGGCAAAGAGGCTGGCCAGGAAGGCCCCCTGGGCGCCGGAAGTCATCGCGATGATGATGCCGTAGCCCAGCGCGATCATCGTGCCGGCGTAGGTGTGGTTGCCGGAGGCCAGGGCGTCAAAGAGCGGGAAGGCAAAGACCGCCCCCAGCGCCGAGCCGAGCGCCAGCACCCGGCCAGCACCCCACCGGTCACCGGCCAGGCCGCCGAAGGGGGTGCCGATGACACCGGCGAGCGTGCCCACGGTGACCGTGGCCAGCGCGGTGGAGCGCTCCAGGCCCGAGGCGGTGAGCAGGGTGATGGCGAAGACGGCCATGGCGTAGTTGAGCGCGTTGTGGCCGGTCACGGAGCCGAAGCCGAGGAGCACCTCGCGGGCGTTGTGGCGCAGCAGGCTAAGCACCGGGATCTTGGGTTGCTCCTCCTCCACGCGCTGGGTGGCGGCCACGTACTCCGGGGTCTCCTCCAGCTTGTGGCGGATGAACAGGGCGATGCCAAAGAGCACGGCCGAGGCCAGGAAGGGCAGGCGCCAGGCCCAGCCCAGCAGGGCCTCCTCCCCCAGCGAGGAGACCGCGAGGAATGCCCCGGTGGCCAGCGCCATGCCGGCCGGCGGGGTAGCCAGCACCAGCGAGGTGAGAAACGTGCGCATGCGCGGCGGCGCAAACTCCGCCACCATGGTCATGGCACCGGCGAGCTCCGCGCCCGCGCCCATGCCCTGCACCAGGCGGAAGAGCACGAGGAGGATGGGGGCGATGACCCCTGCGGTGGCGAAGGTGGGCAGCAGGCCGATGCCCACGGTGGCGATTCCCATGAGCAGGATGGAGAGCATCATCGCTGGGCGACGCCCCCTCCTATCCCCCACGTGCCCAATGATCACCCCACCCAGGGGGCGGGCCACAAAGCCCACGGCGAAGGTGGCAAAGGCGGCCAGCTGCCCGCCGAGCGAGGAACCTTGGAAGAACAAGGGGGCGATGACCAGGCCCGCAGCCGCCCCGTAGAGCGCGTAATCATACCACTCGATGACGGTGCCGGACATCGCAGCAATAAGCGCGCGGCGCCCGCCGGCGCCCAGGCGCCGTGTGCTTCCTTCGGCGCCGGGACCGCCCGCCCCAGCGGCCCCCGCAACCGCGGTGGTCATAGCAGTGTCCTCACCACCGGTAGCAGGTTGTGCCGATAACATTGTGTTCTCCCTGTGATTCCAGTCGCAGTAAAATCCGTGAAATATATTTCTAGTACCCTATCGAAAAAAGCACAAGAGCATGACCACAAAAGACAAGCTTTCTAAGGCCCAGCGCATCGCCGAACAGCTGCGCCAGCACATCCTCACCGGCGCTATCCGCCCCACCGAGGTCATCCTCGAAGGGGAAGTCGCCGAGGAATTCGGCTGCTCCAAAACACCCGCGCGCGAAGCGCTTCAGCAGCTATGCCGCGAGGGGCTTATCACCGTCATGCCCAAGAAGGGCTATCACGTGCGCCCCATGACCGCGCAGGATCTCTCCTTCATCATGGACATGCGCATGCTGCTCGAACCCCACGCCGCCGCGGAGGCTGCGCGCCTGGCCACCGAGCGCGACATCGCCGCCATGCAAGCCTGGCTGGATGAGCAGCGCGCCGATCCCCCGGTGTATCCCTCGCTGGGCAAGACCAACTCCGCCAAGGAGTTTCACGCCGCCATCCTCGACTGCTGCGCCAACACCCGCCTCCGGCAGGCGATTACGGATCTGCATGCGGAGATGGTGCGCGCCCACCACGTCATCCCCGAGCTGCGCACCCTCGTGGAGCAACCAGAGGAACTGGCCGAGCACGAAGCCATCCTCACCGCCATCCGCAGCCACGACCAGCAGGCTGCCGCAGCGGCCATGCGCACTCACCTGCGCACCATCTATGACTCCATGGCCGGGGTGTTTAACGCCAGTTCAATCCTCTGGCAAGACTCCAGCACCTAGTGCGCACCCGTTTAGCGCCGCGGCCGCCGCGGCCGAAACCCTCCAGGGGCAGCCCGCGGTGGTGTGAAGTGCGCCGAGTCCGTCGTTCCTGGAGAGTCCGGGGCGTCGTCGAAGCTGAGCTCTTCCAAAGCCTGGCTCACGGTACGGCCGCGCTGCGGTCTGCGGCTAGCTGGTGACGCCGCATCGGTGGTGGATGTCCCGGCGCGGGCGCTGTTCTCGGTTCCGGAGATGCGCACGCCGCGCGGGGTGATGCCGGCACCGGCGGCGCGCAGCTGGGCGCTGAGCTCACTGTCGAAGATGGGGCGGCCATTGGCCTTTTCAATAACCAGGGGCGTCATCCGCCCACTGGCCACCAGCTCACGCAGCGCCGCCACAACGGACGCTATGACCTCGCCACAATCAATGCCCTGCGGAAGCTGCTCCACAAAGGTGGTCAAGGTCTTTCCACCGCGCGTCAAGTGCGCGATCACCAGCCCGTCCATGAGCACCACCAGCGCGCCGGCGCCGCGGGTGGGGCGAGCGGCATCGGGGGCGTCTGCAGGCGGCCATGCTAAGGCCGCGCCATAGGGGTTGGCGGGATCGGCGGCGGCCAGCACGTAGGTCTGGACGTCCGCGATGCTCGCCGCCCCGGACGGCCAGCCGGTGACGTCCGGGCTATCGGCCAGCCCGCGCAGGCGGTCGATGACAGCCGGGGTGGAAAACTGCGCCGCCCCCAGGCCCTCAATGACGTAGCCGCGCATGGCCTTGCCGGACTCCTCAAAGCCGGAAAGCACCTTATAGGCCAGCGCGAACCCGCCCAGGGTGTCCTCCGCGGTCACGCTTCCGCGGGTGACCACGCCGTAGCGATCCAGCCAGGCCTCACCGTGTGCGATGGAGCGGCTGGTGGCGTCGGTAGACAGCGCGCCGCTGGGAGCACTGCTGGCGGCGACGGACTCCGCCCAGCGCCCGGCCACGTCCGGGGCACTCTGCGCGCCGCCGCGTCTGCCCTGGGCCTGCGCAAAGGAGGTACGCCCCATGCGCAAGCGCGAGCGGGTGGGCCGGCGCTTGGCGCGGTGGCTGGCGGCTGCCCTGCTGCCGCCGGCGGCCAGGCGCGCGCGTATCGGGGCGAAGGAATCGGGGCTGACCAGCCCGGCTTCTACCAGGCCCCACAGCGCTTCCCGGATCTCCTCGGCGGTACCGGGAAGGCCCGGGGCCAGCTCACTGAGCAGGAAACTGCCGCCGGAGCGCAGCGCGGCCAGCAGGTGGCTTTGCAGCATGCTCAAGCCGGCCTCATCGGAGTCTATCTGTGGGGCGAGCTGCGCCGCGTAGTCCGTAGGCAGCAGCATGATCCACGGGTCGTTGGAAGCCGCCTTACCCGCGCCTAAGATGAGGACCTCGCCGTTGGCGGTAAGCTCATCGAGCATGGTCGGCGAGTAATTGCCCACCCGCGAGGGGAAGATGAGGCTCTCCCAGGCCGAGGCCGGAAGCCGCACACCGGCCAGCTGCTCGATGACCGAGTACACCCCATCCACCCCGGCCAGCGCGGGCCGCGCACCCACGGGGGCCACGCTGTGCCACTCGGGCAGAAAGCGCGCGAAGGCAGCGCCCGAGACCGGCTCCGTGGCTGCGCGGGCTGCGGCCAGCGAGCGCGAGCGGATGGTGCGCAACACCTCGGCGGCGCAGTACTCGCTCTCCTCGACACCCTGGCGGTAGCGCCCCTCAACTATCCCGTCAAGCGAGTGCAGCATAGCGTGGGCCACGGAGGCAGAAAGCCCAAAGGCGTCGATGAGATCGCGGGCGACGAAGGGCCCGCGGGTGCGCGCCCAGCGGCTGACCAGTTGCGGCAGGGCATCCGTGATGGTGGCCTGCTGGGCCGGAACCCCTGGGGGAACGGGCACACCGAGGCCGTCGCGCAGCAGCGGCGCGTCCAGCGCCTGCGCTAAGTGCTCGCGGCCGTTGATGCGCACCCGCATGATGCGCCCGCCCAGGCTGCCCAGCTGGTCAAGGGCCACGGTGGCGTGGTCAGCGAACTCCTCGACGGGAATCGGGCCGAGCACGCGCAGCAGATCCGCCACCTCCTCCGGAGTGCGCGCCCGGCGCTGCTCGGTGGTGCGCTGCAGCTGGGCGTGGACCTCGGCGATGATATCGGCATCGAGGAGCTCGCGCAGCTCCACCGTGCCCAAGAGCTTAGCCAGCAGCGCCGGGTCCAGGCTCAGTGCCGCGGCGCGCTTTTCCGCCAGCGGGGAATCGCCCTCGTACATGAAGGCGCCGGTGTAGTTGAACAGCAGCGTCGAGGCAAAGGGCGAGGGCTGCTGGGTCGTGACCTCCGCGATGCGGATGCGCCGGTGCGCGAGCTCGCGCATAGTCTGCGTCAGGGCGGGCAGATCGTAGACATCCTGCACGCACTCGCGCACCGTCTCCAGGATGATGGGAAAGGACGGGTACTTGCGGGCGACGTCGAGAAGCTGCTCCGCGCGCTGGCGCTGCTGCCACAAGGGCGCGCGCTTGCCCGGGTTGCGCCGCGGAAGGAGCAAGGCACGCGCCGCGCACTCGCGGAAGCGCGAGGCAAACAGAGCGGAGTTGCCCACCTGCTCGGTGACGATGTCGGTGATCTCCTCGGCGTCGAAAAGAAAGAGCGCGGCATCCGGCTCCTGCTCGCCCTCCGGCATACGCAAGACGATGCCATCATCCCCGGCCACCGCCTGCGGGTCCATGCCGGTGCGCTCCGCCACGCGCTGGCCCACCGCCAATGCCCACGCGGCGTTGACTGGGCGGCCAAACGGGCTGTGCAGCACAATGCGCCAATCCCCCAGCTCATCCCGGAAACGCTCCAGCAGCAGGGTCTTCTCATCCGGCACCAGCCCGGTGGCCTCGTACTGCTCCCGCAGGTAGGCCACGATGTTGGCGCGGGCGAAGTCGTCGGCGTCGGCGATGATGCTGGGATCCGCGTACACCTCCCGGCGATACGCTCCCAAGGCCTGCCCCAGCTCATAGGGGCGGCCGGCCTGATCGCCGTTCCAGAAGGGCAGGCGCCCGGTGTGCCCCGGCGCCGGGGTGACCAGTACCTGGTCGCGGGTGATCTCCTCCACCCGCCAGCTCGTGGCCCCCAGGGTGAAGATGTCCCCCACCCGGGACTCGTAGACCATCTCCTCGTCGAGCTCGCCCACCCGGCGCAGCCCGGTGCCCTCCGCGCCGGCGACGAGGAAGACGCCAAACATGCCGCGGTCCGGGATGGTGCCACCGTTGGTCACCGCCACCCGCTGCGCACCGGGGCGCGCGCTGAGCTGGCCGGAGACCCGGTCATAGACCACCCGCGGCTTGAGCTCCGCAAAGTCCGTGGAGGGATACACGCCGCTGACTAGGTCCAGCACGGAGTCAAATACCTCGCGGGCCAAATCCCTATACGGCCAGGCGCGGCGCACGGTGGCGAACCACTGCTCGGCGTCCAGCGTGCCGCCGGGCTGGCTGATCTCGGCCGCAGCCACCGCGGCCACCGTCTGCTGGGCCAGGACGTCGAGGGGGTTGCGCGGGGCGTGCATCTCCTCGATAAGCCCCTGCTTCATCCGCGCCACCGTCAGCGTGGACTGCACCAGGTCCGCGCGATGCTTGGGGTAGAAGGAACCCTGGGAAACCGCGCCCACCGAGTGCCCGGCTCGGCCCACGCGCTGCAAGCCAGAAGCCACTGAGGGCGGGGACTCCACCTGCACCACGAGGTCCACGGCCCCCATGTCGATGCCCAATTCCAAGGAGCTGGTGGCCACCACCGCGCGCAGGCTGCCCTCCTTGAGCATGGTCTCCGTGAGCGCGCGTTCATCCTTGGACACCGAGCCGTGGTGCGCGCGGGCGATGACCGAGGGCGCCGTGCCGGCGACGTCCACCTGCTTCATCAGCTGCGCGGGATCGCGGCGCGTGGCCGGGGACAGCGACTCCGGAGCGTGCTCCTGGGCGTAGAGCTCGTTGAGCCGGCTGGTCACCCGCTCCGCGGTGCGGCGGGAGTTGACAAAGACCAGCGTGGATCGGTGCTGCATCACCTCCGCGTAGAGCTCCTTTTCGATGAAGGGCCAGATGGACTTGGCCGTGGGCAGCGCGGACTCGGTAGCGGTGGCGGCAGTGTCTTGGGCATTGTCCTGGGTGATGCCCAGTTGATCATCAACGGTCAGCTCCCCGATGGGTGAGCCCTGCTCCGGGGTGGGCAGATCCGCCATGTCCTCCACCGGCACGTGGACGTCGAGCTGCCAGCGCTTCTCCCCCGGCGGGGCGATGATATCCACCGGTCGGTCCCCGCCCAGGAAGCTCGCCACCGCGGACAGCGGGCGCACGGTGGCAGACAGCCCAATGCGTTGGAACTCGCCGGCCACCTGCGCCAGGCGCTCCAGGGTCAACGCCAAGTGCACCCCGCGCTTGGTGCCGGCCAGCGCGTGGATCTCGTCGATGATCACGGTGTCCACGGTGCGCAGGATCCCGGCTGCCTTGGAGGTGAGCATGAGGTAGGCCGATTCCGGGGTGGTGATCAAAATGTCCGGCGGGCGGCGCACCTGCCGGGAGCGCTCCGCCGCGGGTGTATCGCCCGAGCGCACGCCAACGGTGATATCCGGCTCATCCAACCCCAGGCGCTGCGCGGTGCGCGCGATGCCGGTCAGCGGGGCGCGCAGGTTATTCTCCACGTCCACGCCCAGGGCTTTGAGCGGCGAGATATAGAGGACCCGCACCCCGCCGTGCGTGCCCTCGTTGCGGGAATCCCGCGCGATGGGCAGTGCGGTTTGGCCCGCGCGCTCCACGAGGTTATTGAGCGCCCAGAGAAAAGCAGCCAGGGTCTTACCGGAACCGGTGGGAGCCACCACCAAGGCGTTCCCGCCGGCGGAGATGGCCTCCCAGGCCTGCTCCTGAACCGGGGTGGGCGCTGCGAAAACGTCGGAGAACCACCCCGAAACCTGGGGCCGGAACTTCTCCAGAACGTTTTTGGACATGCCCTACCTTATCGCGCGCGGTAATCTGGACAGCATGACCGTTGAGATTTCAGATGCCCGTCTCACCAATTCTCTTGCCGAAGGCTGCGGCAAGATCCTTAAAGGCGTACGCAATGGCGGCCTTCTGCGCGGCTTGGCGCTGGGCGATGCCGGCGATGAAGCCGCCCAGGAATGGATCACCCGCGTGCTGGCCCAGCACCGCCCGCAGGACGGCGTGCTCTCCGAGGAAGCCTCGGATGATCTGAGCCGCCTGAACAAGGAGCGCGTGTGGATCGTCGATCCACTAGACGGCACCAAGGAGTTCGCCACCGGCCGCCAGGACTGGGCCATCCACGTCGCACTCGTGGTCAACGGCGAGGTCCAACACGCGGCCGTGGGCATGCCGGATCTGGGCGTGACCTTCAAGTCCTCTGAGGCCCGCGCGGTGGCCGGCCCGCTGTCAAAGAAGATTGTGGTCTCCCGCAACCGCCCGCCGCAGGTGGCCAACTACGTGGGTGAGAAGCTCGGCAGCGAGGTCATCGGCCTCGGCTCCGCCGGCGCGAAGGCCATGCACGTGCTGCTGGGCAATTACGATGCCTACATCCACTCTGGCGGCCAGTACGAGTGGGACCAGGCCGCCCCGGTGGGCGTCTCCCAGGCAGCGGGCCTGCACTGCTCGCGCCTGGATGGCTCACCCATCACCTTCAACCACGAAGACACCTTCATCCCGGACCTGCTGATCTGCCGTCCGGAGATCGCCGATGAGATCCTCGAGCACGTTGCCGTGTACGCCGAGGAGAACGGCGGATATTAGCAGCTAGGAGGGCTTGATTCCGGGCGGCGCTGGGAAGCTCTACACTGGGAAACCATGAAAGACACCCCCATCGCCACCCCGTATGAAGACCTCCTGCGCCGCGTCCTGGAGGAGGGTGCCCCTAAAGGTGACCGCACTGGCACCGGGACGCGCTCCATCTTCGGCGCGCAGCTGCGCTATAACCTGGCGGAATCCTTCCCCCTTCTGACCACCAAGAAGGTGTACTTCCACGGTGTCATCGGCGAGCTCTTGTGGTTCCTCAAGGGCGAGTCCAACGTGAAGTGGCTCCAAGACAACAACGTGCGCATCTGGAATGAGTGGGCCGATGAGCACGGCGAGCTCGGCCCGGTCTACGGCGTACAGTGGCGCTCCTGGCCCACCCCGGATGGCCAGCACGTCGATCAAATCCAGCAGGCGCTGGACACCCTGCAGAACAATCCGGATTCCCGCCGCAACCTGGTCTCGGCCTGGAACGTGGCGGAGCTGGACAAGATGGCTCTCATGCCCTGCCACCTGCTCTTCCAGCTCTACGTAGCGGAGGGCAAGCTCTCCCTGCAGGTCTACCAGCGCTCCGCCGACATGTTCCTGGGAGTGCCCTTCAACCTGGCCTCCTACGCGGCGCTGACCCACATGTTTGCACAGCAGGCAGGTCTGGAGGTGGGCGATCTCATCTGGACCGGCGGGGATTGCCACATCTACAACGATCACATCGACCAGGTCACCGAGCAGCTCTCCCGCACCCCGCGCCCGTATCCACAGCTCAAGCTCACCAAGGCCCCGAGCCTCTTCGATTACTCCTTCGATGACTTTGAGCTGGTCGGCTACGATCCCCACCCCACCATCAAGGCGCAGGTGTCCGTCTAATGCTCGGCGCAATCTGGGCTCAGTCCCTCGACGGCATTATCGGCGACGGCACCGTCATGCCCTGGCACGTTCCCGAGGATCTCAAGCACTTCAAGGAGGTCACCATGGGCGCGCCGGTCATCATGGGCCGCCGCACCTGGGAGTCCCTCAACCCCAGATTCCGCCCGTTGCCTGGCCGGGAAAACATCGTGCTCTCCCGTCAGGAACCCGGCGAGTGGTCCGCGGGTGCTACCCTCACCGACGATCTTCCCGGTCTGCTCTCCTCGGACGCCCTGCTTGGCGACGCCTGGCTCATCGGCGGCGGCCAACTCTACAGCGCCGCCATCGATGAAGTAGATACACTCGAAATCACCCTCATGGGTGTGCAGGTGGGCGACGCCTACGGTGAGAACGCCGTCTTCGCCCCCGAGGTCCCCGACTCCTTCAGCCTGGCCTCCAGCACGGACTGGCTGACCTCGGAGTCAGGGCACCTGACAATCCCTGGCCGCCCGCCCAGCGAGCTGCCCATGAAATACCGTTTCCTCAGTTACGAAAGAAAGGCTGCTGCATAATGACCGTTCAGACTCCTGAAACCACCGAGCACGTCACCATCTTCTACGCCGAGTGGTGCCCGTTCTGCGCTCGCCTGCGCCGCGGCCTGGACCGTACCGAGACCCCTTACGCCGCCGTCGACGTCGAAGCCGAGGGCACCGAAGACATCAACGAGTGGATCAAGTCCGTCAATGACGGCAACCGCATCGTACCCACCGTCCTCTACTCCGACGGCACCTACGAGACCAACCCGCCGGCTTCCGCGGTGCGCCGCAAGCTCGAAGAGCTGAATGCCTAGCCCCAGACTCCGCTGAGCCCCAGCTCCCCCGGCCTTAGTCCTCCTCCTCGCCGAAGAGCGCGAGCATGTCCGCCGGGGACAGCGTTCCGCTCACGCCGGAAAATTCCTGGGCATAGACGGTGTTGAGGTAGGCCTCCAGCGCTTCCTTGAGCTTCTGCGCGTCGTACTTGTTGAGCAGGAGCAGGCGCTTGGAGGAGCCACCCGGCACTTTCTTTTCTATGGCCAGAGTCTGCACCCCGTCCTTGGTGACCAGCTCGGTGAAAACTTCTCGGCGCTGCACATCAGTGAAGGTCGCACGCGGACCCACGGGCTTATGCTTTTCCATGCCTAAGAATCTAACCGATTTGCAGCCGCGCCGCGCGGGACTGCTAATCTATTCTGGTGCCCTGTGCACCCCCTGCCCCAGTAGCTCAGGGGATAGAGCACGGCTCTCCTAAAGCCGGTGTCGTAGGTTCGAATCCTATCTGGGGCGCATCCGCCCGCCGCCGTACGCACGCAATCAGCGCTCGCGCACGGCGGCGGGCGTTCGCTTTGCCATCCCCAACCCCGTCAACTCCTAAAAGGCTGAACCTGGAAGGCTGAACCTCGACGTCGCCAAGCTCTGCACCGGCAACGGAGGAAGACGCCACCTTGGGGTTCAGCCTTCCAGGTTCAGACTTTTGGTTTCAGGGAAGCGATGCAGGGAGGTTCCAACACGGGGCACGCCCGGCACCACCTCGCCAGCGCGCTGTTGACCCCCAAGTGAATGCCCCGGGCTAGCTCAGGACTGTTAGCTCAGGACTAATTCAGACCCGGAATCTTGATCTCCGGGAGCGTGGGCAGCGCCGGCAGCTGCGGCAGCTCCAGATTCAGCCCGAAGATTTTGTTGATGTACGGCAGCAGGGCCGCGCCGCCGCCGATGAGGGCCAGGAGACCAGCAAGAACGCCGGCGATGATGCCGCCGGTCTTGGCAGCGTTGTTGCCCGCAGAGCTGGAGTCGGAGCTGGAACCAGAACCGGAATCGGAGCTGGAACCGTCGGAGGAGCCCTGCCCGGACTCGCCGGCGTCGTGGGCACGCGCGGTGAGCCACTGGCTCTTGTCCAGCACGCCGTTGCTCAGGCGGGTCTCGCCAATCCAGCCGTACCAGGGATCCTGCGGCTTCTTGTCATCCATGCCGGCACCCATAACCCAGCGCAGGTCGCGCGGCAGCAGGCCCTCGGCACCGGAGGCGTTGCGCAGGATTGGCGCGCCGTTGATGAACATTTCCACGGTGTCGGTATCCGGGTTGTTGACCACGGCGATGTGCATCCACTCGTCGGTGGGCACCTCATGGGACCACACGGTGGAGCCGTTGCCTTCCTTGGGCTCTGCCCACCAGCGCAGCTCACGCAGGTTGGAGATGCCAAACATCACCGTGGGGTCGGTATCGGTGGAGCCCTCAACGAGGTCCTTGATGCTGGAGTCGCGGGAAATCGCGCTGCCCCAGCCATGCTTCGAGCCGTTGAAGTCCTTGGGGATCTTCACAAAGCTCTCAAAGGTGTAGCCCTGCGTGGTGTCCACGTTGTTGATGGCTGCGCCCGGCACGGACTTGAACTCCGCCATGGAGAGCTTGCCAGCGGGATCCGCCCAGTACAGGGAGCCCTCGTCCGAGGAGAGCGGGTGGTGATCCTTGGAGTAGGTGATGCGATCGCCCACGGTGGAGGCCCCGCCTTCGCGGATGAGGTCGCCTTCGCCGTGGACGTCGGGGACGATGGCGCCTTGCTTGGCCACGTCGCCGTCGTTAAGCCGCACGCCATCCTTGTCGGTGGCCATGCCCGGGCGCCAGTGGAAGACGGTGGTGGGGTTCTTGACAAAGTCGTTGCTGTCCAGCGGCAGCTGATCCTCGGGGATCTCGTAGGGGGTGTAGCCGGTGGAGACGATGTCTCGGGCTTCCTGGGCAAGGTCGCCTTCGTTCTCATCGCCGATGCTCCATTCCGGGGCGAAGCCCGCGAAGCGCTCCTTGAAGTTTAGCGGGACGTGGTAGCTGTCCCCCTCGCCGTCGAGGATGAGCTTGTCAAACTGCGTGAGCTCCGTGGCCGGCTTCTGCGCCACCCACGGGGAGAGGGCCGCCATCTCCAATTCGTTGCCGGAGAGATCAAATTCCAGCACACCGAGCAGGCCGTTTCCGCCCTGGTAGGCCATCTGGTAGTCCTGCAGGATGGCCACAACGTCGTGGCCGTAGGCGTTCTTGTCCACGCGGTAGCCCGCGCCGTGGTGGTGGCCGCCCATGGTCAGGAAGATCTGGTCGTTGCGCTTGATGAAGGTATCCCACAGGCGCTGGCCGTAGTCCGTGGAATAGAAGACATTGCCGGTGCCGTCGATGTTGAGCACCTCGTGGGTGGTGAGGATGACCGGCAGGTCCGGGTGGGCGTCAATAACGCCCTGCGCCCAGTCCAGGACGTCGTCGTTGGCGCGCCAGGCCAGGGCGAGCACCAGGTACTTCTGCCCCTCGGCCTCGAAGATATGGTATTCGGAATCGGAGTCGGTTCCGGTGAAGCGCTCCTGGAAGGTCTCGTTGGCCGCCTTGGCTCGCTCCGCGCCGAAGTACTGGTTGAAGGGCTGGTAGCCGGCGTCCCCGGTCATGTCGTGGTTGCCCGGCAGGATGGAGTAGTTGAGGTCGGAATCGTCCAGCGCCTTCATGGCCTCGTCCGCTACGTCCCATTCGGCTTCGACGTTGGATTGATCGACGACGTCGCCAAGGTGCGTCACGAAGTCCATGTTGAGCTCCTCGTGATTCTTGGCCAGCCAGGAGGTCTGTGCCATGTAGGGCTCGCTGCCGTAGCGCTTCTGGGCCAGGTTGCCGGTGTCGGGCGTGGAGTAGCGGGAGTAGAACTGGGTATCCGGCAGCACGCCGATGCTAAAGCGCGAGCCGAGGCCCGCGGTGTCCTGCGCTTGCGCGGCGGGGATGGTGACGAGCGAGGTGGTCAGTGCGGCGGCAACGAGGGTGCCGAGAATGCGACGAGAGGACATAACCTTCCATTCAAGAGAACTAATTTTTGAACAACGGGAAGGCTACGCGGGCTGGGTTTCCGCAAACTTACGTCTGGATGAACAGCTGCGGACAAATGCGTTGGTTAGAATCGCCGAGTATGACTGAATCTTCTGCATCCCCCAGCACCTACGGTGTCGACGTCACGCGCATCGCCCCCACCCACTACCGCGCCACCAACGCGCAGGGCGCCACGCTCGACTTCGGCCGCGGCGAGGGCCTGCTCACCCCGGTTGAGCTGCTGCTCGCGGCCGTGGCCGGCTGCTCCTCCGTGGACATCGACGTGGTCACCTCGCGGCGCAGCGAGCCCGAGACCTTCGACGTGCACGTCGAAGGCACGCGGGTGGATGAGGAGGGCGCTTCAAGGCTTAGCGACGTCTCCGTGAGCTTCAACGTCTCCTTCCCCGCCACCGCCGAGGGCCGGCAGGCCCAGTCCATGGTGGACCGGCTCATCCGCATCTCTCAAGAGAAGGACTGCACCGTCTCCCGCACGGTAGAGCTGCCCACCACCGTCAGCTTCATCAACGAGAACGCCGAACAGGCCGCGCGCTAAGCAAAAGGATTATCCTGCGGGCGCGGCACCTCGGGCCCAGCGAAGGGGTTGCGCAGCGGTGCCCCGAAGGGGTTGCCCTCCACAGCGGGTGCCTGCTGGCCAAAGTAGGCCTCACGCTTGCGGGCGGAATGCGGCCCGATGGGATTATCTTCCTCCTTCAGGAAACGCATCTGCGGCAGGGCGTTGGCGTCGCGCATGCGCATGGGCCGACCCATCTCGGGGGAGTTGAGCATGGCGTGGCAATCATTGCGCATCGGCTCGAGCTCGTCCATGTCCTCGGGGCTCAATGAGAACTTGAGCTGCTCGCCGGTGTGCGGCTCGATCATCCGCAGCTTGAGGGCGCTGAAGGCCATCATGCCCAGCGGAATCTGCGGATTGCGGAAGTCCGCCTTATCCACGGTGACCACGGCGCCGTCGTCGAAGGTGAGGATAAGCCCCTGCGGGGTGATAAACGCCCAGGCTTTTTCCTTCAAGTTAACGTCCACGCGGTAGAAGCCGATGATGGGCTCGTCGGGCTCAAGCAGGGAGTAGACCAGCGGCCGGATGCCGCCTACTCCCCCGCACTCGGCGTAACCGTGGTCCCAGATCAGTTTATCCTCGTGCTCGACCAACCAGCAGCAGAAGTCATCCACAAACTCCGAGTAGAGCAGGCCGTACTGCGGCGCCAGCGGCTTGGACATGCACATGTAGCCGCTGCGGAACTCGAAGACCAAGGGGTAGACGGCCGGCAGCGACTCGATGAAGGCCTGATCGTGCGCGGCGCGCGGATCGAGGTGGGAGAGGTAGAGCTCCACCGGAAAGAGGTGGTCCAGGGTGTAGGTATCCCCCTCGCGGCGCCCGCCGAGCAGCCACTCATAGTTCTCGATGGAGTTCTCCAGTACCGCGCAGATGTACCTGGTGAGGTCCTCCGCCGGGTGGAGCTGCGCGTTGAGCCTGCACACCGTGGACTCAGTGTCGAAGCGAGAGTGAAGGTTAAATTCCTGCATGCCGGCTCCTCACTATGTTTCTGCGCACAATGACTTGAGTTTAGCGAAGTCACCGGCGCTCACCTGTCGATATCCTTCGCATTCACTGGTACGGTACAAATATTAATTAATGTGACTGTTGGGGTTAAGGCGTTGAGGCCAGGCCCCGCATCCGCACGAACAGAGGAGCCCACTCGTGTCCCCCACCCTCAGCCGCCGCGGCCTGCTCAAGGCCAGCGTCATCGCCGTCGCCGCCGGCACCGTTGCCTCCCAGGCCCCGTCCGCCTTCGCGCTTGGCCCGGTGCTCGGTACCATCATCGACTTCTCCGCCGGTGTCCCTTCCGCCCAGTCCATCAAGGCCGCCGGCCACATGGGCGCTATCCGTTACGTCTCCCAGCGCCGCCCCGGCGCGGAATCCTGGATGACCGGCAAGCCTGTGACCCTCAACGAGACCCGCGCCAACGCGGCCCTCGGCCTAGCCACCGCCTCCATCTATCAGTTCGGCCGCGCCAACACCGCGGACTGGCTCAACGGTGCGGCCGGTGCGGCCGTGCACGCCCCGCAGGCCATCGCCATCCACAAGGCTGCGGGCGGTCCGACCAACCGCCCCATCTACATCGCCATCGATGACAACCCCACCCGCGCGCAGTACACCAACCAGATCCGCTCCTACCTGCAGGCTTTCTCCCGCGCACTCTCGGCCGCCGGCTACCAGACCGGTGTGTACGGCAACTACAACGTCATCGACTGGTGCACCCAGGATGGCATCGGCTCCTTCTTCTGGATGCACGACTGGGGCTCCGGCGGGCGCATCCACCCGCGCACGACCATCCACCAGGTGGGCGGCCGCCAGGCCAACGTGGGTGGCGTAACCTGCGATATCAACAACGTCTACGCCCGCGACTGGGGCCAGTGGATGCCCGGGCGCACCCCCGCCCCGAGCGCACCGGCGCCCAGGCCGGGCAACCCCGCCATTCCGGATCTCAGCGGTCTGAGCTCCCAGGTGCAGCAGGCCTTCCCGGGCGTGCCGCTGCCGCAGGTCGACGCCAACGGCATCAGCGTCGGCGGCTCCTCCGTCTCCAATGACCAGGTCAAGGCCGCGGTGGACCTGCTTAACGAGGTCCGCGGGCTCATCCGCTAGCCCTTCCTCGCGGATGGTGCACTCGAGGTAGGCGCTGCAGGCCGAGACGTCTCCAGCGGCTCGCCGCGCAGCGCCTTCTCATGCCGAACGGTGCCGCGGCGCAGGTTCTTCTCCGTGATCTCCTTCTTCACGTAGGCGCTGAGCTCATCGGCGCTACCCTCGATGGAGGCGGCCACCACGAAGTCCTTGCCAAAGGAGACCGAGGAGTGCCGGTCCTTGCCGTCGGACCAGCCCCATTTGCTCCCCACGACGTCGTCAAGCTTCGCCGTGCCGTAGTCCTGCGCGTAGCCGTCCGCGGAGATGGCGTCGGGGTGCGCCATGGCCACCAGCACCGGGTGGGTCTCATCCTTCTGCCGGAGCTTGACCACGAAGCTCACCACGTCATAGGTCGAGGTCTTGGACTTCCCCCAGGTCTTGCCCGCCTTCGTGGCCTCCAGCCCGTACTCGCGGGCGATGGCGTCGATGGAGCTCGGGTACTTCTCAAAGAGCTTTTCCGCGGTGACGTCGGAGGAGCTGGCAATCATGTCGAGGGCATCATATTTATCTTCGAAGCTGCCGTGCTCGATGACGTAAGTGGCGATGTAGAGCTTGATAAGGCTGAGCGCATAGCCGGCGTCGTGCTCGCTGACCGTGCCCAGGTGCATGCCGTCATGGAGCCGGTAGTAGGTCATGGCCTGGCCCTTCTTAGCCTTGAGGATCTGCCCCACGGAATCCTCCACGCCCGAATCCTCGGCGAGCCCGCCCCGCACAGCGTTAATAGTGTTGGTCGCGCTGGCGGCGCTGGTGGCGGATACCGCGCCCGGCAACGCCTCTTTCCCATCGGTGGCGCAGGCGCTTAACGCCCCGAGGGCCAGGGACGACGAAAGAAAAGCGGCGCCGATCCTCATCGGCACCGCCTTCCGGGGTGAATCTTGGGCGAACACGGGATAGATATTACTCACCAGCGTGCGCTGAGTTATAACCCAAGTTCTAGCTCCGCTCCCCTGCCGGGAGGAAGCTTTTTAGTGAGCGACCGGAGCCTCCACGCCCACGCCAGTCAGGGAACGGACCTCCATCTCGGCGGCCAGCTCGTCGAGGTTATCCGGCGGAGTCATGATGGAGACCAGCCAGCCCACGAAGAAGGACAGCGGGATGGTGACCAGGCCCGGCGAGGACAGCGGGAAGATGGCCCAGTCTGCGTTGGGGAACATCGAGGTCTCGGTTCCGGAGACTGCCGGGGAGAGGAAAATCAGCACCAGGCAGGAGATGACACCGGTGTACATCGAGGCCACGGCACCAGCGGTGTTGAAACGGCGCCAGTACAGGGAGTACAGGATGGTCGGCAGGTTGGCGGAGGCCGCCACGGCGAAGGCCAGGGAGACCAGGAAGGCCACGTTCTGGGTCATCGCCAGGATGCCAAGGACGATGGCAACAATACCCAAGATGACCACGGTGATCTGGGAGACGCGCACCTGCTCGGCCTCGGTGGACTGACCTTTGCGGATGACGGAGTGGTAAATGTCGTGCGCGATGGAGGCAGAGGCGGTAATAGCCAGGCCGGCCACCACGGCCAGCACGGTAGCAAAGGCCACTGCGGAGATAACCGCCATGAAGATGGAGCCGCCCAGCTCGAGGGCGAGCAGCGGTGCCGCGGAGTTCGCGCCACCCGGAGCGGCAAGGATGCGGTCCGGGCCCACCAGTGCAGCAGCGCCATAGCCCAGGATAAGGGTCATGAGGTAGAAGGCACCGATGATGACGATGGCCCAGGTCACGGAGCGGCGGGCCTCGGTAGCGGTAGGCACGGTGTAGAAGCGCATGAGCACGTGCGGCAGGCCGCCCACGCCCAGCACCAGGGAAATGCCCAGGGAGATGAAGTCCAGCTTGGTGGTCAGATTCTTGCCGTATTTCAGGCCCGGCTCCATAATCTGGTTGGCCTCGTAGCCCTTCTCCGTGATGTAGGCAGAGTTGGCGTGCATGTCCACGGCGTTCTGGAACAGGGTGCTGAACCCGCCCTTGACCAGGACGAAGGTCAGAATGCACATGATGACCACGCCGGTGACCAGAAGGACAGCTTTGATCATCTGCACGTAGGTGGTGCCCTTCATGCCGCCGACTAGGACGTAGACGATCATGAGCACGCCGACGATGCCCACCACCACGGCCTGCCACTTGAAGTCGTGGATGTTGAGCAGCACGGCCACCAAGGAGCCGGCACCGGCCATCTGGGCGATGAGGTAGAACAGGGACACAAACAGCGTGGAGATCGCCGCAGCCACGCGCACCGGGCGCTGCTTGAGGCGGAAGGACAACACGTCCGCCATGGTGAAGCGGCCGACATTGCGCATCGGCTCCGCCACCAGCATGAGCGCTACCAGCCAGGCCACGAAGAAGCCCACGGAGTACAGGAAGCCGTCGTAGCCACTGAGCGCAACCGCGCCCACGATGCCCAGGAAAGAGGCAGCGGAGAGGTAGTCGCCGGAAATAGCCAGGCCGTTCTGGCGGCCGGAGAAGGAGCCACCGCCGGTGTAGAAGTCAGAGGCTTCCTTGGTGGACTTGCCGGCGCGCAGGACCACCCACATGGTGATGACCAGGAACGCGCCGAAGACGGCGATATTGAGGATGGGGTTGCCGGCGGAATCGTCGGCGGCGGCCGCAGCCGCGAGGGTGAGAGTCTGCATGTCTTAGCCTTCCAGTTCTTTGCGGATTGCAGCGGCCTGCGGCTCGATGTTCTTGTTGGCGTACTTCACGTACACCCAGGTGATGATGAAGGTGGTAAGGAACTGCGCCAGCCCAAAGACCAGCGCTACGTTCCAGCCGCCGCCCAGCTCAATACCCATGAAGCCGGGGGCGAAAACCGCCGCCACGACGTAGACCACGTACCAGACAAAGAAGGCCACGGTCATGGGGAATGTAAAGTTGCGATACGCGCCGCGTAGCTTGCGGAACTGCTCGCTATCGCGCATCTCGACAAACTCGCGTGCGGTGGGTTCGCGGCGAGTGCTTACCGAGGTCTCGGCGTGTGTCATGTCGCTCTCCTTGTGAACTCTTTTCAGATACGCACGCTGTCAAAACTCACAGAGTGTTCTGCATCATGTTGCGCCTTGGCAAGTAAGTTACACAACAAGCTGTGCAACGTTGTAAATGCTGCCAAGAAAATTCGGCCAAGTACTAGGGTTTCACCCCCTTTCCCCGCGGCACGCTGGGATGTTAAAGATTCGCACACTACCCCCACATAAGCTAAAACTGTGCAATGTGAATCTTGTGAAGTGGCCCAATAACAGGAATTAACACAAAATAACCCCGCTGCGGCGGCGAAACTACCCCAGGTGGGGGCGTCACCACGCTGCAGCGGGGCTCACTACGGCCTGTCAGCCAGGTGGGAGTTCTACTGCTCCCCTGGGAAATCGCGCGGATCGTTGAACATGCGGCCAAAGCCCTCCTGGCCCTCCAGGCCATCAATGGCGGCAATATCCTCCGGCGTCAGCTCCAGGGAAGCCGCGGCGAAGTTCTCCTCCAAGCGCTCGCGGTGGCTGGACTTGGGAATCACGGAGATGTTCTTGGACATCAGGTAGGCCAGAACCACCTGGCCCGGGGTGGCCTCGTGCCGCTGGGCGACGCCCATAATCACCGGATTATCCAGCACCACGCCGCGCGCCAGCGGGGACCAGGCCTCGGTGACGATTTCCTGGCTGGCGTGGAACTCGCGCAGTTCCGGCTGGGTAAAGCCGGGGTGCAGCTCGACCTGGTTGAGCACGGGGACGATACCCGTCTTGGCGATGAGCTCCTGCAGGGTCTCCTCGTAGAAGTTCGCCACGCCG
Source organism: Corynebacterium sp. (assembly GCF_030532325.1). Classification (GTDB taxonomy): domain Bacteria; phylum Actinomycetota; class Actinomycetes; order Mycobacteriales; family Mycobacteriaceae; genus Corynebacterium. The sequence continues at coordinate 41,929 of NZ_JAUNLS010000015.1, forward strand.
ATGGACGCGATCTGGCCCATACCCTGCATCCTGGCGATTTCCTCGAAGGTCTCCACGTAGAGCCCGCCCTGCGGCCACGGCCAGTGGATGAGGTAGAGATCGAGGTAGTCCAGCTGGAGCTTCTCCAGCGACTCGCGGAAGGCCGCGCCGACCTTGTCTGCGCCGTGGTGATCGTGCCAGACCTTGCTGGTCACGAAGAGCTCGTCACGGGAGACGTCACCAGCCTTCATGGCGTCATTGAGCGCCTGGCCCAATGCTTCCTCGTTGCCGTAGAGCGTTGCGGTGTCGAAGTGGCGGTAGCCAATCTCGATGGCCTCGCGCACCACGCGAATGCAGTCATCCCCCTTCAGCTTGTAGGTACCAAGCCCCAGCAGGGGCATGTCGCGGTCATCATTGAACGTGGTTTCTGGGACACTCATGCTCTCCATTGTGCCCTAGACTGCGCTTCCTGTGGGGAGAAAACTGCGGGAGAGGGGGTTACCCCCTCGGCGGCGCGTTACGCGCGCAGCAGATCGATAACGAAGGTCAGGGTGCGGCCTGCCAGCGGGTGCGCACCACCGGCCGGGCCGTAGGCCTTCTCCGGCGGGATGATGAGCTTGCGGCGGCCACCGACCTTCATGCCCGGGATGCCTTCCTGCCAGCCGGCGATGAGGCCGGTCAGCGGGAACTCGATGGACTGCCCGCGACCCCACGAAGAGTCAAACTCCTGGTTGGTCTCGTAGTCGACACCGACGTAGTGGACTTCCACGAAGCCGCCAGGCTGGGCCTCTGCGCCATCGCCCACCACAATGTCCTCGACGACGAGGTCAACGGGGGCCGGCTCAGTTGCGGGCTCGATAACGGGCTTATCCATCGGGATTATCCTCCTTGGGAAAGACTATTAGTGAATGGTTCACGCAAGAAAGGCCGAACCACATCGGCACCAGTATAAGGGGTGCCGTGGGGTTCGGCCCTATTTACGCTGTTCAAGCGGCGCCTTTAGCGCTCCTCACGCGGGGTGACCTTGCGCAGGGTCTCACCGGTGTAGATCTGACGCGGGCGGTTGATCTTGGTGTTGAACTCGAGCTGCTCGCGGTACTGAGCAATCCAGCCCGGCAGGCGGCCGATGGCGAAGAGGACGGTGAAGAAGTCCGTCGGGAAGCCCATGGCGCGGTAGATGAGGCCGGTGTAGAAGTCGACGTTCGGGTACAGCTTGCGGGAGACGAAGTACTCGTCCTCGAGGGCGATCTTCTCCAGATCCAGAGCCAGGTCCAGCATCGGGTCGCCACCGAGGTGGTCGATGATCTCGTAGGCGGTCTCCTTGACGATGGCCGCGCGTGGATCGTAGTTCTTGTACACGCGGTGGCCGAAGCCCATGAGGCGAACGCCCTTTTCCTTGTTCTTCACGCGGTTCATGAAGTCGGTGGCGTCACCGCCGTTGTTCTTCTGGATGTCATCGAGCATCTCCAGAACGGCCTGGTTAGCGCCGCCGTGCAGCGGGCCAGACAGGGCGTTGATGCCGCCGGCGATGGCGACGAACATGTTGGCCTGCGCGGAGCCGATCATGCGCACGGTAGAGGTGGAGCAGTTCTGCTCGTGGTCAGCGTGCAGGATGAGCAGCTTGTCCAGCGCCTTGGCCACGACCGGGTCGACCTCGTACTCCTCGGTCGGGTAACCGAACATCATGCGCAGGAAGTTCTCGCGCGCGTTGAGGCGGTTATCCGGGTACATGTAGGGCTTGCCCTGGGAGGCGCGGTAAGCGTAAGCGGCTAGCATCGGCACCTTGGCCAGCAGGCGGACGGTTGCCTTGTCCAGCTGCTCCTCATCGAGCGGGTTGAGCTGGTCCTGGTAGTAGGAGGAGAGAATGTTCACCGAGGAGGCCAGAACGGCCATCGGGTGAGCGTTACGCGGGAAGATGGAGAACTGCGCCTTGAAGTCCTCATCCAGCAGCGTGTGGTGACGGATCTGCATATTAAACTCATCGAGCTCTGCCTGGTTGGGCAGCTTGCCCTTGATGAGGAGATAGGACACCTCGTTGAAGGTTGCGTTCTCGGCGAGATCCGCGATGTCGTAGCCGCGGTGGCGCAGGATGCCCTCTTCACCGTTAATGAAGGTGATCTTGGACTCGGTGGAACCGGTGGCTGCGTAGCCCGGGTCGAAGGTCACAAGGCCAGTCTCATTGCGAAGCTTGCCAATGTCGAAACCGGAGTCGCCCTCCGTGGACTGCTTGATGTCCATCTCGTACTCCCCGCCGGGGTACTGGAGAACTACCTTGTTTTCTGGAGAAGCCACTGTTCGTCCTTTCTCAACGCATGGAGCCGGCACAAAGCCGGCACGATTAAACTAATCTCTTCACACTTTATCAAAACTTGTGATACTGCCAACATTGAGAATTTTTCCAAATATCTAACGGGCAACCGAATTTGGGCTACACTACCCCGCATGAGCAACTCGGAAATCGTCTTACCAGCAGAATTTCTCCCATCCGACGGCCGCTTCGGTTGCGGCCCCTCTAAGGTCCGCCCCGCCCAAATTGAGGCAATCTCCGCCGCCGCCACGAGCGTGATGGGCACCTCCCACCGCCAGCCCGCCGTCAAGAATGTGGTGGGGTCCATCCGCGAGGGGCTCAGCGAGTTCTTCTCCCTGCCGGAGGGCTACGAGATCGTTCTCTCCCTCGGCGGCGCCACCGCTTTTTGGGATTCTGCCACCTTCGGGCTCATCGAGCGCCAGTCCGCGCACCTGAGCTTCGGCGAGTTCTCTTCGAAGTTTGCCAAGGCAAGTTCTCAGGCCCCGTGGCTGGAGGCTCCCCTGGTGACCGAGGCCCCCGTGGGCACCTCCCCCAACCCGCTCGAGGCGGACTTCGGCTCCGCGGACGTCGTGGCCTGGGCCCACAACGAGACCTCCACCGGCGCCATGGTGCCGGTGGTACGCCCCAACCCGGACAACCGCGAGCAACTTGTCGTGGTGGACGCCACCTCCGGCGCCGGCGGCCTGCCGGTGGAGATGGCCAACGCGGACGTCTACTACTTCTCCCCGCAGAAATGCTTTGCTTCCGACGGCGGCCTGTGGCTGGCGGCCATGTCCCCGGCGGCCCTGGAGCGCATCGAGCGCATCAACGCCTCCGAGCGCTTCATCCCGGCCTTCCTCAACCTGCAGACCGCCGTGGATAACTCCCGCAAGAACCAGACCTACAACACCCCTGCGGTGGCCACACTGCTCATGCTGGATAACCAGGTGCAGTGGATGAATGCCAACGGCGGCCTCGATGGCATGGTGGAGCGCACCCGCGCCAACTCCGACGTCCTCTACTCCTGGGCCGAGTCCCGCCCGGAGGCCACCCCCTTCGTGGCCGATCCGGCCTCGCGTTCCCTCGTGGTGGGCACCATCGACTTCGACGAGTCTGTCGACGCCGCCGCGCTGGCCACGACCCTGCGCGCCAACGGCATTCTCGACGTCGAGCCCTACCGCAAGCTGGGCCGCAACCAGCTGCGCGTGGGCATGTTCCCGGCTATTGAGACTGGTGACGTCGACAAGCTCACCGGCGCCATCGACTACGTGCTAGATCAGCGCTAGCACTGCCTCGAAAGGCTCCAACGCTTGACAGCGCCTCCTAGAACTGGATCAGCGTGCGCAGCTCGCGCGGGCTCCTAGGCCCCGCCTGCGCAGCGCGGTAAAAGACCGCAGGTACCTCGGCCAAGGCGATGGGGCCTGCGGTTATCTGATCCCAGGGGATCCGCGAGCTGCCCAGGCTGCGCACCTAGCGCTCGAGGTGGCGCGGCTCGTAGTTGTGCACGCCGGTCACAGTGCGCCAGCCGCGCACGATCCACTCTGGGTCCAGGTCAACCGCGGGCGAGGTTGCCACCGAGCCCACCAGTACCGCGCGCGCACCGATATCCAGTCGCTGCATGCAGGTCCCCACCCCGGCCTGGGTGCCGGAGAGCTCCAGGCAGACGTCGAAGCTCTCCTGTTCCAGGGACTCCTCCCCCGGCACCGCCGTGGCGCCCAGTGCGGTGGCGAGCTCGCGGCGCTCGGCGTTGGGCTCCATGGCCACCACCTGCGCCCCGGCGCGAATGGCCTCGTCCACGGCCACCAGCCCCAGCATGCCCACGCCCACCACGAGCACGCGCGCGCCCTGCAGGTTCTCTATGCCACCGGCGGCTTCCGACGCCGCGGCGACGGTCGCGCCGGCACAGGAGGCGATGGACGCGGGGGCATCGCCAAGCTCATCAGGCACCGCAATCACCGGCTGGTTCTCCCGCAGCACCACGTGCGTGGCGTAGGTGCCGGAGAGCGGCCAGATGGAGTCGAAGGCCTCGTGGCCAGTCTTGAGCACGCTGAGGCACTTGGCCGTCATGCCCGTCCGGCAACGGCGGCACCGGCCACAGGGCGCGGTGACGGAGAAGGTCACCCGCTGGCCCACGCGCAGGGCGGGATTGCGGGTTTCCTCCACCATGCCTACGCCCTCATGGCCCAGGATGGAGGGGCAGGGCTGCTGGCGCCGGCCCAGGACGGTGTGGAAATCCGAGCCGCACATGGTGGCCGCCCGCAGACGGATGAGGCTCTCGCCGGAGGCGAGCTGCGGGGCGGCGATCTCGCGCTGCTCGAAGTTCAGGCCCCCGGTCCACACCTGGGCGCGGATCTGCGTTGCGTTTTGGCTCATGCTTCCCGCCCCAGCCCTAGTCCTGCAGGCACTCGGCCAGCTCGGGCAGCCCGGTGATCTCGGCGGCAGAATCCAGCACGTGATCGGCGCCCAGCTCGCCGAACTTCTCGCGGCTGAGGTGTCCGGTGAGCACGCCCACGCTCGTGACCTGCGCGCGCTGCGCGGAGACCACGTCGGCCTCGGTGTCACCGCAGCTGAGCACCTGGGCGGGGTCCGTCACCCCAGCCTGCTCCATGACGCGCTGGATGAGGAAGGGCTCGGGGCGTCCGGCCTCGACTTCGTCGCCGGCCGCGGAGAAGTCAATAACGGAGTCGTCCCATCCCATCGCCCCCAGAATGAGGTCCACGATCTCGCGGGAGAAGCCCGTGGTCAGCCCCACCTTGATGCCGGCGGCGCGCAGGGCGGCGAAGGCCTCCTCGACGCCGTCGATGGGCTGCGGCGGGTTCTGACGGTAGGTGGAGTCGAGCTCCTCGCGGAACCACTGCCAGGCCTTCTCGTGGATCTCCGGAGTGGGCTCGATGCCGCCCTCGCTGAGCAGCTTGCCGATGGCCCAGCGCTTCTCGGTGCCCATGTACTTCTGGAAGGTCTCGTCGCTGAACTGGGCGCCCTCGCGCTCCGCGGCCTCGCGCAGGACGCGGTAGACCTCGTCGCGCTCGTTGACGGTGGTTCCTGCCATGTCGAAGATGGCCAATGCAATAGACACGGGATGTGTCTCCTTTCTTGTTTCTTGTGTTTCTGTTTTCTTTCACTGTGTGTGAGCTCCTGCTAGCGCACGGCCTTGCGCAGCCACATGGACAGCGCCTCGAAGGCCAGCACCACCAGCACCATGAGGATGAGGATGTAGGTCACCACATCGAACTGGTTCACGCGCGAGGCGTTGAGCAGCTGGAAGCCGATGCCGCCTGCGCCCACCACGCCCAGCAGGGTGGCGGAGCGAATGTTGGTGTCGAGGAGGTAGAGCGTGTGCGCCACAAACGCCGGGGCCGCCTGGCGCACGGTGGCTGCGAAGAAGATCTGCGGCTCGGTGGCACCCGTGGTGCGCACTGCTTCTTGGATGTCCACGTTGGTCTCCTCCAGCGAGTCCGCCACCAGCTTGGAGAGCAGGCCCACCGCGCCGAGTGCCAGGGCCAGCGTGCCGGCCACCGCACCGAGGCCGGATATGATGACGAAGACGATGGCCAGGATGAGCTCCGGGATACCGCGGATGATGACGATGAGCACGCGGAAGGTGGTGTGCACCGCCTTGTTGGCCACCACGTTGCGGGCAGCGAGGATGCCAATCGGCAGCGCCAGGATGGCGCCCAGGAAGGTCGCGGCGAAGGCGATGCGCAGGGTGTCGAGCAGGAGGACGAGGATGTCGGCGCCGATGCCGCCGTCGGAAGGCGGCAGGAAGAGCGCGGCAGTCTCCGGGAGATCGCGCAGGCCCTCCACAAAGGCAGCCCAGGAGAGATCCACGCGGGCGAAGGCCGCCCAGGTCAGGATGATAAGTAGCGCAAGTGCGGCGAAGCGGCGCACGCGCTCCATGGTCCACGGCGGGTTGATGCCCACCTGCTGCTCGGTTTCCGTCTGGAAGAGCTTGTCCACCCAGATGGAGGTGCGCGCCTTTTGGCCGGACTTGCGCAGCAGCACGGCACGCAGCACGCCAGAGATGAGCTCGACCACGATGCACAACGCCAGCACCACGAAGGCCAGGGCCATGCCTTTCTGGTAGTTCATCACGCGCAGGCTGTCTGAGATGGCCATGCCGATGCCGCCCACGCCGACGTAGCCCAGCAGCACCGAGGTGCGCAGGTTGATGTCGAAGCGGTGCAGCGCGGTGGCGATGATTTGCGGCATGAGCGCTTGCGGCACGGCGGTGAGGATCTGTTGGCCACGCGTGGCGCCGGCGGACTCGATGGATTCGCGGGGGCGATCATCAAGCTCCTCGATGGCATCCGAGTAGAGCTTGGCCACCATGCCCACCGAGTGCAGGCCCATGGCCAGGATGCCGCCAATAGCGCCCAGGCCGAACATGCGCATGAAGATGATCGCCAGCACCAAGTCCGGTACCGCGCGGGCGAGGACGATGAGCGCGCGCGAGGTCATGTGGGCGCCCCGATTCGGGGAGGTGGGCTTGGCCGCCCACAGCGCCAGCGGCAGCGAGAGAATAACGGAAAGCAGCGTGGCGAGGAAGACGATGGCCAGGGTCTCGATGACCAGGCCGGCCAGCTCCGCGAAGGGCGGGAACTCCAGCGGAAACATGCGGGCGATGAAGGCTGCGGCGTTGTCCCCGGACTCCACCAGGGTCTCCACGCTGATGCCGATGGACTGCACGGACCAGGCTCCGCACACCGTCAGGGCGATGAGCACGAGTGCCGCCGCCGTGCCCTGGATGTTGCGCGGGCCCACCTGTGCGGTTCCCAGGGAGCCGGAGCCGCCCTGGGAGCGAGTACGGAAGGTGGTGGTCATTTAAGCCTCCGTCAATCCGGCCGCAACAGAGCGCGTGGCCTGGCCCCCAGTTGTGTCCCCGGTTTGCTCGGCGGAGGAAACCGACTGGTAGATCTGCGCCGCGGATTCCGCGGTGAGGTTTGCGGTGTCGCGATCGAAGCGCACCTTGCCCGCCTGCAGGCCCACGATGCGGTCCGCGAAGTCGATGGCCAGCTGCACCTGGTGCAGCGAGGAGATCACCGTGAGATTGTCCTCGCGGCAGATCTGCTGCAACAGCTCAATGACGGCGTGGGAGGAAACGGGGTCGAGGGCGGCGACGGGTTCGTCGGCGAGCAGAATCTTGGGGTGCTGCATGAGTGCGCGCGCGATGGCCACGCGCTGCTGCTGCCCGCCGGAGAGCGTATCCGCGCGCTGGTGGGCGCGCTCCGCCAGCCCGACGTGCTCGAGAACCTCCAGGGCCTCCATCTTCACTGACTTGGGGTACATCATCAGGGAGATGCGCGGGCCGCGCAGCGAGCCGAGCGCGCCGGTGCAGACGTTCTCCAGCACGGACATCGGCCCCACCAGGTTGAAGGATTGGAAGATGACTCCGATATCGCGGCGCAGGTGGCGCAGCTCCTTCTTGCTCAGCGCGGCGACATCCTCCCCCAGCACCCGGACGTTGCCCTGGGTGGGGGTGTGCAGGCCGTTGATGTGGCGGAGAAGGGTGGACTTGCCGGAGCCGGACAGGCCCAACAGGACCGTGATTTCGCCGGTGCGGAAGCCAAGCTTGACATTATCCAGGCCCAGCACGCCACCGCCGAAGTCCTTGGTGACGTCTTGGATTTGCACCGCGTACTGGGCGTCAATTTCTTTCTGCAGTTCCGGTGTGATCATGGTGTGTTTCTCTCTGTTCTCGAGTGTTCCTCGGGCGTAGGTGTGAGCGCTGGGGCCTAGGAAACAGCCTTGCAGGCCTCGGCGTTGGTGACCTTGCAGGTCTCGCGGATGGCGTCGAAGTCGGAGTCCTTGACCGGCAGGTAGCCCCACTCAATCTCCTCTGGCAGGGTGCACTCCTCCTCGGAGGTGCAGATTCCGGCCTCCACCAGGGCCGGCTTGTTGGCCTTCTCGCGGATGGCGGTGGAGATCTTCTCGGCGGTCTCCTCATCCACGGTGGAGGTGTTGATGGCGATGGGGTCCTCGGTGATGGGGTCGGACTCCCACACGGACTTCAGGGTGCCTGCCTCAATCTGGCCGGACTTCTCCAGGGTCTTGAGCATGGCGTCGTGGGCGAAGGCGATGTCACAGCCGCCGTCCTTGAGGGTGAGCAGGGAGGCATCGTGGCCGCCGGCCATGACCGGGGTAACGTCCTTTTCTGGATCCATGCCCTCGTCCATGAGGCCCTTGGTGGGGATGAGGTAGCCGGAGGTAGAGCCCGGGTCAACGAAGCAGACGTTCTTACCCTTGGCGTCAGCCAGCGAGGCAATGTCGGAGTCCTTGGTTACGTAGGCCAGGGAGGTGTAGGCCGGCGCCTTCTCCTTGTCGTTGGTCGGGGAAGCGATGGCCTCGATAGGCACGCCGGAATCCTTGGCAATGACATAGGAGAAGGGCCCGTAGGAGGCCACGTCGATCTTGCCGGCGCGCTGGCCCTCGATGACCGCGGCGTAGTCGGAGGCGTTCTGGAACTCGACCTTGACACCGGCCTCCTGCTCGATGAGCTTGGCAATGTTTTCGTAGTCAGACTGCAGGGACTGGGAGGACTCGGCCGGCACGGCGGCGAAGGTGAGGGTATCGCCCGCCTCCTCGTCGGAGCTGGAGCCACAGGCGCTAAGCAGCGGGACGGACACCAGGGCGGTGGCCAGGAGGGCGGAAGCCGTGAGGCGGGTACGGGAAGAGGTGCTAGAAGCGGTGCGGATGCGGGACAGCATGTGGGTTCTCCTGAGGTGTGAGAGGGCGTTGACGCCCGTGAGTCTGAATGACATAGTCAGCGGCACTGTCAGTGACACAGTTATTGTCCGGTGCGATTCCGGACTTGTCTATTCGAGTGGGAAGAATTAATGGACAAGTAACCTGGCGTTAACTGGACCAGCCCGCGGAGGTGCCCCCGTTGAGGATCAGATCGGCCACGCCGAAGGACATGGTCATGCCAATACCCGAGGTCACCACGGCAACCGTGGTGCGCTCGTCGGGGCGCTCGAGCACCAGATTGGTGGAGCGGGAGTCGGCATAGCGGCCCTGCCAGCGCTGCAGCACGCGGGGCTTCTCGATGCCAAAGTAGGCGCTACCGCGGGCGATGAGCAGCTCGGCGATGTCCTGATCCACGAAGGGCTCCGGGGAGTAGTCATAGGCGTGGCTATCCCCCAGGAAGAGTCCGCCCTCGATGCCGGTGGCCATGAGGTTGGCCACGCAGTCCACGAGCTGCGACTCGCGCTCCTGAAGCTCAGCGCGCAGGGAGTCCACGCCGGGCATGGCGGCGAAGCCGTCGTAGCGCGCCAGCGAGGTTCCGGTGAGCATGGCCACCTCGGCGGGCACGCGGCTCGGGCGCTCGATAAGCGCCATGGCCAGCGTGCACACGCGCACCCCGTGCTCGTCGGCCAGCTCCGGAAAGAGCTGAGTAAGCCAGTAGTTCGGGCACACCACGACATGCTCGGCCTGGAAGTCACCGCGGTTGGTCTCCACCACGCCATCGGCCACGGCCTTGACCTCGTGACCCCAATTGAAGGTCACACCCTGCTGCGCCAACCACGCGGCCAGCTGCGGGGCGGCCTCGCGCGGATTGACACGGGCATCGAGCGGCAGGTGCGCGCCACCCGCGCAGTCCAGATCCGGGTTGCCCAGCGCTTCTGCCGCCTCGGCAGGCTGCAGCAGGCGCACCTGATCTGTGCCGCGATGCTCAGCAAACTCGCGCAGTACCTGCATCTCGACCTCGCTCACGGCGGGAATGTAGGTGCCTACGGGGCGCACCCACAGGCCCGCTTTCTCGGCGGCGCGCAGCCAGCCCGCGCGGGAGGCCAGGACGGTATCCCAGATGGAATCGGCCTGCCCGGTAAAGCAGGCGTGGCCGAAGTTTTGGATGGATGAGCCAACCGGGCGCTGGGCGCGGTCAACCACTCGGACGCTGAGGCCTTTCTCGTGCGCTTCGAAGGCGGTGGCCAGGCCAAGGATGCCGCCGCCCACAACAAGCAAATCTGTTTTCACGCCCACTAGAGTCACACGTGTCCACCAACTTGTCCATGCCTGACTAGACAAGTCAGCCGATTGTTCATCTTCTTTTAAACAAAGTCACCCGCACTTGTGCATTACTATGCTTCTACAGAGAAGAAACGCAGAACACCCCCGCCCCGCGCTCGGCACCGCGCGCAGAGCACGCCCAGCACCCCAGCGGAAAGGTAGCACGCCGTGGCACGCAAGCAACAACACCAGGTCATCGCAGCGCAGCTGCGCCAGCAGATCCGCAACGGCACGTTGCCACCCGGCGCCGCCATCCCCTCCGAGGCCACGTTGTGCGAGGAATTCCACTGCGCCCGCGGTACCATCCGCCAGGCCATCGCCACCCTACGCAACGAGGGACTTGTCTCCTCCGGGCAAGGCCGGCGCACCAGAGTTCTAGACACCGTGCCCACCCAATCCTTCGACGGCGTCATCTCCTTTTCCCAGTGGTGCAAGAACTCCGGCATCGAGCCGGGCCAGCGCACCCAATGGGTCACCCGCTGCGCCGCCGGTGCCGAGCTGGCCGCCCACCTGGAGATTGACGAGGAGGATCACGTGGTCTCCGTCTACCGCCTGCGACTCATGGACGGCGAGCCGGCGATGGTCGAGCGCCTCAACTACCCGCTGAGCGTGGGCAAGCACATCCTGACCTTCGATACCGATTCCGGCTCCATCTACCAGGAGCTACTGCGCTGCGAGGTGGACATCGCCTACGCCACCCGCACCATCGACGCCATCCCCGCCAATAAGGAGGACGCCGCACTCCTCGGCGTGGCGGAGGGTACCCCGCTGCTGCGCGTGCGCCGCCGCGCCTTCAGCCTGGACGGCACCCCGGTGGAGGCCTCCGATGACCGCTACCTGCCGCGCATGGCCAACTTCACGCTCACCACCATCCGCGGCAACCCCTCCCCCATCTCCATGGTCTCCGCCGCAGAGTCCGCCACCCCACAGCCCGCGAGCTGATGCCCCAACATGCCCCGCTGCCTTGGCTGATAAGAACGCATTTCACGTTATAGTTGAATGAATCACAAATCCGTTCCCGTCGATAGGCAAAGGAGCGCCTAATGCGCGAGCTTTTCCTCGCAACAAGCGACTCAACCGATACTTCCCTCGTCCTCACCACCGAGGACGGGGAGGAATTCTTCCTTGCCGTGACCGAGGAGCTGCGCACCATCCTGCGCCCGGCCGAGGCCACCGAAACCACAGAGAGCACCTCCACATCCGGGACTGAGTCTGAGTCTGAGTCCTCCTCGTCCTTCTCCGCGCCGAGTGAGGGTCCGGGTTCCGCCGAGGCAGCCTCGAGAACCCTGTCGCACCCCATGGCGCGCCCTTCCCTGCACGGCAAGGCCCAGCAGGAGGAGCGCACCGCCATTCGCCTGCACCCCAGCGAGATCCAGAGCCGCATCCGCGCGGGCGCCACCGCCGCGGAGATCGCCGAGGAGCTCGAGGTTCCCGAGTCCCGCATCGAGCCCTTTGCCCACCCCGTGCTCCTAGAGCGCGCCAACGTGGCTGATATGGCCAAGCAGGCACACCCGGTGCGCGAAGACGGCCCCGCCAAGCTCACCCTGTGGGAGATCCTGGCCACCGCCTTTGCCGCACGCGGCCACTCGCTGTCGGAGTCCACGTGGGATGCCTACCGCCACCAAGGCGAGCCCTGGATTGTGCGCGTGACCTGGCGCGCGGGACTCTCGGAGAACGAGGCCGAGTGGACCTTCAAGCAGTCCATGTCCTCGCCCGCCACGGTGGAGGCCCGCAATTCCGTGGCCGCCGATCTCACCGACCCGGACTTTGTCCAGCCGGTGCGCTCCCTGACCTCCGTGGGACGCGGCGAGCGCTATGACAAGGCCATCGCCGGCGAGCACTCCAACCTTCCCACCGGCGTCACCGACATCACGGATTACACCGCTCCCACCGTCCTGCCCTCCCGCGCCGGTGCGGAGACCGCAGCGGAGTCTGGGGACGATGCGCAGCTTGGCGACGTTCCCTTGGACTCCCAGGGCTCCACTCAGCCCAGTGCCACCGCAGAGGAGGACGCGGGTGCCTCCGGTGACTCCGCGTCAGGTTCCGCCCGCGCCGAGGGCCGCGCCGAGGGCTCTGTCGGCTCGGAGCACAGCACGACGGGCACTGAGGCTCGCGAGGCGGGCGAGGACTTCCTGCAGAACCCCGAGCCCAAGCCCGCCAAGCGCCGCCGCCGCGCCGTCACCCCGCACTGGGAGGATGTGCTCCTGGGCGTGCGCGCCAACACCAAGCGCCCGCGCGACTAAGAGGGCGACGCCATCGTGGACACCAAGCGCTCTATCCTCACCCTCTGGTACGTCACCGCTGACGATCCCGCCGCCGTCCTGCGCGCCGAGCCGAAGGCGGACCGTGGCTTCGGGCGAAAGTTCCTCGCCCAGCTCAACCCCAGCCTGCCGGTGACGCTTATCGGCCAGTTCCCCCTCAACCGCTCCGCGCCCACCGGGGAAAGCGAGTACTACATCGGCGGCTACCCGGGAGTCACGGTGGTGCAGACCGTAGTGGATGACACCCAGCTGGTTCTCTCCCAGCTTTCACCCGCCCTGCTCAACGCCGTGCCCGCCACCGAGCTTTATGCCTTCAGCATCGACGAGGACTCCGGCTACGCCGGCTTCGCGCACTGGACCGAGGGCGCGCTGCGCCGCAGCCTGTGCGGCACCCGCTTCAACCTCCTCGAGGATCAGGGCCTGCCCGAGCCCTTCGAGGCCCCCTTCTGGGCAGGCGAGATGGACGAGCCCATCGGCGGGATCTCCCTGCCCTTCGAGCCACGCGGGATCACCGAGGCGGCCCAGGCCTACTGGCTGGGCGTCGACGTCAGCGCGGAGGGCCCGGACCTCGACGTCGTCGGCTACGCCACCGACGGGCGCCCCGAGCCCAAGGTGGATGCCTCCCCTGCCTCCACGCGCAGCATCTCGGAGCTGGCCGGGACCTCGGTGTCCAAGCTGGGGCTCAACGATTACGACGACTACGAAAACTACGATCAAGAGCCCGAGTCCACCGGGGAGGAGATCCTGCGCACCGCGCGCAGGCTCGGCGGGCTCATCGCCCACTACGTGGCGGAGACCTCGAAGTCGGTGGTGGAATCCACCAAGTCCCTGCGGGAGCGCTGGCGCTCGTAGAAGGCGATGGCCGCAGAAGTGGCCACGTTGAGCGAGTCGGTGCCCGGCGCCATGGGGATGCGCGCGCGGACGTCGGTGGCCTTCATGGCGTGCTCCGTGAGCCCCGGGCCCTCCGCGCCCACCAGCAGGGCTACCTTCTCGGCGCCGGCGAGGGCGTCGGCAATGTGCACGGCCTCCGGATTCGGGGTGAGCGAGACCAGGCGGAAGCCCTGCTCGCGCAGCGCCTCCAGACCGCGCTGCCAGGTGGTAAAGCCGCCCTCGAACCGCGCCCAGGGCAGCCTGAGCACGTGACCCATGGACACGCGCACCGAGCGCCGGTAGAGCGGATCCGCCGCCCCGGAGCCGAGCAGCACGCCGTCGACGTCCATGCCCGCGGCGTTGCGGAAGATGGACCCGATGTTCTCGTGATCCCCCACGCCCTCCATGACCACCAGGGTGCTTGCCCCCTCGAGGACCTCCTCGACCGTCCACGCCGCGGCGCGGTCGGCGGCGGCCACCAGCCCGCGGTGCATGTCGAAGCCGGTGACCTTGCCCAGGGTCTCGCGGGTGACCTCGTAGACGGGGATATCGCCCACCTCGTGCTCGGCCAGGAAGGAATTCAGCTTGCCGACAAAACCGACGATGCAGCGCACCGGGTAGCGGGAGGCCAACAGGCGCTCCACGCACAGGGGGCCTTCGGCAAAGACGAAACCCTCGCCCGATTTATCCGCGTGCTTGAGGTCGCGGATATCGTCGAGGCGAGGGTCGTCGGGAGAATCTAGGACGTAGCGCATGCTACACACTGTAGCGGTGGCAGCGCCCTATCCCAGCATCGCGCTGATGGGCTCCATGCCGAAGTAGACCACGAAGAGCGCGGCCACCAGCCACATGATCCAGTGCACCTGCTTGGCCTTGCCGGCGAAGGCGGAGAGCAGGGCGTAGGAGATGAAGCCCACGCCAATGCCGTTGGCGATGGAGTAGGTGAAGGGCATGACCACGATGGTGAGGAAGGCCGGGATGGCCACCTCCAGCTTGGTCCACTCGATATCGCGCAGCTGCGCTGCCATCATGACGCCGACGATGACCAGCACCGGCGCGGCGGCCTCGATGGGCACGATCTCGTAGAGCGGAGTGAGGAACATCGCCAGCAGGAAGATGACGCCGGTGGTGATGTTGGCCAGGCCGGTCTTGGCGCCGTCGCCAATGCCCGCGGCGGAGTCCGCGTAGACGGTGTTGGAGGAGACCGAGCCCACGCCGCCGGCCACGGCGCCCACGCCCTCGACTACGAGGGCGGTCTTCATGTCCGGCAGGTTGCCGTCCTTGTCCACCAGGCCAGCCTGCTTGCCCAGGCCGTTCATGGTGCCCATGGCGTCGAAGAAGTTGGTGAGCAGCAGCGTGAAGATGAGCAGCACCGTGGCCACCACGCCGAGGTTGGCAAAGGCGCCCACCGGGTTGACCTGGCCCACGATGGAGAGATCCGGCAGGCCGCCCAGGGAGTTGGGAAGCTCCGGGGTGGCCATGCCCCAGCCCTCGGAATCGGTGAGCGCCTGAATGATGATGGCGATGATCGTGGTCACCACGATGGCCAGGAAGAGCCCGCCGCGGATCTGGCGGATGACCACGAAGGCGCAGAGGATGAGGCCGATGACAAAGACCAGCGCGGGCCAGGAGGCGATGGAGCCGTTCACTCCCAGGGAGACCGGCACGGTGGTGTTCGCGGCGTCGGGAACGCGGGTGACAAAGTGGCCGTCCACGAAGCCGATGAGCGCGATGAACATGCCGATGCCCACGCCCATCGCCGCCTTCATGGACGCCGGGATGGCGTCGAAAACCGCCTGGCGGAAGCCGGAGACGGCCAGCAGCACGATGATGATGCCCTCGACCACCACCAGGCCCATGGCGTCGCGCCACTCCAGGCCCTTGACGGAGACCATCGTGACGGCGACGAAGGTGTTCATGCCCAGGCCGGCCGCCATGGCGAAGGGGTAGCGCGCGATGGCGCCGAAGGCGATGGTCATCACGCCGGCCACCAAGGCGGTGGCAGCGGCCACCTGCGGGATGCCCAGCGTGGTGCCGGCAGAGTCAGCGGTAGTGCCCAGGATGAGAGGATTGAGCAGGATGATGTAGGCCATTGCGAAGAATGTGACCACACCCGCCCGGATTTCGGTTCCGATGGTGGAACCGCGTTCAGAGATCTTGAAATAGCGGTCGATAGCTGCGTTCATCGTGAGAGAGCGCCCCTTCTATCAGGTAAGTCGATGAAGTTTTTACCCGCTAAGATTCCTCCACCACACTGCAAAACGCAAACAGCACCGCCCCACAGCGCACGCCACACTGCGCGCGCCGCCGCCGGCTAGAAAATGGGCTTCTCGTCGTCGAAGACGGTCTCGGCCTGCGCATCGGTATCGCGCACCGTGGTCTTGGAGTGCGCGCCGCAGCCGTAGGTGGCGTGAACCACGTGCCCGTCGGCGGAGTACTCGTTGGCGCACACGCCAAAGTTAGGCATGAGCTGAAGAAAGAAAGCACAGGTCTTGCACTGCAGGCGCGCCTTGGCCGCCATGGGCGTGGTGGGCCCGTACTCCTTGAGCCAGCGCTCCTTGGCCTCCTGCAGGCCGCGCGCAGAGAGCTCGCCGCTGTCCAGGCGGGCATCGTCAGGCGCGGGCGGCATGAGGTCGCCTGGGCCCAGGTCACCGGGGCGCAGGCGCTCGGAGTAGGGAACCCATTCCGGGGCCTGGAGGGCCTGGCCACCGGGCATGAGGGCGACCTCGTTGACGGTGACAAAGCGCGTACCCTCAGCGCAGGCCACCACGGCGTGCCACTGCCAGCCGGGGTAGCCGGGAAGGTTGGCCTCAAAGACGTGGGTGGCCACGTTGCGGCCCACGGCGGTCATCCCGCTGTGCTTGCCGACCTCCCCTTCGCCCACCTCTTCTACTGCCTCGCGGGCGATGCGCACCGCGGTGGAATCGAGCAAGGGCGAGGTGGTCTTTTTCTTCTTGGTCACCCGTTCATTATGGACATACCCTGTGCTCAATGCACAATGCAGCCCGCGCCGCGGTGCACAATACTGTCTATGACGACGTTTTCGAGGACACTTTCCGCACTCGCGCTGGCCGCCACCGTGGGGCTGAGCGCGTGCACGGCATCGGACGCCCCCAACCCTGCCCAGGAGTCACCCACCGAGCCCGAGTCCCTTTCAGTCACCGTCCTCGAGCACACCAGCATGATCCCCGATTCCTTCACCCAGGGCCTGGAGGTCGATGCCGAGGGCAACCTGCTGGTGGGCACCGGCCAGTATGGCCAGTCGCGCCTCATGCGCCTGCGTCCCGGGGAGACGACGCCCAGCCAGAGCGTGGATCTGGATCCCGAGTTCTTCGGCGAGGGCATCACCCAGGCCGGCGAGCACATTTGGCAGCTGACGTGGAAGGCCGGCGAGGCCATTCAGCGCGACGCCGCCACCTTCGAGGAGACCGGCCGCGTGCGCTACCCCGGCGAGGGCTGGGGCCTGTGTAACGCCGGCTCGCAGCTTGTCATGTCCGACGGCAGCGCGCAGCTGCGCCACCTCGATCCGCAGACCTTCGAGGAGATCGCCCCGCGCACCACGGTCACGCGCCAGGGCCAGCCGGTGGACAACCTCAATGAGCTCGAGTGCGTCGACGGCGCCGTCTTTGCCAACGTGTGGATGAGCGAGGAGATCTTGCGCATCGATCCGGACTCCGGCCAGGTCACCGGCGTCATTGATGCCGCGGGCCTCAACGAGAACGGCCCCCGCACGCCTGACGACGTCCTCAACGGCATCGCCCACATCCCCGGCACCGACGAGTTCTGGATCACCGGCAAGAGGTGGGTGGATCTGTACCGGGTGCGCTTCGAGTAGGCTTTCTGGTCATGGCAACGGTTAAGCAAGCAAGGAAAAGGTCTCTGCTGCAGTTTTTGGCGCTGATCATCGCGGTGGCGGTCATCGTGGTCTCCGTGGTGCTCTTCCAGAACTGGTGGAACGGCCGGCCCGGTCCGCAGCCGCAGGACATTTCCGTCACCGCCTCGGTGGGCGAGGACTCCCTGGAGGTCCGCCCCTACATCGCCTGCGAGCCGGGCACCGAGTGCAAGGAGGGCGAGGTCCCAAACCTCACCGTCGGCCCGGATGACACCTTGCACATCGAGCTGCCGGAGGATATCACCAACCACGAGTGGGCAATCCTGTCTATCTACGACGACCCAGCCGCCAACGACCAGACCACCCACGGCGCCCACGAGACCCAATCCGTGGACATCCCGGGCTCCGTGGAGCCGATCGAGGCCTCCACGGGCGAGCGCCCGCGGCTGATGGTGGTGGAGATTTCCTCCCTCATGATTGGCCAGGACGCCAACGGCGAGGAGACCCCCATGCACACCGTGTGGTCCCTGTCCACGATGAGCGAGGAGGAGCTGGCCAAGTCCAAGGCCAAAGAGGAAGAGGAAGCCAAGTAGTACGGTTCATCCGCTACAGACAAGAAGACGCACAAAGACGCGGCATCGCTGAGCGATGCCGCGTCTTTCCTTCTCTTTCTTGTTCGGTGGCGCCGCCAGCCACCCCGCATGCTGCAGAGCGTGCGGTACGCGGAGACTGTCCTGAACGCTGGGCTGTCTGAGTTGTCTTAGCTATCAAGGTCTCGGGCGATGGCGCGCAGGATTTCCGCCACCTGGCGGCCGGCCTTGCGCTCCGGGTAGCGGCCCTGGCTCAGCACCGGCTGAATCTGGGTTTCCAGCAGCGTCATGACGTCGGAGACCATGCTGCCCAGCTCCTCCGGCTTGCGGGAGGGAGTGCGGCGGCGCGGGGTGTCCAGGATCTTCACGCGCAGCGCCTGCGGGCCGCGACGGCCGGCTGCAAAATCGAACTCGATGCGCTGGCCTTGGACCAGCTCCTCTACTCCTTCAGGCAACACGTTGCGGCCGACATATACGTCTTCGTCGCCCGGGTTACTAACAAAACCGAAGCCCTTGTCAGCATCAAACCACTTAACTTTGCCGATTGGCACGTGCCCCACTCGCTTTCTTACTAGGCAACCATAAAGAGATTCATTCTAACCTGTGTGCGTGCAATGGTGAAAGCCTGCTCCCCGCATCATCACACCCGCCCCAGCGCTCACACAAGTGAGGTATCTCACATATTTGCGGTGACCTGCAAAAACAGTGATCGATTGGCCCCTTCGTTACCGTTTTGAGGGTCATTACGTGACTATTTCGTTATAAACCGTTACGCTTTCCCCCAAGCACTTCGAGGCGTCAGCGAGAAAGTCTCGCCCCGCACACAGTCCGGGCTTTGTCGCGGCGCCTCCACACACGTGCATTGCACTTGTACAGAATATGTTTAATTGCCGGACTGGGCACAACGTGGGCGCGAGAAATCTAGAGAAGAGGAATACTTTTATGGGACGCCACTCCGCTAAGAAGAACTCGCTTGCAACCAAGTTCGCGGCTTCGACCGTCGCTTTCGGCGCAACCGCCGCCATCATGGCACCGACCGCTTCCGCCGCTCCGGATTCTGACTGGGACCGCCTCGCACAGTGCGAGTCCGGCGGCAACTGGTCCATCAACACCGGCAACGGATTCTACGGCGGCCTGCAGTTCGCCTCGGGCACGTGGAACGCTATGGGCGGCAGCCAGTACGCTCCGACCGCAGACCAGGCCACCCGCGAGCAGCAGATCGCCGTTGCTGAGAAGGTCCTGGCCGCACAGGGCTGGGGCGCATGGCCGGCCTGCTCCGCTTCCCTGGGCCTGAACTCCGCTCCGACCCCGCGCAACCTGGACGCCCCGGCTCCGCAGCCGGCACCGGCCCCAGAGTCCGCACCGCAGGTGGTCAAGCAGGCCGCTGAGCAGCCCTCCGAGGAGCTGGCCGTGGACGCCCTCTACACCCTCGTTGAGGACACCGCCACCAAGTACGGCCTGTCCATCCCGGCGGACTTCACCGCCCACTACAAGGCCAACCGCCACGACTTCAACGCTTTCTACTCCGCTAACCGCCACGTCATCGACCCGGTTGCGCAGTTCGTTGATTCCCTCTAACGAGGAAATTCAAGAGGAAATCTCAAGGGGGAATCAGCAAGGGACACCGTCCCACACCCCGAGCGTTCAAACGCCAGGCACAACAGCGCCCACGCATAAGCCCCAGGGCTAGCCTCCCTCCGATGGTTGAGGCTGCCGCTGGGGCTTGTGCAGTTTTCACGCCGCTGTTCACAGTGGTTTGGCCCTTAAGGCCCTCCCCCACCCGTGACACGCCGGGTGGAAAAGCGACCCGCAGATCGCAAATAGCCCCGCCAGAGACCTGACGGGGCGGGCGCGGCTCACTGCGCGCTAAGGCTTAGCGGTTAATACGCGTGTACGGGTGCACGTAGTTGAGCTTCTCTGCCGGCATCGGCAGAACCAGGTCATCGCCGTAAGGGCTGGAAGCGCCTGCAAACGGGGCGTAGATTTCAGTGATTGCGTGCTCGCGGTTGCTGTTCTTCGGCCACGCCGGGGAAACAAAGCCTTTGTTGTGATTCGACATGCCCCTTATTATTCCAAACCCGACGCCAAAAAGTAACTCGATAAGGAACTAAACTTGACCTCCACTATGTCTAGTTCCTCGCATTCCTCCTCGGCTTCCTCCCTTTACCGCGCGTGGCTTGCGGATCTGCGCGATGAAGAGCTGGAAATCCTCCTGCGTCACCGCCCCGATGTCATGGTCCCGCCACCCCCGAGTGTCGCCGCGCTGGCCAACCGCTTGGCGCTGCGCACCTCCGTGGCCCGAGCCCTAGCGCGCTGCAACGCGCAGCAGCTCGCGGCGCTGGAGGAGATCGCCGAGCGCGGAGGCGAGCTCGAGGCAGTCAGCGATACCGCCACCGAGGTCACCACCCAACTGCGCCAACGCGGCCTCGTCTTCGACACCACCGCCGGCGGCGTCATGATCGCCCCCGATGTGCTCTCCGCTCTGCCCACCGGGTGGTCGCTGCTGCACCAAGATTCCGTCGACGCCGCAACCCTCGCATCCCTGCCGGGAGATCAGCGCTCCGTGCTTATGACGCTGGCGCGCTCCGGCGGGGTGGGCCACACCCGCGAGGCCACAGCCGACGCCGATCCCTCCCGGCCCATCCCGCAGCTCATCGCCGCGGGCCTGCTAGAGCGCGCCGACGCCCACACGGTGCGCCTGCCGCGCGCAGTCTTCCACGCGCTGCGCGGCCACAGCACCCGCCAGATCCCCACCGCCCCCTCGGGCAGGGCGGGCACCCCGCAGGTCTCCGAGAAGGCAGACGACGCCGGCGCCGCCGCAGGCCTCGGCGCGGTCCGCGACATGGAGCAGCTGCTCAGCGCCCTCGGCGAGCGCCCCATCGAGCTGCTCAAGGACAAGACCGTCGGTGTGCGCCCCCGCGCGCAGCTGGCCAAGGAGCTGGCCATCAGTGAGGAGAACCTCGCCCGCCTGATCTGCCTGGGCCTGCATGCTCGTCTGCTCGGCCGCGGCGAGCCCTCGGGGCTGGAGGGCAACTTTCTTGCGCCCACGCAGGCGGCTCAGGAGTGGGCGGACGCGCCGCTGTCCGAGCGCTGGCGCGTGCTGCTGGAGGCCTACCCCACCAGCCCCTGGGCGCCCTGGGAGGAGGGCCGCACGCTCAACGCGGATTCCCACCACGAGCGCCTGCCGCGCTTCCGCGCCACCGTGCTCGACGTCTACCGGCACAGCAGCGTCGCCCTGAATAGCACGCAGTTCTGGGAGGAGCTCTCCTTCCGCTCACCGCTCTTTGTCACCCACACCAGCGCCACTACCATCGACGCCCTGCGCGAGGAAGCCGAGTGGCTCGGCCTGGTGGCCACGGGCCAGGCCACCAGCGTGCTCCTCGATTCCGCCTCCACCGCGCAGCTCACGCCCGAGCAGGTCTCCTCCTTCCTCATCCAGGCCGATAACACCATCCTTGTGCCCGGGCCCCTGGATTCGGCCACCCACCGCACGCTCACCGCCCTGGCAGATCTCGAGTCCCCCGGCCTGGCCAGTGTGTACCGCATCAGCGCGCAGAGCCTGCGCCGCGCCATGGACTACGGACTCAACGCCGAGGAAATCACCGCTTTCCTGGAGGAGCACTGTCCCAGCGGCATCCCGCAGCCGGTGGCCTATGCCATTGGGGACGTCGCCAAGCAGCACGGCACTCTGCGCAGCGGGCCGGCGCTGGCCTACCTCCGCAGCGAGGATCCGGCCCTCATCGAACTCGCGTTGCACGCCGTGCCCGAGCTGCGCCGGCTGGCCCCCACGGTGGCGATGTCCTCGCTGCGGGTGGGCGAGCTTCTCAGCGCCCTCCGCGCCCACGGCCTCAGCCCCGCCGCCGAGGACGATACCGGCGCGCTGCTCGCCGTGGCGCCCGAGCCCTATGCCCTGCCCACACCAAGCCCGGCCAAGCCCGCTCCAGCCAGCCCCGAGCCCAGCGCGGTTGTCGCCGCCCTGCGCCGTGGTTCGGGCGAGAGCGCCGTCGGCGCCGGGGCCGCGGAGGGAGCGGGACTGGAGACCCTGCAGGCGGCAGCGCGCTCCCAGCGGCGGGTAACAATCATCTATGCGGACAAGAACGGCAACGCCAAGGAGATCACCGTGGTGCGAGATCACCGTGGTGCCGGTCTCCGTCAGCGGCGGGCAGGTCGACGCCATGGGTGGCGACGGCTCAGCGCTACGCTTCCCCATGCACCGCATTCAATCGGTGCACCTGGCGCAGTAGTTCCCGCCCCAGTTCCCCGCAGCAGAACAAATAGCAGCAAAACAAATAGCAGCAGCGAGTACTAGAGAGGTTTTAGCGTGAACGGCCCCCTCATCGTCCAATCGGATAAGACTGTCCTGCTGGAGGTTGATCACCCCGACGCCGCCCAGGCACGCGGCGCGCTGGCCCCCTTCGCGGAGCTGGAGCGCGCGCCCGAGCACATCCACACCTACCGCATCACCCCGCTGGCGCTGTGGAATGCCCGCGCCTCCGGCTTCGACGCGGAGCAGGCCGTCGACGTCCTGGAGAAGTATTCCCGCTTCCCGGTGCCGCAATCGCTGCTTATCGACGTCGCCGAGACCATGGCCCGCTACGGCCGCGTGCGCTTGCACTCCCATCCCGCGCACGGGCTCATCTTGGAGGCCGACGACGCAGCCATCCTCGTCGAGCTCAGCCGCCACAAGAAGATCGGCGGCATGCTAGGCCAGCGTATCGATGAACACACCTGCACCGTGCCGCCCTCGGAGCGCGGACGCCTCAAGCAAGAGCTGCTCAAGGCGGGCTGGCCAGTGGAGGACCTCGCCGGCTACGTCGACGGCGAATCGCACCCCATCGCGCTGACCGAAGGTGATGACTGGCAGCTGCGCGATTACCAGCGCTTCGCCACCGAATCCTTCTGGTCCGGCGGCTCCGGCGTGGTGGTGCTTCCCTGCGGCGCGGGCAAGACCATTGTTGGCGCAGCCGCCATGGCCAAGGCGCAGGCCACCACGCTCATCCTGGTGACCAACACCGTGGCCGGGCGCCAGTGGCGCGACGAGCTACTGCGCCGCACCACCCTCACCGAGTCCGAAATCGGCGAGTACTCCGGCGAGAAGAAAGAGATCAAGCCGGTGACCATCGCCACCTACCAAGTGGTCACCCGCAAGACCAAGGGCGAGTACCGCGCCCTCGAGCTCTTCGATTCCCGCGACTGGGGCCTCATCATCTACGACGAGGTCCATTTGCTACCCGCCCCGGTCTTCCGTATGACCTCGGATCTGCAATCCCGCCGCCGCCTGGGCCTGACCGCCACCTTGGTGCGCGAGGACGGCATGGAAGGCGACGTCTTCTCCCTCATCGGGCCCAAGCGCTACGACGCCCCCTGGAAGGAACTGGAGGCAGCCGGCTACATCGCCACTGCGGAGTGCGTCGAGGTGCGTGTGGATATGACCGCCGAGGAGCGCATGCACTACGCGACGGCGAACTCGCGGGAGCGCTACAGGGTGGCGGCCTCGGCAAGCGGCAAAATGCGCGCACTCACAGCGTTGCTGCGCAAGCACCGCGGACAGCAGGCGCTCATCATTGGCGCCTACGTAGACCAGCTTGAGGAAATCGGCGCGCGGCTGGACGCCCCGGTCATCGACGGCAAGACCACCACCGCCAAGCGCGAGAAGCTCTTCCAGCAGTTCCGCGAGGGCGAGGTTCCCGTGCTGGTGGTATCCAAAGTGGCCAACTTCTCCATCGACCTGCCCGAGGCCGCGCTGGCCATCCAAGTCTCTGGGACCTTCGGATCGCGCCAGGAAGAAGCGCAGCGCCTTGGACGCCTCCTGCGGCCCAAGTCCGACGGCGCGGAGGCCACCTTCTACACGGTGGTCACCCGCGATTCCATCGACGCCGACTACGCAGTGCACCGCCAGCGCTTTTTGGCCGAGCAAGGTTACGCCTACAGGCTGGTTGACGCAGTAGACTTATACGGCGATGAAAATTTTTAAGTTTAAGGTCGACGAGGCTTTTGCCAAGAAGAACAACGAGCTGCTGCGCGATTCCTCGCGCCTGCGCAATTCCGGCCTGGTGATGGGCGCACTGCTCATCGCCGCGGCGGCGCTGGTCTACTTCCAGGTGGAGGCGTCCTGGCGCATCACGCTGGGGCTGGGCCTGCTGCTCTTCGGAATCCTGGTGGCCGTCATCGGCGTGGCCGCCGCCCGCCAGGTGGGCACCGCCCAGCAGCTCTACGATTCCTACCCGCTGGCCCCCGCGGTGATCGCGGAAGTCAACGAACGCGACATGGTGCTCATGGCCCTGGTCAACACCAACGTGGACCCGGAGCTCCCGCCGCGCTGGGGCGCATGCCTGCGCACTGTTACCGCTGTGCCGGGCGTGCAGCGCATCGTGGGCACCAAGATTCCGGTGGCCGCCGTGTCCGGTCAGCGACATACCTCCGATAAGGAGCACTGGCAGCAAATCACCCCGATGCCCATCGCCTGGGGCACCCCGGACGCAGAGACCGTGGCCATTGCCCGCAAGGCCATCCCGCAGGATCAGTGGCAGCGTTTGGACCGCGCCCGCAAGCGCCTGAGTGACATCAAGGCCACGAAATACGATCTCTTGGTGCTCTAATGACTGTTCACCGCCTTCAAGAATTCGGCGAGACCATCTTCGCCACCATGACGCAGCTGGCCAACGAGCACGAGGCCATCAACCTGGGCCAGGGTTTTCCCGATAGCGACGGCCCCGCCCGCATGCTGGCGATTGCCCAGGAGAACATCGCTGGCGGCAACAATCAGTACGCGCCGCTGCGCGGGGTTCCCTCGCTCATCAACGCCGTGGCGCGCACCTACGACGTTCCGGCGGACCACGTAGTGGTCACCGCCGGTGCAACGGAGGCCATCACCGCGACCGTCCTGGGCCTGGTGGAGCCCGGCCAGGAGGTCATCGTGCTGGAGCCTTACTACGACGCTTACGCTGCCGCCATCGCGCTTGCCGACGCCACCCGCGTCCCCGTCCCGCTCACCGCAGCCGGGGAGTCCTGGGACGTGGATGTCGCGGCGGTGCGCGCGGCCATTACGGACAAGACCGCGATGATCATCGTGAACTCGCCGAACAACCCCACGGGCTCGGTGTTTAGCCGGGAGGCCTTGGCGGAGCTCGCCGCTGTGTGCGTGGAGCACGATCTGCTCGTGTTGTCTGACGAGGTCTATGAGAACCTCACCTTCGGCGATGCCGAGCACGTCTCCATCGCCTCCCTGCCGGGCATGGCCTCGCGTACGGTGAAGGTCTCCTCGGCGGCGAAGTCCTTCAACTGCACCGGCTGGAAGACGGGCTGGGCGGTGGCGGAGCCTGCCCTTCTGGACGGCGTGATTAAAGCCAAGCAATTCATGACGTTTGTGTCCACAACTCCCCTCCAGCCGGCCGTGGCCCACGCGCTGAACGAGGAGTCCGAGTGGCTAGACGCCATGGTGGACGAGTTGGCGCAGTGCCGCGACATTGTGGGTGAGGGCCTGCGCGCGGCTGGCTACCGTGTCCACGACACCCGTGGAACATACTACGTGGTTGCCGATGTCTCCTCTTCCGGCCTCGACGGAACGCAGTTCTGCATGCGGCTTCCCGAGTCCAAGCACGTGGCGGCAATTCCGCTCGCAGCTTTTAGCGACAACCCCGAGCCCTGGAAGTACAAGGTGCGCTTCGCCTTCTGCAAGCGCCCTGAGGTTCTCCGCGAGGCCATGGCCCGCCTTAACGCCTAACTCCACGCGGCATCCGCGGCATCCTGAGCTTCATGCATTGCTCCATACGCATCCGAGCGCGATGCCGCCTGCAAAGACCCCTAGCCGGGTCCACTCATCTCGCCGAGGCGGGCGGCAGCTTCAAGGCGACTCGCAGTTTCTAGGGGGCTCGCAGTTGCCAGACGAACATCGCCTCACGCTCCCCTCCCCGCCCGGCCGCGCCGTGTTGGTGCTCTTCTCTTCCCGTCCCTGTTGCCCGTCCCTGGCCCTGTTGCCTGGCTTCCGTCCCCGTTCCGCAGCCCAGTCTCGTCTTTAACAGACGGGCGTATATGTGCCTTTATGGTGTAAATCGAGCTTTTCCGGGTCAAGTCCTGGGTAGTGGTGTATCTGGTTTCGAATCTTGGTGATTAGTTGTG
>NZ_JAUNLS010000016.1 GCF_030532325.1 Corynebacterium sp.
CAGCAGCCGGGATGCACTTACCCAGGTCAACCTTGCCGTCGGAAGAACCACCGTTGGACGAACCATTATCGCCACCGTTGTTGTTGTCACCGCCGCTCGGCAGGTCGCCACGCAGGCCATCGTTGGGGTCAGTGACCTCATCGGTAGCCGCCGGATCCTTCACCGTGTTGCCGTTCTCATCAACAATGGTGTTGATCTCATCGCCGTCGGTGACACCGTCATTGTCGGTATCAGCATCGTTCGGATTAGTCGGCGCACCCGGCAGACCGGACTCCTCGGTCAGGTTACCGTCCTTATCGAACGGGTTCTTCTCACCAGAGACCTCGTCACCATCGTTGATGCCGTCCTTGTCGGTGTCAACATCGTTCGGGTTGGCACCGGCGATGATCTCGTCACCGTCGTTCAGGCCGTCACCATCGGTATCGGGCTCCAGCGGGTCGGTCGGGTCGCCCTTACCGTCGCCATCCCAATCCTTGTTGGTGGAACCGTTGACCTCGTCACCGTCATTGATGCCGTCGCCATCGGTGTCAGCGTTGTTCGGATCAGTACCGAGCGCGTCTTCTTCCTCATCGGTCAGGCCGTCACCATCGGTATCGACACTGCCCTTGTCACCCGGCTTAGAGTTCGGGTCATTCGGGTCAGTCGGCTCCGGCTGGTTGTTGACCTCGGCGCCGTCGTTGACGCCGTCGCCATCAGTGTCAGCCTTGGTCGGATCGGTCGGCTTACCGTCGAACTTGTTACCAGAACCGTCAACCTCAGCACCATCAAGGATGCCATCGTCATCAGTATCCGGGTTCAGCGGATCAGTGCCGTGCTCCTTCTCCTCAGCATCAGTCAGACCATCACCATCGGTGTCTTCCTTCAGCGGGTTGGTGCCGTCCTTGATCTCGTCGCCATCGTTGACGCCGTCGCCATCGGTATCCGGGTTGTTCGGATCGGTGCCCAGAACAATCTCCTGGCCATCAGTCAGACCATCACCATCGGTGTCAGCCTTGTTCGGATCAGTCGGCTCATTGTTGTAATCCTCATTACGGGAGCCATCGGTCTCTTCCTTATCGGTCAGACCATCCTTATCCGAATCCGTCTTCGGGTCCTCAGGCTTTGCATCCTCGGTGACGGTGATCTTGACGGAGACCTCATCCTGAGTCTTGTCCGGATAGGTCACCACAACAGTCGCGTCCTTAGAACCAGCCGAAGACGTATCCACCGGCTCCTTGAACTCAAACTTGGTGCCCTCCGGCAAATCAGCAACATTAGCAATGCTGTTCTCAGCCTTCGGAGTCTTACCAACCTTGACAGACTGATCCTTAGCCTTCGGATCATAATTCTCGTTGTCAGCACCAGGCTTTGCATCCTCGGTGACAGTGATCTTGACGGAGACCTCATCCTGAGTCTTGTCCGGATAGGTCACCACAACAGTCGCGTCCTTAGAACCAGCCGAAGACGTATCCACCGGCTCCTTGAACTCAAACTTGGTGCCCTCCGGCAAATCAGCAACATTAGCAATGCTGTTCTCAGCCTTCGGAGTCTTACCAACCTTGACAGACTGATCCTTAGCCTTCGGATCATAATTCTCGTTGTCAGCACCAGGCTTTGTATCCTCGGTGACGGTGATCTTTGCATCCACGGTCTCGGTGGAGCCATCCGGGTACTTCACACTAACCGGAATCACGTAGTCACCCGTCACAGCGTCTGAGGGAGGAGTGAGCTTGATTGAGCCATCCGGATTCACAGTGATCCAGTTGGGTAGATCAATCTTCTTACCATCCGGATCGGTGATCTGAGCAACCTGCTCGAAAGTGGTGCCCTCTGGAAGCTCCTGGGCGGCGTCCTTCGGTGCGGGAACGGTCGTGGTCTGCCCCTGGGGGGCCTTGGTCGGCTCGTATACTGGCTCGAACTCACCGTTGTTACGAGTCTTGTCAATTGCGAGGAAAGAATCCTGCGCAACTACGACACCATAAGCGTTTTGCAGCTGAGCGATGTAGGCACCCGGCTGCTCGAAATTCTCGGCAGGAAGTGCGCAGTTCTTGGCATCGGCGAGTGTGGACACTGGGCACTCTTCACCGATCTGCTTGCCGTCCGGGCCAATCCATACGATCTTGTTTCCGGGGAACGGTGGCAGATCTCCCGTCAGCTTGATTTCGGCCGGAGCAAGCGGCTTTCCTTCCTCTGCTTGTGGCAAATCCGCGGGGTTCAAGTAGGAATCGTAGTTAACGATGTCCAGCTGGGAAATATTCTGCTTTACTTGCGCGAAGTTAACGTTGTACCAGCGGTTTCCAGCGAGCGAAACGATGCCGACACGCCCGTCGCGGTTCGGGTTCTCTCCACTGTTCGCGGCGGCCTTCTGGAAAACGGGCGTCGGGAAGCCACTGAAGCCGTTCATTACCTTCCCGTCAACCTCAACCCACAGATAGGTGTAATTGGTTACCCGGTCGCCGGCGTCGTCGCCCATGCGGAGCGTGTAGCGTCCCTCTTCGTTCGTTTTCGCGCCGACAGTCTTGAGGATAGGCTCCTGCCCGTTGGCACGCATGTTCTCGATCATGTGCTTGGTAGCTTCAGCCTGCTCACGGAAGGGCATTTCCGGAATACCGAGCCGCTCGTACTCAGCAATGCCTTCATCGGAGAGAACAGACGCATAGACCATAGCGCCCTCAATCGGGAGGTCACCATCCCACCAGTAGAGGGGGCCGACCTCATTACGATCAGGGCCGCCCTGGGCATCATCCCAGACGCTACCGTAGTATGCGTTCCTCGGTGCGCTTGAGTCTACGTGGCCCGTAAAACCTTCTTCGTCAATCGAGAAGTTTGGGCTCACCATGTATGAGTCCGCAGAAACCTTGAGGCTCGCAGTACCCGGCACGGCGCTCTTCGGCACGGTCACCGTGATAGCGCCAGTCTTCTGATCAATCTCAGCCCTCGCTCCGTCAATGCGGTTGCCGCTCTCGTCAGTCAGTTTAACGAGCGAGACGGACGCTGGGTTCTCGACCTTCACTTCCAGCGTGTGGCCATTGCCGTCAGCTGGGACTTCCTTGGCATCGGTGGGAGTCTGCGACGGGGTGGTGGTACCCGCGCCAGTGGCACCAACAAGACGCTCAGCGGTATTGCCAGACTCATCGTTGGCAGCGATCTTGCCGTCGTTCCTCAGTTCAGTTCCTTCCGGAACTGCAACAGTCCACTTGCCGTCGGCGTCGACGGTGGTCTCAGCGGTGGTGTTATCCGGGAAGGTAACGGTAATTTTTTCGCCTTCACGGTCACCGGTACCGGTGATTTCCTTGACACCAGCCTTGACTTCACCGATGCCCGGAGCGGTCCTGTCGGTGATGGTGATCTCGATCGTATCGCCGAGCTTGCTGCCACCCTTGTCCGTGATCTGAACCTCACCACGTGCAGCCGGCGCTGTCTCCTTAAGGAAGATACCCGTACGCTGGACGTTGGTTCCGCGAGTTGTCCATGCGCCATTCGCATTTGCCGCGACAGCATCCTGCCATACACCCGGGACACCGCCACCGGCCTGACGAGCAAACTGAAGGAGATTGCCGGTGGCCTCATTCTTGATCGGCTGATCAATCCAGATGCGGTACTGCTGACCGTCCGCGCCACGGAAGATATGAGGCTTACCGTGTACGTCAATAAACGAGAACTCCTTACCACCAACCGGACTGTCCGGGTGCTGCAGAACGTTCCCCTCTTCATCCTTGGCACGGAGGTCAAAAGCGTAGGTACCGTCGCCACCACCAAGACGCGTAGAGGTCGCAGTGTAAACCGGAGAAATGACCCCGTCAGAGTCCTTGAACTGCATGTAGACCTTGACATCATTCAAGCCCATTGAACCGGCCAGCGAAGACGATGCGGTGGTCTCCATCAAACCAACAGTGCCGGACAGGGTTGCGAACGCGTTCGTAAGACCCGTACGACCAGTGATGTAACCGTTGGCGATGGCGTCCGCTTCGATCACCTTGGTCGGATCAATGTGCGGCAGTTCGGCAACGGTGCCAGAGGTTTGGGCTGATGCCACCGGAGCGCTCTGCGGAGCAACAACAGGGTGGACAAACGGCGCCACCAGCGCCACAGAGAGAGCAGCTGCGGCAATCGTGGTGCCGCGGCGTCGTGCTACACCGGCACGACGAATAACCTTCTTGGACATCAAGAAGTTCCTTTCACTAAAACCCGAATATGTCGGCCTTGGGCGGGAATGACCACAAGGCCCTGGGAGAACTAGCGCTTCGAGAGTTTTGCGCTAGTGAGTCAGAGGGGTTTCCACCAAGCATGTTGACGAGAGTTAGGCGAAAGTCCTACTGAGACTCAGCTATTAGAGTACCTTCATTTCTCACTTATGAAAATTAAAGGTTCAGGTTTTTCTCAGTTTTAAACCTCAGCGATCGTCGCAAGTGCGCTTTATGGCCATTTACATGCATCTATAGAATTTTTCCCACCCCACCCCATTAGGTGTGACGATCGACACATTGACAGGAAATTCTAAGCAATCTACTCAGGCATCTTTTGATGAAAATAGAACAACTATGCCGGTCATAGCTTTTTATAGACACTTGTTGATGCCAATTTTTCTGCCATTTTCAGCCCGTCCCCATTTACCGCCTTTGAGGTCGCCCCGTCTTAATACTCAATAAGCGCCCCTTTGATTCATCGCACAGTTCTAATGATTTGCTGAGAGCTTTAAGGAACAGCAAAGCCCCTGCATCCCGTCCTTGTTGAGCGGGTTACAGGGGCTGAAACGTGTAAGCGTTTGCTGCTACGCAGTATTACCTTTTGCTGTAGCTACGCAGTGCTGGCTTTACTGGTCTTCCATCACGTCGTGGCGCACGATGGTCTGGTCGCGGCCGGGGCCGACGCCAATGTAGGAAATGCGGCAGCCGGAGAGCTCCTCAAGGCGCAGGACGTAATCCTGGGCCTTCTGCGGGAGCTCTTCAAAAGTCTTGCACTCGGTGATGTCCTCATCCCAGGCCGGCATGGTCTCAAAGATGGGCTCAGCGTGGTGGAACTCGGATTGGGTGAGCGGCATTTCGTCGTAACGCTTGCCGTCGACATCGTAAGCCACGCAAATCGGAATCTCACCGATGCCGGTGAGTACGTCCAGCTTGGTGAGGAAGTAATCCGTAAAGCCGTTGACGCGGGTGGCGTAGCGAGCGATGACGGAGTCATACCAACCGCAACGGCGCTTACGGCCGGTGTTCACGCCGATCTCACCGCCGGTGGTCTGCAGGTACTCGCCCCACTTGTCAAAGAGCTCCGTGGGGAACGGGCCGGCACCCACGCGGGTGGTGTAAGCCTTGATGATGCCCAGGGAGGTGGTGATGCGGGTCGGGCCGATGCCGGAGCCCACGGAGGCGCCACCGGCAGACGGGTTCGAGGAGGTCACGAACGGGTAGGTGCCGTGGTCCACGTCGAGCATGGTGGCCTGGCCGCCCTCCATGAGGACGTGCTTGCCCTCATCCAGCGCGCGGTTGAGCTCCAGCTCGGTCTCGATGACCATCGGGCGCAGGCGGTCACGGTAGCTCAGGAAGTACTCCACCACCTGCTCCGGATCGATGGCCTTGCGGTTATACATCTTCACCAGCATCTGGTTCTTGATGTCCAGAGCGGACTCGACCTTCTGGCGCAGGATGGACCCATCGAAAATGTCCTGAACACGGATGCCAATGCGGGCAACCTTGTCCGCATAGGCTGGGCCAATACCGCGGCCGGTGGTGCCAATGGCGCGCTTGCCCAGGAAGCGCTCCTGCACGCGGTCCAAGGTCTGGTGGTACGGGGCAACGAGGTGCGCGTTGGCGGAGATGCGCAGGCGCGACGCGTTGGCACCGCGAGCCTCAAGGCCGTCGATCTCGTCGAAGAGGGCCTCGAGGTTAATCACGACGCCGTTGCCCAGAACCGGGGTGGCGTTCTCTGAGAGGATGCCGGCGGGCAGGAGCTTGAGCTCGTACTTCTCGCCGCCAACCACGACGGTGTGGCCGGCGTTGTTGCCGCCGTTGGGTTTGACGACGTAGTCAACCTTGCCACCAAGGATGTCGGTGGCTTTGCCTTTTCCTTCATCGCCCCACTGGGCGCCGACAATGACGATTGCAGCCATTCTTGGGTGTCACTTCCTCATGATTGAAGCCAAATACGCACCCACTTTACCCGTAGGCGGTTGTGCATGTTGTTATTGTGCGGTTTTCTGTGACGATGAGCTCCGGTATGCGGTTTCGGAGCTCAAGGGGAGGGCACTAGGCGTCGCGTGAGGTCTCTGGAGCCTCATCCTCAACGCCAAGGAAGAAGGAATCCGCGTCCAGGATGAGGCGTAGCTTGTTAGAGGCGTTGATCATGACGGCATCGTCAGAGACAAGGAGCTGGCCTTCAAAGTCTCCCTCACCGATGCGGTAGAGCCCCTCCCCGACGTTCTTTCCTTTCGGCGTTGAGGAAGACGCAGAGCCGGACTCATCATCAACAGGTTCAACCGTGAAAGAGTCCTTCTTCTGCTGGACTTCGACTCCCTTGAACGCTTCGTCAGCATCAAACATTGCTGTCAGCTCCCCCTTAGGGCGCCAGGCTTTTCCATCGGTACGCACGCAGTGCAGTGTGGCTTCATCACCGTCAATCTCGCACTGGATTTTCAGACCAGATATTGCGACGTGGAAGGCATCTTCACCACGAAGGTCCTTTTCGTCGGAGCCTAAATCATCACCGTCAGCGCTATCGGAAGAACCGCTCATCGAACCCGCACCGAGATCGAGGTACAGAATGTCCACTTCTCCCCCAGTGAAGGAGCGGTGCAGGTGAATCTTCTTTGTTGCTGCCTCCACCGTGAACTCCATCTCCACGCCGACGAAGTCCTCGGTCTCCTCCGCAGTAACGGTTAATCCGTCAGAGGTTTCCTCCACATCCACATCATCTGCCGTCAAAAAGACACCCGTAGGATCCAAAAGGTCGCCTTCACCGAAAAATACCGGGGCTGCCGCCTGGCTTCCGTTGTATTCACCTTCCAAGATGACGTAGCTCAGATCCGCACAGGGATCGTAAGCATCCTCCCCGATGGAGACATCCGTCAGCTTCTTGGAGCTCCCCTGAATCTTGGCTTCTTCCTTCTCCAAGACCTCATTCAAGAGTGTGTCCTCCAGCTCCATGTCGGAGTCACACGCAGCATTCTTAGCGGAGCTGGTGGTGCTGGGAGCGGAGCTGGATGTCGTCGCAGACTCTGACGCACTACTCACGGTGGTCACGCTGCTCATCGAGGGTTCGTTATCTTCCTCCGAGGAACCGCAAGCGCTCACGGCGAAGGCGGTAGCGGACAGAAGTGCCACGGCGCTGACGCGGGTACGCATCATTAGGAACCTTTCGTTGTTTCTTCTCTACTGCTTTTCGGCAACCTATTTCTCGGCTGTCTGTCTCTCGGCTGCCTTTCGGCTACTCGGCGCTGCGTTAGCCGCGATCTTGGTCAGCGAGGATGACCCGGTCAGTATCGAAAATGACGCGCTGGGTGTTCGGGGTGCTCAGCATGATGCCATCGTCCAAGACAGCAAGCTGCCCCTCGATGTTGCCCTTGCCGATGCGGTAGAGGCCCTTTTCCAGTTCCTTTGCACCGGAAGAGTCGAAGTCATCGGGCAAGCCTCCGAAGGAGAGGTCCCCTTCCAGCGGCGCAGCGGAGATGAACTCGAAGCCGAAGTCCTCAAGGGGAATGTCGACATCGCCCTCCAAGGCCCAGGTCTCACCGTCCTCGCGGCCGCAGTCGATGGTGGAGGAGCTCTCGTTGATGAGGCAGGTCAGCTCCAACCCGTCAACCGAGGCCTTGACCGCGGACTCACCACGCATATCCTCCTCATCGGAGCCGAGCTCCGCCGAAGATGCGGAGAGATCCGCATCCAGCTGGAGGAAGAGGATTTCATCCTGCGAGCCGGAGAAGGACTGGTTCATCATGGGCTGCTCGGAGCCTTCGCGCTTCTTCACGTCACCCTCAACGCCGGTCAGAACGTCGTTTCCCTCTGAGGTGAAGGCGAAGCCCTCACCCTTTTCGGTGACCTCCAGGGAGTCATCGGTGAGGAAGATCATGTCCTCGTCCCAAATCTCGCCCTGCTTGAACACCACCAACGCCTTGGCGTCATCGCCATCGAACGTGCCCTTGAGCACCGCGTAGCTCAGGAACGCGCAGGGATCGAAACTATCGTCATCGACCTCGATGTCCTTGAAGGTCTCGCCCGTGCCATTGAGTGCTGACTCACCGTTCTCCAGAATGGTGGCCAGCGGGGTCTCTTCCAGCTCGGAGTCCTCACCGCAGTCGGCTGCGCTGGTTGTGGTGGTAGCGCTCGACGTGGAGCTCGCGGCCGAGCTGGTGGTTGCTTCGCTGCTCACCGCAGCGGGGGTGGGCTGGGCTTCTTCGGAATCAGAGTCCCCTCCAAACAAACTGCAGGAGCTTAAGCTCAGGCCTGCTACGGAGACCAATGCGATGGTTGTCTTAGGCGAGAGAAACATTACGTACCTCAAACATTTGCTAGGGGAAAGTGTCGGGGTATCGCAAACCTTACCCAGAGACTGTGACCTCTGCCACCGCAGGAAGTGTCCTGTATCCCATTCGTTACGTTGCGGCGCCACGTGCACCCCCTCGCACCGCCGTAGGCGCTGTCACTCGCACTATCGCTCACATAGCCACCAGCACTCCTCCGCCGCAGGCTCGTTGATGCCCCGCGGCTGCTGCAGGCCAAGCCCGAACGCCTATGATTCACCTATGACTTGTGTGGTTCTCAAATGCGGTGTCTCCCCCGATTCCGGCGCGGCGCGCGGCCTCGATGCGGCTCTGGCCGGGCTGGCCGCCACGGTGCTCGAGCTCAGTGCGGTGCCGACTAGGAAGGAGCTTAAACAGCTCGATGCCTTTGCCAAGGAGATCCTGCCGGAGGATCCCACGCCCTCCCTCGATGAGATTGCCGCGCAGCCGGATGTGCGCCACCTGGGAGCCCCGGAAATTGCCCCGCAAAAGCCACACCTCAAGGAGGCCCTGCGCGTGGTGGTCATCGGCAGCGATGCTGCGCTTAGTGCCGTGCTCACCCGAATGATGCGCGGGGACTACCTGTGGGCAGAGGTCGGCTACGCCCCGGTGGATGCTGCCTCCACCGCCGCGCGCAACTGGGGGCTGCCCAGTGACGTGGAATCCGCGCTCAGCGTGGCGCTCAACGCGTCCGTCATGCCCGTGCCGCTCATCCGCAACGACGCGGGCCTGGCGGTGGCGGGCTCGGCCACCATCTCCGAATGGGAGAACACCGAGATCACCGGAGAAATCATCGTCGACGATCACGTCCTCGTGCGCCACGGCGCACCGGTGGATCAGATGAGTGGGAACGCGAGTAAGAAGAGCGGGAACGCGCGATCGAGGAGCGGCCAGGCCGGTCCGGGCACCTATGGTGCACGCCTGGTGCCCATGGTGGACGCACCGGGCATCGTGGCAGCCAAGGCGATTTCACCGGTGGTGGAATCAGCGGCCATCGGGCTCGAGGAGAACACGCAGGGCGGCCACGGAGGCTTCCTTCGCGGCGGCTTCTTTGCCCGCTGGCGCACGCCGGTTGCCCCAGGGCAGCTCGACGTCCAGAGCGTGTGCACCGGGCGCGCGGTGCAGGCGGGAGGGCCGTCCCTGCGGGTCATCGTGGACGGGGTTAGTGCCAAGCGCCCCGTCAAGCGCGTGACCTTCTACCGGCACTTGCGGGACTTGCAGATCGCGAGGGCGTCCTAAAGCACAGCGGGAGCTGGCCCGATGGTGCTAATCGCCCTCCCAGACCTCCGGCGGGAAGGCGGGGCTCTCCGAGGTCGGCGCCAGCTGCGCCACGGCGGACTCGCGGGACATGCCGCAGATCATGAGCAGATCCACGATGATGGAGCGCGTCTGCGCCAGCAGCGCGTAGGCGGAGAGCACGGACTCCTCGTTGACCACGTCCATCGTGGCGCGGGCGGCCAGCTGGCGCAGGCGCTTGACCAGCTCGGGGATGGCCTGGGCCTCATCCACGCGGCGTTCCTTGGCCGACTGGTGGGAGTAGAGCACGGAGAGCTCGTAGGTGATGTCCGCGAGTTCGTCGATAAGCTCAATCTGCTCCGTGGTGACCGTGTCATTGTCTTGGGAGAGCACCAGCGCGCGGCGGGAGAGCACGCGGATAGAGCGCAGGACGTTATCCACCGGGGTGAGGATGCGCTCCAGCGAGCGCACGGTGCGCTGGGTGCTCCACAGGAAGGGCGAGAGGCGCGCGGTCTCCGCGCCACCCTTGGCCGCGGCCAGCATGGAATTAATGGTGTTCTGGGTGCCCACCACCGCGGCGCGGGCGTCCTCGATGTCGGAGGGATCGTCATCGCGCAGGCCCAGGGCGACGTCGGAAAGCACAGAAGAGGCAACGCCGAGCACCTTGGAGACCTCCACGCGGCCCGCGCGCAGGGGCGAGGTGGGGATGAGCATGATCATCGCCAGACCGATGACCGCGCCGATCACCGCGTCCGTGGCGCGAGTAAGCCCGCCCATCTCCTCCGGCGGGAGGATGGTGGCGATGAGAATGGCCGCGATAACGATCTGGTTGGTCACCAGCTGGGAACTCGTGACAAAGGAGCCGATGAGCAGCGCTAAGCCAATGATGATGGTGAGGTGGACCACGCCCGTGCCCAAGGTATCCACCAAGACCGTGCCCACCGCCACGCCGGCGATGCCGCCGAAGGCCATCTCGAAAGCGCGGCGTACGCGATCCTTACCGGATAGGCCCAGGATGATGATGACCGCCATCGGGGCGAAGAAGGGCTGGGTGTGGCCGAAGATTTCGTAGGCCACGTAATACGCCAAACCGGCGCCGAGCGTGCACTGCAAGATGAAGACGAGGCGGTAACGCACGCGCGCGATGCGCGCTTTAAGCGAGCGATCCACCACACGCAACTGCTCCCGGGTGCTCAGCCGCACGCGGTGCGCCTTGCTAGGCGAGGCCGCGGAAGCGGAGGAGCCCGAGGAGGTTGCACCTTTATCTGCCTGAGTCATAACTCAAGCTAGTGTACGCGGACAGGCGCCGAAAGTGGTGAGCTTCGAAGAAGCTCGGGGGCTGGGTCTTACTTGGAGACCGACTTGCCCACGGAGTGCAGGTCCTGGCAGGCCTCAACGACGCGCTCGGACATGCCCTGCTCTGCCTTCTTGAGGTAGGAGCGGGGATCGTAGACCTTCTTGTTGCCGACTTCACCGTCGATCTTGAACACGCCATCGTAGTTCTCAAACATGTGGCGGGCGACCGGGTTGGTGAAGGCGTACTGGGTGTCGGTGTCCACGTTCATCTTGATGACGCCGTAGCGCAGGGCCTCCTCGATCTTCTCCTTCTCAGAGCCGGAGCCGCCGTGGAAGACGAAGTCGAAGGGCTGTGCGCCCTCCTCCAGGCCGAGCTTGGCCACGGCTGCCTTCTGGCCCTCCAGGAGGACCTCCGGGCGCAGCTTCACGTTGCCCGGCTTGTACACGCCGTGGACGTTGCCGAAGGTAGCGGCCAGCAGGTAGCGGCCCTTCTCCCCGGTACCGAGGGCGTCGACGGTCTTTTCAAAGTCCTCCACGGTGGTGTAGAGGTTAGCGCCGGCCTTGGCCTGGACGCCGTCCTCCTCGCCACCGACAACGCCGATCTCCACCTCGAGGATGATGTTGGCGTTGTGGGCCTTCTCCAGCAGCTCCTGGGCGATGACCAGGTTCTCATCGATCGGGATAGCGGAGCCGTCCCACATGTGGGACTGGAAGAGCGGGAGCTCGCCGCGGTCCACACGCTCCTGGGACAGCGCGATCAGCGGGCGGACGTACTCATCCAGAACTTCCTTCTGGCAGTGGTCAGTGTGCAGTGCGACGTTGATGCCGTAGTGCTGCGCGGCCTCATGAGCAAACGCTGCCAGGGCCTTAGCGCCAGCAACCTTGTTCTTCACGGACAGGCCGGAGCCGAACTCTGCGCCGCCGGTGGAGAACTGGATGATTCCGTCAGACTCAGCCTCAGCAAAGCCGCGCAGTGCGGCGTTGATGGTCTCGGAGGAAGTGCAGTTGATAGCCGGGAAAGCGAAGCCGCCCTTCTTGGCGGTGTCCAGCATCTGGTTATAAACCTCAGGGGTTGCAATTGGCATGAAAATCCGTCCTTAGGAGTTGCTGTTATCTAGCCGTGCGCATCCACCCGCAGTGAGCGGGCGGACACGTCCTGCAACCAAGTATGCCAATCTGTGACGGATCCTGCCGCCCCAATTCTTGTGAGCTTAATTATTGCGCCCGGACTGCTGATATTTGGTCACCCGGGCGCAGGCCTCCAGCAGCATCCAGCCGGAGAGCTGAACCGAGAGATCGCGCTCCGCCACGCGGATAATGCCCACCTTCTCCCCCAGCGTGCTGGGGCCAAAGCCGTAGTTATGCGGCAACTTGGCGTCATCAGTCCAGTCAGAGCCGAAGATGGGCAGGCCATCGACCTCCAGGCGGTGCTCCCACACGGACTCCGCCGAGGCGATCACCATGCGGGCGGCCAGCTTCTTGGTGGCGCGGTTGGCCGGGGAATCCCCCGGCAGGCGCACGGCCACGTCCGCGAGGTAGCGCGCGAGGATGCCCTTGAACAGGCCGCCGTCGCCGTCGCCAGTGTGCCAGTTGATCACGCCCGAGGGAGTGGCCATGCCGGTGGCCACCGC
This sequence comes from Corynebacterium sp., assembly GCF_030532325.1. Classification (GTDB taxonomy): domain Bacteria; phylum Actinomycetota; class Actinomycetes; order Mycobacteriales; family Mycobacteriaceae; genus Corynebacterium. Next base: position 12,634 of record NZ_JAUNLS010000016.1, read on the forward strand.
CTGCACGAGGCCGCGAATGTTGGTGATGTAGTACATCATGTCGCTGGCCAGCTCCGCCTCCTGGACGGTGTCAATGCTCTCCATGGCACCCAGACCCGTCTTTTCCCGCAGGGCCAGCGCGATCTCCAGGCACGCGCCGAGCACCACGCCCTGGCAATAGGGGTGGATGTTGCGCACGACCTCGTGGCCGTCCATGCGCATGCGGATGCCGTCCATGATGAAGCCGTCATCATCCACCAGGTTGTCGTAGATCCAGTCCACGATGTGGCGGGCCTCATCGATCTTGCCCATGCGGGCCAGCATGATGGCGCCCGGCCCATTGGAGGGAACATTGAGGAAGGTCTCCCCCTCCCGCCAGGGCAGCACGCCCACCTGGGAGTCCACCCCGGCGCGGATGTTGCGCTGCAGGGCGGCCAGCTGCTTGGGCTTCTTCATCTTCTTCAGCTGGGACACGCGCCCCATGGCCAGGGCCAGCCACGCTTTATCGTCGTAGTAGCGGTTCTTGGTCAGCGCGGAGAGATTGCGCAGCTGGATGCCGCGGATGGTGTCATGGATGCGGGTGCGCCGGGCCTTGGAGTTGTTGCGCAGGGCGGCGTCCACCTGGCAGTCCAAGTAGTGCGCCTGCCACCAGTAGTGCCAGTGCACGAAGAGCTTTTCTTTAGTGGTGGGCGGCCAACTGCACACCGCAAGGTTGGTACGCGGGATGGACCACACGGCTTGCGCGTGGCGCTCGTTGATGGCGGTTTCCGCGAGATCAGCGCGGTGTGCCCATTTCTCTTCCACAGTTACCTATCAGCTCTTTCCGGGTGAATGTTACCTAAATCCTATCCATAGGGGACGAGTGATTACCACGCCTTGGACAAATCTGCGTGTTGGCGAATCCATGCATGCATGGCAATACCAGCGGCCACACCAGCGTTGATGGAGCGAGTGGACCCAAATTGTGCGATCGAGCACGTCATCATCGCCGCTTGCTGGGCTGCCTCAGTGACACCGGGGCCCTCCTGACCGAAGAGCAGCAGGCACCTCTCCGGCAGCTGCGCGGTCTCCAAGGGCACGCAACCGGGGGTGTTATCGATGGCCACCACCGTCAGGCCCTCCTGCGCCGCCCAGGCGATGAGCTCCTCCACGGTGTCGTGGTGGCGCAGGTGCTGGTAGCGGTCCGTGACCATGGCCCCGCGGCGATTCCAGCGCCTGCGGCCCACAATGTGGACGGTGTCCACGGCGAAGGCGTTGGCTGTGCGCACCACGGTGCCGATGTTGGAATCGTTCTCGAAGTTCTCGATGGCGATGTGCAGCGCGTGGCGGCGGGTATCGATATCCGCGGTGATGGCCTCGCGGCTCCAGTAGCGGTAGGCGTCCACCACGTTGCGGCGATCCCCGTGCTCGAGCAGCTCCGGATCGTACTTCTGCGCCTCCGGGCCCTCGGGCCACGGGCCCTGCCAGGGGCCCACGCCGTGCCGACCCTCATTCCACTCGGTGGGGCCTTTGGCCTCCTCGGCAGTGGTCTCCTCGACAGCGGGCTGCGCCGGGGTCTCGGCGGGATCAGGCAAGGCCCAGATCCTCCAGGCCCAGCAGGAAGCGGTACTCCAGCCCCTCGTCCGCGATGACCTTGTCCGCGCCGGTGGCGCGATCCACCACGGTGGCCACGCCCACGACCTCGGCTCCGGCCTCGCGCAGGGCCTTGACGGCGGTCAGCGGGGAGTTACCGGTGGTGGTGGTGTCCTCCACCACGAGCACTTTCTGGCCCTCGACGTCGAAGCCCTCGATGCGGCGCTGCATGCCGTGCTTCTTGGCCTCCTTGCGCACCACGAAGGCATCGATGGGACGGCCCTCGGCGTGCATGATGGCCAGGCCCACCGGGTCAGCGCCCATGGTCAGGCCGCCGGCGGCGGCGTAGTCCCAGTCCGCGGTGAGCTCGCGCAGCAGCTCGCCGATGAGGCGGCCTGCCTCGTGCTGCAGGGTGGCGCGGCGCAGGTCGACATAGTAATCGGCCTCCTTACCGGAGGACAGCGTGACCTTGCCGTGCACCACGGCCAGTTCCTTCACTAGTTCTGCCAGACGGGACTTCTTCTGCGGGTCCAGGCCCATGACGCACTCCTTTAGTAACAACAGGTTCAAAGGGAAGTTGATTCAGAGGGAAGTTAGAGGATTTTCCTTAAGACACACTACCCCGCGGGGCGCGGGGATTTAGTCATCGCCGAAGATGGACGAGCCCTTATCGCCCCGCCGGGGCAGGCGCGCGTGCCCGGCCTCCGGCTGGGGGCGCTCGCGGCCGTCGGCGATGGCGTCCACCTCGTCCGCGCCGAGCGCGCTGTGGTCTACCGCGCCGCGCACGTCGCTGCGGGTGCGGCTGGGCATCTCCACCGGCGCCTCGGGGCGCTGGATGCTGGGCCGATCGAACTCGAAGTGATCCGGCACCGGGGTGGGGCCGGTGGGCTCCGGACGCGGCGGGGCGGGGATCTCGCGGGCGGGATCGACGTCCTCGATGCGCCACATCTGGGTGGCGGAGGAGCGCGGGGGCAGCACGCGGGCGGCATCGGCCAGCTTGGCCAGCGGTGCCAGCAGCGCCTCCCACTGCGGGGTGCGCGCGTCCTTGCTCATCTGGGCGAGCACCCACTCCGATTCCATCCACAGGGCGGTGACCGCCGCGGGCATCTGGGCCAGGGCGACCACGACGCGCTCATCCACCAGGCGCTGGCCCACGCCGGCATCGGTGGCGAAGATGTCAAAGCCCTCCAGGCTCATCACGCGCACCAGGTCCTCGGAGGGATTATCCACCGGCTGTTCCTCGCGGCGGAAGTCCACCACGATGTCGGAGGCAGCACCCGTGCGCATGGCCATGACCTGGATGCCGGCCAGATCCATGAGCAGCATCTCGTGGCCGTGGGCGTTGCCCGCAACGATGTCCTTTGGCGCTGCGCCCTGGGCGGCGGCCCCGCGCATCCACTCATCCACGAGGTAGGAATCCTGCTTGCTGAACTCGAAGCCGCGCTTTTCCGCCCAGGCGCGGCGCTCGCGGCGCTGGCTGCCCGGGAGGAAGCTGTGGTAGCTCCTGTTGGGCTCGCGCTCCGGCTCACGTTCAGGCTCATGCTCTGCTTCACGCTCAGGTTGTTCCGCTTCACGCTCAAGCGCAGACGCCTCCGGCGCAGAGGCGGTCTCTTCCTGCTCTTCTTGTTCAGTCTGTTCAACCTGCGGTTCCGGCTGCGGCTCGGCTTCCGCGGGTGCGTCGGACTCGGCCTCGGGTGCGGGACGCTCCGCGGAGGCCTGAGTGTCCGTGGCGTCGGCAGCTGCCTCGGACTCGATGACGGGCTCGGTAACGAGCTCAGCGTTAGGTTCAGCAGCACCGGCAAGCTCAGCGGGCTCGTGGCTCACAGGGGCGTCGCTTGCAGAACTTGCGGGGTCGGCACTTGCTGGGTCGGCCGCGGTGCGGCGCTTGTCCAGGACCAGAAGCGCCACGCCGGCCACGCCGACTGCGAGGGCGAGAAGGAGGAGTAGGTAAGGCATCGCCTTTAGACTCTAATCCCCTACCGGGCCCAAGCGCGGCTGGCGCGCTAGAGGTGCTCGCGGTCGCCGCGCTCCACCGGGTTGGCGGGGTTGGCGCACCACTGGGACCAGCCGCCCACAAAGTGGCGCAGGCCCGTGAAGCCGGCGTACTCCAGCGCGGCGATGGCCAGGGCCGAGTGGTTGCCGGACCCGGAGTAGATGATGCCGTCCTTGATGTTGTCCTCGGTGATGCCGTGCGCGTGGACTATCTCGCGGATCTCCTCCGCGGACTTCCAGGTCTTGGTCTCCTCATCGTGGAAGGAGCGCTCCGGCAGGTTGAGAGCGCCCGGGATGTGGCCAGCCTTGAGGTCCAGGTGCTCGCGACGGCCGGCGAAGCGGTTGCGGGTGCGGGTATCGATGAGTAGGCCGTTGTGCGTCTTGACCTCCTCGATGGTGGCGGTGGGCATGTGTCCCGGATCCAGAGTGGCCGGGGTATCCACGCCGAGGTTGCCCGGGCCGGTGAGCGTGGGCAGCTTGTGGGCGCGCCAGTTGGCCAGGCCGCCGTCGAGAATGCGGACGTTGTCTACGCCCGCCCAGCGCAGGGTCCACCACGCGCGACCGGCAAAGAGGCCGCGGCCTTCGTCATAGACCACAACCTCATCGTGCTCGCGCAGGCCCCAGCGGCGGAACCACTCCTGTAGCTTGTCCGTGTCCGGCAACGGGTTGCGGCCCACCTGGGAGCCGGGGACGCCGACGAAGGCTGAGGCCGCGTCAGCGTACTGGGCAGTAGGGATGTGCAAAGACGTGAACTGGTTATAGGATTCGCCCTCACCGGGCGCCCAGAGGGAGGCTAGAAGGACAGTCCTATCGCCGCGGAAGATTTTGTCATGCAACTCACGTGGTGAGACCAAGATACTCATGCATCCGAGTTTAAAGGCGCGTGCGACATCCTGCCCAGTGGTACCAGGGCCCCTATGCAGAGGTCTAGTTGTACGCGAATGAGCGCTGGACCATCACGCAGTGGTACACGATTCTCCCCTCAACCTTTCTCATTCAACCAACTCACTTTCTTGAGGGAACATGAACAACTCAAAGACGCAGAAGGAACCCGTGGCGCCCAGCGGGCGCCGTCAACGCTCAACTGGGATTTCACTCATTCTGCTCGCTGCAATCCTGCTTCTTCTCGGGACAACTGTCGTGCCCGAGAGCTACGCCGCTGTGCTGTGGGTGTGCGCGTTCGTCGCCTTGGTAGCCGCCGTTGCGCTCTTTGCCCAGGAGGCACTCCGCCGCCGCTCGCCCCCACAGCGCTACCGCGGCAATCACCCAGTGCGCCCACTGCAATGACACAGTGCTCCCGCTGCAGGCATGTGCACTGCAGCGGGAGCACTGTGGGGGGTTCGCTGTGACAGCGAGCGCTAGCGCTTAGCCGCGGGTATCCAGCTCGAGGCGCTGGCCGCCATCAGCGACGTCGACGTGCACGGTGTCGCCGTCCACGATCTCGCCGGCCAGCAGCTTGCGCGCCAGCTGGTCACCGATGGCCTGCTGCACCAGGCGGCGCAGCGGGCGGGCGCCGTAGGCGGGATCGTAGCCGCGATCTGCCAGCCACAGCTTGGCAGCGTCGGAGACCTTGAGGGTCAGGCGGCGTCCACTCAGGCGCTCCTGCAGGGAGGCCAGCTGGATGTCCACGATGCCCTCAAGGAGCTCGGAGGACAGCGGCTCGAACATCACCACGTCATCGAGGCGGTTGATGAACTCCGGCTTGAAGTTGCGCTTGACCGCCTCCATGACCTCCTCCTTAGTGCCGCCGGCGCCCAGGTTAGAGGTCAGGATGATCACCGTGTTGCGGAAGTCCACGGTGCGCCCTTGGCCGTCGGTAAGCCGGCCCTCATCGAGGACCTGCAGCAGCACGTCGAAGACGTCCGGGTGGGCCTTCTCGACTTCGTCGAAAAGCACCAGCGTGTACGGACGGCGACGCACGGCCTCAGTAAGCTGACCGCCGGCATCGAAGCCCACGTATCCCGGAGGGGCACCGACGAGGCGAGCCACGGAGTGCTTCTCGCCGTACTCAGACATGTCGATGCGCACCATCGCGGAGTCATCGTCGAAGAGGAACTCCGCCAAAGCCTTGGCCAGCTCCGTCTTGCCCACACCCGTGGGGCCGAGGAAGAGGAAGGAGCCGGTAGGGCGGTTCGGATCCGCCACGCCAGCGCGGGCACGGCGCACGGCATCGGAAACGGCCTTGACTGCCTCGTGCTGGCCCACAACGCGCTTGCCCAGCTCAGCCTCCATGTTGAGCAGCTTCTCGGTCTCACCCTGCAGCATCTTGCCGGCCGGGATACCGGTCCACGCGGAGACCACCTCGGCGATGGTGTCCGGGGTGACTTCCTCGGTGAGCATGGTGTTGGTCTGAGCGTTGGCGCGGGTCTCGGCCTCAGCCAGCTGCTTCTCCAACTCAGGGATGCGGCCGTAGCGCAGCTCGGAGGTCTTCTCATAATCACCCTCGCGCTCGGCGATCTCCGCCTGGCGCTTGAGATCCTCCAACTCCTCCTTGGCCTGCTGGACCTCGTCGATGGCCTTCTTCTCATTGACCCAGCGGGCCTTGAGCTCGCCGAGCTTCTCGCGTTCATCCGCAAGCTCCTGCTGCAGCTTGGCCAGGCGATCCTTGGAGGCGGCGTCCGATTCCTTCTTCAGCGCCAGCTCCTCGATCTCCATGCGGCGCACGATGCGCTCGAGCTCGTCAATTTCCTGCGGGGAGGAGTCAATCTCCATGCGCAGGCGCGAGCCGGCCTCATCGACCAAGTCGATGGCCTTGTCCGGCAGGAAGCGGTTGGTGATGTAGCGGTTGGAGAGCTCAGCGGCGGCCACCAGGGCGGAGTCCTGGATGCGGATGCCGTGGTGAACCTCGTAGCGCTCCTTGAGGCCACGCAGGATGCCGACGGTGTCCTCCACGCTCGGCTCGGCGGCGTAGACCTGCTGGAAGCGGCGCTCCAGGGCGGCGTCCTTCTCGATGTACTTGCGGTACTCATCCAGCGTGGTGGCGCCCACCAGGCGCAGCTCGCCGCGGGCCAGCATGGGCTTGATCATGTTGCCGGCGTCCATCGAGCCTTCACCGGTGGCACCGGCGCCGACGATGGTGTGCAGCTCATCGATGAAGGTGATGATCTGGCCGTCGGAGGCCTTAATCTCATCGAGCACGGCCTTGAGGCGCTCCTCGAACTCGCCGCGGTACTTCGCGCCAGCAACCATGGAGCCGAGATCCAGGCTCAGCAGGGTCTTTCCCTTGAGGGACTCCGGCACGTCGCCGGCGACGATGCGGCGGGCCAGGCCCTCGACGATGGCGGTCTTACCCACGCCGGGCTCACCGATGAGCACCGGGTTGTTCTTCGTGCGGCGGGAGAGCACCTGGACCACACGGCGGATCTCCTGATCGCGGCCGATGACCGGGTCAATCTTGCCCTCGCGGGCGCGGGCGGTGAGGTCCGTGGCGTACTTCTCCAGGGCCTGGAATTGCTCCTCGGGGTTCTCCGAGGTCACCTTGGCGGCACCGCGCACGGAGGGGAAAGCGCCCTTGAGCGCCTCGTAGGTAGCGCCGCGGCTGGTAAGCAGCTCGGCGGCATCCGTCTTAGAGCCAGCGATGGCGGCGAGCAGCACCTCAGTGGAGACGTACTCGTCACCGAGCTCACCGGCCAGCTCCTGCGCGCGGGTCAGGACGTTGAGGCCGTCACGGTTAAAGTTGGGGTTCGCCATCCCGGACCCCTCTGCCTTGGGATAGGAATCAACCAGGGAGCGTGCTTCCTTGAGCACGGTCTCAGGGTCAACGCCGGTGGCCTTAAGAACCGGGGCGGCGATGCCGTCCTCCTGGCTCAGGATGGCGGCCAGCAGGTGGGCCGGGCGGATATCGGGGTTACCGTTGGCGGAGGCCGTCTGCAGCGCTTGCTGCAGGGCCTCCTGAGTTTTGGTGGTGGGGTTAAAAGCGTTCATCGTTGTGTTTCTCCTAGTTTCGACGTGCTTGCGTCAGCCGGCCTGCGGGCCGGTCTGTGGGCCTTCACTGGACACAACGTCTCAGAACTTGAGTCTGTTCCACTCAAGTTGAAAAATCTTCAATTTTTTTGAGTCGAAGGGACTCAACTTTGCGAGCAGGGCTGCTGGGGCTAGTACTCGATGCCGTAAGAAAACGACTCCATGATCACCTGGGTACCCAGGTAGAAGAGCTCCCACTTATCGTCCTCGTCGAGCTTGCGCAGCTCGCCCAGGGAGGCCAGGTGGCTCATGCCGTTGGCAGTGGCCCACAGGGTGAGGTTCTTGATGTAGACCAGCTTGTCGTCATCGTGCTGGCCCAGCTCGTGTAGGCGCTGGCGGGTAATGCGCATGAGGTAGGCCAGGGATTCGCCCATGTCCGTCTGATCAATGCCGTCCTCGCGGATGGGCACCACGGAGTGGCTGGCCGCGGAAATCAGCGCGCTGAAGCGGCGCGGGTTCTTCAGCGCATAGCTGAAGAAGGCCACGGAGACACACTCAAGGTGATCGGCGGCAGTGGCGCAGTAGGAGGAATGCTCGTGGAGGTACTCCATGCGGCGGGTGAATTCGGCGTCGGTAAGCTCCTCAATGCGCTCCCTAAGGGCGAAGTCATTGTTGACCCACTCGGTGACAAAGGAGACCGGCGCCCCGCAATGCCGGGCCACGTCCTCCACGCACACGGCGTCCGCACCCTTCTCCCCGGCCAGCTCAATGGCGCACTCGAGCATGCACTCGCGGGCCTCCTCCGGGCTCATCGCGGAGAGGTCATGGTCGCCGTCCATACACACCCGTGGCGGTACTTCTTCGTCATATGCAGCCATGGCCTGGCGCAGCGAGGCGAGGCGATCGGAGGCGTCGGCGACGTCGCCGCGGTCGATGATGCGCAGGATGGCATTGTAGAGCGCCTCGTAGACCACCTTGAGGTTGTAGCGGCGCAGCACCGAATGCTGGTGGCGCAGCACGCCAATCACACTGAGGTGCCCCAAGCCGTGGATGGTGGCCCAACTCAGCACGCTCAGTGCCGCGAGGATCTGCGAAGAGACGCCCTCCCCCACGGTGACCCCGCGCTCGGCGGCGAGATCCTCCATGCCGATGTAGAGCATGTCCAAAGACTCGTTGCCGCTGAGCTTTCCTTGGCGCAGTGCGTCCCACTGCTGCTGGGTGACGGAAAGCTTGTGCTCGAAGAGGTAACGGAAGAGCTCCGGGTTAGTCTCCACGTAGGAGTAATAGCCCTCGGAGACCGCGATGAGCTGGGCGCCGACCTCCGGCTGGGTGGTGGCCTCCACGGTGTCGCGCAGAAACTGGATCTTACGGCGGTTGATGTAGGTGGGAAGGTCCGCCACCAGGTCATCGAGATTGCCGTAGAGCGCGTGAACGTCCTCGACGGTGCACGGCGCGTGCTTGGCCACGCATTCGGCGGTAATCGAGTCCTCCCCTTGGGACGCCGCCATGCGCAAAGCCGGCTCCAAGATGGAATCTCGGAGCTGCCCTAAGCCCTCGTTGTGCATCATTCCCTCAGTACGTCTGTGTACACGGCACCTGCAGGCGCGCAGTACCCTTTTGTTCTGGAAAGAGTTTACGCTGTTGATGCCGCCACACCAAAGCGGCGAGGGGCTGCACCAGTGCGGCGCGAGCCCCCGGAGTGCACGCACCTCGCGACGCTAAGGAAACGCTGAGGACTTCGTGAAGAGGAGGCTTAGGCCTTGCTCAGGAACTCGCGGGCGATGGTGGCCGGCTCGGCCTTCTCCGCGCCCACGTTGCGCAGGTTCATGGCCACCACGTCCTCGGTGCTGAGATCCGCGTTGAGCTCATCGAGGGCCTCCACGGCCTGCGAGTCCACGCTCTCGGCTCGGTAGATGGGCACCAGGTTCTGCGCGGGGATGAGGTTCTTCGGATCCTCCAAGCGCACCAGGTTGATCTCCTTGCCCTCGCGGTCCAGGGTGGGCGAGGTGGTGTAGACATCCGCCACGCTGGCCTGGCCCTCGAGCAGCGCGGCGATGGTCAGCGGGCCGCCGCCGTCAGAGATGGCGTTGACCTTAATGTCCTGCTTGTTGAGGCCGTAGGACTGCGCCAGGCCCCGCGGGCCGTAGGGGCGCTGGGCCAGCTCCGGGTTGGCGGCGATAGTGATTCCCTCGGCATCCTGGAGTTTCTTCAGATCCCCCAGGGTGGCCAGCTGGTACGTGCGCGCCGTCTCCTCGGTGACGTGGTAAGCGTCCTTGGACTCCGCCGGGGCCATCTTCGCCGCCTTGAGTTCCTCCGGCAGCACCGAGTTGAGGGAGGAGTAGACGGCGTCGGCATCCGCGCCCGGGGTGACCTCCGCGGAGTAGAACTGGGCCAGGTTGCCGGTGTATTCCGGCACGATGTCCACCTCGCCGGATTCCAGCGCCTTCATGTAGACCTCGCGGCTGCCGATGCCGGACTTCACCTCGACGTCGAAGCCTGCAGCCTCCAGCGTGGCTGCCCACAGCTGGCCGATGATCTCCGATTCCGGGAAGTTGGCGGTGCCGATGACGATGCTGCCTTCCTTCCCGCCGGCAGCACCGTTCTCCGCTCCCGGCTGCGCGGTGGGGTCCTCGGCGGTGCACGCACTGAGTGTCACCGCCGCGGCGGCGAGGGTGGCGAGCGAGCTGAACAGGCGGGCGCGGGAACGGCGCATAAGGGGGTCTCTTTCCGTAGGTTGCTCCCAGCGGGTCGTGCCGGGCGGATGCCCCAGTCTAGCCAGGGCGGCTAGCCCGCAGCGGCCACTCCAGGCGGGCGCACGAGCCTTTGGACCGCGGCGAAGGCGCCGTCGATGGCCAGGGCGAGCACCGCCACGAGCAGCGCGCCGACCAGCATCTGCGGGTAATCGCGCAGCGCAAGCCCGTCGATGAGGTAGCGGCCCAGGCCCGAGAGCCCGATGTAGGCCACGATGGTGGCCGTGGCGATCACCTGGACTGTGGCCGAGCGGATGCCACCCACGATCGCGGGTGCAGCCAGGGGCAGTTCCACTTTCCCGATGATCTGGGGCTCGCTGAATCCGGCGGCGCGGGCGGAGTCCACCACCGCGCGGTCCAACGCGCCCACGCCGGTGACCGTGCCGGCCAACATGGGTGGGATGGCCAGGATCGCCAGCACGATGACCGCGGGAATGACCGGCAGGCGCACGCCGAAGGAGAGCTCGAGGCTCAGCCAGGTCAAAAGCCCCAGGGAGGGCAGCGCGCGCAGGGCGCCGGCGGCGGCCACCACGGTGGATAGCCCCCGCCCGCTGTGGCCTAGGGCGATGCCCACCGGCAGGGCCACGGCCGCGGCGATGAGCACCGCCAGCGCCGAATAGCCCAGGTGCGCCGTAAGGCGCGCGCCGATGCCCTGGGGCCCGGTCCACTCGGCGGCGCTGAAGATGAAGGAGAGTGCTTCAGTAAGAAAGTGCATGGCTTAGCTCCTTGCCTTCACCCGGCGCGCCCAGGGCATGAGCAGGCGGCCGAGGATGATGAGGAGGACGTCGACAAGCAGGGCAAGAACAACGGTGCCCAGCAGCCCGGCGATGATCTCCGTGGGGAAGTTGCGCTGGAAACCCTCGGTGAACAGTGTGCCCAGGGAGTGCACGCCCACCAGGGCGCCGACGGAGATGAGCGAGATGGTCGAGGCCGCCACCACGCGCAGGCCCGCCAGGATACCCGGCCCGGCCAGGGGAAGCTCCACGGCGAGGATGCGCTGCAGCGGGGCGTAGCCCATGGCCACCGCGGAGTTGCGCACGGGCTCGGGCACGGTGTCAAAGGCATCAGCTGTGGAGCGCACCTGCAGGGCCAGGCCGTAGAGGGTCATGGCCACCAACACGTTGACCGGAGAGAGCACCGAGGTGCCCAGCACCAGCGGCAGCAGGATGAACAGCGCCAGCGAGGGGATGAGGTAGAGCACGCTGGAGGCCCCGATGAGCATCTCGCGCAGGCGGGCGTAGCGGTGGGCGGCCCAGCCCAGCGGCAGGGCCAGGAGGAAGGCCGCGAGGATAGGCGGCCAGGCCAGGTTGAGGTGCGCGAGGGCAAGCTCCGTCAGCCGTGCGCTGTTTTCTGCTATCCAGGACCACTTCACCGCGCATCACCGGCGTGGGGATTGTGGGTTGCTTCGGTGCTGGGATTGTCGGCGCTGTCTAGCAGGCCCACGACGGTGCCCTCCTCCCCCACCAGCACATCGCGCCCGGCGCGATGTTCCACGTGCAACCGCTTGGACTCCAGGCCCACGAAGTGCGCCACCTCCGGGGAGGCCGGGGCGGTGAGGAAATCCTCGGGCGCGCCGTGCTGGCGGATGTGGGCACGCTCGCCTAGCAGAATAATGTCATCGCCCAGCAGGAAGGCCTCGTCCATGTCGTGGGTGACCAGCAGGACGGTGGTGTTCATGGTGCGCTGCAGCTCGCGGACCTCGTGCTGGAGCTCGCGGCGCACCACCGGGTCCACCGCGCCGAAGGGCTCGTCCATGAGCACCAGCTGCGGGTTGGCCACGAGGCCGCGGGCCACGCCGACGCGCTGGGCTTGGCCGCCGGAGAGCTCCGCCGGGTAGCGGGAGTGCAGCTCCTCGCCCACGTGCACGCGCAGCAGCCACTGGCGTGCGGCCGCGGTGGCCTCCTGGCGGCTGGCCCCGGAGAGCCTGGCCACCGCGGCGACGTTCTCTAGTGCCGTGCAGTGCGGCAGCAGCCCGGAGTTCTGCATGACGTAGCCGATGGAGCGGCGCAGCTGGACGGGGTCGCGCTCGGTGACAGGGGTTTCCTCGATGAGCACGCGGCCCGAGCTCGGCTCCACCATGCGGTTGACCAGGCGCAGCAGCGTGGTCTTGCCGCAGCCGGAAGGCCCCACCAGGGCGGTGATGGCTCCGGGGCGCAGGGTATAAGAAAAGCCCTCGACCGCAGCCGAGGGCGAGCCCGGGTAACGCACTGTGACATCGTCGAATTCAATCATTATCCCACGATGCTACAGGCTTTGAGCGCCGGGCAGGGGCGAGGAGACTACTCGGTGGCCTTCTGCGAGCCCACGTGACTGATGCCTTCCTTCAAGATGGTACCGCGCGGCGGCATCATGCCGGTGAACTTAAACATGAGGTAAATGCCCACCGCAATCGCCAGGGAGATCCAGCCAAAGCCGGCGGTGAAGCCGTACATGACGGCCAGTGGGGCGATGATGGTCCAGCTGATCTCAAAGGGACCGAAGCCGATGTAGGCCATGCCGTACTCGGAGAGGGTGCCGGACTCCAGCTTGGGGTCGACGATCTTGAGGATGGCAATGCCGGTGGCCACGGTGGCGGTGGCCCAGCCCCAGCCAAAGATGCCGCGCTCGATCCAGCGCTCGCCAAAGAACTCCGCCGGGAACCAGAAGAGGAAGAGCGAGCAGTAGATGATGCCCAGCACGAAGAGGATGATCAGCGCCACCCAGTACTCGGCGATGGCGGCCGGGACGATGGCGGCCACACCGAAGGCGATGAGGTAATCGGTGGCCGCGCCGGAGACCGATCCCACGGCGTCCTTGTCCAGGTAGTCCTGGGCGCCGATGAGGTTCATGGCCGCGCGGATGATGAGGCCCACCACCATGGACATGGCAAAGAGCGGGATGGAGACGTTCTCCCAGACGCTGGAGATGCCCTGGGTGATGCCGTAGGCAATCATGACGGTGAGCACGATGAAGCCCACGTGCAGGGTCAGCGCCTCAATGGAGGAGGGGTTGGTGGTGGCACGGCCCAGGGAGGGGCGATCCTCCAGGCGGGAGATGTAGCCGCGGCGGACCTCCTCCGGCAGCTCGCGCGGGACGTGGGAGACCTTGCCCTTGCGAATGCCCCAGTTGCCGGCGATGACGCCGCCGACGATGGCGGCCAGGGTGCCGATGGTGGCGGAGGTGAAGCCCAGGGAGGAGGCGGCCTCGGCGCCCACGCCCTCCAGGGCGCCGCCCACGGCGGCAGCGGTGCCGAAGCCGCCGGTGAAGCCCACCGGCAGCATCATGCCAAACCAGTCCGGGGTGTTGAAGACGGGCACGAAGAAGAGCAGGCCCAGCACCACGAAGAGGCCCCACTGGCCGGTGAACATCATGGTGGAGTAGCCCCACATGTTGCGCGCGCCCTTGCCCATGTTGCCGCCGGTTTCCATGGAGTAGGCCATGGAGGCAAAGACCACGGCGATGAGCAGCGTGGTGTAGGAGCCCAGGTTATCTGAGAAGTTGATCCAGCCCAGCACGTTGGGGCCCAGCAGCAGGCCGAGCAGGCCCGCGGTGATCGGTGCGGGGAGCAGAAGGTCCTGGAAGACGAACTTCACTTGGTGGCGAAGCACGTTACCAATGACCATGAGCAGGGAAATCCAGCCCACGTCAAGCATGAGGGTGTACGCAGAGAACTCTTCCATTAATTCACAACCTTTCTGTCCACACGCATGGAAGCCACCGTGAGATGAGGCGACCCTGAGAGTGATGCCCGGGAGACGGTATGGTTCCCCAGTCTTGGGGAAGAACGTCACATAACATAACAGCCATTCACTTGGCGCTACCCCCGAAAATATTATCAGTTTCTTTACGTATTTCCGCCTTATACTGCGAGGCCGGCCACATCAGGCGCTCATCGTGAGGGCGCACCAGCAGGGGTTGGGCACCCCGTGGGCCTCACAATCCTGGGCTTTCTTGGGGTGGCGCGCGGCGGAAGTAGGATGAGACACCATGAGGGAACTGGGAGAACATCTGCGCCACTACGCCGCCGAGTACAACGCGGCGGTGCACCGGCACTTCTTTGCCACGGTGCCCCAGGCCCGCCAGGTCTTCCCCCATTCCGCGCAGAGCACCCACCCGCAGTTAGCGCCAGCCGTGGCTTGGGTGCTGGAGAATCTGGAGGAGGGCTCGCTGCCCCCGGCGGTGGCCGAGCGCCTGCGCGAGTTGGGCCTGGGCCACCGCCGCCACGGCTTCCCCGCGGAGATCTATCCGGAGTTTGCCCGCTCGTTGCTGGCCGGGCTGGAGGTCCTGGGCTTGACCACGTACCAGCACCAGATCGCCGCGCGCACCATTAAGGAGTGCTGCCGCATCATGCAGGACGCCGCCCACGCCGCTGATGTGGCAGGTCAGGCCCCGGCCTACAGCGCGCAGGTGGTGGCGGTGGAGCGCCCCAACCGGCGCACCGCAGTTATCCGCGTGGAGTCCGGCGCGCAGATTGAGTACCTGCCCGGCCAGCACTTCCAGGTGACCTCACAGCTCACCCCGGGCACGTGGCGGGAGCTCACCCCGGCTAACCCCTCCGATCCCACTGGGCAGATGGAGTTCCACCTGGCCATTACCGGCGAGGGCTCGCAGCTGCTGTCCACCGCGCAGCCCGGCGATTGGTGGACCTTGGGCACCCCGGCCGGCACCCCGCCGGCGATTACCCCCGGCACCACGCTCATCAGCTTTGGCACGGGCTGGGCCGCCGCGCGCGCCTTGCTCTTAGACCAGCTAGCCCGGGGTGCTGCGCTTGACGATGTCCACCTGGTCACCGTGGCCCCCTCCCCCGGCAAGCACTACGACACCGAAACCCAGGCCAACCTGGCGGCCCTGGCCCCGCAGCTGCGCGTGACCCAGGTGGTGCGCGAGGCGCAGGATCCCTGGCTGCTGGGCGCGCAGCCGCCCGCCGCGGGCTTTGCGCCCATCGTGGCCGAGGATCCCATGCAGCCTGTGCTGGCCGCGGGCACCCAGCGCCGCTTCGTGCTCGTCGGCCCCGCCGACCGCGTCGAGGTGGCCCGCGCATCCCTGCTGGCTGGAGGGGTGGATGCACAGACCATCACCAAGGAGAGCTGGCAGCGCGGCCACGAGTGGGCGGCGTCTGCCGCCGAGCTGGACGGCTGGGAGAACTGGGAGGCCTGGGCGGAGTGGAAGAAGTCCCAGTGGGCTGAGTAATCAGAGCCTCTCGGACTGAGTAGCTAGATCTCCAGTACCTAGCCCTCGAGCACCGGCAGGGAGGCGCGCACCTTCTCCACCGTCTCGGCGTCCACGTCGGCGTAGATGATCTCCGGCTCGTAGCCGGCCTCGGCCAAACGCGTGCCGTCTGGAGCCACGATCACCGAGTGGCCGATGCCCGTCGGCCCCGAAGGCTCGCCGGCCTTCTCGTTGCCGCCGGGGCGGGCCTGGCCGGCCGCCACGATGTAAGAGGTGGAATCCAGCGCGCGGGCGGTGCTCAGCAGCCGCCACTGCTCCAGCTTGCCCGGGCCATCCGCCCAGCTGGTGGGCACCACGATGAGCTGCGCGCCGCGGCGGGCCAGCTCCTTGAACTGCTCGGGGAAGCGGATGTCGTAGCAAATCGAAACCCCGACGCCCAGCCCGTCCACGTCGAAGGTCACCAGCTCGGAGCCGGGGCGCACGGTATCGGACTCGCGGTAGTCAAAGGCATCGTAGGTGTGGATCTTCTCGTAGCCGCTCTTGAGGCCCGGGCCGGCGATGAGCGCGGTGTTGGCCACTCTGTTGATGGTCTTGCCTTTTTTATCCACAGGGTCCGCCGGGGCGAACATGCCGGCCACCACGTACACGCCGAGCTCCTCCGCGGCGGCGTGGATGGCCGTGGCGAAGGCGCCGTCGAGTTCCTGGGCCTGGGTGTCCAGGCGCCCGGAGCGGAAGTTTTGCGAGGTCGCCTCGGGTAACACGATGAGCCGCGCGCCGGCGGCTGCGGCCTCGCGAATGAGCTCGAGTGCGTGGGCGAGGTTCTCCTCGATGTCCCCGGAGCTGGCAAACTGGACAGCTGCTACTTTCATGCGGCCCACCGTAATGCAGTGCACGGAAGTTATCCACAGTTTCGGCCAATCCGGGAAAGTCACCCTAGCGCGCCCGCGGGTGCTCCCCGCAGACTCAGGGCATGACTGAATTCTTTACTCAACCCTCAACCGCTACCTCATCCGTCACCTCATCCGATCACGTTCTGGAGTTCTCGCCGCACCTGCCCGCCCAGCTCGACGAGCTCCTCCGCCGCCCCGGCCCGCTCGCGGCCCACCCCGGGCTCAGCAGCGCCCCCGCGGGTTCCTCCCGCACCGCCGCCGCCCTGGCGCGGCTGCAGGAGACCTGGTTCAAGGCCTGTATCGAATCATCCCGCAGCGAGCAGGAGCAGCTGCGCTCCATGCGCCAGTTTGTGGGTGCCGCCCATACTCACGATTCCCAACTGGCCCACTCCCTGACTCCCTCCGGGCGGGTTCCGCGATGAGGGCCATGCAGATCTATCAGCAGGCCTCCGCGCTCTATTCTTTGAGCTCTCACCTGCGCGGTTTCATCGATGACTCACTCCACCATTGGCAGGGCCTAGAATTCTTCGGCGGCGCGGGCGAGGCCGCACGGACCGCGCTGAGCCGCACCACCGCCCTGCTGGAATCCCCCGCCGCGCAGATGCGCGCGGCGGCCGCGGTACTCGCCGCCTACGCCCCACTGCAGGAGCGGATCGAGCACCTCATCGCCGCCCTGCAGGCCACCGAGGGCACGCCCGCCGCGCGCCAGGCCAGCCACGCGCTCAACGCCCTCGACGCTCTTGGCAACTCCCTCGATTGGGCCTGCGCCCGCCAGCTCGAGGCCCTGTGCACCCCGGAGATGGCCACCCCGCCAGAGCGCCTGGAGGATTTCAGCGCCCTCAGCCTTCCCGAGTTGCACCAGGTGCAGCTGTCCACCGCGCCCGCCGAGGTGCAGCGCCTGGCCGAGGAGAATCCCGACCTCACCCTGTTGGAGGTCAGCCCCGGCCGGCTGGTGGCGCTGGTGGATCCGCAGCACCTGGGCACGCAGGCCGCACAGGTCACCACCTTTGTGGGCGGGGTGGGTTCGGCCCATCCCTCTTCCTGGCCCACCGGCATCGAGCGGGCGCGCGCCGCGGCCCTGGCCACCGGCGGCCCGGCCGTGGCGTGGATGGGCTACGGCGCCCCGGAAAGCCTCGCGCGCGCCACCCACGAAAGGCCCGCCGAGCAGGGCGCCGCGGAGCTGCGCCGCTTCCAACGTGCGCTGGGCCAGCGCTTTCCCGGCTCGCAGCGCATCGTGGTGGGCTACTCCTATGGTTCGGTGGTCGTCGGCAAGGCAGCCCGTGGCACCGTGATCGGCGATGACGTTGTCTTCGTGGGCAGCCCCGGCACTTCCGCACGCAGCGCCGCGGAGATCCCCGGCCGGGTGTGGGCGGCCACCAACGACGGCGACGCCATATCTTTAAGCACCGGCGCGCACGGCGGCGTGCACGGGCCGGATCCCACCCAGCCCGAGTTCGGGGCGCAGCCCGTTCCTGGCGCGGACGGCCTGCCGGGAAACCACAACAGCTATTGGAAGGACCCCGCGTTCCTGCGGGGCCTGGGGAGGATCGCGGCGCTACACTAGCGGCTTCGGCCACCCCAGGACCCCAGCCTGCCCCAGCAGGCCCCCACAAGTCTGTACCTGGAAGTCTGAACCTGGATGGCTGAACCTCGACGTCGCCAAGCTCAGCGTCGCAGCCGGCGAAAGACGCGACCACGGGGTTCAGCCTTCCAGGTTCAGCCTCTTGTTTTTCGGGAGGCTGTGTTTTTAGGGAGACAGCAGCGCCCGCGTGAACGCAAAAGTCTAGCCCTGGAAGGCGAGACCTCAAGGTCGCGCTTGGCCAGGCCGCGGGCTTCGCACTTGGCGAGGTCGAGGTCTGTACTTCCAGGGCTAGATTTCTAGCGAGCGGGCTCGGGGCAGCGGATGTTAGAACAGGCCCGCGTGCTCCTCGGAGTAGGACACCAGCATGTTCTTGGTCTCCTGGTAGTGGCTGAGCATCATGAGGTGGTTCTCGCGGCCGATGCCGGACTCCTTGTAGCCGCCGAAGGCGGAGTGCGCCGGGTAGGTGTGATAGTGGTTCACCCACACGCGGCCGGCCTGAATCTCGCGGCCGGCGCGGTAGCAGGTGTTCTGGTGGCGCGACCACACGCCGGCGCCCAGGCCAAAGTTGGTGTCGTTGGCAATCTGGATGGCCTCGTCAAAGTCCTTGAACGTGGCCACCGAGAGCACCGGGCCGAAGATCTCCTCGCGGAAGATGCGCATGGTGTTGTCACCCTTGAACACGGTGGGCTCAATGTAGTAGCCGTTCTCCAGGCCCTCGACCTGGTTGACGTGCCCGCCCACCAGGGTCTCCGCGCCCTCCTCGGGCCCAATCTTGAGGTACTCGGTGATTTTATCCATCTGCTCCTGGGAGGCCTGCGCGCCCATCATGGTCTCGGTATCGAGCGGATGGCCAATCTTGATCTTCTTCACGCGCTCGATGGCCAGCTCCAGGAACTTGTCCGCAATATCCTCGTGAATGAGCGCGCGGGAGGGGCAGGTGCACACCTCGCCCTGGTTGAGCGCGAACATCACGAAGCCCTCCACGCACTTCTCCAGGTAGGCGTCATCCTCATCCATGATGTCCTTGAAGAAGATGGACGGGGACTTGCCGCCCAGCTCCAGGGTGACGGGGATGACCTTGTCGGCGGCGGCCTTGTTGATGATCTTGCCCACCGGGGTGGAGCCGGTAAAGGCGATCTTGGCAATGCGGTCCGAGTTGGACAGCGCCACGCCGGCCTCCTCGCCCACGCCATTGACGATGTTGAGCACGCCCTTGGGCAGCAGATCCTCGATGAGCTCGATGAGCAGGAGGATGGAGGCCGGGGTCTGCTCCGCTGGCTTCATGACGATGGTGTTGCCCGCGGCCAGCGCCGGCGCGATCTTCCAGGAAGCCATGAGCAGCGGGAAGTTCCATGGGATGATCTGGCCCACCACGCCGAGTGGCTCGTGGAAATGGTAGGCCACGGTGTCCTGATCGATTTGGGAGAGGCGGCCCTCCTGGGCGCGGATGGCGCCGGCGAAGTAGCGGAAGTGGTCCACGGCCAGCGGGATGTCCGCCGCCAGGGTCTCGCGCACGGCCTTGCCGTTCTCCCAGGTCTCAGCAACCGCGATCTTCTCCAGGTTCTCCTCGATGCGGTCCGCGATGCGGTGCAGGAGCAGCGCACGCTCGGCCGGGGTGGTCTTGCTGAAGGACTTGAAGGCCTCCTCGGCGGCGTCGATAGCCAGGTTGATGTCCGCCTCCTTGCCCCGGGCGACCTGGCAGAAGACCTCGCCGGTGACCGGGGTGATGTTGTCCATGTACTCGCCATCCACCGGCGCGACCCACTCGCCGCCGATGTAATTTTCGTAGCGCTCGCGGTAGTTGACAATTGCCTCCGGGGTACCTGGTTCTGCGTAGCGGGTCATGCTCACACCTTTCTTGTGCGTGTACGGATTATCAGCTGCGCGCACCACGCCTGAGCCACAGTTCTGGCTCACAGTTCCGGCTCCAACGTGGCCTGAGCCACAGCATTGGCCGCAAGTCTATCGCACACTTTGCACCAGCGGTACTTCATCTTCACAAAGCTTTTCAGCTCCCCGCGCGCCGCCCCCTTCGCGGCCCGCGCAACGCCAGCACAACGCCAGAAAGCCCTGGCCAGCCACACAAGCTAGCCAGGGCTTCAGAAGGAACGATGGGGCACTACCCGCGCCTGTTGCGTCGCGGCGTCCACATCACCACGGACGTCGAGCGCGGCACGTGCACGAGCTCACCGCGCGGCGGGCGTTGCTCGGCCTCCTCGCGCAGGCGGGCGACCTCCTCGAGGAGGGCGTCGCGCTCCGCGGCGAGCTGATCGCGCTCCTCCGTGAGCTCGATGATGGATTTGATGCCGGCCAGGTTCACGCCGTCGTCCTGCGAAAGAGTTTGGATCTTGCGCAGCAGCTCGATGTCGCGGTCGGAGTAGCGGCGCCCGCCTCCCTGCGTGCGTGCGGGGGAGACCAGCCCCATGCGGTCATAGGTGCGCAGGGTCTGTGCGTGCATGCCGGAGAGCTCCGCAGCCACCGAGATGACGTACACGGCCGGCGAGTCTTTCGATGCAGCGTTCATGACTTCGCCTCCTTTACACACCCGTCGTGTCGCCGGCCCAGCCCGCGCGGGGGTTGAAGCCGGACTCCTTTTCCGCCTGGGCGTAGGTGCGCAGCGCCGAGCTGGCCGCCGCGTCCAGGGTGGAAGGGACCTTGACCTGCACGGTGACCATGAGGTCGCCGGACTTTCCGCCACGCTTGGCGATGCCCCTGCCCTTCACCCGCAGCGTCCGCCCATCGGGCGTGCCGGCCGGGACCTTGAGGCGCACCGGGGAATCCAGCGTGGGCACGGTGATGGTATCGCCCAGCGCCAGCTCCGCAAAGGAGACCGGCACGGTCACGTGGAGGTCATCGCCCTCGCGGCTAAAGACCTTGTCCGGCTTCACCTTGACGGTCACGAAGAGATCACCCGAGGGCGTGCCGTTGGGGCCCGCCTCGCCCTGGCCGGCCAGGCGGACTTTCTGCCCGTCGATGACTCCGGCCGGGATGCGCACGGTGATCGAGCGGGTGCGGTGCACGGTGCCGGTGCCCCGGCAGTCCTTGCAGGGATCCTCCACGCGCTGGCCGGTGCCGTCGCAGTCGGTGCACGGCGCGGAAAAGCCAAAAGCCCCGCGGTTCTCGGAGGTAAATCCGGTGCCCTTGCACGTCGAGCACTGCTTCAAGGTTCCGGAGGAAGACCCGGAGCCGTGGCAGGTAGTGCAGGGTGCCTCGCCGCTGAGCTGCAGTGGGATGGTGGTTCCCTTGGCGGCCTCGCGGAAGTCGAGGGTTATTTCCGTTTCGACGTCGGCCCCCCGCGACGGCCTAGCTGCGTGGCTAGCACCACCGCCGCGGTTGAAAACGCTACCGAAGATATCCCCAAAACCGCCGCCTTGAGACGATCCTCCAGTGGCGCGTCCGAAGAGGTCCGAGATGTCGAATTCTTGCGCCCCGTGACCCATGTGCGTAGATCGAAACCCGCCGGGAAAGCCGGCGCCTCCCATCCGTCCAAACCCACCGCCGCTGCGCAGCATGGCCTTGAACTGGTCGTATTCCTTGCGCTCGGAGGCGTCGGACAGCACGTCGTAGGCCTCGGCCACCTTCTTGAAGCGTTCGGCGGCGGCCGGGTTATCGGGGTTGGTATCGGGATGGTTTTCGCGCGCAAGCTTGCGGTAGGCGCGCTTGATCTCGTCGGCGGAAGCGGATGAGGAGACCCCCAGATCCGCATAGTAATCCTTGTCTGCCCATTCGGGTTTAGCGCTCACTGGGCATCTCCTCCTTTCAGGAGTGTGTTAGGTGCGTGTTCTAAAAAGTGTTGTCTGTTTGTTGTCTAACTAAAAGCTAAAGAGTGTGGCGCCAAGGACGAGACCCTGGCGCCACGGCGGTGCTTATTCCTCGCTGCTATCTTCAGCGTCCGAACCCGAATCCTCGGACGGGTCGGAAATAATCACCATGGCGGTGCGCACCACGCGCTCGCCTACCTTGTAGCCGCGGCGCAGCACGGTGCCGAGCACCTGCTCACCGCCGGAGGACAAGTCCTGCACGGCCTCGTGGATTTCGGGGTCGAAGGCATCGCCTTCCTCACCGAAAGCCTCAAGCTTGTGCTTGCTCAGCACGCCGGAGAGCTTATCTGCAATCGCCTTGAGCGGGCCGGACTCGAGGTCGCCGTGCTGGCGGGCGAGCTCCAGGTCATCAAGGATAGGCAGGAACTCTGCCAGGACCTTGGCCTTGGTCATCTCGGCCGCGGCGGCACGCTCACGCTCGGTGCGGCGGCGGTAGTTGGTGTACTCCGCGTTGAGGCGCTGCAGATCCTCGGTGCGCTCAGCCAGCTGAGCCTCCAGGGAGTCGGCGTCGGCGGCAGCGGCTTCGTCACCGGCCTCCGGTGCGGCGTCGGTAGCGTCGGCGTCGGCGTCGGTGACAGCCTCGGCGTCGATGCCGGAGAGCGCCTCCTCCAGGTCCTCCTCAAGAGTGGGATCCAGCTCCTGGGCGGCCTGCGCCTCCTCCGCGGCGGCCTCGGCGGAGTTTGCCGTGGTGGCCTCGGGGTCAGTGTTGTCCGGGTTTCCCGGATCCTGAGGGGATGTCATCTCTTACTTCTCCTTGTTCTCGCCGTTGTCATCCTCATCGACTACCTCGGCGTCAACAACGTTCGGATCCTCGGTGGTGGTGGCACCCTCGGCGCCAGCAGCACCAGCCTCAGCGGCCTGAGCCTCGTAGATCTGCTTGCCCATCTCCTGGGAGACGGTGCCCAGCTTCTCGACGGCCGACTTAATCGCCTCGATGTCCTCACCCTTGAGGGCCTCATCGACTGCGTCCGCAGCCTCGGTGACCTGGGTCTTGACGTCCTCGGAGACCTTGTCGGAGTTCTCATCCAGGAACTTGCGGGTCTGGTAGGAGGTGGACTCAGCCTGGTTGCGCAGCTCCTGCTCCTCGCGGCGCTTCTTGTCCTCCTCGGCGTGCTGCTCGGCGTCCTTGATCATGCGGTCGATCTCCTCCTGGGACAGGCCGGAACCATCCTGAATCTTGATGGTGTTCTCCTTGCCGGTGCCCTTGTCCTTAGCGGAGACAGACACGATGCCGTTGGCGTCAATGTCGAAGGTGACCTCAATCTGCGGAACGCCGCGCGGTGCCGGGGCGATGCCGCCGAGCTCGAAGGAGCCGAGCAGCTTGTTGGCGGAAGCCATCTCGCGCTCGCCCTGGAAGACCTGAATCTGGACGGAGGGCTGGTTGTCATCCGCGGTGGTGAAGGTCTCGGACTTCTTGGTCGGGATGGTGGTGTTGCGCTCGATGAGCTTGGTCATCACGCCGCCCTTGGTCTCGATACCGAGGGAGAGCGGGGTGACGTCGAGCAGCAGCACGTCCTTGACCTCGCCGCGCAGAACGCCAGCCTGCAGGGCGGCGCCGACGGCGACGACCTCGTCCGGGTTCACGCCCTTGTTCGGCTTCTTGCCGGTGAGCTCCTGAACCAGGTCGGAGACGGCCGGCATACGGGTGGAGCCACCCACCAGGACGACGTGGTTGATGTCGGACAGGGACATGCCGGCATCCTTGATGACCTGGTTGAACGGGGTCTTGGTGCGGTCCAGCAGGTCCTGGGTGGTCTTCTGGAACTCGGTGCGGGAGAGGGTCTCATCCAGGAAGAGCGGGTTCTTCTCGGCGTCCACCGTGATGTACGGCAGGTTGATGTTGGCGGACTGGGAGGAGGACAGCTCAATCTTGGCCTTCTCGGCGGCCTCACGCAGACGCTGCAGGGCCATCTTGTCCTTGGTCAGGTCGATGCCGTTGGCGGACTTGAACTTCTCCACCAGCCAGTCGACGATGCGCTGATCCCAATCGTCACCGCCGAGCTGGTTATCGCCGGCGGTAGCAAGAACCTCCACGACGCCGTCGCCGATCTCCAGCAGGGAGACGTCGAAGGTGCCGCCACCGAGGTCGAAGACCAGGATGGTCTGCTCCTGCTCGCCCTTCTCCAGGCCGTAGGCCAGGGCGGCGGCGGTCGGCTCGTTAACGATGCGCAGGACGTTAAGGCCTGCGATCTGGCCGGCCTCCTTGGTGGCCTGACGCTGGGAGTCCTCGAAGTAAGCCGGGACGGTAATGACGGCGTCGGTAACCTCGTCTCCGAGGTAGGCCTCCGCGTCGCGCTTCAGCTTCATGAGCGTGCGTGCGGAAATCTCCTGCGGGGTGTACTTCTTATCGTCGATGTCGATGGTCCAGTCGGTGCCGATGTGGCGCTTGACGGAGCGAACCGTACGGTCAACGTTGGTGACCGCCTGGTTCTTCGCGGACTGGCCGACGAGGATTTCGCCGTTCTTGGCAAAGGCCACGACCGACGGGGTGGTGCGGGAGCCCTCGGAGTTGGCGATGACTACCGGCTCGCCGCCTTCGAGAACAGAAACACAAGAGTTGGTGGTACCAAGGTCAATACCTACTGCGCGTCCCATAATGATTACTCCTTCTACTTTAGGGTTTGTCTTTGAAGTTGATTGTCCGTGACTCAACTTCTGCCACGGTTCACAGCCACCCTAACAGAAGTCCCACTCTCAGTCACACAAACCTGAGTGGATGTCACTCAACCTCTATAACGGGACTGCTTCCAAAGTTGTTCCCGATCGGCTCAACTTTTTTCCAAAACTTTCCTCCCGGACCTTCTACCAGCGCAAACACCCAGCGAGCACAAAACGAGAAAACCCCGAGGCGTCACGGCGCCGCCTCGAGGTCTCAAAGATGTGCAGTTTTAGCGGCGGAACTGCGCCAGCAGCTGGTCCACCACTGGACGCAGACCAAAGCCGATGCCAATGAGCGAGATGATCAGCGCCACCAGGCCGCCGATGCCCAGACCGGCGAGCTGCTTGGTGGTCAGGGAGCTGCCGTCGGGCACGGAGCTGGTCTTATCCTCGCCCTTAGCGCAGGCGCTGAAGGCGGTGGAGTAGCCCACGATCGGCGCGGCGAACTCGGGGGCGCGATCCTTGAGTGCGTTGAGGAAGGCGTCGCGGATCTGAATGACGTCGCCACCCAAGAGGAGGCCGCCAATTGCCCCACCCACGGCGGAGCCAAAGTCCACGCCGTAGAGCGGGCTGCCCTTCTCGTTGGCCTCGCGGCGGGACATTTCGATGGGCTCCTCGCCCACCACCGGCTTCTTAGAGGCGTTAAGGTAGGCCACCATCTGCCAGTACTTAGCCTTCTCCGGGCCGAGGGCCAGGCGGGTCTGCGCATCGCTGACGCTCTTGCCGTCAATCGTCTTGCCAATGGCCAGGTCAGAAGCACTCTTCACGGTGTCCTGGATGGCGTAGTCCCAGACTAGCTTGGCGTCCTCCTGCGCGTTCTCCTTCTCAAAGGAATCGCGGGCGTTCTGCGCCACGTACACGAACATCTTCGTGTAGGCGCCGTTGATGCGGGCCTGGTCAGTATCGGAGAAGGTGATGGTGCACTGATCGGTCTCAGCATCAACGTCAACCTCGTAGGCGCTGGCCTGCGGGGCGGGGACTGCGGAAACCGCAGAGAAGGAAACGGCAGCGGCAACCAGCGGCGCCACCAGGCGGTGTCGGCTCACGACGATCCTTTCGGGACACAAAAGTAAGAAAACGATGCGGTAACTCTAACCCAACACTCAGAAAAGATGGGCGCTCGCCGTTGTTTTTATGAGCAGCGTCACAGCCTAGGCCCGAAAGGACGGCTCACGTTAGTCCAGCGGCACGATGACCCACTGCCCGTTCACCTTGGCCACCTCGGCGTCGAGGCCGTAGAGATCCTTGATGAGCCGCGGGGTGATGACCGCCTGGGGCTCGCCCGCCGCGTAGATCCGCCCGGCATCCATGGCCACCACGTAGTCGGCGTAGCGCAGGACGTGGGCGAGATCGTGGATGACCGCCACGAGGGTCTTGCGACCCACCAGCCCTCGCATGAGCTTCATGAAGGAGTGCTGGTAGCCGATGTCCAGCGCGCTCGTGGGCTCATCGAGCAGCAGCACCGGGGTGTCCTGCGCCAGGGCCATGGCCAGCCACACGCGCTGGCGCTGCCCGCCGGAGAGCGAGGCCACCTCGGCGCCGGCGAGCTGGTCCACGCCCACCGTGCGCAACGCCTCAGCC
Source organism: Corynebacterium sp. (assembly GCF_030532325.1). Taxonomy (GTDB): domain Bacteria; phylum Actinomycetota; class Actinomycetes; order Mycobacteriales; family Mycobacteriaceae; genus Corynebacterium. The sequence continues at coordinate 38,510 of NZ_JAUNLS010000016.1, forward strand.
ACCACGCGCTCGTCCTCGCGGCTGCGCCAGCCCATAAAACCCTGGTGGGCAAAGCGCCCGCGGGAGACCAGGCCCTCCACGCTAATGCCCTCCGGGGCCGTGGCCTGCTGGGACATCACAGCCAGGCGCTGCGCGTAGCGACGCCGCGAGAGCGTCGAGGCATCCTCCTCGCCCACCATCACCGTGCCGGAGCGCGGCGGCTCCACCCAGGACAAGGCGCGCACCAGCGTGGACTTGCCGCAGCCGTTGGGCCCGATGATGGCGGAGAACTGACCGGCCGGGAAGTCCACGTCCACGTTGTCCACGATGAGCGGGGCGGTGCGCCCGTAAGACACGCTCAGCCCCCGGGCGCGCAGGCCCGGCGGGCGCTGTTCTTCGTTTCTCATTTATTGTCCTTTCACCCGGTTCGCGCGCGATTGCCAGAGCAGGAGCCCCACCAGGTAGAGGCCACCGGCACACACGCTGATCAACCCGGCGGGCAACGTAATCGGTTCAAAGAGGCGCTGGCCGGCGGTATCCGCCACGAGCAGGAAGAGAGCGCCGATGACGCCCGAGAGCCACAGCGGGGTGCGCGAGGCCCCGCCCAGCAGACGGGCCATGTGCGGGGCGGCCAGCGCGATGAAGGAAATGGGGCCTACCAGGGCCGTCGACAAAGCGATGAGCACGGTGCCTACCGCCACCATGACGGTGCGGGCCAGGCCGACGTTAAGGCCGAGGGCGGCGGCGGGGGCGTCTCCAAGCACGAGCACATCGCACCAGCGGCGCAGCAGCAGGCCAGCGGCCAGGGCCACGAGCGCCACGGCCCCCAGCGGGATGACCTGCGCCCAGGACAGCCCGGAGAGCGTGCCGGCCGCCCAGGTGGCCGCGCCGAGGGATTGCTCGAGCTCACCGGTGAGGATGAGCCACTTGTTCACCGCAGAGAGGAAGAAGGTCACGCCGATGCCCACCACGATGAGCCGCGGCCCGCTCAGCGTCCCGGCAAAGGCCAGCGCCATGATGACGCAGGCAGTCACCGCGCCCCCGGCCAGGGCACCGAGCGCGATGTTGGGCGCGGAGCTAAAGCCCGCCAGCGAGACCACGATGACGCCGGTGTAGGCCCCGGTGTTGAAGCCGATGATGTCCGGCGAGCCCAGCGGGTTGTGCGTGAGCACCTGGAAGATAGCGCCCGAGACCCCCAGGCACAGGCCCACGAGCAACGCGGCCACCACCCGCGGCGCGCGCCACTGCCACAGCACCGTGGCGGCGAAGTCGGCGCTGGCGGGGTGCTGGGCGGCGCTAAGAAGCTGGGCGGTGCTCTGCCCCGCGCCCGGCGCGAAAAGGGCGTAGAGCGCCACGGCCAGCACGAGCAGGCCCACGCCCGCGGCCTTGAGGATGCGCGGAGTCATCAGCTCAGCCCTCATCAGCCCAGCCTCCTTCCGGCGCGGTGAGACAAGAAAATGAGCACGGGTGCGCCGATGAGCGCCACGGTGACCCCGGCGGGCAGCTCGGCGGCGGTGAGGAAGCGGCCCACGATGTCCGCGCCCAGCAGGAAGAGCGGTCCGAGCACCGCGCAGGCTATCAGCTGTGCGCGCTCCTCGTAGATGCCGCACAAGCGCACGATGTGCGGGATGATAAGTCCCACGAAGACGATGACCCCGGCCGCGGCGGTGGCGGTGGCCGCCAGCACCGTGACCGCGGCGATGAGCCCCAGGCGGGTGGCGCGCAGGTTGACGCCGAGGCTGGCGGCGGCGTCCTCCCCCAGCGCGAGCGCCGGCAGGTGGCGGGCAAAGAGCACGAGCAGTGCCACGCCCGCCGCCAGGCCGCAGGCGGTGATGAGCACCGGCGGCCAGGAGGCCACGTCCACGGAGCCGGTCACCCAGGCGCGGATGCGGGCAAAGGTGTGCGGATCCAGCAGGGTGAGCGCGGAGGAAATACCCTCGCAGACCGCGCCGATGGCCACGCCGGCCAGGATGAGGCGGAGCGGATCGACATCGCCCACGCTGGTGCGGCCCAGGCTGGTCACCAGCGCCATGGTCACCCCCGCGCCCACGATGGCGGCCACCGAGAAGGCCACAGGCGAGTTCCAGCCCAGAAAGCCCAGGGCGAGTGCGGCAGCCAGGCTGGCGCCGACGTTAATGCCAAAGATGCCAGTATCGGCCAACGGGTTGCGGGTCATGATCTGCAGGACCGCGCCGGCCAGCGCCAGGGCGGAGCCCGCGCACACGGCCACCAGGGTGCGCGGCAAGCGGCGCTCCCAGATGATCGAGGATGCCACACCCGGCTCACCGCGCACGCCAGTCAGCAGCTCCTCCCAGCCCATGGAGCGCGCGCCCAGCGCCAGGGAGGCCACGGCCAGCGCGCCCAGGGCCACCAGGCCAAGCACGCAGACCAGCGCCACCCGGCCGCGCCCGCGGCGCCGGGGGCTGGTGTTGCGATCCTTAACCTTCATCGCTGTCCGCTCTTCTACTGCCCGTTAACTTAGGATAGGCTACCTTTTATGACATATTCTTCTAAAATTGCGGCGCTCAGTCTCGCCGCGGCCCTCACCTTAAGCGGGTGCGCCAGCCTGGAAAATACCAGTTCAGACACCACCGGCCCAGGCTCGGGCTCCGCGTCTACTTCAGCCTCCCAGGATAAGCCCCAGGGCAAGTCCAACTCCGCCGCGGGCAACGATTCCGTGGCCACCGGCAGCGAGGGCTTTGCCCAGGCCGGGGAGAAGAGCAAGGCCTTTGGCAGCGACGCCGCCCCCGGCCAGTTCCCCCGCACCATCACCCACGCCCGCGGTACCACCGAGATCAAGCAGAAGCCGCAGCGCGTGGTGGTGCTGGAAAGCGGCGAGCTGGACTCCGTGCTGGCCCTGGGCATGACCCCGGTGGGCATGGCCACCTCCAAGGGCAAGAACCCGATCCCGGACTACATGGCGGAGCAGGCCAAGGACATTGAGACCGTGGGCACCATCAACGAGGTCAACCTGGAAAAGATTGCCTCGCTCAAGCCGGATCTCATCGTGGGCTCCCAGCTGCGCTTGGACAAGTACTACGACCAGCTTTCCTCCATCGCCCCCACCGTCTTTTCCATCCGACCCGGTTACACGTGGAAGGAGAACTTCCGCCTCATGGGTGCGGCCCTGGGCGAGGAAGAGCGCGCCGCTGAGGTTATGGCGGACTACGATGCCAAGATTGCTGAGCTGCGCACGACCGTCGACAAGCTACCCAAGGGCTCCGAGACCACGGTGAGCATCCTGCGCTTCATGCCGGGCAAGGTGCGCCTCTACGGCAACCTCTCCCTCATTGGCACCGTGCTTGCCGACGCCCACCTTTCCCGCCCCGCCAACCAGGACATCGAGGAGCTGGCCACCGAGATCTCCCCGGAGACCGTGGACGAGGCCGACGCCGACTACATCTTCTACTCCAGCTACGGCGATCCGTCTGCCACCGGCCAGGACACCGCCCTGGCCACCGAGGCATTTCAGCAGCTGCCGGCCGTCAAGGAGGGCCACGCCATCGAGGTCAGCGACGACACCTGGGCGCTGGGGCTGGGCCCGCTGGGCGCGCAAAAGATCGCCACCGAGCTGAAGGGCTATCTCAGGGATTGACTCACCCCGTGAAACATATTAGTTTTCTGTTAGCGAGACGGATTACATAACTTCCCTCCCTGTGTGGCGGACCACAGCATGGCCGCTGAGGAGCTCGCATCCTGGGGTGGGCGCTGGCCCACCCCATTCCCGCAGTAGAAAGGAGGCAGTCTGGTGAACTCTCAGTTTTTGAACCGGCGCCGCCTTTCCGATCGGCCGCCCGTCGGCTGCCTCTAGGCCTTCGTGACGCGCCCCTGACACGCGCCTCTGGCCACTCCTCTGCCCCTGCGCACTACTCGCGCCCTGCAGTAGATGCGCGGGGCCTCACTATTCTTTTGGTCCACCGTGGCCGCTCTTTAGCGTGCCACCGCACAAGAAGGTTGTTCACTGATGACTCACAACGCCCACACTCCTGTACCCACCGCCAGCGACGCCGACGGCATCGTCGAGGCAGCCGTCGCCCAGGCCAAGGCATGGCTCGCCGCCACCGCCGACGAGCAGGACAAGGCCACCGAGCAGCTCGCTGAGCTGCTGCGCAACTCCGATGGCGTTGCCTTCACGATGGACTTCGTCGACCGCGTTATGCGCCCCGAAGACGATAAGGTCGCCGCCGACGCCCTCAAGTCCATCACCTCGACCTACGATGCCTCCTTCCTCGGCCTCATCAACGGCTCCCTCGTGGGCCTGGGCGGTTTCTTCGGCCCCATCCTGCCCAACCTGGTCATGCCGCTGGCCCGCCTGCGCATGCGCCAGATGGTGGGCCACCTCGTGCTCGACGCCGAGTCCGAGGCCCTGGATAAGACCCTGGACAAGGCCGCCGAATCCGGCGAGCAGCTTAACCTCAACCTGCTCGGTGAGGCCGTGCTCGGTGAGGATGAGGCCCGCTCCCGCGCCCAGCGCACCCTCAACCTCATCAACAACCCGCGCGTGACCTACGTGTCCGTCAAGGCCTCCTCCATGGTGGCCCAACTCAACCCGTGGGACATCGACGGCTCCGTCGAACGCCTCAAGGAGCGCCTGCGCCCCCTCTACCAGGCCGCCGTGGCCCGCCCGGAGCGCGTGTTCATCAACCTGGACATGGAGGAGTACCACGATCTCCACCTGACCATCCGCCTGTTTAAGGAACTGCTCAGCGAGCCGGAGTTCACCGGCCTGGAGGCGGGCATCGTGCTGCAGGCCTACCTGCCGGACACCTTCGAGGCCCTCGAGGAGCTGGCCGAGTTTGCCCAGCAGCGCGTGGCCGCCGGCGGCGCGAAGATCAAGATCCGCATTGTCAAGGGCGCCAACCTCTCCATGGAGGCCGTCCAGGGTGAAATCCACGGCTGGCCCGCCGCCCCCTACACCGATAAGCCGCAGGTGGACGCCAACTACTACCGCCTGCTCGATTACATCATCCGCCCCAAGTTCGCGGACTCCGTGCGCATCGGCGTGGCCACCCACAACCTCTACACCGCGGCCTTTGCCTACCAGCTGGGCACCACCCGCGGAGTGATGCACATGCTCGACTCCGAGATGCTGCAGGGCATGTCTCCGGCCCAGCAGGCCGCCGTGCGCGAGGTCTACGAGGGCCGCCAGATCCTCTACACCCCGGTGGTCCACGCCGAGGACTTCGACGTCGCCGTGTCCTACCTGGTGCGCCGCCTGGAGGAGAACTCCGCCCCGCAAAACTTCCTGCACGCGCTCTTCTCCCCGCAGCCCACCGCGCTGCAGGATCAGGAGGCGGTCTTCCGCCACGCCGTGGAGACCCGCTGGGACACCTTCGCCGGGCCGCGCCGCACCCAGGACCGCACCCAGGAGGCCGCCGAGAAGCAGGGCCGCCAGGCGCCGCGCACCGGCCGCTTTGCCAACGAGCCGGACACCGACCCGGCCCTGCAGGCCAACCGCGAGTGGGCGCTCGACGCTCTACAGAATGACCCGGGCGAGCACGGCGTGGAGCAGGTGACCAACCCGGAGGACATCGACAAGCATGTGCAGCGCGCCAAGGAGCTGGGCGCCCAGTGGGGTGCCCGCAGCGCCGAGGACCGCGCCCGCGTGCTGGAATCCATCGGTGATGTGCTGGCGGATCGCCGCGGCGAGCTCATCTCCGTGGCCGCCTACGAGGCCAATAAGACCGTCACTCAGACGGACCCGGAGGTCTCCGAGGCCATCGACTTCTGCGGCTACTACGCGCACTCCGCGCGCCTGCTGGAGGATTACGCCGCGGACTTCACCCCGCACCAGGTCACCGTGGTGACCCCGCCGTGGAACTTCCCCATCGCCATCCCCACCGGCGGCGTGGCCGCAGCGCTGGCAGCGGGCTCGGCGGTCATCATCAAGCCGGCACCGCAGGTGGTGCACTGCGGCAAGCTCGTGGTCGAGGCTTTCCGCGCCGGCCTGGAGGCCGCGGGCGAGGACCCGGATCTCGTGCAGCTCGTACTCGCCGATGAAGGCGAGGCCGGCCGCGCGCTGGTCTCCCACGAGGACGTCGACGCCGTCATCCTCACCGGCGCTTCCGATACCGGCAAGCTCTTCCGCTCCTGGAAGCCGCAGCTCAACATCATGGCGGAGACCTCCGGCAAGAACGCCCTCATCATCACCCCGGCCGCGGACCCGGACCTGGCGATTGCAGATCTCTACAACTCCGCCTTCGGCCACTCCGGCCAGAAGTGCTCGGCGGCCTCGCTGGTCATCTTCGTCGGCGCAGCCGGCAAGTCCAAGCGCCTGCGCAACCAGCTCATCGACTCCGTCAAGACCCTCATCCCGGGCCCCGGCACCGACATCACCACCACGATGAACGGCCTGGTGGAGGCCCCCGGCGAGAAGCTCACCCGCGGCCTGACCCAGCTGGAGCCCGGCGAGAGCTGGGTGATTAAGCCGCAGCAGCTCAACGAGGAGGGCACCCTGTGGTCCCCGGGCATTCGCGATAACGTCCAGCCGGGCTCCTGGTTCCACCTCAACGAGTGCTTCGGCCCGGTCATGGGCATCATGTACGCCGACACCCTGGAGGAGGCCATCGAGTGGCAGAACTCCACCGGCTACGGCCTGACCGGCGGCATTCACACGCTTGACGACGCCGAAATCGACTACTGGCTCGAGCACGTCGAGGTGGGCAACGCCTACGTCAACCGCGGGATTACCGGCGCCATTGTCCAGCGCCAGTCCTTCGGCGGCTGGAAGCAGTCCGTCATGGGCCCGGGCGCCAAGGCCGGCGGCCCCAACTACGTGGCTCAGTTCGGTACCTGGTCCGAGGGCACGCTACGCCCGCGCGACGTGGACATCACTCAGCCCGTGGTGGCACAGCTGCGCGCCTTCGCTGCGTTGACGGATGTGGACGGCGATGGCCTGAGCGAGGAGGACATCGCCTGGCTCTACCGCGCCGCTGAGCTGGACCAGGCCGCGTGGCAGGACGAGTTCGGCCGCGATCATGATCGCTCCGGCCTGGTCTGCGAGGCCAACGTCTTCCGCTACAAGAACCTGCTCACCCCGCTGCAGGTGCGCATCGCCCCGGACGCTGCGCTTCGCGAGGTAGCCCGCCTCCACCTCGCCGCCACCCGCACCGGCACCGAGGTGCGCTGGAGCGCCGAGGCCGAGACCGCGGACAAGCTCAACAAGCTGGGCTTTGCCGTCGAGCCGCTGTCCGCCCAGGCCTTCGCCGCCGAGGTCGCCGACCTCGCCTCCGCCCGCGTGCGCGCGGTGGGCACCGTGGAGGAGGGCGTCTACGAGGCCGCGGTGGAGTCCAACTCCGTGGTGCTGGACCAACCGGTGCTGGCCGACGGCCGCCGCGAGCTGCTGCCCTTCCTGCTGGAGCAGGCCATCTCGGTGACCATGCACCGCTTCGGCATCATCCGCCGCGTGGGCAGCATCCGCGACTAGGTGGAGCTATGGCAAGATAAAACCCCATGAGCCATAGGGATGAGAAGGACACAGTGACCGTGGGGGCGTCGGCAAGCGAAGAGCACGCCGCCGCCACCAACGAGCACAAGGCCGCCGAGGGCGGCCAGGACCAGGACAAAGACCGCGAGAAGGATCAGGACGGGGATGATTCCCCCGAGGAGACCGAGCTGCACGTCTCCGAGACTGACGATAAGTCCCGCGTCCTCGGCCGCGACGCCGTGACCCTGGCCAAGGTCTGCCTCATCTTCATCGTGATTGTGGCGGGCCTGGCCCTGGCCGGGTACATCCTCAAGTTCATCTGGGTGGGCCTGCTGCCGGTCATCCTCGCGCTGCTTATCAGCACGGTGCTCTATCCCGTCTCCGCCTGGCTGCGCTCGAAGAAGTTCCCGCGCGCCCTGGCGGCGGTGACCACCCTGCTGGGCTTTTTGGGCATCATCGTCGGCGTGTTTAGCGCCATGGCCCCGGTGGTCACCGAGCAGAGCGCCACGCTGGCTAAGCAGGCGGAAAGTGGCGTCAGCGAGCTGCTCAAGCTCACCGATAAGCTGCCCTTCGACTTCAACTTCGACGCCGCGCAGCTGCAGGACGTGCTCGATGACATCATCAGCTTCATGAAGGGCCAGGCCTCCAACATCGCCACCGGCGTGCTCAGCGGTGTCTCCACCGCCAGCTCCATCGTGGTGGCGATTGTCATCATGCTCTTCGTGTCCTTCTTCATCATCAAGGACGGCGATAGGTTCCTGCCCTGGCTGCGCAAGTACACCGGCTACTCCGCCGGCTGGCACGCCACCGAGCTCTTCAACCGCGTGTGGAAGACGCTGTCTGGCTTCATCCAGGCCCAGGCTGCCGTCGCGGCTGTCGACGGCCTGCTCATCGGCCTCGGTCTGTGGGCCATGCAGGTGCCGCTGGCGCTGGTCATCGGCGTGGTGACCTTCTTTGCCAGCTTCATCCCGGTCATCGGTGCTGTGACCGCCGGTGCGTTGGCCGTGGTCATCGCGCTGGTCTCCCACGGCCTGACCAAGGCCCTGCTGGCCCTGCTGCTCGTCGTGGCGGTGCAGCAGATTGAGGGCAACGTCCTGCAGCCGATGCTGCAGTCCAAGGCCATGGGCCTGCACGCGGCCATCGTGCTGCTGGCCGTGACCGTGGGCTCCACCCTGGCCGGCATCATCGGCGCCTTCCTGGCGGTGCCGGTGGCGGCCACCATCGCGGTGGTCTTCCGCTACCACCAGGAGATGGCCAGCCTGCGCGCCGGCGAGATCTCCGTGGAGGACATCGCGCTGGTCACCGGCTCCACCACCGATGACACCACCGAGCGAGACAAGGTCATTGCGCTCTACGAGGGCCTAGAAAGCGCCCACGCCAGCGAGAATCGCGCGGCGCAGAACTCCTAGTGCCCCAGCGCTCCTAGCTGAGGTACCCCAGCTTCTCGCAGGCCTGCGCCAGCTGGCCGGCCGCGCGGTCCAGCGCGCTGGCCCAGGTGCCAAAGGATTCCTCATTGGCGGTGTCGGAAACCTGCTTGAGCAGGGTGCACGGCACGCCGAAGCGCCGGCAGGCCGCGGCGATGGCGTAGCCCTCCATATCGCACAGCCCGGAGCCCTGGGCCAGGGCGTCGCGGGTGGCCGTATCAGAAATGAAGGCATCCCCCGTGGCCAGGGACTGCACCGGCAGGCACCCGGAGGTCTCCAGCTCGATGACCTCGGGAAGCAGGTAGCGCGAGACGTCCGTGAGGACCTCCAGCGTGAAGTCGTGCTTGCGCACGCGGTCCACCTCGAAGACGCCGTCCAGCCCGTCGCGCAGCGCGCCCGCAGTACCGATGTTGACCACGCGCTCCGGCAGCCCGCCGGTGGCCTGCGCCGCAGCGAGCACGCTAGTCAGTTCAATGGCAGCCGGCACCGTGCCGATGCCCGTAATGAGCAAGGGGGCACCCTCAGGCAGGTGCGCGGCCTCGGCGTCCACGGCGGCGACGAAGAGCGTGCGTCCAGCAATATTGTTCACGGCAGCGTTGTTCACGGCAGCGTTGTTCACAGTCGAATCCATGCCCGCGAGATTACCCGCTGCTGCGCGGCGGCCCCATCCCGGCGGGCCCCCGGACCCCGCTGATCCCAAAGGTCTGAACCTGGAAAGCTGAACCTCGACGTCGCCAAGCTCAGCGTTCTCTGCGGAGTAAGAGGCGACCTGGAGGTTCAGCTTTCCAGGTTCAGCTTTTTGTTTGTGGAGAGGCGGCAGCACCGGGAGCACTCGCTATCTCCCCGCCCGCGCCACCTGCCGGAGGCCTAGGCGCAGGGGCAGACGACGGGCACGCCGGCGTCGTCAAGCACGCGGGCCTTAATGCCGTAGACGTCCTGGAGGAGCTCGGGCACGAGGACCTCGCTCGGGGTGCCCTGGGCGCGCAGGCGGCCGCGCTGCAGTACCACGAGGTGATCGCAAAAGCGCGCGGCCAGGTTGAGATCGTGGATGGCCACCAGCGCGGCACCCACGACGCGGCGGGCCTCCTCGCGCAGCACCCGTAGGACCTCAACCTGATGGCGCATGTCCAGCGCCGAGGTGGGCTCGTCGAGGATCATCAGCCGGGGGCTGCGCGCCAGCATCTGCGCCACGGCCACCAGCTGCCGCTGACCACCGGAAAGCTCACTCATGGTGCGGTGGGCAAGCTCCACGATGCCCAGCCGGTCCAACGCGGCCACCGCGGCGGCCGGGGCGTCCTCGCACACCGGGGAGCAGGACATGACCACGGTCTCCAGGGCGGTCAGCGCCGCGGAGTCCAGCACGCTTTGGGGCACGTAGCCCACCGCGTGGCGCCGCCGCGCCCCGTGGAGCACCTCGCCGTCGACGCTGACCTCGCAGCAGCCACCGGCCAGCCTGTGCACGCCGGTAATGCCCTTGACCAGGGTGGACTTGCCAGCCGCGTTGGGGCCGATGAGCCCAGTCACCGTGCCCGGCGGGCAGAGATCCAGGCTAAGCCCCTCGATGATGGAGCGCTTGCCGTAGCCGATGGTGACGTCATCGAGACTGAGCATCAGGCACCTGCTTTCTTGCGTCGGGATAGCACTACGCCCAGGAAGAAGGGCACGCCCACCAGGGAGGTAATGATGCCAATCGGCACCGCCACGCCCGGAATGATGGTGATGGACACCGCGTAGGCGCCGGCCAGCAACATCGCGCCCACCGCCATGGAGGCCGGGATGAAGTAGCGGTGGTCTTCGCCCACGGTCAGCCGCGCCACGTGCGGGCCCACCAGGCCCACAAAGCCGATGATCCCTGCGAAGGCCACGGCACTAGCAGCCAGCAGGGAGGCCATCACCAGGGTGGACAGCCGCAGGCGGGCAACGTTGACGCCAAGGGCGGCGGCGCGGTCATCGCCAAGCCGCAGGGCGGTCAGCGCCCAGGCGTTGTAGGCCACGAAGGGCAGCGCCAGCAGCAGAGTGGCGGCGATGATGCCGTTGGACAGCCAGGTGGCGCGCTGCAAGGAACCCATGGTCCAGAAGACGATCTGCTGTAGGGCCTCGGTGGAGGCGCGGTATTGGATGAGCGCCAGCAGCGCCTGGAAGAGGAAGACCAGCGCGATGCCCAGCAGGATCATGGTCTCCGCATTCGCCCCGCGCCACACGGAGGCCGCCGCCACGACGAGCACCGCCACCAGCGCCGAGGCCCATGCCACCGCCGCGAGGTTGAACTGCGCGTGCGGGATGAGCACCCAGCCCAGCACGATGGAGGCCGCCCCGCCGAAGGCCGCGGCTGCGGAAATACCCAGGGTGAAGGGCTCGGCCAGCGGGTTATCCAGGATGGTCTGCATCTGCGCGCCGGAGAGCGCAAGCGCCGCACCCACGAGCACCGCCATGACCGAGGCCGGCAGGCGCAGGTCCCAGAGCACGGTGCGGGTGGTCTCGCTCACCGCGTCCGGGGTGAGGATGCCGCGCAGCATCTCCCCTGGGGTGAGGTTAACCGGGCCCACCACCGTGGCCACCACGAAGGCCGCCACGGCGCCGAGCAGGAACAGCGCGATGAGCAGCGCTTTGCGACGCCCCCTCGCCCTGTACGTCTCCAGGATGGTCACTGTGCTCATGATGCGGTGGCGAAGAAGGTGCCGGAGAGCTCAAAGGGCAGGTGCTCGGAGTGGAAGTCGGCGAAGTCCGCGGCCGGGTCGAGGTCCTTGAACTCCTCCGGGTGCAGCCACACGGCGAACTGCTCGAGGGCGAAGACGTTGAAGGGCGAGTCATAGAACTGGTGGTAGACGGCGTGCAGCTCGCCCTCCTTCGGCGCGTTCAGGGTGCCAAAGCCCGGGGTGCGCAGCAGGCCGGCCAGGGTGGTCTCGGCCTGTTCCTTGGTGGCGGCGTAGCCCAGCTCCACGTGCGGGAGCACCTCCGGCTTCTCCGGGTCCTTGGCCCACGAGCCGCCGGTGGCGATGATGAGCTCCGGCTGCTCGGCCACCACCTTTTCCGCGGTGAGGTCCCCGGACTCGGTATCGAGGAGATCGTCGCCGATGTTGTGGCCGCCCGCGGCGTTGACCAGGTCACCGAGGTTGGAGTTCTTCACCGTGGCGCAGCAATCCTTGAGGCCGGCGGCGCGCCACAGCAGGGTGCGCGGCTTCTGCGGCTGCTTCTGGGCGCGCTCGGTGATCTCGGTGACGCGGTCGGTGTAGAACTCGTTGAACTCCTGGGCCTTGTCCTCGCGGTCGAAGAGCTTGCCCAGCAGTTCCATCGAGCGCGGGGTGTTTTCCAGCGGCTTCTGACGGAAGTCGGTGAAGACGTACTTGAGGCCGGCCTTGTCCATGGAGTCGAGGAAGCCGGTGGTTTCCGCGGCCTTCTTGTGGTCCAGGGTCATGACCACCACGTCCGGGGTGAAGGAGACCAGGTTCTCCACGCTGACGTCGCCCTTGGCAATATTGCCGATGCGCGGCAGATCGCGGTAGTGGGCGTTGACCTCGGCAAACTTGGACTCGAAGCTGGGCGCGGCGGTGTGCAGGTCCTCACCCAGGGCCACGACGTTGGCCAGCGGGTCCTCGCGGTTGAGGATGGAGGTGGCAAAGACGCCGCGGCCTTCGGCCAGCACGATCTTCTCGGGGCGCTTGTCAAAGGAGACGTCGCGGCCGGCGACGTCCACCACGTGGAAGGAGCCCTCTTCTGAGGAGGACTCAGCCGGGGAGGGCCCCGCCTGAGTATCAGCTGTGGGCGCCGAGGAGCACGCGGTGAGGCCGAGGGCAGCAGCGAGCACGCAGCTGGCGGCGGCGAGGGGGAACTTGGGCACGGGGGTGACCTTTCTCTTCACAATTCTACGGTTGATTACCGCAGGCTTACCTTAATAGTATTAGGCACACCTAACCTTAATGCATGAGGGGAATCATGTTCAACATGGCAGTTCACGGCCCCCGCGCTAAACTCAGGCCGTTCACTGTGCGCCGCGCTCACGCCCCAACGCGAGCACCCCGGCGCTTCCCCCCTTAGCAGTCCTGACAAGGCGGTGCCGTGGAACTTCTCCGCATTCTCATCTCACGTTCGAAGCCCTACGCGGGCTTTGTCCTGGCAGTCATCCTCCTCCAGGCCCTCTCCGCAGCAGCGACGCTCTACCTGCCCTCGCTCAACGCCAAGATCATCGACAATGGCGTGGCCAAGGTGGACATCGACTACATCTGGCACACCGGCGGCATCATGCTCATCGTCGCCTTCGTGCAGGTCATCAGCGCCGTGGCAGCCACGTGGTTCGCCTCCCGCACCGCCATGGGCTTAGGCCGCGACCTGCGCTCGGAGGTCTTCCGCCGGGTCACCGGTTTCTCCACCGAGGACATGAGCCACTTCGGCCCGGCCACCCTCATCACCCGCGCCACCAACGACGTCCAGCAGATCCAGATGGTCTACATGATGATGCTCAACTTCATGGTCATCGCGCCCATCATGTCCATCGGCGGCATCGTCATGGCGCTGCGCGAGGACGCCGGCATGTCCTGGCTCGTCGCCGTCTCCGTGGCCGTCCTGCTGGGGATCATCTCCGCCATCATCCTCAAGCTCCTGCCGCTATTTCGCGCCTGGCAGGAAAAGCTCGACACCTTGAACGGCACCCTGCGCGAGCAGATCGCGGGCATCCGCGTGGTGCGCGCCTTCGTGCGCGAGGACTTCGAAACCGAGCGCTTCCGCGCCGCCAACCAGGACATCACGCAGCTCTCCCTGCGCGTGGGGCAGCTCTTCGTGCTCATGTTCCCCATCATCGTGGTCATCCTCAACGTGGCCACCGGCGCGGTGCTGTGGTTCGGCGGCCACCGCGTGGACGCGGGCCTCGTGGAGGTCGGCTCGCTCACCGCCTTCCTGCAGTACCTCCTGCAGATCCTCACCGCCGTCATGATGGGCACCTTCATGGCGATGATGCTGCCCCGCGCCATCATCTGCGCGCGCCGCATCACCGACGTGCTGGCCCACGAGCCCTCCATCACCGAGCCCACCCAGCCCAGCGCCGCCAGCGAGCCGCGCGGCGAGGTGGAGTTCCGCAACGTCACCTTCACCTACTCCGGCGCGGAAGCACCCGTGCTGCACGGCATCTCCTTCACCGCCCGCCCCGGCACCACCACCGCCATCATCGGCGCCACCGGCTCCGGCAAGACCACCCTGCTCTCCCTCATCCCGCGCCTCTACCTGCCCACCTCGGGGCAGGTGCTTCTCGACGGCGCCGATATCGCCACGCTGGCGCGGAAGGACATCGTCACGCGTGTCTCCCTCGTGCCGCAGAAGCCCTACCTGTTTAGCGGCACGGTGGCCACCAACCTGCGCCTGGGCGCGCCCGAGGCCAGCGACGAAGAGCTCTGGGAGGCGCTGCGCGTGGCCCAGGCCGGCTTCGTGAAGGACCTCGACATGCCCATTTCTCAAGGCGGCACCAACGTCTCCGGCGGGCAGCGCCAGCGCCTGTCCATCGCCCGCATGCTCGTGGCCCGCCCGGCGGTCTACCTCTTCGACGATTCCTTCTCCGCCCTCGACGTGGTCACCGACGCCGCACTCCGCGCCGCGCTCAAGCAGCGCTCCGAGAAGGCCACCACCATCATCGTGGCCCAACGCGTGAGCTCCATCGAGGACGCCGACCACATCCTGGTCATGGAGGCCGGGCGCATCGTGGCCAGCGGCACTCACGAGGAGCTGCTCGCCACCTCCGAGACCTACCAGGAAATCGTCGAATCTCAACGCACCGCGGAGGTGAGCTAAATGGCCCACGACATGACTGAAGAAGAGCTCCACGAGCTCGAGTCCAAGACCGCCGGCGACGAGTGGTCCGGCAACGCCCCGCGCCGCGCCAAGGCCTTCTGGCCCTCCGCCACGCGCCTCTTCGGGCTGCTCGCGCCCTACAAGGGCCACCTGTGGCTCATCGGCGCGATGAACATCATCTGCGTGGTGCTGGCCGTCTACGCGCCCAAGGTGATGGGCAAGGCCACCGACGTCATCTTCTCCGGCATCATCTCCCAGAACCTGCCGGCGGGCAGGAGCAAGGAGCAGGCCATTGAGGGCCTGCGCGCCGCCGGCGAGGAGCGCTTTGCCGACATGGCCTCCGCCATGGACCTCACCCCGGGCGCGGGCATCGACTTCGAGCGCCTCGGCCGGATCATCGGCATTGTCATCGCCATGTACGTGGTCTCCGCTTTCTTCCAGTGGTGGCAGGGATACATGCTCAACACCATCATCATGCGGGTGGTCTTTGACCTGCGCCAGCGCATCGAGGCCAAGGTCAACGCCCTGCCGCTCAACTACTTTGACAGCCATTCCCGCGGCGATCTCCTCTCGCGCACCACCAACGACGCCGATAACATCCAGACGGCCCTGCAGCAGTCCATCTCGCAGATCTTCTACAACCTGCTCATGATCGTCGGCATCACCGCGATGATGTTCAGCGTGTCCTGGCAGCTCGCGCTCGTCGCCCTGCTCTCCCTGCCGCTGACCGCCGTGGTCATCGGGGTCATCGGCGCGCGCTCCCAGAAGCAGTTCGCCGCCCAGTGGAAGGCCACCGGCCTGCTCAACGGCCAGGTGGAGGAGGCCTTCTCCGGCCACGATCTGGCCACCGTCTTTGGCCGCATGGACACCATGACCGAGGACTTCGACCGCCGCAACGAGGAGCTCTATCGCTCCGCCTCCCTGGCGCAGTTCCTCGCCGGCATGATGATGCCCATCATGCAGTTCATCTCCTACCTCTCCTACGTCATCATCGCCGTGCTGGGCGCGCTCAAGGTGGCCGGCGGCACCATGACCCTGGGCCAGGCCCAGGCCTTCATCCAGTACTCCCGCGAGTTCAACCAGCCGCTGGGCCAGCTCGGCGGCATGATGCAGCAGGTGCAATCCGGCGTGGCCTCCGCCGAGCGCGTCTTCGAGTTCCTCGACGCCGAGGAGCAGTCCCCGGAGCCCACCTCCCCCGCCGCACTCCCGGAGCGCGTGCGCGGCACCGTGGAGTTCCGCAACGTGGACTTCTCCTACTCCCCGGACACCCCGCTCATCCAGGGCTTAAGCCTGCGGGCGGAGCCCGGGCAGACCGTGGCCATCGTCGGGCCCACCGGCGCCGGCAAGACCACGCTGGTCAACCTCCTCATGCGCTTCTACGACCTCGACTCCGGGCAGATCCTCGTCGACGGCGTCAACACCGCCACCGTGCCCCGCCACGCACTGCGCTCCCAGATGGGCATGGTGCTGCAGGACGCGGTGGTCTTCAAGGGCACCATCATGGACAACATCCGCTACGGACGCCTGGACGCCACCGACGAGGAGGTCATCGCCGCCGCCAAGGCCACCTACGTGGACCGCTTCGTCCACGCGCTGCCCGAGGGCTACGACACCGTCATCGACCAAGACGGCGGCTCCGTCTCCGCCGGCGAGCGCCAGCTCATCACCATCGCGCGCGCCTTCTTGGCCCAGCCGGGCATTCTCATCCTCGACGAGGCCACCTCCTCCGTGGACACCCGCACCGAGATGCTCGTCCAGCAGGCTATGAACGCCCTGCGCGCGGACCGCACCTCCTTCATCATCGCCCACCGCCTCTCCACCATCCGCGACGCCGATCTCATCATCGTCATGGAGGACGGGCGCATTGTCGAGCAGGGCACCCACGCCGAGCTTCTCCGCGCCCACGGGGCCTACCACCGCCTCAACCAGGCCCAGTTCTCCGAGGAGCTTTGAGAGACCTGGGGTACGGGTGGGCGTCGTGAAGTGCCCACCGTTTAGGCTGTGAAGGGAAACGTAGAACCAAAGGAGCGCCATGATCCTCGGATGGATTGCCGTACTAATCTCGCTGCCGGTGTGGGGGTACTTCCTCTACCGGGCCTGGGGGATGTATCAGTTCGTGCGCTCCGGCGGGCCCACGCACGCCCCGCGCACTGACTCGCTGGGCGCGCGCTTCGGCCGCGTGCTCACCGAGGTCTTCGGGCATACGCACTTTAAAGGCCACCCCTTTGTCAACGCCGCGCACTGGGCGGTGATGGTGGGATTCCTCTTCGGCATCCTCGTGTGGTTCGAGGCCTACATCCAGGTCTTCGCCCCCTCGAAGGGCTGGCCCTGGCTGGGCAGCCTACCGGTCTACCACTTCATCGAGGAGGTGCTCGGCTTGGCGACGGTCCTCGGCATCACCTTCCTCGCCCTCGTCCGCGCCCGCCGTCCCCGACGTTTTGAAAACTCCCAGCAGGGCCCAGCCCTGCTGGTGGAGGCCATCGTCTTCTTCGAGGGCCTGGGCATGCTGCTGGTCAAGGCCTCGCAGATCGCCGCCTTTGGCGGCGGCTCCCTTTGGGCGGACTTTATCACCATCCACCTGGCCACCCTGCTGCCCGCTTCCTCGGCGCTGGTCTCCTTTTTTGCCCTGGTCAAGCTTCTGGTGGGCATGGCCTTCATCTTCTGCATCTCGCGCTACTACACCTGGGGTGTCATGTGGCACCGCTTCATGGCGCTGTTCACCATCTTCTTCCAGCGCCACCCCAGCGGCGAGAAGGCCCTGGGCAGCGTGGAAACCCCCGACCTCGACGAGGACGTCGCCCCCGGCTCCTGGAAGATGCTGCTCGACTCCACCACCTGTACCGAGTGCGGGCGCTGCCAGGACCTGTGCCCGGCGTGGAACACCGGCAAGCCGCTGAGCCCGAAGAAGCTCATGATGGATCTGCGGGATTCCGCCGTGGAGAACTACAACCCGCACGCCGGGGTCAACGTGCTGGCCCTGGCCGGCTCCGTGGACGACGACGTGTTGTGGTCCTGCACCAACTGCGGCGCCTGCGTGGACCAGTGCCCGGTGGACATCGAGCACATCGACCACGTGGCGGACCTTCGCCGCTTCAAGGTGCTCGCGGAGTCCGACTTCCCTTCCGAGCTGACCGGCCTGTTTAAGAACATGGAGACCAAGGACAACCCCTGGGGGCGCAACAATTCTGAGCGCCGCGCCTGGATTGACGAGGCCCGCGCCGACGGCATCGAGGTCCCCGTCGTGGGCGAGGATGACCTCACGGAGATGGAATACCTGTTCTGGGTGGGCTGCGCCGGCGCCTACGACGAAAAAGGCCGGGCGACCACCCGCGCCGTCGTGGACCTGCTGCACACCGCCGGCGTGAAGTTCGGCGTGTTGGCCACTGGAGAGAGCTGCACGGGCGACCCGGCGCGCCGCGCAGGCAACGAGTTCCTCTTCCAGATGATGGCCCAGGAGAACGTGTCCACGCTCAATGAGACTTTCGGTGATTCCCCGCGCGGCCAGCGCAAGATCATCACCACTTGCCCGCATTGCTTCAACACGCTGCGCAACGAGTACCCGGACTTCGACGGCCACTTCGAGGTCTTCCACCACACGCAGCTGCTCAACCGCCTGGTGCGCGAGGGCCTGCTCACGCCGGTGCCGCGCACCCCGGAGAATCGCAAGCCGATTACCTACCACGACCCCTGCTTCCTGGGCCGCCACAACAAGGTCTTCGATCCGCCGCGTGAGCTTTTGGAATCCACCGGTATGGAGCTGCGCGAGATGGACCACAACCGCGACGAGGCCTTCTGCTGCGGCGCCGGTGGTGCACGCATGTTCATGGAGGAGAAGCTGGGCACCCGCGTCAACGAGTTCCGTACGGAGCAAGCTCTGGCCACGGGCGCCGAGGAGATCGCCACCGGTTGCCCGTTCTGCAACGTCATGATGACCGGCGGCGTGAAGGCCCTGGCTGGCACCACCGCCGCATCCACCGCCGGCTCCCCCGCTTCCCCCGCCGCCGCATCCACCGCCGCCTCCGCCGGATCCGCAGCCGCACCCGTTGTCCATGACGTGGCCCAGATGCTGCGCACCTCCATTTCCGACGCCAACGGCAACCTGCCCGCCCCGCGCACAAAGGCCTTCCTCGGCGATCCCGTCAACCGCCCCTGGCTGGCAGCCCCCGCAGCTCCCGCAACGCCTTCCGCACCGGCAGCGCCGACCACCCCCTCCGCGCCGTCTGCCCCGGCAGCTCCCAGCGCTCCGTCTACCCCGCCCGCAGCTCCCGCAGCGGCACCTGCAGCAACCGCCCCTTCCACTCCGGCTGCGCCCAGCGCTCCAGCCGCTCCTGCTACTCCCCCAGCACCCAGCGCTCCAGCTGCTCCGCCAGCGCCCAGCGCCCCGAAGGCAGCACCCGCTGCACCCTCGGCACCTACTGCACCTGCGGCGCCCCCTGCACCAACTGCGCCTGTCGCACCTTCGTCACCTGCCGCGCCCAAACCGCCATCCGCCCCCGCGGCACCATCCGCGCCTCAGGCACCCCAGGCACCAAAGCCGCCTTCTGCACCATCGACTCCCGCTGCTCCTTCCGCTCCGGCCGCCCCGACTCCACCTGCGCCCAAGACACCCCAGGCACCGCAGCCGCCGAACTCTTCAGTGCCTCAAGCGCCAAAGCCGCCGAGCGCTGACTAGTTCCCCATTGAGTTCAGGGCCCAAAGCCATATGGTTTTGGGCCCTTCTCTAGGCCCGCCAGCCGAAGACATACATGCGTTCATGGGCTAAATCGAACTTTCCCGTTTTCAATACGTGTTCAATTGGTGCCACCTCCCCTCCGCTTCGCCAGCCCACCATCCACGAGCAGCTTGTCGACGTCACACCTTTAACCTTTCCTCACTACATCCGAAGCACTCGCCGCCAGATTCGCGATGAATGTAGTGAGGAAAAGTCACAAAGCGTCGCACCGGGCCGCGATACGCCCGAGGAAGGTGCCTCCGGGAATGCCGCCTGGGAAGGACACGGTACGTTTTGACGGGAAACGGATTTTGGGAACGTTTGCACAATCCGATATTCGCAAAAACGTACCGCGCGCGGAACGCAAGCCCGGCCGCGCGAGGCGAAAAGCACCACGGAAGCGAAGGGAGGAGCTATTGAACACGTACTGAAAACGGGAAAGCTCGATTTAGGGCAAAAAGGCATATATGTCTTCGCCTGTTGCGAAAAGAGAGCGCCCAGAAAAGGTCGCGGGCGAAGAGCTCGCACAGAACGAGGAGGAAGGCCAAGCTCGCAGGACACCAAGGTCGCGGGCGAAGAGAACACACAAGAAGCACACAGCGCACGCGGGAAACCGAAAGCCCATGCGCACAGCTTCAACTATCCAGCCACCGGCGCAGCAGCGTAATCTGTCACCATGATTTTTGACGCGCTCGACGCCACCCCCATGGTCCTGGCAGCAGGCGATTCCGACTACAAGCCCTCGTTGGTCTCCTTCGCCTGGATCATGGCCGCGGCCCTGCTCGCGCCACTGTTGTCCCACATGTTCGGCAAGAAGCTGCCCGCCGTGGCCCTGCTAATTTTCCTCGGCATGATCATCGGCCCCTCGGTCCTCGGCCTGGCCAGCGATGACCCCGGCATCGGCATGCTTAAAGAGCTCGGCGTCGGCGCGCTCTTCCTGCTCGCCGGCTTCGAAATCGAAATCAGCACTCTCAAGTCCAAGCAAGCCCTCAACGGCCTGACCACCTGGCTTATCTGCATGCTCGCCTGCATGGCCGGCGCCTACTTCATCATGGATGACATCCCGGGCGCCATCGTCATGGCCATCGCCCTGACCTCCACCGCGCTGGGCACCATCACGCCGATGCTCAAGCAGGACAAGCTCCTGGGCACCACCGTCGGCGAATCCGTCATGATTCACGGCGCCATCGGCGAGATCGCGCCCATTACCGCCATGGCCCTGCTCCTGGGTACCCGCTCCACGCTGACTACCATGTTCATCATCCTGGCCTTCCTCATCATCGCGGTGGGGGTGGCAATTATGCCGCGGGCCATCGTCACCATCGTGCCCTGGGTCAAGAACGCCTTCCTCTCCTCCGCGGGCTCCACCAACCAAACCATCCTGCGCCTCATCGTGCTCATCCTGGCCATCCTCATGGCGGTCACCGCTGTCTTCGAGCTTGACATCGTCCTCGGCGCCTTCGCCGCGGGCATCATCCTCAACCGCATCATCCCCGACGAGTTTCACAAGGGCCTGGAAAACCGCCTCGACGTGCTCTTTTACTCCATGCTCATCCCCGTGTTCTTCGTGGTCTCCGGCATGTCCATCGATTGGCGAGTCATCGTGGACAACCCCCTCAAGGTCCTCGGCGTGCCCGTGCTCATCTTGGTCACCCGCGGCCTGCCCGTCTTCCTGCGCGAAAACCTCCCCCACAACGGCTCGAACATGGAGACCACCCGCGAGCGCCTCCAGGTGGCTCTCTACGCCGCAACGGGCCTGCCCATCATCGTCGCGGTGATGACCTTGGCCGTGGATTCTGGCATTCTGGATGCAGAGACCTCGTCTATTTTCATCGCCGGCGGCGCGCTGACCGTGGCCATCTTCCCGCTACTGTCCAGCCTGGTCCGCGGCAAAGAACCAGTTCCCACGGAGCCCAAGAAGTGAACGATTACCTGCGGCTTTCCGACGCCGACCGCACCGACGCCATCAACCAACTCGCCCGCGCCGTAGGCGAGGGGCGCCTGAGCATGGAGGAGTTCGAGGAGCGCTCCGACGACGTCATGCGCGCCACCACCCGCCGCGAACTCCTCCCCCTGTTCAGGGACATCCCCGCACCCACCACCACCGAGATCAAGGTCTACTCCCAGGGCGAGGTCGAGCGCGCCTACCAGGCCTCCCGCAAGCCGCGCCTGGCGTTTACGCTGACCGGATCCATCGCCTTGACCTTCGGCTCGATTGCCGCGTTTGCCGCCTCCACCAGCGCAGGAGTGGGCGCCGCGCTCGCGGGCGTGGGCCTGCTCTTCCTCATCCCCGTGCTGTGGATCATGGCCTACCTGGCCAAGATCGGCCCCGCCTCCTGGTACCAGCCCTCCCCGCGCCAGATCGAGCGCCAGAAGCGGCGCGAGCTGCAGGCAGCCACCGCGCACGAGCGCGCGCAGATGAAGGCGTTGGAGCAGGCGCAGTGGGCGGAGAGGCGTCGCCAAGCCAGCGAAATCACGGGCGAGGCGATGAATCTGGCAAAACGCAAGCTCGATCAGTGGAACAAGAAGTAATGCAGGTGGCAGAATATTCTGCATGACTACACCTAAGCGCCGCATTTTTGACCAGTCCGCCAAACTCAAGGGAGTCGCCTACGACATCCGTGGCGAGGTCTCTGCGGAGGCGGAGCGAATGGAGCTTGACGGGCATAGCATCCTCAAGCTCAACACCGGAAACCCAGCCGTGTTTGGTTTTGACGCCCCCGACGTCATCATGCGCGACATGATTGCGGCGTTGCCCACCTCGCAGGGCTACTCCACGTCCAAGGGCATCATCCCTGCCCGCAGGGCCATCGTCACCCGCTACGAGCTGGAGGATTTCCCGCACTTCGACGTCAACGACGTCTACCTGGGCAACGGCGTCTCCGAGCTGATCTCCATGGTTACTCAGGCGCTGCTTGACGACGGCGACGAGGTACTCATCCCCGCCCCCGACTACCCGCTGTGGACCGCCGCGACCTCCCTAGCCGGCGGCACTCCGGTGCACTACCTGTGCGATGAAGAAGATGACTGGAACCCCTCCATCGAGGACATCCGCTCCAAGGTGACGGAGAAGACCAAGGCCATCGTGGTCATCAACCCCAACAACCCCACCGGCGCTGTCTACTCGCGCGAGACCCTGCAGCAGATCGTGGACGTGGCCCGCGAGTACAACCTGCTCATCCTCGCCGATGAGATCTATGACCGGATTCTGTACGACGGCGCCAAGCACATCTCCATTGCCTCCCTCGCCCCGGATCTGCTCACGGTGACCTTCAACGGCCTGTCCAAGGCCTACCGCGTGGCGGGCTACCGCGCGGGCTGGATGGTGCTCACCGGCCCGAAGTCCCACGCCCGCGGCTTCATCGAGGGCTTGGACCTTTTGGCCGGCACCCGCCTGTGCCCCAACGTTCCGGCGCAGCACGCCATCCAGGTGGCCCTGGGCGGGCGCCAGTCCATCTACGAGCTCACCGGGGAGGGCGGGCGCCTGCTCAAGCAGCGCAACATCGCCTACCAGAAGCTCAATGAGATCCCGGGTGTCTCGGTGACCAAGCCGATGGGCGCGCTCTACTGCTTCCCGCGCCTGGACCCGAACGTCTACGAGATCCACGACGATTCCAAGCTCATGCTCGACATCCTGCGCGCGGAGAAGATCCTCATGGTGCAGGGCACCGGCTTCAACTGGCCCACCCCGGATCACTTCCGCGTGGTCAC
This sequence comes from Corynebacterium sp., assembly GCF_030532325.1. Classification (GTDB taxonomy): domain Bacteria; phylum Actinomycetota; class Actinomycetes; order Mycobacteriales; family Mycobacteriaceae; genus Corynebacterium. Next base: position 61,536 of record NZ_JAUNLS010000016.1, read on the forward strand.
GCTGCCGTGGGCCTCCCAGCTGGAGAACGCCATCGAGCGCCTGGGCAACTTCCTGGTCAGCTACAAGCAGTAGCAGAATGCCTCACCATTCCGCCCCGCGCCCGGAGCCGTGGCGCGCCATCCTCCTGGGATTCCTTGGCCTGATGCTCCTGGCCACCCTCATCGGGCTGGTTCTCCTGCGCCCCAGCAGCGCGATCAGCGAGCACACCACCGAGGAGTTCCGGCAGACCTACGCGCTCAACCACCCGCAGGTCACCGGCACCGTCACCCAGGTGGATCACCAGCTGTGCACCGATCCGCACACCGGCCAGGCCTTCGATAGCCCGCCGCTCATCCCAGCCGGGGAGACCGGCGAGGGCTCCTGCACCCGCGCGCTGGTGGACATCACCTCCGGGGCCAACGCGGGTAAGAAAACCCAGCTGGTCTTCTACGGCCTGCCCAGCGATCCCACACTGAGCGCCGGCGAGGAGATCCTGCTCAACGAGTCAGCGGAGGCCTACACCTTTGCCGATTACTCCCGCGGCGGCAACCTCGCGCTGTGGGCCGTGTTGGCGGCGATTGTCATCGTGGGCTTCGCGGCCTGGCACGGGCTGCGCGCCCTGCTGGGGCTGGGGCTAAGCCTGGCGGCCGTGTTCTACTATCTCATCCCTTCCTTGGTCAGCGGGCATGCCCCGCTGCTGGTGGGCGTGGTCACCACCGCCGCCATCCTCTTCGTAGCAGTGCCCCTGGTGCACGGCCTCAACTGGAAGTCCGCCTCCGCGCTCGGCGGCGCCCTCCTGGCACTAGGGGCGGCGGCGGGGTTGACGTGGGCGTCGATAAGCAGCACGGCGTTGCAGGGCTCCAGCTCCGAGGACAACCTCAAGCTGCTGCTCTACCTGCCGGGAATTCCCGTGGTGGGCGTGCTGGCCTGCGGTTTCCTCATCGGCGCGCTGGGCAGCCTCAACGACATCGCCGTGGCGCAGGCCTCGACGGTCACGGAGCTGCACGCCGCCGACCCCACGCTGAAGCCCGGGCAGCTCTTCTCCTCGGCGATGAAGGTGGGCCGCGATCACATCGCCTCCATGGTCTACACCATCGTGCTGACCTATACCGGCGCCTCGCTGCCGCTGCTCATCCTCATCTCCGCCGCCGAGCGCCCCGCCGCGCAGATCCTCAGCAGCGATCTGGTGGCCACCGAGGTACTGCGCTCGCTCACCGGCGCGATGGCGCTGACCCTGGCCGTGCCGCTGAGCACCGCGATCGCCGCGTTTACGATGCGCTCTCCTGCAGGCTGCGCCCGAGCGCCTCGATAGTCCAGCCAGCCTCACGCCACTGAGCGACGCCCAACACGTTGCGCCCGTCAATAATGTGGCGGTTGCTCACCAGCTCGGCGGTGGCGGCGGGATCAAGCTCGCGGAATTCCTGCCATTCGGTGGCAAGAATGACCAGTTCGCTCTCGGTGAGCGCCTCGCTGGCCGAGTCCGCGTAGTTGAGCGTGGGGAAGACCTTGCGGGCGTTATCCATGCCCTGCGGGTCGAAGACGGTGACCGCCGCGCCGGCCAGGGAGAGCGAGCCGGCCACCGAGAGCGCGGGCGAGTCGCGCACGTCGTCAGAGTTGGGCTTAAACGCGCAGCCCAGCACGGTGACCCGGCGGCCCAGCAGGGAGCCGGCGAAGGCATTCTTGGCCATCTCCACCATGCGGTCGCGGCGGCGCATGTTGATGGCGTCGACCTCGCGCAGGAAGGTCAGGGCCTGGTCCGCGCCCAGCTCGCCGGCACGCGCCATGAACGCGCGGATGTCCTTGGGCAGGCAGCCGCCGCCAAAGCCCAGGCCGGCCCCTAAGAACTTGCGGCCGATGCGCTCGTCGTGGCCGATGGCGTCGGCAAGCTTGACCACATCCGCGCCCGCAATCTCGCAGATCTCCGAGACCGCGTTGATGAAGGAGATCTTGGTGGCCAGAAAGGCGTTGGCGGAGACCTTGACCAGCTCGGCGGTTTGCAGGTCGGTGACGATGAACGGGGTGCCGGTGCTCAGCGGCTGGGAGTAGATCTCGCGGGCGGTTTCCTCGGCGCGGCGGGCGCGCTCGGGCTCGGCGGGCACGCCCAGCACGATGCGATCCGGGGTGATGGTGTCCTTGACGGCGTAGCCCTCGCGCAGGAACTCCGGGTTCCAGGCGATGGTCACGGTGGTCTCCGGCCCGGCCAGGGAATCGGCCAGCTCTTGCAGCTCGGCAGCGGTGCCCACCGGCACGGTGGACTTGCCCAGGATGAGGTGCTCGCCATCAAGACGGGGCACGAGCTCGGTGATGACCGCGCGCACGTAGGTGAGATCCGCGGCGTAGGAGCCGTGACGCTGCGGGGTGCCCACGCCGAGGAAGTGCACGTGGGCGAACTCCGCGGCGGCGTCGTAGCTGGTGCTAAAACCCAGGCGCCCGGCGCTAATGTTGCGCTCGAGTACCTCGGGCAGCCCGGGCTCGTAGAAGGGCACCCCGCCGGCGGCCAGGACCGAAATCTTGTTCTCATCCACGTCCACGCCCAGGACCTCGTGGCCGAGCTCGGCCATGCAGGCGGCGTGCGTTGCACCGAGGTAGCCGGTGCCAATCACAGTCATGCGCATAACAGGCAAGCCTAGGGCGGGCGTGTAAACGAGCGATGAACCCAGGCGAAAGATCTAGAGAAGAAAGTAGGCCAAAGATCTAGCGGAAGTTGAGGTAGGACTTCGAAGGCGTGGGGCCGCGCTGACCCTGGTACTTCGAGCCCAGCACGCCGGAGCCGTAGGGGTTATCAGCAGGCGAGGACATCTTGAAGATGGCCAGCTGGCCCACCTTCATGCCGGGCCACAACGTAATGGGCAGGTTCGCCGTGTTGGAGAGCTCCAGCGTGATGTGGCCGGAGAAGCCGGGGTCAATAAAGCCCGCGGTGGAGTGGGTGAGCAGGCCCAGGCGGCCCAGGGAGGACTTGCCCTCGAGGCGCCCGGCCAGATCCGCGGGCAGGGTGAAGGCCTCCAGCGTGGCGCCGAGGACAAACTCGCCGGGGTGCAGGACGAAGGCGTCGCCATCTTCTACTTCCACCAGGCTGGTGAGATCCGGCATTTCTTGCTTCGGGTCGATGTGCGTGTAGCGGGAGTTGTTGAATACCCGGAAGAGCTTGTCCAAACGCACGTCCACGGAGGATGGCTGCACCATCTCGGGGTCGTAGGGGTCGATGCCGAGGCGCCCGGAATCGATGGCTGCACGGAGGTCACGATCTGAAAGAAGCACGGCCTAGAGTCTACTTCCATATGGGGCCACTGTCCCCAAATAGGCACGTTCCCCTTGGGGTACCGTTGGCCACCAGGCTTTAGGCGGGGCGTTTGTGTATTCACCCCACCCGGGGTGCTAAGCTATTTTCTCGATGCACCGCGTGCATCATGCCGACGTAGTTTAATGGTAGAACTTGAGCTTCCCAAGCTTACGGCGCGGGTTCGATTCCCGTCGTCGGCTCCACCTCAATATCGAAGCTGGCCCGCTCTACGCCACGAGACACTTCACCCGCTTGAGGCTATGACTACCTGGCCTTCCAACCCACCCAACGGAATCAGACGCCTTCCAAAAGGCCACAGTTGAAACCTGCCCTCCCGCAACCTGAACCGGCGCATTTTTACGTTTCAGCTTCATCCAGAACAAAGCTGACCAGGCTAGACCAAGGAGCCGCTATCAAACGAAACAACAAAGTGATTTCGCTCACCGTGCAGGCGCTAGTATAGTCACTTGGCGAGAAAATCCCTATAGAAATCAGATATCGAGACCGTTAGTCAAAATACTCACCACACTATGTTTGACCATAACACCCCGTCATGAAACACTGGCCGGCTTCAACACTAGAGAAGTGAATTTTTCTACGGAAAGGGAACGAATGCCAAACGCTTTTCAGCCCACAAAAATAATAAAGTTTGGGCTCATCGGAAGCCTTGGCACTTTAGTTAATATGGCAATATTCGTCACCCTTTCTAAGCTGCTAGCTAGCGTCAGCCTACACGGCGATACCATTCTCTTCAGCTTTCCCATTGGGAATTACAGCTTCCGCCTCGATCATGCCATCATTGCCTTATCCTTCATAGGGGCAAACCTATTTAATTATAGCCTCAATCGAACTTTTACGTTTTCAGAAAGTGACACCCCCCGCATTGAAGGTTCAATAAAGTTTCTCTTAATCGGCACAATCGCTTGCCTATTTCAAATGGCCCTCTTTTCGGCTTTGGTAAGAGGTCCACTACTGCAACTTCCAACAGATCTGCTAGACGGAAGCACTGGGTTTAGAAATATTAAATACTGGGCTCAAATCATTTCTATCATCTTAGTCTTGCCGATTAATTTCTTTGGCAATTATCTTTGGACATTTCGAGCACAAAAAAGCCTTCGATAAAGCATTTACGGTTGAGAATAGCACTCGAACAAGCGCTGGAGATTATCTTTTCCAGGTTTCCACCGGCACCCTGAAGCATCTCTCGGCACCCTCATTACATTATCGCCCCGGTGGCTAGCGGCACATTGACCCTACCCATACACCCGCAAGTGCGTAGGCGGAGTTAGGATCCAATAGCTGGGTAAGGAAGTCATCCACGAACCAGCCGTTTTCTTTCGTCATGCCGAATACCTGCCAATTCAACAGGTTAATACCCCTTCGCATATTTGTGTGGGTATTCATCCTGCCATCAGAAAATCCTCGGCAAGAGTGCATTCTTGTTGAAAGTGACTAATCCATTGCTTAGCCCCATTAGGTAGCCCAGTAATTTGATACCGTACGGAAGGAGAATCATGAAGATTTTAAATAGAAAGCTCGTTGCGGCTGGTTCTGCGCTTATGGTGCTTTTTTGCGAGTGCCCCCGCAGCCAGCGCAGCACAGCTAGGCCCCTACGACAGCAAATGGAAGTGCTATCTCGATAGCTTGCCCGGCCATGCCACTTCCACTGTCAAGATTCCCTGCGAGAAGCGCTCTGACGGCAAGTGGTACTTTGAGACCTTCGTAGGGTAGCACTCTGAACATCAATCACGGCTGAATCTTTCGTGTTTACCTCAAATAATCATCGTTTTCAGGTGACTACGAGGTTTTAGTTCCTTGATTCCCGTCGGGCATCTACCGCATAGATCCCCGATGGGAATCAAACTCTGTTTGCCCCCCAGAAACGCACAGGCTTGAGTCCATCACAATTGCCCTCTGGAACAACTCCTAGAAATCCCAGCGATAACCACTCATTAGAATGACGCATGCTTGTGAATATTTATTAGGTGTCCATCAAATAATTGCGACTATGAAAGGAGCCTGATAGCTGTCGATGACACCGGAACCTTTTTGAGCTTCGGATAGCATGTTAACGCAAAGGCCGAGGCAGCCTCCAAAGCTCATTGACATCACGAAGCTTTTGATTTTTCGGTGTTACCTCGCGTTTCCGCGATGGAATTTCTCTCTCCCCCCTTCGCCCGCACAGCATTCCCGCTGCAGCGCGCTGGTTGCGTCCGTTAGCGTGGTGTATCTGTGACCCGGGGTTGTGCTCATGTCGGT
>NZ_JAUNLS010000017.1 GCF_030532325.1 Corynebacterium sp.
TCGAGGCAGTTGTAGACCTCGATAAGCTCAGAATCCCGAGCAGCCACCGTCAGCAACGAGATACCGTTCCTATCCCGGCGAATCTTCACACCCTCCTCACGGGGTGTGCGCAAGGCTTTGAGCTCCTTGCGGGCAGTAGCAATGATCTGCTGACTGGTTGTCAACGCCAAGAGTTTCAAGCGCAACTGCCAGGCAGCATCCTTGCCCTTGACCTTCTTGGCATAAGACTCAATCAACTTCAGGGTGGACAGGCTGTGGGTGGTGGCCTGGGCCTTACGCTGCCGCCTCGTGTATCTGGTCGGCCCGAAGTAGACCTGAGCTAAATGCACCAACTCTTCGGCTTCGCGCTTACTGCAGCCGGCCTCCTCCAACTGGGCAGCCGATAGCCCGGCTGCCCCCTGGATGATGGCCATACCCGCGGCCTGCGCGGCAAGATAAGCCTCTAACTGTTCGTTCATGAGCCTGAGACTAAAAGCCAGCGTCAAGGAAAAATAGGACGAATCGAGTTGGAGGCCTCGATCTGTGGATAACTCCGCCTGACGCGCCCACCCAGGGCGCGTTATCCACAGGCAGCGGCCGCCGCGGAGGCTAACGCAGCTCCCGCAGGGTGCCGTCCAGGCGACGGGTGTGGCTGTGGGCGTCGAGAAGCTCGAGCAAGGGAATGGCCACCCGGCGGGTGGTATCCCACGCCTTGCGCGCCTGCGAGGTGCTGAAAGGCTGCTCCAGCGTGCGCAGAATCTCCACGGCCCGCTGCGGGGCAGAGGGCAGCAGCACCACTCCCCCGCCCAAGCGCAGTACGCGCCCGGCGCGCTCCGCCGCCGCCAGCTCTTTGGGTCCCAGCCCCCAGCGAGCGAGGTCATCGGCCTCCGGCGCCGCAAAAGGCTGCTTTTCGAGCCGCTGCTCCAGCTCCCGCACGCCCTTCTCCGCCGGCCCCAGGTCTACGGTGGCACCGGGCAGGCGCAGCACGCCCTCGGCGGACTCCAGCTTGGCGGCGGCGATGGCGAGGTTGAGCAGAGGACCCTCGTCAAGCGTAAGCGCCTGCGCCGCCGCCGGGCGGGGCAGACCGGAGGCCAGCGGGTTGGCCTGCGCGTGGGCCTCCACCGCCTCGAGCAGCTGCTTCTTCCACGCCCCCACCTGGGCGGCGGCCACCCACCACTGGCGGAAGGCAATCACCCCGGCCGGCGGCGTGGCGGTATCAAAGCCCAGGCGCTGCAGCGTCGAAACCAGCACGTAGCCTTCCCGAACTACCAGTGCACCGGCATCGCGCGGGTTGTCCAGCGCGGCCAGCGCCGACGCCCGCCGTGCCGCGTCGCCGCGACGTGTAAAGGCCGGCGGCACGGGGTCCACTACCTCGACTCCTGCCACCACGTGACGCGCCCCCGGCCCGCGCAGCACGGCCCTATCCCCGATGCGCAGCGGCAGAGGTTCACTGAGGCTCACCCGCGCGTGCTGCGCCGACAGCGGCCGCACCCGGGCCTCCACCGCGGCCGTGCCTACGTGCAACACCAGGTTCTCCGCCACAGCATCGAGTGCTTCGCCCGTCACCCGCTGCGCGTCAAAGATGGAGACCTGCTGCCACGCTCCGGGGCTGAGCAGCACGTCGCCGCGGGAGATGCTGCCCGCGTCCACCCCGCGCAGGTTGATGGCCACGCGGCTGACAGGCTCCGCGGCCTGCACCGCGGTGTTCTCGCTGTGCAGCCCGCGAATGTCTAGGTTGTGCCCCCGCAGCTCGAGGGTATCGCCCACCGCCAACCGGCCAGCCGCCAGCGTTCCGGTGACCACCGTGCCGGCGCCCTTGACGCTAAAGGCGCGGTCCACCCAGAAGCGCACCGGCGCCTGAGCATCGGGGGCCGGGGCCGCGGCCAGCAGCTCATCGAGTGCCGCCTTCAGCGCCTCCAGGCCCTCACCGGTGCGCGCGGAAACCTCCACCATAGGAGCCTCGGCAAAGCTTGTTGCCGCCAGCTCCTCGCGCACCTCAGCGCGCACCCGCGCCCGGCGCTGCTCATCGGCGCGGTCCGCGCGGGTCAGCGCCACGACGACCTCCCCAACCCCCAGTGCATCGAGCGCATCGCGGTGATCGCTGGACTGGGCCTGCCAGCCCTCGTCGGCGGCCACCACGAACAGCGCCACCGGCACCGGCCCCACCCCGGCCAGCATGTTGGACAGGAAGCGCTCGTGGCCGGGCACATCCACGAAGGCCACGTCCGCCCCCGAGGGCAGGTGGGTCCACACGAAGCCTAAGTCGATGGTCAAGCCGCGCCGCTTCTCCTCCTCCCAGCGGTCCGGCTCCATGCCGGTCAGCGCCCGCACGAGGGTGGATTTGCCATGGTCAACGTGCCCGGCGGTGGCAACGACGTACATCTACTCCCCTTCCTGTGCGCGCACAATCGCCGCGCGCACCGCGGCGTCCTGTTCCTGCGGCACGCAGCGCAGATCGATAAGGCAGCGCCCCTGGTGCACGCGGGGTAGCACCGCGGGGCTGCCGGTGCGCAAGGGCGCGGCCAGCTCCTCCGGCAGTGCCACCGCCCAGCCCGGCAGAGGGTATTCTGGCGCCCCACCGCCGCCCACGCGGCCCTCATGCTTGACGAGTTCCCCCTTTACCGCCGCCGCGAGCTCCCGCGTGCGCTGCTCGTAGGAGGCGGCGTCGATGTGCAGGGCGTCCTCGACGGCGTTCGAGGGCGTGGAAACCGCCGCCTCCAGCGCGTTGAGGCGCAGCTTGTCAATGCGCACTGCCCTGGCCAGCGGGTGCACCTTGAGGCGGGCAATCGCCTGCGTGGTGCCCAGCAGGATGCCGGCCTGCGGCCCGCCCAGGAGTTTGTCGCCGGAGGCGATGACGATATCGGCGCCCTCGGCAAGCTGGCGGTGCAGGTCCGGCTCCTCGGGCAGGACCGGATCGGCGGTGAGCAGACCGGAACCCAGGTCGACGATGAGCGGCAGGTCGTGCTGGGTGGCAATCGAGCGCAGCTTCGGCACGGAAACCTGCGCGCTAAACCCCTCAATGCGGAAGTTGGAGGGATGCACCTTGAGGATGGCGCCGGTCTCGGGCCCTATGGCCCGCTCGTAGTCCTGCGGGTGTGTGCGGTTGGTCGCGCCGATCTCCTTGAGACGCACGCCGGTGGACTCGATGAGCTCGGGGAGGCGGAAGCCCGCGCCGATCTCGATGAGCTCCCCGCGGGAAATGATGACCTCCTTGCCGGGGGCGAGTGCCGCGGTGGCCAGCAGCAACGCTGCGGCACCGTTGTTGACCACGAGTGCGTCCTCGGCGCCCGGGCAGGCGGCCAGCAGCGCCGCGGTGGCCCCGGCCCCGCGGGTGGAGGAGCGACGCCCGGTGGGCAGATCCAGCTCGACGTCGGTGTAGCCGGCGGCGGCGATGAGCGCCTCGATGGCCGCAGGCGGCAGCGGCGCGCGGCCCAGGTTGGTGTGCACGATGACCCCGGTGGCGTTGATGACCGGGTGCAAAGAATAGGCGGTAGCGGCGTTGAGTTGGCGGGCGACCTCGCGGTGGACGTCGCCAGGCTCCAGCTCGCCGCGGCGGGCGCGATGCAGCTGCGCGGTGACGATGGCTTTGATGCGGTGCTCGGACAGCCGCGCGCGGGCGGCCTGGGCAGCCGGAGTGGACAAAAGCTCATCCATGCGGGGGATGAAGCGGCGGGGATCGGGCTGGGAGGAGGTGCTCATCGTGAAGAAAGTGGGGTTAGTGTGGCGGAGACGGACAGGAATCGAACCTGCCAGACCGAGATACTCGGCCTCAACGGTTTTGAAGACCGCGGCGCCCACCAGGACGCGTACGCCTCCATCGGGCTACTTTACACGGAGTAGGCCAAATCCCCGCCTGCCGCCGCGTAATGTGGGAGTCATGGCTGACATTAAACTGACCTCTTTTGCAGCCGGTGGCGGCTGCGCATGCAAGATTCCGCCCGGCGAGCTTGAGTCCGCCGTCGAGGGCCTGGTGGGCACCGCGGATCCCAACGTGCTCGTGGGGCTTGACGACGGCGACGATGCCGCCGCCGTCAAAATCCAGGACGGCCTCGCGGTGATTTCCACGGCGGACTTCTTCACCCCGATGCTCAACGACCCCTACGACTGGGGCCGGGTGGCCGCGGCGAACGCGCTGTCCGACGTCTACGCGATGGGCGGCACCCCGGTGACCGCCATCAACCTGGTGGGCTGGCCGCGCGAGGTGCTTCCCTTGGACATCCTGCGCGAGGTGCTGCGCGGCGGCATGGACGTGGCCAGCAAGGCCGGGATTTCCATCACCGGTGGTCACTCGATCACCGCCCCCGAACCCATCTACGGCCTGGCCGCCACGGGTGTGGTGTCCCCGGAGAAGCTCATGCGCAACGACTCCGCCGAGGCGGGCCTGCCGATTACGCTGACCAAGCCGATTGGCGTGGGCATCCTCAACAACAAGCACAAGGCCACCGGGCAGGTTTCCCAGGCGGCGGTGGACTCCATGACCGCGCTCAACCGGGAGGCCTCGCAGGCAGCGGTGGCCGCAGGCGTCAAGGCAGCGACGGACGTCACCGGCTTTGGCCTGCTGGGTCACCTGTACAAGATGTGTCGTGCCTCGGGTATCGCCGCGGAGATTAACGCCGCCGCGGTGCCGGCGGTCGAGGGCGCGCGCGAGGCGCTGGCCGAGGGGTTTATCCCCGGCGGCTCGCGCCGCAACCTGGACTGGGTGCGCCCGCACATCACCGCTGAGGGCTTCAGCGAGGAAGAGCTCATCTTCCTGGCTGACGCCCAGACCTCGGGCGGGCTGCTCATCGTGGGCGAAGTGCCGGGCTACCCGGTCATCGGCCGCACGGTGGAGCGCCCGGAGGGCGCCCCGTTCATCACCGTCTCCTAGAAGGGGGTGACCACGGAAGCGTCGAGGCCGCGCTTCGCGGCCCGGCGCTTCTGCGGGCCGATGGTGGTCATCGGATCCTCCACGGCCTTCAGTCCCGCGTTGAGCACGCCGAAGCGGGTGCACGCGGAGCCGGCCAGCAGGGCAAGGCCGCTGGCCACGGACACGGCGCGCGACTTGGTAGCGGTGGCTACCGCCGCGCCCACGCCGCCTGCTGTGATGAGGTACTCGGAGGCCTTCATCAGGGCCCCCGGGGTGCCCTCGTGCAGCGGGCGCAGGGTCTCGGGCTCCATGTTCTTTTCCATCACCTTGGTCGCGGCGATGTCGCTGACCGCGGCGGCCATGCCCAGCGCGCGGGCCGGGGCGGCGGAATCCACCGGGGTAAACACCATGGCCGCACCTGCGGAGGCCGCGGCGGCCGAGGACACGAACACGTAGGGCAGGTGCTCCTTGGCGTCATTCCACGTCGGGTTGGAGGTATTGCCCAGCAGCACCGCGGTGTAGCCAGCCAGCGGGCCGCCCAGCACACCGGCCGCCGCACCCGCGGGGCCCGCGGCGCGGCGCAGGGCCTTGCGCAGGAACTTCGGCAGCGGCAGGCGCCTGCCGGTCAGCTCGTCCGCTTCGACGATGGCCGGGACGGAGGCCGCGGTGGCAAAGCTGCCCAGGATCCAGGAGCCCACGGACATCGGCGAGGTCACCTTGAACACGCGGAACATGTTGAGCAGGCGTTCCGGGCGGCCCAGATCCAGCACGAGGAAGACCGATCCCAGCGAGGCCGCGCTGAACGCGGTCAGGCGGGTGCTGCGGCGCAGGGCCTTATTGCCCGTTGCCTGCGCGCCGGCGGCCAGCAGGGCCGATCCGCCGGAGACGCCGCCGAGGAAAAGGTACGCGCCAATCGGCCACTCCCACGGCGGAGCCTTGACCACTGGCTTGCCGTAGTAGGAGGTGAACTCAAAGTCCTCCGCCATGCGCTGCTCTTTGGAACCGTCCTGCGCGCCGGCACCAACGCGCTTGCGCTTGCGCTTCTTGCCACCGAACCCGCGGCGGCGCGGCTCTTGCGGCGGGCGGTACTCGTCAAACTCAGTCACTTGCGTCCTCCCAGTACGAATGCGCCGGCCACGGCGAGCGCCATGCCGCCGATTGCCTTCGCTGCGGTTGTGTACATCTGCGGTAGGTCTGCCGTGGGCACGCGCGGGTCCGGCGGCAGGCCGTAGACCTCCGGGGAATCCAGCAGCAGGAAGATAGAGCCGGTGCCGCCGACGCCGTCCTTGCTGTTGGCGCCGTAGAGGCGGGCCTCCGTCAGCCCCTGGGAGTGGAGCACCTTGACGCGCTCCTTCGCCGCGGCGAGCATCTCCTCGTAGGGGCCGAACTGAATGGAATCAGTTGGACAGGTCTTGGCGCACGCCGGCTGCTCCCCCATCTTCAGGCGGTCGTAGCACATGGTGCACTTCTGGGCCACGCCCATGTTGTGGATGGGCATCGGCTTGCCCGGGGTGTGGTCCGGGCCCTGCGGCTGCAGCTGGCGCAGCTTCTTGAGCAGGTTCACGCCGGCGTGGCTGTAATCCTCGTAGTCCACGGTGGCGGTCTTGTCCGTCTTGAGCGTCACGCCGCCGTCGTCGCGGCGCTCGATGACGCCGAAGGGGCATCCGGCCACGCAGGTGCCGCAGCCGTTGCACACGTCATCTTGCACCACGACGGTGCCGAACTCCGTGCGAAACAGCGCGCCCGTGGGGCAGACATCGAGGCAGCCGGCGTTGGTGCAGTGCTTGCACACATCGGAGGACATCAGCCAGCGGAAGTCGCTGGTGTCCGGCGGGGTGGTATCGGGGGCGTCGTCAAGCGCGGCGCCCACCGAGGGCATGCCCAGCGAGACCAGTTTGCGGCCCTCCTCGCGGGCCTGCTCGATGCGCTCGTTGTTCTGCTCGATAAAGGCCACGTGGCGCCAGGTGTTGGCGCCGAGGGAGCCGGTGTTGTCGTAGGAGTTACCGGTAACCTCGTAGCCCTCGACGGGGTTGCGGTTCCACTCCTTGCAGGCAACCTCGCAGGCCTTGCAGCCGATGCACACCGACGTGTCGGTGAAAAAGGCCATGCGCCGGTAGGACTCGTAGCCGTGCTGATCGGCCTTCTCGGTCAATGCGTTGACCATCTTCTATCCTTCCTTGCCTTCCTCGGGCTTCTCCGTGCTGATCGGCGCGGAGCTGGGCTCGGCGTCAGAGCCCGGGGTGGGACCCTCGGTCTCGGCGACACCGTCCGTGGTGGTGAACTCGTCACCCACGTCGAGCACGCGGTTACCGGTCTCGACGGTCAGCCCTGCCTTCTGCTGATATTCCTTGAGCAGCTCCACGCGAGCCTCGCCGCGCGGACGGCGGCCCGGGCGGATATCGCAGGCGCCGACCTTGGAGTTCTGGATGAACACGTTCGGCTCGAGGGTCAGGCCGAGCAGGTCATTGGCGCCGTCGCCAGCCACCGGCGTGGTGTCGGACTCACCGTAGTGGTACGGGATACCAATCTGGTGGAAGTCCTTGCCGTTGATGGTGAGCATCTCCATGCGGTCGGTAACCAACACCTGGGCCTCGATGACACCACGCGGGGAGACGATGGTGGCCCACTCGCCGTTGACCAGGCCGCGCTTGGCGGCCAGATCGCGGTCAACCTCACAGAACAGGCCCGGCTGCAGCTCCGCCAGGTAAGGCAGGCGGCGCGACATCGCACCCGAGGTGTACATCTCCGTGAGACGGTAGGTGTTGAACACGAACGGGAAGACATCCTCGCCGAACTCACCCGGCGCCGGACGCGACAGGTTGTCCGGGCGCTTGATGGTCAGGCGGGTCGGCGACTGCTGCTGCTTGTACAGCGCGTTGAGCACCGGGGATTCCTGCGGCTCGTAGTGCGTGGGCAGAGGACCATCGGACAGGCCCTTCGGGGCGAAGAGCCAGCCCAGGCCGTCGGCCTGCATGATGAAGGGATCGTCGCCGTCGAGGGCGGCGGGGCCGACGGCGTCGACAGGAGCCTTGTAATCCGGGCGCTTGGTGGCCGGGAAGTCGGGCACGTCATCACCCACCCAGGAACCGGATGCCTCGTCCCACCAGATGTACTTCTTGCGCTCCGACCACGGAGTGCCATCCGGCTTTGCCGATGCACGGTTGTAGAGGATGCGGCGGTTGGCCGGCCAGACCCAGCCCCACTCCAGGGCCACCTCGTTCTGCTCGGAACCAGGCACCTTGCTGGCGGAGTGGTTGATGCCGTCCTTGAACACGCCGGTGTAGATCCAGCAGCCACCGGAAGTGGAGCCGTCATTCTTCATCTCCACGAAGGCAGGCAGCAGCTGGCCCTTCTTCGGCCCCTCCAGGTAGTAGCCGTTGATCTCGCGCAGGATCTCCTCGGAATCCGGCTCGCCGTGCTCGTCCTCGGTGTAATCCCAGGTCACGGACTGGATGGGCAGATCGCGTGGATCAGTGGACTCGGCCAGGCGCTCCTTGATGCGCTTGCCCAGCTGGTAGAAGAACCAGCCGTCGGACCGGGCCTGACCCGGCGGGGTCACGGCCTGGAAGCGCCACTGCAGCATGCGCTGAGTCTGGGTGAAGGTACCGGACTTCTCCACGTGGGTGGCCGCCGGCATGAGGAAGACTTCGGTGCCGATCTCCTCGGTCTTGAGCTCGCCGTTGCGTACCTCGGGCGAGTCCTTCCAGAAGGAGGCGGTCTCGATTTCCTGGAAGTCGCGAACCACGAGCCACTTTAGGGAGGCCAGGCCGCGTCGCTGCATGCCGCCATTGGACTGTGCCACCGCTGGGTTCTGGCCGAAGACGATGTAGCCCTCGACCTCCTTGTCCAGCATGGCCATGAGGGTCTCGTAGGTGGAGTGCGCGCCGGAGATCTTGGGCATGAGGTCGTAGCCCCAGCCGTTCTCCTTGGTGGCAGCATCGCCCCAGTAGGACTTCATGAGCGAGACGGCGTAGTTCTCACCGATCTGCCAGAAGCCCTTCTGGTCCTCAGCCCGGATGGCCTTGACGTAGTCCTGCCACGTCTCCTGCGCCACGTGCGGCATGGGCAGGTAGCCCGGCAGGGAGTGGAAGAGCGTCGGGATATCCGTGGAGCCTTGGATGGAGGCGTGGCCACGCAGCGCCATGATGCCAGAGCCCGGGCGGCCCACGTTGCCCATGAGCAGCTGGAGAATCGCCGCGGTGCGGATGAACTGCGCGCCCAGGGTGTGCTGGGTAAAGCCCAGCGCGTAGGCGAAGCAGGTGGTGCGCTCCGGGTTGGAGTTATCGGCGATCGAGTTTGCCAGGTAGTAGAAGTCCTCCTGCGAGATACCGCAGGTCTCCTCCACCAGCTCCGGGGTGTAGCGCGAGTAGTGACGCTTAAGAATCTGGAACACCGAGTTCGGGTGCTGCAGGCTCATGTCCTTCTCCACGTTCCACGAGGAGCCTTCCGGCTTGCGCACGTACTGCCAGGAGTCCGTGACGTACTTGCCACTTTCGGCGTCGTAGCCAGAGAAGAGGCCCTCGAGGTCCTCGGTATCACGGTAGTCCTCGGAGATGATCGAGGCCGCGTTGGTGTAGTTCACCACGTAGTCGTGGAAATAGAGGTCATTGTCCAAGACGTACTTGATGATGGCACCAAGCAGGACAACGTCCGTGCCGCCGCGGATGCCGATGTGGCGGTTCGCGAAAGCGGAGGTACGCGTGTAGCGCGGATCCACGTGAATGATGCGCGCGCCGCGCTTCTTGGCCTCAACCACCCACTGGAAGCCCACCGGGTGGCACTCGGCCATGTTAGAACCCTGAATGACGATGCAGTCCGCATTCGCCATATCCTGCAGCGGCTGGGTTGCGCCGCCGCGGCCAAACGAAGTTCCCAAACTGGGAACGGTGGCGGAGTGTCATATGCGGGCCTGATTTTCGACCTGAATAGCGCCCGTGGCGGTAAACAGCTTCTTAATCAGGTAGTTCTCCTCGTTGTCGAGGGTCGCGCCGCCGAGGCCGGCCACGCCCATGGTGCGGTTGAGGCGGCGGCCTTGCTCGTCGGTGTCCTCCCAGTGGTTGCGGCGGGCCTCAAGGAAGCGATCGGTGATCATCTCCATCGCGGTTTCCTCATCGAGGTCCTGCCACTCCGTGGAGTACGGGGCGCGGTACTTGATGGTGGTCAGACGCGAGGCGGAGTTGATGAGCTGCTCCGAGGCCGAGCCCTTGGGGCACAGGCGGCCGCGGGAGATCGGAGAATCTGGGTCACCTTCGATCTGAATGACGCGGTTGTCTTTGACGTAGACGCGCTGGGAGCATCCCACCGCGCAGTAGGGGCAGACGGACTGAACGACCTTGTCGGCGTCGACAAGACGGCCTTGCATGTCCTTGCTTTTTGCGGACTGCGTGTTCACGTCCCTGCCAAAGGCATCTTTATTGCGCATCTGGCGGACAACGGGCCAGTTGAGCGGGCTAAAACGAGACATATGTTAAAAGTACGTTTCGCCTTAAGAAAATTCTAGGTAGGCAACCCTAAGTGCACGCCACCCCTTCTTTCTAGCCCCGAGGAAGTTGCACGGGAATTTCTGCTTCTCGTACAGTGTTTAAAGTTGAAGTGAACCGGTTAGTTCATAATTTCTGGACTATACAGTTCACATATATACAAGGCTGTCTATTCGCTCGCAAGGAATTCTCGTGACTCAATCCGCACCCCAGCGCCGTCGACTCCCCTCGTGGGCAACCGGCTTTGGCGCCCAAGTTATCGCTGGCCTCATCGTCGGCCTCATCCTGGGCTTCATCGCCGCCGGCATGGACTCCGGCTTGCCCGCTGACAACGAGAAGGGCTCCTGGCTGACCCAAACGCTCAGCGGCGTGGGCAGCGCCTACGTGCAGCTGCTCAAGGTCATGGTCCCGCCGCTCATCTTCGCCGCCGTGGTGACCTCGGTGGCCAACCTGCGCAAGGTGACCAACGCCGCCTCCCTGGCCGTATCCACCCTGGTGTGGTTCGCCATCACCGCCTTCCTCTCGGTGATCACCGGCATCATCGTCGCCCTGGTCTTGCGCCCGGGCGTGGGATCCACCGTGGACGCCTCTACCGCCGCCGAGCCCTCCAGCGTGGGCTCGTGGACTGCCTTCCTGGAGCAGCTGCTGCCCTCCAACTTCATCGGCATGAAGGCCTCGCTTAGCGACGGCGAAGTCTCTTTGAGCTTTGGTGCACTCCAGCTGCTGGTGGTCTCCTTGGCCTTGGGCATTGCCGCGGTCAAGGCAGGCAAGGCAGCAGATCCCTTCTTGCGTTTTAGCGAGTCCTTCCTCAAGGTCATCCAGGTGGTCCTGTGGTGGGTCATCCGCCTGGCCCCCATCGGCACCGCCGCGCTCATTGGCAAGGCCGTGGCCACCTACGGCTGGGACGCGCTGAGCTCCCTGGGCAAGTTCGTGCTGGCCATCTACGCGGGCCTGGCCCTGGTCATCGGCGTGGTCTACCCTGCCGTGCTGGCCTTCAACCGCATCCCGGTCTTTGGCTTCTACAAGCGCGTGTGGCCGGTGTTCTCCCTGGGCTTTGTCACCCGCTCCTCCATGGGCGTGATGCCGGTGACGCAGCGCTTCACCGAGCAGGCCATGGGCGTGCCGCGCGAGTACGCCTCCTTTGCAGTGCCGCTGGGCGCGACCACCAAGATGGACGGCTGCGCCTCCATCTACCCGGCCATCGCCGCGATCTTCATCGCACAGTTCTACGACATCGACCTCAACTTCACCCACTACCTGCTCATCATCTTTGTCTCCGTCATTGGCTCGGCGGCCACCGCGGGCACCACGGGCGCCACGGTCATGCTTACGCTGACGCTGTCGACGCTGGGCCTGCCGCTGGCTGGCGTGGGCCTACTGCTGTCCATCGAGCCGATCATCGATATGGGTCGCACCGCGGTCAACGTCACGGGCCAGGCGCTGTGCGCGACGGTCGTGGCCAAGCGTGCGGGCATCCAGGATCAGGCGGTGTGGGACGCCGCGGAGGATGGCGTGTCCGATCTGGTGAAGAAGGGCGCCGGTGAAGAAGATGCCGACACCGAAGACACCGAGGTAGACAGCGCCTCGGTTTCCTCCCGCTAGAGCGTCGCGGGGTTGACCGGCACGCTCGTCGCCTGCGGCGGCAGGTAGGGCTCCAGCAGCGCGAGCAGGCGCAGGCGACGGTGGTTGAGGATGGCGTTGTAAAGCGTCGGGGTGGACACGGCCAACCGCGGGGGCACCGTGAGCAGCGCCTGATAGATGGGCCAGAGTTGCTCGTCACTGCGCTGCGTTTTGAAGAGGAGGTTCCACGCGGTCTCCCCGAAGCGGTTCATGGCGGAGGGGTCCGCACCGGCATCGACAAGCCGCTGCACCAAGGCCCCGTCGATGTCGGGGCGCTTGAACAGCTCGGGAAAGAGATCCTCCGGCGGCGTCCAGCCGTGATCGAGCATGGCGCCGAGGGCCTCCTCGCGCTCCTGCGGATCGCTCAGCCGCGCGGCATCAAAGAAGTCGCGGGCGGTGTCCGTGCTCTCCCAGTTGATATCCATTACTTCTCCTCCTCTGCCAGGCGCAGCTGCGCGGCGAGCCAATCCGGGATCCACTGCGCACTGCGCGGGTGCCGCTCCAGCTCCGCGGCCCACTCTGCCGGGGTGGGCTGCGCCGACCACGCCGGGCGGTGCATGAAATTCGGGGTGAGCACAAACATGTTGGGGCCGTTGACCCCGTGCAGGGAAAGCCAGGCGCCGCGCACGCCGTCCGCGGTGCGCCTATCCAGGAACTCCGTGACGGTCTCCGCGGAGATATCACCGGAGACCTCCACGCGCTCGCCGCAGCAGCGGATCACAAATTCGGGGAGATCGTATGAGTGCTGCGGGTAGGCCTCGCCCTCGAAGGGCAGGATGTCCTCCGGGGTGGCCAGACCGAAGCGCCCCACGCACCACTGCCTGTCCCGGTCGATGGCCTCGCGGGCGGCGGGGGCGGCCTCAGCGACGTTCTCCGGGCTGAAGGACTTCCCGTCCAGCACAATGCCCGCCTGGTGCTCCTCTGCGGCAAAGACGAGGAGCTCGCGCACGGTCATGCGCAGTTGCGGGCCCTCGATGGGCGCGATGTCGACGGTGCGGGCTTCGATGTGCGGCAGCTTCTTGCGGCTGCGCATCTTGGGGCGGGGCGGGCGGGTTTTCTCCAGCACCACCCCGACGAGGGAGGTCAAAGGAAGATCCATGGGCTGGCTCCTTAAGCTTCTGGCGGGTGTGCCGCACAGTTTAAGGGGCCACGCCAGATCCTGCAGCGCAGTGCTACTGAGATGGGGCCGCTGAGGTGGAACCGCTTAGGCGGGGCGGACGTGCCCGCCCTTGGCTGCGTCGGTGCGCCCGTGGACGGCGAAGTAGACGGCCACCGAGATGACGGTCAGCGCGGCGAGCATCCAGTACATCGCGGAGTAGCTGGTGGCGCCGACGAGTTCACCCAGGAGGATGGGGCCAAAGCCGATACCGACGTCGAGAAGCAGGAAGAGCGTGGAGATACCCGCGCCCATCTCATGCAGGGGAACCATGCGCACTGCGATGGCCTGGGCGGCCGGCATGATGGAGCCGTAACCCAAGCCCACCAGCGCGCCGGAGAGGATGACCTGCCAGTTGCTGTGTGCCACGGCCAGCAGGGCCAGCCCGGCGATGAAGCACACCAGCGCGCTGTAGACGATGACGTTATCGCCGCGCCTATCCTGCACGCGCCCCAACACAAAGCGCATGCCCAGGCTCACCACCGCGTAGGCCAGGAAGAAGAAGCTGGCTCCGGTGCTCAGCCCGGCTTGCTCGGTGTAGGCGTTGAGGTAGGTGATGATGCCGGTGTAGGCCACGCCGACCAGCAGCATGAACATGCCGAAGGGCGCCACCGCGGGGTGGACAATGTTGGCCAGGCTGAAGGTCACGCTCGGGCGCTCGTGGGCCGGGGCCTTGAGCAGCAGCGCTAGGCCCAGAGCAATGACGGTGAGAGTGAGCACGACGACGAAGACGGTGTTGTAGCCCATCGTGTTGGCCAGAGCCAGGCCGGCTGCGGGGCCAAAGGCGGTGGCCAGGGTGGTGCCGAGCGCGAAGTAGCCGGTGCCCTCCGCGCGGCGGTGATCCGGGATGACGGACTGCGCCACGGCCATCACGGCGGTGGAGGCCACGGCGTAGCCCAGGCCGTGCAGGGTGCGCACCACGATGAGGCTGCCCAGCGATTGCGCCGGGAAGTAGAGCACGGCGGCCACCACGACCACCACCAGCGAGCCCAGCAGGCTGCGCTTGCGGCCGACGGCGTCAACAAGGTAGCCGGAGAAGATCCTGGCGATGGTCGCGCCGACGATGAAGGCGCTGGAGGCGAAGCCGCCCGCCGTTTCCGAGGCCCCGAATTGCTGCACCGCGTACAGCGCCATGATGGTCACCAAGAGGTAGAAGATCATGAACTGGGCAAAGTTCACCAACCAGGCAAAGACGAAGGTTGGGCTGATGAGTGGCTGCTCGGATTCGGAGTTGACGGACGTTTCAGACACCTTCTTCTGCTATATCGACTTCTGCTCTATCAAGCGCATGCCGCCGGGCCGTAGGCAGGTCACGGTGGCCGCGGGCAGGGCATGCGGGATTTTAGGACCCGCTTACCTTAGCAGCATCGTCCGCACGCGCTGTGATGAGGGCCGCAACTTCGGCATCGCTGAGCACCGCATTGCGGAAGTTGCGTAGGGTCTCCTCCGCATTGAACTCCACCCCGATGAGCACCACCTCCGAGCCTGGGGTCACTCCATTGGCCGCCCACAGGGAGGCCGGCTGGATCTGCAGGTTGGGCCCGGCCTGCTGCCAGGCGTGGGCGATGCTGAGCTCGCTGTCGATCCAGCAGTAGCCTTTGGAGCGCACCAGACCGGTGGAGGCGCGCAGCGCTTCGAGCAGGCGCTGCCGGTTGAAGGGCCGATCCGAGCGGAAGACCACTGAGGAAATGCCGTATTCCTCGGTCTCCGGGGTGTGCGGGTTGGCCAGCTCCTCGGCGTAGCCCTGGTAGCTGGCGGCGGTGCCGAGATCGTAGAGGTGGGCGTCGAGGACGAGCTCGGCGGCAATGTGCCCGTTGGTCACCGGCAGCACCTTGGCGCGGCGGTTCATGGCTTTGAGGGTGGCCACCACGCGCTCGGTCTCCTCCGCGCTGACCAGGTCCGTCTTGGTCACCAGCAGCATGTCGGCGAACTCTACCTGGTCCACAAGGAGATCGGCGATGGTGCGCTCGTCTTCCGAGGTGGCCTCGATGCCTTGGGAGGCCAGGGTGCGGCCGCGGCGGAGCTGGGTGAGGAAGGTGGAGGCGTCGACCAGCGAGACCATGGTGTCGATGGGGGCGAGATCCGCAAGCCTGCGCCCTTCTTCGAACTCCCACTCAAAGGTTGCGGCTACCGGCATGGGCTCGGAGATGCCGGTGGACTCAATGATGATCTGGTCATAGGCCCCGCTGGCGGCCAGCCTTCCCACGGAGTCGATGAGATCCTCGCGCAGCGTGCAGCAGATGCAGCCGTTGGACAGCTCCACGAAGCGGTCCTCGCCGCGCTCCAGGTGGCCCTCGCCGGCCACGAGGGCGGCGTCGATGTTGACCTCGGAGAAGTCATTGACAATCACGGCGAGCTTGCGCCCGGCGCGATTGGCCAGCAGGTGGTTGAGCAGCGTGGTCTTGCCGCTGCCGAGGAATCCGGACAGTACGGTAACGGGAGTCGTCATTGCGCTAACGGTAATGGTTTTCAACAACGCCTGCAAACCGCAACTCGCTAGCCTATAACCCCGCTAGCCAAAGAGGCTGCGCATGTACTCCGATCCAAAGCGCCACTGCGGGTCCATCTCCTCGCGCAGGGCACAAAACTCGTCAAAGCGCGGGTAGAGCTGCGCGAGATCCTCGCGCACCAGGGTGTGCATCTTGCCCCAGTGTGGGCGCCCGCCGGCAGCCCGCAGGATAGGTTCGATCTTGGGCATGTACTCGTGCGGGTTCTTAAACCACGGCACGTGCACCGCGATGTACATCGACTCGCGCCCGGAGGCCGTGGAGAGCGCTACCTCGTCGGCCGCGGTGCTGCGCAGCTCCAGCGGGAAGGCAATGTGCCAGTTCTGGGCGTCGATGAAACGGCGGATCTCACGCACCGCCTCCGGGCCGGCCTCCAGGGGCACCGAGTACTCCATCTCGTGGAAGCGCACGCGGCGCGGGCTAACAAAGACCTCGTGGGCGGCGGCGCGATAGCGGTTATTCGAGATCACCGCGGTGGCCAGCTTGTTGAAGCTCGGGATGGTCTGCGGCACCACGCGACCAATCTGGATCAAGGCGCCGTAGGCGGCGTTGCCCAGCAGCTCGTCATCCACGAATTGCTTGAGGCGGGAGCGCTGCGCACTCACCCCCGGCGTGGGATCCTCGGGGCGCAGGCGGGTGTTGGACTTGGTCATGGCCATGTCGGTGTGCGGGAACCAGTAGGACTCAAAGTGGTCCACCCCGCGGCTGTACTCCTCCCAGTTATCCAGGAGATCCTCGATGGGCGCGCCGGACTCCTCGGCGAGGAGGTCAAAGGCGTCGACGCACTGCATCTCCACCTCCACCACCACGCCCAGGGTGCCCACGCTGACCACGATGAGCCGCAGCAACTCCGGGTCCTCCTCCAGGGAATAGGTGCGCAGCTGCCCGGAGGCATCCGCGAGCGTCAGCCCCGTGACCGTCGCCGCGAAGCCGGTGTAGCCAATTCCGGTGCCGTGCGTGGAGGTGGAAATGGCCCCAGCCAGGGACTGCGGGTCCACGTCGCCTTGGTTGGCCAGCGCCAGGCCAAAGGGCTTGAGCAGCCGGGGGATATCGCGCAGGCGGGTTCCCGCGAGGAAGCGCACGCGTTTGCGCTGCCTGTCCACGCTGACGATGCCGCTTAAGTGATCGAGGTTAAGCATGGTCTTCTCCCCCGCCGCCACCGGAGTAAAGGAGTGGCCGGCGCCCACCGGGCGCAGGGACTCGTGCCTGAGCACCGCCTCCTGCACGCCGGCCACGGTGGCGGGCTGAACATAGTTGTGCAGCTGGCGGGTCACCGAGCCCGACCAGTTGGAGAAGTTCTTCTGCGCTCGCGAGCGCCGTGTCTTTGTCTGGGTCTTTGTCTGGGTTTTTGTCCAGGTCTTTGCCCGTGCCTGTGCAGTCATCGCAGTGTCCATCCTTGTCCTCGATAGGTGTCCCATTCCTCGGTTGCGCCAGTGCCCCCATCCCCCACGGCGAGCAGGCGGGAAAGATTTTCTGTCATCTCCCCCGCCTTGGCGTGGCGGAACCACACCAGATCCTCCACGCGCAGGGAGTCGGCGGCCTTGCCGCGCAGCGGGGTTTGTACCTCGCCCGCCCCCTCGATGGCCGAGTAGCTCAGCCCCGCCGGCCACACGGGCACCGGAACGCGGTCCTGCGCGGGCGGGCCGGAGGCAATCCAGCCGCCGGAGTTGACCGTGGCCCAGCCCGGGGCCGGGCGGCGTGAGACCTGGCAGACAAAGAACGCGGCAGCCTTGTGGTTGATCTCGGCGAAGTGATCGAAGATGGCCGGGGTATAAAAGCCGGAACCCGCCGCCAGCTCCGTGAGGTTGCCCTCGGCCGCGGACTCGCTCAAGCTGCCGGTGCCGCCGCCGTTGACAAACTCCAGGTCCGCCACCTCGCGCGCGGCGGCGATGCACGCGCGGCGGCGCGGGGCCAGATCCTCCATGGACCGCCCGCGCAGCCAGCGCTTCACCGCGCCCACCGGGCCCTTCTCCCCGTCAGCCACGGAGGCCACCTGCCCCTCGTAGGCCATCATCCCCACCAGCCGCAGCCCGCGGCGCGTGATCTCTCGAGCCAGGGCTGCGACCTGCTCGGGCTCGCGCACCGGGGAGCGGCGCGGCCCGATGACCGTGCCGGGCAACCGCAGGGTGCAGTCGATGTCAATGGCCACCCGCAGCGGGCCCTCAAGCAGATCGAGCAGCTCCACCGAGTCCACCATGAGGGTCACTGCCTCGCGCGCGGTGGCATCCGCCGCCAGCTCCCGCAGGGCCGCCCGGTTCACACAGGGATAGGCCACGACGATATCCCGGAATCCCTCCTTGACCAGCAGCAGCGCCTCTGGCAACGAAAAGGCCAGGATCCCCCTAAAGCCCTCGTGGCCCAGCGCCCGGTGCAAAGCAGCCACGCTGCGCAGAGACTTCGAGGCCACCCGGATGGGCAGGCCTCCGGCGCGCTGGTGCATCTGCCTGGCATTGAAATCGAAGGCCTCCAGGTCGATGACCCCCATGGGCGCAGGCCACCGACCTGAGCGCACCAGGGCATCTGCGGTGGCGCGGAGTGTAGGGCTGGGAAGGGTGCTGAGGGTAGGCATGGTGCAATGCTAACCACAAACCCGCTGTGCTGTGACGCGAATCTCTCATTAAATCATTCCGACAATAGAATTTCTGCCACAATAGGCCCCATGAAAACCTTCACCCCGCCCTCCACCCACGCCACTACCCCACCGCAGCGCGTACGCGAGTTCCTGGCCACCGATCCCGCCGGCGACGTCTGCGGAACCGGCAGCCCCCACAGTGCACTGGCCCCCTTTAGTGGTGAGGAGCTCTTCTCCTTCCCCACCGCCACTGCCGCCGACGTGCACCGGGCCGTGGAGACCGCCCGCGTGGGCATCGGGCGCGGGGATCGCCGCGCCATCCTGCTGCGCCTGCACGATCTCATCTACCGCAACGAGGAGCTCATCCTCGACCTCATCCAGGCAGAAAACGGAAAGTCCCGCTCCCACGCCTACGACGAACTCATGGACCTCTACAACTGCGCGCGCTTCTACGGGGTCAACGTGCGCAAGGCCTTCGGCCCGCAGCGCCACCCCGGCGCGCTGCCCCTGCTGACCTCCACACGCACCCAGTACTACCCGCTGGGCGTGGTGGGCTTGATTAGCCCCTGGAACTACCCGCTCTCCCTGGGCGTGGGCGACGTGCTCGCCGCGCTTTCGGCCGGCAACGCGGTGGTGCACAAGCCGGATTCGCAGACCACACTCACCGCCATCCTTCTGCGCCGCTTGGCCATCGAGGCCGGCCTGCCTGCCGAGGCCTGGCAGCTGGTACCCGGCCGCGGCGCGGAGATGGGCGATGCGCTCATCCCGCTGGTGGACGGCCTCTCCTTCACCGGCTCCACCGCCGCCGGCAAGTCCATCGCCACCCAAGCCGCCGGCCGGCTCATTCCCACCATGCTCGAGCTCGGCGGCAAGAACCCACTGCTGGTGCTTGACGACGCCCCCTTAGCCGCCACCGCCCGCGGCACGGTGCGCACCGCCTTCTCCTCCTCCGGGCAGCTGTGCATGTCCGCCGAGCGCGCCTACGTGCACAGCAGCGTGTATGAGCCCTTCCTCACCGAGCTCACCCGCGCCCTGGATGAGCAGGTGCTGGGCGCCGCCTACTCGGACGCGGCCACCATCGGCTCGCTAACCTCCCAGCGCCAGCTCGACACCGTCCTCGATCACGTGGAGGACGCTCTCCACAAGGGGGCGACGCTGGTCTACGGCGGCACGCACCGCCCGGACCTCGGCCCCTACTTCTTCGAGCCCACGGTACTCACCGGCGTTACGCCGGAGATGAAGCTTTGTGCCGAGGAGACCTTCGGGCCGGTGCTGGCCGTCTACTCGGTGGACTCGGACGAGGACGCCGTCGCGCTGGCCAACGACACCCCCTACGGCCTGGCCGCCTCGGTGTGGACGGGCAACTCCCAGCACGGCTGGGCGGTTGCCTCCCAACTGGAGGCCGGCATGGTCAACATCAACGAGGGCTTCGCCGCGGCCTATGGCTCAATTGCCGCGCCGGGCGGCGGCGTGAAGGAATCCGGCCTTAACCACCGCCACGGCATCGGCGGCATGCGCCTGTGGGCCAACGAGCGCACCGTGGCCGAGCAAAAGCTGCACCCGCTCGCACCCTCAGAGCTGCTGCCGCCGGAGCGCTTCCGCGCGCTGGTGAGCACCGGCATGCGCGTAATGAAAAGCCTGCGGCTCTAGCAGCGCTGATACGCGAGCGTTAGAGCCCCGCCTGCGGCATGCGCAGTGTGCGGCGGTGCTCCACCCCGGTGGGTTCGACGTGAATGAAGACCTCCGCGCCGGGGAAGAGCTCGTCGATGGCCTCCTCGATGCGGTCGGCGATGGTGTGCGAGTAGAGCACCGTCCACTCGCCGGGCACGTCCATGATGAGATAAACCAGACGCTGGCGGCCCGAGGCCACCGTGCGCCGCGAGGTGAAGTGCACCTCGTACTTCTTCTCCAGCTCGTTGAGCAGGCTATCGAGTTCCTCGTGTTCCTCGATGGGCAGGGACTCCGAGAGCAGGCTGCTCAACGAGTTCTTGAGCAGCGTGTAACCAGTCCACAGGATGTTCAGGCCCACCGCAAATGCAATGAGCGGGTCGAGCCACAGCCAATCGGTCAAGGCCACAGCCCCGACACCCACGAGAACACCCACGGAGGTCCACACGTCCGTCATGAGGTGGTGGCCGTCGGCGTTCAGCGTGGCCGAGCGGTACTTCTTGCCCGCGCGCATGAGCGCGATGCCCACCGCGCCGTTGAGCACGGCGGCCACGGTGGACAGCAGCAAGCCCAGCCCCGCCTGCTCCAGGGGCTGGAGATGGATGAGGCGGCGGGTGGCGGTGTAGAGGATCATGGCCGCGGCCACGAAGATCATCATGCCCTCCACCAGCGCCGCAACATACTCGGCTTTGCCGTGGCCGAACTGGTGGTTCTTATCCGCCGGCTTTGCGGCGATGCGCAGCGCGATGAAGCCCACCACCGCGGCGACAAGGTTGACGCCGGACTCGAGGGCGTCGGAAAGAAAGCCCACGGAGCCGGTGAGCGCTGCGGTGGCTACCTTGAGCAGAATCGTGGCCACCGCCGTGGCGATGGACAGCTTCATGAAGCGCTCGAGCAGCTTCTGCTCAGCGGGGTTGTGTACAGACTGGGTTTCTGCGTGTGCAGGCATGCGTCACCTTTGGACAAGTCAGGGCCGTCGCCCTTGCGGGTTGTCAGCGGAGTTTTATTTAACCGCCGATCTTGAAATCGCAGACGTCGCCGTCCTGCATGATGTAGTCCTTGCCCTCCTGGCGCACCTTGCCCTGGTTGCGGGCCTCGACCATCGAGCCGGCTGCGTCAAGATCCTCGAAGGAGACAATCTCCGCCTTGATGAACTTCTTCTCAAAGTCGGTGTGAATCACGCCAGCGGCAGCCGGGGCAGCCGTGCCCTGCTTGATGGTCCACGCGCGGGCCTCCTTCGGGCCGGCGGTGAGGTAGGTCTGCAGGCCCAGGGTGGCAAAACCGGCCTTGGCCAGCGTAGCCAGGCCCGGCTCCTCCTGCCCCACGGACTCCAGAAGCTCCATGGCCTCGTCCTCGTCGAGCTCGAGCAGCTCGGTCTCGGTCTGGGCGTCGAGGAAGACGCACTCGGCCGGCGCCACCAGCTCGGCCAGCTCGGCCTTCTTGGCGTCGTCGGTAAGCACCTCCTCATCGGAGTTGAACACGTAGAGGAAAGGCTTGGCCGTCATGAGGTGCAGCTCGCGCACCAGAGCCAGGTCGATCTCGCCGTTCTTGGCCGCGGCAAAGAGAGTGCGGTCATCCTCCAGGATCTCCTGAGCCTTCTTGGTGGCCTCGACGGTCTCGGCCAGATCCTTGTTCTTGCGGGCCTCCTTCTCCAGGCGCGGCAGGGCCTTCTCGATGGTCTGCAGGTCCGCGAGGATCAGCTCCGTATTAATAACGGAAATATCGTGGGCCGGATCGACCTTGCCGTCGACGTGGATGACGTTGTCATCGGAGAAGGCGCGCACCACCTGGCAGATGGCGTCGGCCTCGCGGATGTTGGCCAAGAAGGCGTTGCCCATGCCCTCACCCTTGGAGGCGCCCTCCACGATGCCGGCGATGTCCACGAAGGACACGGTGGCCGGGAGGATGCGCTCGGAGCTAAACATCTCCGCCAGGCGGTTCAGGCGGGCGTCGGGAAGCTCGACGAGTCCCACGTTCGGCTCGATGGTGGCGAACGGATAGTTGGCCGCCAGGATGTCGGAACGGGTCAGGGCATTAAACAAAGTGGACTTGCCCACGTTGGGCAAGCCGACGATTCCAAGTGTAAGACTCACGGGGCCAATCCTAACGCACAGCGAGTTTTTTCAGGCAAGATGGTGGGGTGAGTTCTGACAAGCACGATTCCCCAGGCTCCTCGCCGGATACCCACGCCGCAGCGAGGGGCACCGACGCCGCCGAGGCCTCACGCAGCACGTCTGTCGAAGGCCCCGCAGACATTACTGAGGCGGCGCTGAGCGGCCGCATTGACGACGTCGCCGATGCCACCACCCTGGACCAGGTCTCCCCGCACCCGCCCAGCGGCCAGGTGGATCGCTCCATGGTGGTCGGCGACCTCATCAAATCCGCTTCCTTGTGGGCGCTGCGCTTGTTCATTATCGGTCTGTGCGTCTACGCGGCCTACAAGATGGCGGGCAACTTCTGGCAGGGCATCCTGCCGGTGCTCATCGCGCTGATCATCTGCACCGTGCTGGCCCCCGGCGCCCGCTGGCTGCGCCAGCATCACGTGCCCGCCGCGCTGGCCGCGGTGATCACCATCCTGATCTCGTTTAGCGCCGTCGGCTCGCTGTTTATGTTCATCGCGCCAGACTTTGCCCGCCAGTCGCAGACACTCTACTTGCAAACCGTGGAGGGCATCCAGCGCCTCCAGCTGTGGGCGCAGGGCCCGCCGCTCAATCTCGACGCCGAGGACATGTCGCGCTACGTCGATGAGATTGCCTCCTGGCTGCAGCAGCAGGCCGGCACCATCGCCGGCTCGGTTTTTACGGGCATCGGCACGGTGACCTCCATCATGGTCACGCTGCTGATCGTCTTGGTGCTGACCTTCTTCTTCCTCAAGGACGGCCACCGCTTCCTGCCCTGGCTGCGCGAGGCCACCGGCCGGCGGACCGGCTGGCACCTCACCGAGATGCTCACCCGCGCCTGGAACACCCTGGGCGGCTTCGTGCGTGCCCAGGCGCTGGTCTCGCTTGTCGACGCCGTCTTCATCGGCCTCGGCCTCGCCCTCATCGGCGTGCCTCTGGCCATGGCGCTGGCAATCATCACCTTCATCGCCGGCTTCATCCCCTTCGTCGGCGCCATCGTTGCCGGCGCGCTCTCGGTGACCATCGCTTTGGTCTCCCTGGGCTTCACCAAGGCCCTCATGGTGCTCGCCCTGGTGGTGGCCGTCCAGCAGCTGGAGGGCAACGTGCTCTCGCCGTGGCTGCAGTCCAAGGCCATGAACCTGCACCCGGTCATCGTGCTGATCTCGGTGACAGTGGGCTCCGCGCTCTTCAACCTGGTCGGCGCTTTCTTGGCGGTGCCGGTGGCCGCCACCATCGCCGTGGCCTACCGCTACTTCCAGGACATGATGATGCTGCAGTCCGGTGAGAAGCGCGCCGAGGACATGAACTTCGCCACCGTGGCGGGCTTCCTCATCGGCCGCTACACCCAGCAACAGGGCGAACACAAGCGGCAGGTGTGGCTGTCCATGCCGCAGTACGCCGCCCCGGAGGACGCGCTCGATGAGGTCTCCGCTGCCGGCGCGGACAGCGAGGACGCCGAGGCCACCCTGGATGCGCGCCCCGGCGTGGGCGGTGAGGAGGAGGCCGCCCCGGCCCAGGGGGTCAACCCGGCGGTGGTGCGCTCAAGTTTCAAGAAGGCAGTGTCCTCCGTCGAACATCTGTTGCAGCCGCGCAAGCGTTCCTAGGCCGGCGCGTCCACCGCGTCTGACAGGATGACGGGCATGACTTCTTTCGTGCCCGTCTTTTTGCTGTTTGTGGGACTCATCCTCGGCGCAATCCTCGGCTGGCTGGCGCGCGCCTACTCCGCCCAACGCTCCCAGCCCTCGGCGGAGCACGCGGCGCTGATGGAATCGCAGCGCCGCCAAGCAGAGCTCGCGCCTTTGGAAAAGGCGATGGACAGGCTGGGGCTGCAACTGCAGGAGTTGGAAGAGGACCGCCACGCCTCGCTCGCCGCGCTGAGCAGCCAGGTGCAATCCGTCACGCGCACCTCCTCGCGGCTGAGCGAGCGCACCGACAAGCTGGTGGGCGCCTTGCGCTCTCCCAACGTGCGCGGCCGCTGGGGCGAGATGCAGCTGGAGCGCGTGGTGGAGCTCGGAGGCATGCTCAAGCACGTGGACTTTGACTCGCAGGTCACCGCCTACATCAACGGCCAGGCCGTGCGCCCGGATCTGGTGGTGCACCTGGCCGGCGGCCGCAGCATCGTGGTGGACGCCAAGGTGCCGTTTAGTTCCTACCTCGATGCTCTGGAGACCGAGGACCCCGAGGAGCACGCCGGCTACCTGCGGCGGCACTCGCACCTGCTGCGCAGCCACGTGCAGGGGCTTTCCCACAAGAGCTACATCGAGGCCTTCTCCCCCACCCCGGAGTTCGTGGTGCTCTTTGTCCCGGCGGATCCATTCCTCGACGCCGCGCTCTCGGTGGACCCGGATCTCTTGGAGTTCGCCTTTGAGCGCAACATCGTCATCGCCACCCCCAGCACACTTTTCGCGCTGCTGCGCACCGTGGCCTTGGGCTGGCGGCAGGAGGATATTTCCGCCAAGGCCCGTGAGGTGCAGCGGCTCGGCCGCCAGCTCTACGCGCGCCTTAACACCGTGCACGAGCACTACGACAAGGTCGGGCGCGGCTTGGAAAAGGCGGTGCAGGCCTACAACGCCTCGCTAGCCTCCCTTGATTCCCGCGTGGCGGTGACCGCACGCCGCCTGCACGAGATGGACATTCCTGCGCGCAGCGACGTGCTCCCGGTGGAACCGCGGATGGTGGAAGACTGGCCACGGCGCGCCGGCGGTGAGGACTAACACGCGAGAATTCAGCGTTACATGCGGCACGGAACTAACGTTTCGCCATGGAGACACGCTAGACTTAGCCGCCGTGTCACAAGCCAGAAATCGCAACTCCACGGTCACGCACAGCGCAGCGCGCCCGGTCCATGGGCTCTCCCTTCCCATGGGGCTTTTGTGCATTGCGCTCGCAGCCCTCCTTGCTGTTGTGGTGACCATGCTCACCGGCGCGATTGGATGGCCTTTTGCCGTTATCTTTGGACTGACCGCACTCGCTGTCACCTGGCGGGTGGACCCGCGCGGGCTCTTCCTTACGGTGGCCTCCCAGCCACTCATTTTCTTTGTGTTCTTGGTGGCAGCCGGCTGGGTGAACACTCGCTCAAACCTGCCGCAGGGCGCCTCGGCCTTTTCCAAGACAGCCCTACTCACCTCCGCCTTTCCGGCGGTGCAGCACTTTCCAACGCTGCTGATCATCGTGGTGCTGTGTGCACTGCTGGCAGTCCTGCGCCTGTGGCGCGGCAAGGCCGCCGCCGAGCACAACACCAGGCGGGCGCAGGTCACCCGCCGCGCTGAGGCCGCAGCCAATCGCCGCACTAACTCCGAGCGCCTCTCGGTGGCTGAGCTCGTTGCCCGCGACCGCGCCGAGGACGCTGAGTACCGCCAGCGCCAGCGCCGCATCCGCGAGCGCGACCGCGAGGCGCGCCGCCGCGAGCAGGCCAAGGAGCGCGAAGAGCAGGCGCGCAAGCGCGTTGAGGCCGGCCGCCCACAGCGCGAGGCCGCGGAGCGTAGCGCCGCGCAGCGCCTGGACAAGGCCCGCGCCGCCAGTGCCTCCGGCAAGGAGACCAGCCAGGACTCCGCACAGAACGCGGCGCAGGACTACGACGCCGACCGGGACTTCGCCCCGCGCCGCCCGGACCCCACCCGCCGCGCCGGGGATACCCTCTCCGATTCCGCGCGCACTGCGCGTGCAAGCGGGCGCTACTCGGATCACTTCAAGGCAGCGGCCGAGGAGTCCATCCGCAACGAGAAGGAGCGCCTGGCCCAGAAGCAAGCCCAGCGCGAGGCGCAGCGCGCAGGCAAGAACTCCACGCTCAACGAGAACCTCTACGAGGACTAGCGGAGGAGCTGTCCAGCCCGTTGCTTCCATTTCTGTGACGTCATTGTTCCATCTCCGGCCGGACACCACCGAACACCAAGCGGCCCCGCACCCATCATGTCCGTGGGTGCGGGGCCGTTGGGGATCGCAGTGCTAGAAGCTACTGCTTCGCAGCTACTGGTTTCTGCTTCGCTGCGGCTGGTTACTGCTTCGCAGTGCGCGGGGCGCGCAGCTCGCGCGGCAGGGAGAAGGTGATGGTTTCGGTGGAGGTGGTGACCTCCTCGACGTCGTGGTAGCCGCGCTGATCGAGAAACTCGAGCACCTCGCGCACCAGCAGCTCGGGGACGGATGCTCCGCAGGTCACGCCCACGGTCTGCACGCCCTCGAGCCAGGCCTCGTCGATCTCAGAGGCAAAGTCCACGAGGTGGGCGGCCTTGGAGCCGGCCTCCAGGGCCACCTCCACCAGGCGCACGGAGTTGGAGGAGTTCTTCGAGCCCACCACAATCATCAGGTCGCACTTCGGCGCAATGTTCTTCACCGATTCCTGGCGGTTCTGGGTGGCATAGCAAATATCGTCTGAGGGCGGGTTCTCCAGATGTGGGAAGCGCTTGCGCAGCTCGTTGACGATGATGACAGTCTCATCCACGGACAGCGTGGTCTGGGAGAGCCAAATGAGCTTCTCATTTTCCAAAAAGTCCGGCAGCTTGGCCACGCCCTCGACGCCATCAACCAGGTGG
Organism: Corynebacterium sp.; assembly: GCF_030532325.1. Classification (GTDB taxonomy): domain Bacteria; phylum Actinomycetota; class Actinomycetes; order Mycobacteriales; family Mycobacteriaceae; genus Corynebacterium. Next base: position 26,478 of record NZ_JAUNLS010000017.1, read on the forward strand.
GTGACCTCCGGGGCCTCACCAGCGGTGCCCTCAACCTCCTCGTGGCCCTCGTGACCCACCAACAGGATGTGGTAGCCATCGCGCTGGAAGCGGCGGGCCTCGTTGTGCACCTTGGTCACCAGCGGGCAGGTGGCGTCCAGGGTCAGCTGCTTTCGGCCCTCAGCCTCAGCACGCACCGCCGGGGAAATGCCGTGCGCGGAGAAAATAAGGTGCGCACCCTCGGGGGCCTCAGAGGCCTCCTCCACAAAGATGACTCCGCGCTTGGCCAGGGATTCCACCACGTAGCGGTTGTGGACAATCTGCTTACGCACGTAGATCGGCGCGCCGTACTTTTCCAAAGCCTTTTCCACGGTTTCCACCGCGCGGTCCACACCAGCGCAGTATCCGCGCGGGGCCGCCAGGAGCACGTTCTTGCCAGTTTCAGTCATGGCCCCAAGAGTATCTAAAGTTGCCGTCAAACAGTAGTCAGTGCTCGCTAGTCAGACTCACCGGTCGAGCTTACTTCTCACCACGAGCCGCGAGCTTTCGCCACCAGCTACGAGCAGCCCCAGCACCGCGCGTGTCCGTCGTGCTTAATACACTGGGGTGACGCGCCGCGCCGCAGCGGCACATAAGTTCTCTACAGAAAGGCATCACGGAGTGAACCAACCGGCTAACACCGCCGAGACTCCCTGGCCCGTGGGCAAGGTCAATGACCAGGTCAAGGGCTGGATCGAGCGCCTCGGATTCCTCTGGGTGGAAGGCCAGCTCACCCAGGTCAACGTCAAGCCTTCGTGGAAGCTGTCCTACCTCACCTTGCGCGATGTCTCCGTGGAAAAGTCCGTGCAGCTGACCTGCAGCACGGACCTCATCCGCCGCCTGCCCTCCCCCATCAAGGACGGCGACCGCGTCGTGGTCTACGGCAAGCCGGCCTTCTACGCCGGGCGCGGTTCTTTCTCCCTGTGGGTCACCGACATCCGCCACGTGGGCGTGGGGGATCTGCTCGCCCGCATTGAGATGCTCCGCCAGCGCCTGGCGCAGGAGGGGCTTTTCGACGTCTCCCGTAAGCGCCCCCTGCCCTACCTTCCGCAGAAGATCGGGCTAATCACCGGCCGCGGCTCCGCCGCCGAGCGCGATGTCCTCTCCGTGGCGCAGGACCGCTGGCCGGCCGTGCAGTTCCGGGTTATCAACACCGCTGTGCAGGGCGCCGGGGCGGTCAGCCAGGTGATCGACGCGCTAGAGACCCTCGACGCCGATCCGGAGGTCGACGTCATCATCATCGCCCGCGGCGGCGGCTCCGTGGAGGATCTCCTGCCTTTCTCCGAGGAGGCCCTACAGCGAGCCGTGGCCCAGGCCACCACCCCGGTGGTCTCCGCCATCGGCCACGAGCCCGACAACCCAGTGCTGGACAACGTGGCGGATCTGCGCGCGGCCACGCCTACCGATGCCGCCAAGCGCGTCGTCCCCTCCGCCGCCGAGGAGATGGCCTTTCTCACCGAGGCCCGCCAGCGCATGGCCGGCGCGCTGCGCGGCTGGGTGGAGCGCGAGCGCCGAGGGCTGGACAATATCCGCTCGCGCCCGGTGCTGGCGGATCCCATGACCCCCATCCGGCAGCGCCGGGAGGAGCTGGAGCGCGCGCAGCTGGCCATCCGCCGTGATATCACCCGCCTCATCGAGCATGAGAATCACCAGGTCTCCTCGCTGCGCGCCCGCGTGGCGGCGCTGGGCCCAGCAGCGACCCTGGAGCGCGGCTACGCGGTGGTGCAGGTCCTCCCCCGCGACGGCTCCGGCCCGGAGGTGGTGACCTCCTTCCAGCAGTCCCCGCCCGGCTCGCAGCTGCGCATCCGTGTGGGCGATGGTTCCATCACCGCGGCCGCCATGGCCGCCCAACCCGCCGACTAAACTCACAACACGTTATTGCACACAAGGAGCACACCAGAGATGAACCAGACCATCGGCAGCGGCCAGCCAGGCCAGGACGCATTCCCGCCCGTTGAGTCCTTGAGCTACGAGCAAGCGCGCGACGAGCTCATTGAGACCGTGAAGATTTTGGAACTGGGCCAGATGGGCCTGGATGAATCCCTCAAGTACTGGGAGCGCGGTGAAGCCTTGGCCAAGGCCTGCGAGGCCCACCTCAACGGCGCCGCCCAGCGCGTCGAGGCTGCACTCGCGCGCGGTGATGACGCAAATAGCGGCGAGGCAGACACACCTGTGACAAACGAAGCAGTGGAAAGCGCAGCGGAAAGCGAGGAGAACTAGATGCAGATTTACGGATACCCAGGTGATCGCGTGGACTTCGTGTCCAAGTCCGGCTCCGCGGGCTCGCTGCTTTTCGGTGACCCGCGTTCCCTGGCGGAGGAATTCTTTGGCCAGCCGCACACCAGCAGCCAGGACGGCGGGGAGGAAGCAATCTCCTACTTTTCGGAGTCCATCGTGCTGCGCTTTGACGCCTCTGGGCTGCGGGCAGTGAGCATCTACCCCACCCGCTCCAAGCGCGAGAAAGTAGACGTCTACCTGGCCAAGACGCGCCTGAGCGGACTGGAATCCGCAGAGCTCAACGAGCTCATCGAAAAGTCCCAGGGCCGCCTCGAGGTCGAGGCCGACGACAGCCTGCAGCGTGCCACTTTCCTGCGATAGCGCTGCTGCGCTCCCGCGGCGGCGCTGGTTTTAGGTGCCTTACTTGCCTTCGACGACGTTGCCCTCGGCGTCGATCTGCAGAGGGGCCGCGGCCACGAAGGCCTTGAGGGCGGCCTCAAAATCGGCGTCGGGAGCCGCGCCGGTGAGGATGAGGCGGGCGTCGCCAAGATATGCCACCCACAAGGGGCGCACGTCCTTGTCCTCGCTGGCGTAGATGGAGAACTCCTGGCCATCGATCACGCGGTGCGTGTGCTCCTCGCGGTAGTTGGCGTCGTAGTTCTTGGTGGCTTCCTCCAAGGTTGCCGCCGTCTGGGCGGACTCCACGTAGCCATCACCCGGGGTCAGCCAGCTCACCACGGACGCGGACTGCGGGCCCACCTGCACGCGGCGCGCGGCGGTAGCGGTCCAGCCCTCGGGCATCTGCGGCTCGCGGATGACCGCCCCCTCGGCACGCGCCTCCATCTCCAGGAAGGTCGCCGCGTCAACGGTCTGAACGGGACCCGACTTTTCCGGGTTAACGGAGCACAGGCCCGTCGCCCCCACCACGAGCAGCATCGCGATTACCGTCACGCCCAGGGAGAGGATGATGTCCCGGGCGCCCTCGAAAACTTTGGGTCTAGATTCTGTTGCCACGCCAACAGTATTCCATGTGGCCAGGTGCCTTGGCTAAATGGCCGCCGCTGGCCCGCTGAGCACGCACGACGCCGCACTCAGCCACCGGCAACCCACTTTCGGGGGCAGGTTTCGGGCACGTTCGGGGCATTTTTCAGCCACCTGGGCAAAAGTTAGTGCAACAATGGACGTGAGTGCCCGGAAAGGTCCGGGGCGATAATGCACAGAAGGAAGGCTTCTTTCACACATGTCCGAAAACACTTCTTATATGCCGGATCGCAACCTCGCGATGGAGCTGGTGCGAGTGACTGAGGCGGCAGCCTTGGCCTCTGGCCGTTGGGTCGGCCGCGGCATGAAGAACGAGGGCGACGGCGCTGCGGTGGACGCAATGCGCAAGCTCATCAACTCTGTTGCCATGAACGGCGTCGTCGTCATCGGTGAGGGCGAAAAGGATGAGGCCCCGATGCTCTTTAACGGCGAGCAGGTGGGCACCGGCGAGGGCGCTGCGATGGATATCGCCGTGGATCCCGTCGACGGCACCCGTCTGATGGCCGAGGGCCGCCCCAACGCCATCTCCGTTATCGCCGCTGCCGAGCGCGGCACTATGTATGACCCTTCCGCTGTGTTCTACATGAAGAAGATCGCCACCGGCCCGGAGGCCGTGGGCGCTATCGACATTGAAAAGTCCGTGGAGTGGAACATCAACTCCGTGGCTAAGGCCAAGGGCATCAAGCCCGCTGACCTCACCGTGGTTGTCTTGGACCGCCCGCGCCACGAGGAGCTCATCGCCGAGATCCGCGCGGCCGGCGCCAAGGTTCGCCTCATCATGGACGGCGACGTCGCCGGTGCCATCGCCACCTGCCAGGATTCCAACTCCATTGACCTCATGATGGGCATCGGCGGCACCCCGGAGGGCATCATCACCGCCTGCGCTATGAAGTGCATGGGTGGCGAAATCCAGGGCAAGCTGTGGCCCAAGGACGAAGCCGAGGCCGAGAAGGCCCGCGCCGCTGGCCATGACTTGGACCGCGTTCTCACCACCAACGATCTGGTCTCCTCCGATAACTGCTACTTCGCCGCCACCGGCGTGACCAACGGCGACATGCTGCGCGGCGTGTCCTACCGCACCAGCGGTGCCACGACCCGCTCCCTGGTCATGCGCTCCAAGTCCGGCACCATCCGCTACATCGACTCGGTGCACAAGCTGGCCAAGCTGCAGGAATACTCCGTCATTGACTACGGCACCCCCAAGACCAACTAAATAGCTTTCCGCCCGGAGTGTTTCGGGGTCTGTGCTGCGTACCCCCGTGGTGCAGGCCTTGAAGCATTTCGGGTTCATTTTGGCCATACTGGTACATGGCCCACGCAACAAGAACTACTGAGAACTACAGCAAAGGTGATTTCATGACTGAATACCGCATTGAGCACGACACCATGGGTGAAGTGAAGGTTCCGGCTGACGCTCTCTGGCGCGCACAGACCCAGCGCGCAGTAGAGAACTTCCCCATCTCCGGCCGCGGCCTGGAGGTTGCTCAAATCCGCGCACTCGGCCTGCTCAAGGCAGCCTGCGCGCAGGTCAACAAGGACTCCGGCGCTCTGGACGCGCAGAAGGCCGATGCCATTATCGCCGCCGCTAAGGAGATCGCCGAGGGCAAGCACAACGAGGCTTTCCCGATCGACGTCTTCCAGACCGGCTCCGGCACCTCCTCCAACATGAACACCAACGAGGTCATCGCCTCCATCGCCCACAACAATGGCGTGGAGATTCACCCCAATGACCACGTGAACATGGGGCAGTCCTCCAACGACACCTTCCCCACCGCCACCCACGTGGCCGCCACCGAGGCTGCGGTCAACGACCTCATCCCGGGCCTGAAGGTGCTGCACGACTCCCTCATGGGCAAGGCCAAGCAGTTCGCTGACGTTGTGAAGTCCGGCCGTACCCACCTCATGGACGCCACCCCGATCACCCTGGGCCAGGAGTTCGGTGGCTACGCTCGCCAGATCGAGCTGGGCATCGAGCGCGTCGAGGCCACCCTGCCGCGCCTGGGTGAGCTGGCCATCGGCGGCACCGCCACCGGTACCGGCCTCAACACCAGCGCTGACTTCGGCGCCAAGGTCACCGAGGAGCTCAAGAAGCTCACCGGCATCGAGCAGCTCAAGGAGGCGGAGAACCACTTCGAGGCCCAGGCGGCTCGCGACGCCCTCGTGGAGTTCTCCGGCGCCATGCGCACCATCGCGGTCTCCCTCAACAAGATCGCCAACGACATCCGCCTCATGGGCTCCGGCCCGCTGACTGGCCTGGCTGAGATCCACCTGCCGGACCTGCAGCCGGGTTCCTCCATCATGCCGGGCAAGGTCAACCCGGTGATCTGCGAGGCCGCCACCATGGTCTCTGCTCAGGTCATTGGCAACGACGCCGCCGTGGCCTTTGGTGGTGCCAACGGCCACTTCGAGCTCAACGTGTTCATCCCGGTGATGGCGCGCAACGTTCTCGAGTCCGCTCGCCTGCTGGCCAACACCTCCCGTGTCTTCGCCGAGAAGTGCATCGACGGGATCGAGGCCAACGAGGAGCGCATGAAGAAGTTTGCGGAGTCCTCCACCTCCATCGTGACCCCGCTGAACTCCAAGATCGGCTACGAGAACGCCGCCAAGGCAGCCAAGCACGCTCTCAATGAGAAGATCACCGTCCGCGAGGCAGTCATTGACCTCGGCTTCGTCGACGGGGAGAACCTCACCGAAGAAGAGCTGGATGAGCGCCTCAACGTGCTCACCATGACCAACCGCGACCGCGACAACTTCTAAGTTTCACCTTCGAGGTTTCGCGTCACACTCGCGCATTCCGCCCCCGCGCAGGCCATTAACACCGGCCCGGCGCGGGGGTTTTGCCTGCTCAGCCCCTTTCACCCCGCTGGAAAATCACCAAAATAATTGCGCGCGTCACACTGCGCCGTCAGTTCCTTAAAAATCACCAAGTTTGCACTTGGTGCAAACTTACACCGGGTGTAATGTTGCACCCCGTGCAAGAAGAAATGACTTTACGCGAACAGAAGCGCTTCGCAACGCGCCTGCGGATCGAGGACGCCGCCACCCGCCTGGTGGACGAGCGTGGATTCGCTGACGTCACCGTCGAAGAGATCTGTGAAGCAGCCGGAATTTCCCGCCGCACATTCTTTAACTATTTTGACTCTAAAGACTCGGCCGTTCTCGGCGCCCCCAGCGACGAGTTCACCGAATCCCAAAAGGACTATTTCCTCGACACCCCCACCAAGAGCGTCTTCCTACTCACCGTCGATCTGGTCAAGCACCACATGTCTGGCCACCACGCCGATCCCGAAATCGTGGAGAGGCGCCGCCGGATCGCAGGAGACGCGGACGCGGCAGCGGCGGCCCTGAGCCGAAAGCGCGCCAAGTCCAATGAGATTCTCAATCTCATCGCCCAGCGCCTCCAGAAGGAGCCTTCTCTGCAGATCATGCCGGAGACGGACCCCATAACGGAGGCCATTCTCATCGGTGGGCTCATCCGCCAGGCGGTATGGCTGGCCACTGCTTCGCCGGACATCAGCTGCTCAATCCCCTTTGAGGAGCGCTTTGATCAGGCATTAACACTCGTGAACGATTTTTCGAAAGGACTGAAATGGTAGATACCGCGAAGACATCGGCCCCGCAGGCCGAGACCGGCAAGCCGGAAAATAATCTCGCGCTTATCTTCTCGGCCCTCGTGCTCACCATGCTGATGAGCTCCCTGGGTCAGATGATCTTCTCTACGGCGCTGCCCACCATCGTTGGTGAACTTGGCGGCGTCGACCACATGAGCTGGGTGATTTCCGCCTTCCTCGTGTCCATGACCATCGCTATGCCCATCTCCGGCAAGCTCGGTGACATGATGGGCCGCAAGTGGCTCTACATCGGCGGTATCGCCACCTTTGTCATCGGCTCCGCCATCGGCGGCTTTGCCCAGAGCATGAACCTGCTCATCTTTGGCCGCTTCATCCAGGGCTTCGGCGCCGGCTTCATGATGATTTCCTCCCAGGCCATCATCGCCGAGGTCACCACCGCCCGTGAGCGCGGCAAGTTCATGGGCATCATGGGCGGAGTCTTCGGCCTCTCCTCCGTCCTCGGCCCCGTGCTGGGCGGCTGGTTCACCGACGGCCCGGGCTGGCGCTGGGGCATGTGGATGAACATCCCGCTGGGCATCCTCGCCATCATCGTGTGCACCCTGGTGCTGCACCTGCGCGTCGGCTCCACCGATCTGCGCCGCTTCGACGCCCTGGGGGCGACCTTCATCGCGATTACCACCGCGGCGCTTATCCTCATGACCACCTGGGGCGGCACCCAGTACGAGTGGAGCGATCCCATCATCATCGGCCTGGCCATCACCGTGGTGCTCGGCGCGATCATCACCGTCTACGTGGAGTCCAAGGCCGCTGAGCCGCTCATCCCGATCCACCTCTTCCGCAAGCGCAACATGGTGCTGACCACCGCCGCCGGTACGGTGCTGGGTCTGGCGATGTTCGGCGTGCTGGGCTACATGCCCACCTACCTGCAGATGGTCCACACTCTGACGCCGACCAACGCTGGTCTCATGATGATCCCGATGATGATCGGCCTCATCGGCACCTCGACCGTCGTGGGCTTCCTCATCGCGCGCACCGGCCACTACAAGATCTATCCCATCGTGGGCCTCATCATCACCACGGTCGCGCTGTACTGGATGTCCAAGCTCACCGTCGACACCTCCCTGACCACGCTGGGCCTACAATTCTTCGTCTTCGGCTTCGGCCTGGGCTTCGTGCAGCAGGTGCTGGTGCTCATCGTCCAGAACTCCTTCCCGGTGGCTCTGGTGGGCACGGCGACGGCCGCCAACAACTTCTTCCGCCAGATCGGCTCCGCCGTGGGTGCCTCCCTGGTGGGTTCCCTGTTCATTCACAACATGAAGGAGCAGCTCTCTGAGAACATGCCGGCCGCCATTGCCTCGCTGGGTAAGAAGGGCGCAGCCTACGCCGAGCAGTTCTCCGCCGCCGGTGGTGGCGCGTCCAAGCTGACTCCATCCCTGGTAGCCGATCTCCCCGGCCCCATCCGCGATGTCATCCTCAACGCCTACAACGACGGCCTGACCCCGGTCATCCTACTCATGGTTCCCATGGCCATCGTTGCCCTGTTGCTGCTCTTCCCGGTCACCGAGGAGCATCTCAAGGAGACCATCGACTAGCTCCACGAGCACGCAGCAGCGTTCACGGCATCGCCGTTGATCACCAAAATCCCGCGGACCCAGACGAAGGGTTCGCGGGATTTGTTGTGCTATCGCGCTCTATAGGCTTCTCGCCTTACTACACCGCTGTCCTACTCTTTAGCGTTGTTGGAGGCCGACTCGGTACCGTTGGAGGACGCCGTGCTTGGCGACGTCCCCGCGGCCGAGTACTCGGGCTTCGGCAGCAGAAGCTCGTAGACGTCCGTATCGCGCCACTGCCCGGCGAGCTCGCCGTAGGTCATCTTGGCCAGGTGAGAGTAGGTGCCAACCTTGACGAAGCCTCGGGACTTGTGCAGGCCCGCCGAGCCCTCGTTCTCCGGGAAGATCCACGAGTGGATGGCCCACTTGTGCAGGTCGCGGCAGGTCTCAATGAGCTTGTCCAGCAGCGCGCCGCCGATGCCACGGCCCTGGGCTGCGGAGCTCAGGTAGATGGAATCCTCCACCACGCCGTGGAAGACGGAGCGCGAGGAGATGGGCGCCGCCGAGACCCAGCCGAGTACCTTGGAGTCATCGTTTTCCTCAACGGCCACAAAGACAGTTGCAAGAATCTTGGCCGATTTAAACTGCTCAAGGGTGGTCGAGCGGGTCTCATAGGTGGCGTGGCCAGTGTTGAGACCTTCCTCGTAGATGGCGCGCATCTGCGGGTAATCCGCCGCGCTGAAGGGGCGGATGACGAAGTCCCGCTTCTTGTCTTTGGCTTGATTCATGTAGTTATTATCGCGTCCACCGCACCTATACGGCTACCGGAACGCGGTGACGTTCGCCATCCGCGAACGTCGCTCTTAGCGGCCCTGGAGAAGCGGCGTGAAGATGTTGGGATACTCCTTGGCGTTGATCAGCATAAATACCAGGTCAGCCAGGACAACGAAGCCCAAGCTAGCACCGAACACGATGCCCAGGGTGTCCACCTCAGAGTGATCGCTGCTACTTTCCGCGCCGGCCTTGGCCTTGGCTACCACGGCGTTGCTGGAGCCGGCATCGACGCGCGGCGCGGCGGTGGCGGGGGCCACGCTAGCCGTGCCAGCAGCCAGGGAAAACGTGAGAATGCCCGCAGCGAGGCGACGTGATAGGGACATAGTTCATCCTCATTTCTAGGGGTGGGACAGGTAAACCCCCACTATAACGCCTGGCCTCGCTGGGACAGAATGCTGCAGCGCAGCCGACTAGTTGCCGCCCTCCAGCAGATCGGTGACCAGCTCCGCGATGGCCGAGCGCTCGGAGCGCTGCAGGGTCACGTGCGCGAAGAGCTCGTGGCCCTTGAGCTTCTCGATGACCGCCTGCACACCGTCGTGGCGGCCCACGCGCAGGTTGTCGCGCTGGGCCACATCGTGGGTGAGCACCACGCGCGAGCCGCGGCCCAGGCGCGAGAGCACGGTGAGCAAAACGTTGCGCTCCAGGGACTGAGCCTCATCGACGATGACGAAGGTATCGTGCAGGCTGCGCCCGCGAATGTGCGTCAGCGGCAGGACCTCGAGCAGGCCGCGGTCGTGGACTTCCTCGATGACGTTGTCGGAGACCAAGCCCTCGAGGGTGTCGTAGACCGCCTGGGCCCACGGGTTCATCTTCTCGCTCTCGGAGCCCGGCAGGTAGCCCAGGGTCTGGCCGCCCACGGCGTACATCGGGCGGAAGACCACGATGCGGCGGTGCTCCCCGCGCTCCAGCACTGCTTCGAGTCCGGCGCACAGGGCCAGGGCGGATTTGCCCGTGCCGGCGCGGCCGCCGATGGAGACGATGCCCACGCTGGGATCCATGAGCAGGTCCAGAGCCACGCGTTGCTCGGCGGAGCGGCCCTGCAGGCCGAAGGCGTTGACGTCACCGCGTACGAGGCGCACGGCGCCGTCGTTAGTCACGCGCCCCAGCGCCGACTGCGCACCGTTGACGAGGGTCACGCCGCAGTGCACCGGCAAGTCTTCGACGGCGACGCCGGATTCGGTGAGGGCACCGTCGAGCACGACTTCCCCATCGCGATACAGGGCGTCGATGTCCTCAGAGGAGGCGTGGATGGTGGCCATGCCGGTGTAACCGGTGAGCACCACGTCCTGCGCGTGATACTCGTCAGCTTGCAGGCCCACCGCGCCAGCCTTAACGCGCAGCGGGACGTCCTTGGTCACCAGTACGGTGGACTTGCCCTCGTGCTGCAGGTTCAGCGCGCAGGCCAGGATGCGGTGGTCCCCCTCCGGGCCGCGGAAGGCCACCGGCAGAAGCGACTGGTCTTGGTGGTTGAGTTCCACGCGCAGCGTACCGCCATCGACGTTGACTGGCACGGGCTTGTCCAGCGCCTCGTAGGTGGAGCGCAGCTCCTCCAAAAAGCGAAGAGCTTGGCGGGCGAACCAGCCAAGCTCAGGGTGATGACGTTTTGCCTCCAACTCGGAGATAACCACGATGGGCAGGACCACATCGTGCTCTGCGAACTTGCGCAGCGCCCAGGGGTCGGAGAGCAGGACGGAGGTATCGATGACGTAGGTGGTGGCCGTCGAAGCCGTGGCGGGTGCAGCGGCTGCTGCCTCCTCTGCGGAACCGAAAGCAGTAAGAACAGACGGGTTGGTCATGGCGGCAGGGTTCTCCCTTGTGGTGCCATCCCAACTCATCGACCTGGGATGGCGGGTTGAAGCGGGTGGTGTGCTCATCCGGCAGCGCTAGAGTTCACGCCAGAGTGCTCTAGCACCGAAGCGGCGTTTTATCCCTCTAACCTGCGGATAGCCCCCACGCTAAGGGCAGAAGGTTGAAATTACATGGGTGCAAGATGAACATTGCGCAAACGAAAATCCCCGCTGCCCCATGAACCACACGACACCCCGCGGGGATTCCCGCGGGGCGCTGTCAAAAGGCGCTCTCAGAGCGATGTGTGGAGCTGAAGCTACTTGATGGTCGGCTCGTACTGGCCGGACTCACCCTGCATCCAGGAGATGGTGCCGTTATCGAACTCCTGGGTCCAGCCGGTACCCTCGGACTGCTCCGGTGCCTTCGGCAGGCCGACCTCGCTGTCCAGGCCACCCTCGTTGGTCCAGGTCTCGGCGATCTTGCCGATGATCGGCTGGGCGCCGTTCTCCTCGCTGTAAGCCAGGAGCTTGTCCTCAGCGAAGGTGGCCACGGAACCCTTGTCGGTGCTTTCTACCTCACTGACCTCGCCCCACTCGCCGGACTTCTCCTCGATGGCGGAGGCGAAATCGGCGGGCACTTCGACGTCGCCACCGGCGGTGGAGATAGTGGTCATCTCACCGGAGCCCTCTGCGCCCTCGGACTCCTCGGAGCCGTCGCCCTTCATGGCATCGGAGGCATCCGCGGCGGCGGAACCGGCAGCCTCGGTGGCCTCGTTGGCGGCAGAGCCGGCCATCTCGGTGGCCTCGGCACCGGCAGACTTAGCGGCATCGCCAGCCTCGTTGGCGGCGTCTTCTGCATTGGAGCATGCGACGAGTCCCAGAGACAGGGATGCTGCGGCAATTCCTGCGGCGAAACGACGAGTCATCTTCTGCATAATGAACACCTTTCTTTATCTGCTCAAATACCTAACTAAGTTTTATCTGTTCGCTGTCATGCGGAACGCAGCCCACCGTAGAGAGGAGACCGCGGACAGTGCCAGTTTCTTGTAGGTGATTCGCCAACAAAATTGCGGTTTTAGCGACGTTTCCCCCGCTTAAAGCCTTTATTTCGCTTTGATAACGTTTTATTTTTCGGCCTATGTGAGGCGTTCCTGTTACTTTGCTGTGACCTTTCTGACCCCTTCCGGGCCTGTGACCTTTCTGACCCCTTAACAGCCGCCTTTGCCCGCCGCTCCTGCTTAGCCTTGGTCTTCTCCCGAGCGCTGATCTTCCCTGCGCTCGAGCGCGAGGAATTCTTGGTGCGCCCCTTGGCCACGCCAACGAAGTCCTGGATCTCCTCACTATCGCCAGCTTTGGGCCACACCAGCGCGATCTCCGTGCGCGCCACCGTAGGATCCACCAGCCCCAGCGGCACCACCAGTTTCTTGGACAGGACCTTGAGCAGCGGGCGCGGGGCGATGACAATTCCCACGTTGGCCGCCACCACCTGCAGGCCTTGGCGGACCGCGGGGACGTCGACAAGCCCGTCATCCCCGATGCGGTAGTTGAGGTGCTCCTCGGCCACATCCTCCAGTTCCACCGGCTCGCCCACCTCCGCGTAAACGGACTCCTTGGGCACGGCGATGCCAGGCTCCTCCTCGTAGAGGCGCACCACGTGGTAACTGTCATCGATACGGTGATCGCCCACCCCGAGCGGCACGCGGGCCAAAGCGAGATCCACCTGCCCTTCCAGGAGGGCGGCCAGGGCGTCATCCGCATCCACCGTGTGCAGGGCGGACTCCCCGTGCACATCGCGGTATCGACGGAACCATTTCCCGGGCTCGGTGCCTGTGGCAAAGACTAGACGCAGCATGCACGCAATCCTACTGGGCTGCTACCGTGGTGAGCGTGACTGATATGACAACTCAACCCTCCGGCACCGCGATGCGCCCGCAGACCGCTGCCAAGAAGCTGGGCATCTACCTGCCCGCTACCCCGGAGGAATTCCAACAGAACGCAGTGACCCACGCCGAGCTCCGCGAGCTGCAGGAGAATCCGCCAGAGTGGCTGGCCGCCTTGCGCCGCGAGGGCCCGCACCCGCGCCCGGTGGTGGCGCAGAAACTGGGTATTTCCGTCACGGCTCTTAAGAAGAACGAGATGGACCGCCCCCTGACCACTACAGAGATCAAGGAACTACTGGAGAACCAGCCCGAGTGGCTGCGCGAGGCCCGCACCGCGCTGGCGAAGTCGCGGGAGGAAAGCAGCCGCGCGAACGACGCCGACTAGGCAACTAGGCGCACACGCCGCCGGCTAGCCACTCGATTAGCCGCCAAGCTTTTCAGCCTGACGCCACAGCGCGGCGTTAGTCGCCGCCGCGTCAAAGGCACCAGCCGCCGCCTCCCCCGCACCGCACGTGTGGGTGGGGGCGGCGGCTTTGTGGTGAAGGCGCCCGTCCGGGCCGGTGAGAATCCACGCGGTCACCGGCGTCCAGCCGTGCAGCGCGCTGGCCACGAACGCCGGTAAATCCAGAGCCTCCACCATGCTGATCTCGCGGTGCAACGGCCGCGGAAGGAAGCCGGCCTCGACGCTGGCACGCACCGTGGTGGATTCGAGGATCTGCTCTGCCGGGGCCATGAGCGGCTGCGTGCCGTTGAAGAACACCAGCGCCGCATTGGCGGCCTCCCGGACGAAACCACCGGCGTGCAGGAGTGCGTCATCGGCGCCATGGGCCTGGGCCTGCGCGCGCAGCGCACCGAGTGCCGGGAGATCCGGGCCTTTCACTTGTGGGTGGCGCCGCGGATCCTCCTTACTACCAATCCACAGCACCGTGGCCGTGCGCAGCGGCGGCGCCGGGCGCCACTCCACGCCGCTGGCGCTTACCCGCGGAAACCACTGCCCTGTTTCGGGCACCGGCCCCAGCTCTGGGTAGCCGCTGCCCCAACGCGCGCGGTGCAGGTCTGGGCGTATCGCGCGACCATCGCGCACCAGGAAGGAATCCACCTTTTCCGTATCAGCGTTCATCGCACTCCCGTGTACCGGCCAGCAGCCTGGTCAACGGCCGCGCCTTGACCTGGGTTTCCTCCCACTCGCCCTGCGGGTCGCTCACCGCCAGGATGGCGCCGCCCACACCGTAGTAGGCGCTCGTATCGGTGGTAACCACACTGCGGATGGTCATGGAGAGATCCATCGTCCCGGTCAGGGAAAGGAAGCCGTAGGCGCCCGAGTACACGCCTCGCCACGTGCCCTCCAGCTCACTGATGATCCGCATGGTGCGCTCCTTCGGCGCGCCCGTCATCGACCCGCCGGGAAAGGCGGCGCGCACGGCGTCGATAGGCGTGGCCCCCTCCCGCAAGCGCCCGGTGACCTCAGCAAAGAGCTGGTGCACGGTGGCGTAGCTGGCCACCTGGAAGCCGCCGGGAACGGCCACGCCCGTGCACGCGCGGGTGAGATCGTGGCGCACCATGTCCACCACCATGAGCAGCTCAGAACGCTCCTTCTCCCCCTCGACGAGTTCCTGGCGCAGGGCCGCATCCGCGGCCGGGTCCTCATCGCGCGGGCGCGTGCCCTTGATGGGTTTGGAATGGACCACGTTCCAACGGTCCACGAAGAGGAAGAGCTCGGGCGACGTGGACAAGAGCGCTACCCCGCCCAGTGCCAGATAGCCGGTGCGCCCGCTGGGGTTTGCCGCGCGCAGCGCGCAGTAGGTGCCCAGCGGATCCGGCACAGGGTCCAGCTCCAGGCGGTTGGTAAGGCAGACCTCGTAGGACTCGCCGCGGCGCATGTACTCCTGGGCGCGCTCGATTAGGCCCAGGTAGCTATCCTCATCGTGCACCGGGCGGTACTCGGTGTGCCAAGCTGTGGCGGTCGTCGCTGCGGTGCTCGTCTTCGCTGCGGTGCTGGCCGCTGGCGTGCTGCCGGTGTTCGCCTGAGCGGCCGCCTCCGGGATGCCCCACGCATCGTCGCCGGCCAGGGAGAGCAGATAGCTCACGCCCTCCTCGGCGTCGATAATGACAGCGCGGTCCAGAAACGCCCACTGCGCATCCGGGCCTGGGGCCTGCGGCATCGGCCCCGCCCCGCACTGCTGACCCAGCTCGTAGCCCAGGTAGCCCACCCAGCCCAGTGTAAAGTCACAGCCTGGGATGGGCTGGCCCACTCTGGCCGGGGCACGGTGGGCGGCAAACTCGGCGTTGGCGGCGTCGAAGAAATCCACCGGAGCGTTGGCCATGTCATAGCGCAGCAGGCGCGAGGCCTCACCCACGATGCTGAAACGCCCGTGGTCCAGCCACACCTGGTTCGGCCCCATCTGCGCCAAAAGCGCCGGTGGCTCCGCGGCCCCGGGCAGGGTGCGCAAGCAGAAATACTGGCGGGCGTAGTACTGCGCGGCTAGGTCCAGGAAGTTGGCGATGAGCTTCTCACCGTCCGCGGTGAGCACGGACTCCGGGTGGAATTGCACCGCCCAGCGCGGCAAGTAGGTGTGCTCCACGGCCATGATGAGGCCCTCGCACCGTGCGGTCACTCGGTAGCCCGAAGGGAGGCTCGTGGCCACCAGCGAGTGATAGCGCACCGCGCGCAGCGGCTGGGCCACACCTTCGAAGAGCCCGGTGGCATCGTGTTCCACGAGGCAGGGCTCGCCGTGGGCAGGGCGCGGGGCGGGCCCTACCGTGCCGCCGTCGAGATGCACCATGGCTTGCAGCCCCAGGCAGACCCCGAGGATGGGCCCGTCGAACTCCCGTAGGACGTCGGCACTGATTCCCAGATCAGCCTCAACCGCCGGCGAGCCGGGCCCAGGCGAGATGATGACGGCGTCGACCTCGCTGAGGTCAACAAGAGCCCACGGCGTGTCATTCGACACCACCGTGGGCTCCACGCCAGTCACCCGCTGGGCGTAGTCCACGAGGTTGTAGGTGAAGGAATCGTGGTTATCTACGATAAGCAGGCGCTGAAAGGCCACGTAACTTTAGACCAGCTTCCACTCTTCGAGGCCATCGTACAGCGGGAAGTCCGCAGCGACCTTCTCCACGCGGGCGCGCAGGGCGGCCACATCGGCATTCTTGCCCTGTGCCAGGGCGGTGCCGATGATGTCAGCGACCTCAGTGAAGGCGGCGGCATCCAGGCCGCGGGTGGCCAGGGCCGGGGTGCCGATGCGCAGGCCGGAGGTGACCATCGGCGGGCGCGGGTCATTCGGCACAGCATTGCGGTTGACGGTGATGCCCACCTCGTGCAGCAGGTCCTCGGCCTGCTGGCCGTCGAGCTCAGAGTTGCGCAGGTCAGCCAGGACCAGGTGGACGTCGGTGCCGCCGGTGAGGACGTCCACGCCAGCGTTGCGGCAATCCTCAGCGGTGAGGCGCTCAGCCAGGATACGAGCGCCCTCCAGGGTGCGCTGCTGGCGGTCCTTGAACTCCTCGGTGCCGGCGATCTTCAAGGCGATGGCCTTCGCAGCGATGACGTGCATGAGCGGGCCGCCCTGCTGGCCCGGGAAGACTGCAGAGTTGATCTTCTTAGCAAACTCCTGCTTGCCCATGATGAGGCCGGAGCGCGGGCCACCGAGGGTCTTGTGCACGGTGGTGGAGACGATGTCAGCGTAGGGCACCGGGGAGGGGTGCAGGCCGGCGGCCACCAGGCCAGCGAAGTGAGCCATGTCGACCCACAGGTAGGCGCCGACCTCATCGGCGATCTCACGGAACTTAGCAAAGTCCAGGGTGCGCGGGTAGGCGGACCAGCCGGCAATAATGACCTTCGGCTTCTCCGCGATGGCCTGCTCGCGCAGCTTGTCCATGTCGATTTCCATGGTCTCCGGGTCAACCTCGTAGGCAGCAACCTCGTAGAGCTTGCCCGAGAAGTTCAGCTTCATGCCGTGGGTAAGGTGACCGCCGTGGGCCAGGGACAGGCCCAGGATCTTGTCACCCGGCTCAGCCAGCGCTGCCAGCACAGCGGCGTTGGCCTGCGCACCGGAGTGCGGCTGAACGTTGGCGAACTCCGCTCCGAAGAGCTCCTTGGCGCGGTCGCGGGCCAGATCCTCGATGATGTCGACGTTCTCGCAACCACCGTAGTAGCGGCGGCCCGGGTAGCCCTCAGCGTACTTGTTGGTCAGCACGGAGCCCTGAGCCTGCAGCACAGCGCGCGGCACGAAGTTCTCGGAGGCGATCATCTCCAGGGTGTTGCGCTGGCGGGCAATCTCACCGTTAATGGCGTTGAAGACGTCTGGGTCGAGTTCGCGCATCTCCTGGTAGCGCACGTCTGCGGAGTTATTGACAGTCATGGAAGCGTTAAATCCCTTCTCGGTTGCTGGCATGCACACCCCACTGGAATCACTCGCACAGGAATCACTCTCTGGCGGCGGCGCGCACAAGGTCACTTAACCTGACATACATACTAACTGCCCTGCCCCCGCGCGGGGGCCACCCTGTCGAAATTCCCCGCGGCCGATTGCACCGCGCCACGCCGCTAATGAAACAATGGTCGGCATGGCGCGAATGACTGATACCAGCCCCTACCTCGACTTCGACCGCGACGCCTGGCACGAGCTGCGCAAGTCCATGCCGCAGGTGCTCACCGAGGCCGAAGTGGAAAAGCTGCGGGGCCTGGGGGATCGCATCGACCTCACGGAGGTCGCCGAGGTTTACCTGCCTCTTTCGCGTCTCATCCACATGCAGGTCAAGGCCCGCCAGGAGCTCACCGCCGCCACCGAGGCCTTCTTGGGCAACCCGCCCACGCACGTCCCCTTCGTCATCGGCGTCGCCGGCTCCGTCGCCGTGGGCAAGTCCACCACCGCGCGCCTGCTGCAGGTGCTTCTGGAGCGCTGGGAAAGCCACCCCAAGGTGGATCTGGTTACCACCGATGGCTTCCTCTACCCCACTAAGATCCTCAAAGAGCGCGGGTTGATGCAGCGCAAGGGCTTCCCCGAAAGCTATGACCGCCGCGCGCTTTTGCGCTTTGTCACCGACGTCAAATCCGGCAAGGCCGAGGTCAAAGCGCCGTTGTACTCGCACGTCTCCTATGACATCGTCCCCGACGAGTACCAGGTGGTGCGCCAGCCTGACATCCTCATTCTCGAGGGCCTCAACGTGTTGCAGACCGGGCCTACCCTCATGGTCTCGGATCTCTTCGACTTCTCCGTCTACGTCGATGCCCGCGTCGAGGACATCGAGCGCTGGTACATCGAGCGCTTCCTCGAGCTGCGCCACACCGCCTTCCGTGAGCCGGGGGCGCACTTTGCCTCCTACGCGGACATGGCCGATACCGAGGCCGCCCAGCAGGCGCGTGAGATTTGGCAGTCCATCAACCTGCCCAACCTCATCGAAAACATTCTGCCCACCCGCGTGCGCGCCTCCTTGGTGCTGCGCAAGGGCTCGCACCACCTGGTCAACCAGGTGCGCATGCGCAAGCTTTAGCGCTGCTTGGCAGCGTCCACCCACTCAACGATGGGTTCCAACTCCGCGAAGTCCACGCGGTCCACGTCCTTGCCGTAGAGTTCGATCATGGAGCGCTCGTTGGCGGACTTCTTGGGCTTGAGCTTCAGCGCGGTGACCACCGCCTTCATGGCGGCGGAGTGCGCGGAGCTCAGCTCGCTGTAGTTCATGCGGCCCGGCAGGTAGAAACGGGCAACCTCCGGCTTGTCCGAGAGCGGGCCGGCCAGCTGGTCTTTGTCCCGGGCGACGTCGAGAAGCGTCATGCCCACCGCCGCAATGGCCACCGGCCGGGCGGAGAAATCGTGCTTGGACACAAAGGCCGCGCCCGGCACAGACGGGCCGTGCACCGGGGTGAGGACAACGAGTGGGGCACTCTCCTGGGCAAGGCGCTCGAGGGCGGCTGGCTCTTCGGCCGCGGAAAGCTCGAGGAGCTCGGCGTCAAGGCGCTGGGCCAGCTCAGCGGCGTAGTCGTGGGTGGAACCGTAAAACGAGGAGTAAATAACGGTAGTCATGCCCCTCATGCTACCCGCGGGGCTACTTGCCAAAGCGGCGCGAGCGCTGTGAGTAATCACGCAGCGCGCGGAGGAAATCCACCCGGCGGAAGGCCGGCCAGTAGGTATCGGTAAACCAGATCTCGGAGTAGGCGGCCTGCCACAGCAAAAAGCCCGAGAGGCGCTGCTCGCCGGAGGTGCGGATGACCAGATCCGGGTCCGGCAGCCCCTTGGTGTAGAGGTGGCTGGTGATGGCCTCGGCGGTGACGCGTTCGGCGATGTCCTCAGCCGAGTAGCCCTGGGCAGCCTCGTCGCGGATGAGGTTTTGGACGGCGTCGACAATCTCCTGGCGCCCGCCGTAGCCCACCGCAATGTTGACGATGATGCCGGTGTTATTCTCCGTGGCCTTCGCTGCGCTTTGCATCTTGGCGGTCACGGACTCCGGCAGCAGATCCAGGTGGCCCACCAGGCGGATGCGGCAGTTGAGATCGCCCTCCGAAAGGTGGGTGACCACCTCGGAGATGATGTCAAAGAGCAGCTCCACCTCGTGCGCGCTGCGCTTGAGGTTCTCCGTGGACAGCAGGTAGATGGTGACCACCTCGATGTCGGTGTCACCGCACCAGGAGATCATCTCCCGGATCTTCTTGGCGCCCTGGCGGTGGCCGTGGCTGATATCGGTGAATCCGGCTTCACGCGCCCAACGGCGGTTGCCATCCGCCATGATCGCAACGTGGCGCGGCTGCGGTTTCCCTTTGATGGAGCGCGTCAGGCGCGCCTCATACAGCGGGTACAACACTTTGTTGAGGATTCTCACGGCCACTTTCCTAGGGTCTGATGTTGTGCTCGACAATTCGCTGTCAGAAGGAGAGTCTAGAAGACAGACTTCTTGCGGTTATCAAAGATGCCGGCCTCCTTCATGGCGGCATCCACAGCTTCCTCGTCAAAGGGGTCGATGCCGTGTTCCTGCGCGAAGAGCGAGCGGCGACGGAAGCGGGAGTAGCGGCGGTGGAAGTTCCAGCCGGCCACCAGCACGCCCACACCCATGAGCACCAGGATCAGCAGGCCAATGGGTGAGGCCTTACCAAACTCGGGGCCCACCGGGCCGTCCTTGGCCGCTTGGGCGAGAACCATGACGTCATTCGCCGCGAGGTACGCGGAGCCGTATACAGAATCCAGTGCGATCATATTTTAAGATTCCCCTACTTCGGCGATTCCCGCAAATAGGTCAGTCTCCGGAAGTTCGCTGTCCACGCGGCTCTTGGCCAGCTCGAATTCCTCGGTGGGCCACAGGCGCTGTTGAACCTCGACAGGCGTGGCCAAGAAGGCGCCGGCCGGATCGATCTGCGTGGCGTGGGCACGCAGTGCTTCCTCGCGGTTGCTGAAGTACTCCGCGCACTCCACCTGGGTGGTCACGCGCTCCATGATGTCACCGAAGTTGGTGTCCCAGCGCGCCATCATCGGGGCGTAGGGGCTGGGCTTGCCCTCCTCCAGTAGCAGGTCGTGGAAGAGCTTCATGCGCTGGTACACAAAGCCGTGGCTGTAGTAGAGCTTCAGCGGCTCCCACGCCTCACCCAGCTCCGGGTGGTAGCTGGGATCCCCGGCCTTGTCCCAGGCGATCATCGACGCCCTGTGCACCATGAGGTGATCCGGGTGCGGGTAGCCGCCGTTTTCGTCATAGGTAATGATGACCTGCGGGCGGAACTCGCGGATGATCTGGACCAGCTCTTGGGCCACCTCGTCATCATCGATCAGCGCGAAGCAGCCCTCCGGCAGCAGCTCCTTGATGTTCGGTGCTAGGGGGTCGCCCGGCAGGCCGGAGTCCACGTGGCCCAGCCAGCGGTGCTGCACGCCCAAGGCGGCGGCCGCCTGCGCCATTTCCTCACGGCGAATGCAGGCCATGTTTTCCAAGACCCCGGGCTTATCCATGGCCGGGTTGATGATGTCCCCGCGCTCGCCACCCGTGCACGTCACGACGAGAACCTCGCCGCCCTCGGCAGCGTATTTCGCGGTGGTTGCCGCGCCCTTGGAAGACTCGTCATCCGGGTGCGCATGGATTGCTAGAAGGCGCTTTCCGCTCACTGTGCGTCCGTCCCCTCACAAAAAGTAGATTCTTCTGAATACGTGAATACTGCGCCAGTCTAGTGGATAGTTTGATTCCACAGAGCGTTGGATAGACTATGCACCATGACTTCTGCTCCTTCCCCGCGTTCTGGCGCACGCTACGGATCCACCACACCCGGCGAATCTGCCTCGCAGGGCTCCGGCGGGCCGTCGTGGACCACCCGAGCAATCGTGCTCATCCTTTTGGCCATGGTCGCCGCCGCGCTCGTCTTTGGCGTGCGCTACGTCAAGCAGCAGCAGAAGGTCAACGCCGACATCTCCTTGGTCACCCAGGAGATCCTCTCCGATGACACCACGCGCGTGTGGGTGGATATCACCCGCAACCGCGTGGAGGAGCCCGCCTACTGCATCGTGCAGGCCTTCGACTACTCCAAGTCTGAGGTGGGCCGCCGCGAGATCGCCATTCCGGCCGGCGGCGAGGAGGCCCAGCGCGTGGCTGTCGACGTCCCCACCAACCACCGCGCCGTCGCCGGCGGCGTCTACGGCTGCTCAGGCAACATCCCTTCCTATCTGGACATCAACTCATCCGACATCGTCGAGTAACCACCGGGGAGCAGCTGCCGAGAAATAGCACCCGAACGGACTATCCCCTATCCACGCATAGTTTCTCCCTGCTATGTGCTAGTATGTGTAGCGCTTAGGATAAGCCGTGCTACCTGCACTTTTAGCCTGCTACCCGTGGGGGCTAGGCACTGCCAGGGCGCGCCGCCTTATCTCTTTCATACTTCATCGTGGCCCGCCTGCCGGGTGTGGCGCACGGACGTTCACCGCTTGATACGGAAGGTTGCACAATGGCTGAGCAGCAAAAGCAGTACATCACCCCGGAAACCAAGGCCAAGCTCGAGGCCGAGCTGCAGGCCCTGATTGACCACCGCCCGGTCGTCGCCGCGGAGATCAACGAGCGCCGCGAGGAGGGAGACCTCAAGGAGAACGCCGGCTACGACGCCGCGCGTGAGATGCAGGACCAGGAAGAGGCCCGCATCAAGCAGATTTCTGAGGTTCTGGCTAACTCCACCACTGAGCGCACCGCCGTTCAGGAGGGCGTGGCTCACATCGGTTCGGTGGTGCACGTGTACTACAACGGTGACGAGGATGATAAGGAGACCTTCCTCATCGGTACCCGCGCTGCTGCCTCCGATAACAAGGATCTGGAGACCTACTCCGAGCAGTCCCCGCTGGGTGCTGCCCTGCTGGGCGCGCACGAGGGTGAGACCCGTGAGTACACCGCCCCGAATGGCAAGACCATTTCGGTCACGGTGGTCTCCGCCGCACCGTATGATTCTGCTAAGGCAGCTACTCCGCGCAAGTCCTAAACGCGGATAGGCACTGCTCCACAGTGTAGATTCACAACCATTCCACCATCACCCTTACTCCACAATCACCTTTCGCGCACCTTTCGCGTTTCGCACCGTCTTCTCAAGGAAAGAGCATCGCAATGAAGAAGTTCACCCGTTTCGCCGCCGCTGGCCTCGTCTTTTCCGCTGGTTTGACCCTGGCTGCCTGCCACCCGCCGAGCCAGCAGGATTCCACCGAGAAGGTCAACACCGGTGCGACCTACACCGGCACCGCTCCGGGTGCAGGTGCCTCCGAGTCTGAGATGGCTGAGGACTCTGAGATGATGGGCGAGGACACCATGGGCACCGCTGCTGCCACCGCCACCGCGGCTGTTGAGGGCGCCGAGACCGCTGAGACCGCCGCCGCTACTGCCGTAACCGCCGTTCAGCAGTAACGAGTAACGCCTCCCACGCGCGGCTCAGGCCCGGTGCTTCGCTCCCTCATTGCAAAGCACCGGGCCTTCGTATTTCCTTAAACTCCAGCTAGTCGGCACGTTCCTCTCGCGCCCACGCACCGATAACGCCCGGTACCACGGCTGGGGCCTCGCCCAGCAGGTCTCGGCGGTTCGGGTCCCTTTCCACCGCTGAGGTCACCGACTTGATGCGCTTGTGCCCGTCACCGCCACGCCCCGCGCCGGCCATGAGCGGCATCATTCCGCGCATCCCGGCCCCGCCGCGTTGAGCCGCGCCTCGTTGCGCCGCGCTTGCCGACGCCACCCCAGCACCCTGCCCCGCGCCGAGCGCACCCGGGCGCCCCGCGGCACCTGCTGCGTAACCTTCTCCAGCCAGCGCCCCACCGCCAGCACCCAAGCCGCCGCTGCCCAGACCACCAGCGCCCAGACCACCAGTGCCCAGAGCTCCCAATCCTGAACCACCGGTGGACAGCCCGGCTGCGCCCTTTCCTCGCGCACCACCGAAACCCATCATGCCTGGGGCTGCGCCAAAGCCGCCTAGGCCACCAGCGCCCACGCCCGCCGCGGTGGTCTGCGGATTGATCACCGCGCTGCCTGTGCCAGCGCCTACGCCACTGCCTGCACCTGGTAGGCCAGCGCCGGCCATTCCTGTTTGGGGCCCAAAGCCCAGCTGGCCTGCGCCTAGACCTGCGTTGGCATCCCTGGTACCCACTGCGCTGGCATCAATCGGCGCTAGCGAGTTGCCAAAGCCGAGCTCGTTGAGGATATCGCGTCCTGCGTTGTGCATGTCCGCGTGGAATTGCTGGATGGCTTTGTCATCCATGCCCAGCCCCTGCAGGCCCTCCATCTGGCCGTTGGCCACGCCGAAGGACCCCGGTCCCAGTGTGCCGTTGGCGATGGCCTCCGCGATCTGCTTGGGCCAGGCCACCCCTTCGGTGTTGTAGCGCTCTCCCCCGCCGGCGACGTTACCGAACTGCGTGCTCACGTCACCTCCACCGCTGGCTGGCGGTGCCGTCATGAGCGGGTGCTGGAAGGGCATGGCCGCGATGACCTGCTGCTGAAGCAACCCCTGCAGGTACACCAGCGACGCCTTCTCCGCCGCCTCCCGGGCTGCAACCTCCGGGATAGCAATAGTCTCAAAGAGCAGGCCCGCCGCCATGGGTCCCATGCCCATCAGCTGGGACTGGAAGCCAAAGAGCTTGCCCTTCATCACCGCAGCATTAGACACAAAGTGTGTGCCTGCGCTGGCGACCTCCCGAATCTTTTGTGCCGCCCGCGTGGTGGCCTCGCTCTGATTTTCTGCTTCCAACGACGACGCCGCCGAGTTCAGACCCGAGACAATCGATTCCACCTGGCTGCTCAAATCACCCCAGCGCACATTGGCCTCTGAGACATCCCAGTACTTGGTGTTGAAGAGGTCGCCCACCAACTGCGAGAGCGACGCCCCGACGCTGACCACCGGCATAGCAAACCCGAACGGGCTGTAGCCCGGGTCCGGCTGCATGACTACCGGCATGGACTCCCCCAGCACACTGCCACCAGCATCCGCTACCTCCAGCGCCCTGCCGTTGGCCGCGTCCTGGCTCTCGAAGCTCGCCATTTCCGTCTGCAGCGTCCGTGCCAGCCATGCGAGCTGTTCTCCAAATCGGCCCAGCGAGTTTTGAGCCGATCCCGGATCCACAGTGAGAACCCTGTTGTGAATGGACCCAACATCGCGTACGCCTGCAATTGCAGAGAAAGAGCCATCTAAAGGTGATCTCGCAATTTGTTGGGCAAATTGCAACCGCGTCTCAAGCCGATGCATTTGTTCGATTTGTCCGATCAGCGAGTCAAGCTGTACTTCCATTATTTCCCCCGGTTGTCAGTTAGTAATTTGCTAAGCGAGAAAGCACCCCATAGGCATGCTCGCATTTTTCTGTTTTTGGCAAGCTCAAATCGGTGCCTGTGGAACTCACAATTATAGTTCCTCGGGCTGTTTCCATGTACAACGTGCAAAAGAGACTGTCGTACTCACCTTCTTCGAAGCTAAACGCAGGTAGTGACTCGTTTCCGATCTTCGTTGCTTCACCAAATGCAAGACGATAGTTCTCAATCGGATAATCGGTAGCCCCGAATCCGACGTATTCTGCGCCTTCAAGATCCTTGTATCCACAATGAGCTACGCCGGTATCTCGCATTGGCGCATTGACTTGCTTATCAAATCCCAATTCTTGAAATACCTCCTGAGGAATTTCAGTGCAGGGATCAAACAAGCTGAACCCCGGCTCGGTCGGATCGAACGGTCCGAGCGGAGGAAGGACGCTGGATGAGTGGGCGTCGCCAAGCGTGGCGCCCTCTGCCTCAATGGCGGAGGCCCCAGCCGCCCCCGAGACGGCTGGGACCTCTCCCTCGCCCTCATGAAGAGAATCCGGCGCTCCCCCAGTGCGGGAGTCAGAAGCCACGTCCCCCGTGCCCAGCGGAGCCACGCACCCAGCCAGCACCCCCATGCTGACCAACGCGGCCGCTGCGACACCGTAGTGCTTCATAACTTCCCTTCGCACCGATTCCCTTGACGAGGTAGAAACCACCGTGTGGGTTGAGCCCCCGCGGCTAGCTTCCGGTGCCATAATGCATGAACCTTCGCACGTTGTCTCGCGTAGAGAGAATTCCACAGGTTTGGCTAACCTGTCATATTTCGAATGGTACATGCCCCAAATCACACCGTAGGCCTAAAAGCCGCTGGTCATTTTATGTGAGTTTCATGTACAGACAATCGCGTATAAGAACAAACCTCAAGAGCAACTTGACACTAACGGGTGTCCCCCGAATTACACCGTTGTTGGTTAGAAATGGGCTCCATGAGGGGGGCGCCGACAAGCAAAGCAGGGCGCATGTGGGGCCTTCGGGGGAGCAAAACGAGAACGTGGCGGCCGCGGGATGTCCGCAACCGCCACGAAGAGCATGTGACCCGGTGGGCCTTTGGCGCCGTTTAGCGCTCCTGGAAGTAGCTCAGCAGGCGCAGGATCTCGGTGTAGAGCCAGACCAGGGTGACCGCCAGGCCCAGGGCCACGCCCCAGGCATAGTTGGCCGGAGCACCGGCGCGGATGAGCTGATCGGCGGTGTCAAAGTCCGTCATGAAGGACAGAGCCGCCAGGACGATGCACACCAGGGAGAAGATGATGGCAATCATGCCGCCGTCACGCAGCGGGTTGAAACCAAAGAAGATGGCGGTCAGGAAGTTACCCAAGGACATGATGGCCACACCGGCGATGAGGCCGAACATGATCTTGTTGAACTTCGGGGTGACCTTGACAGCCCCCATCTTATAGACGATCAGCATGCCCACAAACACGCCCACCGTACCCATGATGGCCTGGCCAATCAGTGCCATGCCATTGGTATTGCCAAAGCTGACGTCGGCGAAGATGAAGGAGAAACCGCCTACCAGGAGCCCCTCAAATGCGGCGTAGATCAAGGTCACGGCAGCGGAGCCGAACTTCTTACCAAAGGCGAAGACCAGGGTGGTCACAAAAGCGCCGACGGCGCCAACCAGCGCCAGCACCATGGCCAGGCCCACGTTGCCGCTCATGGCGATGAGGAAGTTGACCACCGCGACGGCGATGATCACGCCGAGGGTAATGCCGGTCTTGGTCACAACATCATCTACGGTCATGGGGCGAGCCGAGGTCTGGGCCGCGGGAGACTGGAATGGATTGTCGTTCATCGCATAAGGGTTGGGCGCCTGCCCCATCCCCCGCTGCGAGCTGTAGCCCTTGGTCAAACTGTTCATGGCCGGGTTGCTAGAGCGCACGTGTATCCCGATTCCTTTCGCATAACGATTGTTGGAGCGGCCTGCCAGGCGGTGATAAAGAGTCACTGGCCGCCGCGTTCATCCTGTCACTAGGGTTAACGCATGCGACGCAAGATTGGTTCCCGAATTCTGAGATAAGAACAACGTAATGGAAACGCGTTGAAAACGGAGACCTTCGATTTAGGACGACAACCTTTATATGCCGCCGCTTGGCGACGTCACTGGCGCCGCCATCAGTGCCCCCAGTGGGACTCGAACCCACACTGAATCGATTTTAAGTCGACTGCCTCTGCCGATTGGGCTATAGGGGCTGCACTGGCACGCCCACCTATCTTAAGGCACGGCGCGCACGGGGCTGTCACAGGGTGGCCTGCAACGGCGTGGGCTGCACAAAGCTGTTTAAAGCTCCTCCACCAGCCCCGCGATGATGCCGTCGAGGATGTCCTTCTCACTGATGAAGAATGTGCGGGCGTCGCAGTTGCGCTCAATCATGGTCATGATGCCTTCTACGGCCACGCTCCCACCGCCGATGACGTCGGCGCGGCCCGGGTGGATGACGGGGTTAAGCGCGCGGACGTCGGCAGGCTGCGCCATGAGCTGGCGGGTGAGCACCCGCAGGGCATCGAAACGCAGCTCCGAGCCGTGGATGGCGTCGGCGTCGTAGCGCTCTAGGCCCTGCGCCAGCGCCGAGAGCGTGGTGAAGGTGCCGGCACAACCCACGAAGGTCGCGGCCTTGTCGATGGGCACAATCTTTTCCACCTCAGCCATGCGCTCCGCCACGTACTCGGTGGCGATCTCCACCTCGGCCTCCGTGGGCGGGTCCGAGCGCATGATGCGCTCCGTCAAGCGCACGCAGCCCACCTGCGTGGAGTGCGAGCCGAGGATCTCGCCCTCGTAGGTGCCCACCACGAACTCCGTGGAGCCGCCACCCAGGTCGATGACGCAGAAGGGCCCCGGCTCATAGTGCAGGTCCCCCACGGCACCCTTGAAGGAGAGCAGCGCCTCCTCCTCACCGGAGATGACCTCCGCGCTCGCGCCCGGCTGCACCTCCCCGAGTAGCTCGGCGGTCATGTCGAAGAACTCGCGCTGGTTCTTCGCATCGCGCGTGGCGGAGGTGGCCACCATGCGCACCCGCTCCACGTTTTCGAACTTCATCTGCTTGACGTACTCCACCAGCGCGGCGCGGGTGCGCTCTAGGGCCTCAGGGGCAAACTCGCCGGTGGCGTCCACGCCCTGGCCCAGGCGCACGATCTCCATCGTGCGCGTGATGTCCCGTACCTTGCCATCATCCTGCACCTCACTGATGAGCAGGCGGATAGAATTGGTGCCGCAGTCAATGGCAGCAACGCGAGTCATAGGTGTCCTTCCACATCAGCGCCGTATCCCGGCGTGATCTTAGTTGGCTTTGGGTCTTAGCCGGCGTTAGAGAAATCGAACTGGCTCATGTCGATGCCCAACTCCTCCACCGTGGGCCACTCCTGCGGGATCGCGCTGCCGCGCAGCCTGCCGTGCTCGGCTGCCATCGCCACGGCCTCCGTGCCCAGACGGAAGTGCTGCGGCCCCTCAGCCAGCGCGTAGGCGATGAGCACGTGTAGGCACTTCACGCGATCCGGCATGCCGCCGCCGGAGAACTCTGTGCCCAGGTCCTCCATCTCGTTGCGCTTGGCCAGGAAGTACTCGTGTGCGCGGCGGTAATCGGCGGCCAGCTCCTCGTCCTCGCCCAAACGGGCCTCCATCCACTTCATCACGTGGGCCACCTCCAGGCGGGAGGCCTCCGCGGTCAAGCGCGGGTCCGTGAGGTAGTACAAGGTGGGAAACGGCGTGCCGTCAGGCAGGCGCGGGGCGGTCTTGATGACGGCTGGTTGACCGTCGGGCGTGCGGTAGGCAATGTCCACGACGCCGCGCGGGGCACGCCCCAGCTGTTCGTGGACAATGGCGAGGTCTGCTTCAGTCACAGTCATGCTCCCCATTGTCTCATGCCCGCTATCCGGCCGGCGGATTATCCCCCGGAGCTGGCTCGCCGGGAATCATGTGGCCCGCGCCCTCCCCTTCCGGCGGGGCGTCCATCTCCTGCGTAGGCAGGTTGTGGGGACGCTCGTGCTCGACGGCGTCCTCCTCCGGCGCCGTCGCCACCGAATCCCAGAGCACCTCGTACCACGGGCGTTCGTCGTGCTCCTCGAGCTTATCGGTGGTCACGGTGTTCTCGTGCTTCATGCGCGGATCGATGATGCGGAAGGCAGTCTCCCCCTCCTCCATCACGCCGAAGCGGCGGCGAGCTTGCTGCTTGAGGTAATCGTCGTTGTTGTACTTATCGATCTCCTCCAGCAGCTCTTCCTTCTGCGCCTGCTTGGCGGCAATGGAGCTTTCCAGGCGGGCGGTCTCGGAGCGCACGTGGTAGTAGTTGCGCAGCGGCTGGGCGATGGCCAACAAGACGATGAGAATGACCGCGATGATGACGCCCACGCCCACGATGTCCATCTTGCCGGCGCGCTGCATGAGCCGGCCTGCGCCTTTCTTGCCCGTGAAGTTTTTGCCCTTGGTGTTGTGGGCGGTGCCGGCGGCGCGGGATCGCGAAGCCACCGGTACAGTCGACCGGCGCTGCATCGAGGATCGGGAATCGCGTGCCATAGGGTTTCCATCCTAACCGTGTGGCGCGTGTGAAAGGGGTGATCTGCGCGGCGCGCCTAGAAAGACGGGAAGAAAACAGCAATCCCGCCGCCACCTCACGGAACGCGGGGTAGCAGCGGGACGCCGAAACGGGGATGGTGGAACTCAAGGAGAACCCACCGGCATTAAAGATTAGCCCTGAAAGCGCGGGAATGCGGAACGGCCAGCGTAGACCGCACCCTCAGCCAGCTCCTGCTCGATGCGCAGCAGCTGGTTGTACTTGGCCACGCGCTCGGAACGAGCCGGGGCACCGGTCTTGATCTGGCCGCAGTTGAGGGCCACGGCGAGGTCGGCGATGGTGGTGTCCTCGGTCTCGCCGGAGCGGTGGGACATCATGGTGCGGTAACCGTTGCGGTGAGCCAGCTCGACAGCGTCGAAGGTCTCAGTCAGGGTGCCGATCTGGTTGACCTTGACCAGCAGGGCGTTGGCGGCCTTCTTCTCGATGCCCTCAGCCAGGCGCTTCGGGTTGGTGACGAAGAAGTCGTCGCCGACGATCTGGACCTTGTCACCAAGCTCAGCGGTGAGCTTGGTGTAGCCCTCCCAGTCATCCTCCTGCAGCGGATCCTCGATGGAGACGATCGGGTATGCGGCGACAAGCTCGCCGTAGACCTTGGCCATCTCCTCGGCGGTGTGCTCAGCGCCCTCGAAGTGGTACTTGCCGTCCTTGAAGAACTCGGAGGAGGCGACGTCGAGAGCCAGCGCGATGTCCTCGCCCGGCTTCAGGCCAGCATTCTTGATGGCCTCGACAATGAGGTCGAGGGCCTCCTTGGTTGAGCCGACGGAGGGGGCGAAGCCGCCCTCGTCACCCAGGCCGGTGGACAGGCCCTTGTCCTTGATGACGGCCTTGAGCGCGTGGTAGACCTCGGTGCCCTGGCGCAGGGCCTCGGAGAAGGTCTCGGCGCCGATCGGGGCGATCATGAACTCCTGGACGTCGACGCCGGAGTCAGCGTGGGCGCCACCGTTGAGGATGTTCATCATCGGAACCGGCAGCAGGTGGGCGTTCGGGCCGCCGATGTAGCGGTAGAGCGGCAGGCCGGCGGACTCAGCGGCGGCCTTGGCAGCGGCGATGGAGACACCCAGGATGGCGTTGGCGCCCAGGCGGGACTTGTTCTCGGTGCCGTCGAGCTTGATGAGGGCCTGGTCGATCAAACGCTGGTCATCGGCCTCGAAACCAGCAATCTCGTCGACGATCTCCTCGTTGATGCTCTTCACGGCGTTGAGAACGCCCTTGCCCTGGTAACGCTCGCCGCCGTCACGCAGCTCGTGCGCCTCGTGCACACCGGTGGATGCGCCAGAGGGAACGCCCGCGACGCCGCGTGCGCCATCGTCGAGGAACACCTCAGCCTCGACGGTCGGGTTACCGCGGGAGTCAAGGATTTCGCGAGCCATTACGTGGATGATGTCAGCCATGCTGCTTTCACTCCTATTGAGCCAAATTGGTGTTGAACGTGTGTTTTGGGAAGCACTCCCAAACCACCTGCAGACAATTGTTCCAGAAAACCTAGACACGTGTTAGGCAATCTGATCGCCGCTGATGAACCCCCGGGAGAATCCCGCCCAGCCTAGGAGGTGGCCGGCTGCGGGATGGCATAGGAGTTGGCCGCCGCGGCCACCTTGCGCAGGTAATCCTCCGATTGGTTGTAGTTGAGCACCGCGGCGCGCCAGCCCTCCGGCGTGGAGAGATCCCGGTCACCAAAGCACAGGAGCGCGGCGGCGCCCAGGGCGGCGTCGTCAATCTGGTTGGGATCGGCCACGCCGTCGCCGTTGGCGTCGCGGCCCAGGAATTCCCAGGACTTGGTGATGAACTGCATGGGGCCCACGGCGCGATCGAATTCGGCGTCGCCGTCGAGCTCGCCGCCGTCGGTGTCGAGGATGCGCTCGGTGCCGTTGGTGCCGTCCAACGGGATGCCGATGATCGGCGGATCCGGGTAGCCGTTCTCATCGAGGTGCGAGCGCTTCACAAAGCTGCCGTTGTAGGTGCCGTGGCGGGTCTCCACCCAGCCGATGCCAGCCAGCGTGTTCCAGCGCAGGTTGCAGTTGGGCCACGAGGTGCGCGCGATGAGCTCGGCGTTGCCGTAGGCGCGCAGGGCCTGGCCGGAGATGCCGGTCCGCTCGGAGAGCTCGCTGGCCCAGAAGGTCAGCTTGTCCGCGGTGCGCCCCGGCGCGTCGACGTCGATGTTGGCCACCTCTGCCCCACCCACCGGCGGGATGTCCTTGGGCACCGGCTGCAAGTTGCTAAACGGAGCCGGCTTGTCCAGGTAAGACAGCACCCAGCCCACCAAGGAAACGATGAGAACCACAGCAAGGACTGCGGCCATGCCGCAGCCCCCGATTTTCCGCAGCCGCTGAGTCATGGGGGCAGATTGTACTGTGCCGCAGCCACGCGATGGGACTGCCCCACGCCCTCGACGCTCGCCGGACTTTAGCGCCTTGCATAGTTGGGTAAGCAAAACTTTTCCAAAAAGTTATGTCGCAGTATTCCCTTGCGCCACAGGCTGCGCTATTCTTAACGGCAGATTCAGCGCTGATGCCTCTCGGCTGTCGTACCCGCAAGGCACCAGCGCCGAATTCTGTCTCAAGGTCACAGCCGTGCCTCGTCCCTCAGTGTCCCCAAGGAGAACCATGTCCTTCCGCCGCATCGCCGCGAGCGCCGCAGCCATCCTCACCCTCGGCGCAGCCGCCCCGGCCACCGCCAACGCCTCCCTGCTCGGCCAGTTCGATCAGGCAGCCTCCCAGATCATCTCCGGTGCCGACTGCTCCACGCTGCGCACCACCCTCAACCTCATCGACCAAGGCACCGAGGGCGAGCTGCTCACCCCGGCGACCACCCGCAACCAGCTGGCCGCCAACCTGCTGGCGCTGGGCAACACCAACGCCTCCCTCTCCCCCATGAGCCTGGCGGCCATCAAGTACGCCGGCGTGACCGCTGACCGCGCCAAGAGCTGCGGCATCGTCAAGGAGGACACCCTGCTCACCGGCGGCGGCTCCGAGCTCTCCTCGAAGCTTTCCGACGTCGCCCCGCTGCTGTCTTCTACCCTCGGCCTGAAGAAGTAGCCTCCCGGGCCTTGCCCGCGGCCCACAAGCGCTCCTGCTCCTCTACCTCCACAATGTCCCGAGTGCCATCGAAAAGGTAGGGCGCGCGGGAGCGCATTTTTTCTACGAAGGACGCGGCCACGTCATCCAGCGTGAAGTCCCCGCGCCGCGAGGCGATCTCAGCGTGGAAGAGTACTTGCAGGAGGACGTCGCCAAGCTCGGCCACCAACTCGCGATCCTCCGCGCCGCTGCGCACCGCCTCGGCGTACTCGCCCGCCTCCTCCGCCAAGTACGGCAGGAGGGACTCGTGGGTCTGCCCGCGCTCCCACTCCCCGATACTGCGCGCGGTGCTCATCACCTCGCGGGCCTGCCACACCGGATCCTGGCGCGAGGGCGCCTCGATGACCCGCTCGCCGGCCTCGACGCGAGCCAGCACCTCGGGATCGCGCGCATCGGTGGAGACCAGCACTCCCTCGGCGTCCTCCCCCTCGAGCAAATCGCCGAAGTTCCAGCGGACCTTGACCGGCACCTCACCGGTAAACGTGACGGGCCCACGCAGCGCTCCTAAGCACTCCCAGGGCAGCATCGTGGGCCAGCGAGGATCAAGCAGCAGGACAGTCATGGCTAAAGAGTATAGAACCCCTGCATAACTGCCCTGTCGGCGGCCGTCGCTACTTAAAATTCCGTTCAGTTAGTTTCTACTGGGCAAAGGGGGTACTTTGATGCAATGACCTCTCAGCCTTCTACCGCGAACGGACAGCGTTCTCACTCCGTGACGCTGTGGACGCTCGTCGCCCTGATCATCGGTTCTACCGTCGGCTCAGGCATCTTTGCCCTGCCCCAAAACATTGCCTCTGTCTCTGGTCCCGGAGCGATGCTCTTGGGCTGGCTCATCGCCGGCGTCGGCATGCTCTCCGTGGCTTTCGTCTTCAACGTTTTGGCCCACCGCCAGCCGCACCTCGACTCCGGCGTCTACGCCTACGTGCGTGCCGGCCTCGGTGACTTCATCGGTTTTACCGCCGGCTGGGGCTACTGGATGGGCTCGGTCATCGCACAGGTGGGCTACGCCACCCTCTTCTTCAACACCATCGGCCACTACATCCCGCTGTTTAGCGAGGAGAACCGCTGGGCCTCCGCCATCGCCGTCTCCGTGCTGTCCTGGGCCATCTTCGCCGTGCTGGCCCGCGGCATCAAGCAGGCCGCCATCATGAACATGGTCACTTCGGTGGCCAAGATCGTGCCGATTCTGGCCTTCATCGTTCTCGTGGCTTTCTTGGGCTTTAGCTGGGACAAATTCACCTTCGACTTCTGGGGCCGCGATTCCGGTGCCAGCGTCTTCGAGCAGGTCCAGGGCATCATGCTTTTTACCGTGTGGGTGTTCATCGGCGTGGAAGGCGCTTCGGTGTACTCCAAGCAGGCCCGCACCCGCCGCGACGTCGGCCGGGCCACGGTCATCGGCTTCTTCTCTGTGCTGGCGCTGTTGGTCTCCGTGTCCACGCTCTCTTTCGGCGTGCTCTCCCAGGCTGAGCTGGCCGCCCTGCCCTCGAACTCCATGGGCGCGGTGCTCGAGGCCGTCGTGGGCCCCTGGGGTGGTGCCTTCATTGCGCTCGGCCTGTGCCTTTCGGTGCTGGGCGCGTACGTGTCCTGGCAGATGCTGTGCGCCGAGCCGATTGTCATGATGGCCATCGACGGGCTGCTGCCGCGCACCGTGGGCAGGGTCAACTACGCGGGCGCGCCATGGGTGGCGCAGCTGATTTCCACCTCAGTGATCCAGGTCTTCATCATCGTCTTCTTCCTCAACGAGACCTCCTACAACGCCATGGTGCAGCTGGCCACCATCATGTACCTGCTGCCCTACATCTTCTCCTCGCTCTACCTAGTGCTGCTCGCTGTGCGCGGGCGTGGTATCTCCCGCCCGCAGGTGGGCGATAAGTTCGATCTCTCCGGCCCCGAGATCTCCGCGCGCGATAACCGCAGGCACCTCGTCCTGGGCGCGGTGGCCTTCCTCTATTCGCTGTGGCTGATCTACGCCGCCGACCCCGCCTACGTGCTGCTCGGCGCGCTGGCCGTGCTGCCGGGGCTGGTGCCCTACGTGGCCACCCGCGTGTACATGAAGGAGCGCATTTTCAACGCCTTCGAGTGGTGCGTGGTGGTCATCGTCGCGGTGGGTGCGGTGGCCGCGGTGTGGGGCATTAGCTCCGGGTGGCTGGAGCTGGTCTAGCAGCCCTAAACGGCAAAAGTTGCAATCAAAGAGGGCCTCTTCAGGCCCTCTTTCACCGTTTTGGGCGACTCAGCCGTAGAAATCCCAGTACTCCCTCGGCAGCAACGCCCGATGCCACTGCGACACCTGCTGATAAAAGTAGCTGCTCCAGTCCGGTTCCTTGGCCGTGGAAATCTGCTCCACCACTTCACTGAGGTGGTGCGCCACACAGTGACCGGTATAGCGCAGTGTCCGCCAGCCGCGCAGCACGGCCTCATTGTTCTTCCAATGGTCCCTAATCCAGTCGTGCAGCGCCGAGTGAAATTCGATGCCGTTGATCTCGACGGCGATCTTCTGCTTCGGCAGCACTATGTCCCACAAATAGGCGCCGATGAAGACATTGCATTCCACGTCGATACCCAGCGCTTTGAGTGCTCTTGCCACCTTGATTTCTGCACCGGAATCAGTAAAAAGCACAGCTTGTGACAACGCCGCTTGCGACGCCTTTGGCATCTGCTTGAGCTCGCGACGATCTTCTTCAAGACGCTTGCGCCCCCTCGCCGAGGAGTACAGCGTCTCGCACAGCTCGATGCCCTCAGCGCGAGGAGCTCGCGCCAGCACAAGCAACGGATGATGCACCCGAAAGCCGTCGACGATACGGGTTGCGTCCGTTAGCGTGGTGTATCTGTGACCCGGGGTTGTGCTCATGTCGGT
>NZ_JAUNLS010000002.1:0-71331 GCF_030532325.1 Corynebacterium sp.
CGACATGAGCACAACCCCGGGTCACAGATACACCACGCTAACGGACGCAACCCTGGGCGGTTTGTTTTATCGTGAAGCTCATCTGTTTGGCTATACCGTTGGCTGTGCAGGACTGCTTGGCTTTGATCTCATTACCGACGCGGTCATGATCTGCGCTTCGCTGCAAATGGGATGATATTGGCCTCCGTAAATTTTCATTCTACGGAGTCTGATGATCAGCGATGCATCACAATGTTAGCGGGGAAAGTGCCACTAGCTTTGATAGCGCGGTCCCTTCTTTCGATTGCGATGAGATTGCGGTCCGGTCATTTGCAGGGATCTGCTTTGCCAGAGAAATAACGTCTGGGTCGATTAACTCTCGAAACTCCTTGATCGAGCGTTCAGCAAAAGGCCAAAGCGTAGCACCATTTGCGCCACCTGCAAACCCTAGATTCTCTGCACACGAGACATGACTCTTGAGTATCCCTGCAGAAGGGGTAGCGGAGCCGATCGATGAGTAATCGGGAATTTCGCTCTCTGCAATCGGTCCTCCGATTGCTTTAAGTCGACGTTCTAGGCGCTCAGGCGTGAAGTCCTTCGCGTGACTGTCAAAACGATGTAAAGCCAACTGCGGATTCAAACAAACGAGTAGATCCCCGATGACGTTGTATTGCCCTTTTCGCGGTGCAGGAAATTCATTGAGTTCCGAACGGCTTAAGCCAATGATGGGCACCTGTGCCGCGGGTCTGGAAATA
The DNA here is from genome assembly GCF_030532325.1 of Corynebacterium sp. Taxonomy (GTDB): domain Bacteria; phylum Actinomycetota; class Actinomycetes; order Mycobacteriales; family Mycobacteriaceae; genus Corynebacterium. The sequence goes on from NZ_JAUNLS010000002.1 coordinate 735, forward strand.
TAGTCGGAGTTAAGCAGTCCTCTACCTCCGTGGATGGCGTTTCTAAACGCTAGATAGTGCCATTCGGAACCCCATTTGTCGTCTTTGTCGACACCAATTCGAGTCAAGCCTTCTGAAGCTTGGGCAAGCGCTTGCCGGGGCATATTGATTTTAGTCAGCTGGCGCCACCCGTAGTTTCCTTTCGAAATTTCCGCCCCTTGGCCGCCGACCGCGAAAACGGGACGATCGAGTCGACGAAACTTATCTGAGGCATACAGTGCATCGTACAGGCCGAGACTCATTGCGGACCAAGTTGTTAGGGGGTCGCGAGGGGCTAGGGTTCCTTGTAAAACTCTAGAAGAGCGGTTGAGTTGAAATCCGAATCGCTCGGCCAGTTCGCGAGCGATCGGATAGTCGGCCCTTCCATTGTCCTTAGACCCCACAAACAGTGAATCGCCGATTCCCGCTCTTAGTGCTGCCGCCAAACAGGCTCTCGAATCCATTCCGCCAGATAGGCTGAGGCTGACCAGTCCTCCAGATTCTGCATAACCTTTGATTACACCAATCATGCGTGCAGCAGCTTGATGAATCGCATCGGCGTGTGACTCGATTGCCGTTTCATATTGTTTTGGCAAATTGGCGGGGAGCTCATGAAGCATGCGTGTCTCATAGGAAAAGGAAAGCGTGGTTCCCGGTGTGCATATAGACACTTCTTTGCAGAATGTCTTCGTGCCCAGTTGCTGGTAGGCCATCGAATTCATCCACATTCTGCCTGCCACTGTTTCGGGGTTTATGCTGCAAGGCAAGCCGAGTGCCGTGCGTAAATTGACAAGTGATAGGTATGAATCAGAAATTGCAGTAACACTTCGCGAATTAAACCAACACATGGGAACGTAGCCATTGAGGTCTGCACCAAAGGTGGCTTGACTATCTGACAACTCAGCAGTGAAATAGCTCCCGTCGATAGGCGTGCTAGGCCTTGGCAGCTGACTGTTCTTTGCGCCGGAAAAAATTATGGCTTGCCGCTCATGGTCAATTGCATAGCCCTGAAAAAGCCTTCCACCCGAAAATGTTTGACTTGTAGAGTAATAAAATAAGCAGAGTTGGCTATTGAGGGGCCTAATAATTAATTCGGAGTCATCGAAAAGTTTCCGTATTATAGTACTTTTATCAATTTCAGCAATAATCGCGAGGTAGCCGGACATAGTCATTCCTTGTTTGGGGCTGGGATGTGTACTTGAATCTTATCTAGAGTCCGCTAGGTTTGCGTCTGGAAACGTCTGTGTCGTCATGCGGTTTGCTATGACTGAGTCGGGGGGCGTTGTTGGTGTCATCCAAACACTTTTCAAGCCTTGGCTACCATACACAGCGGGAGTTTGAAAAAGCTTTTTAGTCAACGCTATCCTAAAAGGGGTAGTTATAGTGAGCGTTCATGTCGAGAGACGAGGCGGCCCGTGTCGTAGTTTGGTTGATACGACAGTCTTTATTAGAGGGTCGGCGCAGATACGCCACGCTAACGGGCGCTATCGAGTTTTCCGCTACCGAGTTTTCCTTGGAACCGAAACTGTTCGTTGAGAAGGTGCTCACCTCTTAGTTTTGCTGTCGACTTCAAAGGGGGCGTTTGTTAGTGCTCCGCGAAAAATGTCTTCATTTAAAAACTTTAACAGTTCGAGCGTTGTATCCTCGCTAAAAATAATTCTATTGGTTTGGGTTAGATATTTCGCAGGTTTCAGGCCGCATTTCTCCATTGCAGTGCTTATGTCAAGGTTCGTAAGGGACTTAAGGTGGCCGCGGTGGACTATACTCTCAATACGTTTTGCTGCGCGAGAGTTGTCTAAGCCTTTTTGGAGAAGCACTTCTTGGGACTCGTTTGTCATGGCTATCGATGCTCCAAGCTTTTTGACCCAGCCGCTGATCATTCCCTTAATATCATCTTGGTTGCGGAAAATAGTGTGAAATGTGTTCTGATCGAGGACAAGAATTCCTTTACTTGTGATTATTAAATCTGCGAACGAGTCAAAAGCGAATACTTGGCCGTCTGTAGGGGATAGCTCATCGGACAGAATTCCGAAGATCTTCCTTTGTAAGCCCCTTTGTGGATTGAGCCTTCTCAAGAAAGTTAGAGAGTCGTCACCGGACCCTACTTGAAAAGCGTAAAACGATGGGCTCGACTTCAGTAGATTCTTGCCGTTGGTCTCCATGATGGATTGCGCGTCAATCAACGCTTCGATTAGGGGTTTGTCCTGGGGGCGTGTGACAAGGGGAAGGTCTCCTACCGTATCAGCAGTTGCGACTAGAAGCTCGCCTTCTCTAATGGCGTCCGTCGGGCCCCATTTTGCTGGTTTACTTCCGGTTAGCTTGTCGAGGACAGTCTTGGCAATGTCTGCGAACATCTCTTGGCCGGGCTGTGTCAGTGGCACTCTCTTTAATGAGAGCTTGTCAGACGATCGGTAGCCTAGGATGAGTCTCACAACGTGGTTCTCGGTCGACACATTGTTCTTGAGGCGCTCAAAGTTATTGAATACGTTTTTGATATTGTTGTCCATGATTTTCTTATTTGAGATGTTGTGCCGGTTTATCTTGAGGGGTATCTACCGTAATGAATAGTCCATTGGTTATTCTCTTGGTGTAGATCAGTGCCGAGGGTAAGGGTGTTTTCTTAGAAATTAAGAAAATTGTGCCTTGTTCGCGGACATCAGCTGAAAATATATGATAGCCGCACAGAAGTAGGAGGGGGTTAATTAGCGCGAGTGAAGTACGGTAGAGAAGTAAGAGTACAAGAAGTGCAAAGGCAGTGTAAGAAGCGATGAGGGGTGGGCTAGGCGCTTCTGAAATAAACAGGAATGGAAAGATGAAAGTAATGACGTAAGTAGGAACTTGAGAACTTTCGTCTTTAATGCTGGATACTGTAAATGCCTGAGTTCCAGCTTTGCGTCGCACTGCTAAAACTATCGGTGTCGGCAAAAGAGCAACAAACCCTGAAATGAATACAACCACCGAAAGCATGTGCTGGAACTCGTAGATTCGAATCCCTGCGATCATTAAGGCTGGGCCGAGTGCTGACATAAACAATAGGAGCCGTGTTGTTTGCGATTCCTCATACTGGGACACGCTGATTAGTCCATTCTAATTCGTGGTTTTAGCTTGTGACACCATGCTAATTCCTTATGGGGCCTATGGTTCATCTCGTTTGGGGAAGGTCGCTTGAAGGCTTTACCGTTTAGTGGGTGAGATCTCCGTTAATTCTCTTTGCTTGCTTATGAGTGCGTGACGAGTGGATCGCATTTTCTCTTACCTTGGGATTGTTTCCGGCTATTTCGTAGCGTTTTTTAGTGGTGGCTGAATACTGCTGTCAAATCCGCTTGAGTTTGTAAGAGCTGTCCTTATTCGCGAGACGCCAATGCGGTGCCCGTTCGTTGTATACTTCGGTTTTCTTGTTATTGGCGGCATGACAACGTCGTGTCGATCGGTCTGGATTCGTCAGCGTGAACAAGAGGCCTCCACTTACCGAGCGTGGAGGCCTAACTTTTAGTTGTCATAATTTAGTACTTCGGTCGGCTCTCGCAACCGATACCGTCGCCATCGCGGTCGAGGCCGCTGCGGTAGCCGGGGTCGTTGCTGCGGATGGGGCGGCCGAGGTCGTTCCACACGGCCTTGCAGTTCTGGTAGTAGGGGGCGCTCGGTGCGGGTGCCGGGGCCGGGTGCGGAGCTGGCTTCGGGGCGGGTGCTGGAGGAGGGGCCGGTGCGGGCTTAGGTGCTGGTGCCGGTGCAGGAGCGGGTTCGGGAGCCGGGGCGGGAGCAGGCTTCGGGGCAGGAGCCGGCGGGCCGGGGATGATGCCCGGCAGCGGGTTCGGGATGAGGCGCTGCTGGATGGCCCAGTAGCCGGCGGCCAGAGCGGCGGCCACGGCGGCGATGCTGCCAATGGTGATGGCGGCAATCTCGTCGCCGTTGAGTTCCTTGGCTTCCCCGTCGCTGGAGGAGGTTTCGTCGTCGGCGAGAGTGCTGTCTGTGATGTCGGTGGTGTTAGTAGTATCCGTGGTCGCCGCGGTGGCGGTGAGAGCGGTGTCAGGGGTCTGGGCCTCAGCAACGGAGATTCCAGCAATTGCAACCGTGCAGGCAGTTGCCAGAGAAATGAGAGTCTTCTTCACGTCGAAAGAGGCTATACGGCGGTAGAGGCAGGAGGAGGGGAATGCAACGTGAATGACGCCACATTTTGTGATCACGTACCCTGGTCACCATGCGTTTCATCACCCACGATTCCGTCCTGTCCGCGCTCACTCCTGCGGAGGCGGTGGATGCTCTGCGCAGGGCGCTGGCCACGGGCTATGACCCGGCCACTGACCAGCCGCGCACCAAGGTGCCGCTGCACCACGGTGAGCTGCACATCCTGCCCAGTGCGCTGCCGGAGGCGGTCGGCGTGAAGATTTTGAGCCTGCACCCGGCGGGCTATGAGACGGATCTCCCGCTCATTCAGGGCCAATACCTGCTTTTCGACGCCCACACGCTCACCCCCACCACCCTCATCGACGGCACAGCGCTGACCGCCGTGCGCACCCCGGCGGTCTCCTTGGCGGGGGTCAAGGGGTCTCTCACCGGCGGCGAGGGGCCGCTCACCGTGGTAATCTTTGGCACCGGCGCGCAGGGGCAGGGGCACGCGCGCACGGTCGAGTCTGTGATGGGGGAACGTGGCGCGCGGGTGAGCTTTGTCAGCCGCAGCAGGCCGGAGCTTGCCTATCAGTGGTATGAGGCGGGCAGCCCGGAGGCCGCGGAGGTGATCAAGAAAGCGGATCTCATCGTGTGCGCCACGACGGCGTCCGCCCCGATTCTTCGCCGCGATGATGTGCGCGATGACGCCGTGGTGGTGGCCGTGGGCAGCCATACCTGTGAGGCACGGGAGCTGGCCAGCGATTTGGTGGGCAGCGCACATGTGGTGGTCGAAGATCCCGCCGCGGCCCTTGCCGAGGCCGGCGACGTCACGCTAGCCATCGGGGACGGCGTGCTCAGCGATTCCGATCTCATTCCTATGAAGGACGTCGTGCGCGGGGATGTGGAGCTCACCCGCGATAGGCCGATTGTGTTCAAGACTGTCGGCATGCCGTGGGAGGACCTCGTCATCGCGGATGCGGTGGCGCGGGCGGCTTCCTAGGCAGCGCCCGAAGTAGGGGGGGCTCTTAGGGGCGCCCCGAAGTGGGGGCGCTCTTAGGGCAGCAGGGTGCGCAGCTGGGCCGGCAGGTAGGGCTTGAGTGCGGGCAGGGCCGCGGCGATGGCGCCCAGCAATGCGCCGATGCCTGCGAGCGTGCCCACGGCCACCGCGGCGGCCGTGTCTTTCTCGGAGGAGCTTCCATCTGTGGAGCCACCTGCGGAACTGCTTTCTGAGGAGCCACTTGCGGAGCTGCCGCCGGCGAGGGGGACATCGGCAGGCGCGGCGTCCTGGCAGGCCTGAACAAGGGTAAGCGCGCGGGCCTGGAAGTCCTCGGCGCGGGCGCGCTCCTTTTCCAGGCGTGGTGCGTACTCGGCACGCAGCTTCTCGCTGGTGAACAGCGCGCGGGCCTCCGGCCAGGCTTCCTCGGTGTAGAAGAGGCCGAGCGCCTCGGGGGAGGCATCGCTGCGAGGCTCGCTGTACTCGTTGGCGGAAGGGGCGGAGGCCTCGCGCTCGCGCTCGGCAAAGTCACCCACGAGCTGCGCGGGGCTTAGGCCGTCGAGCCTCGGCCCGTCGAGCCCCGGCCCGTCGAGGGTGGGGGAGAAGCCGAGGGGGATGAGGGAGGCGTCGAGAAGCGAAAGCGCGCGGAGGTACTCCGCGGAGTAGCCGGCCTCGGGGTTGTTGATATCCCCGGTCTCGCCGTCGCGGGAGAGGCGCTCCACCCGCTCCAGGGCCTGGCGGGTCTCGGTATCGCCGTAGGTGTGGGCGGCGTCATGGATGAGCTTGCCCACCACGTAGTAGGCCGAGTGCTTCTCCGTAAGCGCCCGCTCGGCGGGGGTTAGAGCTCGAAGTGCATCGGGGAGCCTGGGCCGAGCGGGATGCCGATGAAGTACCAGATCATGAAGAAGATGAACCAGCCCACGAGCATCGCGGTGGCATACGGCAGGGCCAGGGACATGAGGGTGCCCACGCCGGCGCGCTTGTAGTAGCGCTGCAGGAAGGTCAGGGCTAGGGCGAAGTAAGGCGACATCGGGGTGATGATGTTAGTGGGGGAATCACCGATGCGGAAGAGCATCTGGGTGACCTCGGGGGCAACGCCGACGTACATCATCATCGGCACCACCACCGGCGCCATGAGCGCCCACTGGGCGGAGCCGGAGGTCAGCAGCAGGTTGATAAGCGCCACCATGAGGACGAAGCCGGCGAAGAGGAGCACCACCGGCAGGTCCCACTTCTGCAGGAGCTCGGCGCCGCGGATGGCGGTCCAGGAACCGAGGTTGGACCACTTGAACCAGGCCAGGAACTGGGAGACGGCGAAGAAGAGCACGAGCATGGGCAGCAGGGTCTTCAGGCCCTTGGCCATCATGTCCGGGATGTCCTTGGCAGAGGAGATGGTGCCGGCGACCAGGCCGTAGGTCAGGCCGCAGAGGAAGAAGCCGAGGGAGATCGGCACGGCGATCGCGGTGATCAGCGGGGACTTCATGAAGCCCTCCTCCGGGTTGGATAGCGGGGAGGCCGGGAGCAACAGGAGCAGGAAGAAGATCACCAGGAAGGCCAGCAGCGCCAGGCCGGCGGCCTTGAAGGCCTTGGACTCGGTGGGGGAGAGCTCGAGGGAGTCGTCGTCGGCGTCGTCAGGCGAATCGCCCTCGGTGGCGTTGGCAAAGGAAAGCTCGTCCTCCTCGAGGTCATCGTGGTCCACGAGCTGGCGGGCCTTCTTGACCACAAAGAACTCGGTCACCGCGGTGATGATGAGCGCTAGGACAATGGCCGAGGGAATGACAAAGAAGATGTTGGCCAGCGGGGAGACCACGTACTCGGGATCCACGATGTCTGCGGCCGAGGTGGAGATGCCGGCCAGAAGGAGGTCGGTGATGTTGAGGATGAGCGAGGCGTTGAAGCCGGCGGAGCTGGCGGCAAAGGAGACCATCGCGCCGACGATGGGCGAGCGGCCGACGGCGTGGAAGGCCATGGCGCCCAGCGGGATGATGATGACGTAGATGGCATCCGAGGCCACGGAGCCGGTCACGCCGGCCAGGGCCACCATGAAGGTCAGGGTCTTGGGGCCGACCTTGTTGACCATGGCGCGCACGAGGGCGGAGAGAAGGCCTGTTTGCTCGGCGACGGCCACGCCCAGCATCACCGCGAGGATGACGCCCAGTGGCGGGAAGGCGATGAAGTTCTCGACGGCGTCGGTGACCATCTTGGAGAGGTTTTCTGCAGTGAGCAGGGACTCCACCTGGACGGTATCGCCGGTGCCGGGGTCGACGGCGGACATGCCGATTTGCTGGCCAATCCAGGAGCACAGCGCGACCACGACGGAGAGGATGACAAAGAGCCAGAAGGGATCAGGGAGTTTGTTGCCGATCTTCTCCACCATGCCGAGGAAACCGGCGGAGGATTCTGAATCCTTCTTGGGCTTGGTCTCCTCCGCCTCAGTGGCCGGCTTGCTGGTGTTCCCGGTGGTGGGGGATTTCGTGGATCCTGCCATGGGTGCACTTCCTGGTCGGGTTCAACGGTCACGCGCGCTGCGGGGAGGCGCGGCGCGCAAAAGTACCCTCTAGGATAAACACAAAAGGGGCAAGAATGTGACTCGCGGCACCAAATTGGCTGGGGTGGTGGTGTTTTGGGCTTGGTGCTGTGCGGGCGTTTGGGGCGCTTTTGGGCGTTTGGGTGTTTGGGGCGCTGCTCAAGCGAAGACATATATGTGTTCAGGGGGCTAAATCGAACTTTTCCGTTTTCAGTAGATGTTCATTTATCCCCACAAAGCCATGAGACTCGGTGCATGGTCAGCCGTCAGCTCACCCGTGATCGTAAAGATCGTTGAATCGTGCTTCGATCCAGATGACATAGAAAATATGGCCTGACTTCCACCCTACTAGCGCATGGTTCCCCTCATGCCGGTACACGTGGAATTTTTCCACGTCGGTGAACTGCTGCGGAATATGTGGCTTAATTACGCGGCGAGGTAATTGCTCCGAGCCCAGGCCGTGTCTGGATTGTTGGGAGAGCTCAACCCAAGGCATCCTGCACCGCTTGTGCCACTTGGTGAGGAAGGCAAGCCTCTGTTTGTCCGTCAGCTCTTCGAATCCCCAACCGGGTTGAAGATGGCGAAAGGAAATCGCTGGGTACTCGGATTCTTCTTTGCGGAGAGCCTCAAGCACGCCGAGAGCTGGACGTTGAGGTACATCGTTGGGGCGATTTCCACGCCTCTTACCTTTCTTGGACATCTACGCGCAGAAAAACTCTTTGAGATCGGCATCAGAAATTTCGATGGAGCGCTCATCTTCGCGGAAGTTTTTGAGCCATGGAGATTCTTGATGGGTCTTGTTACGCAATGCCCATGCAGAAAAAGGTCCGTACTGGTTCCAGACTTGAATCAGTTGCTGCTCGACATCGCGGTAGTCGTCCCAGTTGAAGTCTTCAGAGACGAATTCGTCGGCGTCGATGGGGCCGTTCTTGTACTTTTTCGTATCTCGATATACTGAAACAACCACGGGCCCGTGTGCCCACGCTTCCATTCGGTCATTGAAGAGGGGAACGCCGTCGGAGGAGCGCATGACTGCACCCTTGGCGTAGTACAGGAGTTTTTGCAGCTTCAGCTGGGTGATATCGGCATCAGCTACCTCCTGGGCCCATGCGACAAACCACTCAGCGATATCGCGTGCGGAATATTCATGCATGGTTCGCTCTCCTTCTATTGCTGTGTCATGATGTGCCTAGTGATGATTCGGCACAACTATAACCTGCTGTGCTGACATGCTGGAACCCCTCTCAGCAAAAGTGAGACTGAGGTCAATGGACTAGGGGGTGTTAAAACCCTGCTTTTTTATTACTCGGGCCCGCTTGCGGAATGCGGCGGATAGAGCGGGAACATGGGAGTCGTTGAAGTCGTGGATGGTAGCTGCGGAGCCTTCGGTGCCGGTGGCATCGCGGGTGACCCGTCCAATATTTTGAATGATGTTGCCCTTGAACGCGACCGGGGCAGCGAGAACTAGCGCGTCAATGTCCGGCAGGTCGAGCCCTTCACCGGCGACCTGTGCCATCGCAAGCACAATGAAGCCGTGGGAATATGAAAGCTGCTCTAGCACGTGTTGGCGTTGTTGCGCCGTTTGCCCGCCATGCAACTCGAAGAGCGCGTGTTGGCTGCCCTGAGCAACGAGGGTACGCAGGTGAGCGAGGTGTTCTCGACGTTTGGTGAGTACCATGACGTTGTGACCCGAGTGCGCGGCCTCGGTAATGACCTGAGCAATGAGCCGGTTACGAGTGGTATCGGAAGCTAAGGCGTTGTCTAAGTCTGGCCAGAAAAGATAAGGCTCATCATAAGTAAACGTGGTCTCGTGTACGACGTAGTGCATGGGCCCAGAACGGTCGAGATGCATGGTATGGCGGACTGGTCCGCAGATGAGTGGCAGGACTTGACCGGATGAGCCCACCACCCCGGCCGAAGAGTCCCCAGCACAGCAGTGCTCCCCGCGTGAGCGGGGATGAGCCGTGAGTCCGAATTTACCTGACAGCAAACCTCATGTGCTCCCCGCGTGAGCGGGGATGAGCCCCGACCCCGCACACACAGCCCACCCAGGGCACCGTGCTCCCCGCGTGAGCGGGGATGAGCCGTGAGTCCGAATTTACCTGACAGCAAACCTCATGTGCTCCCCGCGTGAGCGGGGATGAGCCCCGACCCCGCACACACAGCCCACCCAGGGCACCGTGCTCCCCGCGTGAGCGGGGATGAGCCCCCGACCCGAGAGTTCATTCCCCGGCAGTAATCGTGCTCCCCGCGTGAGCGGGGATGAGCCGTCTAAATGTACCCAAATATGTTGTCCCTAACCGTGCTCCCCGCGTGAGCGGGGATGAGCCCTGGAAACGGATATGGTCAACGTCGGGCGAGTCGTGCTCCCCGCGTGAGCGGGGATGAACCGTTCACGGAGATGCACTGAACCGTATGGGCAGGGTGTTCACTGTTTGGACATTGACAAATTGGTTCTCGCCGAAGCGTTGATTATTCTTTTATGGCAGCCTTTTCGCCTGCGGCCTCGTGCCTGCGGTGGTGCTGTGTGGGGCTATAGCTCAGTCGGTTAGAGCCGCGGACTCATAATCCGCTGGTCCCGGGTTCGAGCCCCGGTGGCCCCACGAGAGGTGCTCTCACCCCCACAGCCCCGCACCAGCCAGAGCATTCTGGTTCGGTGCGGGGCTGTCTTTGGTGAGGGGCTATGGTGGTCGGCTTGCCTAGCCGGCTTAGCGGTCCGCGGTGAGGGTGATGCCGTTGGCCTTGGCGGCGTCGCCAAGCTTGGCCAAGGAGGGGGCGTCCTCCTGGAGGTTGTAGGTCTCCGCAAAGTGGACGTGAACGTGGGTGGCGTCGGTGACCACGAGGTCAAAGAGCTTGTGGCCGGCCTTCTGCTCCTCCTGGGCGGCCACGCGCTTGAGGGCGTTGACGCCGGTGGGCAGGGCGGCCTCGTTGTTGGTCTCGGTACTGTTGCTCTCGACGCCGTCTGTATTGGCGCTGGGCTCGGTGGTCTCAGCGTTGTTGTCCAGCTGCTCCGAAAAGTCCGGGCGGTCAGCGCCCAGGATGGAGCTGCCCAGTTCCAGCAGCGCGGACAGATCCCCGTTGGTGAGAACGCCGGAAAGGTCGCCGTCGGAGGAGAGCTTGAGGGCGTCCGAGATGGAGGAACCCTCAGCGCCCTGTGCAGCGTTACCTGCGGGCGCGGCGGTGTTGGCGGTGGGCTCGGCGGCGTTGGCGGTGGTGGTGCCCGCTAGCAGGAGCGCCGGCAGGGCCACTGCCAGGGTGCCGCGGCGAAGAGTAGTGGACATGCGCATGAAAATATCCTTTCAATTTCCGGTTAGTACGGTTCCGGTTAGTGCGGGGATTTCTTGCAAACCCGATAGGAAATGTAGGCCGCAATTCTGTGCCGAAGCTTGAAATTAGATATTTTCTGCGCAGAGGTTTCCTGGAAATCTAGCTACTCGTCGAGGGCCTTTTCAATCGCGGCAACCGCCTCCTTAATGTGCGGAATGGTGCCGGCGACGTGCGAGCCGGCGTCGTTGGGGATGAACGTGACATCCGCGCCGCGCTCGGACCACTCCTTGGCCAGCTGCTCAGCGGTGGCGAAGGGGATAACGTCATCGCCGCGCCCGTGCGTGAGCACCACGGGGATCGAGGGGGCGTCATAACCAATGTGCTGATCAGCTAGCACCTGGTTGTACGGGGCTTCGGCCACCAGCTTGGCGACGTCCCTCCCGTCCGCACTCAGCTTCTCAATCGTGTTGCCGGCGAAGCCGCCGAGGCCGAGGGTGCAGGTGTTGGTGGCGTCGAGCAGCACGCGCTGGCCCTTCTCACTGAAGTGGGAGTTGAGATCGACGCCGTAGCTATCGCTCAGGCCCAGCAGGGCGTAGGCCTCGAAGAGGAAGTAGGTGGTGCCGTCGAGCGTAGTGGGCAGCAGGGTGAGATCCGTCGGCGCCGCACCGGCGATGGCGAGTTTGACGTTGAGCTCGGGCGCGTAGTCGTCGTAAAGCTCGGCAGCCGAGGCAGCCGCACCGCCGCCCTGGGAGTAGCCGTTGATGAAGACGGGATTCTTAGCGCTGATGTCCCAACCCTCGAGCTGCTGGGCGGCGCGCGCACTATCGAGCACCGCGTGGCCCTGGGAAATGCGGTCCATGTAGGTGTGGATGCCGGGCGTGCCCAGTCCCTCGTAATCGGTGACCACCACGGCGTAGCCCTTCTTGAGGAAGGACTCGAAGAAGAACTGCTCGTAGTCGCCCACGCCCTCGGCAATCTTGCGGGAGGGCGCGCAGCGATCCGCCACCCCCTGGGTGCCCGGGGCGAAGGCCACGAGCGGGCGCGGGCCCTTGCCTGTCCACTCCTTCTTGGGCTCGATGACGATGCCGCTGACCGGGACCTTCTTGCCCGTGCGGTTGATGGAGGAGTACAGGATGCGCTGGGCCTTGTAGGGGCCGACGTTGGTAATGCCCAGCGTGTTGGCCGGGTTGCGCACCGAGGCCGCGCGGAAGAGCTGGCCGGGCTGTGAGCCTGCGAGATCGACGGGATCGTGGTAGAAGGCGGAGTACTCGTCGCCGTGGGCGTCGCCGGCCGCGCGCGGGGAAGTGGAGTAGAACTCCATGTCCTCGGCGCCCTCGCGGACGGTGTCACGCTGCTCAGGGGCGAGCTCCGCGACGGGGTCCTCGAGGGCTTCGTCGGCGATAGCGGACTCGGGGAGTTCCTGGGCTGGGTTCGGGGCTTCGGTGGGGGCTGCCGCGGCGAGCGGGGCAGTGAATACGGCGGCAGCGGTGGCTGCGGCCAGCAGCGCGAGGCGCTGGCGAGGCTTCTTGGCCAAGATGAGTTCCTTTCACGGACAGGCTGGAATGCAGTTCTGTGCGCTGAGCGGGCGTGAGCGCAGCTCAACGCATAAGAACAGAAAAATGCTATTCCGGGCTGCGCAGGCCTGGCAATGGGAAGGAACTAAAGTTCTTGTGCTGGGGTTAGCCGGCGGTCCACTGCTGGAGCTTGGTACTCATGACGGCAATGGCCGTCTCGTAGTTCTCTTGCAGTACGCAATCGATGACCAGTTGAGCGCCTGCTTCATGAGACGGCGGGCGGACGATGATAGAACAAGCTCTTAGATAAGTCAGCCCAGTATGGAGGGCGGTGCGCTTGTTTCCGTCTTCGAAGTGATGCCCCCGGGCGATGTTGACAATAACTGCGGCTGCTCTGTCATAGACAGAGGGAAATCTCGGCTGCTCCCATATAACTTGGAAAGGCGCAAAGATCGCCGACTCGAGGCCTTCCATGTCCACGCTGAACCCTGAGTATTCTTCCCAAGAACCGTCAGGGCGTTTTCGTCTTCCACACTTCTTATTGAGCATGCACGCGATCTCAATGAGGAGGGAAGCGGCCTTCTCCTCGTCACTCTGAGTGTTTCCATTGGAAGCTGCCATGCCTCAGCTTTCATTTAGTGGCGAGAATATTAAAGGTCTCGCTCCAGTCCTCTTCGACGAGTGCAGCTGCGGCAATAGCGTCTTCGAAAGAAAAAACACACGCGGGCGCTGGTGGCGTGGGCAGGGAGTTCGACGACTTAAGGTAGCTTGTGAACTCCTCACGAAGGGCTAGAACGCTAATTTCTTCATTGCCTCGCGCAGCCTCCGGGAGGCCTTGACGAGCTAGACTCCATGCCTGGCCATGGCTTAGCCTAGAAAGTTCCGTGGATGTCTTAGCAGCATAAAATTCGACGACAGACTCGATGACTTCTTTTTCGAATGTGGTCAGTTCTGCGCTATCGCCGCCTGGCACAAAAGGAATGCTCCAGCCACGAGCGGTGCCTTCTGTGGCGTTGCGTACGGTGGGCGGAACTGGGCCCTTGCGCCACGCTTCGAAGGACTCCGTGACAAGAGGAGAACCAGCCCATGCAAGGTGCCAGCCCTGAGCGAAAAAGCAGAGTTTGTAGAGTCGCATCTTGTCCACGTTTGGTGTTGACTCTGTGATGAATTGTGCTACGTCGAGGATCTTTGCCATGCCTCCTCCTTCCTTGTGCCATGCCTTGCGTGTGATTTTGGGCAGAGTGCCGATGTCAGTGCATTATCGTAATTCACATGGCGGACATTAGCGAAGAGTCAGCCCGGGGTTGGTTGAGTTCTACTGCGTCTGCAAGACATCCGGCCATCCTGCGCCGACGCCCTTGTAGTGGAAGGCCGCGGTAGCGCTCGGCCCTTCTTGCTTGGTGCAGGACATGTTGCTGGGCGTGCCCACCAGGCAGGAGACCTTGTAGGTCACGCCGTTGTAGGTGACGTCGATATCGCCAGGGGTGTGGTACATGGGCTCTGTTTGCGGGCCGCCTTTGAGGACGAACGTGGTGTTCATTGCGGCGTCGAACATGGCGCCGGCGAAGCCGCACGAGGTGTGCTCGCCGGCGAGGATGGTGTCCCCGGAAGAAGAGGTGCCGCATTCGCCCATGACTTACTCAGGGTTGTTGATCACGGCGTGCGGGCGCAGCGCCTGCGCTGGTTGTTGCGGCGCATCTCCTGGGGCAGTGGGCTGGGGCTTGGCGGCCTGCTCTTGGGAAGCGTCGGCGCTGGCCGGGGTGTTTGCGGAGGCAACCTCCGACAAGCTGGCGGTTGGCTCGTCACTGGGTTCTTCGGAACTGGAGCAGCCGCTCAGTAGTAGTGTGCTCAGCGCGGCCGCGGCGAGGGCAGGGAATAGGTGTCTCATGCCACACCATTATGGCGGCTTTGTGGCCTCGGTGGCGCTAGTTCATCGGCGCCGCGATGTGGGCTCATTGCACGCAAGGGTCCGAAAAGCTGAGTTTTCGAGGCCTTGTGTGGTGTGACGCCACAGGGGACGGCCACGGGGCCATGGCTAACAACGGGCCCGGGCGCCACAGCCCAGGCGCTGAGGGGAGGAAGGGGTGAGGGAGGAGGGCGTCGCCAAGCGGGCGGTGTGCGACAATGAGGGCATGTTGGATGAGCGCGATGGCCACGCAATTGATGCGGCGAAGCTGTACTACAACTCACGGCTATCGCAGGCGGAGGTGGCCGCGCGGCTGGGCATTTCCCGCCCCACGGTGTCCAAGTTGCTCCAGCGTGCGCAGGAGCGCGGCTTTGTCACCATCGTCGTGCATGACCCGCGGGAGCGCTCCGATGAGCTGGTGGAGAAGCTGAAGGAGCGCTTCTCGCTTGTCGACGCCCGCGTGGTCACCACCCCAGCTGGCGGCTCCCCGCTGCGGGATTTGGGCAGTGCGGGGGCGGCGCTGCTGGAGGAGCTGGTCAAAGACGGGCAGTCGGTGGGGATTTCCTGGGGCGAGACGATGGCCTCGGTGGGCGCGCACCTGCGCGAACTGCCGCTGGAGGGGGTGCAGGTGGTGCAGCTTAAGGGCGGGCACTCGCACACGGAGCGCTCCACCAAGGACGCGGCAACGCTGCAGGCCTTCGCCCGGGCCTTTAATGCGGAGACGTTCATGCTGCCGCTGCCGGTGATTTTTGATTCGGCGGAGGCCAAGGAGTGGGTGGTCAAGGACAGGCACATCGCGTCGATTCTGCAACGCGGGGCCGCGGTGGACGTGGCGGTGTTTACCGCGGGCGCGCCGGCGCCGGAGTCCCTGGCGCTCAACCTGGGCTACCTTTCGCCGGCGGAGACGCAGATGATTGTCCAGCGCGCGGTGGGGGATGTCTGTTCGCGTTTTTATACCGCCACCGGTGAGGTCGCCGCCCCGGAGGTGGATGCGCGTACGGTGGGCATCACGCTGGAGGATTTGGCCGCCCGGCCGGTGCGCGTACTCGTGGCTGGGGGCACGACCAAGGCGCAGGCCATCCGGGTGGCTCTCGAGATGGGGCTGGCAACGCACCTGGTCATTGACCACCTCACGGCGCAGCGGGTGCTGGAGGATAGCGCCTCGGTGTAATGTTTTTCACTTCATGGAACAAATGAGAATCAGGGCATTGACATTTGTTCCAGGCGGGCTACTCTGAAGGTGAGACGTAGTCCCACCTAGATAGGAGAAGCCAATGTCCGCCACCAACGTCGCCACCCCGCACATCAACCCCAAGGGCGCGCCCATCGCCGAGACCATCCTCCTGCCCGGTGATCCGCTGCGCGCCAAGTTTGTTGCAGATACCTTCCTGGAGGACGTGGTCCAGTTCAACGAGGTCCGCAATATGCTCGGCTTCACCGGCACCTACAAGGGCCAGGAAGTCTCCGTCATGGGCACCGGGATGGGCATGCCCTCCATTGGTATCTACTCCTGGGAGCTCATCCACCGCTTCGGCGTGAAGAACCTCATCCGCGTGGGCTCCATCGGCGCGATGCAGGAAGAGATCAAGCTGCACGACATCATCGTCGCCTCCGCGGCCTCCACCGATTCCAACTTCATCTCCCAGTACAACCTGCCGGGCACCTACGCGCCCACCGCCTCCTGGAAGCTGCTCAAGCAGCTGGTGGATGAGGCTAAGAAGCAGGATGCACACCTGCACGTGGGCAACATCCTGAGCTCGGACATCTTCTACAACCACGATGAGACCGTGAACTCCCGCTGGGCCGCCATGGGCGTGCTCGGCGTCGAGATGGAATCCGCCGCCCTCTACGCCACCGCCGCCGAGGCCGGCGTGGACGCGCTGGGCCTGTTCACCGTCTCCGACAACATCGTCACCGGCGACGCCCTGTCTGCGGAGGACCGCCAGAGCGCCTTCCACACCATGATTGAACTGGCGCTGCCGCTGACCAGCCAGAACTAACAGCAAGAAAGAGACTGTTCTCATGACCTCCTCAACCAAGCACGCGGGCGTCAACCCCAAGGCTGCGGTTCCCGTCCTCCTCTTTGTCTTCGTCTTCTCGCTTGTCATTGACAACGGCTTTAAGACGATGACCATGCCGATCGCCGAGGGCCTCGGCATCGCCGATGACACCGCCTCCCTCCAGGCTTCCCTGGCCGGCGTCATCATCGGCATCGGCGCGGTGGTCTATGCCGCGCTGGCGGATTCCATTTCCATCCGCAAGCTCATGCTCAGCGGCGTGGCGCTCATCGCTGTGGGCTCGCTCATCGGCTTCCTCGGTTCTGCCTCCTGGCCGCTGGTGCTCACCGGCCGCCTCATCCAGACCACCGGCCTGGCCGCCGCGGAGACCCTCTACGTCATCTACGTGACCAAGCACCTCTCTGAGGCTGACCAGAAGACCTACCTGGGCTTTTCCACCGCGGCCTTCCAGGCCGGCCTGCTCATTGGCGCGCTGACCTCCGGGTTCATCTCCACCTACATCTCGTGGACTGCGATGTTCCTCATCCCGCTGATCCTGCTGCTCACCGTGCCGGCCATCATCAAGATGGTGCCGGAGGATGAGGCCGTGGAGGGCCACCTCGACGCCATGGGCCTGTTCCTCGTGGCCGTGTTTGCCACCTCGCTCATCCTCTACATCCAGGAATTCACTATCTGGTGGCTGCTTTCGGCCATCGTGGGCGTGGTGCTCTTTGTTATCCACGTCAAAAAGGCCAAGCGCCCCGTGGTGCAGCCGGAGTTCTTCACCAACGGCCGCTACGTGTGGACCCTGGCCATGGTCTTCCTGGTGTACTCCACCCAGCTGGGCTACATCTTCATGATGCCCTACATTGCCAAGGACGTTCACGGCATGTCGCTGGATAAGGCCAGCCTGATCCTCATCCCGGGCTATGTCTGCGCCATCCTGGTGGGCATCTTCTCCGGCAAGATCGGCCACGTGCTCACCAGCCGCCAGACCATCTACGCCGGCGTGGGCATGATCTGCGGCGCGCTCATCATCGAGACCATCTTTGTGAACTCCTCGGTGGTCATCCTGGTCATCGCCACCATCGCCTTCGCCTCCGGCTTTGCCCTCATGTACGCCCCGCTGGTCAACACCGCGCTGAGCCGCATCTCCGCGGCGAAGTCCGGCATCGCCATCGGCTTCTACAACCTGACCATCAACATCGCCATCCCGCTGGGCATCGCGTACTCCGCCCTGACCCAGAAGTCCTCCGATGGCTACACCTTCCCGCTGGCTGTTCTGGCCATCGTCGCTGTCACCGGTGCGGCCATCTACATCATCTCCGATCTCGTCATGGCCCGGAAGGAAGCCGCCGCTGCGGCCGCCGGCCTGGAGCCGGAGATCATTTCCTAAACACCGCCTACACACCGTCTGCGTACCCCAAAGGAGAATCATCATGCGTGACAAGGTTGCACAGATCATCGACCACACCCTGCTCAAGCCGGAGGCCACCCACGAGGACGTCGCCAAGCTCATCGCCGAGGCCGCCCGCCTGGGCACCTACTCGGTGTGCGTCTCGCCCTCCATGCTGCCCGTTGAGGCACCCGAGGGCCTGCACGTAGCCACCGTCGTGGGCTTTCCCTCCGGCGCGGTGAAGCCGGAGATCAAGGCCGCCGAGGCCGCCCGCGCGGTGGCTGACGGCGCCGAGGAAGTGGACATGGTCATCAACATCGCCAACGCCGTGGAGGGCAAGTTCGACCTCGTCGAGGAGGACATCCGCCAGGTGCGCCAGGCCACCGAGGGCAAGGTGCTCAAGGTGATTCTGGAGACCGCTGCGCTTGACGACGCCACCATCACCGCCTGCTGCAAGGCCGCCGAGGCCGCCGGTGCGGACTTTGTGAAGACCTCCACCGGCTTCCACCCGTCAGGCGGCGCCAGCGTGCACGCCGTCGAGCTGATGAACGAGGCCGTCGGCGGGCGCCTGGGCATCAAGGCCTCCGGCGGCATCCGCACCGCCAAGGACGCCCTGGCCATGATCGAGGCCGGCGCGACCCGCCTGGGCCTGTCCGCTTCCGCCGCTATCCTGGAGGAGCTGGACTAATGGCCACCCCACACGCAAATCTTGTCGAGTTCGCCCGCACTTGGGCGCAGCACGATCCTGATCCCGCCACTGCCGCCGAGGTGCTCGGCTGGGTGGAGGCCGGTGACACCGCGGCCCTCGCGGCCGCCTTTGCCGGGCCGCTGGCCTTTGGCACCGCCGGCCTGCGCGCGGCGGTCGGCGCCGGCGAGTCCCGCATGAACCGCGCGGTGGTCATCCGCACCACCTGGGGCCTGGTGGAATGGCTCAAGACCAAGACCGATGAGCCCGTCGTGGTGATTGGCTGCGACGCCCGCCATGGATCCGCGCAGTTCCAGCAGGACGCCGCCGAGGTCATCTCCGCCGCCGGTGGCAAGGCACTGCTGCTGCCGGCGCAGAACCCCACCCCGCTGACCGCCTTTAGCGTCAAGTCTCACGGGGCGGATGCCGGAATCATGGTCACCGCCTCCCACAACCCGCCGGCCGATAACGGCTATAAGGTCTACCTGGGCGGGCGCGTGGCCACCGGTGATGCCGAGGGCGTGCAGCTGGTCTCTCCGGCTGACTCCGAGATTGCCGAGTCCATCTCCCGCGCACCTCAGGCAGACGAGGTAGCCCGTAACCGCGATAACATCGAAGAGATCGACACCCGCGCGGCCTACCTGGAGCGCGCCGTGCAGCTGGTGGGGGAGAACACCGACCTGAAGATCGCGTTGACCGCCATGCACGGCGTTGGCGCGGCGCTGGGCCAGGAGCTGCTCACCCGCGCGGGCTTCGAGGTCTCCCTCGTGCCCGAGCAGGCAGACCCGGATCCGGATTTCCCCACCGTGTCCTTCCCCAACCCGGAGGAGCCGGGCGCGCTGGACCTGGGCAAGGCCCACGCGGAGAAGATCGGCGCGGACATCCTCATCGCCTACGACCCGGACGCGGACCGCTGCGCGGCCGCCGTGCCGGTGGAGGGCGGATGGCGCCAGCTCACCGGTGATGAGACCGGCGCGCTGCTCGGTGACTACCTGGCCCGCCGTGGCGTGGGTGGCACTTTTGCCAACTCGCTGGTCTCCTCCCGCCTGCTGGGGCGCATCGCCGAGCACTACGGCATCAAGCACGCTGAAACCCTCACCGGCTTCAAGTGGATCGCGCGCACCGAGGGCCTGACCTTCGGCTACGAGGAAGCCATCGGCTTCTGCCCGGACCCGCAGGCCGTGCGCGACAAGGATGGTGTGGCCACCTCGGTGGTGCTGGCCAGCCTGGCCGCCGAGTGCAAGGCGCAGGGCAGCACGCTGCTCGGCCGCCTGGAGGGGATCTACGCCACCGTCGGCCGCCTGGCCACCCAGCCGCTGACCTTCCGCGTGGAGGATCTCTCCCTCATCCAGAAGGGCATGGACAAGGTCTCCACCGAGCCACCGACACAGCTGGCCGGCTCCCCGGTGGTCACCGTGGAGAAGTTTGCCCAGGGCTCGAAGTTCTTCACCGAGGCCGATGACCGCGTCATCGTGCGCCCCTCCGGAACCGAGCCGAAGCTCAAGTGCTACCTGGAGTCCCCGGATCCTGCCCGCCTGGAGAAGATCTCGGCGGATCTGCGCGAGTACTTCGGCATGTAGTGCAGCCCCGTAATCCAGCCCCGTAATCCAGCCCTGTAACCTAGCCCACCCGCGCCGCTTGGCGGCGCGGGTTTTAGAATCTAGTGCATGACAGTTCAGGAAGTTGACCCGCTCATCGATTCGATGTACCGCTGGTCGGACGTCAGCGGCGTGCTCCTCATGGGCATGATCGGCGGCACGATAGCCCGCCAGCGCGGCTTCGACATCGTCGGCTTCTTCTTCATCGCCATGTTCTCCGCCCTCGGCGGCGGCATGATTCGCGACGTCCTCATCAACCGCGGCACCGTCGCCGCCATGAGCGAGCCCGAGTACCTCTACCTGGCCTTCGCCGGCGCGCTCATTGCCCGCTTTGTCTACTTCAAGGGAAAGACCTGGGACATTGTGCAATCCCACGGGGATGCCCTGGTCTCGGCGCTGTGGGCGTCGACAGGCACCATGAAAGCCTTGGCCTTCGGCCTGCCGCTCATCCCGTGCATCATGATGGGCGTGTTCACCGCCACTGGTGGCTCGATGATCCGCGATATCTCCATGGGGCGCGTGCCCGCGGTCTTCGGCGGAAACATGCCCACCGTGGTGCCCGCTGTGGCCTGCTCGGTGACGGTGCTCATCGCCTCCGCCCTGGAGCACCTGGCGTGGGGCATGGTCATCGGGCCCGTGATTTCCTTCGGGCTGACCATGCTGGGCATCTGGTCCGGCTGGCGGCTCAACCCGCGCCAGGAGTGGGCGCCGGTCAATGAGACGGCGGCCTACGTCAAGGTGCTGGCGCGCCGGGCGGAGGTCAAGGGCCGTGCGGTGGGGCGGCGCTGGGAGCCCACCCGGCTGCGCGCGTGGCGCCACGAGCAGATGGAAAAGGCCTTGCAGCGCCGCATCGAGCGCGAGATCCGTGCCGGCAAGCGCCCGGCGGAGGCCACCGTGGAGGCCGCGGAATTCCTGGATTCCTTCACCGAGGAAGTCGAGGAGATGACCCCCGAGCACGCGGACTTCGGCGTAGACATCAAGGGTTCCTCCTACAAAGCGGAGACGGACTACAGCCCTGAGCTGCGCGAAACCCTGGACCGCATCCTGGCTGATGACGCCCTGACCGACGAGCTGGTGGAAAAACTTGTGCGCCGCTACGAGGAGCGCGATTCCGAGAAGTAGCCGCGAACCCGCACCCCCGGGCGGCCTGCGGTGAAGATTACGCAGGGATGAGGCGCTCTCAACCGATCGGTTGATATAGAGTACTACTAGCGTGTGTGCGTGCTACAGGATTGCATGCAGGACACAGGCTGTGTAGAGGAAGGTTAGACCGATGACCCAAGGGCTCATTCGTCGGCTGCTGGGCATCGTCATGGTGCTGGCAGTGGCGTGTGGGGCCGCCAGCTGCGCGTGGGTGGGCAGCTCCGAGGCGGAAAGTGAAGTGGACTTCATCACCACTGACACTTCGGAACCGCAGAGCCTGCTCATACCGGCGGATTCCAACGACGTGCCAGGAGCCACCGTCATCAACCTCATCTACTCCGGCTTGATGTACCTCGACCGGCAGGGGAAGCCACGCGAAGATCTCGCAGAGTCGGTCACGCAGGTCGATGCCACCACTTACCAGGTGCTCATCCGCGAGGACGCCGTCTTCAGCGATGGCAGCCCCGTGCGTGCCGAGGACTTCGTGGACACGTGGAATACCGCGGTGAGCCAGTCCATGCTTGCCTCCCATCACTTCGACCCCATCCTGGGCTACAGCGAGGGCCGCGAGACCATGCGTGGGCTGACCGTGACGGGGGAGAAAACCTTCACCATCGAGCTCTCGCGCCCCACCCCGGACTTCATCCAGCGGCTGGGGGATTCCTCCTTCTTTGCCATGCGCTCCGAGGACAGGGAGAACCTGGAGGAGCGGGGCACCAATCCTATCGGCGCTGGCCCTTATACGCTGCGGGAGTGGAAGCACAACGAGTACCTCATGTTGGTACCCAATCCCAACTACCGCGGACCGCGCGAGGCGCAGAACGAGGGCCTGAAGTTCGTGGTTTACCCGGACGAGGACGCAGCCTACGACGATCTCCTCGCCGGCCAGCTCGACGTTCTGGTCCACGTGCCCTCCAGCAGGCTGGATAGTTTTGAAAAGGACCTGGGCGAGCGCGCCATCAACTCCCCGGCGGCCCTGGTCAACGAGCTGACCATCCCCGCCAACGCCGCCAACTTCCAGGGCGAGGCCGGCCTGCTGCGCCGCAAGGCACTGTCCATGGCCATTGACCGCGAGCGCATCGCCGAGGAGGTCTTCCACGGCACGGTCACCCCTCTCAAGGGCTACGTGGCCTCCATCGACGGCCGCCCGCCGGTGCAGCCTAGCTCCACCGAGTTTGTGGAGTTCAACCCGGTCAGGGCCCGTGAGCTGTGGGAGGAGGCCGAATCCGTGTCACCCTTTGAGGGGCCGCTGCTGGTGGCCTACAACAGCGACGGCAGTCACAGGGAGTGGATCGACGCGGTGTGCGCGCAGCTTTCCCAGAACCTCGGCATTGAGGCCAAGGGCCAGCCCTTTGACACCTTCAAGGACCTGCGCGATGAGGTCACCACCCGCCGCATCAAGGGCCCCTTCCGCACCTCTTGGCAGGCTAATTACCCCAGTGATCTCACTTTCTTGGCCCCGCTGTTTGGCTCCAATTCCGTGGCCAATGAATCCGGCTACAACAATGCTGAGTTCAACGAGCTCATCCACCGCGCTGCCCAGGCGGAAAGTCGCGCGGAGCATGACCGTTACGTCACCGAGGCGCAGGATCTGCTCCTGGAGGTCATGCCGGCGATCCCGCTGTGGGTGCCGAACGCGCTGGGAGCCTATGGGCCTGACATGAAGGTGGAGCCCTTCGGCTGGAAGTCCAAGCCGGATTTCTTCGCCGTGCAGCGTGCAGAAGAGACCACGTCGGCGACTAACTAGTTATTCACCGAAAATTCTCACGGTAGGCCCAGACGCACTTATTAAACTGGTGCATCATGCAGGGATATTTAGAGCACTACTTCTTCAGATTGTGGGAGGTCGTGGTGGACCACGGCTTGCCCCTGACGGGATTGCTCCTGACAGCCATTCTGGTGCCCCGCGTGGGACGCATGGCTGTGCGGATCATTGAGTCCCGCCTCGATGAGAAAGAGGAATCCACCAAGGCCCGCTTGGCGCTGGCTGGTGCGCTGATCTACGTGTTCCAGGCCGTGGCCTACTTCCTCATCATCATCGCCGCGTTGTCCAACATCGGCGTGCCCCCGCTGGGTGCGGCCATCCCGGCGACGGTGATTTCGGCCGCCGTAGGTTTTGGCGCGCAGAGCATCATTGGTGACTTCCTGGCCGGCTTCTTCATCCTTTCGGAAAAGCAGTTCGGAGTGGGTGACTACGTGAGTTTCGATGGCGTCGCCGGCATTGAGGGCACCGTGGTCTCGCTGACGCTGCGCACCACCAAGGTAAGGACCCCTACCGGCGAGGTGGTTATGGTGCCCAACGGCTCGGCCGGCGTGGTGACCAACTTCTCCCAGGATTGGTCCCGTGCGGTGGTGGACATCGAGATTCCGGTGCACGAGGGCGAGACCCTCCCGGATATCTCCAACCGCGTCAAGCGGATTTCTTTGGAGGCGTTGCATGATGCCGCGATTGCCAGCGACGTCGTCGGCGAGCTGGAGGTCCTGCCCGCCACGGGCATCGTGGCCCCGACGGTGGCCGGCCAGCCCTGGCAGGTCAAGTACCGCGTCCTGGTGGAGGTCAACCCGGCCCGCCAGTGGGCGGTGGAGCGCGCCATCCGCTCCGCTCTCATCACGGCGTTCTGGGATCACTACAACCTGAGCACCGACATCAGCGGCTTTGGACAGGCGGCCGCCCCGCACGCCCTGCTTGGCGACGTCCCCTCCGCCCCGCCGCACACCCACACCGAGGCCTCCAACACCGAGTCCAATACCGGGGCCTCCGACACTGGCGCCGCTGAGGTCTCTGCCTTGGCTGAGGACGCCGTGGCTGGCACCGCCGCTGCAGATACCGCCGCGGACACTGAGGCAGATACCGACGCAGCCGAGACGGAGGTATTCGCGGCCCCAGCCCGTAAGGAGCCTGAGGCCGCGGAGAACGCCGAGGAGGCCGGGGAGACCGAGCAATTCGAGCGCGCGGCGGTCACCGGCAAGGATGACGGCCCGGGCAAGCCTGCTGATTCCGCCGTGGCCGCGGAGTCTGAGCAGGAGGACGAGGAAGACACCACCCGCGGCATCTGGCGCGCGGATACCCCGGAGAGCAAGTGGGATGCCTTCTGGACCATGGGTGGGCGCGTGCGCGCCTCCACGACGGGCCTCTTTGCCGGCCTTGGCGCGGTGATCCTGCTGATCTTGGCCTCGGCCAACCCTGATGGGGTCGACGCCGGCTGGCTCTCCCCGGCGCACTGGTCTAAGGCACCCGGTGCACCGAGCAGTGAAGCACCCTCCCACCAGGCCTCGGCAGAGCCGAGCGCTCCGGCTACTGATGCACCCGAGGAGACCGCGCCCGCTGAGCCCACGGCCACCACCGAGCCCACCGGCACGGAGGCCCCGGATTCCGCCGGGCAGAACGGCGGCGGGGAGGCGACCACCACCGAGCGCCGCGACCGTCACGATCGCGATGACTGGCGCAGCACTGAGACCGAGGACGCCGGCTCAACTCCGACGCAGAACGCGCCGGGCTCCACGCAGGAGCCCCAGGAGCCCACCGGGCAGGCCACTGCTGGGCAGGTGGTTCCGCAGGACGCTGGCTAACGGAAAACGACTACTGGCCCGTACGCAACAACGCCGTACGGGCCAGTAGTGAGTGATAGGGAAAGTAACGCAAGGGGAAGGCGTCACAGTTGTCATATCGCCCTAGCCGCGGCTGGCGTTAGAGACTGTGGCCCTGCGAGCGGATTTCGGGGGTAAAGCGCGGGGGTGGCGTGGTGCGGAGGCTTGGGCAGCACGAGGCCAGCTACTGTGGGAGGTATGAGCGTTTTATCTCCCCTGAGTACCTGGCCCGTCGAGCACCTCGGTGCGGCGCTGCTGCACCGCGGCGAGGTGGTGGAAGAAGCAGGCGAGATGCGCCGCGAATTCCCCGTGGCCTCAGTGACCAAGCTGGTGGTGGCCTACGCCGTG
The DNA here is from genome assembly GCF_030532325.1 of Corynebacterium sp. Classification (GTDB taxonomy): domain Bacteria; phylum Actinomycetota; class Actinomycetes; order Mycobacteriales; family Mycobacteriaceae; genus Corynebacterium. The sequence goes on from NZ_JAUNLS010000002.1 coordinate 25,823, forward strand.
ATGATGGCCGTGGAGGAAGGCGCCGTGGAGCTGGATCAGCCCGCCGGCCCGGAGGGCTCCACGCTGCGCCACCTCCTAGCCCATGCCTCTGGCGTGGGCTTCGATAGCCGCAGGCCCCAGAAGCCCGTGGGGCAGCGCCGCATCTACTCCTCGGCCGGCTACGAGTGGGCCGCCGAGGTGGTAGAGCGCGCCACCGAGATGCCCTTTGCCGAGTACTTGAGCGAGGGCGTGTGCGCGCCGCTGGGCATGAATGCCACGCGCCTGGAGGGCTCGGCCGGCCACGGCCTTATCTCCACCGTGGAGGACCTCGCCGCCTTTGCCGCGGAGGTCGACCACCCGCAGCTACTTGATCCCTCCACGGTGCAGGAGATGCGCACGGTGCAGTTCCCGGGGCTGCGCGGCATCGTGCCGGGCTACGGCCCCTTCAAGGACTGCACGTGGGGCCTGGGCTTTGAGATCCGTGGGGATAAGGAGCACTGGATGGGCGGGCTGCCCGCGCAGACCGTGGGGCACTTTGGCATGTCCGGCACCTACCTGTGGCTCGCTGGGGACTGGGCCATGGTGGCCCTGACCGATCACGATTTCGGCGACTGGGCCAAGCCCCTGTGGGCCGAGACCAACACGCGCATTTGGAAGGAGCTTGCCAGCTAAAGCTCGCCGGCTAAAGCTCGCGAGCTACAGCGCGGTACCTACTCGGCATCGGCTTGGGCGCCCGTGCCCGGCAGGGTTCATAAATTTAGCCCTAGAAGTGCAGTCCAGGGCTAGACTTTTGAAATTTACGCCATGAGTGAGCGCTGGGCTCCTGCGCCTCGAGCGGGCCCAAGCTCCGCAAGCCATGGTGGCGCGCGGTGGGAGGTGGGCGGTCTGGGGCGTCGGCCAGCGCTGGTAAGCGCCGCGCACAGCTGGGGAAGATGGGGGAGGAGGTAGCCCCGCGCTAGATGTGGCGCGTGAATGCTCGTGGGGCGCATGTTAAAGATGTGGCAAAAAATGGCCCTCACCTGGGGATAAGTCTCAAGCTAAGGTTGAGCAAACGGGGGTTGAAGTGACTGTTAAGGGTTGAAGGGACGCGTGTCAACGGGGGAGAATCGCAGCATCGCACCCACCACGTGGGTGCCGGATTCTTGACGTCACATCTTTGAGACGCCCGGAGACACAACAGACAGTTCGTTGGGGAAGACGAAGCTCGTCTTGTGTCAGCATTCGCGCTGGCGCCGTCACCACGTCAAAAGGAGAAACGGAGTGAATCCACGCGTTCAGCCAGCCGCGGAGGCCGCCAAGCCGCACGGAGGCCCTCATATCGGGAGCCCATGTGTGGAGGCAGCCGGGGCTGACACGTGGCCGGGCCGCATGACCGGGCACGTGCGTACAGCTGTGCTCACCGTCGCGGGAATGCCCCGCCGCGTGCGCCCAGCAGTTGAGCATGCCATGGCGCGTTGCATCCGCAGCGAGTCAGAGTTCATCGTGCCCGGGGATGATCCCCTCACCGCCCAGTGGTGCACGCGCTGGCACCGCGACGCCGTCTGGGACGCCGTGGTCGGGGCGTTTATCAGCGCGCCCGGAATCGGCTGCCACCAGGTCATCACCGGCACGCCGGAGGAACTCGAGGCCTTCGAGAGGGCCTTGGGCGTCCTGGCCGCCGAGTACGGATTTCAGGCGAGCGTCGACAGCGTGCGTTAGGCGAAGGGATCGAGGACGTTCTTCGCAATGTCTGCCACCGAGTCAACCACCTTGGTGGGGCGGTAGGGGTAGGCGGCGATGTCGGAGTCGTTGCTGATACCGCTGCGCACGAGGATGGTCCGCAGGCCCGCCTCGAGCCCGGACTTGACGTCGGTGTCCATGCGGTCACCGATCATGACGGTGTTTTCCGAGTGAGCGCCAATGTTGTTCAGCGCGCTGCGCATCATCACCGGGTTGGGCTTGCCCACGTAGTAAGGCTCTTGGCCAGTCGCGGTCGTGATGAGGGCAGCCACCGCGCCCGTGGCCGGCAGCACGCCGCTGGGGGCCGGGCCGGTGACGTCCGGGTTGGTGGCGATGAAGCGCGCGCCGTTGCGGATGAGGTTGATGGCGGTGGTGATGGCCTCAAAAGAATAGGTGCGCGTCTCACCCAGCACCACGAATTCGGCGTCGGTCTCCGTGAGGATCCAGCCTGCCTCGTGCAGCGCGGTGGTCAGCCCGGATTCACCCACCACGTACGCGGTGCTCGAGCCCTCCTGGCCGGCGAGGAAGGCCGCGGTGGCCGTGGCCGAGGTCCAGATGCGCTCCGGCGGGATGTCCAGCCCGGTGTTGTGCAGGCGCGCGGAGAGATCCCGCGGGGTGGACATCGAGTTGTTGGTCAGCACCATGAACTCGATCTCGTTATCCAGCAGCGCCTTGATGAAGGCATCGGCGCCCGGGACCATCTCGCCCTCGCGGATGAGTACGCCGTCCATGTCAGACAGGTAAGAAATCACTCTTGCTTCTCCTCTACAAATGAGACAAGGTCACCCACGGTGTGCAGGGAGTCCATCGCGGCCTCGTTGAGGCGCACCCCGCAGGTCTCTTCAATGCGAATGGCCAGCTCGATGCGCTCCAGCGATTCCACGCCGAGATCCTCCAGGCGCATGTCGCGCTCGATGTCGGCGTCTTTGTCGCCGCCGGTGGCTGTAGCGATGAGTCGAACAATCTGGCCGTAGGTATCACCTGCCGCATCCTCCTTCGCCGCATTTTCCTTGGACGTGGGCGAAGCGTTGCCGAAGCGGGCCTGGAGCTGTGCGGAGAGGTCATTAGCCATGGCCTCCAGCATAGTGCCTACTATGAGTAGGCCATGGTTATTCGTCAACGTTCCTCCATCATCGCGCGCAGCTGGGGCCGGCGGCTGCGCCCGACGGTGCGCGCCATGGAGCGCGACGTCCACTCCCGGCTGCACGACGCCCACACCGAGCCCGGGCTGACCAACCTACGCGCCAGCGGTTTCGTGGACAACGACGGCGTGCGCATCGCCTGGTACGAGTGCGGCGCCCCAGCCGAGACCGCCGAGGTCACCGTGGTCTTCGTGCACGGCTACAGCCTGTCGTCGGAGAGTTTCTACTCCCAGGCCAACTTTGTGCGGGAGAACTTCCCCCAGGCTCGCTGCCTGCTGGTGGATCTGCGTGGGCACGGCCAATCCAGTGAGGTCCCGCCTGCGCGCTGCACCATCTCCGCGGCGGCTGACGACGTCCTCCGCGCCATCGACGCCCGCGCCCCGCAGGGTCCGCTGGTCATCGTGGGCCACTCGCTCGGCGGGATGGTAGCCCTCAACGTGATTCGGAGGGCCAGGAGGGATGTGGCTACGCGAATGGCAGGCGCGGTGATCATCTCCTCCTCGATGCGCCGCTTCGCCGCCCGCGGCTTTGCCAAGATCCTGCACTCGCGCACCATGGGCTGGATCTACGAGCTGTGCCTGCGCCTGCCCGAGCGCATGGACCGGGTGCGCTTTGAGTTTGCCTCGGTGTGCGCGCCGGTCTTTGCCGCGTTGCTGCAGGGCTTTCCGCAGATGGACAAGCTGCAATTCCACGTGGCGATGCTGCTGGATACCCCGCTGTCCAGCTACACCGGATTCTTTGATGATCTGCAACGCCACTCGGAGTTCGGGGCGGCAGCCCGTCTGCGCTCCATCCCGGGCGAGGTCGTGGTGGGGGACATGGACATCGTCACCCCGCTCTCGCAGTCGCAACTCCTCGTCAAGCACTGGCCGGGTGCGATGCTGAGCACGGTGGAATCCGCCGGCCACATGGTGATCCTGGAGGAGCCGGAGGAAGTCAGCCAGGCCATCGGCCGGGTGCTGAAGCGCGTGCTGGAGGGGGAGGGCTAGACGCCCTCCCCAGAGGCTGAGGCTGAATCTTAGTCCTCGTCCTCGGAGGCGGCGGTGGTCTGCGTCGGGTCATCGAGGGCGAGTTTGGCAGCTGCCTCCTCGACCACGGAGCGCTCAACCTTGCCCTCGCGGGCCAGGCCGTCCAGCACAGCGACGACGATGGATTCGGCGTCGATGTTGAAGAAGCGGCGCGCGCCCTCGCGGGTATCGGAGAAGCCGAAGCCGTCCGCACCCAGGGTGATGTAGGTGCCCGGAACGTAGGGGCGGATCTGCTCCTGCAGGTCGGTGGCGAAGTCGGAGACCGCCACGAACGGTCCCTCGTGGCCCTTGAGCTGGGAGGTAGCGAAGGCCTCTGTGGCCACCCCACCCTTGCGCAGGGCCTCCTTCTGGCGGGCGGCGCCGTCGCGAGCCAGCTTGACCCAGGAGGTCACGGAGAACACAGAAGCCTTGACGTCGTAGTCCTCAGCCAGGATCTCCTGCGCGCGCAGAGCCTGGTAGACACCCACGCCGGAGGCCAGGATATTGGCCGGGATGGAGCCGGACTCCGCCGTGTTGTAGTGGTAGATGCCCTTGTGCAGGCCCTCGACGTCGAGGTTCTCCGGCTCGGCAGGCTGGCGCACCGGCTCGTTGTACACGGTGATGTAGTACATGATGGGCTCGGAGTTCTCGCCGTACATGCGCTCGATACCGCGCGGGACGAGGTGGGCGATCTCGTAGCCAAAGGCGGGATCGTAGGCCTCGACGGCCGGGTTGGTGGAAGCCAGGATCGGGGAGTGGCCGTCCATGTGCTGCAGGCCCTCGCCGGTCAGGGTGGTGCGGCCCGCGGTGGCGCCGATGATGAAGCCGCGGCCCAGCTGGTCGGCGGCTGCCCAGAAGGAGTCACCGGTGCGCTGGAAACCGAACATCGAGTAGAAGATGTACAGCGGGATCATTGGCTCGCCGTGGGTGGCGTAGGAGGTCGCCGCCGCGGTGAAGGAGGCGGTTGCGCCGGCCTCAGAAATGCCCTCGTGGAGGATTTGGCCGTCGGTAGCCTCGCGGTAGCTGAGCATGAGGTCGTGGTCCACCGGCACGTAGTTCTGGCCGCGCGGGTTCCAGATCTTCAGGGTGGGGAACCAGGAGTCCATGCCAAAGGTGCGGGCTTCATCCGGAATGATCGGCACAACGCGCTTGCCCAGCTCCTTATCGCGCATGATCTCCTTGAAGGTGCGCACCAGGGCCATGGTGGTGGCCACGTTCTGCTTGCCCGAACCCTTGCGCACGGAGCGCAGCTTGGCCACATCCGGTGCCACCAGCGGCTCGAACTTCTCGCGGCGCTCCGGCAGGAAGCCGCCGAGCTCGTTGCGGCGCTCGAGCATGTACTTGATCTCGGGAGCGTCGTTGCCCGGGTGGTAGTAGGGCGGCAGGTAAGGATCGGCCTCGAGGACTTCGTCGGAGATCGGGATGCCCTGCTTATCGCGGAAGAGCTTGAGGTCCTCCAGGGTCAGCTTCTTCATCTGGTGGGTAGCGTTGCGGCCCTCGAAGTTGTGGCCCAGGCCGTAGCCCTTAATGGTGTGGGCCAGGATGACGGTCGGGCGGCCGGTGCCGGCGTAGCTCAGTGCCTTGGCGTAGGCGGCGTAGATCTTGCGGTAGTCGTGGCCGCCGCGGCGCAGTGCCCAGATCTCGTCATCGCTCATGTCCTCCACCAGCTTGAGCGTGCGCTCGTCGCGGCCGAAGAAGTGCTCGCGGACGTAGGCGCCGTCGTTGGCCTTGAAGGTCTGGTAGTCACCGTCGGAGGTGGTGTTCATGATGTTGACCAGGGCACCCTCGGTGTCCTTCTCCAGCAGCTTGTCCCAGCCGCGGCCCCACACGATCTTGATAACGGACCAGCCAGCGCCGCGGAAGAAGGACTCCAGCTCCTGGATGATCTGGGTGTTGCCGCGCACGGGGCCGTCGAGACGCTGCAGGTTGCAGTTGATGACGAAGGTGAGGTTGTCCAGGCCGTAGAGCGCTGCCATCTGCAGCAGGCCGCGGGATTCGGGCTCGTCCATCTCGCCGTCACCGAGGAAGGCCCACACGTGCTGCTTGGAGGTGTCCTTAATACCGCGGGTCTCCAGGTACTTGTTGAAGCGAGCCTGGTAGATGGCGTTCATCGGGCCAATGCCCATGGACACGGTGGGGAACTCCCAGAAGTCCGGCATCAGGCGCGGGTGCGGGTAGGAGGGAAGGCCCTTGCCCTCGCCGCGGGAGTGCTCCTGGCGGAAGCCGTCGAGGTCTTCCTCGGTGAGGCGGCCTTCCATGTAGGCGCGGGCGTACATGCCCGGGGAGGCGTGGCCCTGGAAGAAGATCTGGTCACCACCGGAGGGATCATCCTTGCCCTTGAAGAAGTGGTTGAGGCCGACCTCGTAGAGCGGGGCCGCACCGGCGTAGGTGGAGATGTGGCCGCCCACGCCGATGCCCGGGCGCTGCGCGCGGTGCACCATGATGGCGGCGTTCCAGCGGATCCAGCGGCGGTAGCGCTTCTCCAGCTCCTCGTCACCGGGGAACTCCGGCTCCATGGAGGTGGGGATGGTGTTGACAAAGTCAGTGGAGGTCAACGAGGGAAGCGGAACGCGCTTGGCGGTGGCGCGCTCCAAGAGGCGCAGCATCAGGTAGCGGGCGCGCTCCGGATCAGAGTTGTCCAGCAGCCCATCGAGGGAATCCATCCACTCGCGGGTCTCTTCTGGGTCACTATCGTGCAGATACGATGCGACACCGTCGCGGACGATTGGGAAGTTGGAGTCACCCTTTACGGCGTCCAAGTCGGCCATAGAAACCTCCTCGTTGGGATTTAACACAGTTTGCTCTACAGAATACGCGTCTGCGTGCACCCGTGTTAAGCATGCTGCCCCCGCGGAAGCTTTCGGCAGCGTATTATCAATTTCTTTACGCCGAATACGTAAGAAACTAGCCACATTGGCGCGAAATTACACGCGCTGGGCATTATGATTCGAGTCATGACGTTTACGACCCATTCGGAAGGAACTCACCCTGCGGTGGACGCCGCGGCCAAGCTGGGAATCAAGGAAGGACAGATTGCCCTTGAGCTTGGCTGGGACGAGGACTGTGATCCCGCCATCTCGGAGTCCATCGAGGATATTCTCGGGGAGGACTTCCTCGAGGAAGAAACCGACGAGCTCTGTGACGTCGTTGTCCTGTGGTGGCGCGCTGAGGACGGCGACTTGGTGGACGGGCTTGTTGACGCATCCCGTCCCCTCGGCGGCAACGGCAGCATTTGGCTGCTGACCCCGGGCGCTGGCAAGCCGGGCAACCTGGCGCCGGGTGAGATTTCAGAGTCCGCTCAGCTGGCTGGCCTCGTGCAGACCAAGGCCGACCGCCTCGGTGAGTGGCAGGGCTCCTGCCTGGTGGCCCGCGGCTACACCAAGAAGTAGCCCTATCCCGCGGGCGCATGCGCCCGCCCCGCTAAGAAATTTGGAACACAGCGCGCTTTAGGCTAACCTGATTCAAGCGCTTGAAGCGCCGCGCGGCTTTAGCTCAGCTGGAAGAGCAACTGGTTTACACCCAGTAGGTCGGGGGTTCGATCCCCTCAGGCCGCACCACAAAACAGTCCCCCTCTTGGCTCGTGAGAGACTAGGAGGGGGACTGTAGGTTTATCAGCCGCGGGGATGCTGAATCGGTGTAGAGGTCGGTGTAGAGCCCCAGCGCGCCACAATCTTGTCCAGCGCTGGAAAGTCCGGGGCGAAGAAGTCAGCGGCGTCGAACTCCGCCTGCGTGCCGTGGCCCCAGCCCACCAGGGCGGCCTTCATGCCCAGGGCGTGCGCGCCCTCGGTGTCGTGGCTGCGGTCGCCGATCATGAGGATCTCGGATTCTCGTCCGCGCAGGTTCATCTCATCGAGCACCCACTCGATGACGTGGCGCTTGGTGGGGCGGGTGCCGTGGGCGTCGTCAGCCCCGCCGATGTAATCGAAGTACTCGGCCACACCGAGGCGCTCGAGCATGCGCGTGGCCACGCTTTGGTCCTTGCTTGTGGCGGTGCACAGCGTGTAGCCGGCGGCCTTCCATGCCGGCAAGGCGCGCGCCCAGCCTGCAAAGAGCTGCGCCATGCGCCAGCCGAAGTCCCGGTAGTAGCCGCGGTAGATCTTCTCCGCGCGGTCGAGCTCCGCCGGCGGGATGCCGTGGGTGATCAGGTTCTCCCGCAGGGGTGGGCCGGGGAAGGTGCGCAGCGTGGCCTCATCGGGGATGGGGTGGCCCATCTCAGCGAAGGTACGGCGGGCGCACTCGGCGATGCCGGGGTAGGAATCGATGATGGTGCCATCGACGTCGATGAAGAGAATCATCTAGAAGCGCTCCTGGCCACGGGTGCGGAACTTCTCGTAGAAGTCCGGCTTGGAATCGCCGTAGCGCGAGCGGGCGCGGCGGTTCGGTGCCGGGGCAGAAGCGGCAGCACCCAGCGCGGCATCGGAAGACGTATCAGTATCCGCAGAACCCGCAGAACCCGCAGACTGAGCAGAATCCGCAGCTTCTGTGCTGGATTCATCGCCGGAATTCTTGCCGGAATCGGCGTCGGGGCCCTCTGGATCCGGGCCGGAGCCGGCCATCTCCCGCTCGGCGTGGGCAAGCAGCTCCTCCTCTTCGCGGGCGCGGCGACGCTCGCGGATCTCCGCCCACACAAAGTAGGCGAAGCCCAGCGGCGCCATCACGCCGAAGGCGATCCACTGATAGCCGTAGGAGAGGTGGTTGCCGCGGTCGAGCTGCGGGACCGGCAGGGCGTTGAGCTCGCCGGGCTGATCTGGGGAGAGCTGCACGTAGTCGGCGCCCAGCTCCGTGCCGGTCAGAGAGCCTAGCTGCTCAGTATTAATGGAGTAGACCTGCTGGTAGCCCTGCTCAGTGATGGGCTTCTTGGAATTCTCCGGCTCGTTGACGCGCACCATGCCCACGATGGTGGTCTCCTTGTCCGGCGCCGGCTCGATCTCCGGCACGGTGTTGCCTTCGTCGGTAGGCACCCAGCCGCGGTTGACCAGCATGGTCAGGCCGGACTCCGTCTGGAAAGGCACCAGGGACTGGAAGCCGGGTGCAGAGCCCACCGGGCGCAGACGCAGCAGCACCTCCTTATCCGGCAGGTAGTGGCCGGTAAGGCTCACCCGGGCCCACTCGCCGCCGCGGATGGAGCCATCGGGGTTGAGGATATCCTCCTGGGGCTGGGGCTCGGCAGAATAGGCCTCTTCGATGAGGTGGTTGCGCTCCACAATCTGCGCGTCTTTTCCCAGCTGCCACGGTGACAACACGGTGAAGCAGGCATAGGAAAAGGCGGCCACGAAGATGAGCATGAGCACCCATCCAGGTTTGAGGAACGTCTTGAGCATGGTGCTCAGTCTAGTCGCGCTGCTCGCGAATCCAATCGAGCAGGCCGGGGACCGCAGCCTCAATCTCCTTGCGCACCCGGGTGAAGTCCTCCTCGGTGCCGTAGTAGGGGTCCTCGACGTCCGCGCCCTCAGGGGCGTTGGGGTCGAAGCTGCGCATGAGGCGCACCTTCTCCGGGGAAACGCCGCGCTCGATGAGGGCCTCGCGGTGGCTGTTATCCATGGCGATGAAGAGATCGGCGTCCATGTGCTCCCCGCCCAGCTGGGCCGCGCGGTGGGAGGCGCCGTCATGCCCGCCGCGGCGCAGCTCGGCAATCGCTCGCGCGTCGGCGCTTTGGCCCACGTGCCAGCCGCCGAGGCCGCAGGAGGAAGTATGGGCGACGAGGTCCAGCATGTCGGTTTCCATCGCGTCGCGGGTGATGATCTCCGCCATGGGGGAGCGGCAGATATTGCCAGTGCACACAAACACGAGGTGGAGCATGGAGGGCGTGCGTGGAGGCGTCAAGGCTGCGTGTCCCTTTCAATGAAGTGGTCAGAGCGATTGCTTGGGGCTACTGATCAGGGGCTCTCTGCGAGGGCTCGTGATCACGGCTAGGGAGAGGAGGGAGAGGGAATAGAGCGTGTCTAGAACGAAAGCTAGGATATAGCAGCAGCGCGAAAGACACGAAACGAGCACAAAGGGAGTCCACACATGGCTGACACAACCTCTGGCGATGCCACCACTGTTGGCGCGGTGCGCCAGATCCTCCACGAGGCCTATCCACCGCACCTGGCGGAGAAGTGGGACGCCGTGGGGCTGGTCTGCGGGGACCCGGCGGCGCCGGTGCGCTCGGTGGCCTTCGCCCTGGATTGCACCCAGCAGGTGGCCGAGCGCGCCGTGGAGTTGGGCGTGGACATGCTGGTGGTTCACCACCCGCTCTTGCTGCGCGGGGTGACCTCGGTGGCGGCCGATACCCCCAAGGGCAAGGTGATCCACACGCTGATTACCGGCGGGGTGGCGCTGCTGGCCGCCCACACCAACGCCGATAAGGCCCGCCCCGGGGTCAACGACCGCCTGGCGGAGCTGGTGGGCATCACCGCCGGCCGGCCCATCGTGCCGGTGGAGCCCTACGAGGAGCTGGAGACCGCCCTGGGCCTGGGCCGGGTGGGCGAGCTGCCGGAGCCGATGACGCTGCGCGAGTTCACCCAGCAGGTGGCCAACGCCCTGCCGGACACGGAGTGGGGTGTGCGCGCCACGGGGGATCCGGAGGGCATCGTCAAGCGCGTGGCGGTCTCCAGCGGCTCGGGGGATTCCTTCCTGGAGGCTGCCTCGGCCCTCGACGTGGACGTGTACGTCACCTCTGACCTGCGCCATCACCCGGTGGATGAGCACCTGCGTGCCGGTGGGCCGGCGGTGGTGGACACCGCCCACTGGGCCAGCGAGTTTCCGTGGACCAGTCAGGCGCGCGATATTGTGGAGCACGCAGTGGGCGTGGAAACCCACATCATTGATTTGCGTACAGATCCGTGGACAATCTCAGCGCATAAGGAGAACTAAATGAAACTGACTCAGCAACTGCAACCCGTTCTTCTGGAACTGGCCAACCTGCAGCGTGCCCAGGACGCCGGCGGCCCCCAGGTGGTGCCGGAGCAGGAGGAGTATGAGGCGGCGCAGGCCAAGCATGCCCGGCTTGTCGACGCCGCCAGTGCCGCCCAACTCGCCGTGGACGATATGGAGCTGGAGATCCTGCGCATCCAGGCCGACGAGCGCAAGCTGCGCAAGCGCGAGCGTGACGATAAAGCCCAACTGGGTGCTGCCACGGATATCGAGCAGCGCCGCGATCTGGAGCACGATCTCTACGCCGCGAAGTCCCGCATCGCGGATCTGATGTCGGAGCTGCAGGAGGCACACAACGAAATCCACGCGCTGCGCTCCAACCGCGACGTGCACGGCGCGCGGGTCTCCGAGTCTGAGCGTCAACTCGAGGTGCTGGCCCGCGCGGCACAGGCCGCCGTGGAGTCCGCGGAGAACCAGGAATCCCCCGAGGTGCGCATTGGGCAGCTGCGCGAACAACTTCCCGCAGACGTGCTGGCCGAGTATGACCGCATGCGCACCGAAAACGGTGTGGGCGCTGCCAAGTTCAACGGCCGCGCCTGCGGCGGCTGCTTCATGGTGCTGCCGCCGGCTGAGCAGAACGCCGTGCGCAACGCCCCGGCCGACGAGCTCCCGCAGTGCGGCGATTGCGGCTCTTACCTGGTGCGGCAGGCTTCATGAAGCTCGTCATCTTTGCGGACGGCGGCTCCCGCGGCAACCCCGGCATAGCCGGCTCCGGCACCGCCGTGTACACGGCTGACCGCAAGACGCTGCTCAAGGAGATCGCCTACGTGGTGGGCACGAAGTCCACCAACAACGTTGCCGAGTATCACGGCCTGCTGCGCGGGCTGGAGGCAGCGCTGGAGTTGGGCGCGAGCGAGGTGGAGTTCTACATGGACTCCAAGCTCGTGGTGGAGCAGATGAACGGGCGCTGGAAGATCAAGCACCCGGACATGAAGGAGCTAGCGCTCAAGGCCCGCGCGCTCATCGATCGGCTCGACGTCTTTGAGCTCAGCTGGGTGCCGCGCGCGCAGAACAAGGTGGCCGATGCGCTTTCCAACGTGGCCATGGACGCCGCCGCCAAGGGCGAGCCCGTGGGCATCGTGTGCCGCGGCGAGGATCCGAAGGAGCCAAAAACGCCAGAGAAGCCGGAAAAATCCGAAGAGAGCGAAGCTGCGCGGCCCGAGGCCAACACCGCTGCCGTCTCCGCGCCCTCAGAGTGGGTGGAGGATTCCGGCGCGGTGACCCGCATCTTCCTCCTGCGCCACGGCCAAACGCCGATGTCCGCGGCCAAGCAGTACTCGGGCCACTCGGATCCCAGCCTCAGTGAGGTGGGGCACCGCCAGGCGCTCGCTGCCGCCCAGGCGCTGGCCGGGGTGGAATTCGACGCGATTCTCAGCTCCCCGCTGCGGCGCTGCCAGGAAACAGCTGCGGCAGTGGCCAACGGCCGCGACATCGACGTGGAAACCCGTGCGGACCTCATCGAGCTGGACTTTGGCCTCTGGGAGGGCAAGACCTTCGACGAGGCACACAGCGCCTACCCGGATCTGCACAGCCAGTGGCTGGAGGATACCTCCGTGGCCTGCCCGGGCGGGGAGTCGCTGCAGGCGCTGCACCGCCGGGTGCGCGCAGCCCGCCAGGATCTGCAGGCGCGCTACACGGGCAAAACCATCGCCGTGGTCACCCACGTCAACCCCATCAAGTCCTTCGTGCGCCAGGCGCTGGATGCCGGCCCGGTGACCTTCAACCGGCTGTTCCTGGATTTGGCCTCGATCACGGAGATGGAGTTCTGGGAGCAGGGCAGCGTGCTGCGCCGATTCAACGATGTGGGGCATTTGGGGGCCCTGAGCTAAACTAAAGCTCGCGAATGAGCCGACCGGGTAAACGCGTCTTTGTAGCGAACCAGCCTTTTCTAAGGCCAGGCGCGGGACGAGGAAAGTCCGGACTCCACAGAGCACGGTGGTTGCTAACGGCAACCCGGGGTGACCCGCGGGCAAGTGCAACAGAAAGTAGACCGCCGCGCTTCGGCGCGCTTCGGCGCGTTGTGGTGCGGTAAGGGTGAAAGGGTGCGTTAAGAGCGCACCAGCATCGTCAGCGATGGCGATGGCTGGGTAAACCCCACCGGGAGCAAGGCATCATGGCCGGCCCTTGTGGCGGGCTTGATCAGGCGCGGGTAGGCTGCTCGCCGAAGCCTGAAGGTAGCCGCTTGAACCAGCTGGCAACGGTTGGTCTAGATGGATGTTTACCCTTCGACAGAATCCGGCTTATAGGTTGACTCATTCGCCCTTTTTCTTGCGCGCTCAGGGCAGGCGGGGATACGAGCGTTGGCCTGCTTTTCGACGACCACGGGTCTGCTTTCCCGCACCGCGGGCGCACGCGGCCCCTCGCCCGCACAAAGCTGGAACAATGGCGCGGTATGAAGCTGTATGCCGCGCCCCTGGATTTTGATGTCATCGCCGAGGAGTTTTCCATCACTCGGGAGTTTCCCGCCGCCGTGACCGAGGAGGCGCTGCGCGCCCAGGATCGCTACGCCGCCTCGCGCGTCGACGCCCGCGCGATTCCCCTAGTGACCATCGACCCGGCCGGGTCCATGGACCTGGACCAGGCGGTGTGCATCGAGGCTCGCGACGGCGGCTACCTGGTGCACTACGCCATCGCCGACGTTGCAGCCTTTATCGCGCCGGGCGGCGAGGTAGAGCGCGAATCCCTGCAGCGCGGCCAGACAATCTACCTGCCCGATGAACCCGCCCGCCTGCACCCCCAGGAGCTCTCGGAGGATCGGGCGTCCTTGCTGGAGGGCGTCGACAGGCCAGCGGTGCTGTGGACATTCCAGCTCGACTCACGCGGTGAGGTGGAGGACTTCACCCTGCAGCGGGCCCTAGTGCGCTCGCGTGCGCAGCTGGACTATGACAGCGTGCACGCCGATATGGAGCGCGGCCAGCTGCACTCCTCGATTGCGCTGCTGCCGGAGGTGGGCAGGCTGCGCCAGGCCTCCTCGCTGCGCCGCCATGCTATCTCCTTGCGCATCCCCTCCCAGCGCGTGCAGGAGGTTGAGGGGGATCCCGAGCAGCACTACGAGTTGGTCTCCGAGCCACGCCACGAGGTGATGGACTTCAACTCCGAGATCTCTTTGATGACGGGCATGTGCGCCGGCCAGCTCATGCAGCGCCACGGGGTTGGAGTCCTGCGCACGCTCGCTGCGGCGACCCCGGAATCTGACAAGGAGTTTCGCGCCGGTGCCCGCGCCCTGGGCTTTGATCTGGGGGAGATGGATATCAGCGAGTTCCTGCTCAGCGTGGACGCGGACTCGCCGCGCGGCATGGCGGTGATGCGAGAGGCTCAGCGTTTGCTGCGCGGGGCGGATTACGTGTGGCTGGAGGATTCCCCCGCGGAGGTGCACGCGGGCATCGGCGGCTATTATTCGCACGTCACGGCTCCGCTGCGCAGGCTGGTGGACCGCTTTGCCATCGAGGTGTGCCTGGCGCTCGTCGGTGGCTACTCGGTGCCGGAGTGGGTGCGCGCCAACATCGAGCAGGTGCTGGGCACCATGCGCTCCAGCGGCCAGCTCGCCTCCCGGGTGGACAAGGCCTGCCTCAACCTCACCGAGGCCACCGTGCTGGAGCCCTGGGTGGGCACGAACTACGACGCCATTGTGCTCGACGGGCGCCCCGAGCGCCCCACGGCCAGGCTGTTTGTCCTGGAGCCGCCGGTCATGACGCAGGCAGTGGGCAGCCCGGCGACGGGGATTAAGACCGCTGTCTCCCTCATCAAGGCGGACGTGGAGGAACGCGAGGTTCTCTTTGCCTGGCCGGCAGATTAGCACCGCTCTGGTGGCTTAGCCTGGCGGCTTAGTCGCTGACTGGGAAAGCTTTGTCTAGGCATTGTCCAGGGATGCGGTCTCGCCGGCGTCCAGCGGGACGATGAGCAGCCCCTCGGCGCTGAGATCCGCAGCGAAGTTCTCGGCGGAGGCGGCGGGCACGTAGGCGATCATCGCGTGGGCGGTACCGGCGTGGGCCGCGCGCGCGGCCACGGCGCCGCGCAGGGAGGCCAGCTGAACGAGCTTATCGGCGCTGGCGAAACCGTACATGGTGGAGAGCGCCGAGTGCGACTGGTTGAGCAGCGGGAAGAGATCGGCGCCGCGGCGGGAGCGCAGTGCGCGGGCGAGATCCTTCGCGCGCTCGGTTTCGTGGCCGTAGAAGGCCAGCCACGCGGAGGCGTCCTGGATGGTGGGCTGGTTCTCCGGGCCGTAGACCTTGTGCACGGCGGTGAGCCAGTCGATGACGCGCGGGGAGGCGTCAGGCAGCAGGCGCAGCGACTCGGTGCCAAAGGCGTGACAGGCATCGTCGATGAAGCGCTCGCGCTGACGGATATCGGTGATGGCCTCGCTGGCGTCGAACTCGCCGGGCACGGCCACGGCGAAGGCGGCGAGCTCCTTGTTTACCGCGTGCGGGGCCTGGGTGACGGAGCCGTCGGCATAGTCGATGATGGTGATGGTCTCGCCGGCGCCGCGCAGTGCTGCGGAGTGACGGGCGCGCAGCGGGGGATGGGCGGCGAAGGTGCGCACGGCCTGGGAGCAGACATCGGCCACGCGGGCGCGCATGGGGGCTTCGTTGAGATCGTCGGCCTCACCTAGCAAGGCCAGGGCGGTGGCCACATCGGCGGCAGAAAGCGCGCCCAGGCCCGCGTTGTCCGGGATGTCGTTGACCACGGTGATGTCCATGCCGGCGGTCTCACGGGAGAGCATCTGGCGGTTGATCAAGGTATGGATGATTCCGCCCAGGCGCACCGCGATGGTGCCCTGCGGTGCCGGCGGGAGGATGGGCTGGCCTTCGGAGTCCACGCCGGGGGATTGCGCTGCGGCAAGTTCGCTGAGCTCGGCAAGCGTAGTGCTGTCCTCGCTAGCCTGGCCGGTGGAGTCGATGAGGTGGACGGCGATGGCGCCGTCGGTACGCGGGCTGATGGCCGCGGCGGCGCGGGGGCTGGCCAGGCCCATGATGGTGACGCCGCCGTAGTGATCGATGTGCTCACCGATGACGGACCACGTGGCCGGGGCGGAGGCGACATGCGTGGGGGCGATGCCAACAGCGTCCAGGTGCGCGGCGCGGGCGCGCTCGGCGGCTGGGCGTGCAGGCATGGTCCAAAGTGGCATCGTGGTGGGCTCCTTAGTTCACGGTGGTCAACGCTGCGCCGGGCGCAGCGGACAGGGGCGAATACTGGATTGACCTTCACAGTCTAGCGGGCGCGTGTGCGGTGGCGTCTGTAGTGTGGTGTGCACTTGGGCATGCCGGCCGCCTGCTGCGGCACGGCGCACATCACCCAGGACCGTAAAGAGACTGAGTCGATGCACTGAGTTTGCACACTGATTCGGCGCACAGAGCCGATACGCCAGTGACATCACTTGGAAAGACAATAGAGAAAATAAGGAGCCTGCAATGAGCAATCCTGATGAGCAGTGGTTCTACGATCCCGCCACCGGCGAGGTCAGCCAAGGCAAGAAGTCCGGCTGGCAAAACCGTATGGGGCCGTACGCCAGCCGCGAAGAAGCAGCGCACGCTATTGAGATTGCCCAACAGCGCAACGCTGCTGCCGATGCCGAGGAAGCCGCGGAAGACGAGTACTAGAAGCGGCGTGCTCTACCTCGTATGAGCTTTCGCGTCCGCTTACTTTTCCTTCTTTTCTTTCTTATCCTTTTGGGCCAGCTTCTTGTTCAAGGGTTTGAACGCAGCCTTGATCTCGCGGAAGCTGGTTGAGTAATCATCCAGGGCCGCCAGGCCGATGGCGCGCTCGCGCTGGTAGAGCAGGCCGTAGCCGAAGGTATCCTCCCCACGGCGGCGGGCAGCTGCTGCCAGCTCCAGCAGCTTGTCGCGCGAGGTCACCGAATCCTGGAAATCACCCAGTACGGACTGCATCTGCTTGCAGGCCTTGTAGAGGTTCTTGGTCTTGAGCGAGGTGGAGGAGCCGGCAGCCTCGGCTGCATAGCGCAGCTTCTTGGCGGCCTTGCGCATGTCGTGGAAGTACTCCTCGCGCTCGTGGAGGCTCAGCTCCAGGTTGTCCCAGTTGCGCACGGCCTTCTTGTGGCGCTTGACCAGCTTGTCATAGGCCTGCTTGAGGTGCTGGGCCATGACGGTGTCGAGGTCGTGCTGCTCAGCTTCGGGCTTCGCCTCTGCCTGCGCGTCAGCTTGAGGCTCAGCGTCAGCCTGCTGCTTCTCCGCGGGCTCCTCAGCAACCGGCGGATCCGCCAGGAAGCTGTCGATGGCCTCCAGCAGGTCGAGGTACTGCGGGGAGTCGAGGGCCGCGATGACGTGGCGGTGAGCACGGCGGTAGGCCTGGCCCATGTCGTGGGCGATGTGCTCGCGGGTGGCCTCATCGAGGGTGTCGGAATCCTCGGAGGCCAGCAGGGACTGCCAGCGCTCCTCAACCACTTCGGCGTCACGGGCCACGCCGAGGATGCCGGCCAGCTGCTTGAGGTCGGACTCAATACGCTCGATTTCGGGGCCCACGACGATGCCGTGGAAGGTCTGCAGGTGGCTGCGCAGCTCACGGGTTGCTACGCGCATCTGGTGAACGGAATCCCACTCATCGCGGCGCACGCGGGGGTCGTAGTCAACCATCTTGTCGCGGTTGGCCTTGAGTGCGGCAATGACCGCGGCCGCCGCGGAGTCCGGCTCCACGTTGGGCACTGCCAGTGACGGCGGCAGGGCCACGTTGTTGATGTACTCACCCAGCGCGGACTTCAGCTTCGAGGGGGAGGAAGATACCCGCGCGCCGGCGCCAATGAGCAGCGAAGTGGCGTGGCGGATGAACTGGGAGCCTTCCTCCGTGCCGGGAAGCTCACCGGCCAGTTCAACCTCCCACTCGCGCCAGGTGCTCTGGGTGCCGCCCGGCAGGAAGGAGAAGGCAGTGACGTGGTCATCGCAGAACTCGGCCACCGGGGTACCCTCGGCGTTGGCCAGCAGCATCTCAGTGCGCTCGTTATCCACCTGTGCAATCGGCTCGAGCGGCAGGTTGCGGACAACGGAGCGAACCTGGCGCAGAAGTTCAGCGGGGACCTCGTAGCGGTCATCGACGGGCTCGCCGAGCTCCGCGTGGATCTCGGTGCGGCCGGCCTCACCCGGAATCTTGATGTGCCAGCCGTCATCGTTGCCGCCAGAGCGGCGGCGCAGGGTGATCTTGGCGTGGGTCAGGCGCAAATCCTCGGTGTCGTAGTAGATAGCTGAGAGCGAGTGCTTGCGGGTCTCCGCAACGTGATCAACCTCGTCCAGCCGCGTGAGGTCTGGCAGCTGAGTGGATTGAGCAACGGAAAACTTAGCTTCGACTTCCAGGAACGTCTTCGTGGACATATTCACACCTTTGAAAAGAAGTTGCGGACAGTGCGGATAAAGCAGTGCGGATAGAACAGTGCAGCTGGGTAAACGGACAGCCCTGGCGGAATCGGTGAATCCGCCAGCTGGTGTTTCTGATCCGTGGAACCAGGCGGCACAGTTCGATGCTTATATGCGTTGTTTATACAGAAGGTTTATACAGAAGCCTACCTGCCCTAGGCCCGCAAGGTACGGCTTCTGGCGCTTTTAGCGCGGGAGCTGCGCGCGGCCCCGCAGCCCGGCAGAATCCCCGCTGAGGTGGGACTTTTCGGCGGCTTCCGTGCCCGCATCGATGCCCGCCCAACTGTTGGCGGATAGCGACATGGTTCCCAGATGAGGAAAGAGCCTATCGCGGGTGGCGGTAGCCTGCTCCTGGCGCTCATCCAAGGCGGCAAGCGAACGCGTGGCCAGGGCAAGGGCGGCGCGCTCAGAGTCGGCGCTGCCATCGTGCCCCGCGGCCGCTTCCTGTGCGGAGGCCTGCGTGGCCTCGTGCAACAGCTCCCCAATGCGCGCGGCGTAGGCCAGGATGAAACTGCGGCGGAAGGCCGCCACGCTGCCGAAGACCTCCGGGTGCTCGTTGTGCTGGCTGTTGTGCATGTACCAGTGGCACTGCCGGTTCAAGGACTCAAAGAGGTCGAGCACGTGGGCCGTGTCTGAGGGCGAGCCAAACACGGCCACGATCCCCTTGGAGTGCAGGAGCAGTGACGTGCACCCGTTGTAGTAGGCAATGATGCCGCACAACCTGGCCTGGTGCTTGATGTAGGGAGCGCTGATATGAACGCGGCGAGCCACCATGCGGGTAGGTTCCGCACCGCCGTGGTTGCCGAGCTCCTCGATGCGGTAGCGGTGCTGCAGGGACTGAGCCTTGGCAATGAGCGCGCTGGCTTCATCCTCAAATTGGGTGGACTCCGCCTTGCGCAAAAGGGTGGCAATCTTGTGCCGGATGCGCTCCTCGGCGCTGCGCTCACCGGGCGTGGCAGCCGCGGTGGAGGCAGGGCGGTCACCGCACAGGACCTCGGCGTCAGGCATGCTCGGCAACTGCCTAATCTGTTCGAATGCATGGGTGAGCTCCGTACGGCTCATGGACCACGAGTGTGGCGGGGCGAAGCTGAGCCATTGCCGGCGCAGCGGCGGTGAGCTGACCTGAGCGGGAACCCGCAGGGCAGCGCGGTAGAGGATGGGGTGGCAGGAGTTCCCCACAATGTGGAGGATGTCCTCCGGTGCCCAGCCGCGGTGAGCGGCGGAGGCAATGGCTGCGATGGTGGCCTCCTCAAGCTCAGGGTGCCCAGAATGTGGGTGGGTCTGTGAGTGGGTGCTGGAGTGGGTGCTGGAGTAGGAGTGGGTCATGGGCGTGGAACCTTTCGCTTCGTACAACTGTTCGGTTGTGTTGCCATCTAAGCACGCCCCGCGGACACACGCGCCGGCTCGCCCCCGCCCGCTAACCCCGCGATACTCTGCTGAGCTGCGCGGATAAACCACCCCTGTCGCACCGCCGAGCCCGCCCGCGGGCGCTGCTGCGGGCGGTAAGGTAAAACGCATGAACAGCCAACACGAATTCGTCCTGCGCACCGTCGAGGAGCGCGATATCCGGTTCATCCGCCTGTGGTTCACGGACATTCTCGGAGCCCTGAAATCCGTCATTATGAGCCCCTCGGAACTGGAATCAGCCTTCGAGGAAGGCGTGGGCTTCGACGGCTCCTCCGTGGAAGGCTTTTCCCGCATCTCCGAGGCGGATACCATCGCGCTTCCGGATCCCTCCACCTTCCGCATCGTGCCCTTCGACGAGGACGAGCCAGGGCTGCAATCCGCCCGCATGTTCTGTGACATCGTTCAGCCCAACGGCCAGCCCTCCCTCGTGGACCCGCGCCACATCCTGCGCCGCCAGGTCACCGAGGCCGCCAGCGAGGGCTTTACCTGTATGGCCTCCCCCGAGGTGGAGTTCTACCTGCTGGAGAACACCAGGGATGTTGCCAAGCTCGTGCCCACAGATAACGGCGGCTACTTTGACCAGGCCACCCACGATAACGCCCCCAGCTTCCGCCGGCGCAGCATGTCCGCGCTAGAGGCGATGGGCATTGCCACCGAGTTCAGCCACCACGAAACCGCGCCGGGCCAGCAGGAGATCGATCTGCGCCACGCGGACATCCTCACCATGGCGGATCACATCATGACCTTCCGCTACGTCATCAAGGAGGTCGCCTCCCAGCAGGGCGTGCACGCCACCTTCATGCCCAAGCCCTTTGAGAAGTACTCAGGCTCCGGCATGCACACCCACTTGAGCCTCTTCGAGGGCGAGTCCAACGCCTTCCACGATCCGGACGATGAGATTTCGCTGTCCAAGACAGCCAAGCAGTTCATCGCGGGCATCCTCGAGCACGCGGTGGAGATGAGCGCAATTACCAATCAGTGGATCAACTCCTACAAGCGCCTGCAATTCGGCTACGAGGCCCCCGGCGCGGTGACCTGGGGAGTGTCCAACCGCTCCGCGCTGGTGCGCGTGCCCACCTACCGCCTGTCCAAGGAGATTTCGCGCCGGGTGGAGATCCGCTCGCTGGATTCCGCGGTCAACCCCTACCTGGGCTACGCCGTGTTGCTCGCCGCGGGGCTCAAGGGCATTCGCGAGGGCTACGAGCTGGCGGATCCCGCCGAGGACGACGTCCACCAGCTCACCCGCCGCGAGCGCCGCGCCATGGGCTACAAGGATCTTCCCAGCAGCCTGGACCAAGCGTTGCGCGAGTTCGAGCGCTCCGAGTTCATGGCGGAGATCCTCGGAGAGCACGTCTTCGAGTTCTTCTTGCGCGCCAAGTGGGAGGAATGGCACCGCTATCAGCAGCAGATCACCCCGTTCGAACTTCGCAATAGCCTGAATTTCTAGGAGAAGAATGCGTCCCGTCGCAGTACCGTCCACTGCCACGCTGGGGCTGACCCGTCCCACCGCCGCCGAGGATCTGGCCCAGCTGGGCTGGAACAACGCGGACTCTTTGGATCTCTTGTGGTCGCTCGCCGCCTGCGGGGATCCGGACTTGGCCCTCAACACGCTCATGCGCATCGTCGAGGGCGCCCCAGAGCTCAGCGATGAGCTGCGCCGCGATGAAGACCTGCGCGTGCGCCTCATGGCTCTTCTGGGCGGCTCGAGTGCCTTTGGCGATCACCTCGCCGCCCACCCCGAGCTGTGGAAGGAGCTGAAGCGCCCGCTGCCCACACCGACGGAGATGCGGCGCACCCTGCTCGGCGTCATCGACGCGCGCCCAGCCACCTACGCCGAGGAGCCAGCCAGGCCGGATACCGCCAGCGCCGAGCTGGACACGGTGGGCACCTATCGCGCCGGCGAGGGGGATCACAAGGTAGTCCTGAAATCCACCTACCGCACCCTCATGATGCGCATCGCCGCCCACGATCTCGCCGGCACTTTCCACTCTCGCAAGGGCCAGTCGCGCCCCCAGCCCACGGTGGAGTTTCAGGAGGTCACCAAGCTGAGCACCGCGCTTGCCGACGCCGCCCTCACCGCCGCTCTTGCCTGCGCGGTGCGCGCGGTCTACGGGGAGCGGGATCTCGATGCGCAATTGGCGATCATCGCCATGGGCAAGTGCGGGGCAGGCGAGCTCAACTACATCTCTGACGTCGACGTCATCTTTGTGGCCTCGGAGGCCACCCCGAAGGTGACCCGCCTGGCCTCCGAGTTTAACCGCATTGGCTGTGCCTGCTTCTTCGAGGTGGACGCCAACCTGCGCCCTGAGGGCAAGTCCGGCGCGCTGGTGCGCACCCTGGATTCGCACGTGGCCTACTACAAGCGCTGGGCGGAGACCTGGGAGTTCCAGGCCCTGCTCAAGGCCCGCCCGCAGACCGGCTACCAGCCGCTGGGTCAGGATTACATTGAGAAGATCGGCCCGATGGTGTGGACGGCCTCTCAGCGCGAGTCCTTTGTCGAGGACGTCCAGGCCATGCGCCGCAGGGTGTTGGAGAACGTGCCTGAGGAGCTGCGCCACCGCGAGCTGAAGCTGGGCGTCGGGGGCCTGCGCGACGTCGAGTTCGCCGTCCAGCTCCTGCAGCTGGTGCACGGGCGCTCGGATGAGAGCCTGCGTGTTCTGTCTACCGTGGACGCGCTCACCGCGCTGGTGCGCGCCGGTTACGTCGGCCGCGAGGACGGAACCCAGCTCATCGAGGCCTACGAGTTTCTCCGCCTGCTGGAGCACCGCCTGCAGCTCGAGCGCTTCCGCCGCACCCACACGCTGCCCGAGAAGGACGATCTCACCGCGCTGAAGTGGCTGGCGCTGACGGCCGGCTTTTACCCGCAGGGCAACAAGTCCGCCGCGCAGCGCATGAACGAGCACCTGCGCACCATCCGCCTGCGCATCTCGCAGCTGCACTCGCGGCTGTTTTACCGCCCGCTGCTCAACTCCGTGGTCTCCATGTCCGCCGACGAGCTGCGCCTGTCCCCGGAGGCAGCGAAGCTGCAGCTGGCCGCGCTGGGGTACCGCCACCCCGAGCGCGCCTTCGAGCACCTCACCTCGCTGGCGGCGGATAGCTCGCGCAAGTCGCGCATCCAGGCCATCCTCCTGCCCACCCTCATGGAGTGGCTGTCTGCCACCGCGGATCCGGACATGGGCCTGTTGAATTACCGCAAGCTTTCGGAGGCCTGTTACAACCGCACGTGGTTCCTGCGCATGCTGCGCGATGAAGGGGTGGTGGGCCAGCGCCTGATGAAGATCCTGGGCACCTCGCCCTTTACCTCTGAGCTCATCCTCAGCGCGCCGGACGTGGTCAAGCAGCTTTCCGACGGCGCCGCCGGCCCTAAGCTGCTGGAGACCACCCCGGAGCAAATGTTTAAGGCACTGGTCAACTCGACCAAGCGCCACGACGATCCGGATAAGGCAGTCTCCGTGGCCCGCTCGCTGCGCCGCGTGGAGCTCGCGCGCATCGCCGCGGCCGACCTGCTGGGCTTCATGAGCGTCAAGGATGTCTGCCTCCAGCTCTCCACGGTGTGGAACGCTGTGCTTGAGGCCGCGGTGCGCGCGGAGGTGCGCGCCTGGCGCGTGGCCAACGAGGACGCCGAGCCGCCGGCGCGCATCGCGGTGATCGGCATGGGCCGCCTGGGCGGCATGGAGCTGGGCTTCGGTTCGGACGCGGATGTGATGATCGTTGCCGAGCCCGCCGAGGGACAGGAGGAATCGGAGGCAATCGCGTGGGCGAGTGGGGTCGTCGATAAGCTGCGCAGGCGCCTGTCCAAGCCCTCCGGTGATCCGCCGCTCGAGGTGGATCTGGGGCTGCGCCCGGAGGGGCGCTCGGGCGCGGTGGTGCGCACCATCGCCTCCTACGAGCGCTACTACCGCGAGTGGGGCGAGTCCTGGGAGATGCAGGCCCTGCTGCGCGCGGCCTTTGTGGCCGGAGACCGCGAGGTGGGCCGCGCGTTCCTCGAGGTCATTGACGGCTTCCGCTACCCGGCCGAGGGCGCGAGCGAGAAGACCATCCGGGAGATTCGCCGTATGAAGGCCCGCGTGGATAACGAGCGCCTGCCCCGCGGCGCGGACCGCAATACCCACACCAAGCTGGGACGCGGTGGGCTCACGGATATCGAGTGGACGGTGCAGTTGCTGCAGATGATGCACTCGCACCAGTACCCCAAGCTGCACGATCCTTCGACGCTGCGCGTGCTCGACGCCTTGGAGGAAGAGGAGATCCTGCCGGCCAACCAGGTGGAGGATCTGCGCGTGGCCTGGTTGCTGGCCACCGATGCGCGCAACGCGCTGGTGCTGGTGCGCGGCAAGCGCGTGGACCAGTTGCCCGCCCCGGGCCCGCAGCTCGCCCAGGTGGCCGGCGCGGCCGGCTGGCCACCGGAGGATAACCAGGGCTTTATGGAGCACTACCTCAAGGTCACCCGGCACGCCCGCAAGGTGGTCGATGAGGTCTTTTGGGGTGAGACCGAGTCCTTCGAACACGATTAACCCCTTTCGCCCCGGCCTGCGCGCGCTTAAGCTGGGGCATAAGCGCGTGCTGGCCGCTGACTGCACAGAGCCTGCGCCCTTTAACCCCTACAAGAACAGGAAGGTCCACGCCGATGTCCCTTAGTATTTCCCTCGACCTGAATGACGCCACCCTCGCTGACCTCGATGCTTTCCTCACCGCCGCGCGCTCGGCCCAGGCGCCGGAAAGCGCCGAGCTGCATTTAGAGGAGGACAAGCTGGTGCTCAGCATCGGCACCCCGGTAAACAACACCCGCACCGAAACGCTGCACCGTCCGCACAGCCACGAGGCTTCGTCCCCGGAGCCACGTCCGCGCCCGGGCCGCGAGCGCTACTCGGCGGATACCGCCATTCGCAACATCATCGATATGCTCTCTGAGCGCCTTGACGGGCCGAACCCGCCGCGCGGCACCTTTGGTAACTTCGGGTCCGCACAGGATTAACAGGATTAACAGAGCTATCAGGATGAAGCCGTACACGAGTCGTGAGAGTTGAGCGCGTGAACTCCAAAAAGATTGCCACCGTGTGGGTGGTCGTGGCCATCGCTATCGCTGCCGTCGTGGCGGTGGGCTGGTGGGGGACCACTCGCACGCAACAGGACGCTGATGCGGTGACCGTGGCGGAATTCGTCGGCGGCGGCGTCAAGCAGGATCCTTCCCTGCGCTCGGGCCAGGAGGGCTCCTCGCTGGGCATCGACGAGCGCGTGGCCCAGCTGGCGGAGGCCCTCGGCATCCCAGTGGAGGCCGTCCCGCGCGGGGTCATCACCGATGATGTCACCAGGATGAAGTCCCGCGGCCTGCTGGTCCAGGTGCTCGACAAGGCCATCGACGAGGGCAAGATCACTCCCGCCGAGGCGCAGGCGGTGCTGCACGCCTTCGACGCCGGGCTCATCAAGCCCAGCGTGGATACCATCGTCGCCGAGTCCAACCCGGCGCTGGAACAGTAGCCGCAGGATGGTAGCTAGTCATGGCATCGCAGCATCTGCCCCGCAGCACTGAGGTCATCCTGCGGCGCATCGCGCTGGAGGGCACCCCGCGGGAGGACTACGTCCAGGAGCTGCCCGCGATGCAGTACTTGAAGGACCTGCCCTACTTCGAGTTCCGTGCGCCGGTGACCTTCCTGGTGGGGGATAACGGCGCGGGAAAGTCCACTCTCATGGAGGCTATCGCCGTGAACCTGGGCTTTAGCTCCTTCGGCGGGCGCTTGGAACCCCTCGAGCGCGGTACCCACGGGGCAAGCAGCTTGGGCTACGCCATACAATGCGCCCTCACGGAGAATCTGCATCGCGGTTACTACCTGCGGGCCGAGACCCACGACACCATGCTGAAAGCCTCCGATACCGCAGAGGAGCGCGGCGGCTGGTCCATCCTGGGGCCCGGGCACGCGCTGTCCAGCCGCTCACACGGGGAGTCGGTGCTAGATATTGTGCTCGAGCACGTGCGCGGGCGAGGGCTGTACCTTTTTGATGAGCCCGAGTCCGGGCTGAGCGTTGTGCGCCAGATGGCTCTTCTGGTGGAAATGAAGCAAGCCGTGGACTATGGCGCACAGTTCATCATCGCCACCCACTCGCCCTTTCTGCTGGCCTATCCGGGCGCGGACATCGTGGAGCTGGGCCAGAGCGGCTTCGAGCGCATCGCCTTCGCCGAGGCCGAGCCCGTCGTTGCCGCCCGGGAGCTGCTGCTCGATACCGAGGGCACGCTTCGCTACCTCTTGGAGGAGCCGCGCTAGGCAGCTGTGGACAGCGCATGCCGGCTGTCCCGCCTGCTAGCCGACGTCCACGATGGTCACCCGCGGCCCCTCGTCGCCGCCCTGGCGCTTGCGGGCCAGGTGTGTGGCCACCACGCCGATGATGCCCACGGCCCACACCAGCGCCACCGCCACCGCCGCGGTGCGGAAATCGGCGATGGTGTAGTGCGGGTGCTCGCCCACCCGGGACAGGCTCATGCCAAAGAGCTGCGCGCCGAGCATGGTGGCGGTAAACCCGCCCATGTTGCCCAGGCCGGTGGCGGTGGCCACTACGGAGCGGTCCATGTTCTCGCGCACGATGTCGAAGCCGTAGTTGGCCGCGGGGCTGCACAGTGCCACGGCCACCATGAGGATGAAAAGGGAGAGGTAGCTGCCGCCAAAGGCAAAGAAGAGCGCCCAGGCGCTCATGTGAGCCAGCGTGAGAGCGATGGCCAGCCAGGGGCGGTAGCCGCGGGCGCGGGAAGAGATATTGCCGTGCAAAGGCCCGGCCAGCACCACGCACACGCTCAGCCAGGTCAACACCCAGCCGGCCTGCGTCTTGGGCACGCCGAGGCCTTGAGTCATCATGGGGATGCCCCACAGCAGGGCAAAGACGTTGGCGGTGATCATGCCGATGTAGTGGATGAAGAAGGCCTGCCAGGCCACCGGGCTGCGCAGCACGTGCCGCAGGCGGGCGCGCACCGTCTGTGTTTGGGAGTTGGGCTGTTCCTTCGGGGCATCGAGGATACCCGCTGATTCAGGGGAGTCCGCCACGGCCACCGCGGCGGCCAGCGCGATGAGGATGCCCACCGCACCGAGGGAGACAAACGCCGTGGTCCACCCGGCCCAGCCCAGGAATAGGGAGAAGGGCACGGCGGAGATGAATTGGCCCAGCTGGCCCAGCGAGGAGGTGACCTGTGTGAACATCGGGGTGCGGTGCAGCGGGAACCAGTAGGGCAGGATGCGCATGACAGAGAGGAACGCGGTGGCATCGCCGGCGCCGATGAGCAGGCGTGCGCCGATGGCTACCCAGTAGTTGCTGGTCACGCCCAGCAGGGTTTGGCCCAGGCCCATGATGACCGCACCGATGACCAGCAGCTTGCGCGGCCCGTACTTGTCAATGAGGATGCCGGTGGGGATCTGTGCCAGCGCGTAGATGCCCACCTGCACGGTGGTGAAGACAGCGATGCGGGAGGCATCAACCTGGAAGCGGTCGATGGCCTCCAGGCCGGCCACGCCAAAGGAGGTTCTGCCGGTGATCGCCATGATGTAGACCAGCATCGCGGCAACCCACACAGTGAGCGCTTTGGTTGTGATCACTTCTCGCGGATTAGGCACAGACATGGCTGATACTTTACGCGCCAGCGATTATGATGCAGGGGGTGAAGTACATTTCTACCCGCGATACCACCCGTCACCGCGCCGCCTTCAGCGATATCCTCCTCGGGGGCCTGGCCCCCGATGGCGGTCTCTACCTTCCGGAGGACTACCCGCGACTCGATGACGCAACGCTCAACGCGTGGCGCAACGTGCTTGCTGAATCCGGCTACGCCGCCCTCGCGGCCGAGGTTCTCAAGCTCTTCGTCGACGATATCCCGGCGGAGGATCTGGAGGGCATCGCCAAGCGGGCCTATACCTACCCCAAGTTCTCCAGCGAGGAGATCGTTCCCGTGACCCGCCTGGGGGAGGGGATCTTCCTCGGCCACCTCTCGCAGGGGCCCACCGCGGCCTTTAAGGACATGGCCATGCAGCTGCTGGGTGAGCTCTTCGAGTACGAGCTGGCCCGCCGCGGGGAGACCCTCAACATTCTGGGCGCTACCTCCGGCGATACCGGCTCCTCCGCCGAGTACGCCATGCGTGGGCGCCCCGGTATCCGGGTGTTCATGCTCACCCCGGCCGGGCGCATGACGCCTTTCCAACAGGCGCAGATGTTCGGCCTGGATGATCCGAACATCTTCAACATCGCGCTGGACGGCGTCTTCGATGACTGCCAGGACGTGGTCAAGGCGGTGTCTGCTGACGCCGACTTCAAAGCCGCCCGCAAGATTGGCGCGGTCAACTCCATCAACTGGGCGCGCCTGATGGCGCAGGTGGTGTACTACATCTCCTGCTACCTCAAGGTGACCTCGGAGAACACCGAGAAGGTCTCCTTCTGCGTGCCCACCGGCAACTTCGGCGATATCTGCGCCGGCCACATCGCCCGCCAGATGGGCCTGCCCATCGATCGCCTCATCGTGGCCACCAATGAGAACGACGTGCTCGACGAGTTCTTCCGCACCGGCCACTACCGCCCGCGCTCGGCGCAGCAGACCCACAAGACCTCCTCGCCCTCGATGGATATTTCGCGGGCCTCCAACTTTGAGCGCTTTGCCTTCGATCTGCTCGGCCGTGACGCCGCACGCGTGGCTGAGCTCTTCGGCCCGGCGCTCAAGGAGGGCGGGTTCAGCGTGGAGCCTGCGGAACTGGAGCGCGCCCGCCACGAGTTCGGCTTCGCCTCCGGTTCCTCCACCCATGCCGACCGCCTGCGCACCATCAAGGAGGTATACGAGCGCTACGAGTACCTGCTGGATCCGCACACAGCAGACGGCGTGAAGGTGGCCCGCGACGTGCAGGAAGAGGAGGGCATTTCCTCGCCCATCGTGTGCCTGGAGACGGCCCTGCCGGTGAAGTTTGCCGAGACCATCGAGGAGGCCATCGGCACCGTGCCCGAGGTCCCCGAGCGCTTCGCGGGCATTCTCGACGCCGAGCGCCACGTCACCGATCTGCCCAACGACGCCGCTGTGGTCAAGGACTTCATCGCGTCCACCATCGATTCCACGGAGGTCTAGCCATGGCACAGGAAAACTTTGCCGGCCCGGAGTACTTCACCGAGTTTGACCAAGAGGAGTTCTTCCAGCAGCTGCAGGAAAAGGCCGAGCGGGAGAAGGCTGAGCAAGGCCAGACCGAGCAGGAGAAGGGCACCGAGAACAACGCCGACAAGGATGAGCAGGATAACTAGCTAAGGATGAGCACTACTCACCGCCGCGGCCTGCGGTGCTGCGGCGTACTCGTGGTGGCCGCCGGGCTCGCGCTCGGCGGCTGTTCCGCGCTGGAGCCCGTGGCCCAGGCCCCGGCGCCTCCGGTGGCGGTGGTGGAATCCTCCACGGTGGTGCTGCCCCCGCGCGGCCAGACCCCGGCGCACTCGCCGCTGCCCCCGGGCACCGCGCTGGATTTCTCCCGCTCGCTGCCGCAGGAGGGCCAGAACTCTGACTACCAGCTTTGCACGGCGGCGTGGAGCTTCACGCTTGCCGACGGCCGCTCCATCGCCGTCACCGCCTCCCACTGCGGTGAGGTAGGGGACAAAGTGTGGGCGGGTGCTGCGGACAATGACTTCATCTATCCCGCCGAGCCCATCGGGGAGGTCATCTACTCCGACCTCAGCGCGCCGGATTCCCATCACCTCGACGTGGCCTTTGTGGAGCTTTATGGCAACGCGCACTCCGCGGACGTGGTGACCCAGCAGTGGCTGGAGACCAACGTCGCCACCGCCGAGGGCGCTGAGGGTGCGGCGGCCCTGCCCGAGAGCGTGTGCAAGCTGGGGCGCATGACGGGGCAGACCTGCGGGCAGCTGGTGGATAATGCGGCGCTGAGCACCCTCAACACCGGCGTGGACTCAGTGGGTACCCGTGCTGCCCGCGCCGCGGTGTGCGGCACCAACGGGGACTCGGGCGGGCCGGTCTTCGGCGCGCCGGGCACCCCGGAGGAAGGGCTCATCGTCGGCGTGGTCTCCGGCACTACCGCTGCGCTGGAGGAGGGCAGCAGCTGCGCCGATAACCCGGAGATGGAGATGGCCTTTACCCCGGCTGCGGATATCCAAGCACTCATCCCGCAGGTGTTGGGGGAGCAGGCCTAGGGGCCGTGCCACGCGGCAGGCCGCGCCCCACGCGTGCCCCGCCTGCGCGCCCAGGCGGTAGCCTAGGAACTATGCCTACCCCAGATTTCATTGTCTCCTTGCGTGAGAAAATTGGCCACGAGCAGCTCTTTCTTCCCGGCGTGACGGCGGTGATCATCCGGCCGGTCCCAGAGGGTGCCCCGCTGTGGGAAGTACCCACGGTGCTGCTGGCACAGCGCGCCGATAACGAGAATTGGGCGCCGATCTCCGGCATCTGCGAGCCGGGGGAGGAGGCCAGTACCACCGCGCTGCGCGAGATCAAAGAGGAGGTGGGCCTCGACGCGCAGTTCGAGGCGCTGCTCGGCGTAGGCCAGGTGGGGCCGGTGACCTACCCCAACGGGGATCAGTGCCTGTTTATGGATACCGCCATCCGCGTCTCGGTGGCGGCCGATGCCGAGCCGGTCATCTCCGATGAGGAAAACCTTGACGCCCAGTGGTTCTCCGTGGCGCACCTGCCTTCCTCCGTCAACGCCACCCACCGCATGCTCATCGCGGATGCCGTGGCGCAGATGCGCCACCCCCAAGGCTTCCGCCCGCGCGTGGGTTATAGCAAGCGTTCCCGTTAAGCGCGCCGCTTTGCGCTGTGTGAAGCCGCCGTGTGAATCCGCTGCTCAGCGGTCACCTGACAGAAAAATATTGGATAGAGAAAACGCGGGTGATATTCTGAAGGCCCGTAGGTCGTACAGAATGCGCCTGCGGGTTTGCTGATCGCAGGTGACTTTCGGCGTTGATAACTATCGGCCAATAAATATTGGCCAGAAAGGTGCCACATGCCACCTCGTTCCACTCGCAGCACCCGATTCGTCTTCGTCACCGGCGGCGTGGTCTCCTCCCTGGGCAAGGGCCTGACCGCCGCCTCGCTGGGCCAGCTACTCACCGCCCGCGGGCTCTCTGTGACCATGCAGAAGCTCGATCCTTACCTCAACGTGGATCCGGGGACCATGAATCCCTT
The DNA here is from genome assembly GCF_030532325.1 of Corynebacterium sp. Classification (GTDB taxonomy): domain Bacteria; phylum Actinomycetota; class Actinomycetes; order Mycobacteriales; family Mycobacteriaceae; genus Corynebacterium. The sequence continues at coordinate 56,490 of NZ_JAUNLS010000002.1, forward strand.
CGAACACGGTGAGGTTTTTGTCACTGAAGACGGCGCGGAAACCGATCTGGACCTCGGCCACTATGAGCGCTTCCTGGATCGTAACCTCACCAAAAACGCCAATGTGACCACCGGCAAGGTCTACTCCTCGGTCATTGCCAAGGAGCGCCGCGGCGAATACCTGGGTAAAACCGTCCAGGTCATCCCGCACATCACCGATGAGATCAAGTCCCGCATCCTGGCCATGGGCGAGCCCGACGCCGAAGGCAACACCCCTGACGTGGTGATCTCCGAAATCGGCGGCACCGTGGGCGATATCGAGTCCCAGCCCTTCCTGGAAGCTGCCCGCCAGGTCCGCCACGAGGTAGGCCGGGAGAACATCTTTTTCATGCACTGTTCGCTCGTGCCCTACCTGGCCACCTCAGGCGAGCTGAAGACCAAGCCCACCCAGCACTCCGTGGCGGAGCTGCGCTCCATCGGTATCGTGCCGGACGCGGTGGTGCTGCGCTGTGACCGTGAGGTGCCCCAGGCGCTGAAGAAGAAGATCGCGCTCATGGCTGACGTCGAGGAGGAAGGCGTGGTCTCCTGCCCGGATTCGCCCTCCATTTACGACATCCCGGAGGTCCTGTACAAGGAACACCTGGATACCTTTGTCATCCGCAAGCTAGGCCTACCCTTCCGGGATGTGGATTGGCGCCAGTGGGGCGATCTCTTGCAGCGCGTACGCCACCCGCAGCGTGAGGTCACCGTGGGCATCGTGGGCAAGTACATCGACCTGCCCGATGCCTACCTTTCCGTGGCCGAGGCCATCCGCCATGCCGCCTTTGCCCACCGTGCCAAGGCCAACCTGGTGTGGATTACCTCCGATGACTGCGAGGCGGATGCCGCCGGCCAGCTGGATCAGCTCGACGCCATCGTGGTCCCCGGCGGCTTCGGCGTGCGCGGCATCGAAGGCAAGATTGCCGCCGTGGCCTACGCACGAGAGCACAAGATTCCTTTCCTGGGGCTGTGCCTGGGCCTGCAGTGCACTGTGCTGGAGGCTGCTCGCCGCGCCGGCATTGCTGATGCCTCCTCCACGGAGTTCGATCCGCACACCAGCGCGCCGGTGATATCTACCATGGCTGAGCAGCAGGCCGCGGTCTCCGGCCAAGCCGATCTGGGCGGCACGATGCGCCTGGGCGCCTACCCGGCCACACTACAGGAAGGCTCCGTGGTGGCTGAGGCCTACGGCGCCACCGAGGTCTCCGAGCGCCACCGCCACCGCTACGAGGTCAACAACGCCTACCGCGAGCAGATCGCGCAAGGCTCTGGCCTGGTCTTTTCCGGCACCTCCCCGGATGGCACACTGGTGGAGTTTGTGGAGTACCCCGCCGAGGAGCACCCGTTCATGGTGGCCACCCAGGCCCATCCCGAGTACAAGTCCCGCCCCACGCGTCCGCATCCGCTTTTCGATGCCCTCCTGGGCGCCGCGCTGGGTGACTGACGGTACGGCGTGCTGCTGGCAGGCTCTGGTATTGAGAGCCTACACCCTCAGTGGGGCTGCCCGCGGTGTCACCGGCGCAGGCAGTGCGGTCTCGCCCATGAGGTCGGCGTCGACAGCCGCGGCAGCAGCGCGGCCCTCGGCGATGGCCCACACGATGAGTGACTGCCCGCGCCCGCAATCGCCGGCCACGTAGACCGGCGGGCGAAAGCCGGGGAAGAGCGGCTTGGTCTCCGCGCGGTAGCGGCCATCGCGCACCATGCGGCCGCGCTCGTCGAAGGCCACACCGAGCTCGTGAATGAGGCCGCCCCGTTCCGCTCCCTGGAACCCGAGAGCAAGAAGAACCAGGTCGGCATCCATCTCAAAGTCGGTGTCCTCGATGGGCTGGCGGCGGCCATCGACCACCTCTACCTTGTTGCCGCGCAGCGAGGTCACCTTGCCCTCGCGGCCGTGGAAGGACACGGTGTTCACGGAGTAGGCGCGCTGGCCCAGGGCCTCGCCAGGCGCGCGATGGGCCAGGCCGAGTGCTGCGATCTCCGCGGCGGATTCATCACCGGTGACGGTGTACTGGCCCTCCTCGTGGGCGGTGGCCACCCGGTAGAGCAGCGGGTACATCGGCCATGGTGTTGAGGCCGCGCGGTTGAGCGGGGCCTTGGGGTGGATATCGAATTGGGTAACACTGACCGCACCCTGGCGCAGCGCGGTGCCAAAACAGTCCGTGCCCGTGTCGCCGCCGCCGATGATCACCACCTTCTTGCCCTTGGCGCTGAGCGCGGATTCGGGGTAATCGCCCTCGTTGACCCGGTTCTGCCAAGTGAGGTACTCCATCGCGGAGTAGATGCCCGTGAGCGAGCGGCCCTCAACCGGCAGATCGCGGGCCACGGGCGTGCCGGTGGCGAGCACAACGGCGTCGTAGGAGTTGAGGCTTGCCGCGGTGGGGGAGACCCCGGCGCGAAACTCGGTGCCCTCAGCGCGCATCTGTTCCAGGCGGCGGGTGATCCACTTCTTTTCCATCTTGTATTCCGGCACGCCGTAGCGCATGAGCCCGCCGAGACGGTCATCGCGCTCAAAGACGGTGACCTTGTGGCCGGCGCGGGTGAGCTGCTGGGCCGCAGCTAAGCCGGCGGGCCCAGAGCCCACCACCGCCACGCGCATGCCGGTATCCAGGGACGGGGTAATCGGCGTGACCCAGCCCTCGTCGAAGCCACGCTCCACAATCGCCAGCTCCACGTTCTTGATGGTCACGGGTTCGTCGTTGATCCCCAGCACGCAGGCGCCCTCGCAAGGCGCGGGGCACAGGCGGCCGGTGAACTCGGGGAAGTTGTTGGTGGCGTGCAGACGCTCGAAGGCCTCCCGCCAGCGGTCTTGGCGCACCAGATCATTCCACTCGGGAATGATATTGCCCAGGGGGCAGCCCTCGTGGCAGAAGGGCACGCCGCAGTCCATGCAGCGCGTGGCCTGCTGCTCAATCTGCCCGGCGGGTGCGTCTTCATAGACCTCGCGGTAATCCATGAGCCGCAGTGGCACCGGGCGGTGCGCCGGCTCCTGGCGGTGAAATTGCTGAAATCCGTGTGGGTTAGCCATTACTGAACAGCCTCCATGATTGCGTCGTTGGCGTCGCGGCCCTCGCGCTCGGCCGCGTCGATGATGGTGAGAACCCTGCGGTAGGCGGCAGGGACGATCTTGAGAAACTCCCGCGGGGTGACGGTGAGGCGCGAGCCGGTCAGTGCCGTGTGGCGCGCGAGGATCTCCGCCAGGAACTCCTCGTCCGCGCCGGTGAGAGCCTCGATGCTGTCGGCCACGTCCGCGTTGAGTTTGGAGTGCAGCCCCGGTTGGTCCAGGACGTAGCAGGTGCCGCCGCTCATGCCGGCGCCGAAGTTCTCTCCGATTGCGCCGGCGATGATCACGGTGCCGCCGGTCATGTACTCGCAGCCGTGGTTGCCAATGCCCTCGACCACCGCGGTGGCCCCGGAGTTGCGCACGCAGAAGCGCTCGCCCACCGCGCCGCGGATGAAGAGCTCGCCACTGGTGGCGCCGTAGGCGGTGACGTTGCCGGCGATGATGTCCGGCCCATGGGGGAGCTGGCGGGGTGCGGAAGAGGCGGGGCGCAGGATGATGCGCCCGCCGCAGAGCCCCTTGCCCACGAAGTCGTTGGCATCACCTTCCACGTCAAGCGTGAGACCCGCCGGAATGAACGCGCCCAGGGAGTTGCCGGCGGAGCCGGTGAGGCGGACGGTGATGGTGTCCTGCGGCAGGCCGTGGGCTCCGGCCGCGCGAGTGATGCGCGAGCCCACCATCGTACCCACCGAGCGGTCCCGGTTGGACACCGGGTAGTGCAGCTCCACCGCGGGTGCCTTGCCTGCAGCCATCCAGCTCGGCGCGGTGGCGGAGGACTTGGCCGCGGCGGCGTCAATGGTTAGCTGCGCATCAGCGATGATGCGGTGATCGAGAGCCTGTTCCAGACCGTGGTCCTGGCTCTTGGTGCAGCGCAGGTTCTGGTTGCGGAAGTGCGCGGACTCCACGCGCTGGAGCACCGGGGAGAGATCCAGCTTGTCGCCGCGCCGGGGGCGGCCATCGGGGCCTTCTTGCGGGGCGCGCTGGCGTAGCACCTGGGATTGGCCCACGGCCTCGTCGATGGACCGAAAACCCAGCTGGGCTAGGTACTCGCGGACCTCTTGGGCAATGAAGGTAAAGAAATTGACCACGTGATCCGCCGAGCCGGTGAACTTCTTGCGCAGCTCGGGATTCTGGGTGGCAATGCCCACCGGGCAGGTATCCAGGTGGCACACGCGCATCATGATGCAGCCCTCCACCACCAGGGGTGCGGTGGCAAAGCCGAACTCCTCGGCGCCCAGGAGCGCGGCGATAACCACGTCGCGTCCGGTCTTGAGCTGGCCGTCGCACTGCACGCGGATGCGGTCGCGCAGGCCGTTGAGCAGCAGCGTGTGCTGGGTTTCGGCCAGCCCCAGTTCCCAGGGGCCGCCGGCGTGCTTGAGCGAGGTCAAGGGGGACGCCCCCGTGCCGCCGTCGTGGCCGGAGACGAGGAGGACATCGGCGTGCGCCTTGGACACACCCGCTGCCACCGCGCCGATGCCTTGCTCGGAGACGAGCTTGACGTGAATGCGGGCCTCCGGGTTGGCGCACTTGAGGTCGTAGATGAGCTGGGCTAAGTCCTCGATGGAGTAGATGTCGTGGTGCGGCGGCGGGGAGATGAGCCCCACGCCCGGGGTGGTCACCCGCACTTGGGCAATCCACGGGTAGACCTTGTGGGGCGGCAGCTGCCCGCCCTCGCCGGGCTTGGCGCCCTGGGCCATCTTGATTTGGATGTCGGTGCAGTTGCTGAGATAGTGGCTGGTCACCCCAAAGCGCCCAGAGGCCACCTGCTTGATGGCCGAGCGCCGCCAGTCGCCGTTGGGCTCGACCTCAAAGCGTGCGGGATCCTCGCCGCCCTCGCCCGAGTTGGACATGGCGTGCAGCCGGTTCATGGCGATGGCCAGCGTCTCGTGGGCCTCAGCGGAGATTGAGCCGTAGCTCATCGCGCCGGTGGAGAAGCGCTGGACGATGTCCGCCACCGGCTCCACCTCCTCGACGGAGATTGCGGGCCGGTCCGGCACAAACTCCATCAGCCCGCGCAGGGTGACCAGGCGCCGGGACTGATCGTTGACCGCGCGGGTGTAGTCCTGGAAAATCTGGTACTGGCCTGTGCGGGTGGCGTGCTGCAGCGTGAAGATGGTCTCCGGATTAAAGAGGTGGAACTCGCCCTCGCGGCGCCACTTGTACTCGCCGCCCAGCTCGAGGGCACGGTGGGCGTTTTCCTCCGGGCGGGGCAAGAAGGCGCTGCGGTGGCGGGCTTCGACGTCGGCGGCGAGATCCTCCAGGGTGGCGCCGGAGATGGGGGAGGCCACCCCGCCGAAGTAGTGATCGAGGAGGTCGCGGTGGAGCCCGGTGACGTCGGCAAGCTGCGCTCCGCGGTAGGAGGAGACCGTGGCGATACCCATCTTGGACATCACCTTGAGCACGCCCGAGGTGGCGGCGCGCACGTAGTTGGAGCAGGCCTCATCCAGGCTGAGCTGGCCCAGCTGGCCGCCAAGACGCAGCTCGTCGATGGTCTCGAAGGCCATGTAGGGGTTGATGGCGTCCGCGCCGAAAGCGATGAGCATGGCCAGGTGGTGGACCTCGTGGGCATCGCCTGCCTCGAGGACCAGGGAGGCGCGGGTGCGGGTGCGCTCGCTGACCATGTGCTGGTGCACCGCGGAGGCCAGCAGCAGGGAGGGGATGGGGGCGAAGCGCTCGTCGGATTCGCGGTCAGAGAGCACGATGAGGGAGTAGCCGGCGGCCACGGCGGCGTCGACCTCGCGCAGGACGCGGGCGATGGCCTCGCGCATGCCGCGCCCGTGGTGGGCCACCGGGTAGAGCCCGGAAATCACCTGCGCGCCAAAGGGCTCGGCTAGGCCGTCGTCGTTGGCGTGCACGAGCGTGGTGAACTCGTGGTTATCGATGATAGGACTGTCCAGGTGGATGCGCCGCGCGGCCTGGGCGTCGGGGCCCAGCACGTCGGATTGCGCTCCGAGCAGGGTGAACATCGAGGTGATGTTCTTCTCCCGGATGGAATCCAACGGCGGGTTAGTCACCTGCGCGAAGCGCTGGGAGAAGAAATCGAAGAGCAGGCGCGGGCGCTGCGAGAGCGCGGCGATGGGCGTATCGGATCCCATGGAGCCGATGGCCTCGGCGCCGTTTTCTGCCATGGGCTTGATGATGAGGTCGACGGCTTCCTCGGTGATGCCAAAGACGCGCTGGCGCAGGACCACTCGGTTGTGCGGCATGTACTCGTAGCGGGTCTGTGGCAGCTGGGCAATGGGCACGAAGTTCTCCCGGATCCACTCCCCATAGGGCGCGGCGGTGGCCAGGCGCTGCTTAATCTCCGCGTCCTCCACGATGCGCCCGGCGGCGGTGTCCACGAGGAACATCTGGCCGGGTTGCACACGCGTGCGCTTGACGATGTCCCCCGGATCCACCTCCAGCACCCCCGCCTCCGAGGCCATGATGACCAGGCCGTGATCGGTGATCCAGATGCGCCCGGGGCGCAGGCCGTTGCGGTCCAGGGTGGCGCCGACGAGGCTGCCATCGCTAAAAGCCACCGAGGCCGGGCCGTCCCAGGGCTCCATGAGACAGGAGTGGTACTCGTAGAAGTCCCGCAGCTGCGGGTCGATGTTCTCCGCGTGCTCCCAGGCCTGGGGGATCATCATCATGATGGCGTGCGGCAGACTGCGCCCGCCCAGGTGAAGCAGCTCCACGGCCTCGTCGAAGACTGTAGTGTCCGAGCCGCTCGGCGCGCAGATGGGCAGGACGCGCTCCAGCGGGCCCAAGACCTCGGAGCGGATGAGGGCCTCGCGGGCGCGCATCCAGTTCTCGTTGCCTTTGACAGTGTTGATCTCTCCGTTGTGGGCCACCATGCGGAAGGGGTGCGCCAGCGGCCAGGAGGGAAAGGTGTTGGTGGAAAAACGCGAGTGGACCACGGCGATGGCGGATTCCATGCGGGGATCGCGCAGGTCGGCGTAGAAGCCCGCCAGCTGCGGGGTAGTGAGCATGCCCTTGTAGACCATCGTGCGCGCCGAGAGCGAGGGGAAGTAGACGGTGTCCTCGCCGTTCTTGGTTCCCAGCTCGCGCTCGCAGCGCTTGCGGATGAAAAACATGACGCGGTCGAGCTCGATGCCCTCAAGCAACCTGCCCTCGCGCTCGACGCTGAGGAAGAGCTGCGCGAACTGCGGCATGGTATCGCGCGAGATGCTGCCCAGCTCCGAGGGATCCGTGGGCACGGTGCGCCAGCCCAGGACAGTGGCGCCCTCCTCGGCAGCGATGGCCTCGACTTCACGCGTGGCGTCGAGCATGGCCATGCGTGTGCGGGGCAGGAAGGCGATGCCGGTGGCGTAGGCCCCGGCCGGCGGGAGGTCAAAGCCTTCCTCGGCGGCTACTGCGCGGCAGAAGGCGTCGGGAACTTGGAGGAGGATTCCTGCGCCGTCGCCGCTGGTGGGCTCCGCGCCGGCGGCGCCGCGGTGCTCCAGGTTGACCAGTGCGCGGATGCCCTTGTCCACGATCTCGCGGCTGGGGCGGCCGTACATGTCTGCCACGAAGGCCACACCGCAGGAGTCCTTTTCAAAGTCCGGGTTGTACAAGCCCGTGCGGGGTTGCGTGTTCACCAGTGTTCACCTCACTTGTTTGTGTGCCGGGGTAGCGCTTCAGGAAGAAACCTACCTGTCTACCTATAGAAAATATACGGCACTGCCGAAACCCGCGGGTGAATTGGGCGGATTTTGGCTAGCTGACGGTCTCGGTGCGCGTCGAGCTCGCCGTGCGGGTGCGCAGATCCACGATGCCCACGGCGAGGGAGGTGCAGCAGATTCCGATGATCGTCGCAAAGCCAGCGATGAGGGAGGTGGTCCAGCTGTGGCTAGCCAGCACACCGAAGGTCACGGCGGTGACCACCGTCAGGCCAATCGAGGTGCCAATGCGCTGCCCCGTTTGCAGGATGGCGCCGGAGGCCCCTGCGTACTCGGTGGGCACGTCCGCCAGGGTGAGCGTCTGGTTAGGGCTGATGACCGTGCCCTGCGCGCAGCCCACGATGGCCAAGCTGGCAATGAGCCACCATTCCGGGATGCCAAAGCGCTCAACCGCCCAGATAAGAGCAATGGTCAGGCTCAGCCCCACGAGGACCAGCACCATACCGCCGATGACGATCGATCGCCCCTTGGCAATGACGTGCTTGCCCGCCCAGTTAGCTGAAAGAGCGCTGAGCAGGGCGGCCGGCACGCCGATGGTGCCCGCCACCAGCGCTGAATGCCCCAGGGCGTTCTGGAAGTACAGCGCCACCAGGACCCAGATGCTGGTAATGCCGCCGAACCACAGCATGGCCAGCAGGGAACCGTTGCGGAAGCTGGAATGGTGAAAGACATCCAGGTTGACCATGGGGGCGTTACCCTTGGCCTCCACGCGGCGCTCCCAGCGCGCCCATGCGAAGAGCAGGAGCGCCGCCAGCGGGAGAAGCGCCCAGAACCAGGCGGAGCCGCCCGCCTCCATGAAGGGAATCATGACCGCAAGGACCGCCAGGCCCAGCAGAAGCGCGCCGAAAGGATCGAGGGAGGCGACGGTCTTCAGCGCGCCGATGGGCCGGCCAGTCTCCTCGCTGCGGATGCGCGCCAGGAGAGGGCGCGGGAACCACAGCAGGCCCAACACAATGGCGAGGATGCCGAAAGGAAGGTTAACCAGGAAGGTCAGGCGCCAGCCCAGCTCCGGCCCGCCCAGTTTAATCAGCAAGCCGCCAAGCACCGGGCCGATGGCCACGGCCACACCCACGGTGGAACCGAAGAAACCAAAGGCGCGTCCGCGCTCGGTGCCGCGGAAATACTGTTGAATCATGCCCACGCCCTGCGGGTTGAGAAAGCCCGCGCCCACGCCCTGGATGAAGCGCGCGGTGTTGAGCATCTCTGCATTCGGGGCCACGCCGGCGACCACCGAGCTGGCCGTGTAGATCACGATGCCGAGCAGGAACATACCCCCGCGGCCCAGCAGATCGCCCGCGCGGCCCGCCGCCACGAGCACCACGCCAAAGGTCAGCGCGTACCCGGAGAGCACCCATTGCATGTCCGTCTCGTCGGCCCCGAGGCCTCTCTGGATGGAGGGTAGTGCCACGTTGATGATCGAGACACTGATGAGCGACATGAAAATAGCGGCCAAGACCACGCCGAGGATGCGCCACCGCGCGGGGTCTTGACCCGCTGGATACTCCGTTGTATTCGATTCGCTGATAACCACCGTTCTAGTGTGGGGAGTTTGCGGCCACAATTCAAGCTACTTAAGCTCTAAAGTTTTTCAGCCGCGCAGTTCCTCCAGCTGAATCTTGCGCATGTCCTGGAACTTCTCCCACGCGCCGGGCCCGCGGAGCAGCTCGTCGAGGTTCTCCGGCAGTACCTGCCAGCTGACGCCATAGCGGTCCGTGCACCAGCCACACGGTTGCTCCTCGGCGGCCAGGGCCTGCCACACGGCGTCGATCTGGGCCTGATCCTGGCACAGCACCTGAAAGGAGATGCCCGGGGTGAAGTCGAAGGCATGATCAAAGGTGGAGTCATTGATGATGGTCCACACCCCGGCCAGCTCGGCATCGGAGAACAAAATGACGCCCTCGTTCTCGGGGTAATCCACGCGCACACCGGGCTGGCTCGGCGCCACGGCGGATAGCGCCTCGATGTATGCCTCGCGGGCCTCGGCGGCCTTACCGCGGGCCTTGCTGGTAAAGAGCAGGGCGGGCATGACGCTCGGGCGCGCCGGGGAGCCGGGCTGCGGCATCATGAGCTGCCAGTCCACACCGTAGCGGTCAGCGCACCACCCAAAGAGTGGACTGAAGTCGTAGGACTGCAGCGGCATGCGCTCCTGCCCGCCCTCCATGAGCGCGGCCCAGGTCTCCCGCAGGGCCTGCTCGGCGTTGTCCATCTGGGCGGGATCGAAGGTGAGCATGAAGCTGACACTCGGGTTCGGCGCGTAGCGGTCACCGCCGTTGATGAGCGTGAGCTGGAAGCCATCGATGTTTAAGTCCACGCCCAGCGGCGCGTGCTCGGCGCCTGCCGGGTGCGCCATCACGGCATCCACGCGAGCACCGGGAAGCGCCTGGGCATAGAACTGTGCGGCCTCCTCGGCCACGCCGTTGAGCCATACTGCGGGAACAATCTTCTGCATAACGCCACCTTTTCTCTCGTTCTCTCTGGACACAGGGAATCTGCCTGTGACCAGGATACGGGAGGGGCCTAGCAGTCGTAGTAGAGCTCAAACTCCTGCGTGGTCGGGCGCAGGCGCGCCGGGATGATTTCCTCGTCGAACTTGTAGCGGATGTGGGCCTCGATGAGGTCCTCGGTGAAAACGTCGCCCGCGGTGAGGAAGTCGTGGTCAGCCTCCAGTGCGTGCAGCGCGTCCTCGAGCGAGGTGGGCACCGTGGCCACCTTTTTGAGCTCCTCGGCGGGCAGCTCGTAGACGTCCTTGTCCATCGGTTCGCCGGGCTCGATGCGGTTCTTGATGCCGTCGAGGCCTGCCATCATGGCCGCGGTAAACGCCAGGTAGGGGTTGCCGGAGGGATCCGGGGCGCGGAACTCGATGCGCTTGGCCTTCGGGTTAGCGCCGGTAGCCGGGATGCGGATGGCCGCCGAGCGGTTCTCCTGGCTGTAAACCAAGTTCACCGGGGCCTCAAAGCCCGGCACCAGGCGGTGGTAGGAGTTCATCGTCGGGTTGGTAAAGGCCAGCACCGCGCCGGCGTGCTTGAGGATGCCGCCGATGTAGTAGCGCGCCATGTCCGAAAGCCCGCCGTAGCCGGTCTCGTCATAGAAGAGCGGCTTGCCTGCCTTCCACAGGGACTGGTGGATGTGCATGCCGGAGCCGCCATCGCCGGACAGTGGCTTGGGCATGAACGTCGCGGACTTCTCGTTGGCCTTCGCGGTGTTCTTCACCACGTACTTGAAGGTCTGCATGTCGTCGGCAGCATGCAGCAGGGTGTTGAAGCGGTAGTTGATTTCCTGCTGGCCACCGGAGCCCATCTCGTGGTGGGAGCGCTCCACGCTAAAACCGATGTCCTGGAGGTGTTCACCAATCTCGTCGCGCAGATCCTGCATGTGGTCATAGGGCGAGGTGGGGAAGTAGCCGCCCTTGGTGCGCACCTTGTAGCCCAGGTTGCGGGAGCCGTCGGGATTCTCCTGCGCACCGGAGTTCCACCAGCCCTCCACAGAGTCCACCTCGTGGAAGGCCTTGTTGGAGGTGGAGTCGTAGCGCACGGAGTCGAAGATGTAGAACTCGGCCTCCGCGCCGAAGTTGCAGGTATCCGCGAAGCCCAGCTCCGCCAGGTGTGTTTCTGCCTTGCGGGCGATGTTGCGCGGGTCGCGGGAAAAGGGCTCGCGGGTGTGCGGATCGTGGACAAAGAACTTGATGTTGAGTGTCTTGGACTTGCGGAAGGGATCCACAAAGGCGGTGTCCAAATCGGGCAGGAGCATCATGTCGGATTCCTCGACCGAGGTGTAGCCGGCAATCGACGAGCCATCGAAAGCCAGGCCCTCCGCGATGGCGTCCTCGTCGAAGGCGGCGGCAGGAACGGAGAGGTGCTGCTCGACGCCGGGGACGTCCGTGAACTGAACATCGACCCAGCGGATCTCGTTGTCCCGGATGAACTTCTGGATTCCCTCCGGCGTGGTCTGGTCACTGCTGGGCTTGAAAGTACCCATGGGGTTTGTGTCGCACTCCTTAAACTGGTGGTGATTGTGGCGCACTGCAAACTGCTGGTGATTGTGGCGCACTGCACCAGTGTACGCGGATTGAGAAAACGGCACGTCAGAATGCATCTTCAGGGGTGTTGCCCGGCGAGAGCGGCGGGGGCGTGGTAGTTCACATATGCTGTGCTGCATGAGCCACGCAATGCTGAATTCTGCTTACCCGCCGTCCGACGAGCTGCTTGTGCCCGAGACCCTGGAGCGTGACATCTCTCTTCAACTGTGTCTGGGATACTCCTTCGACTGGGTCTGGGACTCCTTCATGGAGGATCCGGATGATGATCCGTGGCAGGGCCGCGAAACCGACATCGAACCAGTTCCTGATTCGCTTGAGCAGGTCATCTCCCTCGTCGCCGCCGAGTATCGCCGAAACGTTCCCGAGGATTCCCCGCACGCCCGAGCGCTGAAGCAAGTGCCAGCCGCGCTGGAAGAAGCAGGCATCGCTTGGTCCTTCGGCGAGGGCTGGGATAAGGGCGAGGCCGCCCACATCGGCCACGAGAAAGCGCAGGACAAGGGCCTGAAGGGCTACGCCTACTGCACTAACCAAGATGCGGTGGACCTCATCTTCGAAGGCACGTTGTTCATCGGCTACTCCAACGAGGAGGGCAAGGCTACCGACGCCGAAATCGGCCGCGCCGTCACCGAGGTCCTAGACAGGCTCGGCCTCAACCCGACGTGGGACGGCAACACTGGGACCCGCATCGAGTGCACCGGGCTCACCTGTGAGTTCGCGCTCGACGAGAGCTACAGCGAGACCTAGAAAACCACAACAGCACCCCACGGACCGGGTACGTGCCGGGGTGGGGTGCTGGGGATGTCGCTTAGCGACGCCGCACGCTGAGGCGCGTGCTCCTAGCAGTCGAAGTACATCTCGAACTCCTGCGGCGTCGGGCGCAGGCGGACCGGGGCGATCTCGTTGTCGTTCTTGTACTGGATGTAGGTCTCGATGAGGTCCTCGGAGAAGACGTCACCCTCGGTGAGGAACTCGTTGTCCTCCTCCAGCGCCTTAAGGGAAGCCTCGAGGGAGGTCGGCGCCTGCGGGATGGAGGCCTGCTCTGCCGGCGGCAGCTCGTAGAGGTCCTTGTCCACCGGAGCGTGCGGCTCGATGCGGTTCTTCACGCCGTCCAGGCCGGCCATCATCATGGCGGCGAAGCCGAAGTAGGGGTTGCCCGAGGGATCCGGAGCGCGGAACTCGATGCGCTTGGCCTTCGGGTTGGATCCGGTGATCGGGATGCGGATGGCCGCCGAGCGGTTGCGCTGGGAGTACACCAGGTTGATCGGCGCCTCGAAGCCCGGCACCAGGCGGTGGTAGGAGTTCAGGGTGGCGTTGGTGAAGGCCAGCACCGCCGGTGCGTGGTGGAGGATACCGCCGATGTAGTAGCGGGCGATGTCGGAGAGCCCGCCGTAGCCGGCCTCATCGTAGAAGAGCGGGGAGCCGTCCTTCCACAGGGACATGTGGGCGTGCATGCCGGAGCCGTTGTCGCCGGCCAGCGGCTTGGGCATGAAGGTGGCCGCCTTGCCGTGCTGCGCGGCGGTGTTCTTGATGGCGTACTTGAAGGTCTGGATGTCATCCGCGGCGTGCAGCAGAGAGTTGAAGCGGTAGTTAATCTCGTTCTGGCCGCCGCCGACCTCGTGGTGGTAGCGCTCGATGGCAAAACCGAGCTTCTGCAGGTTCTGCACCATGGCGTCGCGTACCTCGCCATGCTTATCGACGGGCGCGGTGGGGAAGTAGCCGCCCTTGACGCGGGTCTTGTTGCCCAGGTTCGGGGAGCCATCCAGGTTGGTCTCGGCGCCGCGGTTCCACCAGCCTTCGTCGGTATCGACCTCGTAGAAGGAGTGGTTCATCTCCGCGGAGTAGCGCACGGAGTCGAAGAGGTAGAACTCAGCCTCCGCGCCGAAGAAGCAGGTATCGGCGATTCCGGTGGAGGCGAGGTATTCCTCGGCCTTGCGGGCGACGTTGCGTGGGTCGCGGGAGAAGGGCTCAAGGGTGAGCGGATCGTGGACAAAGAACTTCATGTTCAGGGTCTTTGCCGAGCGGAAGGGATCGATGTGCGCGGTGGCGGGGTCCGGCAGCAGGGTCATATCGGACTCATCAATGCTGGTAAAGCCGCGGATGGAAGAGCCATCAAACGCGAGGCCCTGCTCGGCTGCGTCCTCATCAAACTCCGAGGCGGGGATGGAGAAGTGGTGCTCGGTACCGGGGACATCGGTGAAGCGGATGTCCAGGAATTGAACGTCTTCGTCCTTGATAAACTTAACTACGTCGTGAATAGTTTCGAAACTCACGCTGGTCTCCTCGGGTTGACTGTGATCTTGTCTCCTGTGAGTCTACAGGTCTGCTGTGTAGTCTACAGGCATTTCTGTAACTCTACAGGTATTGAATTCATGGCGCAGAGTGCGCTGCGCCACACAGCCTGCCGGCCGGGTTTTCGCTTCCCCCGATGCGGGCATTAGATTGGTGGTATGGAACAAAAGCGCACGTGGCTCGACGGGCCCGCCCTCCCCGGTGAAAATGATCTGGACGGTCCTGGCAAGTGGCCAGGTGAAAAGCTTGGTTTGCCGGAGCACGGCCCGGGCTCCTTGGCCTCGGTGGCCCGCCGTACGGGCGCAGTGCTCATCGACTGGATCGTCTGTATGCTGCTGGCCAATCTCATTGCGATGACGACGGACTTCTTCGGCGGCCCCGCCTTCCTGGGCTACGCCCTGTGGGTGGTTGTGGGCATCATCACCGGCTGGCTCTTTGCCCGCACCCCCGGAATGATGATGCTGGGAATGGGCGTGGCCCGTCTCGACGCCCCCGGCGAACGCGTGGGATTCTGGCGCGCGGCCTTGCGGACCATCCTCACGGCCTTCCTCTTCCCGGCCGCGATGGTGGACTCCGACGGCCGCGGCATCCATGACCGCGCCACCGGCACCGCGGTCATCATGGCTTAGGGAGGCACGGTCCACAACGGGCTTTCAGGGCAAGGGGCGATTCCGCCCCTTTTTCTAGTTTTCGGGGCGTGCTTGTCGGCGAGGGACGCGTGCGAGCGCTCGGTGCTGTCCCGGTCTCCCGTCCTTTGGCTCCCGTCCCTTGGCCCGTCCT
>NZ_JAUNLS010000002.1:71341-221639 GCF_030532325.1 Corynebacterium sp.
AGATTTTCTGCCTAAATCGAGCTTTCCCGTTTTCAATAGAAGTTAGATAGCGTCCGGGAGGTCCGTGAGGTCCTTGAGGTGCCGTCGCGCTGGATATCGGCAAAGTTCGGCGTAGGCAAGGCTCGGCATGGGCAGGATCCGGGCTTAGGGTCTCCCAGCTTCAAAATCCTGCTCAACAACTGCCGATTCAGAGGCGGAAATTGAAGCTGGGAGACATAAAGGACGGGAAACGGCGCTAGATGAACACGTACTGAAAACGGGAAAGCTCGATTTAGCGCGTGAAAGCGTCTATGTCTTCGCTGCTTCTTGGCCTAGAGCCCGGGGAGGTGCGCGTAAAGCAACAGCCCTTCCCCGCACCGAGAATCCTCGGCAGTGGGGAAGGGCTGTTGTTCTGTTGTGGCGTCTGAAAGGCTGGCGCCTACTTGCCCTTGCGCTGCTGGGCGCGGCGCATGCGGCGGTTCATGCCCGCCATGTTCTGCGCCTGGCGCGGCAGCGGGCCCTTGGGCAGACCCGGGGTGGTACCCGGCAGGTCATCCATGGCCTCAATGCGGCGGATGTTGGCGTAGGTCTGCTCCTTGTTGTAGTTGCGCGGCAGCTTCATGATCTTGCTGCGCAGCTTGGCCACGGGCACCTCGTCCTCACCGCTGCCGACGTAGATCTCGTAGACGGGCACGCCGCCGGCCAGCTTGTCCACGCGCTTCTTCAGAGTGTTCATCGTCGGCTGCAGGCGCTTGCGGTCACCCTCAGCAACGAAGACCACGCCGGAGTTGCCGATGACGCGGTGGACCAGATCCTGGTGGCGGGTCGCAGCCACGCCAGTCTTGACCTTCCACACCACACCAACGGTGTTGCGCAGCTGCTGCTCCAGAGCCCAACCAGCCACGCCGGGCTGATCCTCGACCTTCTTGTACATGTCGCGCTCAAGGCGGCGGGTAAAGAGGAACATGGCCAGCATCGCGCCCAGACCTAGGCCGATGATGAGCATGAACCACTGGCCGTTGAAGAGCAGTCCGATAAGGAAGAACAGCAGGCCCAGGCCCAGGAAGGCGGCCAGCATGATGGGGATCAGCGCCTTGTCCTGCTTGCGCTGCATGTTAAACGCCTGCCACATCTGGCTGCGGGTTTGCTTGCGGCGCTCACGCTTCGCGGCGCGCTCTTGCTTCTTCGCAGCCTTGAGAGCTGCCTTATCGTCTTGTGCCATGATTCCTACTTTAAAGGTCAAGAGGGAGAAATGTTAAAAACGGCCCCAGCCGAAGCGGGGCCGTCACAGAGTTAAATCCGGAGTAACGAGCAAATGCTCGCAGAGGCTCTGGAGCAACTAGCGGATGGTCGAGGCAGCGGTCTCAGGGCGCTGCGGGGTCTTGACCATGCGGGTGGTCACCGGGGTCTCCTCGGAGGGGCCGTACTTCTCCAGCAAGGTGGAGGCCTCCTGGGCGGTAGCGCCCTGGGAAGTCTCAGCCAGGTGCTTGAGGTTATCCGGCAGCTCCAGTCCGCGGGCCTCCATGGCCTGCACATAGAGGCGGCCTGCGCGGTAAGAAGAGCGCACCAGCGGGCCGGACATGACGCCGCCGAAGCCCAGCTCCTTGGCCAACTGGGAGTGCTCCACGAACTCCTCCGGGCGCACCCAGCGCTCAATCGGGTGGAAGCGCGGGCCCGGGCGCAGGTACTGGGTAATGGTGATGATGTCGCAGCCGGCGGAGCGCAGATCGCGCAGGGCCTCCTCGATTTCCTCCTTGCTCTCGCCCATGCCCAGGATGAGGTTGGACTTGGTGATCAAGCCAAAGTCATGAGCCTGGCGGATGACGTCGAGGGAGCGCTCGTAGCGGAAGGCCGGGCGGATGCGGCGGAAGATGCGCGGCACAGTCTCCAGGTTGTGGGCAAAGACCTCCGGGCGGGCCTCGAAGACTTCCTGGAGCAGGTCCGGCTTGCCGGAGAAGTCCGGGGTGAGATTCTCCACGCCGGTGTTCGGGTTGAGCTCGTGGATCTTGCGCACCACCTCGGCGTAGAGCCAGGCGCCCTCGTCCGGGAGGTCGTCGCGGGTCACGCCGGTGATGGTGGTGTAGTTGAGGTCCATCTCCTGGATGTTCTCCGCCACGCGGCGCGGCTCGTCGCGGTCCAGCTCGCTGGGCTTGCCAGTGGCAATATCGCAGAAGTCGCAGCGGCGGGTGCACTTGTCACCGCCGATGAGGAAGGTGGCCTCGCGGGACTCCCAGCACTCGTGGATGTTCGGGCAGCCGGCCTCCTGGCACACGGTGTGCAGGGAGGCGCCGGAGACGCGGGACTTCATGTCCTCGTAGCCCGGGCCGGTGCGCACCTGGTTGCGAATCCAGCGCGGCTTTTGCTCGATGGGGGACTCCGCATTCTTCTTCTCAATGCGCAGCATCTTGCGTCCTTCAGGCTTTACAGTCACAGGATCTCACTTTACGTGTTGAGGGGGGTTTGCTTACTCAAGGCTCTTCTTTATTCAATTCTTTCTACCCGTGGAAGTATTCCATCGGGTGTGGCTTATGAACCCGCCTGCTGGGCGCGGCGCGCCTGACGTGCCTTTTCGTTAGCCAGCTTGATGGGATCGGGGGCAGAGGCGAAGGTGTGATCTGCCACGACGAGCTCGCCGGAGAGGGCGCGCAGGAGGGCGTCGATAAGCGGGGCTTCGGCGTCCTCGATGGTGACCTCGCGGCCGAGCTCGAGGGAGAGGGTGGACACGTCGGCGTCGTCGATGCCGCAGGCAATGATGTGCTCGTAGTACTCCAGCGTGTTGTTGCAGTTGAGCGCTAGGCCGTGCATGGTCACCCCGCGGGTGATGCGAATACCCAGCGCGCCGAGCTTGCGGTCGCGCTTCGGGGCGGCGGGATCGGCGGCCGGGGTGGTGTGCGGCACCCACACGCCCGAGCGCCCGTCGATGCGCCCGGCGGTGGTCACGCCCATCTCGCGCACGGCCTGGATGATGGCCTCTTCGAGGCGGCGGACGTAATCTACAACATCCACCGGCTCCGCCAGCTTGATGATGGGGTAGAGCACCAGCTGGCCCTCGCCGTGCCAGGTGATGCGCCCACCACGGTCCACGGTGATGACGGGCAGGCCGTTATCCGGCATGTCCTCCGGCTGGGTGCGCTTGCCCGCGGTGTAGATGTTGGGGTGCTCCACCACCAGGATGATGTCCCCGCGCTCGCCCGCGGCGCGCTCGGCGGCAATCTCCGCCTGCAGGTCCCAGGCCTCCTGGTAGTCCATGCGGCCTAAATGGCGAATCTCCACGGGCTCGGAGCTGTCACGGATGGAGCGATCGGCGGGAAAGAATGGTTCGCGTGGAGCAGTCATGCCTGCCAAGTCTAGCCCCCGCAAGCGCGGAGATCAGAAAGGGGAGCACGTACCAGCTTTCGCTAGCACTGCTCCCCAGCATGAGGCAGGTGGTGCCTTAGACGCCGTTGGCTGCGGCGTACTCCTCGGCGCTCATGAGCTTGTCGGTCTCGGTGGCCTCGACCTCGAAGAGCCAGCCTTCACCGAAAGGATCGTTGTTGATGACGGCGTAGTCATCGTGCACGGCCTCATTGACCGCGGTGACGGTGCCGGTGACCGGGGAGTAGAGGTCGGAGACGGACTTGGTGGACTCCACCTCGCCACAGGTCTCGCCGGCGGTGACGGTGTCACCCACGGCGGGCAGCTCGGCGAAGACAACCTCACCCAGGCGGTCAGCAGCCACGGAGGTAATGCCTACGCGGACGGTGGAGCCGACGGCGGCGTCAGCGGAGGAGTTAATCCACTCGTGGTCCTCGGAGTAGGAAAAGTCAGAAGGAAGGGTAGCCATGACGGAGTCCTTTCAGTAGTTGCTTGTGAAAAAGTGTAGCGGTTACTTCTCGCGCTTGTAGAAGGGCAGAGAAGAAACCTCGAAGGGGTAGCGCTTGCCGCGGATGTCCACCTCGACGGAGTCGCCAGGCTGCAGGTTCGCGCTGGTATCGATGAGCGCCAGGGCCACCGGGTGCCCCAGGGTGGGGGAGGGCTGGCCGGAGGTCACGGTGCCGACCTTCTGCTCGCCCACGAAGACCTCGGAGCCGGAGCGGGCGGCGCGGCGCTGCTCGGAGGTCAGGCCGGTGATGACCACCTTGGGGCCGCGCTCGGCGTGCGCGCGCATCTCCTCTGCGCCCACGAAGTCCTGCTCCTTCTTGGCAAAGGCGCGGGTCATGCCGGCTTCCACCGGGGTGATCTCGCGGCTGAGCTCGTTGCCGTAGAGCGGCATGCCTGCCTCCAGGCGCAGGGAGTCGCGGGCGGCCAGGCCGCAGGGGATGAGCCCCTCGCCGGAGCCGGCCTCGAGCAGTGCGTTCCACAGCGCGGAGGCGTCAGCGTTGGCGACGATGACCTCGAAGCCGTCCTCGCCGGTGTAGCCGGTGCGGCACACCAGCGCATCCAGACCGGAGACCTGGGCCTTCATCGCCGCGTAGTAAGGCAGCTTGTCGACGTCACCCTGCTTGGCCTCCTCCACCAAGGGTACGAGGATCTCAGCTGCCTTGGGGCCTTGGATGGCCACCAGAGCGAGCTCGCGGGAGGCGTTGTGCAGCTCGACCTCGAAGCCCGCGGCGCGCTCGTTGAGTGCCTCCCACACGATGTCGGCGTTGCCAGCGTTGGGAACTACGAGGAACTTCTCCTCCTCCACGCGGTAGGTGATGAGGTCATCGATGATGCCTCCGTCCTCGGCGCAGATCATGGAGTACTTGGCCTTGCCCTCCTTGAGGGTGGTGAGGTTGGAGATGAAGGCGTAGGTCAAGAACTCTGCGGCCTGCGGGCCGCTGACCCAGATCTCGCCCATGTGGGAGAGATCGAAGAGGCCGGCGGCGCCGCGCACAGCGCGGTGCTCTTCAAGCTCGTTGCCGTACTTCAGCGGCATGTTCCACGGGCCGAAGGCGGTAAAGGATGCGCCGAGCTTCTCGTGCTCTGCGTGCAGCGGTGAGTTGAGCAGTTCAGTCATGGATTAATCCTCCTGGGTCAGGTCGAAGGCCTCCGGCGGTGGGCAGGAGCACACGAGGTTGCGGTCGCCGTAGGCCTCGTCGATGCGGCGCACCGGCGGGAAGTACTTGTTCTGGCGCAGGGAATCCACCGGGTAGGCGGCCTGCGCGCGGCTGAAGGAGTACTCCCACTCGTCGGTGGCCACGGACTGGGCGGTGAAGGGGGCGTTGTGGATGACGGAGTCCTCGTAGGCGATGGTGCCGTCGATGATCTCCTGGATTTCCGCGCGAATGGCGCGCATGGCCTCGACGAAGCGATCGAGCTCGGCCAGATCCTCGGACTCGGTGGGCTCCACCATGAGGGTGCCGGCCACCGGGAAGGAAAGGGTGGGGGCGTGGAAGCCGTAGTCCACGAGGCGCTTGGCCACATCGGCTGCGGTGACACCGGAGGCGTCGGTCAGCTCGCGCAGGTCGAAGATGCACTCGTGGGCCACTAGGCCCTCGTTGCCGGTATAGAGCACCGGGAAGGAATCCTTGAGGGAGGCCGCCAGGTAATTCGCACCCAGAATGGCGTGGCTGGTGGCGGAGCTGACGCCCTCGCTACCCACCATGGCCAAGTAGGCCCAGGAG
Source organism: Corynebacterium sp. (assembly GCF_030532325.1). Taxonomy (GTDB): domain Bacteria; phylum Actinomycetota; class Actinomycetes; order Mycobacteriales; family Mycobacteriaceae; genus Corynebacterium. The sequence goes on from NZ_JAUNLS010000002.1 coordinate 76,906, forward strand.
ATCGGCAGCACACCGGCGGAGCCGTACTTGGTGGCGGTGGAGGGAACGCCGGTGCCGATGGCGGCCGGCTGGGAGGGATCGCGCTGGGGATCGTTGGCGTCGGTAGGCAGGAAAGGCACGAGGTGCTTGGCCACGCCCACCGGGCCCACGCCCGGGCCACCGCCGCCGTGCGGGATGGTGAAGGTCTTGTGCAGGTTGAGGTGGGAGACGTCGCCGCCGAAGTCACCCGGGCGCGCCCAGCCGGTCAGCGCGTTCATGTTGGCGCCGTCGATGTAGACCTGCCCGCCGGCGGCGTGGACCTTGTCACACACGTCGCGCACCTCGGGGTCGAAAACGCCGTGGGTGGAGGGGTAAGTGATCATGATGCCGGCGATGTGCTCGCCGTGCTGCTCGATCTTGGCGTCCAAATCAGCCAGGTCGATGGAGCCGTCATCGGCGGTGGCCACAACCACCACGCGCAGGTTAGCCAGCGTGGCCGAGGCCGCGTTGGTGCCGTGCGCGGAGGCCGGGATGAGGACGACGTCACGGCCGTGATCCCCGTTGGCCACGTGGTAGCGGCGGATGGCCAGCAGGCCGGCCAGCTCGCCCTGGGAGCCGGCGTTAGGCTGAATGGAGACCTTGGCGTAGCCGGTCAGCTCCGCCAGCCAGGCCTCCAGCTCCTCGATGAGCTCGCGCCAGCCGGCGGTGGTCTCCTCCGGGGCGTAGGGATGGATGCCCGCGAACTCCGGCCAGGAGATGGGCTCCATGGCGGCCGTGGGGTTGAGCTTCATGGTGCACGAGCCCAGTGGGATCATCGTGCGGTCCAGGGCCAGATCCTTATCCGCCAGAGTACGCAGGTAGCGCATCATCTGGGTCTCGGAGTGGATGCTGTTAAAGATCGGGTGCTCCAGCGGGGCCTCGGCGCGGGCCAGGGCCTCCGGGAAAGACTCGGTAGCAGCGGCCTCGGGCTCGAGCGCGGATTCCGGAGCTTCGGCGCCGAAGGCGACGGCGAGCACGGCGACATCCTCCAGCGAGGCGGACTCGCCGAAGGAGACGGAGACCTTATCGCTGCCAATGGCGCGGACCAGGTAGCCCTTCTCCTGCAGCGCGGACTTAATGGCAGCGGCGTCAACGCCGGTGGCGGTGACGGTGTCGAAGAACTCCTCGGCCGCCAGGGCCACGCCGGCCTTCTGCAGCGCGGCGGCGAAGGTGGCTGCCAGGGCGTGGACGCGCTGGGCAATCTCCTTCAGACCCTGCGGGCCGTGGTAGACGGCGTACATGGAGGCCACGTTGGCCAGCAGCGCCTGCGCAGTGCAGATGTTGGAGGTCGCGCGCTCGCGGCGGATGTGCTGCTCGCGGGTCTGCAGGGCCAGGCGGTAGGCCGGGCGGCCCTCGGCGTCCTTGGACACGCCCACCAGGCGGCCTGGCATCTGGCGCTTGAGCTTGTCAGTCACGGCCATGTAGGCAGCGTGCGGGCCGCCGAAGAAGAGCGGCACGCCGAAGCGCTGGGAGGAGCCGATGACGATGTCCGCGCCAAAGGTACCCGGTGCCTCCAGCATGAGCAGGGAGAGCGGGTCGGTGTTCACGGTGACCAGGCCGCCGCGGGTGTGCAGCTCCTCGATGACCTGGCGGGGATCGAAGATATCGCCCTCGGTGCCGGTGTAGGCGATGACCGCGCCCACCAGGTCCTCGCCCACGATGCCCTCGCGGATGTCGAGGATCTCCACCTCCAGCTCCACGGCGCGGGCGCGCTCGGCGGCCACGGCGAGCACCTGCGGGTGCAGGCGGGAATCCAGGATGACGCGGCGGCCCTTGCGCACGGCGCGGGCCATAAGCCCCACGGCCTCGGCGGTGGCGGAGGCTTCATCGAGCAGCGAGGCGTTAGCGATGGGCAGTCCGCTCAGGGACTGGATCATGGTCTGGAAGTTGAGCAGCGCTTCCAGACGGCCCTGCGAAATCTCCGGCTGGTAGGGGGTGTAGGCGGTGTACCATCCGGCGTCCTCCAACAAGCCGCGGCGGATGACCGCCGGGGTCAGGGTATCGGAGAAGCCTTGCCCGTAAAAGGACTTCAGCAGCACGTTCTTGGAGGCGTAGGCCCGCAGGGTGGCTTGCGCTTCGTCTTCGCTCAACGCGTCCGGCAGCTTCGGCGCGGACGTTGCGCGGATGGAGGTGGGGAGGGCGGCGTCGACAAGAGCGTCAACGCTGCTGTATCCCACGGTGTTCAGCATCGTCGCCTGCTCGGAAGAATCCGGGCCCAAATGGCGAGAGATGAAATCCATATGTCCAATCTCCTTTGTGGGTCTACATCGTTAGATACCCGAAATGGGGTATAACCGCCCCCAAGTATAAAGGGTGTTTCATGCGGTTATCTGCGGTTACCCCTGCCTGCGGTGAACAGCCACAATGCGGTGAGTCCGGCCACGAGGATGCCAACGATGAATGTGGATGAATAGCCCACCGCAGGGCCCAAAAAAGACAGGATGAAGGGCGCGAAGAACCCCAGATAGGTCAGTGAATAGAACACCCCCGTTGCCGCTCCCACTTCCGCGGGATCGCACAGCGCCTGGGTGCGCGCCAGCCCGTCGAGCATGCCCATGCCATAGGAGGCGCCCATGACGACGGCGGCCAGTGGGAGCAGCCACACCGTCCACGGGTGCTCGTGGTTGGCGACGATAAAGAGGCACAGGCCCATGCCCGCGGTGGCGAAGACCATGGCGTGGGTGGTGGTCACCCGCACCCGCCCGGCGAGCTGCTGCACGCCCACGCCCGTGCCCATGGTGAGCATGGCGGTCAGGCCCGCGGCGAGGATGGGGCGCTCAAGATGCTCCGAGAGGAAACTCGGCAGGAAGGCAAAGGCGGTGGTGGCGGAGCCGAAGACCCACGGCGCGGCCACGGCAACCGGCAGGAAGTGCGGGGTGAGCAGGCTGCGTGGGAAGAAGGAACCGGGGCGCCCGGCTGCGGGGCCTGCCTTGGCGGTCCACACCAGTGGGATGATGCCCAGCGCGAGCAGGATGTGGGCGAGGTAGGGCACCAGGGTAGGGGCGAGGACAAACTGCGCGAGGATACCGGAGACTGCCGGGGAGAGGGCGAAGCCCGCCGAGAGCGCGATGGAGGAGCGCCGCGCGCCGGCGTGGATGTGGGTGCTCAGCTCCTTGATCCACGCCGCACCGGAGGACATGCTCAGGCCCACGGCGATGCCAATGAGCAAGCGGCCGAGCAGCAGCGGCAGGAAGAAGCCACGCCAGCCGGCAAGCAGCACCACCGAGCCGGTGATGGTGGCCAGCATGGCCGGGCGCATGATGGCGCGGCGCCCCAAGGAATCGGAGAGCGGCCCGCCGAGGAACAGTGCCACCATGATTCCCACGGCGTAGATGCCGAAGAGGAACGTGGTGTGCAGGACGGTCAGCGGGGTGTGCAGCTGGTAGGTGACGACCATCGGCGCGAATAGGTTGGCGCCGAAGGCGACGAGAAACATTCCCAAGGCGACGCGCAGCCACTCTTTTTTCAGCATGCGTGACAGTCTAACCCGTATTGTTGTACGCGTCACATAAAGGGTGTGGGTGTGTCCTTTGGGCGGGCCGGAGGTGGATGCGCCGCCCACACGAAAGCCCCCGCCCACCGAGCTGACCGTAAGCGGTCAGAACTCAGTGCGGGCGGGGGCTTAAGGGAACCGTGTGCCTAAGAAACCTTAGAGGGCAAGATCCTCTTCAAAGTTGGCGGTCTCCAGACGGTCCTTGATGGTGGTGATGAAGCGGCCAGCGTCAGCACCGTCGACGACCTGGTGGTCGTAGGTGAACGGCAGGTAGCACATCTGGCGGATGGCGATGGCGTCCTGGCCGTTCTCGTTGACCACGACCGCGCGCTTGGTGATAGCGGCGGTGCCCAGGATGCCGGCCTGCGGCGGAACCAGGATCGGGGTGTCGAGCAGTGCGCCCTCAGAGCCGATGTTGGTCACGGTGAAGGTGGCACCGGTGAGGTCGTTCGGCTTGAGCTTGTTGTTGCGGGCCTTGTCAGCCAGCTCGGCGATCTGCTGGGCGATCTCCGGCAGGGTGAGCTCCTGTGCCTTGTGGATGACCGGGGTCAGCAGGCCCTTCGGGGTATCAACGGCGATGGCGACGTTGACATCCGCGTGGTAGGTCATCTCCTTGGTCTCCGGGTTGTAGGAGGCGTTGACGTTCGGGTGGGAAACCAGCGCCTCAACGGTGGCCTTCACGATGAACGGCAGGAAGGAGAGGTTGGCGCCGTACTTGTCGATGAACGCCTGCTTGGCCTGCTTGCGCATATCCCAGATGGCGGTCATATCGACTTCCTGCACGTGGGTGAGCTGTGCGGAGATCTGCAGGGCCTCGACCATCTTGGACGCGGTGATCTCGCGGATGCGGTTGACCTTCTGGGTGGTGCCGATGAGCTCAGCCTTGGACGGATCCACGGACTTGGTGGACCAGCGGGCGCGCGGGTCGGAGGAACCGGAGGTAGCTGCCGGTGCCTCGCCCTCGCCAGCAGCAGCGAGCACGTCCTGCTTGCGGATGCGGCCGCCGACGCCGGTACCGGTCACGGTGCTCAGATCCACGCCGTGCTTCTCAGCCAGCTTGCGCACCAGCGGGGTGACGTACGGGATGTCGTCGCCGTTGTTGACCTTGGTGGAAGGCTCGGTGGTCTTCGGAGCCTCAGCGGCTGCCGGTGCCTCCTTCTTCGGCTCTTCCTTCTTCTCGGCCTTGGGCTCTTCCTTCTTTTCTTCTGCCTTTTCTGTCTTCTCTGCGGCCTTGTCGTCCTGCTTGGCGGCCGGGGCGGAGCCGTCGCCGATGCGGGCGATGACGGCGCCGACGTCGACGGTGTCGTCCTCGTCAGCGACGATTTCTACGATGGTGCCGGCGACCGGGGAGGGGATTTCGGTGTCGACCTTGTCGGTGGAGACCTCGAGCAGCGGCTCGTCGACCTCGACGGTGTCACCCACGGACTTCAGCCACTGGGTGATGGTGCCCTCGGTGACGGACTCGCCGAGCTCGGGCATGACGACGTCGGTGGCCTCGCCGGAGGAAGCCGGTGCGGGCTCTTCCTTCTTTTCTTCTGCCTTTGGCTCTGCCTTTTCTGTCTTCTCTGCGGCCTTGTCGTCCTGCTTGGCGGCCGGGGCGGAGCCGTCGCCGATGCGGGCGATGACGGCGCCGACGTCGACGGTGTCGTCCTCGTCAGCGACGATTTCTACGATGGTGCCGGCGACCGGGGAGGGGATTTCGGTGTCGACCTTGTCGGTGGAGACCTCGAGCAGCGGCTCGTCGACCTCGACGGTGTCACCCACGGACTTCAGCCACTGGGTGATGGTGCCCTCGGTGACGGACTCGCCGAGCTCGGGCATGACGACGTCGGTGGCCTCGCCGGAGGAAGCCGGTGCGGACTCTTCCTTCTCCTCGGACTTCGACTCAGACTCCTCAGCCTTGTCCTCCTCCTCAGCCGGTGCCTCATCGGCGGAACCGGAGTCAGCGGACTCGCCCTCGTCACCGATAATGGCGATCACAGCGCCGACGTCGACGGTGTCATCCTCCTCAGCCTTGATTTCGAGGATGGTGCCGGCAACGGGGGAGGGGATTTCGGTATCGACCTTGTCTGTGGAGACCTCGAGCAGCGGCTCGTCGACCTCGACAGTGTCACCGACACCCTTCAGCCACTGGGTAATCGTGCCTTCGGTTACGGATTCGCCCAGTTCGGGCATCACAACGGAGTGTGCCATAAGTAATAAGACTCCTCGAAAGTCGGAATTGTTCAAACGCTGGTGTCCAATCCTACCGCGAAGCGCCTCAAGGCGTGCATGAGTGGGGTTGATAAGCCCACCCGCCCCACCGGGTAGGGTGGTGTTTTATGTTCAACCCTTTCCGCCGCAACCGTTCCGCATCGCAGCTGCGTCCCCCGCGGGCACCAGGTGAGACCATCCGCGCTGAGGACGCCCGCGAGCTGGCGGACTGGGCCCGCGGCCGGGCCTACATCGAGGCCTTCGTGGAGCCGGAGACGGTGGTCAACGAGATGTCGGTGGTAGTCGTCGATGAAAACGGCGCCTTCATCCGCCGCCGCATCGGAGGGCCGAAGGGCATTGATGCCGTGGCCAAGCTTCTGCGCTGCGACGTCTATGACGTCGAGGAGACTGGCTATCCGCAGCGCATGCGCGAGCGTATCGAGCGTGAACGCATCCTGCGCAAGCGCGAGGAGCAACGCGAGCGCCGCCGACGCTTCGAAGAGCGCCAGCGCGGCGGCGAAGGCAGCGGCAGCTAGATAATCTCCGCCCCAGCCGCCGCGAGGGACTCCAAGGCGGCCTCGCCCCGGGTGTCGTCGACAGGCGAGCAGTACTCGCGCAGCACGCGCACACGCAAGCCCTCTTTGAGGGCGTCGCGCGCGGTGGCCAGCACGCAGTGATCGGTGGCGATGCCCACGATGTCCACCGCCTCGTGCCCATGTTCCCGCAGCCACTGCGCCAGCGGGATGCCCTCGGCCTCGCCCTCGAAGCCGGAGTAGGCCGCGGTGTAGGCGCCCTTGCGGAAGAAGGCGGCGATGGGGGCCTGGGCAAGCGCCGGGTGCATGGCCGCGCCTTCGGTCTCGGCGACGCAGTGCACCGGCCAGGTATCCACAAAGTCGGGGTTCTCCGAGAAGTGTCCCTCGGGCTCAATGTGCCAATCCTGGGTGGCAATCACGGTGTCGTAGTCGGGGACGAGGCCAGCGATCTTCTCCGCGACCTCGTCGCCGCGGGCAGTGGCCAGCGCCCCGCCCGGGCAGAAATCATTTTGGACATCGACAATAATCAGCGTGGGCTTCATGAGGCAGAAGTCTATACCCTTGGAGGGCATGCAGACTCCGATTCCGTATTACCTAGGCAGAATTCTCGACTCCGTGCGCGATAACCGGGACGGGCAGGTGGCTGACTACATCCCGGAGCTAGCGGACGCCAACCCCGAGACCCTCGGCGTGGCGCTGTGCTCGGTGACCGGGCACCTGTACTGTGCCGGCGATGCCGAGACGCGGTTTAGCATCCAGTCCATCTCCAAGCCCTTCGTCTACGCGCTGGCCCTGCAGGAGCTGGGCCGGGAGGCCGTCAACGAGGTGGTGGGAATGGAGCCCAGCGGCCAAGCCTTCAACGAACTCTCACTGGGCAAGGACAACCGGCCGGTCAACCCAATGATCAACGCTGGGGCTATTGCCGTCAATCAGATCATCAACGGCGTGGATTCCACGGTGGAGGACCGCGTGGAGCGCATCCGCAGCTTCATGTCCCAGCTGGCAGGCCGCGAGCTGCTGATCGACGACTCCGTGTGCGACTCCGAGCTAGAAAACAGCGAGCGCAACCTCTCCATCGCCCACATGCTGCGCAGCTACGGAGTCATCCAAGACGAGGCTCACGACGCCGTGCTCTCCTACATCAAGCAGTGCTCGCTGTCCGTCGACGTGCGCGATCTGGCCATCATGTCCGCCACGCTGGCCAACGGTGGGCGCCAGCCGGTGACAGGGGAGAAAGTGCTCGACGCCGACGTGTGCCGCCTGACCCTGGCGGGCATGAGCTCCTGCGGCATGTACGACGGCGCCGGCAAGTGGATGGCGGAGGTGGGTATCCCCGCGAAGTCCGGGGTTTCCGGCGGCCTGCTGGGCACCCTGCCGGGGCAGCTGGGCGTAGCCACCTTCTCCCCGCGGCTCAACGAGCAAGGCAACAGCGTGCGCGGGGTGGAGGCCTTCGAGCTCTTCTCCGAGGACATGGGCCTGCACCTGATGTCCACGGAGAAGCGCTTCGGCGTGTACCCGGTGCGCACGGTGGATGAGGACGAGGAGATCGCCATCATCCGCCTGCAGGGTCACATTAACTTCACCGCCGCCGAGGCCGTGCTCTACGAGCTGACGCAACGCCAGTTCTCCGGAAAGAAGCTCGCGCTGGACTTCTCCTTGGTCACCGGTCTACACAAGATGGGGCGCAAAATGCTCAAAGAAAGCCTCCGCCGCTTGCGCGACGAAGGCAATGAGGTGGCGCTGTTCGATGAGAAGGGAATCGTCACCGACCGCGCGATGTCCGACGGCACCATGGTGCCGCTGGCGGACCGGGAAGACTACGTCATCACCGATCCGCAGGAGTAGGAACGTGGCTACTTAGGCCTCAGCGATCTCCTGGAGGGCGGCGACCACCGTGCGCACCGGAACGCCGGTGGCGCGCTTGGAGGTGTAGCCGCGGGGAGCGCCGCCGTTCCAGGACGGGCCGGCGACGTCGATGTGAGCCCACTCGATGCCCTCGCCCACGAACTTCTGCAGGTAGGTGCCGGCGAACTCCATGCCGCCCTCGCGCTTGGCGTTGATGTTGCGGATGTCGGCGGCCTGGGACTTGACCTCCTCATCGTGCTCCTCGAGCAGCGGCATGGCCCAGGCGTTCTCGCCCACCTCGCGGCCGATCTCAGCGATGCGGTCACGCAGCTCGTCGGAGCCCATGACGCCCGCGGTGCGCGCGCCCAGGGCGACGATCTGCGCGCCGGTGAGGGTGGCGGTCTCCAGCAGGAAGTCGGGCTTGTCCTCGCTGGCGCGCGCGATGGCGTCGGCAAGCACGAGGCGTCCCTCGGCGTCGGTGTTGAGCACCTCGCTGGTCAGGCCGCCGTAGTGGGTGATGACATCGCCCGGGCGGGTGGCGGCGCCATCCGGCATGTTCTCCGCCAGCGGCAGGGTGGCCACCACCTTGACCGGCAGCTCCAGCTTGGCGGCCGCGATGATGGCCGCGGCCATGGCGGCGGAGCCACCCATGTCAGAAATCATGTCCCACATGCCGTTGCCCGGCTTGAGGGAGATGCCGCCGGTATCGAAGGTGATGCCCTTGCCCACCAGGGCCACGGACTTCGTGGCCTTCTTCGGCGCCCAGGTCAGGCGCACCAGGCGCGGCGGGCGCTGGGAGCCCTTGCCCACGGCCAGGATGCCGCCGAAGCCCTGGGCAGCCAGCTCCTTCTCATCGAGGATCTCCACCTTGAGGCCGGCCTCCTTGGCCTGCGCGGAGAGGAACTCGGCGTAGCTTGCCGGGTAGAGCTCGTTGGAGGGAACGTTGACCAGATCGCGGGCCAGCACCACGGACTCCGCGGTGATGCGGGCGGCCTCGAACTCCTGGGCGGCGGACTTGCCGGCGACGAAGACGAAGGAGGCCGGGGCCTCGGACTTGGCCGCCTCGGAGGAGCGGATGCCGCGGTAGGTGTAGCCGCCCAGGATGACGCCCTCGACGGCGGCGCTCATGCCGAAGTCACCCAGCGTGGTGGCCACGGTGCCCACGCCAGCCAGGGAGCGGGCCGCGCTGCCGGCAGCGCGGCGCAGGGCCTCGGAATCCAGCGACTCGGCCTCGCCCAGGCCCACGGCGATGACCAGGGAAGCCTTGGAGTCCTGAGGAGCCGGCACGCGGGTGATTTCGCCCGCGCGGCCGGTGGCGCCGACGGCGCTAAGTGCCTCGTAGGTGGCGCGCACCGCTGCGGAATCGAGCAGGTCGGTGCCGGGCAGCTCGAGGCCGTCCTCGCCGGCGAAAGCGGGGATGAGGATGGCGTCAGCCTTCTTCGGGGCCTTCTTGGATAGCTCAACGGACGGGACAGCGCCGCGGGCGGGCAGATCAAACGTGGAAGAAGCCACGAGTCCTCCTTGAAAATCACAGTCGATTAAGGTTCTACGCCAAATACTCTACCTGTAATTTGGATCTCGAATTTGGCTGCTAAGGCAAAAACCAAGGGGTAGCCTGTGGGCATGTTGAATTACACAGTTACCCGCACGTCCACCCCCACCTCCCCCGAGCGGCTGAAGGAGATCCTGGCCAACCCGGGCTTTGGCAAGCACTTTAGTGATCACATGGTGACCATCGAGTGGAGCGAGGACAAGGGCTGGCACGACGCCCAAGTTCGCCCCTACGAGCCCTTCTCCATGGACCCGGCCTCCAACGTCTTCCACTACGGCCAGGCCATCTTCGAGGGCATCAAGGCCTACCGTCAGCCCGACGGCAGCATCGCCACCTTCCGCCCGGAGGAGAACGCCCAGCGCCTCATCGCCTCCGCCGAGCGCATGGCCATGCCGGAGCTGCCGGAGGAGGAGTTCATCGAGTCCCTGCGCCAGCTTGTCGACGTCGACCGTGACTGGGTCCCCGCCGCCGGCGGCGAAGAGTCCCTCTACCTGCGCCCCTTTATGATCTCTACCGAGGTTTCCCTGGGCGTTCACCCCGCTAGCTCCTACCGTTACGTGGTCATCGCCAGCCCGGCCGGCGCCTACTTCACCGGCGGCGTCAAGCCGGTCTCCGTGTGGCTGTCCACGGACTACGTCCGCGCGGCTCCTGGTGGCACGGGCGCGGCCAAGTTCGCCGGCAACTACGCAGGCTCCCTGCTGGCTCAGGCCCAGGCTGCGGAGAAGGGCTGCGACCAAGTGGTGTGGCTGGACGCCATCGAGCGCCGCTACATCGAGGAGATGGGCGGCATGAACCTCGCCTTTATCTACGGCGAGGGCGAGGACCAGACCCTGGTGACCCCGAAGCTCTCCGGCTCACTGCTGCCGGGCATTACCCGCAAGTCCCTGCTCCAGGTGGCCGAGGACATGGGGCTCAAGACCGAAGAGCGCCGCATCACCTACCAGGAGTGGGCCGAGGATGTGGCCTCCGGCGCGATGACCGAGGCCTTTGCCTGCGGCACCGCGGCTGTCATCACCCCGGTGGGCCACGTCATGGGCAACGACACCGACTTTGTGGTGAACAACAACGAGCCTGGCGAGACCACCATGGCCCTGCGCGAGCGCCTCACCGGCATCCAGCGCGGCAGCGTGGAAGACACCCACGGCTGGCTGCACACGCTGGTGAAGTAGCGCCGAGAACTAGGGGGGGGAGTTAGGCCTTGGGGGAGGCGGAGGCCTCGTCGCCTTCGGGGCTTTGCCCTGCGCGGGTCTGGACGGCGAATTCCTCGCCGGCCAGCTCCACAGCGGTCTCGATGAGCGGCATGGCCATCAAAGCACCGAGGGATTGGCCGGCGCGCATATCCAGGCTGAGCAGCGGCTCGAGTTCCAGCTCCTTGAGCGCGAGCACGTGCGCGGGCTCCGTGGTCACGCTGGTGGCTAGCAGCCAGCCCTTCACGCCGGGGGCGATGCGCTCGGCGATGACCGCGGCGGTGGCGGTGAGGGGGCCGTCGACAAGCATCGGGGTGCGGCGCAGCGCAGCCTGGTAGATGAAGCCCACCAGGGCGGCCACGCTGGGGGAGCCAGCGGACTGGACAACCTCGAGGCCCTCCAGGTTGCGGGTGCGGAACATGGCATCGCGAATGACGGTGACCTTGGTCTTCCACATCTCATCGGTCACCCCGGAGCCCGGGCCCACGATGGCCACCGGCTCGGTAAAACTGAGGCGCCCGATGATGGTGGCGGCCACGGTGCTGCCGCCCACGCCCAGCTCGGTGGGGATGAGGAGATCCGCGCCGGCGTCGATCTCGCGGTCGGCGGCGGCCTGGCCCACGGCGAAGGCCTCCTCGAAAAGCTCCGTGCTCATGGCCTCCTCGACGTCAATGGGGGCCGAGGGCGGGCACTGCACCAGCTCGATGCCCACGCCCGCGCGGCGGGCGGCGGTGTGCAGAGGGCCGGCGCCGGAATGCAGCTCGGCGATTTGTTCCTCGTCGGACTCCGGGGCAAAGGCGGACAGGCCCACGCCCTCCACCTCGCGGCTGGCGATGCCATGACGGCCGGCAAAGATGACCAAGCGCGCGCGGTCAATCCGACCGGCGGGGGCCGTTCCCTGGCAGGCGCCGAGCCACGCGGCTACCGAGTTCAGGCGCCCAAAGGACGCGCCGCGCACCGAGGTGGCCAGCGCTGTGGCAATGGCGCTGCGGGCCTGGAAGTCAGGTTGCGGGACGGCAGTAATCTCTGGCATTGCGAGCTCTCCAAAAGCCGTGGAAACTAGACGTTGGCGCCGCGCTCAACCTGCGGGCGGGGAGTGCGCCACTTACGCGGCTGGCTGGCGCGCGAGTAGGCGTAGAAGCCCAAGCCGAAGCCGGCCTCGGTGGTGCCGGGGAACTTGATGCGCACCGCGTTGTTGCAGCGGCGGGCCAGCATGACGCCCTCGACGGCGAAGACCAGGATGACTGCCATCGACGCGATGGAGATGATGTTGGACAGGTTCGGGTTTGCGGTGCCGAAGAACATGAGGATCAGCAGCACGATGGCAAAGGGCATGACCCACTCGTTGAGGAAGCGGCGGGAATCCACCCAGTTGCGCACGTAGCGGCGCACCTCGCCGCGGTCGCGGGCGAGCAGGTAGCGCTCGTCGCCGGCGGCCATGCGCTCCTGCATGACCTTGTTGCGCTCGCGGGACTCCTCGCGCTCCTTGCGCTTGAATTCCTTCCACTCCTCCTTGGACATGGACTTCTTCAGCTCCTTGCGGTGCTGGTAGCGCTGGGCATCGGACATGCCGTTGGGATCGCGCTTGACGCCGCGGGCGATCTCCTGCGCATCGCGCTTGGGAGTGGGGCGACCCTTGGGCGGCGTGTACCCCTTGGGGTATTTCTTCTCAGGGGTGGAAGACTTCGGCGCGGGCGTGGGGGCCTGCTGCTCGGAGGGGTTCTGTTCATCTTTTTGCCACGGAAGTTTCACGCAGTTCAGACTACAAGGTGAGGGGCCTGAGGTGGGAATAGGCCCCGGGCTCAGCGCGTTGCACAGCACGTAGACCACGGGCCCTGAACCATCCTTGCCGCGTGTTGCCGCCTTTAATCTTGGCGGAGGGCGGGGTAGGGTAGTGCCCAGAATTTCCGTAGAAAATGTGAGGAGAAACCATGACCGCTCCGGCATCCGCAACCGGTGTCATCTTGACTGAGGCCGCTGCTGCGAAGGCAAAGGCCCTGCTTGATCAGGAAGGCCGCGATGACCTCTCCCTGCGCATCGCCGTTCAGCCCGGCGGCTGCGCTGGCCTGCGCTACCAGCTTTACTTCGATGACCGCACCCTTGATGGTGACAAGGTGGACACCATCGGCGGCGTGAACCTGGTGGTGGACAAGATGTCCGTGCCTTACCTCACCGGCGCCAAGATCGACTTCTCTGACACCATTGAGGCTCAGGGTTTCACCATCGATAACCCGAATGCCGGTGGCTCCTGCGCCTGTGGTGATTCCTTCAACTAAAACCCTGTAGCGCGCGCCTGGGCTCTGCGCGCTTGTGGTGATTGAAAGGGCAAGGCCTCCTTCCTCGCTGTGTGGGCGGGGAAGGAGGCCTTGTTTTAGTTGCGTATTTGCCTCCGACTGGCTGTCCGACCGGAGGCGCGTGGGGCCTAAAGCTTGACGGGGTAGTCGCGCTGCTCGATCTTGGGATCGATGCGGCCCTCCACGAAGATGCCGTGCCAGATCATGAAGGAGAGCACGGTCCACAGGCGGCGGGAGTGATCACTGATGCCGTCGCGGTGCTCCTTGAGCATCTCCAGGACTTCCTTCTTGTTGAAGATGTCCTCAGTGTGGGAGTCGTTGATCTGATCCTGCGCCCAGCCAAAGAGCTCGTCGCCAGCCAGCCAGTGGCGCATGGGCACCGGGAAGCCGAGCTTCTTGCGGTGCAGCACGTGCGGCGGAACGATCTGCTCCATGGCCTTGCGCAGGGCGTACTTGGTGGTGCCGTGGGCGATCTTGAGATCGTGCGGGATGGTCTCAGCCACCTTGAACACTTCCTTATCCAGGAAGGGCACGCGCAGCTCGAGGGAGTTGGCCATGTTCATCTTGTCGGCCTTGACCAGGATGTCACCGCGCATCCAGGTGAAGAGATCCAGGTGCTGCATGCGGGCCACGGGGTCGAAGCCCTCGGACTGTGCGTAGATGGGGGCGGTGACCTCACGGTGGTCCCACTCCCGCTTGGCCCACGGGATGACGCGCTGCATCTGCTCGAAGTTGAAGGAGCGGGCGTTGCCGTAGTAGCGCTCCTCCATGCTCATCGAGCCGCGGTTGAGCAGGGACTTGCCCTTCATGCCCTCCGGCAGGATGGTGGAAAGGCGGCCCAGCCCGCGGCGCAGGGGAGAGGGGATCTTCTCAAAGGGTGCTAGGGACAGCGGCTCCTTATAAATGGTGTAACCGCCGAAGAGCTCGTCGGCGCCCTCGCCGGAGAGCACCACCTTGACGTGCTTGCGAGCTTCTTGGGCCACGAAGTAGAGCGGTACCAGCGAGGGATCCGCCACCGGGTTGTCCAGGTACCACATGATCTTCGGCACGGCCTCGGCGTACTCCTCCGGCGAGACGATTTTGACGATGTGTTCCACGCCGATGGCTTCCGCGGACTCCGCGGCAACGTCGACCTCCGAGTAGCCCTCTCGCTCGAAGCCAGTGGTGAAGGTGAGCAGGTTGGGGTTGTGGCGCTTGGCCAAGGCCGCGATGGCGGTGGAGTCGATACCGCCGGAGAGGAAGGAACCCACGGTGACGTCGGCGCGCATGTGCTTCTCCACGGAATCCTCCAGGGCGCGGGCGATGCGGTCGAAGAGCTCCTGCTCCTGGCCAGCCGGCACCTGCTTGACGGGGAAGCGCGGGGAGAAGTAGCGCTTGTTCATCACGTCCTCGCCCGGGCGCAGCGTCACGGTAGAGCCGGATTCCACGCGGCGGATGTTGGCGTGCAGGGATTCCGGCTCCGGCACGTACTGGAGGTCGATGTAGTGCTCGATGGCGCGCTTATCAAGGCTGAGGTCTAGACCCAGTGGCTCCGCCATCTCCAGGATGCACTTCATCTCGGAGGCGAAGATGGTGCCGGACTCGGTGGTGGCGTAGTACAGCGGCTTGATGCCAAACTGGTCGCGGGCGGCAAACGTGGTCTTGGTTTCGGTGTCCCAGATGACAAATCCGAACATTCCGCGCAGGTGGTGCACCACATCCTCACCCCAATGGTGGTAGCCCACGACGATGGGTTCGCCGTCGCCCTCAGTATTAAAGGAATAGCCTGACTCCTGCAGTTCCTTGCGCAGTTCCACGTAGTTGTAGATCTCGCCGTTGAAGGTTAGGGCGTAGCGTTCGGGGTTGTCCTGCGGGCCCCAGCGTAGCGGCTGATGGGAGTGTTCCAAATCGATAATGGAAAGGCGGTTGAAGCCAAACGCGGCGTCCTCGTCATGCCACGTTCCGGCGGCATCCGGGCCGCGGTGACGCATGCACTGCAACGAGGCCTCGAGGGCCTCGATGTACTCGGCGGCGTTGTGGTTGGCGGTTAGTAGTCCGCAAAGTCCACACATGAGGTGTTTGCTCCTTGTGAAAGTTTAGGGTTCTTTAGGCTAAGGGCGGCCTCAGTCCTACTGCGTGACACTTTACGGGGAGCGGACCCGGATGATCGAACCCCGCGCCGTGGTTCTTGCACGCCATGCTTGACGACGCCCCTCTGGTCCGGCGCCTCACAGCCTCGCTCGCGCCGGTGGCGGGGCGGGGGAATGGCGAGCTGAAAATTCCCTGGATGAAGCCACCTGAAAGCTTCCCCGTAAGGGTGCGAACTTTCGGATGATGCCGAAGCCCTCGGCCTGTGAATTGGGTCATAGCAAAGTGGGGGTGGGGAAGAAGGAGGTTGTGACCTTATGCAGGTGGGCAGGTAACATCCCATGCGTTCAGTGCTTACTGGGTTGGGATTGGCCAATCAGGCACCTGCAAAAAGGTCTGAAATTCAAGGTCGATCCACTATCCTGATTGGGTGGGAATGCTCTGTGAGTATTCGAGAAGTTAGTGTGGACAGAAAGGCAGAACACACGTGGGACAGCGTAAGCAGCGCAACTTCGCCCGCAAGGCGGGCCTAGCTGGCGCAATCGCTCTTGGCGGCTTTGCCCTGGCGGGTTGTGACGTAGCAGCGCCGGAAGCCATGGAGAACCTCCTGGGCTTCGGTTGGCCGAAGGGTGTCACCCCTGAGGCGCACTCTATGTACAACTTCTGGATCTGGGTCTGGGTCGCCGCTTGGATTATCGGTTTTGTGATGTGGGGCCTGTTCCTCACCGCCATCTTCCGCTGGAGCGCGAAGAGGGCCAAGAAGGAAGGCAAGGGCGAGTTCCCGAAGCAGCTGCAATACAACGTGCCGCTGGAGATCGCTCTGACCATTATCCCGGTCATCATCATCATGGGCCTGTTCTTCTTCACTGTTCAGGCGCAGCAGAAGGTCACCGCGCTGGATAAGAACCCAGAGGTCACCGTTGACGTCACCGCATACCAGTGGAACTGGAAGTTCGGTTACGCCGAGAACAAGGTGAACGGCGAGAACTACGAGGGTGCTGACGAGGCCCGCCAGAAGCTGGCTGAGAAGTCCTCCAAGGATCCGGAGGGTGTGAAGAACCCGAACCCGATCCACGGTAAGTCCATGGGTGACATCTCCTACCTGAACTTCAACAAGATCGAGACCGTCGGTACCACCGAAGAGGTCCCGGTGCTGGTTCTCCCGGTGGACACCCCGATTGAGTTCCGTCTCGCCTCTGGCGACGTCTCCCACGCCTTCTGGGTTCCGGAGTTCCTGTTCAAGCGTGACGTCTACGCTCACCCGGAGGCCAACTCCCAGGAGCGCCGCTTCCAGATTGAGAAGATTGAGGAGAAGGGCGCCTTCGTCGGCCGCTGTGCTGAGATGTGCGGTACCTACCACTCCATGATGAACTTCGAGATCCGCGTTGTGGACCGCGATGCCTTCAACCAGTACCTCAAGTTCCGCGAGGAGAACCCGGAGGCAACCAACGCTGAGGCTCTGGCTGAGATTGGCGAGGAGCCCTACGCAGTGACCACCTCTCCGTTCAACTCTCAGCGTGACACCCGCGATGCCGACAACTTTGTCGACACGAAGAGTGCGGCATAAGAAGGGAACTGATACACAATGCGAGCAACATCTAAGATTTTCTTCTCCATTGCGACCTACCTGTTCGTGTCGCTCATCGTTTACGTCCTCGGCGTGAACTTTGTCAAGGATGACGGCTACATGTACGGCACCGAGTGGGCGGGCCTCGTCGGCCTGGTCCTCGCCTTCCTGTTGTGCATGATGCTGGGTGTCTACCTCAACTTCACCGACAAGCGTGTCGACGTTGCCCCTGAGGACTGGGAAGAGGCAGAGACTGAGGACGGCGCTGGCATCCTCGGCTTCTTCTCCCCGAGCTCCATCTGGCCGCTGGCCATGACCGGCTCCATCGCCGTGTTGGGCCTGGGCGTCATCTTCCTCTACTACTGGCTGATTGCCCTCGGCGCAGTCCTGCTGGTGGCCTCCGTGACCGGCCTGTCCCTCCAGTACGGTCTGCCGAAGGAAAAGCACTAGCCGCTAGCCGCTAGCCTTTCCAACACTTCTCTTGCCCCTGCTACCGTTTCGGTGGCAGGGGCATTGGTGATCGGGGCGTCGCAAAGCGTGGTAAAAAGTTCCCCAGAATCCGAAATTTTCCGGAAAAGCTGTGCCGGCGGGGGAGGGACGCGCGCCAAAAGGCGGAGAATTCTCGCGCTCGGCGGGAAGTTGTAGCACGTAAATCGGTATTTTTACGGGGGTCAACCGAAAGTTGCAAACCAGTGCCTTTCGGCCGTAACTGAGCTGTGATTTATCTCATGGATTGATTGGGGGAAACTGGTTGCGAACGCGGCCTGTACCTTTCAAGATTTCCTTGCGCGCGGGGCAGGTGAAACGGTGAGTTGTGCAAATCTGGCGGATTACCTGCAGCGATGTGGCGTCGGAATTCGCGTCAAAAAGCTCCCGCACAACCCAGAAATACTTCTGATGTCGTTCGTGGGGCGAACGGTGCGGAAAGAAGTGCAGAAAGGCGAAAAATATCGGGGGGTGATGAGGTGACTTCACCGTGCTGACCGGCCATACTGATATGCGTGACGAGCGTAGTTTCAAACCAAGGTATGGCAGCACCACGTGTTGCCGCGCTGAACCGACCCAACATGGTCAGCGTCGGCACCATCGTGTTCCTGTCTCAGGAATTGATGTTCTTTGCTGGGTTGTTCGCGATGTGGTTCACCTCGCGTGCAAACGGTCAAGAGGGCGACTGGGCCGAGCACACCGCGCACATTAACGTGCCGATGGGCTTTGTCATCACGACGGTCCTGGTTCTTTCCTCCGTGACCTCCCAGTTCGGCGTTTTCGCAGCAGAAAGGGGTGACGTATTTAAGCTCCGCGTCTGGTACTCGGTGACCATCGCGTTGGGTGTTGTCTTCTTGGGCATCATGGCCTTCGAGTGGACGGAGCTGATCCTGCACGGTGTGACTGTTCAGGCCAGCGTGTTTGGCTCGGTCTTCTACATCCTGACCGGCTTCCACGCCGCGCACGTGACGGCAGGCCTTATTGCGTTCTGCATTATCATGGCGCGTATTGCCAAGTCGAAGTTCACGCCGGCACAGGCAACCGCGGCGATGGCAGTGTCCTACTACTGGCACTTCGTCGACGTTGTCTGGATTGGCGTGTTCGTAGTCATCTACCTAGTTCAGTAGGCGGTAGCCGCCCGGAGAAATCCTTCGGGACTACAGCCAGTCATTTCCGTGTACGAGTTATCTAAAGGACAATGATGGATAACATCCAGCAGCCCGCCGCAGTGGACAGCACCGCTGCCGCGGCTAAGAAGACCCGCCGTCGCCGCAAGGCGAAGCGCACTCTTGCTGGCGCCTTTGCTCTGAGCATTGGCCTCACCGGTGCCGGCGTCTTGGCTTCCGCCCTGACCCCGGACGCACAGGTGGCTACCGCTCAGAAGGATGACCAGGCTCTCGTTCAAGAGGGTAAGGACATCTACGAAGTCGCTTGTATCACCTGCCACGGCGCTAACCTGCAGGGCCTTGAGGGCCGCGGTCCGTCGCTGGTCGGCGTTGGTGCCGGTTCCGTGTACTTCCAGGTGCACTCCGGCCGCATGCCGATGATGTCGAACGACGCACAGGCTGAGCGCAAGACCCCGCGTTACACCGAGCAGCAGACCCTCGCCCTGGCCGCCTACGTGGCAGCCAACGGTGGTGGACCGGACATCGTCTACGACGAGAACGGCAACGTTGCTCAGGAGTCCCTGCGTGGCGCCAACTACAACGGCCAGATTCAGGCAGAAGATGTGGCTAAGGGCTCCGAGCTCTTCCGCATGAACTGCGCATCCTGCCACAACTTCACCGGTAAGGGCGGCGCGCTGTCCTCCGGTAAGTTCGCCCCGCCGCTGGCTCCGGCTAGCGAGCAGGAGATTTACCAGGCCATGCTGACCGGCCCGCAGAACATGCCTAAGTTCTCCGACCGCCAGCTGACCGCAGACGAGAAGAAGGACATCATCGCCTACCTCAAGTCTGCTAAGGAAACCCCGTCTCCGGCCGGTTGGGACCTCGGCGGTCTCGGCCCGGTTGCTGAGGGTCTGGCAATGTGGATCATCGGCATCAGCCTTCTGTGCGTTGCCGCTATGTGGATTGGATCGCGCTCATGAGCAATGTAAAGAAGAACTACACTGACGCAGAGCTCGACAAGATGAGCAACGACGAGCTCGCTGCTCTGGGCACCGAGCTTGACGACGTCACCGTGGCCTACCGCAAGGAGCGCTTCCCGGTGGCGGGTGACCCCGCCGAAAAGCGTGCGGCCACCAACATCACCATCTGGCTGCTGATCTCGGTCATTGCCGGTATCGCTTTCTTGGGCGTGTACCTGTTCTGGCCGTGGGAGTACCGCCTGCTCGGGGAGGATGGCCTGTGGTGGCACACCCTCTACACCCCGCTGCTGGGCCTGACCTCCGGCCTGACCATCCTGGGTCTGGGTTTTGCCATTGTCCAGTATGTCAAGAAGATCCTGCCGGAAGAGATCTCCGTGCAGCGTCGCCACGACGGTCCTTCTGAGGAAGTTGACCGCCGTACCCTGACCGCACTGCTCAATGACTCCTGGCAGACCTCCACTCTGGGCCGCCGCACCACCATCAAGGGCCTGCTGGGCACCGCGGGTGTTCTCTTCGGCCTGACTGTGATTGCTCCGCTGGGCGGCGCTATCAAGAACCCGTGGAAGAAGACCCACGAGCTCAACTACGCCGGCGACGGCACCCTGTGGACCTCCGGCTGGACCCTGCACGAGGAAGGCGTCAAGCTCTACCTGGCTCGCGACACCGGTACCATCGCCGAGATGCACCACGGCGAGTCTGGTTCTCACTACACCACCCGCGGCCTGGCCCGCCTCGTGCGCGTTCGCCCCGAGGACCTCGCTGCCGGCGGTATGGAGACTGTCTTCCCGCTGGCTGAGTCCGACGTCAACGACGGCAAGCTGTGGTCCGAGGACAAGGACGTCTACGAGAACCACATGCACTCGATTCACGGCAACCGCAACGCGGTCATGCTGATCCGTCTGCGTCACTCCGATGCGCAGAAGGCTATCGAGCGCCAGGGCCAGGAGGACTTCCACTACGGCGATTACTACGCCTACTCCAAGATCTGTACCCACATTGGTTGCCCGACCTCTCTGTACGAGGCTCAGACCAACCGCATTCTCTGCCCGTGCCACCAGTCGCAGTTCGACGCCCTGCACTACGGCAAGCCGGTCTTCGGCCCGGCCGCCCGTGCTCTGCCGCAGCTGCCGATCACGGTGGACGACGAAGGCTACCTGGTTGCCAAGGGCAACTTCATTGAGCCCGTCGGACCTGCATTCTGGGAGCGTAAGTCATAATGAGTAACAAACTTGCCAAGATGGGTAACAACATGGACGAGCGCTACAGCGCTGCCGGCGTCCTGCGTACCCAGCTGAACAAAGTCTTTCCGACCCACTGGTCCTTCATGCTCGGTGAGATGGCGCTGTACAGCTTCATCATTCTCATCCTGACCGGTATCTACCTGGCGCTCTTCTTTGACCCGTCCATCACCAAGGTCATCTACGACGGCGCCTACACCCCGCTCAACGGCGTGGAGATGTCCCGCGCTTACGCGACTGCTCTGGACCTCTCCTTCGAGGTTCGCGGCGGCCTCTTCGTCCGCCAGATGCACCACTGGGCTGCGCTGATGTTCATGATGTCCATGGTTGCGCACATGCTGCGCATCTTCTTCACCGGTGCGTTCCGCCGCCCGCGTGAGGCAAACTGGATTATCGGTTGCGCGCTCATCCTGTTGGGCATGATGGAGGGCTTCTTCGGCTACTCCCTGCCTGATGACCTGCTCTCCGGCGTTGGTCTGCGAATCATGTCCGCCATCATCCTGGGTCTGCCGATCATCGGTACCTGGATGCACTGGGCCATCTTCGGTGGCGACTTCCCGTCCGACCTGATGCTGGACCGCTTCTACATCCTGCACGTGCTGGTTCTGCCGGGTATCATCCTGGCTCTGGTTGCAGCTCACCTCATTATGGTCTGGTTCCAGAAGCACACCCAGTTCCCGGGACCGGGCCGCGCTGAGAACAACGTCGTCGGCGTGCGCATCATGCCGGTCTTCGCCACCAAGGCAATTGGCATGGGCATGATGGTTGCCGGTGTCCTGGCCCTGATGTCTGGTCTGCTCACCATCAACGCCATCTGGAACCTTGGACCGTACAACCCGTCCCAGGTCTCCGCTGGTTCCCAGCCGGATATCTACATGCTGTGGACTGACGGTGTTGCTCGCGTCATGCCGGCGTGGGAGCTTTACTTTGGCAACTACACCATTCCTTCCGCATTCTGGGTCGCCCTGCTCTGTGGTTTGATGGTTGTCCTGCTGATTGCTTACCCGTTCATCGAGAAGAAGCTGACTGGCGACGACGCTCACCACAACCTGCTGCAGCGTCCGCGCGACGTTCCGGTGCGCTCCGCCATCGGTGCCGCCGCAATCACCTTCTTCCTGCTGGTGACCATGTCCGGTGGTAACGACCACGTCGCTCACTTCTTCCAGATTTCGCTGAACGCGATGACCTGGATTGGCCGCATTGGTCTCATCGTTCTCCCGCCGATTGCGTACTTCATGACCTACCGCATTTGCGTTGGTCTGCAGCGCTCCGACCGCGAGGTCCTGGAGCACGGCATCGAGACCGGTGTTATCAAGCAGCTGCCTAACGGTGCCTTCATCGAGGTTCACCAGCCGCTGGGCCCGGTGGACGAGAACGGCCACCCGATTCCGCTGGAGTACGCTGGCGCCGCTGTTCCGAAGCAGCTCAACCAGCTCGGCCTCGCCGATTCCGAGACCCGCGGCATCTTCTCCACTGATGATGAGTCCATCGTCCGCAAGGTCAATGAGATTCAGGAAGAGAACCACGCTGAGGAGACGGAGATGTTCCGTCAGCTCAACGAGGCTAACCGCCGCGAGGACGAAGAGAACGGCCGCATCTAGCGCCTGAGCCACAGAAACACGCTCACAAGCCCGTTTCCCCCTTATTCTTATTAGATAAGGAAGGGGAGCGGGCTTCTTCGTGCTTGTAGGGCGGTGCCTGTGCGCCCCGACGGGTTATGTGGATTGCAGGGGGCATGGAGGCTCAGACGGTACGTTTTCGCGAGGACGCGCGAGATTTGGGGTGTTTGAGGGCCTTTTCTAGCGAAAGCGTACCGGCGTGGTTACTGAAAGTTTCCGCACCGCCAAAGGTGGGGCAGAGGCAGCGCCGGGGCGCCGGCGTGGGAGGAGCGGAGCACTCGCAGGCGTGTTACTAGTGCGAATACCGGGGCGGATGTGGCCGTGAGAATGGGCGGTGTGTGAAAGGTCACATATAATAGTTGTGGCTTATATTGCGCTACGCGGCGTTTGCCTGTGGGCCTATTTGGTTGGAATGCTTAGGCTCTGCTAAACTGCTGGTCATTCCAATTTTTCGGGGGAGCGCGTGCGCAAAGGTTGGTAACCTCGCTAGAGAGTTTCGATTGGGTAAACGGTTGATAACGGGACGATAACGGCGACGCGATAGCTGCGAAAATTCGACAGCGGTTGTGATGATTTCGTAACCTATTCGAGACATTGAGTTACCAACGGTGCTCAATACGAACTGAAAATTTCGCGCCGCATCTGGCCCCTCCTGATTTGGGGTCGAGCGGAGGTGGCCCTACAGGAACGGGCTGCCAACGAACGCTAGGCCCTTCCGGGTCAGAGCCTCCGCTGCACCGCCGCCCATAGGGGGCTGGCACCAGTTACGGGACCACAGTAAGGAATCGGTCCGCGTGAGTGGTTGTGCAGTGAAGGTAGGCGCGCAGGAAGAATTTGGAGTTTTATTCGTGGCTAAGCACCGTCGTCAGGGCACTACTACTTCCCGTCGCATCGCAACCACCGCTGTTGTCGCAGCATCCGCAGCTGTCACCGTCCCGGGTGTCGCCAACGCTGCTGAGGTTGTCATCCCTAACACTGACTACCGCTTCGAGGTTGCCGGCCTCGAGAACGTTCCGAACCTGAACCAGGTTCCGAACATCGAGAACTACGTCCCGAGCCTCAAGGCCAACGAGGGCGGCAACGTTGCTGCCCCGGCTCCGGCCCCCGCACCGGCGCCGGCTCCGCAGAAGACCGCCGGCCAGAAGGCCCTGGATGCTGCCCGCTCCGTTATCGGCGCTCCCTACGTCTACGGCGCCAACGGCCCGAGCGCCTTCGATTGCTCCGGCCTGACCTCCTGGGCTTACCGCCAGGCTGGCGTGGAGATCCCGCGCACCTCTCAGGGCCAGGCCTCCGGCGGCACCCAGGTGGCGCTGGACGCGCTGCAGCCGGGCGATGTCATCGTCTACTACTCCGGCGCATCCCACGTGGGCATCTACACCGGTAACGGCACCATCATCGACGCTCTCAACTCCGGCGTGCCGGTTCAGGAGCGCGACCTGAACTACATGCCGATCCACTCCGCGGTCCGCTTCTAAGCAGCCGGCTGGTTCAACGCAAACTTCGTTTCACGCCTCCCTGCTCGCTCTCTTTCCTGGGCGAGCAGGGAGGCTTTCACCATTTCTCAGCCCGGTGGAGTAGGGTCAACAAGGTTGAATGAACGTGTAGGGCCGTGCAGGGCACTGCGCGTTGCACATTGGGTCCGACGTTTCGCACTATCTGGGGATATTCACCGTGAAGTCTTACTTTTCCCGCCGTGGCCTTCGCGCCGCCGCGGGTACCGTGTTGGTCGCTGCCTGCGTGGCGGGCACCACGCCGGCGGCCATCGCTCAGGAGGCTGAGCCCGAGGGGCCCGGCCCCGTGGCTCCGGCGGAACCGGGGGCTGATGCGGATGTGGCGAGGCTCGTCGAGAAGCTCGCGGGCGTGGCCCAGCGCGTCTCCGCCAAGAACGAGGAAGTCAAGGGCCTGGAGGATAAGCTCGCTGAGACGCAGCGGCGCATCGATGAGCTCAGCGGGCGCGCGGATGCGGCCCAGCACGAGGCGGAGGCCGCCGCAGAGCGGCAGGGCCGCGAGCAGCAGCGCATCAACATGCTGGCGCAGTCGCGCTACCGCTACGAGCGGCGCGGGCCCGTGGCCACGGTGATGGACTCGGAGAGCGCCGGCTCCGCCGTGGAGCGCCTGGGCTACCTCGGGGCGCTATCCGCGCACGCACAACGCCAGCTCAAGGCCAAGTCCCAGGCCACGGCCGCAGCCCGCACAGCTCACGAGCGCGCGCAGGAGGCGGTAGCGCAGGCCGAGGCCGAGAAACGCGCCTTGGATGAGCAGCACGAGCAGTTGCTGCGCGAGCGTGCCGATCTGGACGCGCAGAAGGCGGAGATTGAGGCCGAGGTCGACGGGCTCAGCCCAGAGCAACGGGAGCTGTGGATCCGCCATTTCGGCAGCAGTAGCGACGTGGATATCGCCGCGCTCATCGGCGCCTCGGGCTCCGACGCCGTCAAGGCCGCGGTGAGCCAGCTGGGCGCGCCCTACGGCTGGGGCGCGGCGGGCCCCGATGCCTTCGACTGCTCCGGGCTGATGCTGTGGAGCTACCAGCAGCAGGGCAAGACCATCCCGCGCACCTCACAAGCACAGATCGCAGGTGGTACCCCGGTGCCCCTGGATCAGCTTCAGCCCGGCGACATCGTGGGCTACTACCCAGGGGTGACCCACGTGGGCATGTACATCGGCGAGGGCAAGATTGTGCACGCCTCCACCTACGGCGTGCCGGTGCAGGTGGTCCCGGTGGATTCCATGCCCATTCAGGGCGCGGCGCGCTATTAGGGCGTCGTCAAGCCGCGAGCGCCGATGGGGCCGAAAGGTGTGCACGCCATTAAAGTAGTGCGCATGGCTCGAACACTGCTGGTAACCAACGACTTCCCGCCCACTATCGGCGGGATTCAGTCCTACCTGCGGGACTTCCTGGCAACCCTGGACCCCGAGTCCGTCGTGGTCTTTGCCTCCACCCAGGACGCCGAGGCTGCGCGGCTTTACGACGCCTCCCAACCCCACCGCGTCATCCGCTGGCCGCGCAGGGTCATGCTGCCCACCCCGGACACTGCCCGGGAAATGCAGCGCATCATCCGCGAGCACAGCATCGACACCGTGTGGTTCGGGGCGGCGGCGCCGCTGGCACTCATGGCCCCGCAGGCCCGAGCAGCCGGCGCGCGGCGCGTCATCGCCACCACGCACGGCCACGAGGTGGGCTGGTCCATGCTGCCCGGCGCCCGGCAGGCCCTGCGGCGCATTGGTGACAACGCGGATTACGTCACGTACATCTCGCAGTACACGCTGGGGCGCCTGCGCCGGGCTTTCGGCCCGCACCCGCGCTGGGTCCACCTGCCTTCCGCGGTGAACCTGGAGGATTTCTCCCCGGCCAGTGCGGCGCAGAAACAGGCCGCGCGCCAGCACTTCGGGCTGGGGGAGGGGCCGGTGGTGGTGTGCATCTCCCGCTTTGTGCCGCGCAAGGGGCAGGACCAGCTGCTACGCGCCTTCCCCGCGGTGCGCCGCCGCTTTCCGGACGCCCAGCTGCTGCTCATCGGCCGCGGCCGCTACGAGGCCACCCTGCGCGAGCTCGCCCGCCTGTACTGCCCGGACGCCCTCATCCGCGAGGCGCGTGATACGGCCGAGCTGCGCCAGGCGCTGCACGCCGCGGACGTCTTTGCCATGCCGGCGCGCACCCGCGGCGGAGGCCTTGACGTCGAAGGCTTGGGCATTGTTTATCTCGAGGCGCAGGCGGCTGGCTTGCCTGTGATCGCTGGGGATTCAGGCGGCGCGCCGGAGACGGTAACGGCGGAGACGGGCGTCGTCGTGCGCGGTGGCAGCGTCCACGAGTTGGAGGCCGCGCTGGTGGAGCTGCTGGGGGATAAGGCCCGCGCCAGAGCACTGGGAGAGGCCGGCAGGCGCCACGTGGAGGAGAACTGGACGTGGGAGATCATGGGTCGGCGTCTGCGTGAGCTGCTGGGATAACAGCCGTGGCCGCCGGCTGGCTGGCGCGGGACTTCGCGCAGCGCACGCGCGGATGTGACCTCGCCGGGGTGGCGGTATATTCTTTTATTCATGCTTGAACAAACCTTCTCTCCCGATGAGGGGCTGACCATCGGCTTCGACATCGGCGGCACGAACCTTCGCGCGGCCGTGATCGACCTCGAAGGAGAGATCGTTGACACTTACAGCGTGGCCACGGCCAAGGAGGCCCGCCAGCTGGAGGATGACATCGTCGAGGCCGTGGAGACCCTCTCGCGCCACCACGAGATCTCCGGCGTGGGGCTGGCCCTGGCGGGCTTTTTAGACCCGCAGTGTGAGACCGTGCGTTTCGCCCCACACCTGCCGTGGCGCGACGCCCCGGTGCGCGAGATCCTCAGCGAGCGCCTAGGCCTGCCGGTGCGCCTGGAACACGACGCCAACTCCGCCGCCTGGGGCGAGGGCCGCTTCGGCGCGGGCCGCGGAGCGCAGGATTGGGTTTTCTTCGCGGTGGGCACCGGCATCGGCGCCACGCTCATGACGCACAACACCATCTACCGCGGCGCGTTCGGCACCGCCCCGGAGTTCGGTCACCTCGTGGTGGTGCCCAACGGCCGCCAGTGCTCCTGCGGCAAGCGCGGTTGCCTGGAGCGCTATGCCTCCGGAACCGCCCTGCCGGATACCTTCGCCGAGCTGCGGGGGGATTACGAGACCGGCCTGCCGGCCAACCCCACCGGGGAGCAGATTGCCGCCGCCGCGCGCCAGGGCGACCCACTGGGCGCGGCCGTCATGGAGAACTTTGGCCAGTGGCTGGGCCGGGGCCTGTCCATGGTGGCTGACGTGCTGGATCCGGAGCTCATCGTGCTCGGCGGCGGCGTGTCCCAGGACGCGGATCTCTACCTCGACACCGCGGTGCGCGGCATGTCTGAGCAGATCGTCGGGGCGGGGCATCGGCCGCTGGCCCGCGTCGCCACGGCCGAATTGGGCTCGGCAGCAGGTATAATCGGCGTGGCTGATCTCGCCCGGCACGCAAGCCACGTTGCCTCGGCGTAGATCCGCGCTGGGTCGAACCGCGCTGGGCATCCAGCACTCGGCGCTGGTGTCCGCTAAGAAATGACGGGAATGAAATAGCGATGAAAAACAAGTGGTACTGGGCTTTCAAGCACATCTTCTTCGGCCCTGCCCTGCGCGTCTGGAATCGCCCGTGGGCCGAGGGAATGGATAACATCCCCAAGGAAGGTCCAGCCATTTTGGTCTCCAACCACCAGGCAGTGATGGATTCCTTCTACTTCCCGCTCATGTGCCCACGCCAGATCACCTTCCTGGCCAAGAGCGAGTACTTCACCACCCCGGGCCTGGTGGGCCGCATGCAGAACTGGTTCTTCAGCTCGGTGGGCCAGGTGCCTGTGGAGCGCGATAATGAGGCGGCTGGTGACGCCATGCTGGACACTGCCAAGGGCATTCTCGCCCGCGGCGATCTCTTCGGCATCTACCCGGAGGGCACCCGCTCGCCGGATGGGCGCATCTACAAGGGACGCACCGGCATGGCGCGCATCGCCTTCGCCACCGGTGAGAAGGTCATCCCCATCGCCATGATCGGCACACGCAAGGCCAACCCCATCGGCTCGTGGATCCCGCGCCCTGTCAAGGTGGGCATGCGGCTGGGCACGCCCATCGATCCGTTGGCCTGGGCTCGCGATCGCGGGTTGGATCCGGAGGATCGCGCCACCGCGCGCGAGTTCACCGATTACGTCATGCACACCCTGTCTGACCTGTCCGGCAACCCTTACGTGGATTTCTATGCCTCGGAGGTCAAGGCCTCCCTCAATGCAGGCCATGGGTATCCGCGTGGCGCGGAGCCCGGTGGGGAGGCGCACTAACAGTTGAGTTCGCTTTCTCATCGCCTGGCCTGGCCGGACGTAGCGAAAGGCATCTCCATCCTGGGCGTGGTGCTTTTGCACATCACCCTGCAGGTCCCGGAATCCCAGGAGACGTGGCTGGCCGCCTTCAACGTCTGGCTTGACCCGCTGCGCCTGCCGCTGTTCTTCTTGGTCAGTGGGTATTTCTCCCGCAAGGTGCTCAAATTCAGCTTCCCGCAGCTCTTTGCCCGCCGGCTCTGGTACTTCCTGGTTCCCTACGTGGTGTGGATGCTCATCGAGCAGCAGCTCAAGCGCGTGGAGTACCACTGGGTCTTCGGGGATCCCATCTTTGACTTCTCGCAGCTCTTTGGCAGCATGCTGGTGGGCCACAGTATGGCGTGGTTCCTCCACTCGCTGATCCTCTTCAATATTTTCCTGTGGTGTGTGCGCACGCTGCCCAGCTGGGCGGCCTTCGCGCTGAGTTTTACGCCGGTGCTCTTCATGGCCTGGCAGGCCGAGTACACCTCCATTGCCAAGGCCGTGATGTTCCTGCCGGTCTTTGTGGGCGCGGCCTTCTTCCGCGAGTGGATTACGGCCTTCGCCGATGCCATCGAAGCTCCCTTCAAGGGGCGGTGGGACTCCCGCAGCTTCTGGGCTTACTCGGGCACCGTGGCGGCGTACGCGGTGGGCTTTTTCACCCGCCGCGCCTGGGATAACTACAGCGGCGAGGTTGCCGTTCCTTGGCCTTTCCTTGGCGCGGAGACTCTGGCGCGCGAGGACGTGCACATCCTGGTGCGCACGGTGGAGCAGATCTTCGAGACCCCCGTGGGCATCGCCCTGGCCGTGGCCATCTCCTACATCCCGGTGCTCTCCACGGCCCTGCGCTTCATCGGCTCGCACACCCTGCCCATCTACCTGGGCCACCCGCTGGGCCTGACGCTCTTCTATGGCTTCTACATGGCCAAGTTCCCGCATGAGGTCACCCTGGCAGGGCAGTGGCCGCTGGAGAGCACGTGGTTCTGGCTGTTCATGTGCACCATCTACTGCGCGATTGCCTCGCTGGCCCTGTGGTACATCCAGAAGATCCCGGTACTCAAATGGACCATGCGCCCGCCGTCAATTGTGCATCTGTGCGAGCGCGGCAGCCGTAGCCCGCGTTTAGTGCCCCCGAGTGAGCTTTCCCCGCGGGGGAGCGACTAGCATCAAGTCTCGTGCGTTACTTCTATGACACCGAGTTTATTGAGGATGGATCGACCATCGAGCTGGTCTCGATCGGTGTCGTAGGAGAAGACGGCAGCGAGTACTACGCGGTCTCCACCGACTTCGATCCCGCCAAGGCCAACGCCTGGGTGCGGGAGAACGTCTTGGACAAGCTTCCCAGCCCGGGGGATCCGGTGTGGAAGTCCCGCGAGACCATCCGCACGGAGCTGCTGCAGTTTCTCACCCGCAGCTCCACGCCGGTGGAGCTGTGGGCGTGGGTGGGTGCCTATGACCATGTGGTCGTGGCCCAGCTGTGGGGGGACATGGCGGGGCTGCCGCGTGTGCTGCCGCGCTACACCCGCGAGCTCAAGCAGTACTGGGAGTTTGCCGGCCGTCCCAAGCTGCCGGCGGTGCCGCAGGGCAACCACGATGCTCTTGTCGACGCCCGCCATAACCTGGCCAAATTCCGCGTCTGCGAGCAGCATTTGCCGCTGTCCAAGGGCAACCGGGCTATTTAGTTCGCCCTTAGCCCACGCACACCCCCTCATGGGTGGTTTAATATCCCATGTGAGTTGGACAGTAGATATTCCTAAAGAAGCCCTGCCTGATCTTCCGCCCCTGCCCGATGGCATCAACGAGAAGTTTCAGGATGTCATTGCCCGCGAGGCCAAGCAGCAGCCGAGCTGGGACCGCACCCAGGCGGACAACGTGCGCAAGATCCTCGAGTCGGTGCCGCCCATCGTCGTGGCCCCAGAGATCGAGGAGCTCAAGCGCAAGCTTGCCGACGTCGCCCTGGGCAAAGCCTTCCTCCTGCAGGGCGGTGACTGCGCGGAGACCTTCGAGTCCAACACCGAGCCGCACATCCGCGGCAACATTAAGACCCTGCTCCAGATGGCCGTCGTGTTGACCTACGGCGCGTCCACCCCGGTGGTCAAGCTCGGCCGCATCGCAGGCCAGTACGCCAAGCCGCGTTCCTCCGATCTGGACGGGCAGGGCCTTTTCAACTACCGCGGTGACATCGTCAACGGCGTGGAGGCAACCGAGGAGTCCCGTCGCCACGACCCCGCCCGCATGATTCGCGCCTACGCAAACTCCGCGGCGACGATGAACCTGGTGCGCTCCCTGACACACTCTGGGACCGCTGATCTTTACCGCCTGCACGAGTGGAACCGCGAGTTCGTGGCCAATTCCCCGGCCGGCGCGCGCTACCAGGCGCTAGCCATGGAGATTGAAAACGGCCTGGCCTTCATGAATGCCTGCGGAGTCTCCGATGAGACCCTGCGCTCTGCGGAGATCTACTGCTCCCACGAGGCGCTGCTCAAGGACTACGAGCGCTCCATGCTGCGCCTGGGCGTGGACTCCAACGGCGAGACCAAGCTCTACGATCTCTCGGCGCACCAGCTGTGGATTGGTGAGCGCACCCGCGGCCTGGATGATTTCCACGTCGCGTTCGCGGCGCTCATCGCCAACCCGGTGGGCATCAAGCTCGGCCCGGGCGTGACCCCGGAGCAGGCCGTGGAGTACGCCGAGCGCCTCGACCCGAACCGCGAGCCGGGCCGCCTGACGATGATCGCGCGCATGGGCCACGACAAGGTGCGCACCGTGCTGCCGCCCATCATCAAGGCAGTGGAAGACTCCGGCCACAAGGTGGTCTGGCAGTCCGACCCCATGCACGGCAACACCTTCACCGCGTCCAACGGCTACAAGACCCGCCACTTTGACAAGATCGTGGACGAGGTCCAGGGCTTCTTCGAGGTCCACCGCGAGCTGGGCACCCACCCGGGCGGAGTGCACTTGGAGTTCACCGGCGAGGATGTCACCGAGTGCCTGGGCGGCGCCGAGGACATCACGGACCTGGATCTGCCGGGCCGCTACGAGTCCGCCGTGGACCCGCGCCTGAACACCCAGCAGTCGCTGGAGCTGTCCTTCCTCATCGCGGAGATGCTGCGCAACTAGTAAGCCCGCCAGAAGGTGGGCATCGAGCCGTAGTAGCCGGAGCCGAACCACCAGGCTGCTACGGCCACGGCCAGCGTGGCCAGAACAACCAGCACCACAAAGCCCGCCAGGGCGAACGGGCTGCGGTTGCTCACTGGCCGCTCGGCTGGCTCTTCCTCGGCCCCTGCCGGGCGATTCTGCCCGGCAGGGGCTAGTGCGTCGTGTTGCAGCGGGGCAGCGTTGTGCGGCAGCGGCGCCGGGGCGGCCGGGAACTGCGCCGGGGGAGCATAGGGCGGTGCCGCGGGCGCGGGTGCTGGCTCATCGAGGCGGGTCTCAAAACTCAGCGGCTCGCGCCACATGCCTTGGGTTTCGGCCTCAGGTGCCGGATCAGGCTGCGGCGGCTCCTCCTGCGGGGGCTTCTGCTCCGCGAAGGTGGACGTGGCCTCGAAGACCGCCGTGTTGCCGGTGCCGGCGAAGTCCGTGGGCTTGGCCGCGGTGCGCGCTGCCGCGGAGTTGCGGGGGATGGGCACGGTGAAGGCGGGCAGGGCGAGTTCATGGGCGACGTCATCAAGAGCGTCGAGGAACTCGTGCGCGTCGGCAAAACGCTGGCGGGGCTCGCGGGCGGTGGCGGTGGCCACGAGGGCGTCGACAAGCTTGGGCACCCCCGAAATCCGCGCGCTGGGAGCGGGAACATCCGCGTGCAGGCGGGCCATCGCGTGCTCCAGCGGGGTGGGGCCGCTGAAGGGAACGGTGCCGGTGAGCAGCTCGAAGAGCACGATGCCGGCGGAGTAGACGTCCGAGGCCGGGGTGATGTCCTCGCCGTTGACCTGTTCCGGGGCGAGGTAGCTGACCGTGCCCACGATCTGGCCATTGCTGCCCGCCTCCGCCCGCGCGGAGCGCACCAGGCCAAAGTCACCGAGCTTGACCCGGTGGTTGCCGGTGATGAGCACGTTATCGGGCTTGATATCGCGGTGCACCAGGCCGGCGGAATGCACCTCAGTCAGTCCAGTGAGCACCGGGCGCATGACCGCCACCGCGGCGTGGGCGGGCATGGGGCCGCGCTCGGCGAGCAGCTCCCGCAGGGTGCCGCCGGTGATGAGCTCCATGATGAGGTAAATGGGGATGCCATCGGAGGAGAAATCGTGGATGCCCACCAGATTGGGGTGCTGCAGCTGGGCCATGGCTCGGGCCTCGCGCTCGAAGCGCTTCACAAAGACGGGATCGTCCTGGTAGCGCTCATCCATCACCTTGGCGGCAACTGCCCGGCCCAGGCGCATGTCGACGCAGCGGTACACGGTGGACATGCCTCCGCGCGCGATCGGCTGATCGATGCGATAACGCCCCTCGAGGATGTCGCCTACTTCCAGCCTTGTCATGGACACCAGTATGGCTGATGGCGGCGACAAAGTGTGAGCCCGCTAAGGTGGTGTCTGTGACTAATCCAGATAATTCCAGCGCACTAGACTTTGCCGATGTCGCGGGGCTCCTGGCCGATGAAAAGCTCCTGAGCATGGAGGAGATGGCCGAGCGCCTCAACCTCCCGGTGACCCGCGTCTTCGATCTGCTCAACGCCCGCAAGTTCATCGCGTGGCGCAACGAGAAGGGCCACCGTTTTGTGCCCGAGGCCTTCTTCAACGAGAAGGGCGCGATTTCCAAGTACGTCTCCGGCGCCATCACCGTGCTTTCCGACGGCGGCTTTAGCGACCCGGAAATCCTGGCCCACCTGTTCACTGAGGATGATTCCCTGCCGGGCCGGCCTATCGACGCCTTGCACGGCCACCTGGCGCGCGAGGTGATCCGCCGCGCGCAGGCCTTGGCGTTCTAGCTCGCGTTCGCCGCGCCGTTTTCCGGCACGCCGTCGAAGATCCACTGGCAGGCCAACCAGGCAATGACCACCATGCCGATGTCCCACCACCAGTTGTAGAGCTGGTGGTTGCCGTCGCCTGCAAAGGCCGCGCCCATGAAGATGGCCACGCCCGTGGTGAGCTTCACCAGCTTGAGGGAGGGACGGAAGGTGCCCATCAGGGAGAAGATGGAGGCGTAGTACCAGGGCAGCGTGACCGAGTTGAAGATGAACGCCACCTGGTAGGCGCCGGCCGTCGCGGCGATGGCTCGGCGCTTCGAGCCACGGCCCAGCCACCACACCACCACGAGCCCGGCCAGCATGAGCAGCGCGGCCGCGGAACGCAGCACGCCGAGTACGCCGTTGTAGGTGATCTCGGGGTTAAAGATTTGGAAGAGGGGGACAAGGACGTCGGCGGCCAGCGTGGGCCCTGCCAGGGGGTTGACCACCTTGGAGTTACCGGAAATCTGTGAGAGCCATCCCCACGAGCTTCCCGACGCCCACGTGATCACCGCCACCGTCAGCCCAACGCCAGCTAAGGTGAGCACGCCGCTGAGCACGAAGACCAGTGCCCAGCGCACCCACGAGGTGCCCTGCGGGCAGTAGTGCAGCAGGATGAGCCACACCAAGAAGGGCGCGAAGATCAAAGCGGTGGCCTTCATGGCCACAGCCACGCCGATGAGCAGGATGCTGGGAAGGAAGCGTTGGTGCACGGCGGCCAGGATGGCCAGGGAGACCAGACCCACCATGACGGATTCGTTGTGCATGCCACCGATGAGGTGCAGCAGCATGACCGGGTTGGCCACGCCCAGCCACAGGGCCAGCGCCGGATCGGAGCCCAGCGCGCGGGCGATGCGCGGCACGGACCAGGCAATCGCCGCAAAGCCCAGCAGGGAGATGATCTTGTAGACGATGATGCCCCAGCCCACGTTCTCACCCACGAGGCGGGTGACTCCCTCGCCCATCCACAGGTGCAGCGGGCCGTAAGGAGTGGTGGTGTTGCGCCAGTCGTGGGAGACCTCCAGCAGGAAGGGCCCGGGGTTGACCGCGGCGCCCTCGATGTAAGGGTCGAAGCCGTCGCGCACCATGGAGCCCTGCATGAGGTAGGAGTAGACGTCTCGGGAGGCCAGCGGCCCGGCTAGCGCCAGCGGCGCCACCCAGGCCACCAGCATGGTGCGGAGGCGGCGCACGCCGCCGTTTACACTCGGCGCTTTCATCTGCGGGGCGATGACTTGGCGCCCGGCCAACACCCACGCGGCCACTAGGCCGAAAAGCCCTATCCAGTAGAGGACCATGCCGACGTTGCGGCCGTGGCCGTAGGCAAAGAAGCTGATGTTTAAGGCCTCGAGCACCCCGCCGCGGTTGCGGGTAGCGCCCCCGGAGAAGGACGCGAGCATGAGGATGATCGAGGACACCAGGCCGACGATGAGCGCGTTGGGCACGCGCAGCGTGTAGTACTTCTTCCGCTTCTGTTCTTTCCGTTCTTTTTGTGGGGCGGCGGGATCCGTGGCCTGCGGACCGGGATCGTGAGTGCTCGTCGTGGTCATGGGCACGGGCCTTCCTACATCCGGCGGGCAGTGGACTTGATGGCCAGTGCCTCCAGGGTGGCGGTGACCTCGGGATCCACCTGGGCCGCGTGCAAGTGGGACAGACCGGACTGGGTGAGCGCGTCGATGCGCTGCTCCAGCAGCTCGGGTGCGCCGGAGTCGGCGATGATCTGGGCCATCTGGGCGATCTCTGCCGGATCCTCGGTGTTGCCGATGAGCCTGCGCAGCGTTGCGGCGGCCGCCGGGTCCTGTTCGTCGGCGCGCTGGAGCGCTAAGGAGAGAAGGACGGTGCGCTTGCCCTCGCGCAGATCGTCGCCGGCGGGCTTGCCGGTGATGGCGGGATCGCCGAAGACCCCCAGCTGGTCATCGCGCAGCTGGAACGCGATGCCGATGTCGCGACCGTAGCCACGGAAGGCGTCGATAAGCGAAGCATCAGCGCCCGCGATGGCAGCGCCCAGGTGCAGCGGGCGCTCGATGGTGTAGGCGGCGGTCTTAAAGCGGTTGACGGAGTCAGACAGCGCTGGGTCCTCGGAGCCGGTGGCCTCGAGGGCGATGTCGAGGATCTGGCCGCCGATGACCTCCTGGCGCATGCCACGCCACGGCGCGCGGGCGCGGGACAGGGCCGCGGCGCTTAGGCCGGAATCTTGCAGCATATCCTCGGCCCACACCAGCGCCATGTCGCCCACCAGGATGGCGATGGACTGGCCGAAGAACTCGGAGTTGCCCAGGTGCCCCAGGTCCCGGTGGCGGGCGGCCACACCGCGGTGGACGGTGGGATTGCCGCGCCGGGTATCGGAGTCATCGACGATGTCATCGTGAATCAGCGCGCAGGCCTGGATGAACTCCAGGGAGGAGGCTGCGCGCAGCATGGCCTCAGGCGACTCCGCCCCCTTCAGGCCACCCGCGCCCACAAAACCCGCCCAGGCGTAGAGCGGGCGGATGCGTTTGCCGCCGCCCAGGACAAAGGACTCCAAGAACTCAATGGAGGTGGTGACGGGCTGGCCGATCTCGGTGATCTCCGCGCGGCGCGCATCGAGGAAGTGGCGAAGCTCCCTGTGCACGGCCTCGGGAATGGTATCGAGGCTGGGAACATCGACGCTGGGATTCTTTGACTCACTCACACATGACACGATACCGGGTAGCCGGTGAATCCCCGCACACCCGTCGGCGGGCGGCGAGGCTTGTGTGCTGAGCTAGGAAAGGGGCTCGGGGTGTGTGTTGAGGGGGAGCGTGGCACTCAAGATGGCAAAGGCGCGGGAGTCTGCTGGATACATGAGGTGGCGCAGGAAGTCCTCAAAGCCCATGCGGCGGTAGAGGCTAAAAGCGGCGTTGGCCTCGCGGGGCACTTCCGGCGTGGAGAGCAACATGTGCTGAGCGGGCAGGTTCCACGCCAGCTGGGTGAGCAGCGCAGTGCCGAGTCCGTGGCCCTGGGCATGCGGAATGACGTGGATTTCTGCGAGCTCGAAGTAGCTGCGCAGCATCTCTTCTTGGGCGGGGTTAGCACCGCCGCGCTCGGCTAGGCCGCGGCGCAGTTGCCTGTCCCACCACGTATCCGGGGACCCCAGGAAGCCGTAGGCGAAGCCGGCGACGCCATACTCGTCCACCGCGGCGACGGCCGCGAAGCCGGGGCGCATGATGTCCTCCTTCCACCGGGAGATGGTGGTGGCGCGGATGGAGGGGGAGTAACTCATCGCGGCGATGTAGATATCAACCAGGGCAGGCGCCGCGATGGCGAACTCCTGGGGACTGAGCCGGCGAATTGAGTAGGTCACGGCCTCTATCTCAGCAGATTTTTCGGTCCAGCGAAAGCAGAAGCGGCCGGGCGGCAGCGTGCAGGAAAGGGCGTGCCGGGCGGGGAGCGATCTGGCGAGCGTCGCCAGCAGGCTCGCGTGTTCGAATTCTAGAGTTTTTCTGAGCTAGGACTATTGCCAGGTTCGAACACATGAACTAACATGAAAGGTGGATGTCCGGATGGCTACTTAGAGTCTCTGGCGTAAAGAACACAGCGAATATTTCAACATTGACCATCAGTGATGGTTGTCAAGACTGCGACCGTGAACACCGCGTTCCGTACGGAGCCTGATGAGAAAGAAAAGGAGGAGAAGTCATGGCACACGTTATTTCTGCGACTGCGCGTGGAACCCGAGCTCGCTCGCAAGGAGGGGCGCGCTGGGCGCGCCGTGACCGCTTCTTGGTTCAGGCTCGGGAACTTCTGGAAAGCGCACGTCAGGAGGCGGCTAGTGGTCGCCTCGAGCAGGCGCTGGAGATGGCCTATCGTGCGGCCTTGCGTGCTGCGGGGGCGTGCGTGGCTGGCTCGGCGGTGGCGGGCCGTCGCCGCTTGCCCACCAGTGCTTGGGATCAGCTGGCCCTGGTTGGCGCCGAGGAAAAGCGGTGGGCGGAGAAGTTTGAGAAGTACTCTCGCGTGCGTTCCCGTGTGGGCAACGGCTTGGATGCTTCGGTTGATCCGGAGGTGGTGTACTCCCTTATGGGGCTGACCGCGGAGTTCATTGACCTGCTTGAGGCGGAGGTCACTTACGGCGCCCTGGCTGCTTAGGGCCTGCTCACGCTGTTATCTCTGCATTTTTCGGCGCGGCAACACGGCATGTGTGGCCCCTGTGTAGTATGTGCGGGAACTAACTGGTTAATCTGGACGTTGGACTAAATAGATAAGCAATCGGCCCCTGATCCCAATGGAGGACACAGTGTCCCTATCTGAACACGAAAAGCAAATGCTGCGCGAAATTGAGCAGTCCCTGCTTGCCGATGATCCTAAGTTTGGCTCCAATGTTTCTGAAGAATCACCGCTGGGCGGCGGTGGTGCCTTCACTCTCCGTGGAGTTGCACTCGTTGTCGTCGGCCTGTGCATGCTGATCGGCGGCGTGGCCCTGTCCCAGCAGTCCCTGTGGTTCGCTGCACTGTCTGTTCTTGGCTTCTTGGTGATGTTTGCCGCCGGTGTGTGGATGCTGCGTGGCCACTCCGATAAGGAAGCCGTCAAGGTGGGCGCGGGCACGCGGGGTGGGCGCCGGCATGACGCCAAGTCTGGCGGCATGGGCAATCGTCTGGAGGAGAACTTCCGCCGCCGCTTTGAGGAGCGCTAGCGCACTCGCTTTTTGTGCGCTGCGGAGTTACCTGCGCACTGTGGACTGAGATGCCCACACCTTCTGAATGGAGGGTGTGGGTATTTTTTTATTGCTCGCACCGGGCCGGCGAGTCTCGCGCTGGGTGTGGAGGGTGTTTTCTTCAGGCGCCGCGGTACGTTTTTGCGGCTATCGGGTTGCGGAAACGTTTGCAATTTTCACTTCCCGTCAAAACGTACCGCGGCGACGGAGTTGTGGCGGGGTCGTGGCGGGGATAGCGGTGTGGTGCCGGGGGTTGGGTACACGGTGCTGGCCCTGTGGGCTCCGCTTCGCCTCACTTCCCCACTTTGCCCCACCGTGTGCCGGGGATGGGCGGTTTCGGTGGTGTGTGGTGGGGATGGTGGGGGAGGGTGGCGTCGGCAGGCTGCTATAGCGCCAGTACAGCTGTGTTGGGTGGGGATAGAGGTGTCTGAGGGGGCTAAGTCATGGGTGTGTAAGAAGTGGGGAAGGTGGCGTGTGAGAGGGGTTGTCAAGGGTGGGTTGGGAAAAACTTCCCACTAGGAAAACATGCGTTGAGCTGGCGGTATGTTGGGTCGATCTTCTTGACACGTGGGTAAAGGTGGGGCGAGTGGGGGAAAGTGGGGTAGAGTGGGGCGCAGCGGGGAAGGCTATCGCTTGGTCTTGTCCGTGTGAGGAAACCGGAGTTATCGAGTGCAGGAAGGTGGACCCGGGATGTTTCTCGGTACCTATACTCCGAAGCTCGATGACAAAGGGCGTCTAACGCTTCCAGCGAAGTTTCGTGAGGAACTGGCTGATGGCCTCATGGTCACCAAAGGCCAGGACCACTCGCTCGCGGTGTATCCGCGGGAGGAGTTTGCCGCACGAGCCAGGAAGGCAGCCGCAGTCTCACGTACGAACCCCAACGCGCGTGCGTTCATCCGCAACTTGGCAGCAAGTGCGGACGAGCAGCGTCCGGACGGGCACGGCCGAATCACGCTATCGGCTGGGCACCGCGAGTACGCAAACCTCACCAAGGAATGCGTAGTGGTGGGTTCAGTGGACTTTCTCGAAATCTGGGACGCAGCCGCGTGGGCTGAGTACCAGGCACAAACTGAAGATGCTTACTCGGCGGCAGACGCCGACGACGTACTGGCGGGCCTGCTCTAAGGCTCGCGTGCATGAGTGCGTGTAAGGACTCTGCCCGAGGCGGATGCTCTGGTGTACTTCCCCGACATCAGAAACCTGCCTCGGACAGGGCTCTATACGTACTCACTTTTTAACGACAGGCTGGGGTATCGACCGACTGGGTATCGAGGTCAACAAGCTGGGAGAGGGGGATGGCCATGGGGCAGTTCACTGAGCACAACAATACGGGTGGCGTGAGCGCCGGTGAGGGCGCTGGCGTGAGCTACGACGTTGCCGAAAACCACGGCCACGTCCCAGTGATGCGCGCCCGCATGGCGCAGTTGCTGGCCCCGGGGGTGGAGGCCGCTGGTTCCCGCGCGGTGATCGTTGACGGCACCCTGGGCGCAGGAGGGCACACCGAGTACTTCCTGCAGAACTTCCCCCAGGCCCGCGTCATTGGTGTGGACCGCGATGGTGCCTCGCTTGCCGCGGCTACTGAGCGCCTTGCCCCTTTCGGGGAGCGGTTTGTGGGCGTGAACGCGCGCTTCGATGAGGTCGGCTCCGCCATCGCGGAGGGGGAGGGCCAGGTTTTCGCCCTCGCCCGCGAGTACGGCGTCGCTGGGGCTCTCTTTGACTTGGGCGTCTCCTCGATGCAGCTGGATCAGGTGGAACGCGGCTTTGCTTACAAGACAGATGCCCCGCTGGATATGCGCATGGACCCCAGCCAGGGCGTGACTGCGGCGGACATCCTTAACACCTATAGCCACGGTGACCTGGCGCGCATCCTCAAGACCTACGGGGACGAGCGCTTCGCCGGCAAGATTGCCTCCGCGGTGCTCAAAGAGCGCGAGAAGGAGCCATTCCTTACCTCCGGGCGGCTGGTGGAGCTACTGTACGCCACCATCCCGGCTGCGACCCGCCGCACCGGTGGCCACCCCGCCAAGCGCACCTTCCAGGCGCTGCGCGTGGAGGTCAACCGCGAGCTGGAGGCCATCGAGCAGGTGCTGCCTGTGATCACCCAGGCTCTCGCCGTCGGTGGGCGCGCGGTGTTTATGAGCTACCAGTCCTTGGAAGATCGCATCGTCAAGCACGCGTTCAAGGAGCTGAGCACCTCGACCACTCCCGCCGGTCTGCCCATGGACCTGCCCGGCACCCAGGCGCACTTCCGTGTGGTCACGCGGGGAGCGGAAAAGGCTAGCGAGGAGGAGATTGCAGAAAACTCCCGCGCGGCCTCCGTCCGCGTGCGCGCCATCGAGAGGGTGGAAGGGGACTTCACCTTCCTGCCACCGGGAGGCACACCATGACCAATCTTTTTGCTGATCAGACAACCACCCGCACCCGCGAGAGGAAAGGGGCGCGCACCATGGGCGCTAGCCGCGACTTCACCACTGGGCCCGAGACCGGCCAGGCCACGGCGCTACTCGAGCGCGCCCGCCGCACCACGCCGCTGCCTAGCCGCACGCCGCACCGCGGCACCGTGCCGAAGCGCCGCACTAGCGAGGCCTTCCGTGGCAACCGCCTGGGCTCGCAGCAGGTGGTCAGCATCCGCGGGCGTCAGCTGCACCCGACGCCGAAGAAGAACTCGCTCTTTGTCAGGATGTCCGTTATCGCGCTGTGCTTGCTCATTGCGGGTGTGGTGATGTCTATGTGGCTTTCTGGCGTCTCCACCGCGCAGACCTTTAAGGTCCAGGAGCTGACCGCGCGCGACGCCCAGCTGGATAACCAGCTGGAAACGCTCAATCGTGACCTGGAAAACGTGCGCTCGGCGGCTGATGTGGCCCGCCGCGCTCACGAGGCCAACATGGGCATTCCGGTGCAGCCGGGCATCGTGGACGTCGCCGGCGACGGCGAGGTCAAGCACCTGCGGGAGGCCACGCCGGAGAAGGAATCCGTTATCGACGTCAACGGCGATCCGGTCCGCCCGGGCCAGGTCTCCAGCGACCCGCGCGCCACCCAGGATGTCTCCGGCAACCTCAACGCCCGCCCGGGCAGCACCCAGCGCACTGACGCGGAGACCCGTCCGGACTCCGGCGCGGACTCCCGTACCGAGCACGAGGATGAGCGTGGGAACCAGCACCAGGCCCCGCAGCCCGCGCAGGAGTCCGTGGAGCTTCCCAACATTCCGGCCTCGGCGCCCTATGAGGCCCGCGGCTAGATCATGACCAGGCTGCGATAAATGCCGATACCTGCCCGCGTGTGCCTGCGCGGGCATTCGTGTTTGATAGGGCACAATTCCTAAGTAGATCTCTCTGCACATCGAACTTGCTGTACGAAGAAAGGTGACTTGTGACTCCACCACAATCTGGTGGCCGCGGACGCGGCTCGCGCGGGGAGCACGGACGCCATGATCAGCGCCGCGTCCGCACTGGCTCGGCGATGCCACGCGCAGCGGGGCAGGCCACCGCGCGGCGCCGTACGGAGCGCGTCGTTCCGGCCACGCGGGACGTCGACCCGCGCACCGGCAAGAAGGGCGTGGCCCAGCAGGGCCTGATGCGCAGGCGCGTCAAGCACGTGGTGGCGTTTTTCATGGTCACCATGGTGGTGCTCATGGGGCGCTTGGCCTGGGTGCAGATTGTGTGGGGCCCGGAGCTGGCGGAGAAGGCTATCGCCCAGCGCTCCCGCGTGTACGTGGACACCGCGCGCCGCGGTGACATCCTGGACCGCGACGGCAAGCAGCTGGCCTACACCATGCGCGCCCGCTCGCTGACGGTGTCACCCACGCGTTTGCGCGAGGAGTTGCGCGAGCAGGAGGAGACGGACGCCAAGAGCGAGACCTCCTACCTGGCCGCGGATAAGGAGGGCAAGAAGGAGTACCTGGATAAGAAGGTCCAGGAGCGCCTGCAGGACATGGCCCAGGGCATCCCGGCCGCCTTCAAGGAGGCGGGCCTGGACACCAAGGACGTTGACTCCGCCCAGATCATGGACAAGCTGCTGGCTGATACTCAGTACGAGGTGCTGGTGCGCAACGTGGACCCGGACGTGGCGGTGGAGATTTCCCAGAAGTACCACGGGCTGGCCGCCGACGAGCAACACATCCGCCATTACCCCAACGGGGCGATTGCGGAAAACGTGCTGGGCAAGGTCTCCATGGATGGCCAGGGCCAGTTCGGCTTCGAGGCCTCCGGTGATACCACCCTCACGGGCATCAACGGCAGCTCCACGGAGGACGTCTCCCGCGATGGCCAGCCCATCCCAGGCACGCTGCGCGACGAGGTGCCCGCCACCGACGGCAAGTCCGTCACCTTGACCCTCGATCTGGATCTGCAGACCTACGTCCAGCAGAAACTGGAGAAGGCCAAGGCCAACTCGAAGGCCAAGAACGCCCAGGCGGTGGTGCTCGATGTGGCCACCGGTGAGGTGCTCGCCATGGCCAATACCGGCACCATTGATCCCAATAAGGACATCGAAAAGCAGCTCAAGGAGGAGAAGTCCTTCGATAACCGCAGCGTGTCCCACCCCTTCGAGCCGGGCTCGGTGGCCAAGATCATCACCGCCGCCGCGGCACTGGAGGAGGGCAAGACCACCCCGGACGAGGTCCTCGACGTGCCCGGCTCCATCGACATGGCTGGTGTGACCGTCAACGATGCCTGGCAGCACGGCGTGGAGCCGTACACCACGACGGGCGTGTTTGGTAAGTCCTCCAATGTTGGCACCTTGATGCTGGCCCAGCGCCTGGGGCAGGAGACCTACGCGGACTATCTGAAGAAGTTCGGCCTGGGCTCCACCACGGGCATCGAGCTGCCCAACGAGTCCGCCGGCCTCGTGCCCGCGGAGTCCCAGTGGTCGGGCGGCACGTTTGCCAACCTGCCCATCGGTCAGGGCCAGTCCTGGACGGCGCTGCAGATGGCCTCGGTCTACCAGGCCATCGCTAACGGCGGTGAGCGTATCGAGCCGCGCATCATCTCCAAGGTGACCAACCCGGACGGCTCCACCGAGGAGCTGGAGAAGCCGGAGAGCACCCGCGTGGTCAGCGCCGAGACCGCGAAGACTGTGGTGGACATGTTCCGCGCAGTGTTCCAGAACGATCCCGCTGGCGTGCAAAACGGCACCGCCGGCAACACCAAGGTGGAGGGCTACCAGCTCTCCGGCAAGACCGGCACCGCCCAGAAGGTGGACGAGGAGACCGGCGCGTACTCCAACTCCAAGTATTGGATCACCTTCGCCGGCATCGCACCCGCCGATAACCCCCGCTTTGTCATGGCCATCATGCTCGACGAGCCGCAGTCCGGCGTCAACGACGACGGCTCCGGTGGGCAGTCCGCCGCCCCGATTTTCACCGATGTTGCCTCGTGGTTGCTCAACCGCGACAACATTCCCACCTCCGAACCCGCGCCGCGGCTGACGCTGCGCGCCGAATAAGCGAATAAGAGAATAAGAAAACAAGCCTGCCCGTGGACTCGATAACCGCTGCAGCTCACAGCCCACAGCCCACGGCCCACAGCACAGAAAGCCTGAGAAAGGGAAGACACGTGAAGAAAGTAGATTTGCAGACGCTGGCCGAGATCGCCGGTGGCCGCGTCATCGGGGACCCCACCGTGGAGGTCTCCGCCTGCGGGCTTGATTCCACCACCTTGCCGGACGGAGGCCTCTTCGCGGCGCTACCCGGCACCCGCGCCCACGGCGCGCAGTTCGCCGCACAAACTAAGGCCGCGGCCGTGCTGTCCGACGCCGCCGGGCTCGAGATCCTGCAGGCCGCAGGTGAGACCCGCCCCATCATCGTGGTGGAGGACATCCGCGCCGTGCTGGGCTTAGTGGCCGCGG
The DNA here is from genome assembly GCF_030532325.1 of Corynebacterium sp. GTDB lineage: Bacteria > Actinomycetota > Actinomycetes > Mycobacteriales > Mycobacteriaceae > Corynebacterium. The sequence goes on from NZ_JAUNLS010000002.1 coordinate 120,367, forward strand.
AGATCTACGGCCACCCCGCCCGCCAGCTCACCATGCTGGGGGTGACGGGCACCTCCGGCAAGACGACCACCAGCTACCTCCTGGAGGCCGGTCTGCTCAACGCGGGGCACTCCGTGGGGCTCATTGGCACCACTGGGACCAGGATCAACCGCCAGCCGGTGCCCACCAAGCTGACTACCCCGGAGGCCACGACCCTGCAGGAGCTCTTCGCCCGCATGGTGGCCGAGGGGGTGACACACGTGGTCATGGAGGTGTCCTCCCACGCGCTGGACCTGGGGCGCGTGCGCGGCACCCAGTTCGCGGTGGGCGGGTTTAGCAACCTCAGCCAGGATCACTTGGACTTCCACCACACCATGGCGGAGTACTTCGAGGCCAAGGCCGCGCTTTTCGACGGCCCCCAGGCCGCCGAGCGGGCGGTCATCTGCGTGGACGACGAGTGGGGCAGGCGCATGGCCGAGCGTGCAGCGGCCCTGCCGCTGACCCTGGTGAGCACCCGCGAGGAGTCCCTGCAGGCCACCCCACAGCAGTTGCAGGCCGGGGCCAGCATCATCAGTGCCCGCCAGATCGCCACCGAGCCCACGGGCGCGCAGAGCGTGAGCCTGAGCTTCCGCCCCGCGCAGGGAGAGGGCTTCGAGCGCAGCTTCCACCTGCCCATGCCGGGCGAGTTCAACATCGCCAACGCCGCGCTGGCCACCGGCATGGCCGCGGCGGTGGGCGTGGACATGGACAAGTTCATCGCCGGCATCGAGGCGGTGGCCGTGCCCGGAAGGATGGAGCGCATCGACCGCGGCCAGGACTTCGTGGCCGTGGTGGACTACGCCCACAAGCCCGCCGCCGTGGCCGCGGTGCTCGACACTCTGCGTGGCCAGCTGGCCGGCACCGACGGGCGCATCGCGGTGGTGGTGGGCGCTGGCGGTGACCGCGACGCTACCAAGCGCCCGCTTATGGGGGCGGCGGCCGCCGAGCGTGCCGACCTCACCGTGGTCACCGACGATAACCCCCGCACCGAGGACCCTGCGGCCATCCGCGCCGCCGTCCTCGCCGGCGCGCGCCAGGCCCGCCCGGATGCAGACATCCGCGAGGTTGGCTCCCGCGCCGCCGCCATCGATGAGGCCGTGGCCTGGGCCCGCCCGGGTGACGCCGTCATTGTGGTGGGCAAGGGCCACGAGGTGGGCCAGATCATCGGCGATGAGGTCCACCACTTCGATGACCGTGAGGAGCTCGCCCGCGCTCTGGAGGCCATGCGCCCCCACTCGGGGTACGGTGACAACAGCCGCAACTCATTCCACGACACGCCTTCCCACGACCTGACCCAGGAGTAATGATGATTGCCTTAAGCCTCAGCGAGATCGCTGAGATTACCGGTGGGTACCTAGATTGCGTGGACGATCCCTCCGCGCAGATCACCGGCTTCGTTGAATTCGATTCGCGCAAGGTCACCCCAGGCGGACTCTTCGTGGCCCTGCCCGGGGCCCGGGTGGACGGCCACGACTTCGCCGTCACCGCCATCGAGAAGGGCGCGGCCGCGGTGCTCGCCGCGCGCCCGGTAGGCGTGCCCAGCGTTGTAGTCACCCCGCAGGGCCGCGTCGAGGGCGACGGCGCCAACGCCGACATCTACGCCCACGACGAGGACGGCTCCGCCGCCGCCGTGGTGGCCGCGCTGTCCGCCCTGGCGCGGGCCGTCACCCAGCGGCTGAGCGCAGAGCACGGCCTCAACATCGTCGGCGTGACGGGCTCGGCGGGCAAGACCTCCACCAAGGACCTCATCGCCACCATCTTCCGCGCCGCCGGCGAGACCGTGGCGCCGCCCGGTTCCTTCAACAACGAAATCGGCCTGCCCTACACCGCGCTGCGCTGCGACGAGCACACCGAGTACCTGGTGGCGGAGATGTCCGCCCGCGGCATCGGCCACATTCGCCACCTCACCGGGATTACCGCCCCGCGCATCGGCGTGGTGCTCAACGTGGGCAGCGCCCACCTGGGGGAGTTCGGCTCCCGCGAGAACATCGCCAAGGCCAAGGGCGAGCTCGTCGAGGCTCTGCCGGGCGCGGCGGCCGGCGGTGTGGCCGTGCTCAACGCCGACGATCCCTTCGTCGCGGCCATGGCGCCGCGCACGGATGCGAAGGTGGTGTACTACTCGGCCGTCGGCAAGCGCGGCGGGGGACCGGACGCCCAGTACTTTGCCACGGACGTGGAGCTGGACGACGTCGCCCGGGCCTCCTTCACCCTGCACACCCCGGGCTCGGCGCCGCTGCCGGTCAAGCTTCAGGTCTTCGGCGCACACCAGGTCTCTAACGCGTTGGCCGCCGCAGCCGCGGCCATCGAGCTGGGCCTGAGCCCGCAGCTGGTGGCCAACGCCCTGTCCGGTCACCGAATCGCCTCGGAACACCGCATGGACGTGCGCACCCGCCCGGACGGGGTCACGCTCATCGATGACTCCTACAACGCCAACCCCGACTCCATGCGCGCGGCGATTGCCGCACTGGCTTATACCGCGGCCGCCCGCCCGGACGCGCGCTCTATTGCCGTGCTCGGTGAGATGGGCGAGCTGGGCGAGGACGCCCTGGAGGCTCACCGCAAGCTCGGTGAGGAGCTGGCGAAGTACCACGTGGACTACCTCGTCGCCGTGGGTGAGAGCGAGAACGCTCGGGCGATGGCGGAGGCGGCCGCCGCACGGGGTATAAATACTAAGATGTGCGCGGATGCCGCCGCGGCTGCCTCGGCAGTCGATGCCATCGTGCGCGTGGCCCCGGCTGGGGTCGAACACTGGTCGAGCCGGCAGGCCAAGGACGTGGTCTTGGTCAAGGCTTCCAACGCCCAACGACTCTGGCTCGTCGCGGAACAGCTGAACCGCAGCTGACCGCTAGAAAGGACTACAAGCACGTGACTCAGATCATCATCTCGGGCATGGTCAGCTTCCTCGTGGCAATCTTTACTACCCCGGTGCTGATCCGCTACTTCTCCAACGCGGGCAAGGGACAGGAAATCCGCGAAGACGGGCCCAAGTCCCACCTGCGCAAGCGCGGTACCCCGACGATGGGTGGACTCGCCATCCTCGCTGGCATTCTCGTGGCCTACCTGGTGGTGGGAATCTACGGTCAGGTCACCGGAAACGGCGGTTTTACCGCCTCCGGCCTGCTCGTGCTCGGGCTGACCCTGGGCCTGGGCGCGCTGGGCTTTGCCGATGACTTCATCAAGCTCTTCAAAGCCCGCAACCTGGGCCTGAACAAGACCGCCAAGCTGGTGGGCCAGTTGGTCGTCGCTCTGGCGTTCGGCTTCCTGGTGCTGCAGTTCCCGGATGAGAACGGGCTGACCCCGGGCTCGACCAACCTCTCCTTCATCCGCGACATCAAGACCTTCGACATCGCGGTGGGCGGGCCGATTGTGGGCACCATCATCTTCCTGGTGTTCATGTACATCCTCATCGCTGCGTGGTCCAACGCGGTCAACCTCACCGATGGCCTTGACGGCCTCGCCGCCGGCGTGACCGCTATTGTCATGGGCGCGTACTCCATGATGACCTTCTGGCAGTTCCGCAACGCTTGCGCGGTGGACTTCAGCGCCGGTTGCTACCAGGTGCGCGACCCGCTGGATCTGGCCGTGCTGGCCGCCGCCGGCCTGGGTGGCTGCCTGGGCTTCCTGTGGTGGAACGCCGCCCCGGCCAAGATCTTCATGGGCGATACCGGCTCGCTGGCACTCGGCGGTTTGGTTGCCGGCCTCTCGGTGACCAGCCGCACCGAGCTGCTCATGATCATCATCGGCGCGCTCTTTGTCATCGAGACGGTTTCCGTGGTCATCCAGATCGTGGTCTTCCGTACCTCCGGCAAGCGCTTCTTCCGCATGGCCCCGATTCACCACCACTTTGAGAACGGTGGCTGGGCTGAGACCGCGGTGGTGATCCGCTTCTGGCTCTTGGCGGCCATGGCCGCGATGGCGGGTGCTGCCATCTTCTACGGTGACTGGCTCACCGCCGCCGGGATCGGACTCGGCGCTTAACACAACTACTTCCTGGCCCGCCTGCGCGCGGGCCTTTGTTCCCTCAGAAAGAATTTTGGAAAGCGCGCATCATGCCATCTACACCAACCACTCGTGCTGAATCCACACTGCCGGAGTTTCTCCGCGGGCCCATCCTGGTGGCCGGCGGGGGAGTCTCCGGCCGGGGCTGCGCGGCGGTCCTGCGCCAGCTGGGCGCTGACGTCACCGTGGCCGACTCCAACTCCGCGACCCGCCAGGCGCTCAGCGCCCAGCTGGAGGTGGACACCGTGGATCCGGCCGCACTGGGGTTGGCCGAGCTCTCCGAGTTCTCCCGCGTGGTCACCTCTCCGGGCTGGGCACCGAGCTCCCCGCTGCTGTGCGCGGCCCACGAGGTGGGCCTGGAGGTGCTGGGCGACGTCGAACTGGCCTACCGCCTCGACCGCGCCGAGGTCTTCGGCGCCCCGCGCCAGTGGCTGGCGGTGACCGGCACCAACGGCAAGACCACCACCACTGGCATGCTGGCCGCAATCATGGAGGCCGATGCCACCCGCAGCGGGCGCCGGGCCCAGGCCGTGGGCAACATCGGGGTCTCCGCCTTCGACGCCTTGGCGGCCACCCCGCGCATCGACGTGCTGGTGGCGGAGCTCTCCTCCTTCCAGCTGCACTGGTCCTCCCAGCTGCGCCCGGAGGTCGGGGTGCTGCTCAACCTGGCCGACGATCACCTGGACTGGCACGGCTCCTTTGAGAACTACGCCAGCGACAAAGCCAAGATCCTGCGCGGCGAGCGCGCCGTGATTGGCCGCGACGACGCCCACGTGCGCGACTACGCCGCTCGCTTCCGCGGCCCCGAGATGGAGCCGGCCTACGCCTTTAGCGCCGGCGAGCCCGCGCCCGGCGAGGTGGGCGTGCGCGCAGGAGCGCTGCTCATCAACGACGTCGCCGGGATGACGGCCACCGTGGTCGAGGACGTCACCCGCATCGAGCCGGCGGGCCTGGCGGGCATCCTTGACGCGGGCGCAGCGGCCGCCGCCGCTGCTGCCGCCGGTGCTGGGGCGGAGTCCATCAGTGCGGGGCTGGCCGCCTATACCGTGGCCGGGCACCGCGGCGAGGTGGTGCACAACGCCGACGGGGTCAGCTACATCGATAACTCCAAGGCCACCAACCCCCACGCCGCCGCCGCGGCCCTGCGCGGGCTGGACTCCGTGGTGTGGGTGGCCGGCGGCCAGCTCAAGGGCGCGGACGTCACCGAGCTGCTGCGCACCCACGGCCTGCAGATGAAGGCGGCGGTGGTGATGGGCGTCGATAAGCAGCTGCTCGTCGACGCCCTGGCAAAGTACGCGCCCACCGTGCCGGTCAGCGTCATCGACTCCACGGACCCCGCTGAGGCCATGGAGCAGGCGGTGGCCGCCGCGGTGCAACACGCCGAAGCCGGCGATACCGTACTTTTGGCGCCGGCTGCGGCATCGTTGGATATGTATTCCGGCATGGGGCAGCGTGGAGACTTCTTCGCCGCGGCTGTTCGCCGCCTTGCACGCTAGATCCCGCACGCAACCCTCGCACGCAACCCTAGGAGTCACCGTGACAGTCACTTCCTCGCAGCAGCGCCCGCCGAGCACCGGGCGTGGTCTGCGCGGCCTGCGCGCCCAGTTCAGCTCCCAGCCGGGCTTTGATTACCAGATGCTGCGCATTGTGATCTTCTCCCTGGTAGGCATCGGCGTGCTCATGGCCTTTTCCTCCTCGATGGCCACCTCCGTCACTGAGAGCCAAAACCCGTGGTCCGCCGCCATCCGCCAGTGCATCCTGGTGGCGCTGGGCCTGGTGGTGTTCTGGCTAGGCCTGCGCATTCCGCCCGCCACGCTGCGCAAGTTCATCCCGTGGTTCCTGCTGTTGTCCATACTCTTGCTCATCGCCGTACTCATCCCCGGCGTGGGCACCGGCCGCGCGGAGGTGGGCTCGCAGTCCTGGATCAGCGTGGGTGGATTCTCCTTCCAGCCCTCGGAGATCGCCCGCGTGGCGGTGGGGCTCTACGGTGCCTCCGCGCTGGCGGATAAGAGCCACAAGAAGAACACGATTAGTGATCCCTTCATCATGTACTCGCTCATCGCGGGCTTCATGCTGCTGCTCATCGTGCTGCAGGGCGACGCCGGCATGGCCGCCTCCTTTGCCATCATGGTGGTCTTTACCCTCTACTTCGCCGGGGTGGATTGGCGCGTACCAGCGGTCATCCTGGGCCTAGGTGCGGTGGGCATGGTCGCGGTCTTTTTGGGCGGCGGCTTCCGCTCGGATCGCTTCCACACCTACTTCGACGCCCTGCGCGGAAACATCACCGATACCCAGGACACCGGCTTCCAGGCCTACCAGGGCTTTCTTTCGCTTGCTGACGGTGGCTTTTGGGGCGTGGGGCTTGGCCAGTCCCGTGCCAAGTGGTTCTACCTCCCGGAGGCCAAGAACGACTTTATCTTCGCCATCATTGGCGAGGAACTCGGCCTGTGGGGCGGCGCGTTGGTTATCGGTCTGTTCGCCGTGCTGGGCTACGTGGGCCTGCGCACGGCCAAGCGCGCGCAGAACCAGTACCAGTCCCTCATGGCGGCCACGCTGACCGTGGGCGTGGTGGTGCAGGCCTTCATCAATATCGGATACGTGATCGGTGTGCTGCCGGTCACCGGCATTCAGTTGCCCATGATTTCCGCCGGCGGCACGGCGGCGATCATCACCATCGGTTCGATGGGCCTGTTGTGCAACGTCGCACGCCACGAGCCAATGCAGATCTCCGCCATGCAGAGCTACGGCCGCCCCGTCTTTGACCGCATCTTCTTCATCCCGGAGCCGCAGGCCCCGGGTGAGAAGAGCACGCGGCGCAGCGGCCGCCACCAGCGCCGCGTGCAGGGCTCCGCCCGCGGCGAGCGCGAAGGTCGCAGCCGCCGCGAGGCCCGCTTTGGTCAGGCGGTAACCACCCGTGCGCCGCGCCAGGAGGAGCCGCGCGAGCCGGGGCAGCGCCGCCGGGCCGGGCAGGCCGGGCAGTACGGCCGGGGCCAGCAGCAGGGCAGGCGCCGCGGGCGCGGTGAGCGCCGATAGCCCAGCGCCTAAGGCGCGGCGAGCGCCGAGAATGCAGGCCCGCGCTGGTAGCCTGTAGTGCATGAATTCCACGCCTTTGTCAGTCGTCATTGCAGGTGGCGGCACTGCCGGACACATCGAACCAGCTCTTGCGGTGGGGGAGGCACTGCGCCAGCGCCACGGGGCGCGGGTTACCGCCTTGGGTACCCAGCGGGGCTTGGAGCGAGACATCATTCCGGCGCGCGGCGTGGACTTGCGGATGATCACCCCGGTGCCCGTGCCGCGCAAGGTCAACGCGGCGCTGTTTAAGCTTCCCTTCACCGTGGCCAAGTCTGTGCGCGAGACCCGTCAGGTGCTCAAGGACGTCGGCGCCGACGCCGTCTTCGGCACCGGCGGCTACGTGGCCGCGCCCGCCTACCTGGCCGCGAAGTCCCTGGGGCTGCCCTTCTTTGTGCTGGAGACCAACGCCCTGGCGGGCATGGCCAACAAGCTGGGCGTGCGCCTGGGCGGCGTGGGGCTCAACGCGCAGGCCAACTCCGGCATGCCGGGGGAGGTCGTGGGCATCCCGGTACGTCCGGGCCTGGGCCAGGATCCCGATGGCAGCATCGCGGCGGCCGCACGGCAGCGCTGGAGCCTGGATGATTCCCGCCCCACGGTGGTCATCACCGGCGGCTCCCAGGGCGCGGTGAGCATCAACACCGCCGTGGCCGGTGCGATTGCGGATCTCACCCAGGATTTCCAGGTGCTGCACGCCTACGGCAAGAAGAACGCTGCGCCCGAGCACCACGAGCACTACACCGCCTTGCCCTACATCGATGACATGGCCGGGGCGCTCGCGGTGGCCGATGTTATGGTGTGTCGCTCAGGCGCGATGACGGTGGCGGAGGTCTCCGCCGCCGGCCTGCCGGCCATCTACATCCCGCTGCCAATTGGCAACGGCGAGCAGGCGCTCAACTCCCGCGAGCAGGTCGCCGCCGGGGCGGCCATCCAGGTGCCCGACGCCGAACTTACACCCGCCCGCCTGAGCCAGGAGGTGCGCGCTATTCTTGATCATCCCGATACCTGGCGGGCCATGCAGGCCGCGGCCCAGGCCAGCCCCGCTGGTGATGTGGCCGAGAAGCTCGCGGACCGCATCGCCGCTGCGTGCGCCAAGCACTAGCCGGATAATCAGACTCCTACCTATTTATCACGCCTGAGAAGACATCACGGCGAAAACATCACGGCCGACGAAGGACTATTCACCCATGACTGACACTTATGACCTCTCCCGCGTCCACCTGGTGGGCATCGGCGGCTCCGGCATGTCCGGGCTGGCCCGCATCCTGGTCAACCGCGGCGCCATTGTCACCGGTTCCGACGTCAAGGACTCCACCCCGGTGGAGGTCCTGCGCACGATGGGCGCCAAGGTAAGCATCGGCCACAAGGCGGAGAACCTCACCCTGGCAGGCCAGGAGCCCACTGTGGTGGTGACCTCGTTCGCGGCCATCCCGCAGGACAACCCCGAGCTGGTCGCCGCCCGCGAGGCTGGCATTCCGGTCATCCGCCGCTCGGACCTCCTCGCTGAGCTGATGAGCGGCTACCGTCAGGTGCTCCTGGCCGGCACTCACGGCAAGACCTCGACGACTTCCATGACGGTCAGCGCCCTGCAGCAGGCAGGCCTGGATCCCTCCTTCGCCATCGGCGGCCAGCTCAACCGCGCGGGCACCAACGCGCACGCGGGCACTGGCGATGCCTTCGTGGCCGAGGCCGATGAGTCCGACGCCTCACTACTGCGCTACAGCCCCGAGGTTGCCGTCATCACCAACATTGAGCCGGACCACCTGGATTACTTCGGCAGCCCGGAGAAGTACTTCCAGGTCTTCGACGACTTTGCCGAGCGCATCGTCGAGGGCGGCTGCCTGGTGGTCTGTCTGGAGGATGAGCAGGCCGCCGCGACCGGCGAACGCGCCCTGGCCCGCGGCACCACCGTGCTGGGCTATGGCACGGCCGCCGCGGCGCAGAAGCACCCGGGCATCCCGCTGGCCGGCGAGATTCTTGCAGAGTCCGTCACCGTGGCCGGCACCCAGGTGCGCGTGCGCCTCACCCTGCCGGGCGCCGAGCCTCAGGAGCTCGGGTACGAGCTGCAGATTCCTGGTCACCACATGGTGCTCAATTCCGTGGCCGCGCTGGTGGCCGGCGCTCTGGTAGGCGGCGAGCCCCGCGAGCTGGCCGAGGGCCTGCAGGACTTCGGGGGAGTGCGCCGCCGCTTCGAATACCGCGGCAGCGTGCGCATCGCCGGCGAGGATTCCCGCCCAGTGCGTGTCTTTGACGATTACGCCCACCATCCCACCGAGGTCACCGCGGTGCTTAACGCCGCGCGCAGCAAGGTGGAGGCCGAGGGCGAGGGAGCGCGCGTGATCGCCTGCTTCCAGCCGCATCTGTATTCGCGCACCATGGAGTTCGACAAGGAATTCGCCGAGGCGCTTTCGCTTGCCGACGCCGCCGTGGTCCTCGACATCTACGGCGCGCGCGAGAAGACGGTAGAAGGCATTACCTCCCGCATCATCACCGACAAGATGCCCGAGGACATGAAGGTCATCTTCGAGCCGAACTTCTCCGAGGGTGCGCAGGACGTTATTTCCCTGGTGCAGCCGGGCGATGTCGTCCTCACCATCGGTGCGGGTTCGGTGACGATGCTTGCCGCTGAGATCCTCGACGGCCTGAAGGCGCTTTAATGTCGAAGAAGGTGATAGCGGCCGTCGTCGGAGGCGTTCTAGCACTCGTGCTCCTCGCGGGCGCGGCGGTGTGGGTGTTTCCGGTGCTCACCGTGAAGTCCTTCGAGATCACCGGCAACGAGCACAGCACACCGCAGGAGATCGAGGAGGCCTCCCACGTGGCCCAGGGCAGCAACCTGGTGCGCCTGGATGCCCGCGAGGCCGCGAGCAACATTGTGAGCCTGCCCTGGGTGGAGTCAGCCACGGTCTCCCGCGCTTTCCCCTCCACGGTGCGCGTGGAGCTCACGGAGCACACCGCGGTGGCCTTCATCAAGGAGGGCGAGGCCACGCAGCTTGTCGACGACACCGGTGAGAAGTTCGCCATGGACACCCCGCCCGAGGACGCCGTGGAGCTTAGCGGAAAGATCGACGAGGACGCGGAGGTCTTGCAGCCCGCCGTGGAGATCCTCGCCGCGCTGCCGCAGCCGCTGCGCGCCCAGGTGCGCACCCTGGAGGTCGACGGGCGCTACTCCATGACGCTGGTGACCAAGGACGATCGCCGCGTGTACTGGGGCGCTTCCGAGGACAACCACAACAAGGCGATCGCCTTCGAGGACGTGCTCAAGTTGGAGGGCTCGCAGTGGAACATTTCCAACCCGGAGCTGGTGACCTCGCGCTAGCCAGAGCAGCGTAGACTACTGCGGCGCATGGGGCGCCTGTGACTTGAAAACCCGCATGTCAGGAACTCTAAACCAGTGGTTGAGGGTATCGACACGCGGGCAAATGAACGCGGAAATCACGGCAATGTCGTTAATGATGGAAGCAACCGCCTCGCACGGAGGCGCCTTCTCGTTTAGTACAAACCTTAAATCGAAAGGTGAGAGACCCTCACATGATCTCTACTAGCAACAACCTCGCGGACATCAAGGTCGTCGGCGTCGGCGGCGGCGGCGTCAATGCGGTTAACCGCATGATTGAAGAAGGCCTCAAGGGTGTCCAGTTCGTCGCCATCAACACGGACTCGCAGGCGCTGATCTTCTCCGACGCAGACACCAAGCTCGACATCGGACGCGAAGCCACCCGAGGCCTGGGCGCAGGCGCTAACCCGGAGGTGGGCAAGACCTCCGCCGAGGATCACAAGACCGAAATCGAAGACGCCCTGCAGGGCTCCGACATGGTCTTCGTCACCGCCGGCGAGGGCGGCGGCACCGGCACCGGTGCGGCTCCGGTCGTGGCGTCCATCGCTAAAAAGATGGGCGCGCTGACCGTCGGCGTTGTCACCCGCCCCTTCAAGTTCGAGGGCGCTCGCCGCACCCGCCAAGCCATGGCCGGCATCGAGGAGCTGCGCGAGGTCTGCGATACCCTCATCGTCATCCCAAATGACCGCCTCATGCAGCTCGGCGGGGAGGAGCTGTCCATCGTCGAGGCCTTCCGCGCCGCCGATGAGGTTCTGCACAACGGTGTTCAGGGCATTACCAACCTCATCACCATCCCGGGCATGATCAACGTCGACTTTGCCGACGTTCGCTCCGTCATGGCTGACGCCGGCTCCGCCCTCATGGGTATCGGCTCCGCCCGCGGCGATAACCGCGCGCTGCAGGCAGCCGAGCAGGCAATAAACTCCCCGCTGCTGGAGTCCACCATGGAGGGCGCCAAGGGCGTTCTGCTTTCCATCGCGGGTGGCTCCGATCTTGGCCTGCACGAGGTCAATGCCGCGGCTTCCATGGTGGAGGAGCGCGCCGACGAGGACGCCAACATCATCTTCGGCACCATCATCGACGACAACCTGGGTGATGAAGTCCGCGTCACCATCATCGCCACCGGCTTCGACGCGCAGGCCAACATGACGCAACCGGCTCAGCAGCAGCAGGCTTCCCGCCCGGGCTCCCTCTTTGACAACCGTGAGGTGGAGCCGCGCGAGGAGCGCGAGAGCTTCGCCCCGCGTCCGGAGGAGCGCGAGGTCTACCAGCCGCGCCAGGAGGAGCGTGAGCCTTACACCCCGCGCCACTCCTACGAGCGCGAGCAGCCGGCCTCCAGCGGCCTGTTCACCACCTCGGATCGCTTCCGCGAGGAGCGACGCGAGGACCGCGATGACTACCGCCTGTCCCGCTCCACCGAGCCGCGCCGCTACGATGACGGCGACGATGACGATGATCTGGACGTTCCCTCCTTCATGCGCTAAGGGATGCGTTCATGAACTAGATCATCATCTAGGCTTGAGTGCATGCCACTAAACGAGGAAACAGGACGCCGCCCCGTCCGCATGGTTTTCACCAGCCGTGCCGGCGGGGCTTCGTCGTCCCCTTATGACTCTTTCAACTTGGGCGACCACGTGGGCGATGACCCCGCCGCCGTGGCCGCCAACCGCGCGCGGTTGAAGAAGGCCGTGGGCTTGGAGGACATCGTGTGGATGGAACAGCTCCACACCAACACCGTGACCGTGGTGGGCCCGGAGCGCCGCGGGGTCGACGAGCCCGTGGAGGCCACCGACGCCCTGGTGACCACCGAAAAACGCCTGGGCCTGGGCGTGCTGGTGGCTGATTGCACCCCGGTGCTGCTGGTGGATATCGCCGCTGGGGTCATCGCCGCGGTGCACGCCGGACGCCTCGGCGCGCGCAACGGGATCGTGCGCAACACCGTAGAGACCATGGTCTCGCTTGGCGCTAGCCCCGCCAGTATCCAGGTGCTCATGGGCCCGGCGGCTTCCGGGCGCAACTATGAGGTCCCCGAGGCGATGGCGGAGGACGTCGAGAAGCACCTGCCCGGATCCAAGACCCGCACCGCACAGGGCACCTGGGGAGTGGACGTGCGTGCCGGCCTGGTGCGCCAGCTGATGAGTATGGGGGTCACCGCCATCGAGTCCGATCCGCGCTGCACCATCGAGGACACCGACTTCTTTTCTTATCGCCGCGAGGGCGCCACCGGGCGCCAGGCCGGCGTCATTTGGTTGGAAGACTAGCTGCTTGGAGGATGAGACATGACTGACACGACCACCCCGCACACGCCTGCTCACGACGCCGATGCGCAGCGCCTGGAGGAGCTGCGCGCTGGCCTGGAGCGCACCCGCGCCGAGATTTCCCGCCTGTCCCAGGAGGCCGGCCGCAAGGAGCCGCAGCTACTGCCGGTGACCAAGTTCCACCCGGCCAGTGACATCGCTCTGCTGGGCCAGCTGGGAATCACCGACGTCGCCGAAAACCGCGAACAGGAGGCCCGCGAGAAGGCTGAGGCGCTGCCGCAGATGCGCTTTCACATGATTGGCCAGATCCAATCCAAGAAGGCCAATCACGTGGCGCGCTGGGCGCACAGCGTGCACTCCTTGGACTCGGAAAAGCTCGCGCGCGGCCTCGACAGGGGAGTGGCACTGGCCAAGGAGCGCGGCCAGCGCGAGGACGGTCTTCCGGTGTTCATCCAAGTCTCCGCGGACGGCGATACCGCGCGCGGCGGCTGCCCCGTTGACGGAGTCTTCGAGCTCGCGGATCTGGTGGAAGAACTGGAGAATCTGCAGCTGCGCGGCCTGATGGTTGTCCCGCCTCTCGACGCCGACCCCGGCGAGGTCTTTGGACAGGTCAGGGCGCTGGCGGAGGAGGTTGCTACGCGCTGTGGGCACCCCATGCTGCTATCCGCAGGAATGAGCGGGGACATGGCCGAGGCCATTGCGCACGGCAGCGATATTGTGCGTGTCGGAACCGGGATTATGGGGCCGCGGCCACTAGGTTAGTGGGCAACGCAAAAGCGCATCACACCAGTGTTATTCACTTCTGTTTCACGTCTGTTTCAGGAGTTAAAAACGTTCACATTCTAGGTCAGAGGGAGACCCACAATGTCTTTAATCGATAGGACGAAAGAGTTCTTCGGGCTGGGCCCGATGGACATCGACGCCGATGATCCGTACTACGCAGACGATCGCGGTTACACCGCGCCTTCCTACGGCAACGCCTACGAGCAGCCGGCTGAGGAAGCAAACTTCGCGCCGACCATCGTGGCTTTGTCCGTAGTCTCCTTCAACGATGCAGCCAAGGTGGGCGCCCCGTTCCGCGACGGCGACGCCGTGGTCTTCGAGCTCACCGACGCCGAGCGCCCCGCCGCCAAGCGCTTCGTGGACTTCGCCGCCGGCCTGTGCTTCGCGCTGGAAGGCCGCATGATGAACCTGACCAAGGGCATGGACACCAACCGCAAGGTCTTTGCCATCGTGCCCAAGGGCGCTGACATCTCCACCCTGGAGCTTGAGCGCGCTGCGCACCTGCGCTAAGGCCCCGGCTTAACTTTTTCCGAACGCCGCTTCCCCCAAGTGTTGGTGGGGGAGGCGGCGTTTGTGTGTGGGGCCGACTCCCACCGGCGGGGGTAATTCCGATAGGCTCGTGTGCTGTGAATACCCTAGGTTCGATTTTGTTGGTCCTCCTGAGCCTCTACTCGTGGATTCTGGTGGCGCGCATCATCATTGAGATGATTCAGTCCTTCTCCCGCGAGTTCAACCCGCCGCGCTGGTTCATGATGGTGGCTGAGGTGCTCTTTGTGCTCACGGATCCGCCGGTCAAGGCGCTGCGCAAGGTGATTCCGCCGCTGCGGATGGGCGGGGTGGCACTCGATGTGTCCATCATCGTGCTCTTCCTGCTGATCGCCTTTCTTTCCCGGCTTGTTGCCTGGATTTTCTTTGGCCCAATGGCCTAGACAACGGCTTGCGGGTGTACTAAACCCTATTGTTAACGTTGAGGCTTAAAGCTCCGTTAGATAATGTGGGCTTTTGGTTACAATGATTAAGAGCAATCCGTATTATTAACCGCATATGTTCCTTGTGGGCGCGGCCTTAGGTCTCGTCTCCAGCTCCTAGACCTTCTAAGGGCTGTCCGATCTGAAGGGGAAGAGAAAGTCAATGCCACTGTCACCAGCTGATGTACACAACGTCGCTTTCAGCAAGCCGCCGATTGGCAAGCGTGGCTACAACGAAGATGAGGTCGATCAGTTCCTCGACCTCGTTGAGGACACCCTTGCCCAGCTTCAGGATGAAAACGATGACCTGCAGGCTCAGGTAGATGAGCTGCAACAGGGCCAGGCATCCGGTGCCGCTGCCGGCGCCAAGGGCGCTGATGAGGCCGCCATCCGCAAGGAAGTGGAGAGCAAGCTGCGCGCGGAGTACGAGTCCAAGCTGGCTGACTCCAAGAATGAGGTAGCCAAGGCCAAGGAGGAGACCCGCCGCGCCCAGGAGCAGGCCAAGGCAGAGCAGGCTAAGGCCGCTCAGGCTGCGCAGGCGTCCAAGGCTCCGGCTGCTGGCGCGCAGGCTAACGACGCCGAACTCAAGGCCGCCCGCGAGGAGGCTGCCGCCGCCAAGCGCGAGCTGGAGGCCGCCAAGCGCGATCTCGAGTCCACCCGCAAGGAGCTGGATGAGGCCAAGAAGTCCGGCGGTGCCAAGGCCGCCGCGGCTGCCACCACCGGCGCAGCTGCCGCCAAGGGCGCTGAGGGTGCCGCCACCCCGGATACCCACATGCAGGCCGCCCGCGTTCTGGGCATGGCGCAGGAGATGGCTGATCGCCTCACCTCCGAGGCCCGCGCGGAGTCTGACGCCATGCTGGCTGAGGCTCGCAGCGCTGCTGAGAAGCAGCTTTCCGAGGCCGACAGCCGCTCCAAGGCCCAGCTTGCCGACGCCCAAAAGCGCTACGACGCCCAGCTGCTCGACGCCGACAACCGCTCCAAGAAGCTGGTGTCTGACGCCGAAGCTAAGGCCAAGCAGACCGAGGCTGACGCCACCTCCCGCGCTGAGGCTCAGATCCGCCAGGCTGAGGAGAAGGCCGCTGCCCTGCAGGCCGATGCTGAGAAGAAGCACACCGAGGTTATGAACACGGTCAAGCAGCAGCAGACCGCTCTGGAGGCACGCATCTCCGAGCTGCGCACCTTCGAGCGCGAGTACCGCACCCGCCTGAAGACCCTGCTGGAGTCCCAGCTGGAGGAGCTGGCCACCCGCGGCACCGCTGCCCCGAATGGCGAGGGTGTCAAGTAAGAGAGCCTCCGTCTACTCAGGCTGAGAAGCGATAGCGTCCCTTCGGGGGCGCTATTTTTCTTTGCGCGTCACAAGTGTCGCAGTCTTCGCGGGCGCTCCGGACGCGGACACATATGCCTTCACGCGCTAAATCGAACCTTCCCGTTTTCAATAGAGTGTCGTTAACCCGGTTGGGTCCGTGCGCGCGGTGGCCCCGCGAGCTGAGGCCGGCCTCGGCCTGCTTCGGCTCGCCGCGCACAGGGTAGGGTGCTCCCAGCTTCAAATAGACCCTCGGATTGGGTGCGTGTGGGGCGTGATTTTGAAGCTGGGAGTCGGTGGGGAGGCTGCCTGGGTTGCTGGAGCCAGATGTGCTCTTGCCAGGCGTCGATGCCGCCGCGCAGGGAGTAGATGTTGCTGAAGCCGCGGGTGCGCAGGGCCTCGACTGCTTGGGAATCGCGCAGGCCGCTGGCGCAGTAGAGGACGGCGAGGTCCTCAGAGTTTAGAGGGTGGCCGGCGAGGATGTCATCGAGCGAATGGTGCTGCGATCCGGGGATGAGGGAGGCGGCGCGTTCGGGGGAGATGCGGACCTCGATGAGCGTGGTGCTCTCTGGGAAGTCGCGGACGTCGGTGGGGTTGTCAGCGCGCGCCGGGGTGGCGCCGCCTGCGCGCACGGGGATGTACTCCCAGGTCCCGGCGAGGGAATTGTAGTAGCCCAGCGTGCCGATGAGTGGGGCGCCGATGCCCGTGAGGAGCTTGAGCGCTTCGACGGCTAGGGCGGAGCCAGCGACGCCGACGACTGGTCACATCACACCAGCCTGCGAGCAGGAAGGTACCTGCGGATCGGTGGAAAAGAGGTCCTCGTAGACCGGGCCGTGGCCGGAATGGAAGACGGTGAGCTGTGCGTCGTATCCCAGAAGCGAGGCCTACACGTGCGGAATGCCCAGCTCATGGACGGCCCAGGCGGCTAGGCGGCGGGAGTAGAAGTTTTCGGTGCCGTCGATGATAAGGTCAGCGCCGCGCAGCTGGTCGAGGGCGTTATCGGCTGTCGGGCGCGAGAACTGCTTTACGGTGCACTCGGGGTCGAGGGCGTTTAAGGTTTCGGCGGCGGATTCGGTTTTGGGCTGGCCTACGGTCGCCGTGCTGTGGATGACCTGGCGGTGCAGGTTGGAGGGGAAACGGTGGCGTCATCGGAAAGCAGGATGTGGCCCACTCCCGCCCTGGCTAGGTAAAGCAGGGCAGGTGAGCCGAGGCCACCGGCGCCGATGACTGCGACGGTGGCGTTAACCAGGAGCTTCTGTGTGTCAGTTCTTTACAAGGCTTCCTGTCGTGCGTAGCGTGAACTCATCCTGAAGTCCTCCGAGCTTTTCCTGGGCCTGCCTTGATTTCAACAACTCCTTGTGGCGGGATTCTGAATCCAAATCTCCCTGGCACTCTCAAGGCGTCGCAACTCCATAGTTAAGAGCTACTTAACTCTTATTTACCCTTTTTGATAGATACACCAATTTGGCCACAGTACCCGCATGAGTACTGTGGCCAAATTTTGGAGGACAGTTTCGCAAGATCCTATCACTTTTTATCAAGTGATTAATGGACTGCTAGCTCCACTTAAAACACCGATCATGCCGCTGCTCGACGAAAGACTAAATGGTAATTGGGCCAGAAAAAGTAGCAGATGGCTAGGAACACCACGACTATTCGCCCAACCAAGCTAGGGAAGAAAGCTGTAATAGCTATCGTTGCAGCAAAGAGGAAAATGGAGCGCACACGATGCATCCAAGGAGATACCGCTTTTTCACCCATGATCATGGAAATACCAAAAAGGATTACTCCCAATATTGAATAGATCCACAAATATTCAGAATTGAAAAAGTGTTCAACTCCATGTTCCTCAATAATGTCCGAGGGGAATATAGTGACAAAAGCCCACAGAGATTCTGGAAAGCGAATAAACTTTGGATCTTTATCCATCTGCATTAGTCATCCTCAATCTTTGCGGTAATTGGCGGAAACCCCCACTTAGAGTACCGGGTAATACCTTTGCCCTGCGCGACTGCCTCTGTGATCTTAGCAGCAAGATCGACAAAGTAAGCTGCTCCAAGAAGGCCGGCAGCGCCAGAAATAGCAGCTCCGATCGGCCCGCCTGATATAGCACCCCAAGCAAAGAATGCCGCCTCAAGAGCAGCTGGCCCTTCCATTGCTGCTGCGGTAAGAGTTGCAGCCGCCCCAACCTTCAGATCGTCATTTGATATGTGGCCGAGCTTGTGATCGTATGTAGTAACAATTTTTGGCTCGTTTTCCTTGTGCTGAACAATGCTTTCATCCTCAGCAAGCACTGAGTGGAAAAACTGACATCTTTGTCTTCGAAACCATAATCACTACGGAGCTGTTCGTCGTTGAGATCGGACTTGAGGTTGCCCTGATCGTCGTAATGAATATGTTCACCGACGTTACTAATTAGTTCAAGCTGCTTCTTCTCTTCAGGAGTGATCTCCTTAAGAGACCTATCAAATTGCTCTTCGGACCAAACAGGAGTTTTCTCTGCTTGTTCAACCGTTTCGGCAGAAGCTGCGGGGGCAATACCTGCAGTGAGTAGAGATGCAATTGTCAGAAGTGCGACTCGACTCATGATAGAACCCTTCTGTATCGATAGGCGGAGCAGCGCTATGATACACACCACCCTGGCATCTCGCTTCTCAGATGAGCCACACCCTACAGCATGTGGAATACTCCATCGCTGATGGAATGAGAATTGCGGGATTTCCGATGTCTCATAGATGAGAGTTCTCGCCTGTGATGGGTTCTATCACCGGGTGGGAACAGGGGCTAACCGTATTTTCAACACCCCTGTTTTCGGATTTGATTGGGGGCAAGATTCTTTCAATTAAACGTTTGTGTATGAATCATCTTCAATTCCGTCGTCTAAAACCGGACATCTTTACGCTAGGTAAGGTCAGGGTTTTAGTGGCGCTTCACTTCAAGCTTTCCATTTAACTGGTTTAATGAACGCGTGCTGAAAACGGGAATGTTCGATTTTGCGCCTGAAGGCTACTATCTCTGCGCAGAGGGCGGGTCCTAAGCGTGAGGGCCCTATGTGTGCGGGTCCTAAGCGCGCGCGCGCCGAGCGCACACTATCGCCGCTGGCACACTCTGTGTAAGGTTTGGGGAGGTAAGGTGTGGGGAGTGTAGTGGAACCGGTCCGGAGCGGGCCGGCACAAGGCTCCTGAAGGAGGCCAAGATGCTCGTTGCGGCGCTGTTGCTCGCGTTTGTTGCCTTCGTCGCGTTTGTGTACTACATCATGAGCGGCTCGACGGTGGCGCTGATCGCCCTGTTCGTGGCCACGGGTGTGGGCTTGGTGCTTTTTGTGCTGGATACCTTCAGCAAGCGGCGTAAGCGCAGCGGTGAGGAGGGCCTCGCCGAGGAGCTAGGGGAGCAGCTCGTCCTGCCGGATCCGGAACGCTAGACTCACCCGCAGTGCGCGGGGTATAATCTTCCACCGTATGCACTGAGCCGGCAATCACCGGGGAGCATCTCGGAAGAACGCCAGCCTAGCTGGTCAGTAGAACCGAGCGGGTGGGACCGAAATCTCCTTCACTACAGCAACGAAGTGGGCGTCGTCAAGGCGCCAAGCAGGGTGGTACCGCGTGCCCATGGCGCGTCCCTGCACCCCACCGAGTGAAGGAAGATTTTTATGAGCACAAAAGGTACTGAGAACGTCGGGGGCGTCTACCCCAAGGTCGATATGACCGGTGGCTCCTCCCGCTTCCCGGACATGGAGCAGATTGTCCAGGATTACTGGAAGGAAGACGGCACCTTCCAGGCCAGCCTGAAGCAGACCGAGGGCTGCCCGGAGTACGTCTTTTATGATGGCCCTCCTTTTGCCAACGGCCTGCCGCACTACGGCCACCTGCTGACCGGCTACGTCAAGGACATCGTTCCGCGTTACCGCACCATGGCCGGCTACCACGTCCCGCGCGTCTTCGGTTGGGACTGCCACGGCCTGCCCGCCGAGCTGGAAGCAGAAAAGCAGCTGGGCATCACCGATAAGGCTCAGATCCAGGAGATGGGCCTGGCCAAGTTCAACGAGTGCTGTGAGGAATCCGTCCTGCGCTACACGCAGGAGTGGGAAGACTACGTCAACCGCCAGGCTCGCTGGGTGGACTTTGAGAACGGCTACAAGACTCTTGACATCAACTACATGGAGTCTGTCATGTGGGCCTTCAAGGAGCTCTACGATAAGGGGCTCATCTACCAGGGGTTCCGCGTGTTGCCGTATTCCTGGGCCGAGCACACCTCGCTGTCCAACCAGGAGACCCGCCTCGATGACTCCTACAAGATGCGCCAGGACCCGACCCTGACCGTGACCTTCCCGGTCACTGGCGCGCTGCCGGGCTCGAAGGCCGAGTCCACGCTGGCAGCCAACGCGGAGCTTGGCGAGGCCTCCTTCCTCGCCTGGACCACCACCCCCTGGACCCTGCCCTCCAACGCCGCCCTGGCCGTTCACCCCGAGGTCAACTACGTCCTCTTCCGCGCCACCGAGGGCGACTTCGCCGGCCGACTCTTCATCATGGGCGAGGCCCTGGTGCCCACCCTGAGCAAGGAGCTGGGCGAGGCCGAGATCCTCACGACCTTCCGCGGCGCGGAGCTGGAGGGCTTTACCTACGAGCCCATCTTCGGCTTCTTCCCAGATCTCAAGAACGCATATCAGGTGGTCGTGGCTGATTACGTCACCACCGATGACGGTACCGGCGTGGTCCACCAGGCCCCGGCCTTTGGTGAGGACGATATGCTCACCTGCCAGAACTACGACATCGAGCTGGCCATCCCGGTCGATGCCGACGGCAAGTTCACCACCCAGGTTCCGCCCTACGAGGGCCAGCTGGTCTTTGACGCCAACAAGGACATCATCCGCGACCTTAAGGCCGCCGGCCGCGTGGTGCGCCACGTGACCATCGAGCACTCTTACCCGCACTCCTGGCGCTCTGGCGAGCCGCTGATCTACATGGCGCTGCCGGGCTGGTTTGTCAAGGTCACCGAGTTCCGCGACCGCATGGTGGAGATCAACCACAACGAGATCGAGTGGCTGCCGGAGCACATCCGCGACGGCCAGTTTGGCAAGTGGCTCGAGGGCGCGCGCGACTGGAACATCTCGCGTACCCGCTACTGGGGTGCGCCGATCCCGGCGTGGGTTTCCGATGACCCGCGCTACCCGCGCGTGGATGTCTACGGCTCGCTCGATGAGCTCGAGCGCGACTTCGGCGTGCGCCCGACCAGCCTGCACCGCCCGTACATCGACGAGCTGACCCGCCCGAACCCGGACGATCCCACCGGCAAGTCCACCATGCGCCGCGTGCCCGACGTCCTGGACTGCTGGTTCGAGTCCGGCTCCATGCCCTTCGCACAGGTGCACTACCCGTTTGAGAACAAGGAGTGGTTTGAGACCCACTCGCCGGCGGACTTCATCGTGGAGTACTCCGGCCAGACCCGCGGCTGGTTCTACCTGCTGCACGTGCTGTCCACCGCGCTCTTTGACCGCCCGGCGTTCAAGAAGGTGGTGGCGCACGGCATCGTCCTAGGCGACGACGGATTGAAGATGTCCAAGTCCAAGGGCAACTACCCCAACGTCAACGAGGTCTTCGACCGCGACGGCTCCGATGCCATGCGGTGGTTCCTCATGTCCTCGCCGATCCTGCGCGGCGGCAACCTCATCGTCTCCGAAAAGGGCATCCGCGAGGGCGTACGCCAGGCCATCCTGCCACTGTGGAACGCCTACACCTTCTTGCAGCTGTATTCCTCCCAGGAGGCGCGCTTCGATACCAGCTCCACCAACGTGCTAGACCGCTACATCCTGGCCAAGACCCACGATCTGGTGGAGCGCACCGACGCCGCTCTGGCCAACACCGACATCGCCGCGGCGACCGAGGAGGTCCGCCACTTCGCCGACGTGCTGACCAACTGGTACGTGCGCCGCTCCCGCGACCGCTTCTGGGAGGGGGAGGAGACCCACGCCGAGGCCTTCAACACCCTCTACACCGTGCTGGAGACCGTCTCCCGCGTGGTAGCACCGTTGCTGCCGCACGTGGCTGAGGTCATCTACCGCGGCCTGACCGGTGAGCGCTCCGTGCACCTGGCCGCCTACCCCAAGGCGGAGGATTACCCGGCGGATCCGGCACTCGTTGCCGCCATGGATGCCACCCGCGCGGTGGCCTCGGCTGCGTCCTCGGTGCGCAAGTCCAACAAGCTGCGCAACCGCCTGCCGCTGCCAAAGCTCACCGTGGCCATGACGGACTCCGCCCAGCTCGCTGACTTTGCGGACATCATCCGCGACGAGGTCAACGTGAAGGACGTGGAGCTGACTGACGACGTCGACAGCGTGGGTACCTTCCAGGTGGTCTGCAACGCGAAGGTCGCCGGCCCGCGACTGGGCAAGGACGTGCAGCGCGCCATCAAGAACCTCAAGGCCGGCAACTACGAGCGCCGCGGCGATGAAGTCGTGGTGGACGGGGACATCGTCCTGAGCTCGGAGGAGTACACCGAGCGCCTGCAGGCAGCCAACCCGGAGTCCACTGCACGCGTCGATGGCGTCGACGGCCTTGTGGTGTTGGATACCACCGTGACCGAGGAGCTGGAGGCCGAGGGCTGGGCTGCCGACGTCATCCGTGGCCTGCAGGACGCCCGCAAGGCGGAGAACTTCGAGGTCTCCGACCGCATCACCGTGGTGCTGGCCGTTCCCACCGAGAAGCAGGAGTGGGCCGAGCGCCACCGCGAGCACATCGCCGCCGAGGTCCTGGCCACCGAGTTCACCGTGACCACCGGCGAGCTGGAGGGCTCGGTGCACGACGTGGTCAAGGGCGTGCGCGCGACGGTGACCAAGAACTAGGTCGCGGCGGTGGCGATGCGCCAGCCATAGGACGCATGTTCTACAGTGGTGGGCATGCAGCGCTGGGTTCTCCACATCGACATGGACGCGTTCTACGCCTCCGTGGAGCAACTCACCCGCCCCACGCTGCGGGGGCGCCCGGTGCTGGTGGCAGGCGTTGGTGGGCGCGGTGTGGTCGCCGGTGCGTCCTATGAGGCCCGCGCCTATGGGGCGCACTCGGCCATGCCGACGTTTAGGGCCCGCCAGCTCGTGGGCCCGCGCGCGGTAGTGATCTCTCCGCGCCGGGCGGTGTATTCGGCGGCGTCGAAAAGAGTCTTTGAGATCATCGCCCGCCACGTCGACGTCATCGAGCAGCTCTCCATCGACGAGGCCTTCATGGAGCCGGAAGCACTGGTGGGGGCAACGCCGGAGCAGGTCAAAGCCTGGGCAGATAGCCTGCGCGAGACCATCCGGGAGGAAACCGGGCTGCCCAGCTCCATCGGCGCGGGCGCGGGCAAGCAGTTTGCCAAGATCGGATCGGGGGAGGCCAAGCCGGACGGCACCTTTGTCATCCCCAAGGACAGGCAGCTGGAGATGCTCCACCCGTTGCCGGTGGGCAAGCTGTGGGGGGCCGGACCGGTCACGCAGCAGAAGCTCGCTGCGATTGGAGTGGAGACTATCGGCCAGCTGGCCGCGATGAGCCGCAAGGAAGTGGAGATCTCGCTGGGCGGGGTCGTCGGCGTGCAGCTGTGGATGCTGGCGCAGGGCATCGACGAGCGGCCGGTGGCGCCGCGGGCGATTGCCAAGCAGATCTCCACCGAGCACACCTACCCGAAGGACCTGCTCACCGTGGCGGAGGTGGACGCCGCCATTACCCGCGCGGCCGAGGGCGCACACCGGCGCTTGCTCAAAGACGGCCGCGGCGCGCGCACCGTGACGGTCAAGCTGCGCATGGCGGATTTCCACATCGAGTCGCGCTCGGCCACCTTGCCCTATGCCACCGACGACCTCGACACTCTCAAGGCCACGGCTTTCAACGTGGCGCGCTACCCGGAGGAGCTGGGGCCCATCCGCCTGGTGGGCGTGAGCTTGTCCGGGCTGGAAACCGCCCGCCAGGACGTGCTCTTTCCCGAGCTGGACAGGGTGGTGATCCGCCCGCCGAGCAAGGCCGACGACGACTACGAGACCGGTGTTTCTGACGGAGTGGAAGAACCGCGGGTGGAATCCACCGTGGAGTCCGCCGCCGGGTCCGCTGCGGGAACGCCCTGGGGCGAGGATGCGGAGAACTCGGGGACCATTTGGCGGGCCACCCAGGATGTCTACCACCCGGACTACGGCCACGGCTGGGTGCAGGGGGCGGGCCACGGTGTAGTGAGCGTGCGCTTTGAAACCCGTGCCACCGGTCCCGGAAAGACCAAGTCCTTTGCCGCCGATGACCCCCAGCTCGTGCCCGCCGATCCGCTAGACAGCCTGGCTTGGCAGGACTGGTTTGCCCAGCGCGAGCCGGCCGAAGACTAGCCGCCCGTGGTGGCGAACATATCTGCCACCGGGGTGCCGGTGGCCAGCGCCGCGGCGAGCATGATGCGCGCCTGGCCGGGGCGCAGACCGTGGGCATGCACCGCGCCCTTATCCCCCAGGGTGGCCCCGCCGCCGGCGCCGCCGTAGGCCAGCGTGGTGCTGCCGTAGGGCACCCGGGTGGAGATAACCACGGCGACGCCGCGATCCAGCGCCCGGGCCACGGCCGTGCCCATCTCCTCGCCCACGTTGCCCGAGCCCATGGCCTCGATGACGAGGCCGGAAAAGTGGGGGAGGGAGGCGTCGACAAGCGTGGCTTCCGCGCCGGGATAGGCGGAGATGATGGCCACGGGGTGCTCGGCCAGCGCGGCCAGGGGCAGCGGGCCGAGCACCGGCGGGGCAACGCGCATGGACTCGAAACCGTTGAGGTGGGCGGTGTGGTTCTTCCGCGCCCCGCGCGCCGGGATGGTCATGCCGCCGAACTGGATGTAGACGCCGGTGTGACCGGACAGGGTGAGCGCTAGGGCGTCGCGGAGGTTGCGTTGGCCGTCGGGGTTGGGGTGATCGAAGCTGCGTTGCGCGCCGGTGAGCACCACCGGCTTGGTCCCAGGGTGAAAGAGCTCTAGCGCCATGGCGGTCTCCTCCATGGAGTCGGTGCCGTGGGTGATGATGATGCCCTCGATGTCGGGGCGGGCGAGCTGCGCGTGGACGGTGGCCAGGAGATCGTCGAGATCCCGCAGCGTTATGGAGCTGGAATCCAGCGCGCGGAACTCGATGACCTCGAAGTCCGGGACCCGCTCGAGGGTGGACTTTCGCAGGTCATCGGCAAGGTGGTGGCCGCTGACGGTGGGGATGAGGGAGCCGTCTTCTTGGGTGGTGCAGGCAATCGTGCCGCCGGTAGCGATGAGCGCAATAGACATGGCAACCACCTTAGCTGGCGCCTGCGGGAGGGCGGCCCGCGGACTTTCTTGCAGCGCATCGCCACTTTCCGGGCGCGGGAATCCGTGATTGCTGTGACGTGGGGTTAAAGTGAGAACGTTACATGTGACCCCAATCTGAGGAGTTTGACGTGAAATTCACCAAGCTGAGCGCCGTGATCATGGCTGTGTCGACGGCCACCGCGCTGGCAGCGTGCTCGTCGTCCGATGACGAGAAGCAGTCTGAGCCGACCACCGCTGCCTCCAGCAAGGCGCCGGCCTCCGAGGCCGCCGGCGAAATCCCGATGGCCGCGGACCTCAACGCCATCCTGGCCAAGGCCACTGACCCGAACGTTCCGACGGAGGAGAAGGTCCAGACCGTTCAGGGCAGCGAGACCGCCACTGAGCTTTTCGACGTCATGACCCAGTCCCAGGCCGAATCCGGCGCCGTCTTTGAGGTTGTGGACCCCGTGATCCCGGGCCTGGTTCCGGATTCCGCCCTGGCCACCGTGCACATCACCACCCCGGACGGGCAGGTACAGACCGCCGACCAAGTGGAGTTCGTCCGCGAGGACGGCAACTGGAAGCTGTCCAAGACCTGGGCCTGCATGCTGATCACCAACATCGTTCCGCCGGAGGAGGTGCCGGCCATGTGTGCTGATACCGCCGCTGGTGCGGAGACCGCCGCGCAGAACGAGGGCGAGGCGCCCGCCGAGGGTGCTCCTGCTGAGGAGGCTCCGGCTGAGGGCGCGCCGGCTGAGGGGGCTCCGGCGCAGTAACGCTGCACTCCCAAAAGTCTAGCCCTGGAATTCTAGACCTCCTGCTCGCGATCATCGCCGCGACTCTTTCGGCGAAGCGCGACCTCAAGGTCTGTACTTTCAGGGATAGACGTTTGTCTTGAGGGGCGTGGCGCTTGCTTCTTCGCCCGGAGCCATGGGCCAGAGACCCTAAACAGCTGAACCTGAAAAGCTGAACCTCCTGTTCGCGTTCCGCTCGTTGTGAGGCGGTGATGATCACGAACAGGAGGTTCAGCTTTTCAGGTTCAGACTTTTGCGAAGGGGATGTACACGGCGCCGGCCGCGGGCGCTGTGTTGCTAGCCCGCCGGGCTGAAGTGGCTAGCCCGCCGGTTTGAAGCTCATCTCCGTGGACGTGGACTGCACCACGCGCAGGTCCGAGCCCTCGGTTCCGTAGATGATTTTGGTGTCGAAGGAGACCTCGCCGCCGGTAGGCAGCGGCTTGCTCAGATCCACGGTGAGCGTGCCGGTGGAATCGGTGACAGTGCCCATGACCTCGAGTTCTTTATCCTCCAGCTCGGTGCCCTGAGCCTGGCCCTCAAAAGACAGTGCGCCGAGGGAGGGGCGCTGGGCCACCTTGACGCCCAGGGTGAGGACGTCGCCCTCCAGCTTCTCCAGGGTGTAGGTGGTGGTCTGCAGCAGGGTGGACTCGCCAGCCACGCGGGACTCCACGGTCCACGTGGCCCCCTGGCCCACTTCCTCCTTGGGGAAGACGATAGGCAGGGAGGTCAGCTTCATGATCGCCTGCTCCACCACGCCGCGCGCCTCATCCGTGGCCGCCTGCGGTGCGGCCAAGCGCAGCGAGTTCATCTGCCCGTTGTCGGTGGCCCGCCAGCCAAACTGGAAGCCCTCGGCGGAATCCACCTGGGCGGAGCCGCTGTAGGTGGGCAGGCCCGCGGTGACAAAACCGTTGCGGGTGGCCGGCAGCTGGCCCTCGACATCCTCCGTGGCTTTTTCCACGCTGGCGTCCAGCGGCAGGGTGGTGGTGGCGGAGTCGACGTCGCCAGCCTTGAAGTCCTTGGCCGCGGAATCCTTGAGCAGATCCTGGCTAAAGCCCTGCGTGACGGAGTAGTCCAGCTTTTGTTCCGCGTCGATGTCCTGGAAAGTGAGCACGCGGCGCTCGCCGGAGCCGGCGTCCTCCAGCGTGACGCGTGGGGCGTCGAGAGTCAGGCCCACTGGCTGCTCGACGGGCTCGGCAGGCTTCTCATAGGAGCACCCGCCCAGTGCGAGGGCGGGCACGAGGAGGGCAACGGCGGCGAAAGTCTTAACACGAAACACGCATTCCAAAATACCGGACGGGGCTGTTTAGAATAGACCGGGTGAGAACTAGGAGCTTTATCGGGACAATGGCGGCGGTCGTGCTGGGCGTGGCCGCCGTCGATCAAGCAGTCAAACAGCTGATGCTGTCCATCCTCACCGAGGGCGAGCCCCTGCCCGTGATAGGCAACTGGTTCCGCTTCTACCTCCTGTTCAACCCCGGTGCGGCCTTCTCCATGGGCGGGGAGGGCTCGACGTGGCTGTTTACCACCATCCAGCTGGCCTTCGTGGTGGGCGTGGCCATTGCCGCCCCGCGCATCCATGACCGCTGGCAGGCCATCGGGCTGGCGATGATCGCCGGCGGCGCACTGGGCAACCTCATCGACCGGCTGTTCCGCGAGCCCGGGTTCTGGTTTGGTCACGTGGTGGATTACATTTCCATCGGCAATTTTGCGGTCTTTAACATCGCCGATGCCTCCATCACCTGCGGAGTGGTGGTCTTTATCATCGCGATGTTTGCCGCGGAGCGGAAGGAGTCCCATGCGCGAGAGTCGTAGGCTACCCGTCCCCGAGGGCTTGGAGGGCATGCGTGCCGACGCCGCCCTGGCCAAACTGCTGGGCATTTCCCGCGCCAAGGTGGCGGATCTCTGCGCGGCCGGCGACGTGGAAGTCGACGGCGTGGCCGTGAACAAGTCCGATCGCCTCAGTGCGGGCGGGTGGATCGACGTTATGATGCCCGCCCCGGAGGAGGCATTGATTCCTCGCGAGGAGCTCGTCGAGGGCATGGACGTGCTCTACGCCGACGAGGACATCATCTGCGTGCACAAGCCGGTGGGCGTGGCCGCGCACCCCACCCTGGGCTGGGAGGGCCCCACCGTCATCGGGGGTTTGCGCGCCGCGGGCTTTTCCTTGGCGGAATCCGGCCCCACGGAGCGCAAGGGCATTGTCCACCGCCTCGACGTGGGCACCTCCGGTGTCATGGTAGTTGCCGCCAGCGAGCGCGCGTACTCGCTGCTCAAGGCGGGGTTCAAGGAGCGCACCATCAAGAAGACCTACCACGCTGTGGTTCAGGGCCTGCCGGATCCCATCGAGGGCACCATCGACGCACCCATTGGCCGTCACCCCTCCGCGGGCTGGAAGTTTGCCGTGCTTGACGACGGCAAACCGGCCGTCACCCATTACACCCTGCTGGAGGCTTTCCGGGAGGCCAGCCTGCTGGAGGTCCACCTGGAGACCGGGCGCACCCACCAGATCCGCGTGCACATGTCCGCCACCGGGCACCCCTGCGTGGGCGATCCGATGTATGGCTGTGACCCGAACTTGGCCAAGCGCCTCGGGCTGGTGCGCCAGTGGCTGCACGCGGTGAAGCTGGGCTTTCACCACCCCGGCACCGGCAAGTGGTTCGAGGTGGAAGCACCCTACCCGGAGGACCTCAACCACGCCCTTGAGGTGCTGCGCGGATGAGCTCGGCAGCAGGTGCTGCGCGGATGAGCCCGGCAGCTCAGCCCGGCGGTCCCAGGGGCACTAGGGCGCCGAAGGCGGCGACTTACTATCGTCGTCGGCGCCTAGCCGCTCTCGTTCTCCTGTTGGTGCTCGCGCTGCTGGTGGTGCTGGTCTTTGGGATCTTTGGCACGCAGCGCAGCACCGCGGTGCAGGGGGATCAGCTCGGACCCGATAGCGACGAGCCCCGCGCACAGTACCTCGAGCGCGCAGCGGACACAGTGGCGCAGGCAGAGGACCCCGCCTACGCGCTGGTGAGCTTCGCTCGCCCGATGAGCCCGGCCGGCGTGGCCGCAGCACTCGAGCCGGCCCCGCGCATGGATGCCATCATCATCGGCATGGCCGCACCCATCGCGGTGGCTGAGCCGAGCCTCGGGCGCGACCGCGTGGACGTGATCACCGCGGAGCTAGAGCGCGTGCACGCCGCCTACGAGGCGGCCCCCGACACCGTGGACGCCGCCGTGGTGTGGGCCGGGGGCGATAAGCTGCGTGAGATCGCCGCGAATCCGGCGGTGGCGGCCGTGGAGGCTGCGCCTGCCGACGCCGCCTGGGGCTCCTTCGGGGTGCGCCCGCTGAGTGCAGAACAGTAGAAAGCAGCGCGGAGCAGTAGAACGTAGTAGAGAGACGTCAAGGAGGACACCATGAGACTCTGGGCCGATACCAGCACCTGGATGCCCAACTACCGTTTTGCCTACGTCCTGGTGTGGGTGGGGCTGGTACTCAGCGTGGTGGGCGCGCTGGGGTTGGCGCTGAGCGGGGGAGAGGCGCTGAGCATTGGAATCGCGATCGTCGTCGCGGTGTATTGCGCGGGCATGGTGGTGGTCATGCCGCGCTGGGCGTTGGATGCGGAGGGGGAGAAGAAGAGGCGTCGCCAAGCGCGCGAGGCACGCCGGGAGCTGAGGCAACGCCGCCGGGGCCGCTAGACGCCACTTAGCTCTTGTGCGCCTTGACTTGCCGCAGGCGCTTGGCGCGGCGCGCGGCGCGGCCCATGCGCACCAGGTCCGCCAGGTAGATGATGACGGCCACCCAGATGATGCCGAATCCGATCCAACGCTCCGTGGACATGTGCTCGTGGGTGACAAAGACGGCCCAGAGCATCTGCATGACCGGCGTCATGTATTGCAGCATGCCCACGGTGGCTAGCGGCAGGTGCTTGGCGCCCTGCGCGAAGCACAACAGCGGTAGCGCGGTGACCAGGCCGGAGATGATGAGCAGCACGGTGTGGCTGGGGCCCTCGCTGAGGAAGGTCGACTCACCCTGGGAGCTGAGGTAGAAGAGGTAGATGAGCGCGATGGGCAGCATCACCAGGGTCTCCGCGGCCACCGAGCCCATGGAGGAGACCGTGATGCGTTTCTTCATCAGGCCATAGATGCCAAAACTCAGTGCCAGCGCGAGGGAGTAGTAGGGTGCTTGGCCGGTCATGAAAGTCAGCCACAGCACGGCGAGCACCGCGATGCCCACCGAGATGGACTGCGCCCTGGTGAGCGTCTCCTTGAGGAAGATGATGCCCAAGGCCACCGAGACCAGCGGGTTGATGAAGTAGCCCAGGGCGGCATCCGCCACGTGCCCGGTGTTCACGGCGATGACGTAGGTGCCCCAGTTGATGGTGATGGCCACGCCGCAGGCCAGCATCCAGCCCCAAGTGCGCAGGCTCATCGCCTTGAGCTCGCGCCACCCGCCGGTGAGCAGCAACAGCCCGGTGACGATGACCGCCGTCCACACCACGCGGTGCGCCAGGATCTCAAAGGGGCTGGCGGGCAGCAGCATGGGGAAGAAGGCGGGGAAGAAGCCCCACATCAGGTACGCGGCAATTGTGTATAGCATAGGAAAATTAATGTACTACTCGGGCTGAGCCTATGAATGATGAGTGCGGAAAATCCGCGCACAGCAACGGAATCTGCCGGTTTTGACGCGCCCGATACACTATCGGCATGGCGAAAAAATCCTCCTTTGTTCACCTGCATAATCACACCGAATTCTCCATGCTCGACGGCATGGCCAAGGTGGACATGTTGGCGGATGAGGTCGTCCGCCAGGGCATGCCTGCCGTGGGTATGACGGACCACGGCAACATGTATGGCTCCAACGCCTTCTACAAGAAGATGACCAGCGCCGGCATCAAGCCCATCATCGGCATCGAGGCCTACATGGCCCCGGAATCCCGCTTCAACAAGAAGCGCGTGCTGTGGGGCACCCCGGATCAGAAGCGCGATGATGTCTCCGCCTCCGGCGCCTACCTGCACCAGACGATGATCGCGGAAAACGCCACCGGCCTGCACAACCTTTTCAAGCTCTCCTCGCTGGCCTCCTACGAGGGTCAGCTGGGCAAGTGGCCGCGCATGGACGCCGAGCTCATCGCCGAGCACGCCGACGGCATCATCGCCACCACCGGCTGCCCCTCCGGTGACGTGCAGACGCGCCTGCGCCTGGGGCAGTTCGACGAAGCCCTCGAGGCCGCGGCGATGTGGCAGGACATCTATGGCAAGGACAACTTCTTCCTGGAGCTGATGGACCACGGGCTGGACATCGAGAAGCGCACGCGCGACGGTCTGTTGGAGATCGGCCGCAAGCTGGACCTGCCGCCGCTGGTGACCAATGACTGCCACTACGTGCTCGAATCCCAGGCGCCCGCCCACGAGGCCATGCTCTGCGTGCAGACCGGCAAGACCTTCATGGACCCGGACCGCTTCAAGTTCGACGGCACCGGCTACTACATCAAGTCCGCTGAGCAGATGCGCGAGATCTGGGATGACATGGTTCCGGACGGCTGCGATAACACCCTGTGGATTGCCGAGCGCGTGCAGGACTACGGCGAGATCTGGGAGGAACACACCCACGACCGCATGCCGATTGCCGACGTCCCCGAAGGCCACACCCCGACCTCCTGGCTGACCCACGAGGTGATGGAAGGCCTCAAGGCCCGCTTCCCAGGTGGGGAAGTACCGGAGAACTACATCGAGCGCGCCGAGTACGAGATCAGCGTCATCGACATGAAGGGCTACCCCTCCTACTTCCTCATCGTGGCGGAGCTCATCAAGCACGCGCGCTCCATCGGCATCCGCGTGGGACCGGGCCGTGGCTCGGCTGCAGGCGCGCTCGTGGCCTACGCGCTGACCATTACCAACATCGACCCCATCGAGCACGATCTGCTCTTCGAGCGATTCCTCAACCCGGAGCGCCCGTCCGCACCGGATATCGATATCGACTTCGATGACCGCCGCCGCGGCGAGATGATCCAGTATGCCGCCGACCGCTGGGGCGAGGACAAGGTGGCGCAGGTGATCACCTTCGGCACCGTGAAGACCAAGCAGGCCATCAAGGACTCCGCAAAGGTGCACTTTGGCCAGCCGGGCTTCCAGATGGCCGACCGCATCAACGGCGCGCTGCCGCCGGCGATCATGGCTAAGGACATCCCGCTCAAGGGCATCATGGACCCGGAGCACGAGCGCTACTCAGAGGCCGCCGAGGTCCGCCAGATGATTGAGACGGACCCGGACGTCAAGAAAATCTACGAGACCGCCCGCGGCCTCGAGGGCGTGGTGCGTCAGGCCGGCGTGCACGCCTGCGCGGTGATTATGGCCTCGGTGCGCCTCATGGACCACATCCCGATGTGGAAGCGCCCTGCCGACGGCGCCTATATCACCGGCTGGGACTACCCGGCCTGCGAGGCCATCGGCCTGCTGAAGATGGACTTCTTGGGCCTGCGCAACCTCACGGTGATCGGTGACGCCATCGAAAACATCAAGAAGAACCGTGGTGAGGACGTGCACCTGGAGGAGATCCACGCCGATGATCCGAAGGTGTCCAAGGTCTATGATTTGCTGTCGCGCGGCGATACCCTGGGTGTGTTCCAGCTGGACTCCGGCGGCATGCAGGAGCTGCTCAAGCGCATGAAGCCCACCGGCTTCAAGGACATCGTGGCCTCCCTGGCCCTCTACCGCCCAGGCCCGATGGGCGTGAACGCTCACTGGGACTACGCGGACCGCAAGAACGGCCGCAAGGAGATCACCCCGATCCACCCGGAGCTGGAGGAGCCACTCAAGGAGATTCTCGATGAGACCTACGGCCTCATCGTGTACCAGGAGCAGATCATGCGTATCTCGCAGAAGGTGGCCAACTACACCGCCGGCGAGGCAGACGGCTTCCGCAAGGCTATGGGTAAGAAGAAGCCGGAAGTGCTTGCCCAGCAGTATGACAAGTTCTGGAGCGGCATGCAGGAGAACGGCTACTCCAAGGACGCGATGGACGCGCTGTGGGGCACCATCGAGCCTTTCGCCTCCTACGCGTTTAACAAGTCCCACGCTGCGGGCTACGGCTTGGTCTCCTTCTGGACGGCCTATCTCAAGGCCTACTACGCCCCGGAGTACATGGCCGCGCTGCTGACCTCGGTGGGCGATAAGAAGGACAAGTCCGCCATCTACCTCTCCGACTGCCGCCACCTGGGCATCCGGGTGCTCTCCCCGGACGTCAACGAGTCCCTGGAGAATTTCCAGGCAGTCGGTGACGACATCCGCTTTGGCATGGGCGCCATCCGCAACGTGGGCTCTGAAGTGGTGGAGTCCATTGTCAAAACCCGCAAGGAGAAGGGCGCGTTTACCTCCTTCTCCGACTACCTAGACAAGATCGAGCTTGCCGCCTGCAGCAAGCGCGTGACGGAGTCCCTCATCAAGGCCGGCGCCTTCGACTCCATGGAACACCCGCGCAAGGGCCTCATGCTCATCCACGAGGACGCCGTGGACTCGGTGCAGACCACCAAAAAGGCCGCGGACAAGGGGCAGTTCGATCTCTTCGCGGGCTTCGGTGGGGAAGGGGCCAGCGAGGCAGCCAGCGCCTTTGCCATCGACATCCCTGATGCCAACTGGGACCGCAAGCACGAACTCGCCCTCGAGCGCGAGATGCTGGGCCTCTACGTCTCCGGCCACCCGCTCGACGGTTTCGAGGAGGCCCTGGAAGCCCAGACGGATACCCCGCTGCCAAAGATCCTCTCCGGCGAGGTGCACAACGGCCAGGAGCTGGTCATCGGCGGCATCATCTCGGGTGTGGACCGGCGTTTTTCCAAGCGCGACGGCTCCCCGTGGGCGATTGTCACCATCGAGGATCACAATGGTGCGCAGGTAGACATCCTGGTGTTCAACCAGGTCTACTCGCTGGTGGCCCCGCAGATTGCGGAGGACAACATCATCCTGGCCAAGGTGCAGGTGAAGATCCGCGACGAGCGCATGTCGCTGTTCTGCTCCGATATCCGCGTCCCGGAGCTCGGCCCAGGCAACGGCGCTGGACTGCCGCTGCGCCTGACCATGCGCACCGACCAGTGCACGATGGATAACATTGCCAAACTCAAGCAGGTGCTGCTCAACAACAAGGGCGAGTCCGACGTCTACCTCACGCTGGTCGACGGCGATCAGTCCACCATGATGGTGCTCGGCGAGCACCTGCGGGTGGAGCGCTCCGGCAACCTCATGGGAGACCTCAAGGCGACGATGGGCGCGGGCATCCTGGGCTAAGACAGTTAGGGCAGAAGACCTAATCGGCAAAGACCAGACAAGTTCTTCTCCGTGGGTTAGGGTAGACCGCATAGTCTAGAAATCACCCATGGAGGAGCAATGGTCACCAAGATTCGCACCACGCACGTCGGCTCGCTGCCGCGTACCAAGGAGCTGCTG
Source organism: Corynebacterium sp. (assembly GCF_030532325.1). Classification (GTDB taxonomy): domain Bacteria; phylum Actinomycetota; class Actinomycetes; order Mycobacteriales; family Mycobacteriaceae; genus Corynebacterium. The sequence goes on from NZ_JAUNLS010000002.1 coordinate 154,563, forward strand.
GAGGCAAACCTCGAGCGCTCCGCGGGAACCATCTCGGAGGAGGCCTTCCGCGAGATTCTGCACAGCTCGGTACAGGATGTGGTCAAGCGCCAGCTCGATCTGGGCCTCGACATCATCAACGAGGGCGAGTACGGCCACATCACCTCGGGCGCCGTGGACTACGGCGCCTGGTGGAACTACTCCTTTACCCGGCTTGGCGGGCTGACCATGACGGATACGGACCGCTGGGAGGCCAGCGAGATCGTCCGCTCGGAGCCAGGCAAGCCGCGCCTGACCTCTTTCATCGACCGCCGTGACCGCCACCTCTTTTCTGAGGCCTACAACGATCCGGATTCCGGCATCTTCGCCGGCCGCGCCAAGGTGGCCAACCCTGAGTTCACCGGCCCGGTGACCTACATCGGCCAGGACCAGGTGGAGCAGGATGTGCGCCTGCTTGCCGACGCCCTCCCCGCCGGCACCCAGGGCTTCATTGCGGCGCTGTCCCCGGGCTCGGCGGCCCGCCTGACCAACCGCTTCTACGAGGACGAGCACGAGCTGCTGCGCGATGTGGGCACGGCCCTGCGCAGCGAGTACCAGGCCATCACCGACGCCGGGCTGACGGTGCAGTTTGACGCCCCAGATCTGGCTGAGGCCTGGGATCAGATCAACCCGGAGCCCTCGGTGGAGGATTTCCGCGGCTTCGTGCGTGAGCGCATCGATGTGCTCAACGAGTCCATCGCCGGCCTGCCCAAGGAACAAACCCGCCTGCACATCTGTTGGGGTTCCTGGCATGGCCCGCACGTCACCGACGTGCCCTTCGCCGACATCATCGAGGAGATCCTGCGCGCGGAGGTCGGCGGCTTCTCCTTCGAGGGCGCCTCGCCGCGCCACGCGCACGAGTGGCGCGTGTGGCAGGACCACACGCTCCCAGAGGGCACCGTGATCTACCCGGGCGTGGTATCCCACTCCACCAACGCCGTGGAGCACCCGCGCCTCGTGGCAGATCGCATCATTACATTCGCGGAGCTGGTTGGCCCCGAAAACGTCATCGCCTCCACGGACTGCGGCCTGGGTGGGCGTGTGCACCACCAGATTGCGTGGGCCAAGCTGCAGTCTCTCGTGGAGGGCGCTGAGATTGCTACGAAGGAGCTCTTTTAAGAAGAGCCCTTTCCGGGCGGGCTGGAGCTTTTACCAGGTAAAGCCCGCCTTCTTGAGCTGGTAGCGCAGGCCGTCGAGGATGGACGGATCAATCTTGGCCATGATGATGGTGGCCTGCAGGCCTGCGGCGAGTAGGCCCAGGAAGCCGCCGATCCAGGCGAAGACCTCATCGACGGTCTCGTTGGGGCGGGCGGACTGCAGCCAGTCGGGCATCTCGTCCCACTTCTTCTCCAGCGCGGCCTTCTTATCGGCGTCGACGCAGTCGGGCACCTTCGGCATGCCGGAGGAGCCGTAGCCGTCGAGGATACCGAAGATGAGCTCCTGCGGGCCCATGAAAGAGGAACCGGCGGTGCCGTTGGCAACTGCTTCCTCGTGGTCCTTCTCAGCCTGCTTGACCTCGGCCTTGCACTCTTCGCTGAGATCGGAGGTGTCGATCTTGCCCACGTTCATGGAGCTGCCGCCACCGGGCTTCTTCTCCACGGAGCCTTCCTTGTTGCCAGCGCTACCGTCTTGGTTGGAACCCTCCTTGTCGGAGGAGCTGCCTTCGCCCTCGTTGCCTTCGGCGCCATCAGCGCCATCAGCGCCGTCGGTGTTAGTTGCGGCGTCGGCAGTGCTCTCAGCGGCGGTGGCGGCAGCGGGGGTGCTGTCAGTCGGGGCGGCCTCCTGGGCACCCGCAACGGGGGCAAGCAGCGAGGTACTCAGTGCGCAGGCGGCAAGCAAGGACGTGGAAAGTCGCATATCAGCGTTCTCCTCAAGGAAGCGTGGTTAGAAACGTACAAGGCTCAGTGTCGCGGTGACCTAAATGCCGCGGCGACCTGAATCCTCATACGACGGGGCAGAAACTTCATTCAATGTAGCAGCCACCCCGCCGTGTGGGGGAGGGAGTTAGAAGAACTTTTCCACCTCAGCGCGCAGCGGCGCAGGCAGGAAAGCCAGGATCTGGTTGCGGATAGCGGGGTTGAGCACCGCACCCACCGCGGCGGCCAGCAACGCGATGATGCCAGCAGCGGCACCCACGGCGGCACCGACGGAGGAACCCTCGCTCGGCTTGCCGGAGCCGTCCGCGCTGCCCTCGCTATCGCTGTTGCCGTCGTTGCCGTTGCCGCCGTTACCGTCACCATTACCGTTACCGCCGCCGAGGAGATCCTCCACGGCGTAGACAGTGGTGGTGCCGGAGACCTCGTTGCCCACCACCAGCAGAGGCTTGCCGTTGGGGGAGTCCTTCTTGTCCACGAAGGCAAATCCCTCCGGGCCGAGGTCACCGGCCGCAGCAAACTCATCGGTGCTGAAGTCGCGGTTGTTGACGTAGGTGGTGAAGGTGGCCTTGGCCGGGTCGGTGACGTCGTAGACAAAAATGCCGCCCACGCGCTCAGCACCGATGAAGGCGTAGGTGCGCTCGCCCACCGTGCCGATGGCCAGCGCCTCCGGCTCCGGGCCCTTGTTATCGGAGCGATCGTCGAAGGTGGCCTCCTCGTTGTCGGCGTTGTGGTTGAGCACGCCCTGCTCGTTGAGCTGTGCGGTGATCTCCTCGAAGTCGGAGCCGGAGTCGAAGACGACGTTGCCCTCGGCGTCGTAAATGCTAAAGGAGCGGGAGCCGAAGGAGTAGAGCTCGTCGTAGCAGCCCTTCTCCCCGTTCCAGCCGGAGGCGGTGCTCAGCTTGAGGTTGCCGGCCACTTCCTTCTTGGCCAGCTCCTCTGGGGCAACATCGCCCAGCGCACCCTCGCAGAGCTCGTCGTCCTTGATGATCTCCTTGAGCTCCTTCTCCTCGGCGTAGACGCCGGTGCCGCCGTCCTTTTCCTTCACGCCCCACTCGCGGGCATCGCCCTCGTTGGCGGTGGCAAAGTAAGTCTTACCGCCAGCGGTGAAGGCGCCGATGGAATCAGGCATGGACAGGCCCTTGACCGGGATGGTGCGCAGCTCAGCCTTGCCATCCTTGTTGGAGGGATCCAGCGGGGTCTTCGAGTGATCAGCAATGAAGGCCGGGATGATCTTCTCCACGGTGGCGCTGGCGATGTCGATGACGCCAATCGCGTTGGCCTCCTGGATGGTGACGTAGGCCTTGCCGTCCTGGGAGGTGATGTACTCCGGCTCGAAGTCCACAGAAGGCGTGGACTCGTGGGCCTTGGGGCCAAAGACGCGCACGCCGGCAGGCGGCTCGGTGCCGTCAAAGGCACGGAAGTCGGCGGTGCGCACGTCGGCGTCGGTGGCGGCGGCGACCTTCTCCGGCAGGGCGATGACGGAGACGGAGCCTTCGGGGTCCGCGGCGTAATCGTCGCCGGTGGCATTGAGCTCGTTGGAGGGCTCGCCCTCGTTGGCCAGCAAGGCGTGCGTGCCATCGGCAGTGATGTGGACGTTATCCGGCAGCGCGCCCACGCCCACGCGGCCCAGCTCGGCGGTGGCGAGATCCTCGGCGGTGGCGTCGAAGAAGAGTGCTTCGCCCGGCTGGGTCTTATCGGCCTGCTGGACGGCGGCGATGGCCAGGCCGTCGGGGCGCACGGCCACAGAGTTGATCTCCTTGTCGGCGCCGGCGGAGACCGAACCGATCTTGGTCGGCTTGGCCGGATCGGAGGCGTCGAGAACGTCGATCTGCCCAGACTTGGCGTTGACGGTGAGAATGCGCTGGGAGGCCGCGTGGAAGGCGACGATCTCCGCGGCGGACTCCGCGTACACACCGGACTCGTAGGTGCCAATCGGCGTCAGGGAAAGGCCGGCGTCCGCCGCCTGGTGGGTGACAGGCTTGTCCACGATGGTACCCTGAGCAGCGGGAACGGCGAGGCTCAGGCAGGTCGCGGTGGCGGCGCACAGGGCGATGGCGCGCGCGGGCAGGAAGCGAGACATGAGAGGGAAACTCCTTCATCAGGGTTGTAGAGACAGACCGGATCAACCTTGCTGGGTGTGGATGTAGGGCGCGCGAACAGCCTGTGTCCGGCGGGCAAGCTCTTGGTTAACTTCCGGTTAATCGGTCGATTGGCAGGTAATGCCTCCTGGCGGGAGGGGTGCGCGCTAGAATGTCCCACTATGACTACTGCCGAAGAGCCCTTCGAACCCGTGCACGCCTCCGACATCCAGATGGCCCAATCGCGGATTAGCTCGGAGATTGCCCCCACCCCGCTGACCTACTGCCCGCGCCTGTCCCAGCAGACCGGCTACGAGGTCTACCTCAAGCGCGAGGATCAGCAGGACGTGCGCTCCTACAAGATTCGCGGTGCGCTCTTTGCCATTTCCAACCTGAGCGAGGAGCGCCGGGCCCGCGGCATCGTGACGGCCTCGGCCGGCAATCACGCCCAGGGAGTGGCCTATGCCTGCCGCACCATGGGCATCCGGGGCAAGATCTTCCTGCCGGAGCCCACCCCGAAGCAGAAGCGCGACCGCATCCTGGTCCACGGCGGCGAGTTCGTGGAACTGGTGGTCACCGGCGCCAACTTCGACGAGGCCGCCGCCGCGGCCCACGCGGATGCCGCTGAGCGCGGCGCGGAGTTCATCGAGCCTTTCGACGCCCGCGATACCGTCATCGGCCAGGGAACCGTGGCCGCCGAAATCCTGGCCCAGCTCTCCGCCATCGGCCGCTCCCTGGACACCGTGGTGGTGCCCGTGGGCGGCGGCGGCCTTATCTCCGGCGTGACCTCCTACCTGGCGGACATGGCGCCGAAGACCACAATCCTGGGCGTCGAGCCGGCCGGCGCAGCCTCGCTGTGCGCGGCCCTGGAGGCCGGGGAGCCGGTCACCCTGGACTCCATCAACCCCTTCGTCGATGGGGCCGCCGTGGGGCGCATCGGCAGCGTGCCCTTGAAGATCCTGCAGGCCAACCGCGAGCGGATCCGGGCCATCAGCGTGGATGAGGGTGCGGTGTGCACCGAGCAGCTGGCTCTCTACCAGAACGAGGGCATCATCGCCGAGCCCGCCGGCGCGCTCTCCGTAACAGGCCTGTCCGCCGTGGACGCCGCGCCCGGCTCCACCGTGGTGTGCATCATCTCCGGCGGCAACAATGACGTCCTGCGCTACGCGGAGATCATGGAGCGCTCCCTGGTCCACCGCGGGCTCAAGCACTACTTCCTGGTCAACTTCCCGCAGGAGCCCGGCCAGCTGCGCCACTTTCTGCAGGAAATCCTCGGGCCCAACGATGACATCACGCTCTTCGAATACCTCAAGCGCAATAACCGCGAGACCGGCACGGCGTTGGTGGGCCTGCAGCTGAGCGACGCCGCCGATCTCCCCGGCCTGCTGCAGCGCATGGAGGATTCCAAGATCAAGTGCCAGCAGCTGCACCCGGGCACGCCGGAATACGATTACCTCGTGGCCTAAGGCAGGGTGAGTAGCAGGAATGCTCACGAGCTATCACCGCCCGCGCGGCGGCGTGACCTACGAACACGAGATTGAGATCAAGCGCTCCCGCTTCATCACCCTGGTGGCACGGGTGTGTGACGAGCAGGAGGCGCGCGCGTTTATCGACGCCGCCCGCACCCGCTTCCCGGATGCCCGCCACCACTGTTCGGCCTACATCTTCCACGTGGACGGCTCCAACCCGGTGGAGCGCTCCTCCGATGACGGCGAGCCCTCCGGCACCGCGGGCAAACCGATGCTCGACGTGCTCAAGGGTTCCGGCATGCTCGATATCTGCGCGGTGGTGGTGCGCTACTTCGGCGGCATCAAGCTGGGTGCTGGGGGATTGGTGCACGCCTACGGCGGCGCGGTGAGCGAGACCCTCGGGAAGGTGGAACACAGCACCCGCGCGCTGCGCGAGCTCTACACGGTGGCCTTCTCCCATGCCGAGGCCGGCCGGCTGGAAGCCGAGCTGCGCAACCGCGGGTTGGAGATCGTCGATACCGCCTACGGCGCGGAGGTCACCTACACCCTGGCCATCGAGCCGGGGGAGGCAGAGCAGCTGGCAGCCACCCTGGCCGCGCTGACCCAGGGCAGTGTGGAACCGGCTGAAGCCGGCACCGCGTGGGTGGATATGGACGCCTAGGGCCACAAGGTAGACTCACACCCATGACTATGCAGCGACGCCCCAACAACCCCATTGAGCAGAAGAAGCAAGCAGTGCGCAAGCACTCCCGCAACGCGGTGGTCTCCGTGGTCGGCGGCGTGATCCTCGGCTGGGCGCTCACCGGATTCTGGGTGTGGATGTCCCTGGGCCTTATCGTTGCCGTGGTAGGCGGTGTCTACAACTGGTCGCGCATCCAGAAGATCATCAACGAGAACAACAATCAGTACTAGGCGCCCGGCCCGTGACTATGCAGCCAGACGGCAAACCCGTCCGCATTGACGCCTGGGTGTGGTCGGTGCGCATGTTTAAGACCCGTTCCGCGGCTGCCGACGCCGTCAAGGCCGGCCACGTCAAGCTCAACGGCAGCGCCACTAAGCCCTCCCAGCAGGTGGTTCCCGGTGATCGCGTCCGTGTGTGGCGCAACCACCACGAGCATGATCTCGAGGTGCTCGCCACCGTGTCCAAGCGGGTGGGCGCCCCGGTTGCGCGCACCTGCTACATCGACCATGCGCCGCCGCCGCTGCCGAAGGAATTCCTGCCCTCGGTGCCCACCCGCCCCAGGGGCGCGGGGCGCCCGACCAAGAAAGAACGCCGAGACATGGACAAGTTCCGCGGCGGATTCCGCTAACTGCGCTTCTTGTGAGTACTCGGGGTGGAAGTACCCGACTTGTTAGCACTCGGATTGCTGGCACCCTTGCCCTCGGCCCTGGAGGCCCGGAGGTTCTGCAGTGCCTTGTAGCGCGCCTTGAGTCGGCGCTTGCGGTCATGGCGGTCGCCGGCGTCGGCGGTGGCCTCGATGTGCGCCTTGCCAAAGGCGTTGAGCAGGAGGTCGTCGATAAGCCGCACCTGGCCCGGCTGGAAGCGGTAGCGCATGGCGTCGTGAACCAGCGCGATATCCCCAGGTTCCAGCAGCGCCTTGAGCTGGCTCATCGTGGTGATGCCATTGAGCTCGAGGATCTCCTGGAGGAAGCGGTAGTGCTCGGAGCGTGAGCGCGGGTACTTTCCGCCCATAAGTACGGCCAGCACACCCGGCAGGGTCTCCGGGGTGAGCTCCACTTCATCGTCCGGATCCGTGGAAGGATCCTTGAGCGCGGCGATCTCATCGAATTGCTGATCTGCCAGCTCGATGAGACACGCGGCCAGGGTAAAGAGGCGATCCACCTGGGCCGAGGGCGCATGCGGGCCCTGCTTGTAGCGGATATCGTGCTCAAATTCCGCCCACGCGTGCTGCAGCACGGTGCGGATCTGCACCTCGAAAGTCCAGCCCTCGTAGGCGGCCAGCTCCTCAATCGCAGTGCCCACCCGCAGCACCAAGTGGTGCGAGCCGTAGCCAAAGCCGCCGGAGATGCGGGTCTCCGCGGCCTTGTCCACTGACTTGATGACGGTGAAGGACTGGCCCAGGACCTCCAGCGCTTGCGGGATGGCCGTGGAGTGGAAGAGGGTGACGCGCACGCCGAGGACGTCGTGGATGTCCTCCCACGGGTTGGGGTAGAGCGGCTGCCCATCCGCGCGGCGCTTCTTGGCCTTGGCTTTCAGGGAAGGCCAGCGCTTGATGCGGGTAGAGACGCGGTCAAAGATCACACCGGCGTCATTGAGCAGATCTTCGATGGCGTCGCGGAAGTCATCTGCTGCGGTGGGGTGCTTGCGTACCCACTCGTGGTACTGGTTGCTTAGATGAGAAATAGTTGATTCTGGCACTCCGGCCACCTCCGTTCGCGCCTTGGTGCGTCGCGCACACTACAGCCGGACACGCAGCGCCTTCCGCTTTCACCCGGCGGCGCCGTGCTCTCACGGCCCTCATAGCCCTCTCACACTTCAAGAGGGAATCCGTTAGCCAATACTAGCGGTTGTTCGCTCATCACGGGGCGATGCGCAGGCTTGGTGTTAAGTGCGTGCCGGGCCAGCGTGAGGGCCTGGTCTGCGCTGGCATCTGGTAGGGCGAAAAGCGTGTGGCGGTCCGGCACCAGGTAGGTGATGGTGCGGGCCTGGGTGAGGCGGCGCAGGTGGTTGTTGAGCAGGCGGAAGGTCTGCGGATGGGCCAGCCAGGCACTGGCGGTGCAGCGGTGGGCGCGTACCTCCAGCCCGCCCCGCGCGCCGGGCAAGGCCACTGTGGCGGGGCGCACATCAAAGCGCACGCCTTCTGGAGTCAGGGCCCGCTCCTGTAAGTTGAGCGCTGCCCGGTCCCAGGCTTGGCGCGGGGTGAGCCCGATGACGTCGAGCGCGTGCTGGCTGACCCTCTGGTGGGCGGTGCCGTCCGTGCGCACCAGCGTGGTGGACAACGTGCGGGAGAGCTGAATCGCGGCAGGTGAGTCACCGAAGCCATCGCTGCACAGCGTGATCCCCGTGAGCTCCTTGCTGGGGCACAGCGAGGGAAGAAGCTGCTCGGCGTTGAGCTCAACGCGGCGGGATGCCGGCTCCGCAGGCGGGTTCGGATCCGCCAGCGCAGCGCTGCCTGGGGCTCGGGCTGGGGCCGGGGCAGAAAGCGTGAGCGTCATGGTGAGGGCACCTCCATGTCCAACCCGGGTGCCCGGTGAGGCTAGGCAGTACAGCGAGGCGCCCGGTGAATGTGGCAACTGATGTTGATGTGTGTGCCTTTATTGGACTGAGACTTTGCTCTCGCGGTTCCCGTCCCTGGGAAGAAAAATCTACGCTCGGTGGGGGCAGTCGCCTGTGACGGCCTGTGGCCGGTTGCCCGCAGGCTGCCACAGGCGGCTAGAAGGGCGGCTCCTCGGAGAGCTGCAGCTCCTCCAAGAGTTTTTCCGCCGGCCACATCTCAATGCCCTGGCCCTTCTCATTGAGCTGTTTGGCGCGCTTCTCTTTGGAGGTGGTGGTGGCCCACTCGCCAATGACCAAAATTGTGGTCTTCTTGGTCACGTTCTTGCCCACCTGGCCGCCGCGCTCAGCGATGCCCCTCCACAGCAGCCCTTTGTCAAAGGGAGCAAACTCGCCGGTAAGCGTGACATTCTGGCCAAAGAGGGCGCCCTCTGGGTCGGCATCGGGGTTGGGATCCGGGATGGTATCCGGCGTGGCCACTGACTGCCACGGTGCCGGCGTGCGCTGCTTGCCACCACCATCGGAGGCAGCGTTGCTTGCCTGCGAAGCACCCGTGCCTGAGCCGGCACCGGTGTTCTTGGCGCCGGCGGCAGACCCAGCGCGGCGGGTCTTGCTGCGGAAGTCCGTTCCGGCACCGAGATCCTCCGCGGAGGTCGGCGCGGTGTGCTCGCGCAGCACCGGGATGATGGACTCCGCATTCATGATGCCGAGGGTGAATTTGCGGGCGCGGAAGAGTTCCTCGATGGAACCGCTGTGGCCGAAAAGCTGGGCCAGCCTGCACACGATGACGCCAGCGGCGCGGGCATCCTCTGTGGCATCGTGGTGGCGGAAGCGCTCCGCGCCCACGTAGGCGGCCACCGTGGGCAGCTTGTGGTTATCAACGGTGATAACGCGTGCCGCGGAGGCATCGCGGGCCAGGGCCAACGAACACGCCAGCTCCACGGTGGGAATCGGAGCCTTGGCGCGCAGCAGGCCAGTGCGCAGTGCGGTGGAATCGAACTGCGCGTTGTGTGCGACGAGGACGTCCTCGCCGAGGAAGTCGAAGAGCTCGGCGGCGGCCTCCGCAAAGGGCTGGGCACCGGCCACGTCCTCAGCGGTGATGCCATGGATGGAGATGTTGACGTCCTCGAAGTGCTCCAGCCCGGGCGGCGGGGTGCACAGCCAGGTGCGGGATTCGGCCTCCTCGCCATCGCGGAAGCGCACCGCGCCGATCTGGCACACCGAGCCCCAGTTGTCATTGGCGGTTTCCACATCCACCGCGGTGAAGTTCAGTCCGGCGATGGGCTGTGCCTCAGGCGCCTCGCCGCGCAGCGCGGCCCTAATGGCACCGGCCAGCCGGGTGGCGTCCTGGTGCGGGGCGCAGCGGATGACCAGGGGCTCGGCGTTCGCCGAACCGTGGGAATGCCGCAGGCGCACGGCTCCGAAGGCCGTCGCCGTGGGCTCCTGGACCTGAACCGAGGAGGCGTCGATGGAGCTTAGCGGGATGGTCTCGTGGGCGCTCGCGCCCAGGCTGGTGGCCAGCCTGCTGCGGTTGATCGTCAGGGAGCTGGCGGTGACCTCGACGGTGGCGCCGTGGACAACAAATGACACGGGGTGCCTTTCTAATGGTTGGTGGGGGACTCTGGTGGAGCAGGCTGCTCAGAGAGCTCTGCCGCAAGCGCTCTGGGATCTAGGAGTTGAAAATGGGCGGCTCCTCCTGGCGCAGAATCAGCGTGGAACGCGGCTCCACCAGCAGAGCGTCCTCGGCATCGAGGTGGGTGTCCTCGGCTGGGTAGCCGCCGGAATCGGCGGTGTCCACGATGAGCTTCCACTTCGCGCCGAGGTCCCGGGTGGGCAGGGTGAACTCGATGGCCTCGTGGTGGGCGTTAAAGATCATGATGAAGGAGTCATCCGTAATCCGCTCGCCGCGGCAGGTGGTCTCCGTGATGGCGTTGCCGTTGAGGTAGACCATGAGGGCCTTGCCAAAATCATGATCCCAGTCATCCTGCGTCATCAGCCTTCCGGAGGGCACAAGCCAGGCGATGTCGCGGTCCTGCACGTCGGAGCCCAGCGGGCCGCCGGCCAGAAAACGCTGGCGGCGGAAGACGGGGTGGCGCTGGCGGATGTTGATCACGCGCTGGGTAAATCCCAACATTGCGGCGGACTTTTCCTCCTCCAGCAGGGACCAATCCATCCAGGCAATCTCGTTGTCCTGGCAGTAGGCATTGTTGTTGCCTCCCTGGGTGCGCCCCAGCTCGTCGCCGTGGCTGATCATCGGGGTGCCCTGGGAGAGTAGCAGCGTGGTGAGGAAATTACGCACCTGGCGGCGGCGCAGCTTCTTGATCTCCTCGTCCTCCGTGGGGCCCTCCACACCGTGGTTCCAGGAGCGGTTGTGGGACTCGCCGTCGCGGTTGTCCTCGCCGTTGTCCTCGTTGTGCTTGTCGTTGTAGCTCACCAGGTCACGCAGGGTAAAACCATCGTGCGCGGTGACAAAGTTGATGGAGGCGGTGGGGCGGCGGCCGTTGTTGCCGTAGAGATCGGAGGAGCCGGTCAGACGGGAGGCAAACTCACCCAGGGTGGCGGGCTCGCCGCGCCAGAAATCGCGCACGGTGTCGCGGTACTTGCCGTTCCACTCGCTCCAGATCGGCGGGAAGTTGCCCACCTGGTAGCCGTTGTGGCCCACGTCCCAAGGCTCGGCGATGAGCTTGACCTGGCTAACCACCGGATCTTGCTGGACGAGGTCGAAGAAGGTGGCGAGCTTATCGACGTCGTCAAGCTCGCGCGCCAGGGTCGAGGCCAGGTCGAAGCGGAAGCCGTCCACGCGCATCTCCGTGACCCAGTAGCGCAATGAATCCATGATGAGCTGCAGGGAGTGCGGGTGGCGCACGTTGAGGGAATTGCCCGTGCCCGTGTAGTCCATGTACAGCGCTGGGTTGGAATCCACCAGGCGGTAGTAAGCCTGGTTGTCGATGCCGCGGAAGGCGATGGTGGGGCCCAGGTGGTTGCCCTCAGCGGTGTGGTTGTAGACCACGTCGAGGATGACCTCGATGCCGGCTTCGTGGAAGGCGCGCACCATCGTCTTGAACTCGGCGACCTGCTCGCCGGGGTTGGAATTGGCGGCGTAGTCGGAGTGCGGGGCGAAAAACCCGAAGGTGTTGTAGCCCCAGTAGTTGCGCAGCCCCAGCTTGCTCAGGCGATCATCCTGCAGGAACTGGTGTACCGGCATGAGCTCGACGGCGGTCACGCCCAGATCCTTGAAGTAGTTGATGATGGCCGGGTGCGCCATGCCGGCGTAGGTGCCGCGCAGCTCCTCGGGCACGCCCGGGTGGGTCATCGTCATGCCCTTGACGTGGGTTTCGTAGATGACCGTCTCATTATCCGGGGTGTGCGGGCGGCGATCCCCGCGCCAGTCAAAGAAGGGGTTGATGACCACGGAGAGCATCGTGTGCCCCAGGGAGTCCTCCTCGTTGCGCCCGGAACCGGGCTCCTCGGCGTGGATGTCGTAGGAGTAGAGGGAGGAATCCCCGTCGAAGTCGCCGTCGAATGCCTTGGCATAGGGGTCAACCAAGAGCTTGGAGGGGTCGCAGCGCAGACCGCGCGTGGGCTCGTAGGGGCCGTGGATGCGGTAGCCGTAGCGCTGACCGGGGCCGACGTTGGGCAGGTAGGCGTGCCACACGTGGGCGGAGACCTCCTGCAGTTCTACGCGTTCCTCCTGCCCCTCGCGGTTGATGAGGCAGAGCTCTACCTTTTCTGCCACCTCCGAGAAGATGGCGAAGTTGGTTCCTGAGCCGTCGAAGGTGGAGCCTAGCGGGGTGGGGGAACCGGGCCATACGTGGAGGGGCTGCGGGTACGAGGGGTGGGATTCAGTCATGAGGGCCAGCTTAGTCAAAGCGGCCCGGGCTCACCGAGATGCCTGAGCGGTGAGCCCCGCGATGAGAAGGTCGATGGTGCGGTGCAGCTCCGCGGCACCGTCCTGGGGAGACTCCGTGGCACCGTCCATAGGTGAGTCCGCGGCAAGGGAGCTCTCGCGATTGCCCTCGAGCAGCTGCGCGCGTGATTGCGCAAGGTAGGTAGCGCCCAAGATGGAGTGAATGAGGGTGCGGCTGGCGGTGCGCACGCTGGCCTGGGGTGCACCGGGCACGGCGGCGGCAAATGCCTCCTCGCATGCGGTATCCAGGGTGGTGCCGATGTTGAGATCGGGGTGAGCCAGGCCTGCGATGGCTACCTCCGCGCCGTCGCGCCAGCGTAGGAGTTCACCGCGCAAGCTGAGAGCCAGCTCCTCTGGGGTGGTTCCGCCCACGGGTGCGAGGACTGCCTCGGCCATCGCGGCGATGAGCTCCTGCTTGTTGGCCACGTGCCAATACAGCGCGCCCGGGGCCACGTTGAGGGAGGAGGCCACACGGCGCATGGTGACATCGGGCAGGCCATAAGAGTCAAGGAGATGCAGGGCAGCTGAGATGATGGCGTCGCGGGATAGTTGCACGGTGTCCTACTTTAGCTGTGAGGCAGTTAAGAAGCGGCGAATGAGGGTTCACAGGTTTCTTTGAGGTGACCGTCATGAATTCGGGAGTGGCGCCTTGGTACAATCGCCAAGAATTAAAAAAGTTGCGTTGTTGAACTACAGTTCAGGAGAGTGTCCCTTGTCCTTTCTAACCCCTGCTAAGAAGTCCCTCGTTGCCCTGACAATGGTAGCCCCGTTGGCTTTGGCGGCATGTGGTTCCGACGAAGAGGAAGCAAAGGGCGGTGCCAGCTCGAAGGCAACCACCACCACTCAGTCGGCCACCTCCGCTAAGGACAACAAGACTTCCAGCGAGGAAAAGCCGGCAGAGGAGAAGCCGGAAGATAAGGAAAAGAAGGAAGGCGAGGAGCCGCAGGCCGTTCCGGAGCAGCTCGAGAACCCCTTCGAGGGCGGCAACAACCCGCTGGAGAACGCCAACCCGGCCACCCCGGTCCAGGGTCAGCCCGCTAGCCAGGCAGACATCGACGGCATCAACCAGCTGGTCCGCGGCCTCTACGAGACCAAGACCATGCGCCAGTTCTTCCGCTACATGCCGGAGCACACCTGCGCCGCTGTGATGAACTCCCAGGGCGCTGAGATGGCCAACATGGACTACAACCAGATCCCGGATGTTCCGATGAACGATCTAAAGAGCATGCTGGAGGCCAGCGGCCAGGACACCTCCCAGCTTCAGGGCTTTGACTGGAACGCCATTGGCGTTGAGTCCATCAACGACGTCGTGGTCAACGGCGATGATGCCTCCGCCACCGTCAACGTCAACACCAACCAGGGGCTGGACAGCTCCACCATGCGCTTCAAGCGTGAGAACGGTAACTGGACCTTCTGCGGTAACGAGTAAGCAGTCGGGATTCTTCTCGAGTAATTTCTGCAATTTCTAAGGAACAATTCACCGCATCCGCTGTGTTGGATGGTCGGATCGTCCGCCGTGTTGGCTCGTTGGATGCGGTGATGTAACTTTCACTGGTGATTAAGACACAGTTTCGTGTACCTCGCGCCATCGGCTTCGGCGCGGGGTCGCTTGCCGTTTCGCTCATTGTCTACTCCCTGGCGGGGGCCTTGTGGGGAGTATTTCGGCCAACACTGAGCGGCACGCGTGTCAACGAGGCCGGCGCCTACCAGTTTGAAAGCCTCGACAATGTGGAGTTCACCGCCTTCATTACTTTCGCGGTGATCACGGGGCTCATCGGCATGGTGTTCGGCGCCGTAATGTATCAGCGCAACGTGCGCTACCGCGGGCTGCTCACCCTGCTGTGGGCCGGTGTGGTGTGCCTGGCAGGTGCAGCTGCCTTCTATGTGGTGGGCGGGGTAACGGCAACCTCCGTGCCAGAAGAACTCGGGGAGGTTGTGGAATTCGCCCCGAAGTTCACTCCGCAGATCGCGTGGCTAGTGGCGCCCTTCATGGCCATGTTTGCGTATTGGTCCGCGGCCTTCGTTGACGTGGATTCTGCCTTCGGCACGGGTGAGGAGGCCGAGGCGGAGGCTGAAGACGACGTCGAGGCGGCGGCAGGCGTGGACTCAGGTGAGCGGCCGGATAGGGTGCGCGAAGCGGGGGAGTAAGGGCATAGGGCCCGCGCCCGTTTGGGGGTATGTGCAGCGTAGGCCTTGTGCGCGGCTAATTAATACGGGAAAATCAGTATTAAAAAGTGATGCGAAATTTTCGCAGCGTTGTAGTGTGGTGTGCATCATAGCGGGTAGGGCCTTGGTTTATGCCGGCTGTGATGTAGGCGTTTTCTGATTTTTCTCTCTCCCTTTACTCCCTCAAAACTCTAGGAGGCCGCGATGGATATCGTCCTGGCACTTGGCGATAATCCCGACTACCCAATGTGGCTGCGAGCCACGCACCTAATCAATTTCATTCTCATGGGGCTGCTCTTGCGCTCCGGATGGGAAATCCTCTCGTCATTGCCACGCTTGTGGTGGCGCAATGACTGCGCACCCGGCAAGGAGTGGCTGAAGTTCACCAAGCGCGAGTTGCCCAAGGAGGAGGGTGTCTACACCTCCCTCATGGATGAGCTTTCTGCCTCGCCGCTGCTCACCCTGCCCGGCCGTGAGAACGTTGGCCTGGGGCGCCACTGGCACGGCGTGGCTGTCATGCTGTGGGTGCTCAACGGTGTGGTCTACGTGGGGCTGCTCTTTGGCACTGGCCTGTGGCGGCGTATTGTGCCCACCTCCTGGGACATCATCCCGGAAGCCTGGGACAGCCTGCTGACCTACCTCAGTTTCAAGACTCCCGCGCTGGAGCACTTCGACCCCTATGATGCGCTGCAGCAGCTCGCCTACTTTGGCGTGATCTTCATCCTGGCGCCGTTCATGATGCTCACCGGCGTGGCCATGGCGCCGGCCGTGCGCGTGCGCTTCCCACGCTATGTGAAGTTCTGGGGCGGGCACCAGGGCGCGCGCTCGCTGCACTTCATTGGCATGGTGCTCATGTGCATCTTCATCATCATCCACGTCTTCCTGGTTTTCTTTGTGCACCGCGAATACAACATGGTGCACATGGTCTTCGGTGACGTCACGCCTGAGCGCTACGCACAGGCGTTTACCACCATGGTGATCACCATCGGCGTAGTGATTATCTTGTGGATTGCGGTGTCCTACTGGTCGCTAGCAGATCGCGCCCGCGCGCAAAGACTTACTGCAGGCTTCACGGAGATTGGCCGCAAGATCTTCCTCAACTGGATGCGCCCGGTGCCTAAGACTCAAGAGGTATTTACGGACAAGGATATTTCCGAATTTCACTGGACCAACGGCCTGCCGCCGACTGCAGAGGAATCCCCGGAGTGGACGCAGTTCCGCGACAATGACTGGGCGGATTACACCATCACCGTGGCTGATGACGTCAACGGCACCGAGCGGGTGGTCACCCTCGACGAGCTGCGGGCGCTGCCGCAGAAATCCTACGTAGCCACTCATACGTGCATGCAGGGCTGGTCGGCGACTTCGCGCTGGGAGGGGCCCAGCATGACGGACGTTATGGGGCTGCTGGGGCCCAAGCCGGAGGGCGCTCGCTACGTCATGGTGGAGTCCTACGGCCTGGCGCAGAAGATGTATGACAACCGTCCGCGCGAGCCGTTCTACGCCTGCTTCGACGCGGAGACCGCCGCGGAGGATCAGTCCATCCTGGCCATCTCCCGCAATGGTGAGCCGCTCGAGATTCACCTGGGCGCGCCGGTGCGTGCACGCGTGGAATCCAACCACGGCTACAAGGCGGTGAAGTGGGTCTCGAGGATTGCCTGGATTCACGATTATGCCGACTACGGCGACGGCCGCGGCGGCACCCGTGAGGACTCTGCGCTGCAGGCTTTCAACGGACGTATCTAAGATCTGCTCAGGAACCGCATTTAGGGGTGGTTATTAGCCGCCCCTAAGTTCCTGAGCGGGAAAAATGACCCCGTTGAACAATTACCACGGAGAAGATCGTACAATTTGCCCTATGTCGATCATCGTTTCCACTTACTACCGTGTCAGCGGGGTCAAGAATGACCGCGACGTGCGCAAGAGCTTGCAAGCTCTTTACGATATTTTCGCTGCCCATGGGCTCGGCCAGGCGACCTTCGAAATCACTGACGACGAGCATGCACGCCTTGTGGTCAAGCACAAAGAGGACGTAGACCCCTCCATTCCTGCGATGAATGAAGCGCTGGCCAAGGCGGGGAGCTACGAGATTCTTGAGCGGCTCGAGCCGGTCGCAGCGCATGTGCGCTAGGGCTGGCGTGTTCCGTAAAAAATGTGCGTAGGTGTCAGTGTTTGACCGGGGTAGCACATTTTCCGTGTATTCACCGGGATTTTCCTATCGGAGTAGACGAACGTCTACTCCTCGCTGCTTTTCCTTGCGTCCTAGGGAGGGGCGCATACTCTCAACGGCGGGCAACAGAAAGGAATAATTATGACTTGACCTCCGGCTCTTTGAGCTGGGGGCGTTGTGGAGGTAAATGAGATGAATGTCCCGGTAACAAGAGCCCTGATCCCTGTCGCAATCATCGCCGCCTTCGCGGTGCTACTTGCCCTCAATGTCATCAGCCTAACGAGTTTCCTCTGGGCCGCGGGAACTCTGGCCGTGGCGTCTGTCATTCTCCTTATCGTGTCAGTGGCAGGACCACACGAGGGCAAAGAGAAACGGCATAGCAGCGACATCAATCATTAAGAAGACATCAGAATTCAGCTGCGGGGGAACCAGCTGCTTTCCCTCACCCATCACAGCGCTAGGTTCGACGCTGGGGTCGGGAATGAGTCGGATTAGGGCCACTGCACGGGGGAGGAGCCCACGGCCTCGGTGGCGATGTCATCGATGCCGTGGAGGATGTGCTTGATGGAGCGGCCCAGGGCGGTGACCAGTTGGGCGTCGGAAAGCCCGGCGGCGGTAATGACCGGATAGTCCAGGCGCACCTGCAGCCCGTCCATGTTGGAATGGCAAAACGCGGAGGCCGAGTGGTTCTTGCGGTTCCAGTCATTGCAGATGAGGAAGATCTTGGAGAACTCGCTGCCGGGGAAATCGGGGTCCCAGTGGCCCTTGATGAGCAAGCTAGGGCCGGACTCGATGACGAAGGCGAAGAGGACGTCGTTGATCCAGGCGTAGACGACTTCGTCGGAATCGCTCTGGAAACGGATGATGCCCAAGGCGGGCAGGAGCTTTTCCAGGCGGGGCACATCCACGGGCAGGACGGTGCTGGCGGTATCCTCGGCGGATTCCTCCTCCGCGGCGAGCAGCGCTGAGCCCCGCTTGACCTGGGTGAGCAGCGGGAAGTAATCCACTAGCGCCTCGAGGAAGGCTTGCGCGTTAGACAGTGCGGGCAGCACGGAGGCCTCGAGCTGCGCGGCGGTGGGGGTGTGGTGCACCACGAGGAAGGTGTGGCCCCAGACCTCGACCTCCTCGGGGCTGGCGTAGTTGAGCACCAGTCGCGGCGAGAGGCAATCATGGTTCCAGTCGTTGACAAACTCGCTGAGATCAGGGATCTCCCCAAAACCGAGCAGCCCATGGTGGGTGGTGTAGAAGCGGAGGACTGGCTCGCCCTTGGGATCCATGCTCACGCGGGTTTCACCCAGCGGGGGATGGGGAAAGAGCAGATCGTGCGGGCCGAAGCGCGCGTAATCCATCCCTGCCTCCTGGGCCAGCGCCGCCACTCTGCTCAGCACAGTAGAGTGAGAGCGGCTGCTCGCGTCCTGTGCCTCCATTGCGTTGCGCCTTCCTGGCCCGGGGTGTGGGGCCAACAGTGATGTGACTCCGCTGCGTGCCCGTGTTCGTGCAACTCGCCGAACAGGGACCGGCGTTAGTGCCTCATTCTATGGCCTTACCCGCTGGATTGTGGCCAAATTGGCTATAGTATATTGGTTGGACTATAGGCTTTTTGCTCTTTTAAGGATAGGAGAGAATCCTCATGCTTCAGACCATCGATCTGCGCGGTTCGCGGCTTAGCGTGTCCCAACTGCGCCGAGTGTTGCCCCGCGGCGGGACGGACGTTGCCTCCGTTACCGACAAGGTAGCACCGATGGTCCATGCGGTGCGTGAGGGAGGCGCTGCCGTAGCACTAGACTTTGGCGAGCAGTTCGACCGCGTGCGCCCGCAGACCGTGCGCGTGCCGGCCGAGGCTATCGAGCGCGCAGTTGCCGAGCTGGACCCGAAGGTGCGCGCCGCCATCGAGGAATCCATCCGTCGCGTGCGCACCGTGCATGCCGAGCAGCTGCCGCAGCCCCACACCACGGAGCTGGCCCCAGGCGCCACGGTGACGGAGGTATTCCGTCCCATCGAGCGCGTGGGCCTCTATGTGCCCGGCGGCAAGGCGGTGTACCCCTCGTCCGTCATCATGAACGTGGTGCCCGCCCAGGAGGCTGGAGCCTCCACCATGGTGGTGGCCTCCCCGCCGCAAGCGGAGTTCGATGGCCTGCCGCACCCTACGGTGCTGGCCACCTGCCACATCCTGGGCGTCGACGAGGTCTGGGCCGTCGGCGGCGGGCAGGCCATTGCGCTGCTGGCTTACGGCGACGACACCCCGGCCACCGGGGAAGAGGCCCTGGAACCGGTGGATATGATCACCGGCCCCGGCAACATCTTTGTCACCGCCGCTAAGCGTCTGGTGCGCGGCGTGGCCGGCACCGACGCCGAGGCGGGTCCCACCGAGATCGCCATCGTGGCCGATTCCACCGCCAACCCGGTCTTTGTGGTCTATGACCTTATCTCTCAGGCGGAGCACGATCCCATGGCGGCCTCGGTGCTCATCACTGATTCCCCCGAGCTGGCCGAGGCCGTGAAGAAGGAGGTCGAGGCGCGCTACACCGCCACCGCCAACGCCGAGCGCGCGGCCGAGGCCCTGCGCGGCGAGCAGTCCGGCGTGGTGCTGGTGGATGACCTCGACGCCGCCGTGGCCGTGGCCGATGCCTATGCCGCCGAGCACTTGGAGATCCACACCGCCAACGCGCGGGAGGTGGCCGAGCGCATCAAGCACGCCGGCGCCATCTTTGTGGGCGATTACTCCCCGGTGCCGTTGGGTGACTACACCGCGGGCTCCAACCACGTGCTGCCCACCTCGGGCACCGCGCGCTTTAGCGCTGGTCTGTCCACGCACACCTTCCTGCGCCCGGTCAACATCATTGACTACAACCGCACGGCCCTGCGCGAGGTGGCCGAGGGCGTCATCGCCTTTGCCACCGCGGAAAACTTGCCCGCCCACGGCGAGGCCATTGCCGCGCGTTTCAACATCCCAGCACAGGAGGACTAATCATGGCTCAGCTCAACGATCTTCCGCTGCGCGAAGAACTGCGCGGCAAGTCCGCCTACGGCGCGCCGCAGCTGCACGTGGCCAACCAGCTCAACACCAACGAAAACCCCTATCCGCCCTCGCCGGCGCTGGTGGAGGACTTGGTGCGCGCCGTCGAGAAGCAGGCGGCCACCCTCAACCGCTACCCGGAACGCGACGCCATGGAGCTGCGCACGGAGCTCGCCGCCTATGTTTCCCGCCAGACCAGCGTGGAGGTCAGCGCGGAGAACGTGTGGGCGGCCAACGGCTCCAACGAGGTGCTGCAGCAGCTGCTGCAGGCTTTCGGCGGCCCGGGGCGCAGCGCGCTGGGCTTTAGCCCGAGCTACTCCATGCACCCCATCCTGTGCGCGGGCACCTTCACGGAGTTCATCGAGTGCCCGCGCGGCGAGGATTTCCGCATCGATAAGGACGCGGCACTGGAGGCCATCGCCACGCACCAGCCCGACGTCATCTTTGTCACCACCCCCAATAACCCCACCGGTGACGTCACCCCGCTCGAGATCATTGAGGAGATCATCAAGGCCGCACCGGGCATCGTGATTGTGGACGAGGCCTACATGGAGTTTTCTCCCTCGGCCTCGGCAACGACCCTCTTGTCTGCCTACCCCACGAAGCTGGTGGTCTCACGCACCATGTCCAAGGCCTTCGACTTTGCCGGCGGCCGTCTGGGCTACTTCGTGGCGGATCCTGCCTTCGTGGAAGCCGTCATGCTCGTGCGCTTGCCGTATCACCTCTCCACGCTCTCGCAGGCCGCGGCCCTGGTGGCGCTGCGCCATAGCGAAGAGACCCTGGGCACGGTGGCCAAGCTCTCCGCCGAGCGTGACCGTGTGGTGGAACGCCTGCGGGAGCTGGGCTACTACGTGGTGCCCAGCGAGTCCAACTTTGTCAGCTTCGGCCGCTTTGCGGACCAGCACGCGGTGTGGGAGAAGTTCCTTGAGCGCGAGGTTCTCATCCGTGACAATGGCGTGCCCGGCCTGCTGCGCGCCACGATTGGCTTACCTGCAGAAAATGATGCCTTGCTCGCCGCTGCCGAAGAGCTAGCGGATACAGTAGAAACCAAGCAGTAGAAGCAGAAATCAAGTAACAGAAGCAGAGTAGTAGACGCGGAGTAGTGTGTGGAGGCCCCGGGCCATAGAGGCGGGGAATGCCGTGCGGGATGAACCCTTCGGCTGAGCGCGCGGCGGATGAGCTGCGCGTGCTTGCCGCACTCGGCGCAACGTGAAGGAGCGAGACTATGAGCCAGCGCATCGGACGCGCGCAACGAGTGACCAAGGAGTCACAGATCTCCGTGGAGATCAACCTCGACGGAACCGGGCAGGCCAGCATTTCCACCGGGCTGCCGTTCTTTGACCACATGCTCACCGCCCTGTGCACCCACGGCAGCTTCGACCTCAGCATCGATGCGCAGGGAGATACCCACATCGACGCCCACCACACCGTCGAGGACACCGCCATCGTGCTGGGCACCGCGCTGCGGGAGGCAGTGGGGGATAAGAGCGGCATCCGCCGCTTTGGCTCCCAGCTGCTGCCCATGGATGAGACCCTGGTGGAGGCCGTGGTGGATCTCTCCGGGCGCGCCTACTTTGTCATGAACGGCGAGCCGGAGAACATGCAGTGGCAGGTCATTGGCGGCCACTACGCCACTGTGATCAACCGCCACTTCTTTGAAACCCTGGCGGTGCACGCTGCGGCCACGTTGCACATCAACGTGCGCTACGGCCGGGATCCGCACCACATTACGGAGGCCGAGTTCAAGGCGGTGGCCCGCGCCCTGCGCCAGGCGGTGGAGTCGGATCCGCGGGTGACGGGCATCCCCTCGACTAAGGGAAGCCTGTAATGTCGGCCCAGATACTGGTGCTGGTTATCTTTTTGTTTTCTGGGCTCTGCGTCGGCGGCGCCATTGCCGCGCACCGCGAGGGTTCGCGATTTTTCACCATCGTGGCGGGAGTGTTGGCGGTGATTGGCATCGCCGCCGGAGTCGCGTGGATTTTTGGACTGTGGGAAGGGAGGCTTTAAGCAACAATGGCTAACAAGAACAGCGTCTGGAAGGTACCTGGTTTTACAGAAACGATGGTGGCGGTAGCCGCGTCCTTCGGTGCGTGGTCAATCCTGCTGCCCGTTGTGCCGCTCGCGGTGCTGGATGCGGGCGGCTCACCCACTGTGGCTGGTGCTACCACCGGCGTGTTCATGGTAGCCACTGTGATCACCCAGATCCTCACCCCAAATCTCCTGCGCAAGGTGGGCTACCGTCCGGTCATGGCCGGCTCCGCCCTCATGCTGGGTGTTCCGGCGCTGGGGCACATGCTTGGCGACGACGCCGTGGTCGCCCTCACCTTCTCCGCCCTGCGCGGCGTGGGCTTCGGTGCCTTGACGGTGGCTGAGAGTGCCCTGGTGGCTGAAATCACCCCGACCCGCCTGCTGGGCAAGGCCACCGGCTACATCGGTCTCTTCGTCGGTGCCGCGCAGATGGCCTTCCTGCCCTTTGGCCTGTGGCTGGCCGGCGCTGCGGGCTACAACACCACCTATATTTCTGCCGCGGCGCTGGGTATCCTCGGCTTCGTGATGTGCCTGCGTGTGCCCTCGCTCAAGGCGGCGCCGGTGGGCACGGAGGAGACCTCGCAGGGCCCGCGCGTTCCCATGTGGAAGCTCTTCGTGGTCCCGGCGCTGGCGCTGACCAGCTTCTCCATCACCTACGGCCTGGCCTCGAACTTCCTCTCCCCGGCGGTGCGCGAGCTCGACCCGGTGCGAGGCGCGGTGCTCGGCGGTCTCATGCTCTCCATCATCGGCGGTACGGCCATGGTGACCCGCTTCGGCGCGGGCGTGGTGGCTGACCGCATCGGCCGGCCCGGCACGCTGATGATCCCCTCGCAGATCTTCTGCGCCTTCGGCGTGGGCCTCATCGCCCTCGCGCTGGCCCAGGAGTGGTCCGTGTGGTGGCTGGTGCTGGGCACTGTGATGTATGGCGCGGCCTTCGGCGTGGTGCAAAACGAGGCACTGCTGTCCATGTTTGACCGCCTGCCGCGCGAGCGCCTCTCCGAGGGCTCGGCCATCTGGAACATCTTCTACGACGGCGGGACCGGCCTGGGCTCGACGCTGCTGGGCATGGTTGTGGCCTCCTCCGGCTACAGTGGCGCCTTCGCCGTCGGCACCGCCATCATCGTGGTGGGCTTGGCCATGACCACCCTGGATCACGTGCTCGGGCGCACCCGCGTGAGCGAAACCAACGATATTCGTACGCGTCTGCGCCGCTTGCGTAAGGTATAGCCCATGACAACAAAGAATGTAGTGGTGCTGGACTACGGTGCCGGCAACCTCCGCTCCGCCCAGCGCGCCCTGGAACGTGCCGGCGCGGAGGTCACCGTCACTGCTGATCCACACGTGGCGGTGGAGGCCGATGGCCTGCTCGTGCCCGGCGTGGGTGCCTTTGCCGCCTGCATGGAGGGCCTGCGCAAGGCCCAGGGCCCGCGCATCATCGGCCAACGCCTGGCCGGCGAGCGCCCGGTGCTGGGCATTTGCGTGGGCATGCAGATTCTCTTCGAATCCGGCAACGAGCACGGCGTGGAGAGCACTGGCTGCGGGGAGTGGCCGGGGCGCGTCGAGAAGCTGCAGGCGGACGTCCTCCCGCACATGGGTTGGAACACCCTGCGCCTCCCGGAGAAAAGCCCCATGTTTGAGGGCATCGGCCCGGAGGATCGCTTCTACTTTGTGCACTCCTACGGTGTGCGCCGCTGGGAGCTGGAAACGGAGATCACCGAGCCGCCGAAGGTGGCCTGGTCCGAGCACGGCGGCGACGAGTTCGTGGCCGCAGTGGATAACGGCGCACTGTGGGCCACCCAGTTCCACCCGGAAAAGTCCGGCGATGTGGGCGCGCGCCTACTCAAAAATTGGATCAGTACCCTCTAGGGAATGACTAAGCCCCCTCTAGCTCTCTTTCAACGATAGGTAGGATAACCAGCATGAGCTTTACCCTCTTGCCCGCCGTCGACGTCGTGGACGGCGCCGCGGTTCGCCTCGACCAAGGTGAGGCCGGTACCGAAAAGACCTATGGCACGCCGCGCGAATCCGCCCTGCGCTGGCAGGCCCAGGGCGCACAGTGGCTGCACTTCGTGGACCTAGACGCCGCCTTTGGCCGCGGCTCGAACCACGAGCTGATGGCGGAGATCACCGCGGATCTTGACCTCAATGTTGAGCTCACCGGTGGTATTCGCGATGATGAGTCGCTGGCCCGCGCCCTGGCCACCGGTGCGCAGCGAGTCAACATCGGCACCGCGGCGCTGACCAAGCCCGAGTGGATTGCGAAGGCGCTGGCGGAGCACGGCGAGAAGATCGCGGTGGACCTGGCTGTCAAGGAGATCGACGGCGAGTGGCGCGCCCGCGGCAACGGCTGGGTCTCCGACGGCGGCGACCTGTGGGAGGTCCTTGAGCGCCTAGACGCTGCCGGCTGCACCCGCTTCGTGGTCACCGATGTGTCCAAGGACGGCACGCTGGAGGGCCCCAACATCGAGCTGCTGCGTGAGGTCGCCGCGGCCACCGACGCCACAATCACCGCCTCCGGTGGCATCTCCACCCTCGATGATCTGCGCCAGCTTGCTCTCTATGAGAACGAGGGCATTGACTCCGCGATCATCGGCAAGGCCCTCTACGAGGAGCGCTTCACCCTCGAAGAAGCATTCGCGGCGGTAGCGGAGGTCACCCCGCTGCCGGCGGAAGAGACCATCGACCCGATTGAGGAGCTTTAAGTCATGATGCAGCCGCGCGAGTTTCTGGCGCTCGCGGAAGCAGCCGTCGACCAGGCAGAAGCCCTCTTTAGCCAAGGCCTTGGCGCCTCCCCAGCGCGTTTCAAGGGCGAGGGGGATTTCGCCACTGAAGTCGACCTGCACATTGAGCACCAACTGCGCGCGACGCTGACGCAGATGACTGGCATCCCCGTCTACGGCGAGGAATCCGGCGGCAGCCTGGAGGAGACCGTCTGGGTGGTGGATCCCATCGACGGCACCGCGAACTACTCCGCGGGCAACCCCTGCTGCGGCATCCTCGTCGCCCTCGTGCACGAGGCCAAGCCGGTGGTGGCCGTGTCCGATTTCCCGCTCTTGGGCCGTCGCTTGGCAGTGGCGGAGGGCGTGCCGCTGCGCTCTGTGGGTGGCCCGGCCACCGGCTTTGGCGGTGGGGACGATGCCATTGGTTTCGACGAGGGCCGCGGGCACATCGGGTGCTCCTCGCACCTTCCCTCCGCGCTCTTCCACGAGCTGCGGGAGACCGGGCTGCGCCCGCGTATGACCGGCTCTGTGGGGCTGGATAACGCCTTCGTGGCCCAGGGAGTCTTCGACGGCGCAGTGAACTTTTCGCCGCACCCGTGGGATAACGCGGCCGGCGCCATGCTCATCAAGGCAGCGGGTGGCCGGGTCAGTGACCCCGAGGGCAACGAGTGGACAGTGACCTCGTGCGGCTTCGTCGGCGGCACGCCGCAGGTGCACGCGACAATTCTCGATGCCATTGCCCACACCAACACCGGGCCTGCCTCGGCAGGCTCGGCTCACAGTGAATCCTAGGAGGAATTCCCCATGACACTGGCAGTGCGCGTGATCCCGTGCCTGGACGTTGACAACGGACGCGTGGTCAAAGGCGTGAACTTTGCCAACCTGCGCGATGCAGGCGATCCCGTCGAGCTGGCCGCGCGTTACGACGCCCTCGGCGCCGACGAGCTGACCTTCCTTGACGTCACCGCGTCCAAGGATGGCCGCGGCACCATGCTCGATGTGGTGCGCCGCACCGCCGATCAAGTCTTCATCCCGCTGACCGTGGGCGGGGGAGTGCGCTCCGTGGAGGATGTCCGCGAGCTGCTGCGCGCGGGTGCTGACAAGGTCTCGGTGAATTCCGCGGCGATTGCCCGCCCGGAGTTGCTGCGCGAGCTTGCTGAGGTTTTTGGCTCCCAGTGCATTGTGCTGTCTGTCGACGCCCGCCGCGTGGCCCCCGGCAGCGAGGCCGCGGCAAACTGCCCGAGCGGTTTTGAGATCACCACCCACGGCGGCACCAAGTCCGCTGAAATCGATGCCATTGAGTGGGCGCGCCGCGGCCAAGAGCTTGGCGTGGGGGAGATCCTGCTCAACTCCATGGACTGTGACGGCGTGAAGGAGGGCTTCGATGTGGAGATGCTCACGGCCGTACGCGCGGCGGTGTCCATCCCGGTCATTGCCTCCGGCGGCGCGGGCAAGGCCGCCGGTTTTCCTCCCGCGGTTGCGGCCGGCGCCGATGCCGTGTTGGCGGCCTCGATCTTCCACTTCGGCGAGGTGGAGATACCCGAGGTGAAGAAGGCCCTGGCCGAGGCCGGTTACGAGGTGCGCCAGTGAGCACCGAGAGCGTAGAGAACACACAACTTGCTGAGTCCATCGCTCGGCTGCTCAAGCGCAACGAGCAGGGCCTAGTGCCCGCCGTGGTGCAATCCGAGCAGGGCGAGGTCCTCATGCTGGCCTGGATGGATGACCACGCGCTGGCCTATACTCTGGCCACTCGCAAGGGCACCTATTACTCGCGCTCGCGCCAGGAGTACTGGATCAAGGGCGCGACCTCCGGCAACACCCAGGAGGTGTTGGGCGCGCGCCTGGACTGCGATGGTGACACCATCCTGCTCACCGTGCGCCAGCGCGGCGGTGCCTGCCACACGGGGGACCGTACCTGCTTTGACGCGACTGATTTGTTGGGAGATGAATTCGATGGCTAAACGCCGTGGGGCGAGAGGCCTGGGCGCGCTGTTGGTGTTTATCGCAGCGGTGGGGCTCTGGCTGTCTTCGCGCTTGACCTGGGCTAAGGCTGCGGTGGAGGACGATAAGTCTGGAGCCAGCGTGGTCGATATTGACGGCTCACTGTGGTCCCTGGAGCTCGTGGCGCTTTCCTTGGTGCTCCTGGTGGGCTGCGTAGCCATGCTGGGCCTGCGCCGCACTGCGCGCCGCGTGGTGGCCATCGTGACGGCGCTGGCCGCGGCGGCGGCCGCGTGGCGCCCGGTTTCCCTGCTGACCTACGGCGCGGATCCGCTGCGCGCGCAGAACCTCCTGCAGGGCGGCAGCAGCGATACCGCGGTGGGCAGTGCGCGCATCGCCGAGTGGGCCACCGTGGTGAGCGTCGAGGTGGAGAAGGCCGGGCCGCTGTTGGCCATCCTGGCTTGTGCGCTGGGGCTTTTTGGTGCCGTGATGGTGGCCAGCAACCCAGGAGCGGAGAAGGCCCGCTCATCCAAGTACGAGACCCCGGCTGCGCGCCAAGAGAAGCTAGAGGAGGAGCTGAAGACCTCCCACGACTCCGGCCGCGTGCTGTGGGACGCCCTCGATGCCGATATTGATCCCACCGAGCTTCCAGCCGCAAAGCGCGCCGCCGAGCAGGAAGAAGGCCAGCCCAAGAACCGCGGTAGCTAGGTAGAGCGCGGGGCGGGCACACCTCCTCGGGGGTTGCCACTAGCACGAAAATTGTTGTTGGTGGGGCAAAAGCGATAGCCTAAATGTGATCTTAATCGCGCTTAGTGCTTGGCCGAAGGGAGGTACTGTTGCCTACCTCAATCACCGTTGACCGCTTGCTTGCAGGCGTGCTGGAAGACGTCGCCGCCCGCGAAGCGCGCGTGTCCTTCCAGGAGGTCAAGGCCCGCTCCCGCGACATGGAGGCCCCGCGCGACGCCCGCGCGGCACTGCTTGGACAGGGCTGTTGCATCATTCCGGAGATCAAGCGCGCTGTTCCATACACCGGCAGGATTGCGGATCTGGAAAGCCCCCAGTCCGTCGCCGGGCTGGCGCATCGGCTGAGCGGGGCGGGGGTGCAGCTCATGGCCTGCCAGACGGACCGTCGCCGTTTCTTGGGCTCCCTGGAGGATATGTGTGCGGCCCGCTCGGCCATCGACATCCCGATGGTCTGCCGCGACATCATCGTCGATCCCTATCAGATCCACGAGGCGCGCTGCTACGGCGCGGACGCCGTCCCACTGCAGGTGGCCCTGTTGGAGCAGGCCCGTTTGGAAGCGCTGCTGGACCGGATTGAATCCCTCGGCATGACCGCCATTTTGGAGGTGCGCAACTGCGCGGAGGCGGATCGCGTCATCAAGGCTGAGGGCTCGGTGGTGGCCATCAACGCGTGGTCGGTGGCCTCAGATTCGATGTACCGCGAGGCTTTTTCCGATATAGCCCCGGGGCTGCCGGAGTCCATGATCCGCATCGCCGTGGGCGGCGTGACCAGCCCGCGCGACGTGCTTACTTATGCGTCCCACGGCGCGGACGCCATCGTGGTGGGTGAGTCCATCATGGCCGCGCAGGATCCGCTGGCGATGACCCGCTCGCTCGTGGCCGCCGGCCAGCATCCCGCCTGCCCTGCGCGCAAGGCCTAAGTTTTTCTTAGTCGTGCTCAACATTAAGTTTTCTCCTACCGTTTCCTTCCTCGCGCCCGGCTCCTAGGGAGGGTCATGTGCGCGCCGCGGGTGTCATAAGGCACACTGTTGGACGTGCTGACTTATAACCTCGCGAACATCCCGTCCCCGCCGCAGGGGGTGTGGCATCTCGGCCCCATCCCGCTGCGCGCCTACGCATTGTGCATCATCACCGGCATCCTCGTTGCCCTGTGGATGACGATGCGCCGCTACACCGCACGCGGCGGAAACCCCGACGTGGTCTGGGACGCCGCGATTGTCATCATTCCCGCCGGTATCATCGGCGGGCGCCTCTACCACGTGATTACGGATCACCAGAAGTACTTCTGCGCGGACTGCAACCCGGTGGACGCGCTGAAAATCACCAATGGCGGCTTGGGGATCTGGGGTGCGGTGGCTCTCGGTGTCTTTGCCGTGTGGGTGATGTTCAAGGTCAAGAAGATCCCCATGGCGCCTTTTGCTGACGCCGTGGCCCCCGGCCTCGTCCTGGCCCAGGGCATCGGGCGCCTGGGCAACTGGTTCAACCAGGAGCTCTACGGGCGCGAGACCACCGTGCCGTGGGCACTGGACATCTATTACCGCGTCAATGAGCTTGGAGAGTACGCTCCGGTCTCCGGGCACTCGACGGGCGAGGTCATCACCTCGGTGCACCCCACTTTCCTCTACGAGCTCATCTGGAACGTGCTCGTGTGCCTGTTCCTGCTGTGGGCGCAGAAGGCATGGAAGCTGGGGCACGGCCGCGTCTTCGCCCTCTACGTGGCGGGTTACACCCTGGGCCGCTTCTTCGTGGAGAACATGCGCGCCGACGAAGCCACGCTGGTCTTCGGCGTGCGCATCAACGTGATTGTTTCCGTGGTGTGCTTCATCGGCGCGCTCATCGTGTTCTTCCGCCTGCCCAAGGGTCAGGAGACCCCGGAAGAAGTGGATCCGGAGTTTAACGCCTCCCGCGACGGCGCTGAGAAACCCGAGACCCGGCCGTCGACGTCGTAGTTAGGCTCGTAGTCGGCCCAGTAGTCAGCAGGATCACAGAAGATTTTTTGACACGAGGCGCACACGCTGTGCATTCGCCTCGTGTCTTTTCTTTTTCCGCGATGTGCCCGGTCATTCCCGTTTATGACCGTATTGCTTTGCTTTGCGACGCCCCTTCCTCCCACCGCGCTACATCGCGCCAGCGTGGGCTGCCCCACAGCACAGTGGCCGCGCTCCAGTAACCGGGGTACGTTTGTACTCGTTAGAAGTTCCCGAGGTGAAGAGGCGTTTATATGTTGGATAGAAGAACCAAGATCGTATGTACGCTGGGTCCCGCCGTCGCTAGCAAGGATGGCATCCTGCGTCTTGTTCAAGAGGGCATGGACGTTGCCCGTTTAAACATGTCCCACGGTGAGCACGCGGACCACGAAGCGAACTACCGCTGGGTGCGCGAGGCCACCGATGAGACCGGCCGCGCCGTCGGCGTTTTGGCTGACCTCCAAGGCCCGAAGATCCGCCTGGGCCGCTTCATCAACACCGAGGAAATGTGGGAAGAAGGCGAGATCGTCCGCATCACTGTCGACGATGTCGAGGGCACCCACGACCGCGTGTCCACCACCTACAAGAACCTGGCCCAGGACGCCAAGCCGGGTGACCGCCTGCTCATTGATGACGGCAAGGTGGCCGTTGTGTGCAAGGAAGTAGACGGCAACGACGTCGTCTGCGAGGTCACCGAGGGTGGCCCGGTGTCCAACAACAAGGGTGTTTCCCTGCCGGGCATGGACATCTCCGTGCCGGCGCTGTCTGAAAAGGACATCGCCGATCTCCGCTTCGCCCTGCGCCTGGGCGTTGACCTCATCGCACTGTCCTTCGTGCGCTCGCCGGCGGACGTCGAGCTCGTGCACGCCATCATGGACGAGGAAGGCCGCCGTGTTCCGGTCATCGCCAAGCTGGAGAAGCCAGAGGCAGTCGACGCCCTCGAGTCCATCGTCCTGGCCTTCGACGCCATCATGATTGCCCGTGGCGACCTCGGCGTGGAGGTTCCGCTGGAGCAGGTGCCGCTGTTCCAGAAGCGCGCCATCCAGATCGCCCGCGAGAACGCCAAGCCGGTGATCGTGGCCACCCAGATGCTCGACTCGATGATTTCTAACCTGCGCCCGACCCGTGCCGAGGCCTCCGACGTGGCCAACGCCGTGCTCGACGGTGCTGACGCCGTCATGCTCTCCGGTGAGACCTCTGTGGGCATCGACCCGCACAACGTGGTGCGCACCATGTCGCGCATCGTGAAGAACGCCGAGCAGGGCGGCGCCGTGCCGCCGCTGTCCCACGTGCCGCGCACCAAGCGCGGCGTGGTGTCCTACTCCGCGCGTGACATCGCCGAGCGCCTCAACGCCAAGGCCATCGTGGCGTTCACCACCTCCGGTGACACCGCCAAGCGTGTGGCTCGCCTGCACTCGCCGCTGCCGCTGCTGGCCTTCACCCCGAACGTGGCCGTGCGCTCGCAGCTGGCGCTGACCTGGGGTGCGCAGACCTTCCTCAGCCCCGAGGTGAAGTCCACCGATGACATGATGGAGGCCATCGATCACGCTCTCATGGGCATGGAGCAGTACAAGGAGGGCGACCTCGTCGTCGTCATCGCCGGCACCCCGCCGGGAATCGCTGGCAACACCAATATGATCCAGGTCCACCAGCTGGGCAGCACCTACAACAAGTAGAGCGCCAACGCTGCTCATGCAGCGTCCGGACCGCGGATAACGCAAGGCCCGGAAGCCCATGGTCAACGTGGAGGCTTCCGGGCCTGAGTGCGTTTTAGTTCATTTTAGCGCTTTGCAGGGCCGAACTGGCGGGCTACTTCTTATCAGCCTTGGCCGGCTTGGCCTTCTTGAGATCCTTGACGTCCTGCAGGGTGATGGGGGTCGGCTCCAGCTTCCACACCTCGCGGGCGTAGTCGGCGATGGTGCGATCCGAGGAGAAGCGGCCGGAGTAGCAGATGTTCAGCCAGGCCTTCTTGGCCCACGCCAACTCGTCGGCGACGTAGTCCGCGACCATGCGGTCGCGTGCCTCGCGGTAGGAGGCGTAATCACCGAGCACGTAGTAGGTGTCCTGGGCGTGCTCCCCGAGGCCGTCGAGAAGCGAGGAACGCAGGTCACCGAACAACCCGGAGTTCTCGTGACCCAAGGTGCCGTCCCACAGTGCGTCGAGCACGCGCGACAGGCCGGGCACGGTGGTGTAGAGCTCGCCCGGGTTGTAGCTCTGGCGCAGCTGGGGGAGCTCCTCGATGCGGGCGCCGAAGATGTAGGCGTTCTCCTCGCCCACGGCATCGACGATCTCCACGTTGGCGCCGTCCATGGTGCCCAGGGTGAGCGCGCCGTTCATCATGAACTTCATGTTGGAGGTACCCGAGGCCTCCTTGCCGGCCACGGAGATCTGCTCGGAGATGTCGGCGGCCGGGATGATGTGCTCGGCGGGGGAGACGTTGTAATTCTCCACGAAGACCACCCGGATGATGTCCTTGGTGGCAGGATCGTTGTTGACCAGCTCGCCGATGGCGTTGATGAGCTTGATGATGGCCTTGGCACGGTCATAGCCCGGAGCGGCCTTGGCGCCGAAGATGAAAGTGCGCTTTGGCACCTCCTCGCCGTCCTCCTTGATGCGGAAGTAGAGGTCCAGCACGTAGAGGGCGTTCATGAGCTGGCGCTTGTACTCGTGCAGGCGCTTGATCTGCACGTCGAAGATGGAATCCGGGTCCACTTCCGCGCCCTGGTGATCCTTGATCCAGACGGCGAAGTCCACCTTGTTCTTGTGCTTGATCTCGATGAGCTTGCGCAGCACCTTCTCGTTTTCAGCCAGCGGGGCGAGCTCGGCGAGGTCACTCAGGGAGGTCACCCAGGCATCGGAGCCGGCCTGCTTGGTGAGCAGCTTGGCCAGGCGCGGGTTGCACATCTTTAGCCAGCGGCGCGGGGTAACACCGTTGGTCTTGTTGTTGAACTTCTCCGGCCACAAGTCGTGCCACTCGGAGAGCGTATCTGTCTTGATGATGTCGGTGTGCAGGGCAGCCACGCCGTTGATGGAGTAGGCGGCGTAGCAGGCGATCCACGCCATGTGCACGCGGCCGTTGGAGACCGGAGCCATGTAGTCGATGCGTCCCTGATCCAGGCCGCGGGCGGCCATATCCTCGCGGAAGCGGCGATCGATTTCTGCCACCAGCTCCCAGATGCGCCAGAAGAGCTTCTGGAAGATGGAGACTTCCCAGCTCTCCAGGGCCTCGGCCAGCACGGTGTGGTTGGTGTAGGCGAAGGTCTCCGTGACCACCTTCCAGGCATCATCCCAGCTCATCCCGTGCTCGTCGAGAAGCAGGCGGAGCAGCTCCGGAATAGCCAGCACGGGGTGGGTGTCATTGAGCTGGATGCAGTTGTACGTGGCAAAGCCGCGCAGGTCATCGCCGTGGTGGGCCAGGTAGTTATCAATCATCTGCTGCAGGGATGCGGAAACGAAGAAGTACTGCTGGCGCACGCGCAGCACCTTGCCCTCGTAGGTGGTGTCGTTGGGGTAGAGCACGCGGCAGATGTCCATGACGCGCTCGCGTTCAACGATGGCGTCGGTAAAGCGCTGGGAGTTGAAGGCGTCATAGTCGAACTCATCAATGGGCTCGGACTTCCACAGGCGCAGCGTACCCACGTTGTTGGTGCCGTAGCCGGTAATGGGCATGTCGTAGGGGATGGCGCGCACGTCCATGTCATCGAAGTGCACGCGGCGCTGGTCGGAGGCGCGGCGGATGATGAAGTCGTATCCGTTCTCCATCCAGGCATCCGGCTCTTCCTTCTGGAAGCCGTTGACGAAGGACTGGCGGAAGAGTCCGTAGCGATAGAGCAGGCCGTAGCCGGTCACCGGGTAATCCTGGGTGACCGCGGAGTCCAGGAAGCAGGCGGCCAGGCGACCCAGGCCGCCGTTGCCCAGGGCGGCGTCGTGCTCGGCCTCGAGGACATCACTGAGCTCGTGGCCGGCCTCCTTGGCGGCGGCGCTGGCCTCGTCCACGAGGTCGAGGTTGGTGAGGTTGTTGAGCAGGGCGCGGCCCTGCAGGAACTCCGCGGAGAAGTAGTGCTGCTGGCGAGCGCCCGCATAGGCCCGGCGGGTCGCCTCCCAGTTATCGGCGATCTGGGCCATGACGGCGGCGGAAAGCCCCGACCAGAACTTGCGGTTGGTGGCCGCGTCCGGGCTGACACCCGCGGCGGCGCGCACGTGGGAAGGAACGACTGAGTGGAAGGCGGAATGCTTGGGCTGGGACATGTCAAACCTTTTTCGTTGCTTAATGTGCTTAAAGGGAAACAAGACGCTAGCTTAACTGCAACCAGCAGTGCCCGCAGGCTGCGCCTGCAGCCGGTTGCAGGCCGGAGGCCGCTGGGGTGCTAGTGCGGCAAGGCCGCTGGGCTGCTGGTGTGGCAATGCCACTGGGCGCTAGTGCGGCCAGAGATAGGTGAGGATCGCCGCGGCCGCGGCCTGAGTGGCGGAGTCCATGGTGGGGGTGTACTCCGGCAGGAAGGTGGACTGGTGGTTTACCGGCGGGTTATCCAGCTGGTGGGCTGGGGTGGAGCCGATGAACCAGAAGTAGTAGGGCACGCCCCAGGCCTGCGGGAGATAGCAGAAGTCCTCGGAGGCGGTGGAGGGCTGCGCGGTGGCGGAGAGCTCGCCGAAGGCTGCGTCGAAGACCTCGCGCACCTCGGCGTGCACGCGCGGATCGTTATCGGTGACTTCGCCGTGGGCGAAGTACTCGAAGGTGGGCTCGTCCGGCGCACCGGAGGCCACGCATTCTGCGCGCACCATGCGCTCGAGGGAGGCGTAGACGTGCGCGGCCAGCTCCGGCTTGTAGTAGCGGGTGTTGAGCACGAGCTCCGCGGAGCCGGGGATGATGTTGTTTTTGTCCCCGGAGTGCAGCTCGCCGACGGAGATGACAAAGAAATCGTGCGGCGCCACCTCGCGGCCGACGATGGCCTGCAGGCGAGTGACCACCATGGCGGCGATGTAGGTGGGGTCGATGGCCTCGTGCGGCATGGAGGCGTGCGCGGATTTGCCGGGGATGCGGATGCGCAGGGAGTCGCAGCCAGCCATGATGGGGCCGGGGCGGGACTGCACGTGGCCGGCTGGGCCGGGCATGACGTGCTGTGCCAGGCAGATATCGGGGGTGGGCACGCGCTCGAGGAGGGAATCGCGCAGCATGAACTTTGCGCCCATGGAGGATTCCTCGGCCGGTTGGAACAGCGCCATGAAGGTGCCGGACCAGGCGTCGCGGTGGGCGTCGAGAAGCGCGCAGGCTCCCAGCAAGGCGGTGGCGTGGACGTCGTGGCCGCAGGCGTGCATCTTGCCGTTGGTGGCGGCGTAGCTCGCGCCGGTCTCCTCCACCACGGGTAGGGCGTCGAAGTCCGCGCGCATCAGGGCGGTGGGCCCGGTGCCGTTGCGGAAGATGGCCACCATGCCGTAGCCGCCGATGGAATCGACGATCTCGCACTCGAAGCCGGCGAGCTTATCCCGGATGCGCGCTGCGGTGCGCTCCTCCTCGTGAGAGAGCTCCGGGTGGGAGTGGAGATCCTCGTAGAAGGCCTTCTGCCAGCTGAGATCGGCGCGGTGCTGGGCGAGCAGCTCGGCGATGTCCGCCGCGCGCTGTGAGGCCGATGAGACTGCAGAAGAAGAGGAAACAGTGGGCTGCGTCATAGCTGCACTCCTTATGGTTAGGGTAGGGTTACCTACATGCCAAAGATTCAGTTTGATGTGCTGGTGCCAGACGCTCAGTCTGAGCGTGTAGCCGAGATTTTCCAGACCGCCACCGACAAGCTCGCGGCCGCCGGTTCCTTGAGTGCAGCTAACGTTACTCGGGTCACAGAGGCCACCTTCCCAGAGGGTCTGGAAGAGCAGCTGCGCCAGACCTACCGCGACGAGCACGAGGACCACGAGCTGGAAAACGCCAGCGTGTGCCGCTACCTCATCGCGGTAGAGGGGCTAAGCGGTTCCGTCAATCAGCTGGCCATGGTGCTCTCGCGCCTGCTCACCCCGCAGGCGGTGCTGCCCAAGGACCACGTCCTGCTGGAAGATGAGCTCGCCCACGAGCGCCCGGCCATCTTCCCGTGGGCCCTGCAAGTCGCGCCCTAAGCGGCGTGCGCCTGCCCATCTAGGGTCTATCCCTGGGCCCCGGCCTGGGCCATGACATTCCGGGCGGCCTGCGCCAGCTGCTCGGTGACGCTGCCTTCGCCGCTGAGCTCGGCGCGCAGCGCCTCGATGGCCGGGGCGTCCTCGGCGAAGGAACCGGCGATGATCGCCACGGGCACATCGTGGGCCGCAGCCAGCTCGCTCACGGTGCCCACCACCTTGCCGGTGAGTGACTGCTCATCAAAGCGGCCCTCGCCGGTGATGACCAGATCGGCCTGCGCAATCTTGTCCTCCAAGCCCAGCGCCTGCGCCACAAATGCACCACCCGGGGTGACCTTGATGTGCTCCTCGTTGCCCCACATCGTGGTGGAGAGCCAGCGCAGCGCGATGGGCAGCCCGCCGGCTGCGCCGAAGAATTCGGTTTGCGGATCGGTGTCGGTGGCCTTGCACAGCTGCAGCAGGGCGCCGGCCAGCAGCGCAATTTGCTCGCCTTCGGCACCCTTCTGCGGGGCGTACATGGTGGCCGCCTGCACGGGGATGGCCCGGGTATCGGCCAGCAGGGTGTAATCCAGCATCGCCGCCTTCATGTTGAGCTGGGCGGTGTCGATGTGATCCACGCGCACCAGGGGAGCGCCACCCTTGGGCAGGGCGTAACCGCGCTCGTCATGGGCCGCGCCGCCCAATGCGGTGACAATGCCCACCCCGCCGTCGGTGCTCGCGCTGCCGCCCAGGCCCAAGATGATGTGCTTGGCGCCACGCGATTCGGCGTCGGCAATGAGCACGCCCGTGCCATAGGAATCTGCATGTAGGGGGTCGAGGGTGCCTT
Organism: Corynebacterium sp.; assembly: GCF_030532325.1. GTDB lineage: Bacteria > Actinomycetota > Actinomycetes > Mycobacteriales > Mycobacteriaceae > Corynebacterium. Next base: position 190,821 of record NZ_JAUNLS010000002.1, read on the forward strand.
CCACCGCGGGCAGGCCTGTGGCGGCGGCGACATCGATGAAGGCCTGATCGCCGGCCAAAAAGTAGCTGGCCTCGGTGAGGCGCCCCACGGCGTCGGTCGTGGGCAGCGTGACGGTCACGACCTCGTGGCCGTTCAGGCTGGCGGCGTTAGCCAGTGCTTCGGCGGTTCCCTCACCGCCGTCGGCCATGGGCAGCGTGATGACGGTGGCGTGGGGTGCGGCCTGGCGCACGCCGCCGGCGATGGCGGCCGCTACCTGGGCTGCGCTGGCGGTTCCTTTAAAAGAATCGGGGGCGATGATGACATGCATGCTTAGGAAGTATAGGGCTCACCCGAATGGGTGGGTGCGTGCACTGGTCAGGGCGCGCCGGGGGATAGTGACGCGCCCCACATGACGAATAAATTGCAAAATCGGTTAAACAATAGAAAAGTAAAGGGGGTTCCAAGAATGGGCCCGCGCCTTCGCCCGGGCCACTAGTGAAAAGGAAGGTCTTGATCGTGTCCATCGACCAGCAAATCTCCCAGTATTACGACAAGCTTCTAAAGCGCAACGCCGGCGAGCCGGAGTTTCACCAGGCGCTCTCCGAGGTCTTGGACTCGCTCAAGATCGTCCTCAACAAGGACCCGCGCTACGCCGAGTACGGACTCATCGAGCGCCTCTGCGAGCCGGAGCGCCAGCTCATCTTCCGCGTGCCGTGGATCGATGACAAGGGCGATGTTCAGGTCAACCGCGGCTTCCGCGTCCAGTTCAACTCCGCCCTCGGCCCCTATAAGGGCGGCCTGCGCTTCCACCCCTCGGTCAATCTGGGCATCATCAAGTTCCTGGGCTTCGAGCAGATCTTTAAGAACTCCCTGACCGGCCTGCCTATCGGCGGGGCCAAGGGCGGCTCCGACTTTGATCCCAAGGGCAAGTCCGAGACCGAGATCATGCGCTTTTGCCAGTCCTTCATGACCGAGCTGCACAACCACATCGGCGAGTACCGCGACGTGCCCGCCGGTGACATCGGCGTGGGCGGGCGCGAGATTGGCTACCTCTTTGGCCAGTTCCGCCGCCTAGAAAACCGCCACGAGTCCGGCGTGCTTACCGGCAAAGGACTGACCTGGGGTGGCTCCCTGGTGCGCACCGAGGCCACCGGCTACGGCCTGGTGTACCTGACTAATGAGATGATGCAGACCCATGGCGAGTCCTTCGCCGGCTCCAAGGTTATTGTCTCCGGCTCCGGAAACGTGGCCATCTACGCCGCGCAGAAGGTCCAGCAGCTCGGCGGCACTGTGGTGGCCATGTCCGATTCCTCCGGTTACGTCAGCACCCCCAACGGCGTGGACATCGAGCTGCTCAAGGACATCAAGGAAAAGCGCCGCGAGCGCATCAACATCTACGCCGAAGAGGCCGGCAACGGTGCCGAGTTTCACAAGGGCGGCACCATCTGGGAGGTCACCGCGGACGTGGCCCTGCCGTGCGCCACCCAAAACGAACTCAACGGCGAGGCCGCCCGCACGCTCATTGCCAACGGCGTGCGCTACGTGGCTGAGGGCGCCAACATGCCGTGCACTCCGGAGGCCGTGCACATCTTCCAGGACGCCAAGGTCAACTTCGCGCCGGGCAAGGCTGCCAACGCTGGCGGTGTGGCCACCTCGGCGCTGGAGATGCAGCAGAACGCCTCGCGTGACTCCTGGTCCTTCGATTACACCGATTCTCGCCTGCACACCATCATGTCCAACATCTTCCAGAACATCGACCGTACGGCGAAGGAATATGACATGGAGGGCGACTACGTGGCCGGCGCTAACATCGCGGGCTTCAAGAAGGTGGCTGACGCCATGCTGGCCCAAGGCGTCATCTAAGAAAGGTGCTATCTCAGCCTGAGCTTCGGAATCTAAGCCTGAAGCTCAGGTTGAGATTTTTGCCTGGCGTGCCGCGTGGGAAACCTGTGATATGTGACGGCTTGGTTAGGCTAGGGCCATGTACCGCGTATTTGAGTCCCTCGATGAACTCGTCCGTAACCTCGAACAGGCCTACAGCGTTCCCATGACCGCCAACTGCATGGTGCCCCGCCATGAGATGCTGGCGCTCCTCGACGATCTCCGCAACGCCCTGCCCGTCGAAATGGATGACGCGCAGGACGTGCTGGATAAGCAGGATGAGATCCTGCGCGGCGCCCAGGAGCGCGCGGAGCAGATCGTCTCCGACGCCACCGCTGAATCCGAAGACATCATGGCCCGGGCCCAGGAGGACTCTGACGCCATGCTTTCCGACGCCCAACACCGCTCCACCACCATGGTGGCCCAGGCCGAAGACGAGGCTGCTGGCCTGGTGGAGTCCGCCCGCGCGGACGCCGAGCGCACGGTGGCTCGCGGTAACGAGGAATACGAGCGCGCCGTCGCCGCCGGTCAGGCCGAGCAGGACCGTTTGGTCTCCGAGGCCGAGGTGGTCCGCCGCGCCAACGACGAGGCCCACCGCATTGTGGAGACCGCGCACACCGAGTCAAACCGCCTGCGCACCGAGTGCGATGAATTCGTCGACGCCAAGCTGGGCGAGTTTGAGGCCTCCCTCAACGGGCTGCTGCGCACCGTCAACCAGGATCGCAGCGCCTTGCGCCGCGGCGCCGGGGTGCGCTCCCGCGGCGAGTACCGTGAGCGCAGCGGCGGCGACTACGGCGAAGCCCGTGAATCCCAATCCCGCCCCGCACGCAGCGAGCGGCGCTCGCGCGAGTACTAAACGAGTGTCAGCTGAGCGCTAGAGCTGCCAGCCGCGGGAGCTGCTCGCTCGCGCCGGCTGTTCGAAGACCCTTCGTGGTGGGGACACGGTTTGTCGTACACCGTGCCCCCACCCTGAGGGGTCTTCGCCGTGTGTGGGATCGGCGCCGGCTAGCGAAAAGCGATTGACCACCGCGGCGATTCCCGCGCTGATGGCCGCGGGCAGACCCAACAGCGCCCACTGGGCGGCGAAGAAGGTGGCGTAGGAGGTCTCGAAGGTGGTGGCAGGGGAGACGTCGCCAAGCAGGCACAGGGACTGGAAGCCCGTGGCGGCCAGCATCATGGTGGCCACGGTGAGGAAGGCCCCCGAGATCGATTCCCGCGCGCTCCATGTGATGAGCGAGGCGCAGACGGACACCAGCGCGGAGACCAGCACGGAGCTGATCTCAAAAGGCAGCGGCAGCAGCGCCGCGGCACCGGTGAGCATGCCGCACAGCGCGCCGGCGGCAATGACGTGGCGCAGCCGCAAGCCTTGATCGCCGTAGAAGCTTGGATCGCGGCGCCCAGCCCAGAAGTGGAATCCCAGGCCCGCGGCCGCGAGCAGTCCGGCGGGGATGGCGCAATACACCCCATAGGCGGCGCCGAGCTGGCCCGCTGTGACAGCGGTCAGTGCCTGGCCGGTCTCAAGTGGATTCATGGTGATCCACGCTAGGGGCGCGCACCGGGGCGGGGAAGAGGAACGGGGATAGTGCATACGGCCTTATGCTGGAGTACCCAGCTTCCCTTGAAGTTTGCGTAGTTTCAGTGCTCACAGCGGCCGGAGTAACGCGCCCTGCGCTTACGCGCTGAGGCTGGCGCGGGGGAGACGGGGTAGTGTAGTACACGCTATGAAATCCCCATTGAAGTTTGATGTAGCAGAGCTGCTGCGCAGCCAGGGCTCCGCGGCCATGCCCGAGCACCGCGTACAAACCGGACCGGCGCCGCAGCGCATCGGCGTTGAGATGATCGCCATCGAAGAAGGAACTGAGATCACCGTTGACGCCACCCTGACCCCGCTGGGCGGCGGCGTCATGGTCGATGCCGATGTCACCGGCACCCTTAGCGGCGAATGCGCCCGCTGCCTCAAGCCGCTTCACCCAGAGCTGGACCTGCACGTCTCCCAGGTCTTCGCGGCCGATGAATCCTTCATCACCGATGACGGCGAAGATGACTCCGCCGAGGAGGATCAGGGCTCGGGTGACGAGGTCCCGATGATCGAAGACGACGAGCTTGACCTCCTGCAGACCGTCATCGACGAGGCCGGGCTCAGCTTGCCCTTTGCCCCGGTGTGCGAATCCGGCTGCGACGTGGAGCTGCCCGAGGGCGTGACCACGGGTGTTTCCGGTGAGGAAGAAGACAGGCCCGATCCCCGCTGGGCCGGACTGGAGAAGTTCCTGTGAAGCGCAAGAAGAAGCTCACCGGCGAGGAAGCCCTAGCTCAGGCCTATAACGCCATCGACCACGCCCCGCTGCTGGAATCGCTGGGTGTGCAGATCCAAGACGAGCACCTCTGCTTGGCGCTGACCCACCGCTCCTTTGCCAACGAGAACGGGCACCTACCCAACAACGAGCGCCTGGAGTTCCTCGGTGACGCCGTCCTGGGGCTTTCGGTGGCCTCGAAGCTCTACGAGAAGTACCCCACGCGCCCGGAGTCGGATATCTCCAAGATGCGCGCCTCCATCGTCTCGCGCTACGGGCTCTCCGATATCGCCAGGGAGATTGACCTGGGCAGCTACATCCTGCTGGGCAAGGGTGAGCAATCCACCGGCGGCCGCGATAAGGACTCCATCCTGGCCGATACCACCGAGGCCGTCTTCGGTGCTATCTACCGCGAGCACGGCTTCGAGGTGGCTCGCGACGTCATCCTGCGCCTGTTTGCCAAGAAGATTGACAATGCCGTGGTCTCCGGGCGCCAGATGGATTGGAAGACCAACCTCCAGGAGCTGTGCGCGGAGCTTAAGGCCCCGATGCCCGTCTACACCGCCACCTCCACCGGCCCGGAGCACGATCAGACCTTCGACGCGGTGGTGACCGTCTCCGGGCTGACCGTGGGTAACGGCACTGGCCACAACAAGAAGCTGGCCGAACAGCGTGCTGCCGAGGAGGCCTGCCAGACCCTGCGGGAAACCCCGCTTTTGGTGCAGGGAACCGCCTCCAAGCTGAGCTAGAAGCACCTGACGTGCCGGAGTTACCCGAAGTCGAATCCGTGCGCCGTGGGGTGGAAGAGCACCTGCGCGGGCGCACCTTCACTAGCGTGGAGGTCTTGCATCCGCGCGCCAACCGCGGCCAAGAGGAGCCCCTCGCAGCACTGCTGGTGGGGCGCACCGTGGCTGCTGCCGCGCGCCGCGGGAAGTTCATGTGGCTGGAATTCGCCGACGAGGACCCCAGCGACCCCGGCCGCGACGTGCTCTTTATCCACCTCGGCATGTCCGGGCAGGTCCGCGTGGGCGCGGTGGACTCGCGCCACGTGCGCATCCGCGCGCGCATGGACGATGGCACCCAGGTCAGCTTCGTGGACCAGCGCACCTTTGGCTACTGGCGGGTGGGCCCGTGGGCCTCGATAAGCCACATCGCCGCTGATCCCCTGGAGGCCGACTTCGACGCCGTGGCCGCCGCCCGGCGCCTGCGCTCTAAACGCTCGATGGTCAAAAGCGTGCTGCTGGACCAGACGGTGGTCAGTGGCATCGGCAACATCTATGCCGACGAGGCCCTGTGGGCCGCGCAGATCCCGCCTGTCAAGCGCGCGAATACACTGCGCCAGCGCGACGCCCTGGCGCTTCTCGATGCCGCCTCTTCCGTCATGCGCACCGCCCTCGCTGCCGGCGGGACGAGCTTTGACGCGCTCTACGTCAACGTCAACGGCGAATCCGGATACTTCGACCGCTCCCTGCACGCCTACGGCCGTGGCGGTCAACCCTGCGACCGCTGCGGAACACCTCTGGTAAAGACCGTGGTAGGCGGCAGGGGAACGCACTACTGCCCGGTGTGCCAGGCTGCCTAGCGCTGAGAAGCGCTTCCCAGTACTTTGAGCGACGTACCCGGAGGTGCGAAGAAGCGTAGGGTGGCCAGCGGACGAGAGTCTGCTTGTAAAACCCGATGGAGAAATGAGGGAGACAATGACTTCTGTACTCATGGTGCTTTCTGCAGCACGCCACTGGACCCTGAAGGACGGAACCGAGCACCCCACTGGCGTGTGGGCCGAGGAATTCGTGGTTCCCTACACTCTCTTCGTGGAGGCCGGCTTCGACGTCACCGTGGCCACCCCCGAGGGCAAGACCCCGGTCATGGACGAGGTCAGCCTGGGTGCTGGCGCTGGTAGCCCGGAGAAGATCGAGAAGATTAAGGCCGAGCTGGAGCGCCTGCAGCCGGTGCTCGATCAGCCGACCAACCTCTCCGAGGTCAAGGGCGAGGACTTCGACCTCATCTTCTACCCGGGCGGCCACGGCCCCATGGAGGACCTGGCCCAGGATCCGGTCTCTGGCGAGCTGCTGAGCAAGCGCATGGAATCCGGCCGCCTGCTCGCGCTGCTGTGCCACGCCCCGGCGGCTTCCCTGGCGGCGAAGAAGGAGGACGGCAGCTGGCCGTTCAAGGGCTTCCAGATGACCGGTCTGTCCAACCAAGAGGAGAACTCCAACGAGTTTGCCTCCCAGGCCAAGTGGCTGCTGGAGGATCGCCTCAAGGAAGAGGGCGCGGAGTACTCCCAGGGCAAGCCCTTCGAGTCCCACGTGGTGCGGGACCGCCACCTCTTTACCGGTGAGAACCCGCAGTCCTCGGAGGACCTGGCCCGCGCGGTCATCGCCGAGCTGCGCGGCTAGAAGAGCACTCCTGCGCCCCGGGTGGGTGGAATCCGGGGGCGAAGCACTGCGTAGAGGGCAGGGCTGAAATAGGTAAAGGGAAAGTGCGAGCACTAGGGTGTTACGCATGCAAGAAATCTTTAGCACCGTGATTGGTGCCATAAACTCCACCCTGTGGACCTACGTGCTGCCCTGGGTCCTCATCGCGGCCGGCCTTTTCTTTGGCATCCGCACCGCCGTGGTCCAGATCCGCATGGTCCCGGAGATGTTCAAGTCCGTGGTCGAGCGCCCCAAGGGTGTGGGCGCGGACGAGGACGCCAACTACGGCGGCATCTCTGCGTTTAAAGCTTTTACCATCTCCGCTGCCTCCCGCGTGGGTACCGGCAACGTCGCCGGTGTGGCCGTGGCCATCTCCGTGGGCGGCCCGGGTGCGGTGTTCTGGATGTGGATCATCGCCATCCTGGGCGGTGCCACCGCCTTTGTTGAGTCCACCCTGGCGCAGCTGTGGAAGGTGCGCGACGGTGATGCCTACCGCGGCGGCCCGGCCTACTACATGGCACGCGGCCTGGGCTGGAAACCCTTTGCCGCGGTGTTCTCCGTGGCCATCGCCATTACCTTCGGCTGGTTCTACAACGCCTTCCAGACCAACGCCATCTCCGAGTCCCTGGCCACCTCCTTCAACCAGGACAGCGAGACCTTCAAGGTCATCATCGGCCTGGTCATTGTGGCCGTGGCCGGCCTCATCATTATCGGTGGCGTGCAGCGCATCGCCACGATGACCCAGTTCATCGTGCCCTTCATGGCCGGTGCCTACCTCATCGTTGGCCTCATCGTAGTCATCGTGCACATCGACAAGGTCCCGGACATGGTCGTGGCCATCGTGGGCTCCGCACTCGGCCTGCGTGAGGTCGCCGGCGCCACCCTGGGCGCGGCTCTCATGAAGGGCATCCAGCGCGGCTTGTTCTCCAACGAGGCCGGCGAGGGTTCCGCCCCGAACGCCGCGGCGACCGCCACCGTGTCCCACCCGGTCAAGCAGGGCCTGGTGCAGACCCTGGGCGTCTATTTCGACACGCTGGTCGTGTGTACCATTACCGCCTTTATCATCCTGCTGGGCACCGAGTTTGAAAGCTTCGGATCCGACGCCATTGAAGGCGTCACCCTGACCCAGAACGCACTGTCCGGCACGGTGGGCGAGTGGGGCATCCACTTTGTCACCTTCATCCTTTTCTTCCTGGCCTTCTCCTCCATCCTGGGCAACTACTACTTGGCCGAGTCCAACGTGGAGTACCTCTTCCACCAGAAGTGGGTGCTGTGGGCCTTCCGCCTCATCGTGCTGGCCTTCGTCTTCTACGGCGCGGTGGCCCCGCTGGGCACGGTCTTCGACCTGGCCGATACCGGCGCAGCCATCATGGTTCTGCTCAACATTTGCGCCATCGTCCCGCTCTCTGGCGTGGCTATCAAGCTGCTCAAGAACTACAACGAGCAGCGCCGCAAGGGCATGGACCCGGTCTTCCACCGCGATATGCTCCCGGAGCTCAATAACGTAGAGTGCTGGGATGGCACTGACCCGGTCACCCGCCGCAGTGTTGAGGATCTGCGCAAGGCCGGTCACGAGCGCGACCTGGGTGACCACACCAACCTTCGGGAGTTTTAATCCATGACTGTTCGCATGACCGCTTTTGTTCACGGCACGGTGCAAGGCGTGGGATTTCGCTGGTGGACCCGCTCACGCGCCCTAGAGCTGGGGCTGAGCGGTCACGCGACCAACATGCGCGACGGCCGCGTTCAGGTCGTCGCCGAGGGCCCGCGGGAGGATTGCGAGGCGTTGCTGGCCCTGCTCAATGAGCAGCCCTCCACCACCCGCCGCCCCGGAGCTGTCGAGGCCGTCGTGGTGCAGTGGGGCGAGCCGCGCGGGGAAAGCGGCTTCATCGAGCGCTAGCCGGCTTGGCCGTTAAGCTCTTGCTAGAATCTCACGAATGCACCTGAAATCGCTCACGCTCAAAGGCTTCAAGTCTTTCGCGTCTGCGACCAACCTGAAGTTCGAGCCCGGCATCTGCGCGGTTGTCGGGCCTAACGGCTCGGGTAAATCCAACGTGGTTGACGCCCTGGCCTGGGTCATGGGCGAGGGCAGCGCCAAGACGCTGCGCGGCGGCAAGATGCAGGACGTCATCTTCGCCGGAGCGGGGGACCGCAAGCCGCTGGGCCGCGCTGAGGTCACGCTGACCATTGACAACTCTGATGGCGCGCTGCCCATCGACTACACGGAAGTCTCCGTGACCCGCCGCATGTTCCGCGACGGCGCCAGCGAATATGAAATCAACGGTTCCAAAGCGCGCCTCATGGACATCCAGGAACTGCTGTCTGATTCCGGCATCGGCCGCGAAATGCACATCATCGTGGGCCAGGGCAAGCTCGCCGAGATCCTGGAGTCCCGCCCGGAAGAGCGCCGCGCCTACATCGAGGAAGCAGCGGGTGTGCTCAAGCATCGGCGTCGCAAAGAAAAGGCCCAGCGCAAGCTCACCGGCATGCAGGCCAACCTGGACCGCCTGCAAGATCTCACCGACGAGCTCGGCAAGCAGCTCAAGCCCCTGGCCCGGCAGGCCGAGGCCGCGCGCCGTGCTGCCACCGTGCAGGCGGATCTGCGCGATGCCCGCTTGCGCCTGGCCGGTGACCGCGTGGTGCGCCTGCGCGCGGATTTTGAGGATTCAGAAAAGCGCGCCCAGGTGCTCGCCGAGCAAGTCGAGGAGGTTACTGCCCAGCTGGAGGAGGCCACCGGCCAGCAACTAGAGGTGGAAGCGGAGCTGGCGGAGGTCTCCCCGCAGGCCGAAGCCGCCCAGAAGCTGTGGTTCGATCTCTCCACGCTCAGCGAGCGCATCTCCGCCACCCAGCGCATCGCCGCAGAGCGCGCGAGCAACGTCGGCGCCCAGGTGGCCTACGCCGGGGGAGATCCGGAGGAGCTTGAGGCCCGCGCCCTGCGCGCCGACGAGGAACACGCCGAGCTGCTCATGGTGGCTGAGGAGGCCGCGGAGCGCCTGGACGTCATCCGCGAGGAGGTGGCCCAGCACCGCGCGGCCTTCGAGGAGGCCGAGAAGGAACACATGGCGCAGCTGCGCGCCATCGCGGACCGCCGCGAGGGCGTGGTGCGCCTCATCGCCGCGGAGGAGAACCTCGCCGGCCAGGTCAGCTCCGCCGAGGAGGAACTGGGCCGCCAAGAACACATTGTGGAAGAGACTCGCGCGCGCACCCGGGCCGCCGGTGAGGAAGCCGATGAGGTGGCCACGCGCTTGGACGCCCTGCACAGCGAGCGCGAGCCCCTCGAGGAGGCCCACGTGCGCGCGGCAAGTGAGTCTGGCGCGGCGGAAAAGCGCTTGGAGCAGCTGCGCGAGGGCCAGCGCGAGCGGGAGCGCGCCGTGTATTCCCTGCGTGCGCGCATCGACACCCTGGCTCAGACCGCGCCGGAGACCATCGACCTGGGCGAGGGCTTCCAGCCGCTGGCGGCGTTTATCTCCACCTCCTATGAGAAGGCCGTTGCCGCGGCACTCGGTGGTTTCGCCGAGGCGCTGGCCGGTGACGTGGACGCGGACATCGTCGAGCGCTTGGCCAGGGCCAGCAGAACCGCGCTGGTGGATACCACCGCCGCCGCGGAGTCCCCGTCCGCCTCCTGGCGCCTCGACGCGGACTTGCCCGCCGGGGCCTCGTGGCTGCTCGATCACGTGGCCCTCGTGCCGGAGGTCTCCGCGGCGGTGACCCGCTTGCTTTCCGACGTCGTCCTCGCCCGCGACTTCGCCACCGCCCGCGGCATCGTGCGCGAGGATCCCCGCCTGCGCGCGGTGACCGCCGAGGGCGTCATGGTGGGCGAGAACTGGGTGGAAGCCGGTACGGGTGCGTCCTCCACCGTGGAGGTCACCGCCCAGATCACGGAGGCTGAGGCCCAGCTCGAGGCCGCCCAGCACGAGCTGGAGGAGCTTTCCGGCACCCTGGAGGGCGCGAAGATCGCCGCCGAGGACTCCCGGGTGACCGCGGCCTCAGCCAAGGCTGCACTGCGCGAGCACGACACCGAGGTCGAAGCCTGGCGGCGTGACCACCAACGATTGCTCAAGCAGCACGAGGCCAACAAGGCCGAGCATGACAAAGCCGCGGCCCGCGCCACGGAGATCGAGGCCAAGCTCATCTCCCTGCGCGAGGAGCTGGCCGAGGCCCGCGAGCGCCTGGCCCGCGTGGACGATGAGGACAACGCCGACGAGCCCTCCTCCGCGGAGCGCGACGCCGCCTCGGCCGCCCTGGAGCAGGTCAAGGCGATGGAGATGGACGCCCAGCTGGCAGCGCGCACGGCCCAGGAAAGGGCGGGGCAGGCTGCGGGCAAGGGGGACGCGCTGCGTCGCCAAGCAGAGCACGAGCGCCAGGCCAAGGCGCGGCACGAGCGGGCCATGGCACGCCGCAAGGCGCAGGCGGCGCTGGCGGCAGCCGTGGACAAGCACGCCCGGGATCTGGCCGCGCGCACGGAGCAGGCCTTGGAGCGCGCCACCGAGCAGCGCGATGAGCTCATCGCTCAGCGCAGCCTGCTGAGCACCCGGCTGCAGTCTGCCAAGCAGGCGGTCTCGGCGACTCGCCAGCAGCTGGATAGGCTGACCAACTCCGCGCACAGCTCGGAGATTGCCCGCTCCCAGGCGCAGGTGCGTGTGGATGAGGCCGAGGCGAAGATCGTGGAGCAGCTGGGCATTGCCATCGCGGATCTGCTGCGGGATTACACGCCGGGGGAGGACTTCGACCGCAAGGCGGAAAATGCCCGGCTTAAGCAGGCGGAGAAGGATCTCAACGCGCTGGGCAAGGTCAACCCCCTGGCCTTGGAGGAGTACAAGGCGCTGGAGGAGCGTTACTCCTTCCTTTCCACGCAGCTGGATGACGTCATTCAGGCGCGCGAGGATCTCACCGGTGTTATTGAGGACGTCGATAAGCAGATCCTGCAGCTGTTCACCGACGCCTGGCACGACGTGGAAGCAGAGTTTCCCAAGGTTTTCCAGACGCTCTTCCCGGGCGGCGAGGGCCGGCTCATCCTGACCGAGCCGGATGACATGCTGGCCACCGGCATTGAGGTGGAGGCCCGCCCGCCGGGCAAGAAGGTCAAGCGGCTCTCGCTGCTCTCCGGTGGCGAGAAGTCCCTGACCGCCCTGGCGATGCTGGTGGCCATCTTCCGCGCGCGGCCCTCGCCCTTCTACGTCATGGATGAGGTGGAAGCCGCGCTGGACGACGTCAACCTGCGCCGGCTCATCGCCCTGTTTGAGGAGCTGCGCAAGGACTCGCAGCTCATCGTCATCACACACCAAAAGCCCACGATGGACGTGGCTAACGTGCTCTACGGCGTGACCATGCGCGGCGACGGCGTGACCCGCGTGATTTCTCAGCGCATGACGCGTGCCGGCGATGCCCCCGGTTCCGATGCCGCCGCTGCCGATGCCGCGCGCCTGGGCGTTGATGCCCCTCGCGATTAGGCGTGGATGCGGCCGGCCCCCAGGCCAAGGTGCTGTCCAGCTTCTCGCCCGGCCCCAAGCCAAAAGTCTGATCCTGAAAAGCTGAACCTGCTGGTGGGAGATCGCCGTGGCGAGAATCCCGGCGGAGGCGAGCAGGAGGTTCAGCTTTCCAGGTTCAGCTTTTTAGGTTCAGCCATCTAGAAAGGCATCGAGGAAAGCTTCTGTCACGCGGGTGGGCTCTGCGCGTCGAGTACTCCATTCGGGGCGGTGACCCCAGCTGCGAACTCTGGGCCTGATGAGTGAGACGAGTGCGGCAGGAAAGAATCGGTGCCTGTGCTGCCTGTGGCGGACAAGCCTGGCACTATAGAGGGCATGAATAGTACTGTCCTGTGGATTCTTATTGCCTTGATTGTTGTCGTGGCCCTGGTTGTCCTTCTGGTGACCGTGGGCAAGAAGCGCGGTGAGTCAAAGAAGGTTTCTTTTGAAAAGCCTGCTGAGGAGCCGAAGCAGCTGACCCAGGAGCAAAAGTCTGGAAACTATCAGGCCAAGTCCGGTTTCAACTTTGCCCCGGCAGGCGGCGGTGCGCAGAACGACACCCAGAAGGAGCCGGTCCGAGTGGACAAGGCTCCGACGAGTGGCAAGGCCGCCGAGGCGCCGAAGGCTGAAGACAAGCCCGCGCAGCCCAACGCCACGAAGATTGCGAACCAGCAGTTGGCAGGGGAGAAGCCCCAGAAGGTGGAGGAGCCCGCAAAACCCGCCAAGCCTGCAGCACCCGTTGAGGACGCCCCAGTAAAGAAGGAGGAGCCGGTACAGCCGGTCAAGCAGGAGGCTGAGGCGGCTGACCAGCCTGCCGCACCGGTGGAGGATTCGGCTGAGGAAAAGCCTGTTGAAGAGACTGCTCAGGTAGAGACTACTGAGCCGGAATCTGCTGAGCCGGAATCCATCGAGGAGGAAGCCGAGCAGGAAGAGCCCGTCCCGGCCGCGCCCGTGGAGGAAGCAGATGCAGCAGAGGCGCCTGCGGGGCAGGATGCCACTGCTCACAAGCAGGCGGAGTCCGAGGCGCCGGTGACGGAGGAGGAACTGGCCCAGGCAGAGGCCACCGAGGCCGCGGCCGCCGCGAGCGCGCAGGCTGCCTCCGCGGATGAGGCCCTGGCCACCGAGCCGGAGCAGCTCGAGGTCTCTGAGGATGCGGAGGTCGTCGAAGCACCCGAGCAGCCGAAGGAGCCGCAGGAGCAGATCGCACCGGCCGCCGGCCGCCTGGGCAAGCTGCGTGGCCGCCTCTCCCGCTCGCAGAACGCCATCGGCCAGGGCCTGATGGGCATCCTTTCCGCTGGTGACCTCGATGAGGACGCCTGGGAGGAAATCGAGGACACCCTCATCATGGCGGACCTGGGCACCAAGTCCACTCTCAAGGTCACGGAGCTTCTGCGCGATAAGATCGCCGAGCGCGGCGTGAGCAGCGAGGACGAGGCCCGCGCGATGCTGCGCGAGGCGCTCATCGAGGTCGGCCACCCGGAGATGGATCGCTCCATCAAGGCTATGCCCAACGAGGGCAAGCCGGCCGTCATCATGGTGGTTGGTGTCAACGGCACCGGCAAGACCACCACCACCGGCAAGCTGGCCCGCGTGCTGGTGTCCATGGGCCACAACGTCCTCCTGGGAGCGGCCGATACCTTCCGTGCAGCCGCGGCGGATCAGCTCGAGACCTGGGGCCGCCGCGTGGGCGCGTCCACGGTCCGTGGCAAGGAGGGCGCCGACCCGGCCTCCGTGGCCTTTGACGCGGTGGCTGCCGGCGTGGAGCGCGGCGTTGATGTCGTGCTTATCGATACCGCAGGTCGCCTGCACACCTCCGTGGACCTCATGGACCAGCTGGGCAAGGTCAAGCGCGTGGTGGAGAAGAAGACGGACGTGGATGAGGTCCTGCTGGTCCTTGACGCCACCGTGGGCCAAAACGGTCTGGCCCAGGCCCGCATCTTCCGTGAGGTCGTCGACATCACCGGCGTGGTGCTCACCAAGCTGGATGGCACCGCCAAGGGCGGCATCGTCTTCCAGGTGCAGGAGGAGCTCGGCGTGCCGGTCAAGCTCGTCGGTTTGGGCGAGGGCGCAGATGATCTCGCCCCCTTCGAGGTGGAGGGCTTTGTCGACGCCCTCCTCGGTGAGCGCTAGTCCACCACCGCAGCGCCTGAACGCACAAGCTCCCGCACGCCCCGTGCGGGAGCTTTTCTTATGCTTTGCTCAGGTCGTCCTACGGCGGTAGTGAGCCAAAGGTGAGAGCGGTGCGTGCCCGGCGCCATGCTGGTGCTAAAAGCCCAGGGCAGAGGTGGTATTTAGTCTTCTAGAGCACGTCGCTAATGTGCTTTGGCTTGAGTCACAATGCTAATGTGGGAACGTCGACTTTAATGCTTGCTGTTAAAAACAGCTCAAATCAACGGTTCGTGAGGCTGATTTCGTGACACTACTGTATGTTGTCCTCCTCGCAGCTGTCGCAGTGGCACTAGCACCGGCAACCGTCAAGGTTGCTGACCGCGCCGCCGGCTATCCACTAGCCGGCATTTTTCTTGTCGCCGCGGCACTTCTCGCAACAACGTTTCCCTCGCTCGCGCGGGGAGAGGAGATTGTTTACAGCGTTCCCTGGGTACGCGACGTCGTAGCAACCGGCATGGACGTCTCCATCGCCTTCCGCGGTGACGCGTTGGGCGTGTTCTTTGCCATGCTGGCGCTCATCATTGGCGCGGTGGTCTTTTGCTACTCCGCGGCCTACCTGCCCAAAGGAAAAGGAAACCGCAGCTTCTACGTGCTGATGACCGCCTTTACCCTGGCCATCCTGCTCCTGGTGCTGGCCAACGACGTGGTCATCCTCTTCCTGGCCTGGGAACTGGTGTCGCTGGCGTCCTTCATGCTTATCGCGCGCAGCGGTAAGTCGGGCGAGGCGGGCTCGCAGCGCACCCTGATTCTCACCTTCATCGGCGGCCTCACCCTGCTGTCAGCCATGGCGATTGCCGCCACCGCCGCCGGCTCCACGAACCTGGAAACCATCCTGGCCTCCGAGGTGTGGGAGACCAACCCCGGCCTGACCACCGGCGTAGCGCTGCTGGTGGCGGTCTCCGCGTTTACCAAGGCCGCCCAGTTCCCCTTCCACTTCTGGCTGCCTGAGGCCATGGCGGCGGCCACCCCGGTCTCCGCCTTCCTGCACGCCGCCGCGGTGGTCAAGGCCGGCGTGTACCTGCTCATTCGCTTCTCGACGATCTTCCACGACGTCGCCGCCTGGAACTGGCTGCTCATCGTCGTGGGCATGGGCACCGCGCTGATGTCGGCGGTCTTCGCCGTGCAGAAGACGGACCTGAAGAAGCTCACCGCCTACTCCACGGTCTCCCACCTGGGATGGATCGTGGCCACCATCGGCGTGGGCACCCCGTTTGCCATCGCTGCCGCCCTGGTGCACACCCTGGCGCACGCGCTGTTCAAGTCCTCCATCTTCATGCTCATCGGCGTGGTCGACCACGAGACTGGCACGCGTGACATTCGCCGCCTCGGCGTGCTGTGGAACAAGCTGCCGTGGACCTTCGGCTCGATGCTCATCGGCGCGGCCTCGATGGCCGCGGTCCCTCCGCTGTTCGGCTTTGTGTCCAAGGAGGGCATGCTCACCGCCTTCGAGGAGGCCCCCATCGGCACGGTGGGGCAGTGGATCCTGCTGGCCGTGGCCGGCATCGGTGCCTTCTTCACCTTCACCTACTCGGCCAAGATTATCTTCGGCGCTTTCTTCGACGGCCCCCGCGACATGGAGGACGTCCACGAAGCGCCTGTGCGTCTCTGGCTGCCGGCCGCGCTGCCCGGCGTGATGTCCCTGCCCATCGTCTTCGTCATGGGCCTGCTGGACAAGCCCTTAGACTTGATGACGGCCAGCGTGGGCATGGAGGGCCACGCCCACCTGGCGCTGTGGCACGGCGTGACCGTCCCGCTGGTGATCTCGGTGCTGGTGCTGGTGGCTGGCGTGGTGGGCGTCGTCAAGCGCAACGCCTTCTGGGCCGCCATGGAGGAGCGCGAACTGCTGCCGCGCACCGGCAACGAGCTGCTGCGCTCGCTGCAGCGCGGATCCGCCACCTTCGGCCGCTTCGTGGGCCGCATGTCCGATACACACAACCCCTCCAAGCTCATCCTGCCCATCGTGCTGCTGGTCATCATCGTGGCCGGCGCGGCGCTGATCAGCGAGGGCGTGGATGGCGTGCCGCTCAACCCGCGTGTTGACGGCCTGGATAACCCGTGGGATCTGCTCCCGCTGGGCATCGTGGGGCTGTCCATGATTGGGCTCATCCGCACCCAGAACCGCCTGACGGGTGCGGTGATGATCGGCATCGCCGGAACCGGCGTGACGCTGCAGATGTTCCTGCTCGGCGCGCCGGACGTGGCCCTGACACAGTTCACCGTTGAGGCGCTGTCTGTCATCGTCATGATGATGGTGCTGCGCTACCTGCCGGAGAAGTTCCACCCGGTGCACAAGAAGCGCAAGGCGGGCGCGGCGGTGATCGCGGTGTTGGCCGGTGTGGCCGCCTTCCTCGGCGTGTGGGCGCTCATGGGCCGCCACGAGCGCTCGGATCTGGCCATGTGGTACCTCAACAACGCCCCGGATATCACCGGCGGCGACAACGTGGTGGCCACCATCATCGTGGAGTTCCGTGCACTCGATACCCTGGGCGAGCTCTCCGTGCTGGGCATGGCCGCCGTGGTCATCGCCGCGGTCACCTCGACGCTGCCGCGCTTCCCCTTTGCCTCGGGCACTCGCCCCGCACCCTTCGGCCAGTCGCAGCTCAACTCCGTGCCGTTGCGCAAGGGCATTGCCATTGTCATCCCGATCCTGGTTGTCCTGTCCATCGTGGTCTTCTACCGCGGGCACCAGGCCTCCGGCGGCGGCTTCCCAGCGGCGCTCATCATGGGCGCGGCCATCGGCCTGACCTACCTCTCACGCGGCTCGGATGAGATTGTCTTCGGCCGCATGACGCCGATTCACCTCACGGGCGTGGGCATCATCGTGGCGCTGACCGCCGGCTTCATCGGCTACATTCCCACCAGCCACGGCGCGAGCGGCTTCCTCACCGCCATCCACGGCGAGGCGCTGGGCCAGCACTGGACCACCTCGCTCATCTTCGACCTCGGTATCTACCTGGCGGTGCTGGGCATGCTCACCATGGCCATCAACGCGCTGGGCGGCTACCTGCGCCCGGGCACCGAGCGTGATTACCTGCCGTGGGTGCACGACGATGATTCCGCGCTGCCAAACACTCCGCGCGTGGTGCTTGACGACGTCGACGATCCCTACCCCGAGGCCATCAACCCCTCGAGCAACCCGCTGGCGCTGCTCAATAAGAATGAGGCCCGCACCATCAACAATTCACCTCGCGCGAACTCGAAGCGAGGTGAGGAGAACTCATGATCCTCGCACTGACCATTGCACTACTCATCGGTACCTCGGTGTACCTGATCCAACAGCGCGGTCTTGTCCACATCGTGCTGGGCATGATGGCCTTTGGCCACGGAGTGAACCTGAGCCTGCTGGCCACCGGCGTGTACTCCTACCGCGGTGAGTCCTTCCCCTCGCAGGTCCCCATGGAGCAGATGGGCGACCCTCTGCCGCAGGCCTTCGTGCTCACGGCCGTGGTGATTTCCATGGCCACCTCCACGATCCTGCTCACCATGGCGGCCATGGGCGCTAACGATGACACCGACGTGGTGGAGCCGGTGGATGACAACACCATCGACCACGCCTTCTCCACGCTGGGGCGCGACTCGCAGAACCGCGAGATCCTGCAGCGCTCCGCCAACACCATGGACCGCATTAAGGAACTCGAGCAATCCGAGGGAGGGGAGCACTAAATGAATGACACGATGAGTGCACTGCTGCCTCTTTTCCCGGCGGTTCCGTTGGTTTCCGCCGCGCTGGCGCTGATGGCGCCGTGGCCGAAGGTGCGCGACACCATCATGCTGCTGGTGCCTGGCGTGGGTATCTTCGCCGCGTTCGGCCTGCTGCTGTACTGCATGGACAACGGCCCGGTGGCCCACACGGTGGGCAACTACCAGGGCAACGTGGGCATTCCCTTCCTAGCGGATTCCTTCTCCGCGGTGATGATTCTCACCACGATGATCGTGGCCTTCGGCGCGAACTGGTTCGCCATCGTGGGCGGCGAGACGAAGTCGCGCTATTACCCCTCGCTCACGCTGATTCTGATTACGGGCGTGTGCGGCGCGCTGCTCACCGCTGACCTCTTCAACTTCTTCGTGTTCATCGAGGTCATGCTGCTGCCCTCCTACGGCCTCATCACGATGTCGGGTACGTGGTCGCGCCTGGCGGCCGGCCGCGCCTTCGTGCTGGTCAACCTCTTCGCCTCCACGCTGCTGGTGCTGGGTGTGGGCTATATCTATTCGGTGACTGGCTCAGTCAACATCGCCGCCCTCGAGGGTGCTGCGGCCGGCAACGGCCCGGCCACGGTGGCCGCTGGCCTGGTGATCATCGCGATCACGGCCAAGGCCGGTGTGTTCCCGGTGCAGTCCTGGCTGCCGCGCACCTACCCGGGCACCTCGGCGGCGGTCATGGGCCTGTTCTCCGGCCTGCACACCAAGGTTGCGGTCTACATGCTCTACCGCCTGTGGGTCCACCTCTTTGACATGGATCAGCGCTGGGGCACCCTG
This sequence comes from Corynebacterium sp., assembly GCF_030532325.1. Lineage (GTDB taxonomy): Bacteria > Actinomycetota > Actinomycetes > Mycobacteriales > Mycobacteriaceae > Corynebacterium. The sequence goes on from NZ_JAUNLS010000002.1 coordinate 209,496, forward strand.
ATCATCGTGCTCATGATCATCTCGATGATCGTCGGCGCCTTTGGCGGTCTGGCGGAGAACTCCATCCGCCGCGTGCTGGGTTACCAGATGCTCAACGGCATGCCCTTCATCCTGGTCATGATGGCCTTTACCACCCACGACGCCGAGCGCGCCCTGGCCGCGGGCATCATCTACACCGTGCACCACATGCTCACGGTGGGCTCGCTCATCCTGGCTTCGGGTGCCATCGAGGAGACCTACGGCACGGGCTTGCTCTCCAAGCTCTCGGGCCTGGCGCACCGCGATCCCATCATCGCCTGGATCTTCGCCGCGGGCGCTTTCTCTGTGGTGGGCTTCCCGCCCTTCTCCGGCATGTGGGGCAAGGTGCTCATCGTCCTGGAGGTCGCGCGCACCGGCGGGCTCAAGGCGTGGATTGTCATCGCGGTGATCATCGTGGCCTCCTTTGCCGCCTTCCTGGCTATGCTGCGGGTGTGGCGCAACGTCTTCTGGGGCAAGGATCTGCCCAAGGAGAAGGTGCCCAAGGAGCTGGTGATTCGCAAGAAGCTCATGGCCCCCTCGGCTGCGCTAATCCTGGGCTCGCTGACCATGTTCTTCGCGGCCGGCCCGGTCATCGCGGTGGCCACCCACGCCGCGGAGGATCTCCTCGATACGCAGGCTTACACTGAGGCCGTGCTGGGGGAGGAGCCCGTGGCGCTACCTGATATCGACTCCATCCAGGAGGGACGCTAGATGAAACTCGCACTGCATTCCGTGGTTTATGCGGCGTGGCTGATCAAGGAGATCTTCGTCGCCGGCTTCACCCTGGCCCTGGAGGCCTTCAAACCCAAACCCCAGTACCACCCGGTGGTGGTGCGCTATCCGTTGCGCATTACCGACGCCTGGGAGATCTTCTGGTTTACCTCCTCCATCACCGCCACCCCGGGCACGCTCTCCCTGGGTCTGCGCGAGCCGATCGCTGAGGGCCTGCCGCGCATCGTGCTGGTGCAGGCCGTCATGGGCGATGACCCCGTGGAGATCATGGAATCCCTGGCGGACATGGAGGAGCGCCTGGCTCCGCACGTCAAGGACATTGACTATGGCGTGCCGGGCCAGCGCGATACCAAGGAGCTCTCCGAGGAGTTCTACGAGTACCCGCTGGAGACCCTCGGGCGCTACATGCGCTCGCCGGACTTGGCACAGACGGATGATACGCCGCTGGCCGCAGACAAGACCGAGAAGACCCCGGCGTGGCCGCTGCGCGCGCAGGGCAGTGAGTCCAAGGGCGCCCAGGCGGGGCCGACAAAGCAGCGAAAGGACGAGAAATAATGTTCGATCTCGCTTCGATGAGTGCCTTTGAGTGGGTCGTTATGGTGTGCGTGTTCATCATGGGCGGCGCGGTGCTCGCGGCCATTGGCTTGGCGCTGCGCTCCCGCGACGAGCTGACCCGCACGGTGATGTCTGACCTGGTGTTCTACGGCATGTTGTGCATGTACATCGCCTGGGCCATGACCAACCACGCCTCGATCCTCTATGACATCGCCATGCTGGGGGCCATCGCCGCGGGCGTGCTGCCCACGCTGTCCATGGCCCGCATCATCTCCAAGGGTAGGAGGTAAACCAGATGACTATCGCAGAAATTATCGCCTCCATCCTCATGGTGGTGGCCACGCTCATGGTGATCGCCACCGTGGTGTCCCTGTGGCGCGCGCCCGACGCCCTCACCCGAGTCAACCTCATGGGGCCCACGGTGGGTATTGCGGTGCCGCTGCTGCTGGTGGCCAAGCTGGTGGTGGACTTCGCGGAGAATGGATTCTCGCTGTGGACGCTGGTGCGTGTGCTCATCGCCATGTTCGGCGTGTGGATCCTAGGCTCGGTGGCCTCCTTCTACATGGGCCGTTCCATCTATGGCGTGACCGTCACCGACGTCAAGTACGCCCGCCGCGTGCACAAGAAGTCAGGCGTGGTGCGCATGGAGGAAGACGAGATCTAGATCACAGTTCGCGCCACATCCTAGAAGTATCTATAGCTCGATAGGTAACCTCAGGCAGGTACCTATCAAGCTATAGAATTTAGGGATGTGTGGCGATGACTGCTGATCAACTCCTCGCAACATCAGGCAACTCAGCCTGGATGCTCATCAGCGCCTCCCTGGTGTTGCTCATGACACCAGGCCTGGCGCTTTTCTACGGCGGAATGTCCGGCCGCCGCCAGGTTCTTAACATGATGATGATGTCCTTCGGCGTCATGGCCGTGGTCCCCGTCCTCTACGTTCTGTGGGGCTGGTCCATGTCCTACGGCAGCCAGTCTCTGGGCGGGGTGGTGGCCAACCCCTTCGAGTACTTCGGCCTCAGCGGCCAAGTCACCGATGCGGAGGGCACCTTCGTCGAGGGGGCCTCCGGATACCCCGCCATCATTGACGTCGGCTTCCAGGTCACCTTCGCCATCATCTCCACCGCGATCATCTCCGGCGCCCTGGCCGGGCGCGTGAAGTTTGGCTCCTGGCTGCTCTTTGCCGGGCTGTGGTCTACCTTTGCCTACTTCCCGCTGGCTCACATGGTCTGGGGCGGCGGCCTGCTTTCCCACGCGGAGTTCTCCCTGGCCTCCTGGCTCTTCGGCACCACAGGCGGCGAAGCCTCCGTGGCTCCCATTGACTTCGCTGGCGGCACCGTGGTGCACATCTCCGCCGGTACGGCCGCCTTGGTGCTGGCGGTGGTCGTCGGCAAGCGTGCAGGCTTTCCTAAAGCAGTGGCGCGCCCGCACTCGCTGCCCATGGTGATGCTCGGCGCCGCGCTGTTGTGGTTCGGCTGGTTCGGTTTCAACGGCGGCTCCGCCTTTGCTGCCGACGGCGTAGCCGGTCGGGCCTGGATGAACACCACCGTGGCCACCGCGGCGGCCATGCTGGGCTGGATGTGCGTGGAGCTCATCCGCGATAAGGCGGCGACCTCCCTGGGATTTGTCTCCGGCGCGGTGGCCGGACTGGTGGTCATCACCCCGGCGGCCGGGGCGCTGACTCCGGCGACCTCCATTGTGCTGGGCTTTCTCGGCGGGCTCATCGCCTGCTTGGCCATCGGCCTAAAGTACCGCTATGGCTTTGATGATTCCCTCGACGTCGTCGGCGTGCACCTGTGCGCGGGCCTGTGGGGCACCATCGGGCTGGCCTTCTTTGCCGAGGGGCAGGGCGTGCTCACCGGGGATGTGGCCTACGGCCTCAAGCTGCTCGTGGTGCAGGCGGCCATCGCCGTGGCGGCCATGCTGGTCTCCGGCATCGTGACGCTCGTTATCGCGCTGGGCATCAAGGCGACGCTGGGCTGGCGTGTGGAGGCCGAGGCCGAAGAGGCGGGCATCGATCTGGCCGAGCACCGCGAGACCGCCTACGATCTCCGCGCGGGGGCCACCTCGCACGCGCAGTCCATCCACAGCGCTACTATGAATCCTCAGAACCCCGCTGTCCGGGGTGGCGCTGAGCCGAAGGAAGGCTCCGCACCTGTTATCCCGCCGCGTACTGAAGCCAAGGAGTAAGACATGAAACTCATCACCGCCGTTGTGAAGCCTTTTACCCTTCCTGACATTCGCGAGGCGCTGGAGCAGCGTGAAGTCCACGGCCTGACCGTGACCGAGACCCAGGGTTTTGGCCAGCAGCGCGGGCACAGTGAGGTCTATCGCGGTGCGGAATACGCCACCGACTTCGTGCCCAAGGTCAAACTGGAGATCGTGGTCTCCGACGAGGCCCTCGATGAGGTCATCAATGCCATCGTGGAGTCCGCCTACACCGGCAAGATCGGCGACGGCAAGATCTGGGTCACCCCGGTCGAGGACATCATCCGCGTGCGCACCGGTGAACGCGGAGAGGCCGCCCTCTAAATGCTGTCTGCCGCACAGCGTCGCGAGCACGCGTACGCCGAGGCGCGAGACCTACTGGAGACCCTGGAGCTGCCAGCGGGCTGTGCCCTGGCGGCGACAGGGTCTTTTGCCCGCCGGGAGATGACGCCCTACTCGGATATCGACGTCATCCTCCTTCATGGCGAAGACGCCGTGCCGGCCGATGATGTCGTGGCCCGGCTCTGGTATCCGGTGTGGGATGCGAAGTATCACCTGGACTACGCCGTGCGCACCCCGAGCGAGTGCGCGGCCATCGCCGGGCAGGACGCCGCTGCCGGCTTTGCCCAGCTGGATCTCACCTATGTGGCGGGGGAGAGGCAGCTGGTGGAGGCCGCGCGCTCCCAGATCTTCTCCAGCTGGCGCGTGCTGCTGCAGCGGCACTTCGATTCCTTCGTGGATCTGGCCATCGCCCGCTGGCGCCGCTCCGGGACCCTGGCCACGATGACCACCCCGGACATCAAGAACGGCCGCGGCGGGCTGCGCGATATCCAGTTCATCCGGGCGCTGGCCCTGGGCAATCTTGCCGACGCCCCCGTGCTCGACGCCGAGCGCACCCTGTTGCTTGATGTGCGCACCCTGCTGCACGTCACCGCCCGCCGCCACCGCGATGTCCTCGACCCTGAGTTCGCCGCCGAGGTGGCCCAGGAACTGGGCTTTGCAGACCGCTACGAGCTCTCCTCCGCGGTGGCCACCGCGGCTGCCACCGTGGATGCCGCCATGGAGCGCGCCCTGGGCACTGCCCGCGGCCTGGTGAGCAAGCGCAGCCTCTCGCGCACCCGCGAGCCGTTGGACATCGACGTGGTGGAATCCGGCGGCATGATCACACTGGCCCGCAACGCCGACGTGGAGGATCCCGCCCTCTTGCTGCGCGTGGCCGCGGCCGCCGCGCGCTCCGGGCGCCCAGTGGAGCCCAGCGTGTGGGAAAAGCTGCGCGCGCTGCCGCCCCTGCCCGAATACTGGAAGGCCTCGTACACGGACGCCTTCTTCGCGTTGCTCTCCTCGCCGGTGGATAGCCCGCGGCTCATCCAGGAGATGGACCACTACGGCCTGTGGGAGCGCCTGGTGCCGGAGTGGTCCCTTATCCGCGGCATGCTCCCGCGCGAGCGCAGCCACGCCCACACCGTGGACTATCACTCGATACTGACGCTGGCACGCTGCGCGGAGGAGCGCACCACCGTGGCGCGCCCGGATCTTCTGCTGCTCATCGCGCTCTTCCATGACATCGGCAAGGGCCAGGAGCGCCCGCACGCGCAGGTGGGCGCGGAGATGGTCGCGCGCATGGCGGCCAAGCTGCGGCTCAACCTGGCGGATCGCTCCCGCGTGCAGACCGCGGTGGCCGAGCACACCACCCTGGCGCAGATCGTCTCGCGCATGGATCCCGCCTCTGACGAGGCGCGTGACGCCGTACTCGAGGCCGTGCGCTACGACCATCTCACGCTCTCGCTGCTGGTGGTGCTGGCCAAAGCCGACGCCGTCTCCACCGGGCCCGGCGTGTGGAACCGCCGCCTAGAGGCCGGTATCCGCACGGTCAGCGCGCGTGCCTTCGAGCAGCTCGATACCCTCACGCCCATCCGCCCCTTCGTGGCGGTGGACAAGGAGATCGGCGTGCGCGTGGGCGGACGTCCCGAGGGCGAGGAGGAGATGTTCACCGTGGTGTGGAAGGGTGCCGCGCAGAAAGACGTGGTCAAGCCGCTGGCGCTCATCGCCGCACTCGGCTGGTTCATCGTCTCCTCCCGCCTGGTGCGCACCGAGGAGGGCTACAGCGCGGAGTTCGACGTGCGCGCCCTGCAGGGCAAGATCGACGCCGCTGCGGAGGAAGCTCGCCTCATCCAGGCCTACAAGTCCGGCACCTACACGCAGCTGCCGGAGATCCCGCCCTCGCCGGCCACCGCAATGTGGACGGGCGATGTCTTCGAGGCCCGCATCGATGACTACCGTGGAACCCTCGGCCACGTGCTTACCCTGCTCCCGGAGTGCGAGTGGGTGCGCACCACGACCCCGGGCGCGACGATGGTGTTGCAGGCCCGCCCGCTTGGGGATGTCCCCCGCGCCGCCCTGCAAAGGAATGTGACCCAAGCACTGCTCACCGGCTAAGCTGGGGGAGTTGAATTTTACCCAAGATATTAAGGGAGCACTCAGAAGTGTTTGAGTCTTTGTCTGACCGCTTGCAATCTACCCTGGCTGGCCTGCGCGGCAAGGGTAAGTTGACCGAGGCGGACATTAACGCCACCGCGCGCGAAATCCGCCTCGCGCTGCTGGAGGCGGACGTCTCACTTAACGTCGTGCGCGGATTTATCAAGCGCATCAAGGAGCGCGCGGTCGGCGCCGAGGTCTCTGAGGCCCTCAACCCGGCACAGCAGGTTATCAAGATTGTCAACGAGGAGCTCGTAGAGATCCTCGGCGGAGAAACCCGCCGCCTGCAGCTGGCCAAGAACCCGCCGACGGTCATCATGCTCGCCGGCCTGCAGGGTGCCGGTAAGACCACCCTGGCCGGCAAGCTCTCCAAGCACCTGGCCTCCAAGGGGCACACCCCGATGCTCGTGGCCTGTGACCTCCAGCGCCCGGGCGCGGTGCAGCAGCTGCAGATCGTCGGCGAGCGCGCAGGCGTCGAGGTCTTCGCCCCGGACCCGGGCACCTCCGTGGACTCCCACGATCACGAGATGGGCACCTCCCACGGCGATCCCGTGGCGGTGGCGCAGGCCGGTATCGAGGAGGCCAAGCGCACCCAGCACGACATTGTCATTATCGATACCGCCGGCCGCCTGGGCATCGACGAGACCCTAATGACGCAGGCTCGCAACATCCGCGACGCCGTCAACCCGGACGAGGTCCTCTTCGTCATCGACTCGATGATTGGCCAGGATGCCGTGCAGACCGCCGAGGCCTTCCGCGACGGCGTGGACTTTACCGGCGTGGTGCTCACCAAGCTCGACGGCGACGCCCGCGGCGGTGCCGCCCTCTCCATCCGTGAGGTCACCGGCAAGCCCATCATGTTTGCCTCCACCGGTGAGAAGCTCGAGGACTTCGACGTCTTCCACCCGGAGCGCATGGCCTCGCGCATCCTGGGCATGGGCGACCTGCTCACCCTCATCGAGCAGGCGGAGTCCAAGCTGGACCAGGAAAAGGCCATGGAGTCCGCCGCCAAGATCGGCTCCGGCGAGCTCACGCTCAATGACTTTTTGGACATGATGCTCATGGTGCGCAACATGGGCCCGATGGCCAACCTGCTCAAGATGATGCCGGGCGGCAACAAGATGAACCAGGTTGCTGACCTCGTGGACGAGAAGCAGCTGGACCGCATCCAGGCCATCATCCGCGGCATGACCCCGCAAGAGCGCGAGAACCCGAAGATCCTCAACGCCTCGCGCCGCAAGCGCATCGCCAACGGCTCCGGTGTGACGGTCTCCGACGTCAACCAGCTCATCGAGCGCTTCAACGAGGCCAAGAAGCTTATGAGCCAGATGGCCGGCCGCTTTGGCATGCCGGGCATGGGCGGGCGCTCGGCCACGAAGAAGAAGCCGAAGGGCCGCAAGGGCAAGAACGGCAAGCGCAAGCCGCCGAAGCGCAGCCGCGGCGGCGGTATGCCGGGAATGCCGGGTATGCCGGGCATGGGCGGCGGCATGCCGTCTATGGAGGAACTGCAGAAGATGCAGGAGCAGCTCGGTGGCGCCGGCGGCGGCTTCCCGGGCATGCCCGGCGGCATGAAGCTGCCCAAAGGTATGGAGAACATCGATCTCAACAACCTGGACTTCGGCAAGGGCAAGAAGTAGGGCCGAGCAGGAGCGTGGCCGAGCAAGCGTCCCGGCCAGCCTCTGAAATGGGGGAGTGATTTCCGCGGGGATTTTTATACGGATAAACTCGTAAAAAAGTCTCGTGGAAAGGTTCGCTCCCCATGAAACCCACGCCCGTGGTGCGCCGAGTGCGTCATGACATCAACGCCAAGCCGTTCATCGTCATCTGGGAGGTGACCCGAGCCTGCCAGTTGGTGTGCAAGCACTGCCGCGCCGACGCGCAACACGAACCCGCGCCCGGCCAGCTGAGCACTGCCGAGGGCAAGGCCCTGCTGGACTCGCTGGCCACTTATGACAAGCCGCGCCCGCTGGTGGTCTTCACCGGTGGGGATCCCTTCGAGCGCGGGGACTTGGAGGAGCTCACCGCCTACGGCACCTCGTTGGGGCTCAACGTCTCGCTCTCGCCCTCGGTCACCCCGCGGCTAACCCGCGAGCGCCTGGAAGGGCTGCGTGCGGCGGGCGGATCGGCGGTCTCGCTCTCCCTCGACGGCGCCACCGCGGCCTCCCATGACTACTTCCGCGGATTCAGCGGCACCTTTGCCAAGACGGTGGAGATGGCGCAGGTTGTCACGGACGTAGGCTTCCGCCTGCAGATCAACTCCACTATCACCGCCAACAACGTGCGCGAGGCCCCGCTCATGCTCAAGCGGGTCATCGAGATGGGCGCGAAGCTATGGAGCGTGTTCTTCCTCGTTCCCACCGGGCGCGGCACCGGGCTCGAGGCGCTCAGCCCCCAGCAGCGCGAGGATGCCATGCACTGGCTTCACGACGTCTCCGACCGCGTCGCTATCAAGACCACCGAGGGGCCGCAATACCGCCGCATCGTCATCCAGGCCCAGCAGGGCGTGCCCTACGAGGGCGGCGAGCTCTACCGCTTCCTCACCGAGGAAACCCAGCGGGTCCTCGGCGAGAGCGGCCAGCAGCGGCGCCGCCCGCGCCCGCCGATGGCCATCAACGCGGGCTCGGGATTCGTCTTCATCGATCACGTCGGTGACGTCTACCCCAACGGCTTCCTGCCGATGCACTGCGGCAGCATCAAGGAGCAGCCGCTGCCGGAGATCTACCAGCACTCGCCGGTGTTTCAGAAGCTGCGGGACCCGCAGCAGTGGTCAGGTAAGTGCTCGGTATGCGAGTTTGCAGAGGTTTGCGGCGGCTCCCGCTCGACGGCCTTTGCCATGACCGGGGACCCGCTGGCCTCCGATCCCACCTGTGCCTACGTGCCCAAGGCGCTACGAACGGTGAACGCCTAAAAGGCGCCTAGCGGCCCAGCGCTTAGACGGCGTCGCCAGCCAGGTAGCCGGGGTAGGGGACCGGCTGCACCGGGGTCACCGGAGCGTCCGTTACCTCGGTGCTGGGATCCTCCTCGTTGCCCGCGGCGGGGGAGTCGGGCACCTGGGTGGCGCGCAGCTGTTGCTGCTCCTCGCCGTTGAGGAAGGGGCGGATGGCCTCGCGCAGCATCGGCATCGCGGAATCCGCGAAGGCATTGGTGATGTGGTGCATGTCGCGGTAGACCATGACGTTGCCAATGACTACCGGGCACTCGCCGTCCTTATTGCAGAACCACGGCGCGGTATCCAGCGCAATCATGTTGCGGTACTGGGCCAGCACGTCCGCGGCCGGATCCACCGGGGCGTAGACACGGTCGAAGGTCATGCCGCAGCCCAGCTCGTCCTGGGTGGCCACGTAGCACTCGTCAAACTCGCGCCCCTTGCCGTTCTCATCAAAGCCCCACGGGTTATCTCGCAGGCCGAGGAAAGGGATGTCGTTGGCGGCCAGGGTGTCCCAGAACGCGGCGTAGCCGGCCGGTACGTAGTCGGGGCCCTCGCCCATCGGACCGCTCGGGCGCGTGGTGTTGGAGATGACCAGCGCGGGCTTGGCGTCCAGGATGCGCTTGGTTACTTCCTTGCTCCACGTGGCGCACTCGGGGTAGACGGTGAGGTCATCGCCCAGCTCGATGGGGCAGCCCTGGCGAACCATCGGGACTACCTTGAAGCCCATCTCGCGGCCTAAGTGATCGATGCCGGAGAGCCACTGCTCCGCGTGCGAGCCGCCCACCAAGTAGACCTCGGTCTCGGACTCGAGGTCGCCGAAGAGGCAGGGCTCGTCGTTGACGCCGGTGGCCGGGATGAAATCGGCCGGCAGGTCTTGAGCGACAAAGCAGTGGCGGATGGAGGTTTGCGGGACCATGCCGCCGGCCAGGATGGGTTCGGGCTGGTAGTCCACGCCGGTGGGGGTGGGCACATCGAGCGCAAAGGCCGCGGCACCCGGGTAGACCTTGGGGTCGAGGGCGACTGCGTCGGCGTCATCCAGTGAGCGCATCCACAGCGGCTGGATGGCCAGCAGACCCACCACACAGGCGCTGACCAGCACGCCGCCGGCGGCGCGGGCCGCACCCGCGGGCTTGCGCATGCCCAGCCAGGCGCCGCGCACCGGGAGATCGTCGGCAAGCGGGCGCTTGCGGTGCTGACGCAGGGGACGCTCCACGAAGCGGTGGGTGAGATCCGCCAGCACCAGGGACACAGCGATGATGATGACGCCCAGCCACCACGGCGGGGTTTCCTGGCGCAGGGCCGCGGTGGTGATGATGAGCAGCGGCCAGTGCCACAGGTAGAGCGGGTAGGCGATGTCACCCAGCCAGCGCGCCTTCTTGGAAGCCATTGCGCGGGAGATGGAACCGCCGCCACCGACGATGATGAGTGCGGCGCCACCCAGCGGCAGCAGGGAGAGCGGGCCGGGGTAGGCGTTGGTATCAGCGATAAGCGCGCCGGTAAACACCAGGCACAGCAGGCCCAGGGCGGTAAAGAAGTTGGAGAAGCGCTCCGGAACGTGCCACTTGGCGCCATAGACCGCCAACGTGGCGCCCAAGGTGAGCTCCCAGGCGCGCGACCACGTGGAGTAGTAGTTGGCCGGGGAACCGTACAGGCCCTCGCGGGAGGCGTAGGCGAAGGAGGCGATGGTGACCGCGATGAGGATCGGGCCGGCAATCTGATTGACGGTGGGGAAGCGGCGCGGGTTTATGCCCTCCTGCTTGGGGCGCAGCCGCATGATGGCCGCCAGGATCAGCGCAAAGGCGATGCCCATGATGTAGAACTGGCCCTGCACCGACATGGACCACATGTGCTGCAAGGGCGAGGTGCTTGCGGAGGCCGCAGTGTAATCGGCGTTCTGGCGGGCGAGCTCCCAGTTCTGGTAGTAGAGCATCGTGGCCGTGATCTGCTTGGCCAGCTCCGTGCGCATGAGCTCGGGGGTAAACACGCGCACCAAGATGTAGGTGACGCCGATGACCAGCACGAGGGCGGGAACCAGGCGGCGCAGCGTGCGCCAGATGGGCCACCACGGGTTGAGCGAGGCATTGGGCTTAGCGGCGTACCGCAGCTGGGAGCCTAGGAAGAAGTAGCCCGACAGCAGCAAGAAGACATCCACGCCACCGGAGACTCGGCCAACGAATACGTGGTAGAAAACCACGAGCGCGATAGCGATGCCGCGGAGGCCGTCAAGGTCATAACGGTAACGAAAGCTACGGGCTTGTTCTGAAGTCATAGATGCGGTCAGTGTTTCTTATTTCTAAGGTTTCCAAACTCGGCATGATGCGCGCAGTCACCGGGGCGCACGGGTGGCGCGGGTGCTGCGGCAAGCGAGGGAGAAAGAATAGCGCCGATTAGGTTACTCCCTTAAAGCATCTCGCGCCTAAACTGAGCGCGGTGTGTAGAGGGCTAGTCAGTCTCAGGCGGGCCGCTTTGTGGGGTGGTTAACTGCCCGGGGTGCGATTTTCTTTTTCGCGGGATACCCGGGTAAGATTGCTCGAGTTGTCTGTGCAGTTTCTTGCGCAGGTGGCACAGAAAACTTCAGATCTGCGTAACGCCGTTACCGCCTACGGACGGCCGGCACGTCACGCGCAGAGTAAATCCAAGGGTTGAACCGGCGTGAGGCTCCCGCACAGGCGTGGGGCCCGCGTGTCAGAACTGCCCGGTGACTAGAAATTAAGGAGCCAATCATGGCCGTCAAGATCAAGCTGCAGCGTATGGGCAAGATCCGCAACGCTGAGTACCGCGTCATCATCGCTGATGCTCGCACCCGCCGCTCCGGCAAGGCTATCGAGAACATCGGTATCTACCAGCCGAAGCAGGAGCCGTCCCTCATCCAGATCGATTCCGAGCGCGTTCAGTACTGGCTGGGCGTCGGCGCACAGCCCACCGAGCCGGTTCTCGCACTGCTCAAGGTCACTGGTGACTGGCAGAAGTTCAAGGGCCTGCCGGGGGCAGAGGGCACCCTGAAGGTTGCTGAGGAGAAGCCGTCCAAGCTGGATCTCTTCAACGCTGCTCTGGCTGAGGCTAATAACGGCCCGACCATCGAGGCCATCACCGAGAAGAAGCGCAAGGCCAAGGAAGAGGCAGAGGCTAAGGCTGCTGCTGAGAAGGCCGCGGAGGAAGCCGCTGCCGCTGAGGCCGCCGCCGCCGAGGCCGCTGCTGAGGAGTCCACTGACGAGGCTTCCGAG
>NZ_JAUNLS010000032.1 GCF_030532325.1 Corynebacterium sp.
CGCTGACTCACATAAAGTTACACACCACCCACAACAAACACAAACCCCCAGCACACACTTGGTTTTTCACGCTCCAAGAAGGCCACTAAAACCGCCCTTGTAGGTGTCGATTCTGCGCGCGTAGCCGGGCAAGTACGCCGCCCACGCCACCAGCGTCAGCGCCGCGAGCATCAGGGCCCACGGGGCACTCAGCATGCCGGCGCCCACCCAGAGGTAGAGCAGCGTGCCAGTCACTGCGAAGATCGCAAAGAGATCCACCAGGGTCTGCCGCGAGACAAACTCCACTCCAACCAGGACGGGCCCCGCCACCAGTGCGAAGAAGAGGAAGCCACCCAGGAAGCGGCCCAGGAAGAGGTAGGCGATGAGCTCGCCGAGCAGCGCCACCGGAATCCCCGCCAGCACCACGAGCACCACGCCGCGGCCCCACTGGGCGCGCGAGAGGTGGAAGGTGAGCGCGCTGCTCAGCGTGCTGCGCAGCTCGCTGAGTAGGACAACCGTGCCGGCCAGCGTGCCCACGGTCACCAGCGCCGGAAGCCAGGCTAGGCGCGAGACCACCGCGAGCATGACCAACGAGATGGTCACGACTATCACCGCAACGAGGAGGTAGAGCCGGAGCAACGGCCGCACCACCAGCTGTACCGCGGGCGTGACCGGCAGGATCCCGGTCTCCGCGGAACCCTCGGATCCTTCCACGAGGTCCTCCAGGCTTCCCCGCCTCGGCTCCGCGCGCCGCGCCAGCACCCACACCAGTCCCAGCGCCGGCGCCACCACGAGCCACCAGCGCTGCGTGACCACCACCGGCACACACGCGGCAAGAAAGCGCACGCTGGCTTGGAGGCGGCGGTCGCGCCGCCACATGTCCGCGGAGTAGCCAAAGCGTTGATAGGCCTCAAACTCCGGCGCAGAACCCGCAATCAGCAGCCCGGCCACCAGGGAAAAGACCACTTGCATCGGTGGTCCGGCCATCAGCGGCACGGCCACCAGCAACATGGGCACCCACAGCAGGTCCAGCGGGTTAGTCATTTGCAGATAGCGCCTCACTACTCACCCTCCAATGCCATGACGGCCTCCTCGAGGGTGACCTCGGTGGCGCGCAGGCTTAGCGACGCCGCCGCGTCGAACACGCCCTCGGGGTTGGGGCGGGCGTCGACAAGCGCGCGAGCGCCCAGGGGCGTATCCTCCCGCACGAGCGGCTGCAACGCCAAGCGCTCGAGCGCCCGATCTATCTGCGCGGCCGGGCCGGTGAGCTCGATGATGCCTTCAATGAAGTCCTCGATGGGGCCAGACAGCGGGTGCGCGCCCATGACGGCCACGGCGTCGAGCAAGCCGGAGACCTCGTTGAGGTGATGGGTGGACATGATGATGGTGCGCTGCTTGTCCCCGCGTTGCTTTTCCTCACGCAGCACCTCGGTGAAGACCTCGCGCTTGGGCACGTCGAGGCCCAGGTAGGGCTCGTCGAGCAGCATGCGTGGCACCCCGGAGGCCACCGCCACGATGAAGCCGGCGGCGGACTTCTGCCCGCGAGAGAGCCCCGAGTAGTTCTTCATCGGCAGCTCGAAGCGCCGCACGAGCTCGCGGGCCCGCTGCTCATCCCAGCTGGGCCAGCGGGTAGCGGCGATGCGGAAGACCTTCTTGAGGTTCCAGCCCGCGGGAAGCGGGTTGTCAATCCCCATGAGCACCAGGCCGTCCATGACCTGCTGGTTATCGAAGGGATCCTGGCCATCGACGCGCACGCCCTTTCCCCGGCGCTGGCCGGCGATGGTGCGCAGTAGCGTGGTCTTTCCTATCCCGTTGCGGCCGACGAGCCCGTGGGTCAGCCCGTCCGCGAACGTGAAGTCTGGGGTGGTGATCATGAGTAGAAACCTCGGCTTTCTGCGACTTGATCGAGCAATTCGTGCAGTTGCTGACGGGTGTAGCCCAGGCGAAGGGCTTCGTCGACAAGCGGGGCGGCGTACTCCCCGGCAAAGTCGCGCCTTCGACGCTCCCGGATGCGCGCGGTGGCGTTGTCGGTGACAAACATGCCGATGCCGCGACGCTTTTCCAGCACACCGAGCTCCACGAGCAGGTTGAGGCCCTTGCGCGCGGTGGCCGGGTTGATGTTGTGGAACTTCGCCAGCTCGTTGGTTGACGGAGCCCGCTGCCCTTCCGGCAGCGATCCCTCGACGATGGCGTCCTCGATGAGCACCGCGATTTGCCGGAAGAGGGGTTGCGCATCGTTGTCCACGCGCTCACCTCCACTAGGTTAGTTACTTGAGTAACCAACCGTACTACCGGGGGTGGGTCGGAGCAACCCGAACTTTTTATAGGGATGGCCTGAGAATTCCCGAATCCTTATCGCACTTTTGGGACTAATGGGGCACACTGGGAGGAGGCCGCTTCTACGCGGCCACAGCTTTAGAAACGTTAGTTAGCCAATAAAGAACGGAATTTAGGAGCCATGCTTGAACGAACACTTGTCTTTGTTGATACCTCATACCTATTGGCAAGTTTTTATAACTCCTGGGAGATAGGAGCGCGAGCACAGCTAGAAATTGACCTGCCGGAGGTCGTGGCCACCCTCGGCGGGATGATCGAGCACCAGGTGGGCAACCGCATCCACCGCCAGAACTGGTACGACGGCATCCCAGACACCGGGCCCCACCGCTACCAGCGCGCGCTGCGCACCTGTAATGGGGTGCAGCTGCGCACCGGCCAGCTCATCGAGTGGGGCGAGCGCCGCACCCAGAAGGCCGTGGATACCCGCCTGGTGGCGGACATGGTCATCGCCGCCATGAAGGGTGACGTCACCGACTTTGTGCTGGTCTCCGGGGATGCCGACATGATCCCCGGCGTGCAGGAGGCCGTGAACAACGGGGTGCGCGTGCACCTCTACGGCTTTGGCTGGGATTCCATGTCTTCCGCGCTGCGCCACGCCTGCGATACCACCACCATCCTGGATCCGCGCGAAGACTTTTCTGACGCCATGGAGATCCAGGTGCTCGAGGGCCCGCTGCCGCCGACAGTGCGCGAGCCCCACGGGGAGGACGCGGACCAGACCGCCGAGGTGTGCGAGGAGTGCGAGGAACCCTCGGAGGTCGAGGCCGCCTTCTCTTCCTCCCCCAAGCACCACCAGCCCAGCCCCGCGCAGCTGGCGGGCACCTCCTCCCACGCCGTCACGCCTGCCGACGCCGCCCGGGCCGCCACCGCAGCCCACAACGCCGATGCCAGCGCGAACAAGCAGGTGGTAGAGGCCGCCGAGGCGGCCGAGGAGACCAAGAACGAGCAGGCCGCCGCAAGTAGCAGCGCGGGCAGCGCTAACGTCGCAGCCGGAACAGACGGCTCAGCCAGCGCGGCGAGCGAAGAGAGCGCCGCCCCGGCCGAAAACAAGGCCCCGAAGCCGAGCGCCCCGAAACCCTCGATGATGGCGCCGCGCCGCAAGCTGCGCTCCAAGTACGTGCCGCTGCCGGAGGAGGTGTGGAGCTCCGCGGGCTTCCAGTCCCCGTTTGACGTGGGTCAGCAGTACGCCTCGTGGTGGTTTGAGAACGCCGCCAGCCCGGAGCAGCGCGACCAAGCCCACCTGCTGTCGGGCGGCGGGCTGCCGCCGGAGATCGACAGGCCGCTGCTGCAGTTCGCCTGCGAGACCCTGCACGAGTACACGCTGACCGAGACCCAGCGCGTCAATCTCCGCGACGGCTTCCACTCCGGCATTCGCGGAGTGCTGATCAATATTCGCCGCCAAGACGGCTAGAGTGCCCGGCCAACCCTGGCCCGTAGACGCACAGGGGTCGGGCACACGGACGCAGAGCCAGGCCAAGCTAGACCGAACCTGGCCGGCAAGGAATTCCCAGACACAACAAAGCGGCGGGGTGACGTACCCCGCCGCTTGTGGCGTTTTACGCGGCTACGCGGTTGCTGCTTCGCGCACACTGTGCAGAGGCCGCGGTGGCGCTACTTGGTGGCCCCAGACGCTACCGCGCGCCCTCCGCGGTGGGCCCGGCGTTGTCAGTGCCTTCGGTAGCTGCGTTGGCGCCGGCCTCGAGCTGCTTCTTCTCGGCGCTCTCGGCGGCCAGCTCCGCGCGGATCTCCTCCAGGCGCGAGGTGGCCTTGAGGTCCGTGGTGGCCGCGGCGATCTCGTGGATGCGGTCACCGCCGGTGGCCTGGTGCAGCTCCTGTGCGCCGAGGGCGTCAGCGTAGCGCTTCTCAATCTTGGCGCGGACCGAGTCGAGGGTGGGGGTGGCACTGTCAGGCGCGAGCTCGTTGAAGGAGTCCATCACCTTGGCGTTCTGCTCCTGCATCGCCGCCTGGTCCGCCTGCGCGAGCAGCTGATCAACCTGCGCCAGCTGCTCCTTGAGACGCGCCTCAGACTCCTGCTGCTGGCGCTTGGCCTGCTCGGCGGCCTGGGTGGCGGCGGCGTGCTGGGTCTTGACGTCCTCCAGCTCCTGCTCCACGGCCACGAGCTGGCTGGCGATGACCTCCGCAGCCTGGTTGTACTCCGTCGCGGTCTGCGGGTCCTCGGCCTTCTCCGCCAGCTCCAGCGCGCGGCGGGCCTGGGACTGATAATCCTCCTGGGACTTCACCAGACGATTGAGACGCATCTCCAGCTGGGACTTATTGCCGATGATCTCAGCAGCATGCTCCGAGAGCTGCCGGTGCTGCTCCTTGGCGCCCTCGACCGCCTGCTGGATCTGCACCTTGGGATCGGCGTTCTCATCAATCTTCTGGTCAAAGGAAGCCATTACGTACTTCCAGCCCTTGCTAAACGGGTTCGCCATCGCTTTCACTCCTTCTGAAGAGAACCTTTCCGCGAGTGTAGCGCCACCCGCGGGAAACCGCCCCCTAATTTCGCGCCCAGTTCCGCGCCTCGCGCTGGGGCTTAATCTCACGCTCGCGCTGGGCTTAGTTCTGCGCCTCGTTTTGCGCCTGTTCGACCTGGCGGCGCACCTCATCCATGTCCAGATCCTTAACCTGGGAGATGAGATCCTCCAGCGCGGCCGGCGGCAGGGCGCCCGCGTCGCGGAAGACGAGGATGCCGTCGCGGAAGATCATCAGGGTGGGGATGGACTGGATCTGTAGGCCGGCGGCCAGCTCCTGGTTGGCCTCGGTGTCCAGCTTGGCAAAGGTGATGTCCGGGTGCTCCTCGGAGGCCTTCTCAAAGACCGGGGCGAAGCGCTTGCAAGGGCCGCACCATTCCGCCCAGGCGTCGACAAGCGTAATGCCCTCAGCGGTCACGGTCTGCTCGAAGGTCTCTCCGGTGATATCGATGGTCGCCATAATTAATCGCTCCTTATTCTCGGGTACTTTCCTATCAACGGTACATGAACGCGCAACATTCCTTGCCACATACCCCTAGGGGGTATAGCATGGGCACGTACGCAACAGAAAGGAAACACCATGTCCACCAAGAACTACACCGTCACCGGCATGACCTGCGGCCACTGCGAGATGTCCGTCAAGGAAGAAATCGGCGAGATCCCCGGCGTCACCGAGGTCACCGCCGATCACACCACCGGAGCCGTCACCGTCACCGGCGAGAACTTCACCGACGCCCAGGTCTCCGAGGCCGTCGCAGAAGCCGGCTACACCCTCGCTTAAATGACTACCCACCTCGATCTCGGCGTCACCGGCATGACGTGCACCTCCTGCTCCTCCCGCGTCGAGCGCAAGCTCAACAAGCTGGAGGGCGTGGAGGCCACCGTCAACTTCGCCACGGAGTCCGCCTCCGTGAGCTACGACCCCGCCACCACCACGCCGCAGCAGCTTATCGACGTCGTGGAGCAAGCCGGCTACGGCGCCTTCTCCCTCAGCCCCGACCCCGCCGAGGCAGACAGCGCCAGCGAGCACCCCATCGACGACGCCCGCGAGGCCGAAGCCTCCGACCTCCTGCGCCGCACGCTCATCTCCGCGGCACTCAGCGCGCCGGTCATGCTGCTGTCCATGGTCCCCGCCTGGCAATTCCGCCACTGGCAGTGGGCCTGCCTCGTGCTGGCCACCCTGGTCTACGTCATCGGCGGCGCCCCCTTCCACAAGGCCACCTGGACCAATCTGAAGCACGGCTCCTTCACCATGGACACGCTCATCTCCATGGGCACCACCGCCGCCTACTTCTGGTCCCTCTGGGCGCTCTTCTTTGGCAACGCCGGCGAGCCCGGCATGACCATGCACATGACCCTAGTGTCCAACGACGCCGAGATGGATCACATCTACCTCGAATCCGTCGGCATGGTCATCACTTTCCTGCTGCTGGGCCGCTGGTTCGAGGTCAAAGCCAAGGGCCGCTCCTCGGAGGCCCTGCGCAGCCTGCTCAACATGGGCGCCAAGGACGCCACCGTGCTTCGCAGCGGTATCGAGTCCCGCATCCCCATCTCCCAACTGCGGGAGGGCGATACCTTCGTCGTGCGCCCCGGGGAAAAAATCGCCACCGACGGCGTGGTCACCGCCGGGCACTCCACCGTGGACGAGTCCCTGCTCACCGGTGAGGCCCAGCCCGTCGAGGTCGCCCCCGGCCAGAACGTCACCGGCGCCACCATCAACACCACTGGCCGCCTCGAGGTGCGCGCCACCGCCGTGGGCGAGGCCACCGTGCTCTCCCACATCGCCTCGATGGTCACCGCCGCCCAGGCCTCCAAGGCCCCGGTCCAGCGTCTGGTGGACCGCATCGCGCAGGTCTTCGTGCCGGTGGTCATCGGCATCGCCGCGCTCACGCTCATCGTGCACCTCTTCTCCGGCGGCATCGCCCCGGCCTTCGTGGCCGCGGTGGCGGTGCTCATCATCGCCTGCCCGTGCGCACTGGGCCTGGCCACGCCCACCGCCATCCTCGTGGGCACCGGCCGCGGAGCCCAGCTGGGCATCCTCATCAAGGGCCCGGAGATCCTGGAGTCCACCCGCCGCATCGACACCATCATCTTTGATAAGACCGGCACGCTGACCGAGGGCGCCATGTCCGTCACCGCAGTCACCCCGGCCGGCGACCTCAGCTCCGCCGAGCTGCTGGAGAAAGCCGCCGCCGTGGAGGCCGGCTCGGAGCACCCCATCGCCACAGCCATCTGCGAGGCCGCCGAGGGCCGCCTCAGCGCCACCGACTTCCACGCGCTACCCGGCGTGGGTATCGAGGCCACTGTCGACGGCCAGCGCCTGCGCGTGGGCCGCGGGCCTGGCGGCTACATCGGCGTGGGCACCGAAGTCGGCGTCTACGCCCTGCCCGCCAGCGCCGACCCGTCCCAGCCCAGCACTGCGCAAAACGACGCCGCGCAGAACGACACCGCGCAGGCCGGCGAGTCGCTGCTCGGCACCATCGAGGTCCGCGACACCCTCAAGGACACCGCCGCGCCCGCGCTCGAGGAGGTCCGCCGCCTCGGCTTGAGCCCCCACCTCGTCACCGGCGACAACGCCTCCGCCGCCCAGGCCGTGGCTGAGGAGCTCGGCATCGATTCGGTGACGGCGGGGGTCATGCCGGGGGACAAGGTGGACGTCGTCAAGCGTCTGCAAGAAGAAGGCAAGGTCGTCGCGATGGTCGGCGACGGCGTCAACGACGCAGCCGCCCTCGCCCAGGCGGACCTCGGCCTGGCCATGGGCGGCGGCGCGGACGTGGCCATCGAGGCCGCCGACATCACCATCATGAACAACGACGTACGCTCCGTCGCCGACGCCATCCGGCTCTCCCGGCACACGCTGCGCATCATCAAGGGCAACCTGTGGTGGGCCTTCATCTACAACGTCGCGCTCATCCCCGTGGCCGCTTTCGGGCTGCTGAACCCCCTATTTGCAGGTATGGCGATGGCCTTTAGTTCAGTTTTCGTGGTCAGTAACTCACTTCGCCTGAGGAGGTTCAACCCGGTGCACTAAGGTGTGCTGCATGCAACAAACTGAACATCGATCTATCTCTCGCAACGAGCGCCTCGACCGTCTCCCCGTCACCGGCACGCACAAGCGTTTGCTGGTGGGCTCGGGAATCGGCTGGGCGCTCGACGCCATGGACGTCGGACTTATCTCCTTCATCATGGCCGCGCTGGCCGTCCACTGGGGCATCACGCCCACGCAATCCTCGTGGCTGGCCTCCGTGGGCTTTATCGGCATGGCGCTGGGCGCCACCTTCGGCGGGCTGCTGGCCGATAAATTCGGCCGCCGCCACGTCTTCGCGCTCACCCTGCTCATCTACGGCCTGGCCACGGGCGCTTCGGCCCTGGCCACCGGGCTGGGCGTACTCATTGTCTTCCGCTTCATCGTGGGCCTGGGCCTTGGCGCAGAGCTGCCCGTGGCCTCCACGCTGATCTCCGAGTTCTCGCCCGTCAAGGTGCGCGGCCGTATGGTGGTTCTGCTGGAAGCCTTCTGGGCTGTGGGCTGGATCCTGGCGGCGATTATCGGCACGTTTGTGGTGGGGGCGTCGGAAAGCGGCTGGCGCTGGGCGCTGGCCCTGGGCATGGTGCCGGCGTTCTACGCGCTCTACGTGCGCATGCGGCTGCCGGAGTCGGTGCGCTTCCTGGAATCCAAGGGCCGCCACGAGGAGGCCGAGAACATCGTCGCCTCCTTTGAGCAGAAGGCCCAAGAGGAGGGCAAGGAGCTGCCGGCGACCGCCGCGGCGCCAACATACCCGGAGGAGGAAGTCAACTCCACCAGCATCTGGTCCCCGGCCTTGCGCGGGCGCACCGCGGCGCTGTGGACCATCTGGTTCTGCGTGAACCTGAGCTACTACGGCGCGTTCATCTGGATTCCTTCGCTGCTGGTGGCCGACGGCTTCTCCCTGGTGAAGTCCTTCAGCTTCACGCTGATCATGACGCTGGCGCAGCTGCCCGGCTACGCGATGGCCGGCTGGCTCATCGAGGTCTGGGGCCGCCGCGCGACCCTGGCCACCTTCCTCATCGGCTCCGCCTGTGCCGCGGCGATGTATGGCACTGCGGGCAGCGTGCCGATGATCATCGTCAGCGGTTGCCTGCTCAGCTTCTTCAACCTGGGCGCATGGGGCGCGCTGTATGCGGTGGGCCCGGAGCTCTACCCCACCCACCTGCGCGGTGCCGGCACGGGTGCCGCGGCGGGCTTCGGCCGCGTGGCTTCCATCATCGCGCCGCTCATCGTGCCTGTGATCCTGCACAGCGCGGGCGCCGGCTGGCTCTTCGCGCTCTTCGCCGCCGCCTTCGCCATTGCCGCCGCCGCAGCCTTTGCGCTGCCGGAGCAGCGGGGTAAGGCGCTCGCTTAGCGACGCCCCATCAGCCCCGCGCGCGTCACCACCGCGCGCCAGTGTCTCGCCGTATCGCGCGCTCGCACCCGGTATCAGTGGCGCTGCGGATGCCCAAGGCTTCGAACGCTTCACCGTGCTTGGGCACGGCGTGTAGAGGAACCGGTCTTCCGGTTCCTCTATGTGGTGTCTGCTGGGTGCTGTGGCGCCTCCTGCTGCCTACGCCGACTGTTGGGCGGCCTGCTTGGCGCGTTGGGCGGCTACGGCCTGCTCGGTGGTCTGG
>NZ_JAUNLS010000003.1:0-28630 GCF_030532325.1 Corynebacterium sp.
TCGTGTATCTGGTCGGCCCGAAGTAGACCTGAGCTAAATGCACCAACTCTTCGGCCTCACGCTTACTGCAGCCAGCCTCCTCCAACTGGGCGGCCGATAGCCCGGCCGCGCCCTGGATTATGGCCATGCCCGCGGCCTGCGCGGCGAGATAAGCCTCTAACTGTTCATTCATGACCCCGAGACTAAAAGCGGCCGACAAGCCCCCACCAGAGTGAATTTTGCTCCGCATCATTTCTGTGGATAACCACCCCGCCAACCCCCGGTTTAGGTGACGCCCACAACAAAGTTCCCCACAGCGCTGGGCAAGAATGTGGGAAGGGGAGGTCACTGGCACGAAAACGGGCACGATCTCACATGGGCGGGTATCCTCGCAACTATGGGTTTCACAACGCCGAGCTATGACCTTAATGATCTCTTCGCCCGCATCAATCGCGGCGATATTCAGCTTCCTGACTTTCAGCGTTCCTACTCGTGGGATGAGGATCGCATCCGCGCCCTCATCGTTACGGTCCTGCGCGGTTACCCCATCGGCGCGCTCATGGCGCTCGACACCCGCAATGAGACCATGCGTTTCCGCCCCCGCGTCATCGCCGGCGCACCGGATACCGGCGTGAACCCCGGCCTGCTGCTTCTTGACGGCCAACAGCGCCTCACCACGCTCTACCACTGCTTCCAGGGCGAGGGCTTCGTGGCCACTACGGATTTCCGTTCCAAGAAGATTAAGCGCAAGTACTACGTCGATGTGCGCCGCGCGGTGGCAGAGGACCTGCTGCCGGATGAGGCCATCTTTGCCGTCAACGAGCACGGTGAGATCCGCTCGCACTTCGCCCCGGCCATCGAAGGCACCATTGTTGACCGCGATACCGCCCTCGACGCCTGCTGCCTGCCGGTGTCCTCCCTGCTCAGCGAGGAAGGAACCAGCATGCTCTTCGAGCTGGCCGCCCGCAACGACGGCGAATTCCGCGAGGTCGTCGCCGCCTTCAACAACCGCATCCTGCGCCCGCTCTCCGGCTATGATCTGCCCATGATCCGCCTGAGCCGCGAAACCGAGCGCGCCGGCGTGGGCTCCATCTTTGCCCAGGCCAACTCCGCGGGCCTGCAGATGGATGTCTTCGACCTGCTCACCGCAGTCTTCGCCTCCGAGGATCCAGATTTCCACCTCGCGGAGGACTGGGCCGCCGTGGAGAAGGATCTGCGCACTGCCCCGGCCCTGGATGGCATTGGCAGAAACGAGTTCCTCTCCGCCGTCTCGTTGTTTGTCACCAGCTCCAAGGGTGCGGCCGGCGGTCAGCGCGAGGACATCCTGCAGCTCTCCCTGGCCGAGTACCGCGAGGCCTCCCACACCCTGCGCATCACATTCCGCGAGGTGGCGGAGTTCCTCGCCGAGCGCTGCATCCTCACCGTGGACCAGGTGCCCTACACCGAGCAGATCGTCCCCCTCGCCGTCATCCTGGGCCGCCTAGCCCAGCGCAAGGGCGTGCTCTCCACCAAGGAGTCCTGGGATCGCCTCAACCAGTGGTTCTGGAGCGGTGTCTTCGGCGAGCTTTATGGCTCCTCTGCCGTGATTTTGCGCGCGGCTCGCGACGTCGACGAGGTCACCGCCTGGGTGGCCGGCGATACCGACGAGACCCCCAAGACCGTCCAGGACGCCTCCTTCCGCGAGTCCCGCCTGCTCTCCGTGGACGAGAACGACGGCGTATGGCACGGCCTCTACGCCCTGCTCATGGCCCGCGGCGCGCGCGACTGGCGCACCGGCCAGCCCTTCAACCGCCGTACCTTCGAGGAGCTCAAGCCCGGATTCTTCCCCATCTTCCCGCTCAACTGGGCCAAGCGCCACGGGGTGAGTGAGGTGCTCGCGGAGTCGATCCTCAACCGCACGCCCATGGGCAAGCGCACGGAGGTCGTGCTTGACGGCTACTCCCCGGAGCGCTACCTGCCGCGCGTGCAGTCCAAGTCCATCATGGAGGACCGCGAGTTTGATGAGGTCTTGGCCTCCCACGAGCTGGATCCGGAGTTGCTCACCGCCTCCAAGGCGGCGCAGTTCTTCCAAGACCGCCGCTCCCGCTTCGTGGGCATCGTGGAGTACGCGCTGGATAAGCCCGTGATCCGCGACGTCGACGAGGCCAACCTTGCAGGTGGGGAGGAAGGCCCCGAGGCCTTTGCGCGCTAGAGCACTCGCCGCGGTGCTGGGCAGCGCCCTGTTGCTGGGCGGCTGCTCCGAGCTCGGCCGCGGCGAACCGTTGGTGACGCAGGCTATTACCGACGTCCCCGAGGCCCAGATCGATCTCTCCCGCGCCCGGGAGGAGAACCAGCTGCGCCTGATCGATCCTCTTTTTGAGGACGTCCGCGTCCTCGAGGATCGCTGGGGCATCGAGTCCGCTCGGCTGTTTTTCAACAACTCCACCACGCTCATCGTGGCGGAGAACTCGGACCCGGCGGTGCTGCGGGCGGCGTCGTTAAGCGTGGCGCAGAGGGTTCCGATGGTGGTCTACGATTCCACCGTGCGCGCGCCAATTATCGAGCTGGCGGAGGATTTGGGCGTGGAGCAGGTTGTGGTCATCGGTCAGGTGCCGCTGGCGGTGCAGGCCGGCGAGACCACGGTGATCCACGATCCCGGCAACACCAAGGCGCTGGGGGAGTACACCGCCTTCCAGTTCACTTCCCAGTTGGTCTCGCGCCCCGAGCGCATGGTCAATGCGGTGGCGCATCTCGACGCCGCCAACAAGACCGAGCTCAAGGCCGCCTGGGAGCCGCTGTCGCAGCACATCACCAAGGAGAAGATGCCCGCTATCCCGGCCCAGGCTAGGCGCGATTCGCAGATGGCGCCGGTCATCGTGGCCACCGCCGAGACGCCCGTGGCCAACGTGGCCAACGCCAACGCCTACGGCGGTTCGGTCATCGTGCTGAAGAATCCCGACCCGAGCGCGACGAAGGCTGGGGCGGCGGTGACCGCGGGGCTGGAGGAAGGCCCTATCGTGGCACTGGGCCCGGAATTCGGTTCAGCGAAAGAATTTAGCTCACTTATCGCCCGCGGCCGGCAAGAATAAACTACACTTCGGTGCAAGGTATTCATCTGTAGCGTGTTAGCGCTGCCCGTAGTGTAAGGAAATTATGTCGAAGCCGGTCGTCCTTATTGCCGATAAGCTTGCTGAATCCACCGTCGCCGCCCTGGGAGAGGGGGTGGAAGTCCGCTGGGTCGACGGCCCCAACCGCGCCGAGCTGCTCGCCGCCGTGCCGGAGGCAGACGCCCTGTTGGTGCGCTCCGCCACCACCGTCGATGCCGAGGTTATCGAGGCCGCCCCGAACCTAAAGATCATCGGCCGCGCCGGCGTGGGCCTGGATAACGTCGACATCCCCACCGCGACCAAGCACGGCGTCATGGTGGTCAACGCCCCGACCTCCAACATCCACTCCGCCTGCGAGCAGGCCATCGCTCTGCTGCTGGCCACCGCCCGCCAGGTGCCGGCCGCCGATCAGTCGCTGCGTCAGGGCGAGTGGAAGCGCTCCTCTTTTAAGGGCGTGGAGATCTTTGGCAAGACCATCGGCATCGTGGGCTTCGGTCACATCGGCCAGCTCTTTGCCCAGCGCCTCATGGCCTTTGAGACCACCATTATCGCCCACGATCCCTACGCCAACCCGGCCCGCGCGGCCGCCCTGGGGGTGGAGCTGGTGGAGCTCGAGGAGCTCATGCGCCGCTCGGACTTCGTGACCATCCACCTGCCCAAGACCCCGGAGACCACCGGCATGTTCGATGCCGAACTGCTGGCCAAGGCCAAGAAGGGTCAGATCATCATCAACGCCGCCCGCGGTGGTCTGGTGGACGAGCAGGCCCTGGCCGATTCCATCACTTCCGGCCACCACCGCGGTGCGGGCTTTGACGTCTACGCCACCGAGCCCTGCACCGACTCCCCGCTGTTTGCACTGCCACAGGTCACCGTCTCCCCGCACCTGGGTGCCTCCACTGTTGAGGCGCAGGACCGCGCGGGAACGGACGTGGCGCACTCCGTGCTCAAGGCTCTGGCCGGCGAGTTTGTCGCCGACGCCGTCAACGTGCAGGGCGGCAAGGTCGGTGAGGAGGTCTCCGGCTGGCTGGATCTGGCTCGCAAGCTGGGCCTGGTGGCTGGCAACCTGCTGGGCCAGGCCCCGGTGGCCATTGAGGTCGAGGCCTGTGGCGAGCTGGCCGGCGAGGATGTCTCCGCCCTGGGGCTTTCCGCCGTGCGCGGGCTCTTCTCCGGCGTGGTCTCCGAGACCGTGACCTTTGTCAACGCCATGAGCATTGCCGAGTCCCGCGGGGTAAGCCTGGAGGTGCACACTAACGTGGAGTCCAAGGGTCACCGCTCCTCGCTCGTGGTCCGCGTTATCGGCGCCGACGGACAGACTTCGCAGATCACCGGCGCGCTGACTGGCATCGACGGCGTGGAGAAGATCGTGCGCATCAATGGCCGCGGCGTGGACATGCGTGCTACCGGCCGCAACCTCTTCTTCCGCTACAAGGACGCCCCGGGAGCGCTGGGCACCGTGGGCACCAAGTTGGGAGCGGAGGGCATCAACATCCAGGCGGCCGCCTTGACTCAGGGCAAGAAGGCCGATGACGCCGTCCTCATCCTCCGTGTCGAGCGCGAGGTGCCCGAGGAGATTATTGAGGACATCAACGCCGCGCTGGGTGCTACCTGCAGCCAGTTCGACATGGATGCCTAAATATTCTCAGCCCGCGCGGCGGTCAAAGCGGCTACCGCGCGGGCTTTCTCGTGCTAACCTGAGGGCACTATCCAGTAGGTGAGAAAGGAATCCCACATTATGAAACTGGCTGTTATCGGCGGCGACGGCATCGGCCCCGAGGTTACCGCGGAAGCCCTCAAGGTCCTGCGCGCTGTCCGCGAGGACATCGAGACCACCGACTACGACCTCGGCGCCCGCCGCTACCTGCGCAACGGCGAGCTGCTCACCGAGGAGGACGTCGCTTCCCTGCGCGAGCACGACGCCATCCTGCTTGGCGCCATCGGCGCCCCCGGCTCGGTTCCCCCGGGTGTGCTGGAGCGCGGCCTGCTGCTCAAGCTGCGCTTCACCCTGGATCACCACGTCAACCTGCGCCCGGCCAAGCTCTATCCCACGGCGACCTCTCCGCTGGCCAACCCAGGCGAGATCGACTTCGTCGTGGTGCGCGAGGGCACCGAGGGCCTCTACTGCGGCAACGGTGGCACCCTGCGCGAGGGCACCGAGCACGAGGTGGCCTCGGAGGTCTCCCAGAACACCCGCTTCGGCGTGGAGCGGGTGGTGCGCGACGCCTTCGAGCGCGCGATGGGTCGGCGCAAGCACCTGACCCTGGTGCACAAGACCAACGTCCTGGTCAACGCCGGCGGCCTGTGGCAACGCACCGTCGAGGAGGTCTCCCGCGAGTACCCCGAGGTCACCGTGGACTACAACCACATCGACGCCGCCACCATCTACATGGTCACCGATCCGGGCCGCTACGACGTCATCGTCACCGATAACCTCTTCGGCGATATCCTCACCGATCTCGCCGGCGCGGTCACCGGCGGCATCGGCCTGGCGGCCTCGGGCAACATCGACGCCTCGGGGGCTAACCCCTCCATGTTCGAGCCTGTGCACGGCTCCGCCCCGGACATCGCAGGTCAAAGCATCGCCGATCCCACTGCCGCCATCCTGTCTGCCGCTATGCTGTTGCGCCACCTCGGCGACGAGGAGAACGCGGTAAGGATTGAGAAGGCGGTGGCGGAGGACGTCGCGAAGCGAGGCGAGAGTGCCGGAAGCACCGTGGAGATTGGGGATCGAATCTCCGCCGCCGTGCGGGCCTAAGCCTGTACTGTGAACGCATGAGCGTCGAAGTAGACGAGGTCCGCGGATTCCTCGCCCAGCACGAACCCTTCGCCCACCTGCCCGAGGGACAGCTCGATGCGCTATCCACGCAACTCAAGGTGGCCTATCTGCGCCGCGGCGAGGTGCCCATCACCCACGGGGCGGTCAACTCCCAGCTCTACATCATCCGTACCGGCGCGGTCGACGTGCTCGGCGCGGACGGCATCCTGCTGGACCGCCGGGAGGAGGGGCTGACCTTTGGCTATTCCACGCTCATGGGCCAGCCGCACTCCCAGTACGAGATGATCGCAGTGGAGGACAGCCTGGTCTTCCTCCTGCCGCAGGAGGACTTCACCCGCCTGGCGCAGGCCAACCCCGACATCGCGCGCTTCTTCTCCGCGCAGAACCGCCAGATCCGCGCCGCCGCGCGGGAGCTCGCGGAATCCGCGCCTTCCGACGCTCTGCGCACCCCCATCGCGGAGCTCATCCGCCCGAATCCGCTGCGTGCGCCGGGGGAGACCAGCACCGCGCGGGCGGCCCAGCTCATGACTAAAGCGAAGGTCTCCTCGCTGCTCGTCACTCGCGACGGCGCCCTGGAGGGCATTGTCACCGACCGCGACCTGCGCACCCGGGTGCTCGCCGCGGGGGTGGACCCGGCTACGCCGGTGAGCGAGATCATGACCCGCGAGCTGGCCACCGTCAGCCCCGAGGCGCCGGCGATGGAAGCGCTGCTTCGCATGGCGGAGAAAGGCATCCACCACCTGCCGGTACTGGCCGGCGGCGCGTTGGAGGGCATCATCACGCAGTCGGACGTGGCCAGGCTCTTGCACAATGACCCCGTTTACCTCGCCGCCGATCTCTCGCGCCGCGCCAGCGTGGAGGAGCTCTCCGGGGCCTTTAGCCAGGCCACAGAGTTGGCCGGGCGCTACATCGAGCGCGGGGCCTCGCCCGCGGAGGCCGCAAGCCTAGTCACCATGGCCGCCGATGCCGTCGCCCGGCGCCTGTGCGCGCTCGCCGAGGAGAAACTCGGAGCGCCCCCGGTGGACTACGCCCTGGTGGCCGTGGGCTCGCAGGCCCGCCGGGAGATGGCGCTGGCCTCCGACCAAGACAACGCGCTGGTGCTGGCCGATGATTTCGACGAGGCGCGCCACGGCGAGTACTTCTCCGCCCTGGGAGAATTCCTCTGCCGCGGGCTCGCCGCCGCCGGGCAACCGCTATGCCCGGGCGAGATGATGGCCATGAGCCCGCAGTGGAGGATGACCCGCCGCCAGTGGGAGGCCACCTTCCACCGCTGGATCACCGATCCGCAGCCGGAGGCCCTGCTCCACGCGCAGGTCTTCTTCGACTTTCGCGTGGTTTATGGCAACGAGGAGCTGGGCCAGGCGGTGCACCGCACGGCGGTGGAGCTGGGCAAGGGCTCGCGCCGCCTGCACGCCCACCTGGCCACCCTGGCGGTGCGCCGCGAGCCGCCGCTGACCATCTTCCGCGGGCTCGTCGTGGAGCGCGACGGCGATTACGCCAACACCCTGGACATCAAGAAGGGCGGCACGGCGGGCATCGTGCAGATGGCCCGGCTCTTCGCATTGGCCGCAGGGTCCACCGTGGTGGACACCCGCCAGCGCCTGCGCGAGGCAGCCGGCACCAGCGTGAGCGAGGCCGGAGCCCAGGAGCTTCTCGACGCCTTCGACTTCCTCCGCTCCGTAGCCCTGCGCCACCAGGCCCGGCAGCTGCGCGCCGGCGAGAGCCCCGACTACCACATCGACCCGAAGTCCCTCGGCCGCATGGAACGCGAGCACCTGCGCGATGCCTTCCGCGCCGTGAAATCCATGCAGTCCGGCCTGGCCACCCTCTACCCGGTGCGCAACATCTAGGCGGGCCGGCGATGGGAATCTTTGATCGGTGGCGGGCGCGGGAGGACTGGGGCGCGCCGAATCTCGGCGTTGCCGTGGACGAGGCCCGCCTGCTCGCGGTAGACATGGAGACCACCGCGCTGGATCCGAAGAAGGGCCAGATTGTCTCCCTCGGCTGGGTGCCAGTCAACGGGCAGGTCATCGATCTCTCCGGGGCCGGCTACGCGGTGGTGCGCGGCGCGCAGGTCACCGGCGATGCCCACCTTCACCTACTCACCCAGGAGGTGGTGGACGCCGGCGTCGCGCTCGAGGAGGCTATCTCCCAGCTGCGCGGGGCCCTAGAGGGGCGGGCGCTGCTCGTGCACTTCGCCGGGCTGGAGGTGGGTTTCCTGCGGGCCGCGGCCCGGCGGCTGGGCTGGGCGCGCCCGCGGCTGAGCGTGGTGGATACCTTCGCCCTGGAGCGGCGCCACATGGAGCGCATGGGCACCTACCCGCGCGGGGAGGATCTGCGGCTGCCGCGCGTGCGCGAGCGCTATGGGCTGCCGCGCTACCGCAACCACAATGCTCTCAGCGACGCCCTCGCCTGCGCCGAGCTCTACCTCGCGTTGGATCTGCACGGGCGCAGGCTGGGGGAGTGCGCCACCCGCATGTAAAGAAAGTTCACTGCTAGGATAACGGACCTTTGCTCCGTGGCTAAGCCCCCGTATTGATAGCATGGCCGGTATGCGTTTAGGACGAATTGCACACACCGAAGGAATCTGTTTCGCCGTCATCGAAGGCCCCGATGATGCTCCCATGGAGGAGCTGGTGGCCAAGGAGATCGCCGGCACCCCGTTTACCCCGCCGGAGCCCACCGGCCGCGAGTGTAAGCTGGGTGAGGTCCGCCTGCTGGCGCCGACCCTGCCCACCAAGGTTGTGGCCCTGGGCCGCAACTACGCGGATCACGTTGCGGAGGTCTTCAACAAGTCGGCCGAACACCTGCCGCCGACCATCTTTATCAAGCCCTCCACCGCCGTCATCGGCCCGGGCGCGCCCATCAAGATCCCGGACTTCGCCACCAACGTCGAGTTCGAGGGCGAGCTGGCCGTGGTGATTTCCAAACCCTCCAAGAACATCGATCCGGAGAATTGGCAGGACCACGTGCTGGGCTACACCATCTGCAACGATGTCTCCTCCCGCGACCTGCAGTTCCAGGACGGCCAGTGGGCACGCGCCAAGGGCATCGATACCTTCTGCCCGCTCGGCCCGTGGATCGAAACGGACCTGAGCAAGGTCAACCTGGAGGATCAGAAGATCAACGCCTACCTCACCCACGAGGGCAAGCGCGAGCAGAAGCAGGACTCCAACACCGACCAGATGATTGTCAAGATGGGCGGCATCCTGGCGGAGATCTCGGCGTCCTACACGCTGCTGCCTGGCGACGTCGTCACCACGGGCTCCCCGGCCGGCACCGCCCCGATGGTGCCCGGCGATCACATTGAGATCGAAATCCCCGGGGTAGGCTCGCTGGCCAACCCCATCGCGCGCGCCTAAGAAACCTAGGGAAACTAGAGATTCAGCGCGCGCATGATGGTGCGCAGCTTCGCCGTGGTTTCCTCCAGCTCGGTCTGGGGATCGGAATCCTCGACGATGCCCCCGCCCGCCCACGCGCGGGCGGAGAGGCCATCCCCGGCAACCTCGGCGCAGCGGATGGCCACCATGTACTCGCCGTCGCCGGTGTTATCGCACCAGCCCACAGCGCCGGCGTAGAAGCCTCGTTCGGTCTCGGCGGTCTCGATGAGCGCCTGGGCGGCCTCCGTTGGGGTGCCGCAGATCGCCGGGGTAGGGTGTACCAGCTCCGCCAGCTCTAGCGCGGTGATGCTCGGATCGCGCAGCGTGCCGGCGATCGGGGTGCCCAGGTGCCACATCTCGTTGGTGGAGATGAGCTCGGGGGTGGAGGGGGCGTCGAAGGTCACGCACAGGGGGCTGAGCAGGCGGCGCAGGTGATCCACCACGAAGGCATGCTCGCGCAGGTCCTTGGCGGAGTTTTGCAGATCCTGGCCCGCGATGATGTCGCGGGCTTTGTCGCGCTGGCGCGGCGCGGAGCCGGCCAGGGGGAAGGCGGTGACGGTGGAGCCTTGCTTCTTAACCAGCACCTCCGGGGAGGAACCCACGAACATAGCGCCTGGGCGGCCCACCGGGCTGAGATCCGCGATGAAGCCGTCGCGGTTGGCGGAAAGATCAATGAGGCGCGCGGCCACTAGGCGGGGGTCCACCGGGGCGGAGAACTCGATGTCCACCGCGCGGGCGAGCACCACCTTGTCCAACTTGGAGGCCGCAATGGTGGCAATCGCCGCGTCGATGCGGCGCAGATGCTCCTCGGGCTCGGGGTCGAAGCCCGTCACGCGGGCAGAAAGCGTGCCCTGCCGGTAGTAGGAGTGCGGCTCCAGCGGCCCGTCCTCGCGGATGATGCTCTCCGGCACGGTGAGCGCGGCGGGCTCGCCGGGGCTAAAGGGCAGGGCGCCGACGACCATCTCCACCCGACCGCTGCGCAGCGCGGCCACGGCCTCGTTGACCACTGTGAAGGTTTCGCGCGCGCCTTGGGTGCGCACAGACCCAGTTGCGCGGGACAGCAAGAAGTCTGGGGCGGTGCTGGGTCTGTTGGTATGCATAAGAAGAAAGCATACTTCCTGGGGCTTCACAGACAGAATCCAGGTTAGCGCTGGCGGAAGAACTGTACCCAGATAAACAGCCCCACGCCGAGGATGGTGGCGAACACACCCATGCCAGCGAGCACCCCTGCCCAGAAGCTCGTCATAGGCTCCTGGTAGCTCATCGCCCGGATCTCCTCGTTGTTGTAGGGTGTGGCCTGTGCAGTGTCCTTCTGCGCGCCACCTTTCTGAGCAGCATCCTTCTTGACGCCGTTCTTATCTGCTGCGTCGTTCTTGGGCGCGCTCTTCCTGTCTGGCTTTTGCAGGGCCTGGGCGCCCTGAGAGCTTGGCGATGCCCCTCCGGCCGGTCGCGGCTGCGAGTCCTGACCGGCGCGCGCCGCTGGCTTCTGGGCCTGCCGGCGCGGGGCCGTGGTGCTTGACGACGCCGCGCCGACCATCTTCTCGGCCTCCTTGCGGGTCTTATCCAGCTCCTTGTCTAGGCCGCCGAGCGCCTTGGCGGTGTCGTTGATCTCCTTGGTGATCCGCTTGGGGCGGCTCAGGTTCGCATCATTCTTGTCCGCGGGGCCGCCGGTGGCATCCGGCCACTCGAGCTCGCAGACCTCGTCGGCGCTGCTGCCGCCGCCGACCACGAAGGGCACATCGAGGGAATAACTGTCTCCGCTGCCAAGCTCGAAGCTAAAGGCCACCGCGTACACACCCGGTTCGGTGAAGATCATCCCGGTGTGGGCGTGGGCGTGATCGGGAAAGTCCCAGGTAATGGAGGGATCCTCCGAGTCGAAGAGCACGGTAGGAGAGCCCTGCACGTCGGTCTGGAAGCCCACGACGCGCCCGCCGGCGGGCGCGCTGCCCAACTCCATGGTCAGCGTGGCACCAGTAACACTCGCGGTGTCGCTGACGTAGCTGGTGTTAAAGCCCAGCCACGGCACTGCGGGATCCTGGGTCTGGGGCACGGCCCAGCCGCTGGTGGGAAAACCGGAGGGCAGACTGGCCGCGGCATTCGGGGAGAGCTCGGCCTCGCTGCCCAGCTCCACGTAGAACTCGCCCGCGTGGTAGTCCCGCCCGGAGGCGTCGTCGCGCACGAGGAAGTCGAAGCCGGAGCCGGAATCCACCAGGGCCATGTCCTGGTGGCCCTGGGTAAAGGGGTGCAACGAGGTGACCTCGCAAGCGGAGTCTGGCGCTGTGCTGGGCTCGTCGGCCAGCGCGGTGGCGCCCAGCGGTGAGGCAAAGGCCAGCAGGCCGGCGGCACCCAGGGCGAGGGGAAGGCGGAGGTAGGTCATGACAGTGAACCTTTCACACTAGCGGGACGGGATTCGGGTCTGGACTCAGCGGCACGTCTGGGCTCAGTGGCGTGGCGGCGGGAACGCAGCCACGGGGCCAGCGCCCACACCGCCAGGAAGAGGGCGGTAAGCAGCAGGACGATGCTCGCCCCGGCCGGCAGGTCGATGGCCCAGGCCAGGTAGATGCCCAGGAAGCTGGCGCCGGCACCGCAGGCGGCGGCGCAGAGCATCATGGACTTCAGCGAGTCGCACAGCAGCCGGGCGGTGGCCGCCGGCGTGATGAGCAGGGCGAGCACCAGGATGTTGCCGATGGTGCTCACCGAGATCACCACCGCCGCGGTCACGCACAGGTAGAGCACGAGGTCGAGCGCGAGGACCGGCAAGCCCATCGCGCGGGCGGTCTCTTTGTCCAGGCAGGCCGCGGTCAGCTGCGGGCACAGGGCCACGACGACGCCGAGGACCAGCACCGAGCACACCGCGGCGGTGCCCAGATCGGCGGCGGAGACACCCGTGAGCGAGCCGAAGAGGAAGCTGGTCAGAGAGGCGGTGTAGCCGTCGACCCGCGAGATGATGAGCATGCCCAGTGCGAAGGAGGCCGCGAAGAAGATGCCGATGATGGAGTCCTCGCGCACCGTGCGGCGCTGGGAAAACAGCGCGATGAGCACGGCCACCGCGGCACCGGCCACCGCGCCGCCGAGAAGCACGGAGCCCTGCAGCGCAAAGGCGATGGCCAGGCCGGGGAAGACCGCGTGGGAGACGGCGTCACCGATAAAGGCCATGCCGCGCAGCACCACGAAGCAGCCCACCACCCCGCACAGCACCGCGGAGAGCATGGACATCGCCACCGCCCGGGCCA
Organism: Corynebacterium sp.; assembly: GCF_030532325.1. Taxonomy (GTDB): domain Bacteria; phylum Actinomycetota; class Actinomycetes; order Mycobacteriales; family Mycobacteriaceae; genus Corynebacterium. The sequence continues at coordinate 12,452 of NZ_JAUNLS010000003.1, forward strand.
GAAAGTCCAGGTGGGGGTTGGTGAGATCCTGCAGGAAATCCACCAGAGAGACGTCAATCATGCCGCCACCCCAATCGCGGAGAGCAGCGGGGAGTCAGCGCTGACCCCGAAGGCGGTCACCCAGGGCTCGGGGCGGGCGCGCAGATCCTCGGCGGGCCCGTCGGCGATGACACCCCGGTTAAAGAGCACGAGGCGCTGGCAGGAGTGCGCGGCCTCCGAGAGGTTGTGGGTGGACATGAGAATCGAGGTGCCGCCCGCCGCGAGCCGGTCAAAGAGCAGCAGCAAAGCCTCGGTGTTGGGGGCGTCGAGGCCGGTGAAGGGCTCGTCGAAAAGCAGCAGCTGCGGGCGGGTGGCCAGCGCGCGCGATGAGGACGCGCTGGCGCTGCCCGCCGGAGAGCTCCGCGATGGAGCGGCGGGAGAGCCCCTCGAGGTTGGTCAGCGCCAGCGCCTCGCGAACCGCGGCGTGGTCGCGGGCCTGGGGCCGGCGCAGCCAGCCGATCAGCCCCGTGCGCCCGCTTAAGGTGGCGTTGTAGACGCTGATGGGAAAGTCCCATTCCACGTCGTGGCGCTGGGGCACGTAGCCGGTCGCGGCATGCGTGCTCACCCGGCCGCTAAAGGGGATAAGCCCCAGCAAGGCGCGCATGAGCGTGGTCTTGCCCGCGCCGTTGGGCCCGAGCAACCCGATGAATTCGCCGGTACCCACGCTCAGCGAGGCCTGCCGGATGACTTCGCGGCCGCCGAGGGACACGCTGAGCTTGGCGACGTCCATCACACACGCCCTATCCACGGTTCTCACCCGCCGGGGTGCGGCGCTGTGCCAGGATGAGTGCGCCCACCGCCACCGCCAGCAGCAGGGCGCCGGCAGTGAGCAGCCCGATGGCCCAACCGGGGATCCCGGAGGCGGAACCGAGGGACTCGGCGGCGGCCTTCGCATCCCACTGGGTGGCTTGGGCTTGCTCGAGGTCGGTGGCGTCGCCGACGGCGAAGGTGAGGATGCCGTCGGTGCTGATCTTTTCGCCGGCGGTGGTGGTGGCGCTGAGCCGGATGCCCACCTGGTGCACGCCGGGCTTGCTAAATGTCCAGTTGGCGTGGGTGTGGGTGTTGAGATCGACCCAGAAGTCCTCGTGGGCGCCGCTGGCGGTGGACCACAGCAGCTGCGGGGGCTCGAAGCCGCCGTTCTGTAAGAAGAGCGAGAACTCCCCGGGGCCGGTGTGGCCCAAGAACTGCATGTTCACGCCGCGGTCCGCCGACTCGGTCAACGAGGGCGCTTGGGTGTTCCAGCCCACCCAGGGCACCCCGGCTTGCTCGGTTTGTGGCAGCACCCACACGTTCTGGCCGGGCTCCGCGCCGACGAAGGAGAAGTCATCGTCCGCAGGCAGGGTGAGCTGGGCGGAGTCGGGGAGGTGAAAGAGGACGTCGTCAAGCTCGCGCCACACCGGGGTGGTGGCGGAATCGTCGCGGGCCATGAAGTGCGGCTGGCCGTCGATGAGCTGGGCGCCGATGTCGACGTGGCCGTGGTCGATGACGGCCTCGGTGCCGGGCTCGGCGACCTGTTCGTTCTCGTTGACTACCTGGGCCAGATCGCCGGCCCACGCCGGGCTGGAGCCGAGGGTTAAGCCCACGCAGCACACCAGTGCTGCGAGCGTGCGGGGCAAGTTCATAGTGAGTTCTTTCGGTGTGGGTCGAGACAGCGGTGAAGCGAGTCGGCGTTAAAGCGCATGAGGTCGAGGTAGGTGGGCACGGTCTCATCGAGGGTGTCGCCGTAGAGCGGGCACACCGCGGTGCCGGTGGCCCGGGCGGCCTCGGCCAGCGTCTGGGCACCGGCCTGCTGGGTGGGCTCGATGAAGACCGCGGGCAGGTCGAGGTTCTCCAGCGTGCGCCGCAGTGCGATGACCTCCCGCGGGCTGGGCTCCACGGAGGCGTTCGGTGTGACGAACCCGGCGATGTCTATGCCATAGCCTTGATGCAGGTAGGCGTAGCCGTGGTGTGGAGTAACCAGGTGCCGGTTGCGCTCCGGGATGGAGGCGATCTGGGCGCGCACGTAGTCATCGGTGCGGCGCAGCTGCTCGGTGTAGCCGGCGGCCCGGGCGCGGTAGGCGGCGCCGTGGGAGGGATCAGCGCGGGCGAGTTCCTCGGCGATGACCTCCGCGTAGGCCATGACGTTCTTCGCGTTGTGCCACAGGTGCGGATCCACCTCGCCGTGGATGTGCTTTCCCAGCACCGCCTGTGGCAGTAGGTAGGTCTCCGTGCCGGGCCGGCCCAGGAAGCGGTAGGCGGGATCCGGCGGGATCTCCTGCAGCGTGGAGGAGGGCACCTGCAGGGCGGTCGTGGCCGGGTCAAAGCGCTGGCCTTGATCCTCCAGCACGATGTCTCCGGCACCCATATCAGCGGTGATGTCGAGGTGGCCCTCTTTGACCGCGTGCATGCCCGGCGGCGGGTTCACGCCCACCGCCACGGTGACGGTCTGCGCGGCGGTGCCGGTGGCCTGGAAGCTCAGGCGGTAGATGCCCGGGCGGGAAAAGCCCCAGGAAACATGCGTGTGGGCGTTGGCCGGCAGCACGGCGGTGCGAGCGCTACCTGGCCCGCGCGCGGAGTCGAAGATGAGCTCCGGGGTGCCGAAGGTGCTGACCACGTAGGCAGCGACCTCGCCGGGCCCGGTGGCCTCCCGCAGGCTGAGCTCGGCGCTGCCGGTGCCCACCGGGGCGTTGCGCACGCGCAGGCCCAGCCACAGGGCGTCGAGCGCGGCGTTTTCCACCAAGGGAACCAGCACGGCCCCGCTGGTGGAGGCCTGATCCGCGACCTCCACCACGGGCGCCGAGTAGGTCTCGCGCAGGGTGTCCATGAGCGCTGGCGGCTCGAGCAGCAGGCCGTTGGCCAGGGCGACATCCGCGTGAGCTACCTCGCGCACGGTGCGCAGGGAGGGCTCAAAGGTGTGCGGGTCCTTGCCCGCCGGGATGAGGGTGGTGACCTCGCCGTCGGGGCCGGCGATTTGCTTGGCGATGTCCCCCAGAATCGGCGTCGTCGCCACCACCTGCAGCCTGCCGGCGGCGGGCTGGGCTCCGTAGACGGGCTCGGCAGCACAGGAGCACAGCAGGCTGGCACTGAGCAGCGCGGCGGCGGCTCGCAGCGGGGAGTGCGCGCTCATTCGCGGGCCTTTGCCAGGGCGAGGCGCGCGATGGCCAGGCCCAGCGCCAGCATGCCCAGCCCGGCCAGGCCCACGCCCCAGGGCAGTAGGTCGCGCTGCTCGGCGGCGTAGTAGTAGCCGGCGGCCTCCGGATCCTCCTGCCCAGCACCGTGACGCAGGCCCTGCTGCGCGGGGTGGGGCGCGGCGCCAGCGCGCTTCTTCTCCGCGGCCTGGTGCTGCGAGTCGCGCTGGGCAGCGGAGTTCCTTTGTGCCCCGGCGCCTGTGCCGGCGGCAGCGCCCCTAACTGTGCCCGCAGAACCGTCAGCGGCGCCCGGCGTAGCGTCGCTGTTGGGGTCTGCGCCGGCCGAGGTGGCATCGTCCAGCACGGCGTCCGCGGAGGCGGCGGCGTCGCCGACCTGCCAGGTGTAGGTCACCTCGTTGCTCGCATCGCCGTTGGAGCTGGCCTGCACGGTCATGGTGTAGGTGCCGGGCTCGCTAAACGCCCAGTTGATGTGGCGGTGGGCAGGGTAGGGCTGGTTGATGGCATCGCCGCTGGCCAGCTCCATGCTGCCGGAGCTGGTCACGGCTTGAATATCGCCGAAGCCCGCGGTCTCGAAGGCGTAGACCGCACCCGGCCCGGAGACGTCCAGGAAGTCGAGATCAACGTCCCGGTAGCCGGCCTCCTGGGCCGCCTGGGTGTCCCAGCCCGGCCAGAGGATCCCGGCCTGCTGGGTCTGCGGCAGGAAGTAGGTGGGCGCACCGATATCCGGGATGTTTTCCGTGGCGGAGGACCACGCCTGCTCACTGACCGCGAGGACGACGTCCCCGCCCGCGTGCTCCACGCCGTGGCCCGTGATGTCCTCCTTGAGCGAGAGCGTGAGCTCGCCGCCGGGTGCTGTGACGTAGAAGGCGTCCACGTGGCCCGAATCGAAGATCTGCTCCTGGGCCTGGGCGGCGGGCAGCAGGGGAGTCAACGCCGCGTGCAGGAGGAGCAGCGCAGCGGCCAGGCAGGCGGCGAGGGCAGCGGGCACGCGCGTTAAGCCCGGGCGGCTGAGGGAATCTCGTGCGTACATCCTGAGGTCTTTCCTGAGTTCTTTCATTGGTCGTGAGGCACTGGTGGCATCGGCGGTGACTATCGGCCCAGCAGGCCGCTCAGCCAGCGCTCGATCTCAGCGCGGTGATCGCGCTGGAAGCTGAGCACGGCCTGGAAGATCACGGCCAGGGCCAGCGGAACGGCTAGGCTGAGCACGCCGCCGAGGATGCGGTCCTGCTTCGCGGAGCTCTCTGGCTTCTTCGGCTCCGAGGGCTTGTTCGGCTCCGAAGGCTTGGTGGTTGGTTCGGTGGGCTGGGTGCTGGGCTCCGGAGACTGCGGGGCTTGAGCGTCGCAGTCCTTCTGCGCGTCCTCGCGGGCCTTGTCTCCCACGGCGATGGTGAGCACTTGCGGCTGGGAGCTCACCTGCTTCCCGTCCTTGGTGGTGGCCTCGTAACTCAGCTCCAGCTTGTACACACCGGGCTTGTTAAAGACCCAGTTGGTGTGGGTGTGGGAGGCAAACGTGGTCTCCACGGCGTAGTCCTTGGTCGCGGAACTGGCCAGGAGGTTGACCCCGCCGAAGTCCTTGGTGAGGAAGAGCGCGAAGTCCCCGCCCGCCGGCATGGACTGCGGCTTGAGCTTGAGGTTGACCACCCCGTCCTTGAACTGCTTGTAGTCCAGGGCCTGGGTGTTGTAGCCGGGCCAGATGATGTCCCGGTTCTGGGTCTGCGGCAGCAGGTAGTAGTGATCACCCGGCTTGCCCAGGAACTCGAAGTCCTTGCCCGCCAGCTCCGAGCCGCGCTTGACGCGCGCGTTCTCGCCGACGGCAAGGATGACCTGATCCACCGGGCGGTCCACGGTCTTCTGGTCTACCTGGAAGGTCTCGTCCTTGACCACGGCGGAGAAGGCCTCGCCCTCCTGGGCCGCCTTGATGTCCACGTGGCCCTTGTCCAGGGTTACTTTCTCGCTGCAGCGCTCCGGCTCGTGCTTGGCACTCGGCGTGGGCTGGGCCGTGGGCGCAGTCGAGGGCGTGGCCTCCTGGTGCGGGCCGTCCTGGGCGGCGGTTCCGAGGGCGCCGCTGGCCGTGTAGGTCTTTCCATGCTGGTAGTTCTTGGTGAGGTAGACCGGCGCGGCGGAGCCGACGGACATGAGCGGGTGGCTGACCACGTCCACGCCCACCGCCATATTCTCCTCGAGGGCCTCGTCGTTCAGCAGGAACTCTGCGTGGCCGTCGCTGATGAAGGCGTCGAAAGGCGTGTAGGCGCCCGTGTCCACGGTGCCGTCCTCGCTGACGGAATACGTTCCACCCTGCACGAAGCCGCGGAAGTTCTTGTCGGCGGTGTCGATGACCACCTTGGTCAGACCCTCAGCGAGGGGTTCCAGGCGGGCCTTAAAGCCGGTGTCGGTGATCTCCACGGGATCTTGCGGAGCCAGGTTGCGCGGCGCGGAGGTCTCCTGCCAGGTCTCGGAAGCCCGGGAAGAATCCGTCTGGAGCTGGGCGCCGGAGCTGTAGTGCAGCGGCTCGGAGATCCAGCGCGGGGCCTCGCCCTCCGGGGTGAAGACGGCCTGGAGCTCGGCGTCCTTGGGGCCGAGGAACTCCTCCCACTGGGCCTGGCCGTTCTTGACGGACAGATCGGTGAGGAAGTAGCCGTCGATAAGCAGAGTCAGCGTGCCGTTTGGCTTGGTGCTACCGCGGGTGTCCAGGGTGATGGTGGAGAGGTGCTCGTCACCGTCGCGGGAGGGGCCCTTCTTGGGCTCCACCCGCAGGTGGTAGCCGGCCTTGGCCAGCTCCTCGGAGCTGCCTGCGTGGGCGGCGTCAAATCGCTCGCGCAGGGAGGGGGTGGGCTTATCGGAGGGGCGCTGGCCGCCGACCTGGATGGAGGTGGTCGTGGGCTCCGAGGCGATGATCGAGCCATCCCGGCCGCGCGCCGTGGTGCGGTAGGTCAACTCGTAGCGGCCTGGCTTGCTGAACAGAGTGTAGTTGTGGGTGTGCGTGCCCGCGGTGAGGAAGGCCGAGTGCGGCGAGCCCTTCGAGGTGCCCAACATCCGGGCGGCTTCGGCGAAATCTTCGAAGTAGCGGAACATCTCGATCTCACCCGGGCCGTCGACGCTGAGCAGATCGAGGGAGGCGGAGCCGTCGCGCAGCTTCTCGGTAGGCAGGGAATCGGCGCCAAATCCCAGCCAGATGGGGTCGTGGCTACCGCTGGGCAGGCTCGGCGCTGAGTAGTAGACCTCGCCGGGCCTGCCCACGAAGTCCATGGAGCCGTTTTCTGGCAGGGCAAACTGGTATTGGGCATCTCCCTTGCTGCTCCAGCCCTTGCCTACCCAGGCCACGTTCTCCGCCAGCGGGGTGGCCTTTTCGGCGTACTCGGTCTTGAGCACAAAGGAGTTGTTCTCCCAGAAGGTCTTGGGGGAGTCCACGTGCGCTTGGCTAACCACGCGCTTGCCGTCATCGGGGCCAGCGTAGGCGGTGGCGGGGCTTAAGACGGCGGCGGTGGTGAGCAGGGCAAGGAAGCGAGTGTGAGAGCGAGCCACGATAAGTGAGTGCCTTTCTTCAGTTCTGACAAGAGGAGACCGGGGGTCTCAACGAGATACTCACTATAGATAATGAATGTCAGTACCGTTAGCGTCACGTCGGCGGTTTCGGGAATCTGCAGCACAGCTAAATGGGAGCGATTTTCAGCTACCCCCATGTGGGGCGGCGGCGCAGCGAGGCGGGGTAGCGGAAAGGCAGCGAAAGCCCGAGCCTGTGTCAGCGCGTTGGGCCAGCTCCACTACCATGGGGCGCATGACTGAGAACACTTCTGACGTCCGCGTACGTTTCTGCCCGTCACCGACCGGCACCCCGCACGTGGGCATGGTCCGCACCGCACTGTTTAACTGGGCCTACGCCCGCCACACCGGCGGCAAGCTCATCTTCCGCATCGAAGACACCGACGCCGCACGCGACTCGGAAGAGTCCTACCAGGCCATCATCGACTCCCTCGAGTGGCTCGGTCTCAACTGGGATGAGGGTATTAACGTCGGCGGCCCGCACGAGCCCTACCGTCAGTCTCAGCGCATGGACATCTACGCCGAGGCTCTAGAGAAGCTCAAGGAGGGTGGCTATGTCTATCCTGCGTACTCCACCGCGCAGGAGGTTGAGGAGCGCCACAAGGCCGCGGGCCGCGACCCCAAGCTGGGCTACGACAACTATGACCGCACCCTGACTGAGGAGCAGATTGCCGCATTCGAGGCCGAGGGCCGCAAGCCCGTGTGGCGCCTGCGCATGCCGGAGCAGGACTGGACCTGGAACGATCTGGTTCGCGGCGAGGTGACCTTCAAGGCCGCCACCCAGCCGGATTACGTCGTTGCCCGCTCCAACGGTGCACCGCTGTACACCCTGGTCAACCCTGTCGACGACGCCCTCATGGGCATCACCCACGTTCTGCGCGGCGAGGATCTTCTCTCCTCCACCCCGCGTCAGCTCGCGCTGTACGAGGCGCTCAAGGAGCTGGGCATCGCCAAGCAGACCCCCGAGTTTGGCCACCTGCCCTTCGTGATGGGCGAGGGTAACAAGAAGCTCTCCAAGCGCGACCCGCAGTCCAACCTCTTCAACCACCGTGACGCCGGCATTATCCCGGAGGGCATGCTCAACTACCTCTCCCTGCTGGGGTGGTCGCTGTCCGCGGGCCAGGATATCTTCTCCGTCGACGAGCTCATTGCCAACTTCGACATCAATGACGTGCTGGGCAACCCAGCCCGCTTCGATCAGAAGAAGCTCGAGGCTATCAACGCTGACCACATCCGCCTGCTGGAGCCGGCGGACTTTGCGCAGCGCCTGCGCGAGTACCTCAGCGAGTACACGGACTTCCCGGCCGACTACCCGGAGGAGAAGTTCGCCTTCGCCGCCGACCTGGTGCAAACACGCATCAAGATGCTTGGCGACGCCTACTCCCTCATGTCCTTCCTCACCATCCCCGATGCAGAGCTCACCCTCGATGAGAAGGCCGCTAAGAAGAACCTCAAGGAGGACGCTGTCCAGCCGCTCGAGGTCTCCATCGAGCGCCTGGAGGCGCTGGAGGAGTGGAAGACGGACGCGATTGAGGCCGTGCTCTCCAAGGCCCTCATTGAGGAGCTGGAGCTCAAGCCGCGTAAGGCCTACGGCGCGCTGCGCGTGGCCATTTCTGGCCAGCAGGTCTCCCCGCCGCTGTTCGAGTCCATGGAGCTGCTGGGCAAGGAGTCCACGCTCAACCGCCTCAAGGCCGCTCTGGCTGTCACGCCCTACGTGCCCGCCGCGGAGTAGCAACTGGGTAGTGCCGTGCTGTAGTTCAACTCCACGGGAGCTCAACTCCACCGCTGTAAGCATTCGCCTTCTGGGGATGCTTACAGCGGTGTTATTTTTTGCTCTTTATGTCTCGCCATGGGAACGCTAAAAATCCGCGATGAACTGGCGATTTGCCACTTTCAGTCAACAGTGGTTATAGTTACTAACCGTTGCAGCGAGCAGCGAGGAGCTAGAAAGCTTCCGGCCCAGCCGAGAAGAAAGTTCCACGCCAGCGCACAGCAATGATGGCCTATGGTGTAATTGGCAACACTACGGTTTCTGGTACCGTCATTCTAGGTTCGAGTCCTGGTAGGCCAGCAGTGATTACTGCACAGTGTCCGAAAGTGCACTGCGTGGAAGTCACAGTTCTATGCCCCGTTCGTCTAGCGGCCTAGGACGCCGGCCTCTCACGCCGGTAACACGGGTTCAAATCCCGTACGGGGTACAAAGGGAAAGCCTTCGGAGAAATCCGGGGGTTTTCGGCGTTTTCAACTTCCGCTCCTGCAGTGCGACACAGTTGGAGGGTTAAGGGTTAAACGAGGACGCTCGCCACGGTACGTTTTGACGGATAAGGCCCGAATCTGGCGGCGTTTCTGGGCTGTTCTCGCGAAAACGTACCGCAGAGCCCGGAGGGGCCGAGCTCATCTGGCTAGCTTGGCCGGACTGTTTAGCTTCGATGTGTCGGAAGGACTTCCAGGAAAAGGCTTGCGTGCGGCTTCAGGCGGTATATACTGCTACGCGGTGCCTAACGCGGCGGCAGCCGCGTTCATCGGGGAGATGGGGAAGTGCTTTCCAGAGCGGTGGGCCGGACCTTGTGCTTGCCACTGGTTCGATTGTGCCCCTTACCGGTAGACCATTCCCGCATGCCATGCGCTTGGCCGCGGTGATACCAGGGGGAGGACCAGCAGCTATCTTTTCAAAGCCCTTCCGGGGTGTGTGGCCCCGTCCTACACTGCAGTTAACACCAAGTCCCCGGATGAGAGGAGAGCGGATGGCAGAGGATTCATCGCATCATCTTCGCCGACGCGAGGCTAGCAGCGATTGGTAAGGCGGCACAGCCATAATCCCCGTCTTCTTATTGACCAACAATCGCACGAAGTAGGAGCCCAACCTCTATGCAGCTAGATGCTCAGCGTCTCCCGAACTCGAGCAATCCACGTTAAGATTCCGGCCCACACTACCCACAGGTTGCCAGCGGAATAACCACTGATTCGATCCGCACCAGGCTACAGAGAATCGCAACGGGAAATGCACTCACAGACAGTGAGAAAGAGTTCGGGATTTTTACGTTCTGAGCTGGCGATTTGTTGAAATGTTTACGGGTAGTTTAATCTTTATCAAGTCCGCAGCGGAGAGCAACTCCGCCGAGGACGGTTCTAAGCCCCGTTCGTCTAGCGGCCTAGGACGCCGGCCTCTCACGCCGGTAACACGGGTTCAAATCCCGTACGGGGTACAAACAGAAAGCCTTCGGAGAAATTCGAAGGCTTTCGCTATGTGTGTCGCCAGGTGGCGAAGGGGCTAGCTCCTAAGGGCGTCTAGAGAATCAGCACCTCGGCGTCGTTTCCGCCGGTGCAACGAATGACCTCGTTTTCGTCGATGCTGCAGCTGAGGTTGTAGGCCTTGTTGGTCACGGGGCTGGTGGCGTTGAGCTGAGGGGGGACGAAGTTGCGTAGATCCGACTTAGAGCTCGGGGCATTGCCCATGAGGGTGCGCGCGGTGGTTTCGGCGAACTCGCAGCTGGTGTTCTTGCCCGCCATGACGAAGGTGATGCCGTAGCCGTCGCCCATGAGGCAGACGGTGGCCTTGGTGCCCTTGAGGTTGACGTCGAAGCCGGAGGCCTTGCCCTGTGGGATCTGCGAGCTGAGCTCGTCGTAGTTGGCGAGCTTCACGTCCTGGTTGGTGTTGTGTTCGATGTACTGGTCGGCCTGCCCGCCGCCTGCCGTGGCTTGCTGCTGGGCTGGAGACTGATCAGCGCCTTCGCCGGCATCGTGCTGGCCGGCGTCCTGGTTCATGGAAGGCTCTGGACGGTCGGGGACATCCGCCTGGCCCTCCTTCTGCAGGGGCTCGAAGGCGGGGTAAGTATTTTCAAACGAGGGCTCAGCGGTGGTGTTCTCCGGGGCAGTGGAGCATGCGGCGGCGGTGCCGGCGCCCAGCGCTAGAGCTGCGAGGGTGGTCATCACACGTGTGGGTTTCATACGTCACAGCCTAACGCGCCTGTGGGATGGTGGGGCTAAAACGAGCCTAAAACGAGCAGCGCCACCCGGGAAGCGGCATCAGATGTCGCTCGGGTGGCACGGCGCCGGGCGCGTGGGCGCGGCTGGGCTTAGTGGCAGTCCCAGTGGCCGTCGTGGGCGGCGTGGCGGTGCCCATCGTGAACGTAGTCCACGTGGTCGCCGTGGGGAATGGCTACGTGGCCGCAGCCCTCGCCGTGGACGTGCGGGTGGGCGCCGTGCGGGCGGTGCTCGGTGGTCTCGCACTCGTCCCAGTGGCCTTCGTGCTCGCGGTGGATGTGGCCGTCGTGTGCGTAGTCGGTGTGGTCCTCGTGGGTGAAGGCGACGTGACCGCAGCCCTCGCCGTGGGTGTGGGTGTGCTCCTCGTGGATGGTGTGGGTGCTCATGGCAGCTCCTTGGGATCGGGTGGCACTCGGCCACGGGTTTTCAGTCGCTTTTCATTAAAGCGTGTTTTCATGACGTTTTCAATAGCGTGGAGCGAATCGACGCTGTGATCTTGGCCGCGTGATCTTGGTCGAGCTGGCGGCGGGTGCAATTTGGCATCGTGCGGGCTATGTTAAAGGAGTGAATATTGTCAAGAAGTTGAAGAAGCGCACGGGCCTCAAGCGCGTCGTGGCCACCGCGGCGGTGGCGGCTGCGCTGGTGGGCGGCCAGGCGGTGGCGCAGGCGGGGGAGTCCGTGCCGGTCACGCAGGGGCAGAAGATCCTCACCGCTGAAGGGCGCACGTGCACCGTGGGCTACGTGGAGCCCAGCCGCGCGTGGACCTCGGCGCACTGCGGGCTGTCCGGCCAGCAGATCTATAACGAGCGCGGCCAGCATGTGGGCACGCTGCGCTGGTTTAGCCCCTCGGGCGCAGCCGGGCATGATCTGGCCTACATCCAGTTCGCTGGCGGGACCTATGCCGCGGGCAACCCCAAGACCGGCGACGGCATCAACCCGGTGCCGGGCGATAACACCACGGTGTGCGTGCACGGGCGTCTGACGGGCAACGACTGTGCCACCACGGTGCCGGGCCCCCAGGTCTTCCCGGGCATGCACTACTCCACGGGACTCCCCAAGCTCAACGGCGATAGCGGGTCCGGGGTCTATGTGCCGGGGCGCCCCGGCGTGGTGGGCATTTATCAGGGGATGACCATCGCCACCCGGGGCGCGGAAAAGCACGTCTTTGCCAACTACGCGCGCATGCCGTACCCCAACGAGCTGGCCGGGCTGCGCCACCAGGGCTTCGTGCCGCGCCGCCCCAACATCGCTCCTCCGGCCACGCCGTGGGAGCTGGCCAACCACGAGTTCCGCAGCATCCAGGAGCAGGCCGAGGGCATCGGCGTGACTAGTAGCGAGGGCTTTGGCATCGAGGCCGTGCGCGGCATTGCCAACAACTACGGCCTGATGATTTAGTGCTGGTTTTCCTTAGGGCCGGGAACCTTAGAGTCGGGCGCTGAGACGCTGGGCGGCGTCGGCAAGCAAGGCGCCAAACTTTTCCGCGGGGGAGGGGCGGAAGCGCTCGGCTGAACCGGAAATGGATAGCGCGGCAATGAAGGTGCCCTTGGAGTCGAAGACCGGCGCAGAGACTGAGGCCAAGCCGGCCTCGCGCTCCTCGATGGACTCTGAGTAGCCCTTCGCGCGGGCGGCCGCCACGTCGGCGGCGGTAAAGGTGGCGCCTGGCACGTGAGCATCACCGAACGCGGCAAAGATGCGGGCCGCGGAGCCGGAAGTAAGGGGGAGCTGGCGGCCCACGGGAACCACGTTGTGCAGGCCGGATTCGGGCTCGCGAGTGGCGATGCACGTGCGGGACTGGCCGGAAAGTTCATAGAGCTGCACGGACTCGCCGGTTTGGGCCAGCAATTCATCCATGATGGGCCCGGCGGACTCGATGATGCGGTCGCGGTTGCCCGGCAGTGCCGGCCCTGAGCCCCACTTGCCGTCGGGGGTGCGCACGAGGATGCGGTGGGCCTCGAGGGCGGTGGCCAAGCGGTGGGCCGTGGCCCGTGGTAGGCCGGTGGTCTCGCACAGCTCGTTGAGCGTGGACGGGCGGTTGGCTGCGGCCATCATAATTGCAACGGCCCGATCTAGTACCTTGATGCCGGATACTGCGCTATACTCTCCCATACAATGAAATCTACGTTCCAATCAATGAGATTTCAAGTAGAGTCATGTCGGTGAGAGCACCGAGATGCCTTCGCGAGATGATTTCACATGGAGAGAACTATGACTGAGAAACTGACCCTGGCAGAAAAGGTGTGGCGCGATCACGTCGTGCGCGCCGGTGAGAACGGCGAGCCCGATCTTATTTACATCGACTTTCAGCTGCTGCATGAGGTGACCAGTCCGCAGGCCTTCGACGGACTGCGTCTGAGTGGGCGCCGCATGCGCCACCCGGAGCTGCACCTGGCCACCGAGGACCACAACGTGCCCACCGTGGGCATTAAGACTGGAAATCTCCTGGAGATTAAAGACGAGGTCTCTCGCACCCAGGTCTCCACCCTGCGCGCGAACTGCGAGGAGTTCGGCGTGCGCCTGCACTCCATGGGGGACGCCCAGCAGGGCATTGTTCACACCGTGGGACCGCAGCTGGGCATTACCCAGCCAGGCATGACGATTGTGTGCGGCGACTCCCACACCTCCACCCACGGCGCCTTTGGCTCCATCGCGATGGGTATCGGCACCTCCGAGGTCGAGCACGTCATGGCCACCCAGACGCTCTCGCTCAAGCCCTTCAAGACCATGGCCATCGAGGTCTCCGGCCAGCTGCCCGAGGGGGTGAGCGCTAAGGATCTCATCCTGGCGATCATCGCCAAGATCGGCACCGGCGGCGGCCAGGGCCACATCATCGAGTACCGCGGCGAGGCCATCCGCGCGATGTCCATGGAAGCTCGCATGACCATCTGCAACATGTCCATTGAGGCCGGCGCCCGCGCGGGAATGGTGGCTCCGGACGAGACCACCTTTGAGTACGTCAAGGGCCGCGAGTTCGCCCCGCAGGGCGCGGACTGGGACGCTGCCGTGGAATACTGGAAGACCCTGCCCACCGATGAAGGCGCGGAGTTCGACACCGTGGTTCACATCGACGCCTCCACGCTCACGCCCTTTGTCACCTGGGGCACCAACCCGGGCCAGGGACTCCCGCTGGGGGAGAGCGTGCCGGACCCGGCGCAGTGCACCAACGATAACGAGCGCGCGGCGGTGGAAAAGGCGCTGGCCTACATGGACCTCACCCCGGGCACTCCGCTTCGCGACGTCGCCATCGACACCGTCTTCCTGGGATCCTGCACCAATGCCCGCATCGAGGATCTGCGCGCGGCGGCGGACGTGGTCAAGGGCCGCAGTATCGCCGCCGATACCCGCATGATCGTGGTTCCCTCCTCTGCGGCAGTGAAGGAGCAGGCGGAACAGGAGGGCCTGGACGCCGTCTTCCGCGACTTCGGTGCCGAGTGGCGCACCGCCGGCTGCTCGATGTGCCTGGGCATGAACCCAGACCAGCTCAAGCCCGGCGAGCGCTCCGCCTCGACGTCCAACCGCAACTTCGAGGGCCGCCAAGGCCCCGGCGGGCGCACCCACCTGGTGTCTCCCGCCGTGGCCGCCGCCACCGCGGTGCTGGGGCACCTGGCCGCACCGTCCGATATCACCGAGCCCGCGACTATTAGCTAGAAGGAGCACTAATCATGGAGAAGTTCGTTACCCACACCGGCATCGGTGTCCCGCTGCGCGCATCAAACGTGGACACCGACCAAATCATTCCGGCCCGCTACTTGAAGTCGGTCAAGCGCACCGGCTTTGCCGAGGGGCTGTTTTCCAACTGGCGCAGCAACCCGGAGTTCATCCTCAATCAGGAGCCGTTTAATCAGGGCTCGGTGCTCTTCGCCGGCCGCGACTTCGGCACCGGCTCCTCCCGCGAGCACGCCGTGTGGGCGCTGGATGACTACGGCTTCCGCGCCGTGTTCTCCTCGCGCTTCGCGGACATCTTCCGTGGCAACGCTGGCAAGGCCGGCCTGCTGGCCGGTGTCATGGCGCAGGAGGACATTGAGCAGATCTGGAAGCAGCTGGCCGAAGGCGAAACCCAGGTCACCGTCGATCTGGAGAGGCGCACCGTGGAGGTCGGTGCCGCGACCTATCCCTTTGAGATCGATGACTACACCCGTTGGCGCCTCATGGAGGGCCTCGACGATATTGGTCTGACCCTGCGCAACGAGGAGGCCATCGCCGAGTTTGAGGCCCGCCGCCCGAGCTTCAAGCCGGCCGTGGGCTCCTAAATAGTTCAAAGATAAAAATGCTGTAACGATAGCCTTCCTCAAGTGGAAGGCTCCACAAGCCGTGGATAAGGTGTACTGCTATGACTAATCCTTTTGGCGACAATAACAACGCCAGATCAAATCCCTCCGGCGAAAACTACGGTCAGGGCGGATACGGCTCTGCTTCGGGCAACTTCGGAACCGGCCAGGACAACTACGGTTCCTACGGCGGCGGCAGCTACGGCGCCGGCGGCAGTTATGGTGGCGGCTCCGACGCCGGCCTTCCGCAGTACGGCGCGCAGCCGCAGGCGCAACCGCAGAGTCAGTTCCAAGACCAGCCGCAGGGCCAGTACCAGGGCCAGAACTTTGCCCAGCAGCCCTACGGCTACCAGGGTGGTGGCCCGGCCGGCGGAACCATGGCCGTGCAGCCTGTCGATGCCTTCGGGGCCATCGGCCAGGCCTTTAAGGCCATGTTTGGCAACTTCGGTCCCTACATCCTGGCGTCCATCGTTCACTGCGTGGTGATCTTCGCGCTTATTTTTATCCCCGTGCTGGCCGGTGGCCTCGGCGCTGCATGGTTCGCTTCCTCTTCCTATGACCCGGTGACAGGGGACTATGACGTCGCTGCCGGCCCCGGCGTAGCCGCCTCCGTCTTTTTGTATCTTTTTGTCTTCGTGGGCATCTTTTACCAGTTCTGGATGCTGGCCAACTTCCTGATGGCCTCCAAGATCTCTGCCGATGGCGGCAAGCCGCAGTTCAAGGACTTCTTCAGGGGCGGGCCCACCATTGGCGTATCCGTCGTTGTCTTCGTGACCTTCCTCATCGTCACGGTCGGCACCTTCCTGCTCATCATCCCGGGCATCATCGCGGCCATTTTCTTCTTCGCGGCTCCTGCCATTAAGGCTGATGAACCGGATGCTTCGGTGGGCGAGTGCCTCAAGCGCTCGGCCTCCCTGGTCAAGGACAACCTGGGGCTGGCAGCACTGTTGTGCATCTGCATTGCCATCATCAGTGGTCTGCTGAGCATGGTTCCCTTCGCGGTTCTCATTTCCTACCCGCTGATCGGCCTGGCCATGGTGATCTTCACCCGGCAGATGCAGCAGCGCCCCGTCTTCCGCTGGGCGTAAATTTCCACCACCGTCATCTTCCACCACGAGGCGTAGGTTGTGGCCTACGCCTTTTTCGCGGCTCTGTGCAGGTCTGTGCTGCTCTGTGCGTCTCTGTGAGGAGCTGTTGAAGCTTGGTTGTGGACCTGTGGTGAT
>NZ_JAUNLS010000003.1:28640-197292 GCF_030532325.1 Corynebacterium sp.
GCTTGCTAGCGGTGGTGCTTGCTAGCGCACGGGCAGCGGGCTGGCCAGGTAGTCGGCGCCGGTGAGCTCGCCGTCGTTGAAGGAGAGCACCCACACCGAGGACTTCTTGAACTTGAGGTCCTCCACCGGGGCCTTGAGGAAGACCGGCTCGAGGGCCTTGATGATGCCCGGGATGGTCTCGCCCTGGCTCACGATGACGGGCACGCCGCCGGCCTTGACCACGCGCTGGAAGGCGCGCATCGCCGCCGCGGGGTCGACCGCGAAGACCTCGTCGCCGAAGTCGGAGTTGACTGCGATGTCGAGCCCGAGTTCGTCGGCAAGCGGCGCGGCCGTCTGCTGGCAACGCTGCGGGGTGGCGGAGTAGATCGCCGTGGGGTGGTAGGGGGTGAGCATCGGCACGAGCATCTCAGCCTGGCGGCGGCCCTTCTTATCCAGCGGGCGCAGGTTGTCATCGCCAGCCCAGTTGCGGCGCTCGTGGGCGCGGGCGTGGCGCACGTAGAGCACGCGGGTGGTCGGTGACTTCAGCAGGCGCTTGCGGGCCTTATCCAAAACCTCAGTGTCTACGTCGTAGGACAGCAGCTCGCAGGCCTCCGCAATGGGCATCCAGCGCAGCTCATCGGTCTCGCTGTTGGCGTTGTAATCGCCCTCGAGAGCCTTGGCCAGCCAGTAGTAGACCACCTTGGTGCGCCCCTGCACCGGGTAGGTGACCTTGCCAATGAGCTTGCCCAGGCGCACCTGGTAACCGGTCTCCTCCCAGATCTCGCGGGCGGCGGTCACAGGCAGGCTCTCGCCGGGATCGACCTTGCCCTTGGGCAGGGACCAGTCGTCGTAGTGCGGGCGGTGAATGATGGCCACCTCGGGATCGTGGGGGTCGCCGCGCCACAACACAGCACCGGCCGCCAGCGTGGTGCGCTTGAACTCCTTGGCCGGGTCAACGGGGATTTCCTGGTGACGGCCGCAGACAAAAACGTCAGACTTGGCGTCCTTGTCCGTTTCATGCATGTTCTTGGCCTTGGGCATAATGCTTCGCTGCTCCTTGCTGTCGTGGCGGTGGTGCGCTGTGCTGTTTTAACGGCCGTGCGCCGTGGACGATGCGCTGTGGACTGTGCTGCACGGTGCTGGCAGGCGCCACAAGCGCACAGGCTTTATCCATTTTCCACCTTTGGGCTCGCGTGTGCATCTAAGCGCGCCGAACACCACCCCAATTAGTGCCCAGCGCTCATGAGAGCCGGTGGAAGAAAGCACGGGCGTGATTAAATGGCAGGGACGTAGATTCGCTAACGGGAGGAAGACAGCATGGTCAAGGTGGCAGTGATGGGTGCGGGCTCGTGGGGAACCACCCTGGCAAAGGTCTTCGCCGATGCTGACAATGAGGTCAGCCTGTGGGCCCGCCGCGAGAACCTGGCCCAGACCATCAATGAGACCCACGAAAACCCGGATTACCTCGCGGGGCTGCGCCTGCCGGACTCCATCGTCGCCACCACGGATCCCGCAGCGGCCCTGCATGGCGCGGAGATCGTGGTGCTCAGCGTGCCCTCGCAAACGCTGCGCCCCAACCTGGAGACCTGGGCCCCGCTGCTGCCGGAGGAGGCCTCGGTGGTCTCGGTGTCCAAGGGCGTGGAATCCTCCACGCTTAAGCGCATGAGCGAGGTTATCGCCGATGCCGCCGGCATTGAGGATTCGCGCATCGCGGTGCTCTCCGGGCCGAACCTCGCCCGCGAGATCGCCGAGGAGCAGCCGGCGGCCACCGTGATTGCCTGCAGTGACGAGGAGCGCGCCAAGCTCATCCAGCACGCGGCCGCAGCGCCCTACCTGCGCCCCTATACCAACATCGACGTCATCGGGGCGGAGATCGGCGGCGCCTGCAAGAACGTCATCGCGCTGGCCTGCGGTATGGCAGCCGGCAAGGGCCTGGGCAACAACACTATGGGCACCATCATGACCCGCGGTCTGGCGGAGATTACCCGCCTGGGCGTGGCACTGGGCGCGGATCCCTTCACTTTCTCCGGCCTGGCTGGGATGGGCGATCTCGTGGCCACCTGTAGCTCGACGCTCTCGCGCAACCGCACCTTTGGCTACCGCCTGGGCCAAGGTGGCACGCTGGAGGAGGCCACCGCCGCCACCAACGGCCAGGTGGCCGAGGGCGTTATCTCCTCCGACTCCATCTTCCGCCTGGCCAGCCAGGCCGGGGTGGACATGCCCATTACCCGCGCAGTCTTCGGCGTGTGCCACGAAGGCATGAGCGTGGATGACATGATCGTCGCTTTGATGGGTCGCACCAAGAAGGCCGAATAGGACAGGGTAAAGTTTGCGTTTATGACTCAAGCGCACCCTGATAACACCCAGGATTCTTCCCTCACCAGCGGCAAGGCCGAGCCCAGCACGAAGATTCGCGTGGGCGTGGTTTACGGCGGCCGCAGCTCCGAACACTCGGTGTCCTGCGTTTCCGCCGGCTCGATCATGGCGCATCTGGATGCGTCCAAGTACGAGCTCGTGCCCATCGGCATCACCAAGGAGGGCACGTGGACCCAGGGAACTACCGAGGGCCTGGCCATCCGCGACGGCGTCCTACCGGAGGTAGCCCTCAAGGACGAGCTGGCGCTCTCCCTCAACCCGGCCACCAAGGGCCGCTTCCACAACGTAACCAAGGAATGCCACCACGCCGAGGTGGACGTGATTATTCCGGTGCTGCACGGCCCCTTCGGTGAGGACGGCACGGTGCAGGGGCTCTTTGAGCTCTCCGGGATCCCCTACGTGGGCGCGGGCGTGCTCGCCTCTGCCGTGGGCATGGACAAGGAGTTCACCAAGAAGTTGCTGCACGCCGAGGGCCTGCCGGTGGTGCCGGAGGTCATCCTGAAGGACGGCGCGGTGGAGCTCAGCAGCGCCCAGCGCGAGGATCTGGGTCTGCCGGTCTTTGTCAAGCCTGCCCGGGGTGGTTCCTCCATTGGGGTTTCCCGCGTGACGGACTGGGCTGACTTTGAGAAGGCCGTGCGCCTGGCCTACGAGTCCGATTCCAAGGTGCTCATCGAGCCGGAGATCCTCGGCGCCGAGGTGGAGATCGGCGTGCTGCAACGCCCGGACGGAAGCCTCGTGGCCTCCGTGCCGGCCAAGCTTTTGGGCACCACAGACTCGGAGGAGGGCTTCTACGATTTCGACGCCAAGTACATCGACGAAGGCGTCTCAGCCCAAATCCCCGCGCCGCTGGATGAGGCGACCACCGAGGAGATCCGCGCCCGCGCCGTCGAGGCTTTCCAGGCGCTGGGCTGCAGCGGCTTGTCCCGCGTGGATTTCTTCGTGACGGACAAGACCTACTACATCAACGAAATCAACACCTTCCCTGGCTTCACGGCGATCTCCATGTACCCGCAGGTCTTCGCCGCCACCGGCGTTGCCTACGCGGAGCTGCTCGACACCCTCATCGCAAGCGCCCTGGCCCGCTAGCTGCCTATTGCTCGGGTGTGGTTTCCACGAGGGCGTCGCTGAGCTTGACCAGCGCGGAGTTGGCGGCGTCCTGCGGGGCCGAAAGGACCAGGTCATTCGCGCGGCCGAGGGCGAACCAGCGCCCGGAGGTGGTTCCCTCGCCCAGGGTGGTGTCCTCGAACCAGGGCACGTCATTGACCTGCTGCAACTGCACGCCCGCGCGGTAGTTCTCCGGCGGGGCCACCCCGCAGCGCACCACGATGTCCTCGCGGCCTGTAGCGCTCCACACAGTGACGTTCTTGGCAGAAGCATCCTTGGTAGGCACGTCGCTGCGGCGCTCGTAGCCCTCGGCGATGGACTCCGGCAAGGCCGCGTTGAGGTCAGCGCACATGGAATCCGGGCCGGCCTTGAGCTCAGAGAGGGGAGCAGCGGCAGGCGTGTTGTGCTGAGCGGGAACCGCAGCGAGGACATCGCCTAGCCCCTCGGGGCGGGAGTCATCAAAGGTGGTCACCGCCAGCACCGGGAAGCGCTCGGTGCTGTACCAGGTGGTGAGATCGGAGCCCGGGGTCATGTCCTTGACCTGTAGCCAGGCTTCGCCCTCGACGTCCTCGGTCTGGGAGTACTCGGTGTACTGCAGCGGCAGATCCACGCCACAGCGCAGCGTGACCTTCTCCTCAGAGTTGCTGGCCCAGGCGGCAGCCCCGGCGGGGACTGGCTCGGCGATCTCCGCGCGCGGCTGGCCCATGAGCTCCTTGGGGGCGGCCTCGATAGCCGCGGCGCACTCGGGGGAGTCGGCGTGATCAGACTGGACAGGAGCCATGGCCACCGGCGCCTTGGCCACGTTTTCATAGACAAACTTGGCGCCGAAGATAACCGCCACCACCATCACGAGGGAGAGTCCAAGAGCGATATAAATGGCGGTGCGGTTAAATTGGTGGGTCATAGGGAATCATCCTAACCGCATCTGCACCGACGACGAAAGGCAGTAAGGCAACAGTGCGCCTGTCACAGACCCTCGCCCAGGCGGGCGAAAAGCAGGTCATCGAAGAGATCGTGGCCGCGGCTCCCAGCTCGCTCAACGGCGACGATGCCGCCGTGCTGTATCCCGCCACCCCGAACTCACGCACGGTGGCAGCCACGGACATGATGGTGGAGGGCCGCCACTTCCGCCGGGATTGGTCCACGCCCAACGAGGTGGGCCACAAGCTCATCGTGCGCAACTTCGCCGACATCGAAGCCATGGGCGCGCGCCCCACCGCCGCGCTGTTGGCCGTGGCCGCCCCGGCCGACACCCCGGTGGGCTTTGTCCGTGGCATCGCCCAGGGCATTGCTGAGCGCTGCGCCATTTACAACGCCGAGCTGGTGGGCGGGGATCTCACGCGGGCGGACTGCCTGGTGATCACCGTGACCGCCATCGGGGCCCTGGGCGGAAGCCAGGAGCCGCTGACCCTGGGGGCCGCTCGCCCCGGCCAGAAGCTAGTGGCGCATGGCAAGGTGGGCTACTCGGCGGCGGGGCTGGCGCTCTTGGAGCGCTTTGGCCGCGCACTGCCCAGCGGGTTGGAGGAGCTGTGGCCGCTTGTCGACGCCCACTGCGCCCCCGAACTCAAACCCGGGCGCGGCATGATTGCGCGGGCCACCGGAGCCACCGCCATGACCGATAACTCTGACGGGCTGGTCTCCGATCTCACGCAGATTGCCCAACGCTCCGGGGTGCATATCGATGTCGCCGAGGAGGCCATTGCCCCGGATTCCCTGCTGGTTACTGCGGGCGCGGTGCTCAACGTGGATCCCTGGCAGTGGGTGCTTTCCGGCGGAGAGGACCACACGCTGTTGGCCACCACCTTCAATGCCGCCCCCAGCGGTTTCCGGGTGCTCGGTGAGGTGCAGCGCGGCAGTGGCGTGAGCATCGGCGGCAAGGAGCCGCGTTTTACTTCCGGATGGGAGAGCTTCTAATGACTGAGCGTGACACCCGTGCGGCATCCACCCTGCCGCACTCGAGGCTTTTTGATCTCTCCATCGTGCATCCTTCCTGGTGGCCGGTCCTCGGCCCGGCGGTGGAGGACTACCTGCCGGGAATCGAGGAGAAGCTCGAGGGCCAGGACTTCCTGCCGGCGGCCGAGGACGTGTTCCGGGCTTTCTCCTTGCCGCTGAACAAGGTGCGCGTGCTCATCGTGGGCCAGGATCCCTATCCCACCCCGGGGCATGCGATGGGCATGTCTTTTTCCACGAAGCCCGGTGTGCCGGCCCCGCGCTCCTTGGTCAATATCTACGCCGAGCTGGAATCCGATCTCGGTCTTGGCGGGCGCGAGGACGGGGACCTGCGCGCGTGGGCGGATCAGGGCGTGCTTTTGCTCAACAGGGTCCTCACGGTCTCGCCCGGCAAGGCAGGTTCCCACCGCGGCGTGGGCTGGCAAAAGATTACTGAGGCCGCCATCCGCGCACTTAACGCGTTTCCCATCGTGGCAATCCTGTGGGGCAGGGACGCCCAGGCCTGCACGAAGTTCTTGCCCAACGTGGAATGCCTGTGTTCCCCGCACCCCTCGCCGCTGTCCGCGCACCGCGGTTTCTTTGGCTCCAAGCCCTTTTCCCGTGCCAACGAGGCCTTAGTCCGACGTGGGGCGCAGGAAGTGGACTGGCACTTGTAAACTAACCCCCATGTCCTTTCCGAGTGCGTTAGATGCCCAGGGCCTGCACCGCTGGGCGCAGAGAACCGTGGCCGAACTGTCTCACCGCCGCGCCGAGATCAACGCGCTCAACGTCTTTCCGGTCCCTGATGCCGATACCGGCTCCAACATGGCGCACACAATGGAGGCCGCATTGGCCGAGGTGGACAAGGGCGGCGATGTCGCTGAGGCGCTCGCCATCGGCTCGGTGCGCGGGGCGCGCGGCAACTCCGGCATGGTGCTTTCCCAGGTTTTGCGCGGGGTGGCCGATGCCACCGTGGATTCCCGCATCGACGGGCCCATCCTGGCCCAAGCACTCAACCAAGCTGTGGTGCTGGTAGAGCGCGCTATCTCCACCCCGGTGGAGGGCACAGTCATCTCCGTGTTGCGCGCGGCTGCCCAGGCTGCCAGCGAGGCCGCCGCTGAGCCCGGCGCGCAGCTGCACGAGATTGTGGTGCACACCATCGCCGCGGCGCGGGTGGCGCTGGATAAGACACCTTCGCAGCTCGCCGTGCTGCGCGAGGCCGGAGTAGTCGATGCCGGCGGCACAGGCTTCCTTATTCTTCTGGAGGCGCTGCTCGCGGAGCTCGAGGGCGCCCGCGCCGCAGAGGCGGAGGAGATCCCAGATAGCGAGTACGAACTCGAGGTGGTCTTCTTCTACGAAGGCGACGTGGAGGCGCTGGAATCCGCCATCTCCCCGCAGGGCAACAGCCTCATTGTGGCCAGAGCGGATGAGAGTTCTGCCAGCGTGCACATCCATACCTTTAACGCCGGTGGGGTGATCGAAACTGCCTTTGGCTTGGGAGCGGTATCTGGCCTGCGCCTGGAGGTATTGCCCGCCGCACCGGCGTCCAGCGAGGAACGTTCTGCGGAGCAGCGCCGAGTCTTTGTCCTCGCCCCGAGCGGCCCAGTCTCCGCGCTTTTTGAGACCGCCGGCGCGCAGGTGCTGGCGCCAGGGGAGTCCGCTGCCGGGGCAGGAGCTAGCAAGCAGGATATCTTCCTCGCCAATGGCTATCCCGGGGAGCCCGGCCCGGCGCAGGTGGTTTCTACTGATTCGCTGGTGTCGGGGCTGGCGGCCATCTCCGTGTACCAACCGGACGACCCAGATACGCAGGCGATGCTCGTCGCGATGAACGATGCCGCTCGCTCCATGCGGGTGGGCCGCCCGGCGCGGGAGTCGCCCGCGGCGGTGCTGGCGTGCTGCCAAGAGATGCTCGCCCAGGGCGGCGAGCAGATCACCATCTTGACGGAGCAAGCCCTGGATGAGGACGAGCTTTCCAGGGCGCTTGGCGTGGACGTCGTGGTGCTGCGCGTTGCTGGGATGAGCACTGAGATCGGGGTGGAGTAGCAGTGCTGGGGTGGCAGGATGATAGGCCCTTGGTTTCGGTGCTGCCGAAGAAGGACGCCAGCGCCCTCAAGCGTGCCTTTGGCTATACCACCTGCGGCGAGCTGCTGAGCCACTATCCGCGCGATTACATCCGCCACAACAAGGACGTGGGCCTCGGCAACGCCGCGGAGGGGGATTACGTCACCATTACCGGTGTTATCACCCGCATCCAGCAGCGCGATACCGCGAAGACCTTCCTGCTCACGCTCACGATGGACAGCGGGATCACCGCCACCTTCTTCAACGCGCACTACCTGCTGCGCGTATTACGCAGCGGCATGCGGCTCATGCTCAGCGGCAAGCTGAAGTTCTTCCGCAACCAGCCACAGCTGCAGCACCCTGACTTCGTCATCATCGATGCCGGCGGGGGCGCGCCTGAGCTTTCCGGTGGTCGCACGCCCAAGCTTCAGGCCACCGGCTCCCTGCGCAACCTCTCGCAGTTCGGCTCCCTGGAGGCCCTGCTGGAGCGAGAGTGGATTCCGGTCTACCCGGCCAGCGGTAAGGTCACCTCGTGGTACATCATGGGGGCCATTCACAAGGTGCTGGAGGCGACTCCACCCATCGAGGAGCCGCTGGACTATCGGATGATGGTCACCCTTGATCAGGCGGTGCGCGAAATCCACGAGCCGCCGGCTACGGGCCCCGAGCGCGCCATTCAGCGGCTCAAGTACAACGAGGCGCTGTCCATCGGCCTGGTCATGGCGCTGCGTCAGCGCGATGCGCAACTGCGTACGGCCACCCCCATGCCTGCCATCCTCGGTAGCTACCGCGAGGAGCTGCTGGAGAGTCTTCCCTTCACCTTGACCGAGGGCCAGCGCACGGTCTTGGCGGAGATAGACGAGGATCTGGCCGGCACCCGGCCGATGAGCCGCCTGCTGCAGGGCGAGGTGGGCTCGGGCAAGACCATGGTGGCCATCTGCGCCATGCTGCAGGCTGTCGACGCCGGCAAGCAAGCCGCCTTGCTCGCCCCCACGGAGGTGTTGGTGGCGCAGCATGGGGCGTCGATAAGCGCCAGCGTTCCCGAGGGGGTGCGGGTGACGGTGCTCAGTGGCTCGATGCGTACCGCCGAAAAGCGCCAGGCGCTGCTCGATATCGTCTCCGGCGAGGCGGACATTGTCATCGGCACCCACGCGCTTATCCAAGACTCGGTAGAGTTCTTTGACTTGGGCCTCATCGTGGTGGATGAGCAGCATCGATTCGGCGTGGAGCAGCGCGATACCCTGCGCAACAAGGCGCGCGAGGGCATTAGCCCGCACCTGCTGGTGATGACAGCCACCCCCATCCCGCGGACGATCGCCATGACGGTCTTCGGGGATCTGGCCGTCTCCACGCTGCGGGAGCTGCCGCGCGGGCGCTCGCCCATTCAGTCCTCGGTGGTCCCGGAGTGGATGCCCAGCTGGGTCTCCCGTGCGTTGCAGCGCATCCGCGAGGAGGTGGCCGAGGGACACCAAGCCTACATCGTCTGCCCCCGCATTGAGGGCGAGGGCGGCGTACTGGAGGTAGCCGAGCAGCTGGCTGCCGGGCCGCTCAAAGGGTTGCGGGTGGACGTTATGCATGGCCGACTCAGCGATAAGGACGAGGTGATGGAGCGCTTCGCACGAGGGGAGACCGACGTTGTGGTCTCCACCACGGTCATTGAGGTGGGCGTGGACGTGCCGAATGCCACCGTGATGCTCATCCGCGAGTCGGAGAACTTCGGTGTATCTCAGCTTCACCAGCTGCGCGGGCGTGTGGGCCGTGGCCGGGCCGCTGCGGTGTGCCTGTTCCACACCACGGCCCTGGAGCACTCCAGCTCCTTTAACCGCGTGCGCGCGATTGCGGATACCACCTCCGGTTTTGAGCTTGCCGAGCTGGACCTGCGTCAGCGCCACGAGGGCGACATCCTGGGCACCGTGCAGTCCGGAACGAAGCGCACCCTGAAGCTGCTGGACCTCGTGCGTGACCGCGACATCATCGAGCGCACGCATAGCGACGCCGCCGCCCTGGTCAGCCGCAACCCCGAGCTGGCCCTGAAGCTCACCCGCAACTTGAGCGACGAGGAGCAGGAGTACCTGGACAAGAGCTAGGCAAGTCTTTCATCCCAAGCCTGCCCGGAGCCTGCGTTCTCCACCCCGGCTCCGAGTTCGTGCTCTAGAAGTCTAGCCCTGGAAGTACAGACCTCGGCGTCGCCAAGCGCTGAGCCCACCGCTGAGAAGACCGCGACCTGTAGGTTTCGACTTCCAGGGCTAGACTTTTGCGTTCGGCAGGCGGCTTGGGAGGGGTTCACCAGCACCCCGGTCAGTAGATGCCGCGTCTGCCCCGTGCTGTTGCCTGTCTACAGCTACAAGGCTGAACCTAGAAAGCTGAACCTCCAGGTCGCGTCTGACGCATTCGGTGGCGCTGAGCTTGGCGACGTCGAGGTTCAGCCCTCCAGGTTCAGACTTTTAGGGTTGGCCGGGACAACGCACCCCGGACGCGTGCGGTGGGCGAGTGCGCGATAGTGTAGAGCCCATCACATTCGCATACACAAGGGGAGGCACCCATGACCCGCATCATCGCCGGCGAGGCCCGCGGCCGCACCATCAAGGTTCCTGAGGCCGGAACACGGCCCACCTCAGATCGCGCCCGCGAGGGGCTCTTTTCTTCCCTCAATGCGCGCTGGGGATTCCACGATTGCCGCGTGCTCGATCTCTTTGCTGGCTCCGGTGCTCTGGGCCTCGAGGCAGCCAGCCGCGGTGCGGAGGACGTGGTCCTGGTGGAGGACAACCCGGCCGCGGTGAAAATCATCCGCCACAACGTTGGCGTGGTCAAGCACCCGCGGGTGGAGGTCCGCGAGATGAAGGTCTCCTCCTACCTGGCCAGTGCGCCGCGTGGCTACTTCGACATGGTGCTGGCGGATCCGCCGTACTCCTTCGAGGACGTCGACGGGCTGCTGGCTGCACTGGAGCCCGCGCTTGCCGACGCCGCCATCGTGGTCATCGAGCGCCACGTGGACTCCCCTCAGACCGAGTGGCCGGAGGGCTTCGAGGCCACCGGCCAGAAGCTGAAGAAGCGTACCTTTGGCATCGCCCGCTTCGACATGGCCATTTACCACCGCCCAGGTACTGACCACGACACAGAGGACTAGGAATTTCCCATGAGCACCCACGCAGTTTGCCCCGGTTCCTTCGACCCCATCACCCTGGGACACGTGGATATCTTCCACCGCGCAGCCCAGCTCTTTGACAAAGTAACCGTGCTGGTCACCGCCAACCCTGATAAGCCCTCCGGCCTGTTTAGCGTGGAGGAGCGCGTGGCCTTCATCCGCGAAGCCGTGCCGGAGAACATCAACGTGGACTGGTGGAGCGGGCTGCTTGTGGATTACACCACGGCCAACAACGTGGACACGCTGGTCAAGGGCTTGCGTTCCTCTCTGGACTACGAGTACGAGCTGCCGATGGCGCAGATGAACCGCCGCCTGTCGGGCATCGACACCGTCTTCTTGCTCACGGATGAGAAGTACGGTTATATCTCCTCCTCCCTGTGCAAGCAGGTGGCAAGGTACGGCGGCGACGTCACCGGGATGTTTCCCGAGCACGTGGCTGAGGCTGTCATGGCCCGCTACGCCGCCCAAGAAAAGTAGTTTCTCGTTGTAGCACTATCGCAGTGCGCAATCCCTGTGCCCTAAGGAGTCTGTGATCTATGTCCGCTCTGGCCCTCGCGCTAGCCATCTTCGCCGTTGTTGTCGTTGGTTCCACACTGCAACGCGTTTCGGGCATGGGCTTGGGGCTCATCGGCGGGCCGATTCTCACGCTCATGCTGGGCCCAGTCGAGGGCATCATGGTGATCAACGTGCTGGCCATGATCAATGCCGCGCTGTTGAGTTACTCGCTGCGTGACCGCGTGGATTGGAAGAAGTGGGCGCAGATCGGTCCAGTGATGATCCTAGGTTCGCTGCCGGCGGCGTTCCTTATCTCCCGGATGGATACCGCGCCGCTGCTGGTGCTGGTGGGCGGGGCATTGCTCGTAGCCTTGGGCGTGGTGAGCTTCGGCCGCCGCTTTGTCCCGGAGATGAACGGCGTCGGCCCGGCGGTCTCCGCCGGCATCCTGGGCGGCTTCACCAACACGCTGGCCGGCGTGGCCGGGCCGGTGATCACCGTCTACGCCCAGGCCGCGCGCATGCCGCAGCACGTCTATGCGGCGACCCTGCAGCCCTGTTTCATGGTGGGCGGGTTGTTCTCGGTGCTGACCAAGCTCTGTGTCGGCGCTGGCGACTTCCACGGTCTGCCGTGGCTGGTATGGCCGCTGGGAATCCTGGGCATGTTCGTGGGCATCGCCGCAGGCAACCGGCTGGCTAATCGAGTTCCCCGGGAGAAGGCGCGCATTCTCTCCCTCAGCGTGGCCAGCCTGGGCGCTCTCAGCGCCCTGGTGCGCGGGCTGACCTCGCTCTAGAGCCCGCGGGCCGCCTCGTTGAAGCGATCAATGGTGGCCAGCAGCGCGTCCTGGGCGGCGATGATTGCCAGGTTAAGCGCGTGGAAGAGCTGGTCATCGTTCATGCCCGCGGCGGTGACAAAGCAGGCGTCGCCACGCAGCTCGATGAGGCCGTCGACGTTGCCCACCAGCGCTCGCCCGTCGAAGGCGCCAGCGTTGTACTCGTTGCTCAGCACGCACATCACCGGCGCGAGATCCTCGAAGGGAAGCTCGGTGGGCAGCACGCAGTCAACCTTGACCACGCTGTCGGCGGTGGAGATCACCCAGTCCAGCTCGTTGAGGCGCGCCACGGCGGCCTCGGCATCCTCGGGGTGAGCCACCGCAGCCATATCGAGCTCCGGGCCGTTGAGTGCGCTGAGCACGCGCTCGCGGGTGACCTGCGGCAGCGGGGAGTGGGAAAGAAACGGTGCGGTATCCATAATTAGTTCTCCTCGCTGTCTGCGGCGTTGCCTGCCGCCCACGGCGCGGCCTGCGGGTAGTGCTGGGCCAAGGCGTCGAAGATCTCCCCGAAGCTGTCGAAGGCGCTGAGCACGAACGCGGCAAGCTGCTGCTGGCTCATGCCCTCGCCCACGGCCATGGCGCGGTTGGCGCCGACGAGGATCTCCTCGTTGCCCTTGGCGCCCTCCTCCACGAGGTAGCTCAAGGTCGGGGCCACGGACTCCCAGTTGAACTGGGAGAGCGTGAGCGAGATCTCGTCCTCCGCGGAAGCGGGGAGGCGGGCCTGCCAGGTGGCAAAGGCGCTGAGGATATCCTCCTCGATGTCGAGGTGGATGCTCACGTGCGGAATGCCGGTCTGCAGGACCAGCTGCGGCTCGTCCGCATCCTCGGCGGGCTTGTCCACGATGACGTATTCGGCGTCGAGAAGCTCGAAGACCTCCACCAGGCGGTGGATGGTCACCGGGTGGATCTCGGCGGCCTGCTCGGAGGCCAGCGCGTTATCGGTGCTACTCACTAGGAGTCGCCTCCGGCCTGCTGGGCGGACTCGGAGCCCAGCTTGGCCATCTCCTCGGCGGCGGCCACCATGGCGTCCTGGGCGGAAATGACTCCGTCGACCGCACCGTGCAGCGCGGTGGCCAGCTGCTCGTCGCTCATGCCGGCAGCGCACGGGATATCGGACTCGGTGCGCACCACGAGCAGGGTGTCGTGCTCGGTGATGACGGCGCGGGCGCCGAAGGACACCGAGTTGATCTGGTTGGCGGCCAGGAAGAGGCCGGCATCGGCCTTGGCAAAGACGGCGTCGGTAGGCACATCGCAGCGCACGATGACCACAGTGTCGAGCACCGCGAAGAGGCAGGGCAGCCCGTTGAGGTTGGCCGTGGCGGAGTCGTTGCGGCCCTCCACTGGGGTCAGCTCAACGTCGTGGCTCTTCATGGCCTCAATGACGCGGTCGAGGGTGACCGCCGGCAGCGCGTGCGGGTTCGAGTTAGTCATGGTTGTGCTCCTCCCAGGTAACAAGCTGCGGGTACTGTTGCTCGACCCACGCGAAAGACTGCAGGATGGCATCCAGCGTGGACATCACGAAGGCGCCGATCTGGTTGCGGGACGCGCCGTGGGCCACGTTGAGCTGGCGCACGCCCGAGACCGCGAGGGTCTGCTCGGGGCCCTCAAAGAAACGAAAGGTCGGCGCGAAGTGATCCTGGTTCCACTGGTTGATCACCATGAGCAGGGTGGGCCCCTCAGAGGTGGGGATGGAACCGCGCCAGACGGAATCGACGGTGAGGGAATCACCGGAGAGCTGCATCGCAATCGCGGCGTTGGAAAAACCGCTGCGCAGCATGCGTACGGTCTGGGCCTCGCCCTCGGTCTCGCCTACAGTTTGCTCCTCAAGGCGGTACTCGAGCCCCTGCATGTCAAAGATCTCGGCAATGCGCTCCAGCGTCACCGGCTCCACGGGGGTATCGGGCAACAGCTCGCTTTCTGCGCTGTCGTTATCAGGCCTGGGTGTATCAGTCACAGTGTGATCTCACTCGGTTCTCTCGGTTAACAATGGACCTCACCGAGGGTACCGGAGGCGTGGTGCAGCGGGGCTACGCGGTGCGGGCGTGGCGGCCCTTCTCACTCGACTCACTCGGTGGTTAGGCCGTGGAGGTCTCAACAAGCTGCTCAGCGCCCAGCTCATGCGCGAGCGCCTGCTCGATGGTGGGGTAGCGGAAGACGTGGCCGTGCTGCGTGACGCGCGCGGGCAGGACCTTCTGATCCGCCAGGGCCAGCTCGCGCGCCCCCTCCTTGCCCAGCAGCAGGGCAGGTCCCAGGGTCGGGATGGGGACAACGGCCGGGCGCTTGAGGGTGCCGCCCAGCGCGGCGCCGAAGTCCTTGTTGAGCACCGGCGTAGGGGAGACCGCGTTAAAGGCGCCTTCCCAGGACTCGTCGAGGGCTGCGCGCACGTACATGTCGGTGAGATCATCCAGTGCCACCCAGCTGTACCAAAAATTGCCCTTGCCCAGGGAGCCGCCCAGGCCGGTGGAAAACAGCGCGCGCATGATCGGCAGCACGCCGCTGTTGCCGGAGAGCACCACCCCGGTGCGCATGCTCACCACGCGCACGCCGCCGTCCCGGGCGGGTTGGCAGGCTGCTTCCCAATCGGCGACGACGTCCGCCAAAAAGCCCTCGCCGCGGGAGGAATCCTCGTGCAGCTCGGTGCTGCCGCGGTCCGGGCCGTAGAAGCCGATGGCCGAAGCGCAGATCATCGCGCGGAGCCCCTCGGTGCGGGCGGCGAGCTCCGCCAGGCGGCGGGTGGGCTCCACGCGGGAGGAGCGGATGTCCTTCTTGTGCGCGGAGTTGAAGCGGCCGAAGATGGGTTCGCCGGCCAGGTGGATGAGGACGTCCGCCCCGCGCAGCAGATCCTCGGTGGGGTCCTCCGGGCGCCACAGGCGTTGGGCGCCGGTGGGGCCGGTGGGCGCAGAGCGCACCAGCGGGATGACCGTGTGGCCCAGGGTGCTCAGCTGCGCGGCCAGGGCGCGCCCCACCCCTCCGTGGGAGCCGGTGAGCGCGATAGTCAGCGGGCGCTCGTTGAGCGGGCCCAGCTGCTGGGCAAAGGAGATATCGCCGATGAGCTGGCGCTGACGGTAGGCAAAGATGGACTCGAGCGCTGATCCGGGGATGCGGGTATCCACGGTATCGGTGATGAGGGTCCCCTGCGGGTGATCACTGAAGCGGTGATCGTGGCGCCACTGAGCCAGCGCGCGCATGGGCGCGCTGATGCAGACATCACTGAAGGAATGCCCCTTGAGATAGCGCGAGAGATCGTGGCGGGCCACCCACTTCAAGCCGCCGGCGATGCCGAGCACGGAGGTGCCATCGGCCAAGGACTCGGCCTGGCTCAGCGGTGTCATGAAGGTAAAGGGCGGGGTGAGGCGAGTCAGCGCGCCGGCTCGGGTATGCCAGTGCCACACCTCGTTGCGCTCGGCGGGCACGACATGCTGCGCTTGAAAGCTCACGGTGAAAGTTTCCTTCCTTTCGCAACGGGCCAAGGGCGGTGGGGAGGGGAGAGGGGTGGACTGGCCACCGGGGGTGCCTCTGTGTGTGCATGTTCGCCTCCACTCCGGGCAATGGTGCTAAGGTTACATGTGGCTTTTAAGCATAGACATGAAAGTCACCATTTACCGGCATCCTTTAAAGACCGCACCGTGAGGCGGGGAAGGAGGTCACGATGAGTGGAGCTGACACCCACGCGGAGTCCGGCGGCGTGAGCAACGAGCTCATGAATTCCGAGGACGTCGCGCGTACTGTCGCACGCATCGCGCACCAGATTATTGAAAAGACGGCGCTAGGCTCCGAGGGCGCACCTCGAGTCGTTCTCCTTGGCATTCCCTCTGGTGGCGTGCCTTTTGCTCAGCGCCTAGCCACCAAGATTGAAGAATTCTCCGGGGTAGAGGTTCCCTGGGGTTCCCTCGACATCACTCTCTACCGCGACGATCTGCGCTCCAAGCCCCACCGGGCCCTGCAGCCGACCACCATCCCGGACGGCGGCATCGAGGGCGCAACGGTCATCTTGGTCGATGACGTCCTCTTCTCCGGGCGCACCATCCGCGCGGCCCTTGACGCTGTGGCCGACGTTGGCCGCCCCGACGTCATCCAGCTCGCCGTCCTCGTGGACCGCGGCCACCGCCAGGTTCCCATCCGCGCCGACTACGTGGGCAAGAACATCCCCACCGCGCGCGAAGAAGACGTTTCTGTCTACAGCGCGGCTATTGACGGCCGCGATGCAGTCGTGCTTACCCGTCAGAATGCTGAGGCTTAAATGAAACACCTCATTGATATCTCCGCCCTGTCCGCCGACGAGATCCTCGGCCTCATGGATGAGGCGGATCGATTCCGCGAGGCCCTCGAGGGCCGTGAAGTCAAGAAGCTGCCCACCCTGCGTGGGCGCACCGTATTTACCCTCTTCTTTGAAAACTCCACCCGTACCCGCTCCTCCTTTGAGACCGCGGGCAAGTGGATGTCCGCCGACGTCATCAACCTTTCCGCCTCCACCTCCTCGGTGAAGAAGGGCGAATCCCTCAAGGACACGGGGCTGACCCTGACGGCCATCGGCGCCGATGCCATCATCATCCGCCACCCCTCCTCGGGCGCTGCCCAGCAGCTCGCGCAGTGGGTGGCCCCGAACGGTCAGGGCCCCTCCGTCATCAACGCTGGCGACGGCTCGCACCAGCACCCCACGCAGGCGCTGCTCGACGCCGTGACCATGCGCCAGCGTTTAGGCCTGCACGCCACCGCACAGGGCACGGGCTTTGAGGGCCTCAAGGTGAAGATCGTGGGCGATTGCCTGCACTCCCGCGTGGTGCGCTCCAACGTAGATCTGCTCAGCGCCCTCGGCGCGGAGGTCACCCTGGTGGCACCGCCGACGCTGCTGCCGCAGGGCGTGGAGCACTGGCCGGTGAAGGTCTCCTATGACTTTGACGCCGAGCTGGCCGACGCCAACGTGGTCATGATGCTGCGCGTGCAGGCCGAGCGCATGCACGGAGGGTTCTTCCCCTCCCACCGCGAGTACGCCAACCTCTACGGCCTGTCCAAGCAGCGCGCCGCAGCCCTGCCCAAGGAGGCCATCATCATGCACCCCGGCCCGATGCTGCGCGGCATGGAGATCAACTACGCGGTGGCCGATTACGACCAGGCCGCCGTGCTGCAGCAGGTCAACAACGGCGTGCACGTGCGCATGGCAGCACTGTTTACACTGCTCACCAATGGCGAGAACGCCGGAATCTAGGAGAAGCTTTGACGATGACTCATTACCCAGAAACCGGCGCCCTGCGCGCCCCGGCAGCGCAGTCCCTGCTGATCACCAACGTCCGCCCCTACGGCGAGGGCGAGCCGACTGCCGTCTTCATTAGTGAGGGCACCATCGAGGCCATCGGGGCCGAGGCCGCCGAGTGCAGAGCAGACCGCACCATCGACGCCGAGGGCCACGTGCTGCTGCCGGGCTTGGTGGACATGCACGTACACTTGCGCGAGCCGGGCCGCGAGGACACCGAGACCATCGAGACCGGCTCTAAGGCCGCGGCCAAGGGCGGCTTTACCGCTGTGTTCACCATGGCCAATACCTCCCCGGTGACGGACCAGCCGATCATCGCGGAATCTGTGTGGGCGAAGTCCCAGGCACTCGGCCTGTGCGACGTCCACCCGGTGGGCTCCATCACCAAGGGCCTGGAGGGCAAGTCCCTCACGGAGTTCGGCATGATGGCCCGCAGCGACGCCAAGGTGCGCATGTTCTCCGATGACGGCAAATGCGTGCAGGACCCGCAGCTCATGCGCCGCGCCCTGGAATACGCCAAGGGCCTGGACGTGCTGCTGGCTCAGCACGCGGAGGATCACCGCATGACCGAAGGCGCGTGTGCCCACGAGGGCGAGAACGCCGCCAGGCTGGGCCTGCGCGGCTGGCCCCGCGTGGCTGAGGAGTCCATCGTGGCCCGCGATGCCCTGCTGGCGCGCGACTACGGCAACCGCATGCACATTTGCCACGCCTCGACCACGGGCACCGTGGAGCTGCTCAAGTGGGCCAAGTCCCAGGGCATTCCACTCACCGCCGAGGTGACCCCGCACCACCTCATGCTTACTGACGACAAACTGGTCACCTACGACGGAGTCTTCCGCGTCAACCCGCCGCTGCGCGAGCAGCACGACACCGAGGCCCTGCGCCAGGCGTTGCTCGACGGCACCATCGACGTCGTAGCCACCGACCACGCCCCGCACGGCTCTGAGGACAAGTGCGTGGAGTTCGAAAACGCCAAGCCGGGCATGCTGGGCCTTGAGTCCTCCCTGGCGGTTATCGCCAAGATCTTCGTCGCCTCCGGCCTGGCGGACTGGCGCTTCGTGGCGCGAGTCATGTCGGAGCGCCCCGCCGAGATCACCCGCCTGCCGGGCCACGGCCGCCCGATTGCCGTCGGCGAGCCGGCCAACCTCACCATCGTCAACCCCGATTACCCCTGGGTCTCCGATTCCACACAGCTGGCTTCCAAGTCGGAGAACAACCCCTACGAGGGCGAGGAGTTCGGCGCCAAGGTCACCCACACCATCCTGCGCGGCGCAGTGACTTACGACTTGGCCAGCGAATCCGCGGGCGAGGGCTCAGAAGATCGCTAACCTTGCACTCAAGAGAATTTCTCCGACACAACAATTCACGACACTGTAAATCACGACACAACGAATCACGGCTGCACGCCGCAGCTTGTTTTACAGCCACAGAAAGGCCACGACGTGACTAACTCCACTCCGGATAGAACCCCGGCGATTCTCGTGCTGGCAGATGGCCGCACTTTCCGCGGCTATGGCTTCGGTGCCACCGGCACTTCGCTGGGTGAGGCTGTCTTCACCACCGCGATGACTGGCTACCAGGAGACCATGACCGATCCTTCTTACCACCGCCAGATCGTGGTCGCCGCAGCCCCGCAGATTGGTAACACCGGCTGGAACGATGAGGACAACGAGTCCCACGGCAACCGAATTTGGGTCGCTGGCCTGGTTATCCGCGACCTCGCGCACCGCGTGTCCAACTGGCGCGCCGAGCGCAGCCTCTCGGAGGAGATGAGTGCGCAGGGCATCATTGGCATCCGCGGCATCGACACCCGCACCCTGGTGCGCCACCTGCGCAACTACGGCTCCATTTCCGCCGGCATCTTCAGCGGTGAGGCCGCCACCCGCCCCGTGGAGGAGCTCCTCGCCGAGGTCAAGGCGCAGCCCTCCATGGCGGGCCGCGACCTCTCCACCGAGGTCTCCACCGATTCCCCCTACACCATCGAGGCAGAAGGGGAGAAGAAGTACACCGTCGTCGCCTACGACATGGGTGTCAAGACCGCCACCCCGGCTAACTTTGCCTCCCGCGGCATTGAGACCATCGTGGTCCCGGCCAACACCCCCTTCGAGCAGATCAAGCAGTACAACCCGGACGGCGTCTTCGTCTCCAACGGCCCCGGCGATCCGGCCACGGCCGACACCATGGCGGAGATCGTGCGAGAGATCCTCGCAGCCAAGTACCCGTTCTTCGGAATCTGCTTTGGTAACCAGATCCTCGGCCGCGCGCTGGGCATGGATACCTACAAGATGAAGTTCGGCCACCGCGGCATCAACGTTCCGGTGCGCAACCACCTCACCGGCAAGATCGATATCACCTCCCAGAACCACGGCTTCGCCCTGGCCAGCCCCAGCGGCCAGGAGAATCCGGCGGGCGAGGAGTTCGAGACCGATTTCGGCCCGGCGGTTGTGACCCACACCTGCCTCAACGACAACACCATCGAAGGCGTTGCCCTCCAGAACGGCATGGCCTACTCCGTGCAGTACCACCCTGAGTCTGCCGCTGGCCCGCACGATGCCAACCCGCTCTTCGATCAGTTCATCGCCCTGATGGACGAGCACTCCCCGAACAACTAAGAGCACCAGGAATAGGAAAGACGAGAAGACTTATGCCAAAGCGCAACGACATCAACCACGTCCTGGTCATCGGCTCCGGCCCGATTGTCATTGGCCAGGCCTGCGAGTTCGACTACTCCGGCACCCAGGCGTGCCGTGTGCTCAAGGAGGAGGGCCTGCGTGTCACGCTGGTCAACTCCAACCCGGCCACCATCATGACGGACCCGGAGTTCGCAGACCACACCTACGTGGAGCCCATCCAGCCGGAATTCATTGAGAAGATCCTCATCAAGGAACAGGAGGAGGGCCACCCCATTGACGCCGTGCTGGCCACCCTCGGCGGCCAGACCGCGCTCAACGCCGCGGTGCAGCTGGACCGCCTGGGCATCCTGGAGAAGTACGGCATTGAGCTCATCGGTGCGGATATCGACGCCATCGAGCGCGGCGAGGACCGCCAGAAGTTCAAGGACATCGTGGCCTCCATCGGCGGCGAGTCCGCCCGCTCCCGCGTGTGCCACAACATGGACGAGGTCCACGAGACCGTCGCCGAGCTGGGCCTGCCCGTTGTGGTTCGCCCCTCCTTCACCATGGGTGGTTTGGGCTCCGGTCTGGCCTTCACCATGGAGGACCTCGACCGCATCGCCGGCGGCGGCCTGGCCGCCTCCCCGGAGGCCAACGTGCTCATCGAGGAGTCCATCCTGGGCTGGAAGGAGTTCGAGCTCGAGCTCATGCGTGACGGCGACGATAACGTCGTGGTCATCGCCTCCATCGAAAACGTCGACGCCCTCGGTGTACACACCGGCGACTCCGTGACCGTGGCGCCGGCGCTGACGCTGACGGACCGCGAGTACCAGAAGATGCGCGATCAGGGCATCGCCATCATCCGCGAGGTCGGCGTTGATACCGGCGGCTGCAACATTCAGTTCGCCGTCAACCCCGTCGACGGCCGCATTATCACCATCGAGATGAACCCGCGCGTGTCCCGCTCTTCGGCGCTGGCCTCCAAGGCCACCGGCTTCCCGATTGCCAAGCTAGCCGCCAAGCTGGCCATCGGCTACACCCTGGACGAGGTCACCAACGACATCACCGGTGTGACCCCGGCCGCCTTCGAGCCCACCCTGGACTACGTCATCGTCAAGGCCCCGCGCTTTGCCTTTGAGAAGTTCCCTGGCTCGGACGACACCCTGACCACCACCATGAAGTCCGTGGGCGAGGCCATGGGCATCGGCCGCAACTATATCCAGGGCCTCAACAAGGTCATGCGCTCTCTGGAAACCAAGCCCTCCGGCTTCTGGACTCAGCCCGACGAGTACTTCGCCGGCGAGCGCGCCACCGACCTCGAGGCGGTACTCAAGGATTTGGAGCGCCCCACCGAGGGCCGCATGTACGACGTCGAACTCGCCCTGCGCCTGGGTGCGAGCATCGAGCAGCTGCACGAGCACTCCGGGCTGGACCCGTGGTTCCTCGCCGAGCTGGAGGCACTGGTGAACTTCCGCGAGGAGCTGGTCAACGCGCCGGTGCTCGACGCCGAACTGCTGCGCGAGGCCAAGGTCTTCGGGCTCTCCGACGCCCAAATCGCCGCGCTGCGCCCCGAGTTCGCGGGCGAGGATGGCGTGCGCTCCCTGCGCTGGTCCCTGGGCATCCGCCCCGTCTTTAAGACCGTGGACACCTGTGCCGGAGAGTTCGAGGCCCAGACCCCGTACCACTACAGCTCCTACGAGCTGGACCCCGACGCCGAGTCCGAGGTGCGCCCGAGCGAGCGCGAGACCAAGGGCAAGGTCATCATCCTGGGCTCGGGTCCCAACCGCATTGGCCAGGGCATCGAGTTTGACTACTCCTGCGTGCACGCGGCCCTCGAGCTCTCCCGTAAGGGCTACGAGACCGTCATGGTCAACTGCAACCCGGAGACCGTTTCCACCGACTACGACACCGCCGATCGCCTCTACTTCGAGCCGCTGACCTTCGAGGACGTCATGGAGGTCTATCACGCGGAGGCCTCCTGCGGGGAGGTCGCTGGTGTCATCGTCCAGCTCGGCGGTCAGACCCCGCTGGGCCTGGCCGAGCGCCTGACCGCCGCCGGCGTGCCGGTGGTGGGCACCTCGGCCGCCGCCATCGACCTGGCCGAGGACCGCGGAGAGTTTGGCAAGGTGCTCTCCGCCGCCGAGCTGCCAGCCCCGGACTTCGGCACCGCGACCTCCTTCGATGAGGCGCGGGACGTCGCCAAGCAGATCGGCTACCCGGTCCTGGTGCGCCCCTCCTACGTGTTGGGCGGCCGTGGTATGGAGATCGTCTACGACGAAACCTCGCTCAAGGACTACATCAACCGCGCCACCGAGATCACCTCGGATCACCCGGTGCTGGTGGATCGCTTCCTGGACAACGCCATCGAGATCGACGTCGATGCCCTGTGCGACGGCGAGGAGGTCTACCTCGGAGGCGTCATGGAGCACATCGAGGAGGCCGGCATCCACTCAGGCGACTCCTCCTGTGCGCTGCCGCCGATGACGCTGGGCCCGGAGGACATCGAGAAAGTGCGCGAGTCCACCCGCAAGCTGGCCCACGGCATCGGTGTCAAGGGCCTGATGAACGTGCAGTACGCGCTCAAGGACGACACCCTCTACGTCATCGAGGCCAATCCGCGCGCCTCCCGCACCGTGCCCTTCGTGTCCAAGGCCACCGGCGTGCCGTTGGCGAAGGCCGCCTCCCGCATCATGCTGGGCGCGAGCATCGCCGAGCTGCGCGCCGAAGGCATGATCCCCAGCGATTACGACGGCGGCTCCCTGCCGTTGGAGCACCCGATTGCGGTCAAGGAAGCCGTGCTGCCCTTTAACCGCTTCCGCCGCCCGGACGGCAAGCTGCTCGACACCCTGCTTTCGCCTGAGATGAAGTCCACCGGCGAAGTCATGGGCCTGGCCGATAACTTCGGCGCCGCCTACTCCAAGGCCGAGGAGGCCGCCTTTGGCCAGCTGCCCACTGAGGGAACCGTCTTTGTTTCCGTGGCCAACCGCGACAAGCGCACGCTCATCTTCCCGATTCAGCGCCTGGCCTCCATGGGCTACAAGGTGATTGCCACCTCGGGCACGGCCCAGATGCTGCGCCGCAACGGCGTCGAGTGCGAGGTTGCGGTCAAGGTTTCGGACGCCACCGAGGGCCAGGAATCGATAGTGGATCAGATTCTCGGCGGCAAGATTGACCTCATCCTCAACACCCCGGCCGGCTCCGCGGGCGCTCGCCACGACGGCTACGAGATCCGCGCCGCCGCGGTCAACGTGGGCATCCCGCTAGTGACCACGGTGCAGGGCGTGACCGCCGCGGTGCAGGGCATTGAGGCGCTGCGCGTGGGCGACATGCGCGTGCGCGCACTTCAGGAGCTCGAGCATGCCCCAGCCAAGTAATCAGCAAGCGGTGGGCTTTGGGCAGCGCCTCGTCGAGGCGGGGCGCCAGCGCGGAAGGCTGTGCGTGGGCATCGACCCGCACGCGCACTTGCTGGAGGCCTGGGGGCTGAGCAACGACGTCGACGGGCTGCGCAGCTTCACGATGACCTGTGTGGAGGCCTTCGCGGATTCCGCCGCCTTGGTGAAGCCCCAGGTGGCCTTCTTCGAGCGCTTCGGCTCCCGCGGGTTCGCGGTGCTCGAGGAGGCCTTGGCGGGCTTGCGCGAGCTCGGTTGCTTGACGCTGGCCGACGCCAAACGCGGGGACATCGGCTCCACCATGGCCGGTTACGCCGAGGCCTGGCTGGGAGAGTCCTCCCCGCTGCGCGCGGACTCGGTGACGGTCTCGCCTTACCTAGGCGTGGGCGCGCTGGCACCGGTCTTTAAAGAGGCGGAGAGAAACTCTGCGGGTGTCTTCGTGCTGGCAGCCACTTCCAACCCGGAGGCCCGCGAGCTGCAGAGCGTGCGCGACTCCTCCAGGCGCAGCATCGCGCAGTCCGTGGTGGATGCCTGCGCGGGCTACAACCGCGGCAGTGCGGACAAGCCCGCCGGTGTGGGCGGGGACATCGGCGTTGTGGTGGGTGCCACCTTGGCCGAGCCACCGCGTCTCGATGAGCTCAACGGCCCGGTGCTCCTGCCGGGCGTGGGCGCCCAAGGTGCGAGCGCGCAGGATGTGCGCGCTATCACTGCGGCGGCCCCGGAGCTTGGCTTTGCTAACGTCTCGCGGGGCATCCTCAAGCAGGGCCCGCGGGTTGCTGACCTGCGCGACGCCGTGAAACGCGCGGCCGAAGAGCTGAGCTAGCGCGAGCGAAAATTTCACCGTGACCAGGTCGGTGGTGGGGCATTTAACAGGCCCGCCGCCGACCTGGTATTTTGTTACAGGCAAGCCGTTGACGTGCACGAACCTCTCCGGCACGGAGAGCAAATTACGTCAATGTGCGTAGACCAGTGCTAGGATTGCCAGAAGTCGGCTCGCGAGCACCTCCTCACGGTGTCCAAGCTGGGGTAATACCCCGCCGCGTGGCCGAGATCTGGTACTAGTTACCACACGTACATATTCACACTAAGAAATCGGAGGAAACCCGTGGCCCTTCCCAAGTTGACTGATGAGCAGCGCAAGGAAGCCCTGGCTAAGGCCGCTGAGGCCCGCAAGGCACGTGCTGAGCTCAAGGCTGCGCTGAAGCGCGGCGAGACCAACCTGAAGGATGTTCTGGAGAAGGCTGAGACCGACGAGATCATTGGCAAGACCAAGGTCTCCGCTCTCCTCGAGGCTCTGCCGAAGGTTGGCAAGGTCAAGGCCAAGGAAATCATGGAGGACCTCGAGATTGCGCAGACCCGTCGTCTGCGTGGCCTGGGCGAGCGTCAGCGTCGCGCCCTGCTCGAGCGTTTCGGCTTCGGCGAGTAATTCATCATGTCTGACGCAGCTGCACGCGGGCGCCTCGTCGTTCTGGCTGGGCCCTCCGCAGTGGGCAAGTCCACGGTAGTGTCGCGTCTGCGCAATGATGTCGACAAGCTGTATTTCAGCGTCTCGATGACGACGCGCCAGCCTCGTCCTGGTGAGCAGGATGGGGTGGACTACTTCTTCGTGACCCCCGAGGCGTTCCAGGAACGCATCGATGCCGGCGAGATGCTCGAGTGGGCTGATATCCACGGTGGCCTGCAGCGCTCCGGCACTCCAGCCCAGCCGGTGGTGGAGGCCATGCAGGAGGGCCGCCCGGTTCTGGTGGAAGTCGATCTGGAAGGCGCGCGCAATGTCAAGGCAGCGTTGCCTGAGGCGGAGACGGTCTTCCTGGCCCCGCCCTCGTGGGACGTGCTGGTGGAGCGGCTGACCGGCCGCGGCACCGAGCCGCAAGACGTCATTGACCGCAGGCTGCAGACCGCACAGTCGGAGCTTGCCGCCCAAGACGAGTTTGATCACGTGATTGTCAACGAGAACCTCGATGACGCCGTGGCAGCTATTAGTGCTATCCTGCGTGGATAGGATGATTTTCGCATCATCGACCGCCCAACCATCAACCACGAAGTAAAGGTGCATGTGACCGACGTGACCACCCCTGCTAACAACGAGACTGCAAAGCCAGAGCCAGTCTTTGATCCGCCGATCGGCATTACCGCCCCGGCCATTGACACTCTGCTGGATAAGGTCTCTTCCAAGTATGCGTTGGTGATCTTCGCCGCCAAGCGCGCGCGTCAGATCAACAGCTACTACCAGGAGCAGGACGAGGGCGTCTTCGAGTTTGTCGGCCCGCTGGTGACCCCAGAGCCCGGCGAGAAGCCGCTGTCCATCGCCCTGCGCGAAATTGAGGCCGGCCTCCTCGACCACGAGGAAGGCAAGTAAGACCCTAGCTAGCGCTAGTGAGCCCCACGCCCGCCCCGCCACCCCGGCCGGGGCGGGCGTTTGCTGTACCTGAGGTAACATCGGGCGAGTGATTGAAGAACGTAGCTCCTCCCGCAACATCGTGGTGGGCGTGGCCGGCGGTATTGCCGCCTACAAGGCCTGCCACCTCATCCGTGAGTTCACCGAAGCCGGCGATAGCGTCCGCGTGGTGCCTACTCCCAGCGCGCTGAACTTCGTGGGCGCTGCCACCTTTGAGGCGCTCTCCGGAAATCCGGTCTCCATTACGGTCTTTGATGCCGTGGACGAGGTGCAGCACGTCACCATCGGTCAGCAGGCCGACGCCATCGTCATCGCGCCGGCCACGGCGGATCTCCTCGCGCGCCTGGCGGCCGGGCGGGCCGATGATCTTCTCACCGCCACGGTGCTCGTGGCCACCTGCCCGGTGATCGTGGCCCCTGCCATGCACACCGAGATGTGGCTCAACCCCGCCACCCAGGAGAACGTGGCCACGCTGCGTCGCCGCGGCATCCACGTCATGCAGCCGGCCCACGGGCGACTCACCGGCCGGGACACGGGTGCGGGCCGGCTGCCGGATCCGGAGCAGATCGCCGCTTTTGCCCGCACCATCCTCGAGGGCCACGCCGTGCCGTGTGATTGGCAGGGCAGGAAGGTGGTGGTCTCCGCCGGCGGCACGCAGGAGAACCTCGATCCGGTGCGCTTCATTGGTAACCGCTCCTCGGGGCGCCAGGGCTTTGCCCTCGCGGAGGTGGCCGCCCAGCGCGGCGCCGAGGTCACCGTGGTGGCCGGCAGCACCGACGAGCTTCCCACCCCCTGTGGGGCGCAGGTGGTGCGGGTGCGTTCCACCGCGCAGATGCAGCAGGCCATGGAGGAGGCCGCGCGCGACGCCGACGTCGTGATCATGGCGGCGGCCGTCTCTGATTACCGCCCAGCCAAGGTGGCAGAGTCCAAGTTAAAGAAGGGCAGCGCTGACGAGGAGCTTTCGCGGGTGGAGCTGGTGGAGAACCCGGATATCCTGGCGGGCCTAGTGCGCAAGCGCGATGCCGGCGAGATCAACGTGCAGGCAGTCATCGTGGGTTTTGCCGCGGAGACCGGGGACGCCGAGCACAGCGCGCTGGAGTACGCCACGGAGAAGTTTGCCCGCAAGGGCTGCGACGTCCTCATGGCCAACGAGGTCGGGGAGGGGAAGGTCTTTGGCCAGCGCAGCAACGAGGGGTGGATTCTGCGCCGCGGCGAGCAGCCGCAGGTGGTGGAGTCCGGTTCCAAGCAGGCGGTGGCCGCGCAAATCCTCTCTGCGGTGGATCCCCTTCTGGCTGCCAAGTAGGGAAATTAGACAGGTCAGATTGCAGCTATAGACCGCTTGGTCTACACTGTTGTCGTATTCGACAGAGCTTGAGGCCGCGCGCACGCGCCGCGCACCGCGACTGAGCGGATAATTGGAACGAGAAGAAGGTTTGAAAGTGACTGAACAAGCTGCCCAGGCAACGCGCCTATTCACCAGTGAATCCGTGACCGAAGGCCACCCGGACAAGATCTGCGATGCCATCTCCGATACCATCCTGGACGCCCTGCTGGAGACGGACCCTGACGCGCACGTCGCGGTGGAGACATTGGTGACCACCGGGCAGGTCCACGTGGTGGGCGAGGTGCGCACCACCGGCTACGTCGAGATTCCGCAGCTCGTGCGCAAGACCCTGGTGGACATCGGTTTCACCTCCTCCGATGTGGGATTCGACGGCCATACCTGCGGCGTCAACGTGGCCATCGGCGAGCAGTCCGAGGAGATCGGTGCCGGCGTGGATAACTCCAGCGAAGTCCGGTCCGGCACCTTCGAGGACGATGATCAGTACGGCGCGGGTGACCAGGGCCTGATGTTCGGCTACGCCACCGCGGAGACCCCGGAGTTCATGCCGCTGCCCATCTCTACCGCGCACCACCTTTCCCGCCGCCTCACCCAGGTGCGCAAGGAGGGTCTCGTGCCTAACCTGCGCCCGGACGGCAAGACCCAGGTGACCTATGCCTACGACGCAGACAATAACCCCACCCACCTGGACACCATTGTCATCTCCACCCAGCACTCCCCGGAGATCACCCAGGAGTGGCTGGCCGAGCAGCTGCGCGAGCACGTGGTGGAGTGGGTCATCAAGGACGCCGACCTGGGGAAGTACTACACCGAGGACACCCAGCTGCTCATCAACCCCTCCGGCTCCTTCATTTTGGGCGGGCCCATGGGTGATGCCGGCCTGACCGGCCGCAAGATTATCGTCGATACCTACGGCGGCATGGCCCGCCACGGCGGCGGCGCCTTCTCCGGCAAGGACCCGAGCAAGGTGGATCGTTCCGCCGCCTACGCCATGCGCTGGGTGGCCAAGAACATCGTGGCGGCCGATCTCGCGCACCGCGCCGAGGTCCAGGTGGCCTACGCCATCGGCCGCGCCAAGCCGGTGGGCCTGTACGTGGAGACCTTCGGCACGGCCAAGCATGGGCTTACCGACGCCCACATCCAGGCCGCCGTCAACGAGGTCTTCGACCTGCGCCCGGCCGCCATCATCCGCGAGCTGGACCTGCGCCGCCCGATCTACCGCCAGACCGCGGCCTACGGCCACTTCGGCCGCACCGACGTTGACCTGCCCTGGGAGCGCACGGATCGCGCCGAGGCACTACGCGCGGCGGCGGGGCTGTAGAATCTGGGCCCATGCCTAAGAAAACACCCGCCGCCCACAGACCGGTCGCGCGGGTGTTGCCTTTGCTGGGGGTGGCACACCTGGACCGCGGCTTCGACTACCTCGTGGACGAGGCCGACTCCGAGGCCGCCCAGCCCGGCGTGCGCGTGCGCATTCGCTTCAACGGCAGGCTTGTCGACGCCCTCGTACTCAATCGCCTCAGCGAGTCCGAGTACGGCGGCAACCTGCGCTACGTCGAACGCGTCATTTCCCCCTATGCGGTCTACACCCCGGCGATGTCGCGTTTGGTGGAGTCCTTGGCCGCGCGCTACGGGGGAGTGCGCTCCGACATCATCCGCAGCGCCATCCCGCCGCGCCACGCCCAGGCGGAGGAGTCGGACCTCAGCACCCCCTGGGAGGAACTGGGGGAGGCTACCGAGCCGGATCTTTCGGGGTGGTCGGCTTACCAGTATGG
The DNA here is from genome assembly GCF_030532325.1 of Corynebacterium sp. Classification (GTDB taxonomy): domain Bacteria; phylum Actinomycetota; class Actinomycetes; order Mycobacteriales; family Mycobacteriaceae; genus Corynebacterium. The sequence goes on from NZ_JAUNLS010000003.1 coordinate 57,327, forward strand.
CGAGTCCTTCGTGGACTCCATCCTGGAGGGGCGGCTCGCGCGCGCGGCGTGGCAGATTGCGCCGGGGGACAGATGGGCTGAGGCCTTGGCTGCGCTGGCCGTGAAGGTCGCCCGCGAGGGCGGCGGCGTGCTCATGGTGGTGCCTGATCACCGCGAACTGTCCACGCTGGAAGCGGCGTTGCGGCAGCTGGTCTCCGCCAAGCAGATCACCGTGCTGGCCAATAGCACGGGGCCGCAGGCGCGCTACCGCCGCTTCCTTTCGGTGTTGACTGGCCAGGGGCGCATTGTCATTGGCACGCGTTCAGCCGCTTTCGCCCCGGTGCACAACCTGCAGCTGGCAGTGATCCTCAACGACGGCGACGACAACCTGGTGGATAACCTCAAGCCCTACGTGCACGCCAGGGAGGTGCTCACCACGCGCTCCTCGCAGGAGGGCTGCAGCCTCATCCTGGCCGGCCACTCCCGCACCGCTGAGGTCCAGCTGCTGGTGGAGTCCGGCTGGGCGCACGATCTGGTGGCCAGCCCCAGCACCCTGGAGAAGCGCTGCCCGTTAATCACCGCGGTGGGCACCTACGGCGTGAGCGTGGCGCGCAACATGCAGGGCGGCACGACCACTCTCTCCGGCCCCGCCTACCAGGCGGCAACGCGCGCCTTACAGCGCGACGAGCCCGTGCTGGTGCAGGTTCCGCGCAAGGGCTACGCGCCGGTCTTGGCCTGCGGCAGCTGCTTTTCTCCGGCGCGCTGCCGCCACTGCAACGGCCCCTTAGGTCTGCCTCCTGCCGAGGGCAACGCCCCGGCGCAGCTTCCCACCTGCCGCTGGTGTGGGCGAGTTGATGTCCAGTACCGCTGCGGGGAGTGCGGCTCGCCCCGCCTGCGCGCCGTGGTCTTGGGCTCTGAGCGCACCGCGGAGGAGCTTGGCCGCAGCTTTCCCAGCACCCGGGTGATTGTTTCCGGGGGTAACAAGGTCATCGACGAGGTCGCGGCGAAGGCCAGCGTGGTGGTGGCTACCCCGGGCGCGGAGCCGCGCGTGGAGAAGGGTGGCCACTACGGGGCTGCGCTGCTTCTCGACGCCACCGCGTTGCTCGGGCGCCAGGATCTGCGGGCCACGGAGGACACCCTGGCCAAGTGGACTCAGGCCGCCACTTTGGTCACCTCCGGCCTGCACGGCGGCGAGGTGGTGGTGGCCGCTGACGAGGAGCTTCCCGTGGTGCAGCACTTCTGCCGCTGGGACGTGGTGGGGGCTGCCGCGGAGGAGTTGCGCGGGCGTCGTGAGGTGCGCTTCCCGCCGGCGGTGCACTTGGCGGCCATCGACGGACCTGATGCCGCGGTGGATCACTTCTTGGAGCTAGCGGAGCTTCCCGAGCACGCCGAGATCCTGGGCCCAGTGCCGCTTCCTGCGGGGGTGAGCCTGCCGGGCGATTATGATCAGGAGCGTTTTGGTCCGCCGCAGCGCGTACTCGTGCGCACGCCTCTGGGTCCACGCTCGCAGCTCGGCAGCGCCTTGCGCGCGGCTAACGCCCTGCGCGGTGCGCAGAAAGACGAGCTGCCCATGCGCATTGCAGTCAACCCGATCAACATTGGCTAGACCACTGTGGCCTGTACTCAGTACGCTCAACTATTGTCGATACGTTGGCCTGCGCGGGGCCTTGTACACGGGAAGCCGCGCGGCACGCTGGGAATGACCACAGGTAGACAACCCAGCGAGCGAGACATAGCCCAGGCCTGTCACCGAGCGGAAGAGAAAGGCAGCACCATGACCATCCGGGACATCCGGCTCTACGGAGACCCAGTACTGAATACTCGCGCTACGGAGATCACCGAATTCGATGGCTCACTGGAAGTACTGGCGCAGGACATGCTGGAGACCATGGACGCTGCTGGCGGCGTGGGCCTTGCCGCCAACCAGATCGGCTTGACCAAGCGGATTTTTGTCTACGATTGCTCGCACTATCAGACAGGCCTGCGCGGGGCGATCATCAATCCCGTGTGGGCGCCGCTGGGGGAGCAGACCCAGCTCGGCGGAGAAGGATGCCTGTCCATCCCGGATGTTTCCGCGGAAACCGAGCGCTTTAGTACCGTCAAAGTCAGCGGCCGCGATGTCTACGGGCGCGAGATCTCCATGGTGGCCTCGGGGCTCATGGCCCGCTGTATTCAGCACGAGACGGATCACCTTGACGGTGTTCTATTCTTGGACAAGCTCGCCCCGGAGCTGCGCAAGGAAGCCATGCGTACCATCCGCAACTCCGAGTGGTTCAACGCCTAGTCCGTCTTCGTCACCTTTCTTCCCCGAACTTCCCCGAACTTCACCAAACTTCACTGCCCATCGAAGGAGCTTGAGACAGTGCGCATCATCTTCGCCGGCACCCCGGAACCCGCGGTGGTTGCTTTGGAAAAACTCATCGAATCCACCCATGAGGTTGTCGCGGTGCTTACCCGGCCGGACGCCCGCAAGGGCCGCGGCCGCAGCCTGCACCCCAGCCCCGTCAAAGAGCTGGCGCAGCGCCACGGAATCGAGGTGCTCACCCCCAGCACGCTGAAGCCGGGCACCGAGGACGGCGAAGCGCTGCGTGCTCGACTGCGAGAGCTGGCGCCTGAGGCCATCCCGGTGGTGGCCTACGGCAACCTCATCACCCCAGATCTGCTCGATGCCGCCCCGCACGGCTGGGTGAACTTGCACTTCTCCCTTTTGCCGCAGTGGCGTGGTGCCGCCCCAGTGCAGGCCGCCATCGCAGCAGGCCAGGAGCATACGGGCGCTACTACCTTCCGTATCGATGAGGGGCTGGATACTGGTGAGATCCTCAAGGTGATGGAGGAGGAGATCCGTCCCACCGATACCGCAGATGACCTGCTGACCCGCCTGGCGTACGCCGGCGGTGACCTGCTGGTGGAGACCATGGACGGTCTCGAAGACGGCAGCGTCCAGCCCCGGCCGCAGGAGGGCGAGGCCACCTATGCCCACAAGATCACCACGGACAACGCGCGCATTGTGTGGGAGGCGCAGCCGGAGGCGATTGACCGCCACATCCGCGCCCACACCCCGGGGCCGGGCGCGTGGACCACGTGGAACGGCGCTCGCCTCAAGGTGGGGCCGGTAGCGCTCCTGGATGCTGCCGCTGCTGAAGCACTTCCGCAGCTTGCACCGGGCCAGGTGCACGTGACCAAGAAGGCCGTGTTCGTGGGCACTGCCGGCCTGCCCGTGCGCCTCGACCGCATCCAACCACCAGGAAAGAAGATGATGAACGCAGCAGATTGGGGCCGCGGTATCGCGCCAGCGGTTAGAGGCGCAGGTGACAACAGCGAGGTGATCTTTTCATGAGCGGCGGATTTCGTTCCCGCAGCAAGTCCGGTGACCAGGAGCGCACCCCGCAGGGCGGCAAGCGCGACGCAGGCGGCCGCAAGAACGCAGACCGTAAAGGCCAGTGTGGTGGCGGCCGGCGCGGAGGAAATCAGCGCGGTGGCAACCAACGGGCCAATCAGCGTGGCGGTGGCCAGGGCCGTGGCCCCCAGCGGCGTCAGGGCCAGCGTGGCGAGCAGGACTTCTTCCGCGCGGCGCGTGGCGCGGGCGTGGATCTGCCGCGGGCAGTGGCCTTCCACGTCATCGAGCGGGTAGCCAGCGATGATGCCTTTGCCAACCTCATTCTGCCCAAGGTCCTGCGCGAGCAGAAGCTAACGGGCCGCGACGCCGCCTTCGCCACGGAGATCACCTACGGTGCGCTGCGCACCGAGGGCGTGCTCGACGAGGTCATCGCCGCGTGCTCCTCCCGCGAGCTCGATGGCATCTCCCCGGTGGTCCTCACCGCGCTGCGCCTGGGCACCTACCAGCTGCTTTACACGCGCGTCGAGCCGCACGCGGCCGTGGACACCACGGTGCGCCTGGTGGAGGCCTGCGGGCAGGAGAAAGCCAAGGGCTTTGCCAACGGCATCATGCGCACCATTACCCGCACCCCGGTCACAGAGTGGTTTGAGAAGCTCGCCCCGGGCGGGGAGATCGCCTCCGTGGCCTTCAAGCACGCGCACCCGGAGTGGATTGCGCAGAGCTTTGCCCGCGTGGTGGGCAGCGAGGAGCTGGAGGCCGCCCTGGCTGCGGATTCCGATCGCCCGATCGTGCACCTCGTGGCGCGGCCTGGCGAAATCTCCGCCGAAGAGCTCGCGCTCATCACTGGCTTTGAGGAAGGAAAGTATTCGCCCTACGCGGTCTACATGGACCACGGGGACCCGGGCGCACTCGACCCCGTGCGCGAGGGACTCGCCGCGGTCCAGGACGAAGGCTCGCAGCTCATCGCCCGCGCGGTGACCGAAGCGCCCGTGGAAGGAGAAGACCACGGACGCTGGCTCGATCTCTGCGCGGGACCGGGCGGCAAGGCCGCACTCATGGGCGCCATCGCGCGCATCGAAGGAAGCACCGTGGACGCCGTGGAGGTCTCGCCGCATCGCGCCGCGCTCATTGAGAAGACCGTGCGAGATCTTCCGGTGACTGTGCACGTAGCGGATGGGCGCAGCCCGGGCCTGGAGCCGGGCTACGATCGCGTGCTCGTTGATGCCCCCTGTTCCGGCCTCGGGGCCCTGCGTCGTCGGCCAGAGGCGCGCTGGCGCAAGAAGGAAAGCGATGTCCTCGAGCTCACCTCACTGCAAAAGGAACTGCTCACCTCCGCGCTCTCCCTGGTCCGACCCGGCGGCGTGGTAATTTACTCCACATGCTCGCCGGATCTGCGCGAGACCCGCGAGGTGGTGGACGCGGTGGTGGCCGCCACGGGCGTCGAGGAGCTGGACGGACGCAGCCTCATCCCGGACATGGGGAATGTGGGAGGGGAACTGTCGGTGCAGATGTGGCCGCACCGCCACGGCACCGATGCCATGTTCTTCGCCGTGCTGCGCCGCCCGCTGGAGGCCGAGGCCTCCGGCAGCGAGCAAAGTAGCACCGACGCCACCGAGTGATGACTAGGATGAACCATATGTCTGCACCGATCATTTCTCCCTCCATCCTTGCCGCTGACTTTGCCACCTTGGGTGAGGAAGTGCGAGCCGTGAGCAACGCGGACTGGATCCACGTTGACATCATGGACGGGCACTTTGTGCCCAATCTCTCCTTCGGCCCGGGGCTTACCGCTACCGTTGATGGCATCACCTCGCAGCACCTCGACGTCCACCTGATGATCGAGGAGCCGGCGAAGTGGGTGGAGACCTACGCCAAGGCGGGCGCCGACTGCATCATCTTCCACGTCGAGGCCATGGAGGATGAGGAAGCAGCGCTGGCGCTGGCGCGCACGATCCGCGATTTGGGCGTGTGGGCTGGCTTCTCCATCAAGCCGGGCACCCCAATTGAGCCCTGGCTGGACAAGCTTGAGCACTTTGACCTGGTGCTCGTCATGTCCGTGGAGCCGGGCTTCGGCGGACAGAAGTTCATGCCCGAGCAGCTGGAGAAGGTGCGCGCGCTGCGCGCGGCCATCGACGAGCGCGGCCTGAGCACGCTCATCGAGATCGACGGCGGCATTTCCGCGGAGACCATCGAGGCCTCCGCACAGGCCGGCTGCGATGCCTTCGTGGCGGGCTCTGCAATCTTCTCCCAGGACGATAAGGCCGCGGCGGTCGATGAGCTGCGACGCCTTGCCACCGCGTAGCCGCGCTGTGCCGGACGCGACGATTCTCGCGGCGCTGCGCAGCGCCATGGAGGCGGCGCAGGAGGTTCGCGGTACTACCAGCCCCAACCCGCCGGTGGGCGCGGTGATCCTCGATAGCGCGGGGGAGGTCATCGGCGTGGGCGCCACCCAGCCTCCCGGCGGCCCGCACGCGGAGGTCATGGCCCTGCGTGCGGCCGCCGAAAGCGGCAGGACGCTTAACGGCGCCACGGCGGTGGTCACCCTGGAACCCTGCAACCACACCGGGCGCACCGGACCTTGCTCCCAGGCGCTTATCCAGGCGGGCATCGAGCGGGTCTTCTACCTGCATTCCGATCCCAATCCGAACGCCGCCGGGGGAGCGGACACCCTGCGGCAGGCCGGGGTTGAGGTGAACAAGCTCAGCCCCGAGGATGCTGCCGGGATTCCGGACGCACTGCGCCCCTGGCTGCGCGCGGTAGAACGCTCGCGCCCGCACGTCACCCTCAAGTTTGCGCAGAGCCTCGACGGTTTTACCGCCGCCCCCGACGGCACGAGCCAGTGGATCACCGGGCCGGAGGCCCGGGAGTTCGTGCACGAGGATCGCGCCCGGCGCGATGCCATCATCGTCGGCACGGGAACGGCCCTGGCGGACAATCCTTCGCTCACCGCGCGCTACCCGGATGGCAGCCTGCGCGAAGGCCAGCCGCGCAGGGTGGTGATTGGCACGAGGGACGCAGCCAAGCACGCAGGCGAAGAGAGCAACCTGGCGCGGCTGGGATACGAGCACTACGCCAGCATTGAGGAAGCGCTGGACAAGCTCTACGCCAGCGGCGCGCGCGACGTGCTGGTAGAAGGCGGCGCGGGCCTGGCCACCTCCTTCCTCGAGGCGGGCGTGGTGGATTGGATCCAGGCCTACGTGGGTGCGGTGATTCTCGGCGCGGGCCGCGGCGTGCTCACCCGGGCGGTGGCGCCAACCCTCGCAGGGGCGCCGCGCCTGCACCGCGAGGCCACCCGGGTGCTGGGCGAGGACGTGCTTATTGAGTATTCGCTTTAGCGTGCTTGCTCTACAGTGCTTGCTTTACGGTGCTTGCTCTGGGGCTTGGTCTCGACTCGAGCGTGCGCTCGCGTGTAGTAGCTCGTGAGACTCGGCTTTGAGCTCATAGTGAGCTCCAATTTTCGTGTTCAACGAGTGGGAAGTGAAAGAGAAGGGAAGACAGAACAAATGTTTACTGGATTGGTTGAGGAAGTCGGCGCCGTGGAGTCTCTCGAGCCGCAGGCGGACGCTATCCGTCTCGGCATTCGGGCTACGACGGTGCTGGAGGAGACACAGCTGGGGGATTCCATCGCGGTCAACGGGGTGTGCCTGACCGTGGCGGAGTTGGGGGAGTCCAGCTTCATCGCTGACGTCATGCAGGAATCGCTTTGCCGCTCTGCGCTGGGGGAGCTGGAGGTTGGCCACCCGGTGAATCTGGAGCGCGCACTGCTGCCCAGCACCCGCCTGGGAGGCCACATCATGCAAGGCCACGTCGACGGCACCGGCGCGCTGGTCTCCCGCACCCCTTCCGAGCACTGGGAGGTGCTGCGTTTTAGCCTGCCGGAGGAGCTGGAGCGCTACGTGGTGGAGAAAGGCTCCATTGCGGTCAGCGGCACCTCGCTGACCGTCAGCGCGCTGGGCCGGGATGCCGCGGGTGCCTGGTTCGAGGTTTCGCTGATCCCCACCACCCTGCGTGACACCATCTTCGGTGGGTTGGCGCTCGGCGCCGCGGTCAACATCGAGGTGGACGTGCTGGCCAAGTACGTGGAGAAGATGCTCAACCCCAACGCAGTGAGCGAAAACACGGCGGGCTAGAGTTAGTTGCTATGACCGCCGGATACACTTCCATCACCCTCGATAGCGTCGAGCAAGCAATCGCCGATATCGCAGCCGGTAAAGCAGTAGTTGTCGTTGATAACGAGGACCGCGAGAACGAGGGCGACCTCATCTTCGCCGCGGAACTGGCCACCCCGGAGCTGGTGGCCTTTATGGTGCGCTACTCCTCCGGATATATCTGTGCGCCGCTGTTGCCGGAGGACTGTGCCCGCTTGGCGCTTCCGCCGATGATGGCGGTCAACCAGGACGTGCGCCACACCGCCTACACCGTCACCGTGGACCTGGCCAATGGCTCCACGGGCATTTCCGCGGCGAACCGCGCGGCCACCATCCGGCACCTGGCGGATCCCAGCGCCCAGCCGGGGGATTTCACCCGCCCCGGCCACGTGGTTCCGCTCAGCGCGCGCCCCAACGGCGTGCTGGAACGCGATGGCCACACCGAGGCCGCCGTGGATCTCGCCCGCCTGGCCGGTCTGCGCCCGGCCGGCGTGCTCTGCGAGATCGTCTCCGAGGAGGATCCCACCGACATGGCCCGCTCGGCCGAGCTGCGCCGCTTTGCCGATACCCACGGGCTGAGCATGATTTCCATCGACCAGCTCATCGCCTGGCGCCGCCACAACGAGCAGCAGGTCACCCGCTCGGTGGTGACCACGCTGCCTACCGACTACGGCGAGTTCAGCGCGGTGGGCTACACCCACGACGTCGACAAGCAGGAGCACATCGCCTTGGTGGTCGGCAGCCCAGAGGACTACGCCGGCGCCGAGGACGTGCTGGTGCGCGTGCACTCGGAGTGCCTCACCGGTGACGTCTTTGGCTCCCGCCGCTGCGATTGTGGCCCCCAACTGCACGAATCCCTCAAGGAGGTGCAGGCGGCCGGGCGCGGCATTGTCATCTACCTGCGCGGGCACGAGGGCCGCGGCATTGGGCTGGTCAACAAGCTCAAGGCCTACCGCTTGCAGGACAACGGACGTGATACCGTCGACGCCAACGTGGAGCAAGGCCTGCCGGAGGACGCCCGCGAGTATTCCGTGGCCGGGCAGATTCTGCGGGATCTCCAGGTGGCCAGCGTCAACCTGCTGACCAATAACCCGCACAAGGGCGAGGGCCTGGAGGGCTTCGGCATCGACACCTCGGCGCGCACCCGCCTGGCTGTGCCGGCCAACGCGGATAACATTGAGTACCTGCGCACCAAGCGCGACCGCATGGGCCACGATCTGCCGCAGGTCGAGGCCTGGGATAACGCGAGGAAGGACAGCTAAATGAGTAAAGAAGGACTGCCGGAGATCCGCCAGGTTGATGCCAGCGGTCTCCGCGTGGCCGTGGTGACTTCCACCTGGAACGCCGAGATCTGCGATCAGCTGCACGAGCGCGCCGTGAGCACCGCCCGCGAGTGCGGGGCCGAGATCAGCGAGTGGCGCGTGGTAGGCGCGCTGGAGCTTCCCGTGGTGGTGCAGGCCGCCGCACGCACCCACGACGCCGTGGTGGCGCTGGGCTGCGTGGTGCGTGGCGGAACTCCGCACTTTGACTACGTGTGCGACTCCGTGACCCAGGGGCTGACCCGCATCGCGCTGGACGAGTCCACCCCGGTGGCCAACGGCGTGCTCACCGTCAACGACTACGACCAAGCGGTGGACCGCTCTGGTTTCGAGGGCTCGGCTGAGGACAAGGGCGCTGAGGCCATGGCCGCGGCTTTAGAAACCGTGCTCACCTTGCGTAGACTGAACGAGTCATAGAACGGGCACTGGTTTCTGCCCGATCACACTGCCGTACGCAGCCTAACCGCACTGCCGTATGGAGACTGCCTGAGAAGGCTGAACGGAGAAGAAGGACGAGGATGAGCGACGCACACGCTTCCAGTGAATCAACCCAACCGGCCAAGGACGCAGGCACTCAGCCCGCCGCCGCCCAGCGCAAGCTGAGCGACGCCGAAGTACTGGCCTATACCAGCGCCGATCCCTTCGCCCAGACCTCCACCAAGCCCTGGGAGTACGAGGCTCAGTCGCCCTACCTGCGCAAGGTGGCCATCGTGTGGGTCATCCTCGTCATGGCAGCCCACCTGTTCATGGGCTTTACCGTGGGCCTCTCCTTCACCGGTGCCACCGTCACTGAGATTGATAAGTTTGCCTTCCCCGGCGTGGGCGTGGTGATCTCCGTCCTGTCCTGGCTGGCGCTGACCCGCCCGCGCCTGCGCGCTAACTCCGACGGTGTTGAGGTGCGCAACATTGTGGGCTCGCGCTTCTACCCGTGGCAGGTCATCTACGGCCTGTCCTTCCCAGAGGGCCAGCGCATGGCCCGTCTGGAGCTGCCGGAGTTCGAGTTCGTCCCCGTGTGGGCGCTGCAGGCCGGGGATAAGGACGATGTCATCGCCAAGGTCCGCCGCTTCCGCGAGCTGGAAGCCAAGTACATGCCGCAGGATTAACCGTGGCAGATCCCACCACTTACCGCCCGGCGCCGGGGAGCATTCCCACGGATCCGGGCGTCTATAAGTTTCGAGATGAAAACCGCCGCGTCATCTACGTGGGCAAGGCCAAGAACCTGCGCGCGCGGCTGTCCAATTACTTCCAGGACATCACCCAGCTGCACCCGCGTACCCGGCAGATGGTGCTCACGGCTGCCTCCGTAGAGTGGACAGTGGTGGCCAGCGAGGTCGAGGCCCTGCAGCTGGAGTACACCTGGATCAAGCGCTTCGATCCGCGCTTCAATGTCATGTACCGCGATGACAAGACTTACCCCATGCTCGCGGTTTCCGTGGGGGAGACCTACCCGCGCGCGTTCTTCTACCGCGGCCCGCGGCGCAAGGGCGTGCGCTATTTCGGCCCCTATTCCCACGCGTGGGCCGTGCGCGAGACCCTTGACTTGCTCACCCGAGTCTTTCCCATGCGCACCTGTTCCAAAGGCGTGTTCAACCGCCACGAGCGACTGGGCAGGCCCTGCCTGTTGGGCTACATCGGCAAGTGCGATGCCCCGTGCATCGGGCGGGTGAGCGCGGAGGAACATCGCGCCACCGTTACGCAGCTGGTGGACTTCATGAACGGCAACACCGCCCCGGTGCGCCGGGAACTGACCCGCCGCATGGAGGAGGCCGCCGAGAACCTCGAGTTCGAGCTGGCCGCGCGGCTGCGCGACGATCTGGGCGCCATTACCAAGATCATGGAGCAGCAGGCCGTGGTTCTGCCCGCGGGCACCGACGCCGATCTCATCGCCTTCTGCGCGGATCAGCTGGAGGCCGCGGTGCAGGTCTTCCACGTGCGCGACGGGCGCATCCGCGGCCAGCGCGGCTGGGTGGTGGAGCGCTCGGGTGATGAGGCCGTGGCGGAGCCGGTGGCCGAGGGCGAGCCGGATCCGGGGCTGCCCGCACTCATTGAGAACTTCCTCATCCAGTTCTATTCCGATGCCGCCGAGCGCGAGGAGCAGGAGGCGGCGGAGGATGCCGCCCTCACACGCCGCGGCGTGGACCAGGAGTCCCACACCGCCGAGAAGCGCGGCAGCGTGATCCCGCGCGAGATCCTGGTCCAGGTCCTCCCAGAGGAGGCCGGGGAGGTGCGCCAGCTTCTGGAGGAGCTGCGCGGCGCGCAGATCGATCTGCGGGTGCCGCAACGCGGCGATAAGCGCGCACTCATGGAGACGGTGGAGAAAAACGCCAAGGAGCAGCTGCGCCAGCACAAGCTCAAGCGGGTGGGCGATCTCACCGCGCGCTCGGCGGCTCTGCAGGATATCCAGGAGGCCCTCGGCATGGACCAGGCCCCTTTGCGCATAGAGTGCACCGATATCTCCCACATCCAGGGCACGGACGTGGTGGCCTCGCTGGTGGTCTTCGAAGACGGCCTGCCCCGCAAGTCCGATTACCGCCGTTACCGCATCAAGGAGGCGGCCGGCGACGGTCGCTCCGATGACGTCGGCTCCATCGCGGAGGTCACGCGCCGCCGCTTCAAGCGCCACAACGAGGACAAGTTGGCCGTGCCGGACGAGGAGCTGGAGTCATCAACCTTCTCCGATGAGAACGTGGTGGAGGAGGCCGCCGAGGCCGGCCGCCGCTTTGCCTACCCGCCGCAGCTGTTCATCGTGGACGGCGGCGCCCCGCAGGTGGCCGCGGCACAGGAGGTCTTTGACGAGTTGGGCATCGTGGATGTGACCCTGGTGGGCCTGGCCAAGCGCCTGGAGGAGATCTGGGTGCCGGGCGACGACGAGCCAGTGATCCTGCCGCGTAACTCCCAGGCGCTCTACCTTTTGCAGCAAATCCGCGACGAGGCCCACCGCTTCGCCATCACCTATCACCGCCAGCAGCGCTCCAAGCGCATGCGTGCCTCGGCACTGGATTCCATTCCCGGTCTGGGCCCGCAGCGCCGCACGGATCTGGTCAAGCACTTCGGCTCCGTGAAGAAGCTCAAGGAGGCAAGCGTGGAGGAGATCGCCGAGGTCAAGGGCTTCGGGCCGAAGCTGGCGCAGACGGTCTTTGAGCACTTGCACAGCTGACCTGGCGCGTGGCTAGACTAGTGCGCATGACGATCTTCACGACACCGCCGATCCTCATCACCGGAATGTCCGGGGGCGGCCTGACCTCCGCGGCCAAGGTGCTGGAGGATAAGGGCTACTACGTCGCCCACAACATCCCGCCGAAGGCGATTGTGGACCTCCTCAAGCTGTGCATGCAGCCTGAGTCCCCGGTGGAAAAGGTCGCCGCGGTGACCGACGTGCGCTCCCGCATGTTCCCAGGCTCGTTGACGGAGACCCTCGACGAGCTTAAGGAACTCGGGATCACACCGACGTTGCTCTTCCTCGATGCACGCGATGACGTACTCATCCGCCGCTTCGACTCCGTGCGCCGCACCCACCCGCTCCAGCAGGGCGAGACCCTCAAGGCAGGGATCCAGCGCGAGCGCGCGGCGGTGCAGGAGATCCGCGATCGCGCGGACATCATCATCGACACCACGAACCTCTCCATCCACGATCTGCGCCGCGCCATCGAGGCCTCCTTCGGCGAGATGAGCCACGAGCGCCAGCACGTGACCCTGGAGTCCTTCGGCTTCAAGCACGGCTCGCCGCGAGATACCGATCTCACCCTCGACGTGCGCTTTCTGCCCAATCCCTATTGGGTGCCGGAGCTGCGCGGTTACCGCGGCACCGATGAGCCGGTCGCCGATTACGTGCTGGCGCAGCCGGCCGCGGAGGAATTCATCGAGCACTTCATCGAGATGCTCGATTCCATGCTGGCCGGCTACCGCCACGAGGGAAAGAACTTCATCACCGTGGGCATTGGCTGTACCGGTGGGCACCACCGTTCCGTGGCCATCACCGAGGAAGTTGCCCGCAGGCTGCGCGAGCGCGAGGATCTGGAGATCGCAACCCTGCACCGCGATATCGCCCGCGATTAGTGCTGGGACCTGTGCCCGCTGTGCACGCAATTGAATAGTTTCGATTCACTGTGTGGTAATCACTGTGTAGAAATCACTGTGTGGAAAGTTTTGTCCGTTCTATGACCCAACCATCTCGCATGGCCTGCTTGGGTGGCGGCCATGGTTTGTACCAAACTCTCTTGGCCGCTCGCCGCAGCGCCACTGACTTTATTTCCGCTGTTGTCACCGTGGCCGATGACGGCGGTTCCTCCGGCCGCCTGCGCCGGGAGCTGGAGATCATCCCGCCGGGGGATCTCCGCATGGCCCTGGCCGCGCTGTCCAGTGATGACGCCGATCCACACCTGTGGGCACAGACCCTGCAGCACCGCTTCCGCGGCAACGGCGCCATGGCCGGGCACGCGGTGGGCAACCTCATGATTGCCGGGCTTGCCGACGTCCTCGGTGACTACCAGGCAGCCCTCGATACAGTGGCGCGCCTGACGCAGTCAGCCGGGCGCGTGCTGCCGGTGGTCAACCAGCCCCTCGACATCGAGGCCGAGGTGGCCGGGCTTGACGACGACCCCCGTATCATGCGCGCCGTGCGCGGCCAGGTGGCGGTGGCCTCCACCCCGGGCCAGGTGCGCCGAGTGCGCATCATCCCGGAGCAGCCGGCCGCCAACCCGTGGGCCATCGAGGCCATCGAGCAGGCGGACATGATCACCATCGGTCCGGGCTCGTGGTTCAGCTCGGTGATCCCGCACGTGCTGGTGCCGGAGATCGTCGAGGCTATCGCCTCCTCCGACGCCCTGCGCGTGGTGGTGCTTAACCTCACCGCTGAGCCGGGGGAGACCCAGGGCTTTTCCGCGGAACGTCACCTGCACGTCTTGGCACAGCACGCTCCGGGTTTGCGCGTTGACCGGGTCATCGTGGATAGTACCTCGCTGCCCAACGAGTCCGAGCGCGTCTACGTACAGCGGGCAGCCTCCGCCTTGGGGGCCACGGCCATCTTCCGGGACGTCTCCGAGAACCATACCGGCGGCGATGCTCAGGGCAAGGAGGTCACCAAGCACTGCCCGGAAAAGCTCTCCGCCGTCTTCTCGGAGATCTACCGCGAGTTCGTTGAGGACTCCGCCGCGCGCTAGAATGAAGCCCACTTGTGCCCGGCATAAGCGCCGGGCATTGCTTCCGGCGTCAAGCTGACCACCGTTTAACGCCCAGCTCACCGAGCACAACTTATCTTGCCCACCCAATCGAGCCAAGCTAATCCACTGAAAGGGGACGCACGAGATGTCTGTTTCATTGACCGATCAGGTCAAGGACGAGCTCACTGAGGTCTCCGTTCCCCGGCAGTCCTCCCGTGCGGCGGAGGTCGCCGCCATGCTGCGCTTTGCCGGCCAGCTGCTCATCAACGGTGATCAGCTCAGCTACGAGGTCGAGCTAGAGCACCACAAGGCTGCGCAGCGCCTGGTGGCAGCACTCGATGATCTCTACGGCATCCAGGTCACTCCGCAGGTGGTGGGCCCGGCTGGCTCCGCCAAGAAATCCCGCTACCAGATCCGCATTGACCGCGACGTGCGGGAGCTTACCCGCAGGCTGGGACTTATCACCCGCTCCGGGCACCCGGTGGTGGGGCTTCCGCCGCAGGTCATCTCCGGTTCCATTGCGGATAATGAGGCCGCCTGGCGCGGGGCCTTTCTGGCGCAGGGTGCGCTGACGGAGCCGGGGCGCTCCTCCGCGCTTGAGGTCGTCTGCCCCTGCCAGGAAGCGGCCCTGGCCCTGGTGGGCTGCGCCCGCCGCCTGGGCATCGCGGCCAAAACCAAGGAGACCCGCGGCGCGGATCGCGTGGTGGTGCGCGACGGCGATGCCATCGGGGCTTTGCTCACCCGCATGGGCGCGCAGGAGACCCGCCTGAGCTGGGAGAAGAAGCGCGTCAAGCGGGAGGCGCACGATACCTCCAAGCGCTTGGATAACTTCGATGACGCCAACCTGCGCCGCTCTGCGCGCGCGGCGGTCACCGCTGCGGCCCGCGTGGAGCGCGCCATGGTTATCTTGGGCGACGACGTCCCCGAACACCTCGCCGATGCCGGCCGCCTGCGCGTGCAACACCGTGAGGCCTCCTTGGAGGAGCTCGGCCGCCTGGCGGAGCCGCCCATGACCAAGGACGCCGTGGCCGGGCGCATCCGCCGGCTGCTGTCCATGGCGGATAAGCGGGCAGCCGAGCTGAAGATCCCGGACACCAACGAGTCGGTGACCGAGGCCCTCTTTGACAACGATTAGGCCGATAATGACTAGGCCGGTGAGGCACTGACCGGGCACAGCGTCGACGTGAAAGTCGGCGCTTTTCTGCTTTTCTGCTCGGGCGTGAGAAATACCACTCAACCCAACAGAAACGAATATAAGCGGGCATTATAGCCGTCTACGCAGCGGCAATGCGGGCCGGGGAGCGCTAAAGGTCCACCAGTGTACACCTGTCTGAAATATTGTGCTTGCGCCCGAATGCTTTTTATTTTCTCCCGCTGCGAGGTGTGTTAAGTGGCGGTACTATCGGCGGTGTTGGGAATTCGACCACAATCTTAAGTCGATTTTTA
Organism: Corynebacterium sp.; assembly: GCF_030532325.1. Taxonomy (GTDB): domain Bacteria; phylum Actinomycetota; class Actinomycetes; order Mycobacteriales; family Mycobacteriaceae; genus Corynebacterium. The sequence goes on from NZ_JAUNLS010000003.1 coordinate 72,715, forward strand.
AGGAGAACATCGATGACCATTCGCGTAGGTATCAACGGCTTTGGCCGCATCGGCCGCAACTTCTTCCGCGCTGTCGCGCAGGGCGACTCCGACCTCGAGGTCGTCGCAGTCAACGACTTGACCGATAACGGCACCCTGGCCAACCTGCTCAAGTACGATTCCGTCCTCGGCCGCTTTGACGGCGAAATCACCTATGACGAGGAGTCCCTCACCGTCAACGGTCACCGCATCGCCGTCTACGAAGAGGCTGACCCGAAGAATCTTCCGTGGTCCAAGCACGATGTCGACATCGTCATCGAGTCCACCGGCCGCTTCACCGACGGTGAGGCAGCCAAGGCCCACATCGAGGGCGGCGCCAAGAAGGTCATTATCTCTGCCCCGGGCAAGAACGTTGACGCCACCTTCGTCTACGGCGTGAACTCCGATGAGTACGACGCCGAGAAGCACAACGTCATCTCCGCCGCTTCCTGCACCACCAACTGCCTGGCCCCGATGGCCAAGGTGCTGCACGAGAAGTTCGGCATCGAAAAGGGCCTGATGACCACCATCCACGCCTACACCGGTGACCAGCGCCTGCAGGACGCCCCGCACCGCGATCTGCGCCGCGCCCGCGCCGCTGCCGTCAACATGGTTCCGACCTCCACCGGTGCAGCCAAGGCCGTGTCCCTGGTTCTGCCGGAGCTCGAGGGCAAGCTGGATGGCTACGCAATGCGCGTTCCGACCATCACTGGTTCCGCCACCGACCTGACCTTCACTGCTTCCCGCGACGTCACCGTTGAGGAGATCAACGCCGCCATCAAGGAAGCCGCCACCGGCGAGTTTGGTGACACCCTCGCCTACACCGAGGACCCGATCGTCTCCACCGACATCATCACCGACCCGCACGGCTGCATCTTCGACGCCGGCATGACCAAGGTCTCCAACGGCAACCTGGTCAAGGTCCTGGGTTGGTACGACAACGAGTGGGGCTACACCAACCAGCTCGTCCGCACCACCCTACTGGTCGCCTCCAAGCTCTAAACTCGCGCGCATCGTGATGCACAGCGTTTAAGTGTTCCGGCCCACACGCCACAGCCCCACGGGGCGGCGTGGGGCCGGTATTCTTTTTGTAGGCTGCGCGCGGTGCTCCGCCACACTGTGCCCCAACAGGCATTGTGCCCAAACAGATTGTGCGCTAGCACGCCCTGACCATAATTTTCTAGCCCTAGATTTTCTTAACAAAGGAGATGTCCATGGCTTTCAAGACTTTGAATGACCTGCTCGCCGAAGGCGTCGAAGGCCGCCACGTCCTCGTTCGCTCCGACTTCAACGTCCCGCTGGATGAGGAAGGCAACATCACTGACCCGGGCCGCATCACCGCGTCGCTGCCCACCATCAAGGCACTCGTCGAGGGCGGCGCTAAGGTCATCCTCTCCGCGCACCTGGGCCGCCCGAAGGGCGAGGTCAACCCCAAGTACTCCCTGGCACCTGTCGCCGAGGCCCTCTCCGAGGCGCTTGGCCAGTACGTTGCCCTGGCAGGCGACGTCACCGGTGAGGACGCCCACGAGCGCGCCAACGGCCTCAACGAGGGCGACGTCATGCTCCTGGAGAACGTGCGCTTCGATCCGCGCGAGACCTCCAAGGACGAGGCCGAGCGCGCCGCTTTTGCTGACGAACTCGCTGCCCTCGCCGCTGACAACGGCGCCTTCGTTTCCGACGGCTTCGGCGTGGTCCACCGCGCTCAGGCTTCCGTGTACGACGTCGCCAAGCGTCTGCCCGCCTACGCCGGCACGCTGGTGCAGAAGGAAGTAGAGACGCTGGCCGCCGTGGCCGAGAAGCCCGAGCACCCCTACGTTGTGGTCCTCGGCGGCGCCAAGGTCTCCGACAAGCTGGGTGTTATCGAGGCCCTGGCAGGCAAGGCAGACAAGGTCATCATCGGCGGCGGCATGTGCTACACGCTGCTGGCTTCCCAAGGCTTTAACGTCCAAAAGTCCCTGCTGCAGGAGGATCAGATCGATAACTGCAAGGACCTCTTGAAGCGCTTCGGTGACAAGATCGTCCTGCCGGTCGATCTCGTGGCCGCCACCGAATTCGCTGCCGACGCCGAGAACAAGGTCGTTGCGCTCGACGGCATCCCGGAGGGCTGGCTCTCCCTGGACATCGGACCGGAGTCCGTCAAGAAGTTCTCCGAGATCATCGCCTCCTCCAAGACCGTCTTCTGGAACGGCCCGATGGGTGTGTTCGAGATGGAGGCCTTCTCCAAGGGCACCGCTGGCGTGGCGCAGGCCATCATCGATGCCACCGCCAACAACGGCTCCTTCACCGTGGTCGGCGGCGGCGATTCCGCTGCCTCCGTGCGCCTGCTGGGCCTGGATGAGGAGGGTTTCTCCCACATCTCCACCGGCGGCGGCGCTTCCCTCGAGTACCTCGAGGGCAAGGAGCTGCCGGGCGTCAAGGTTCTCGAAGCGTAAATTTCCCCTCTATATAGGACAGAAAGGACGTACCCATGGCACGTACCCCGCTGATCGCTGGTAACTGGAAGATGAACCACGATCACAAGGAAGCAATCGTCACCCTGCAGAAGTTCGACTTCGCACTGCCGAAGGACTACTACGAGAAGGTCGACGTCGCGTTCATCGTCCCCTTCACCGACATTCGCACGGTGCAGACGCTGGTCGACGGCGACGATCTCAAGTTCACCTACGGCGCGCAGGATGTGTCCAAGCACGAGTCGGGTGCCTACACCGGTGAGGTCTCCGGCCAGATGCTCAAGTCCCTCGGCTGCAGCTGGGCGGTCGTGGGCCACTCCGAGCGCCGCGAGTACCACGGCGAGACCGATCAGCTCGTGGCAGAGAAGGCCGCAGCTGCGCTGGCCAACGGCATCAGCCCCATCGTCTGCGTGGGCGAGCCGCTCGAGGTCCGCGAGAAGGGCACCCACGTGGACTACGTGGTGACCCAAACCCGCAACTCCCTGGCTGGCCTCTCCGCCGAGGATCTCTCGAAGACCGTCATCGCCTACGAGCCCGTGTGGGCAATCGGCACCGGTAAGGTGGCCTCCGCTGACGACGCCCAGGAAGTCTGCGCTGCCATTCGCGCCCTCGTGCGCGAGCTGGCTGGCGACGAGGTAGCAGAGTCCATCCGCATCCTGTACGGCGGCTCGGTGAAGATCGATTCCGTTGCTGAGATCGTGGAGAAGCCGGACGTGGACGGCGGCCTCGTTGGCGGCGCGTCGCTGGTGGGCGAGGACTTTGCCAAGCTGGTGGCTAACGCCTCCACGGTGGCCTAGCACGCGCGCTGACTCATCACGCCGCAACAGCGGGGCGCACGCCAGTGCGTCTCGCCGTATGGTGTAGCATGGTCAAGAGCTAAATACGTACCGTTGGTGAAAGATGCCAACTACCGCATGCTCTGCATCGAACGAGATCGAACAAGGAATTAATTCATGGTTTTGGCACTGCAAATCATCCTGGTGATTTCTGCCCTCTTGATGTCCATCTTCGTGCTTCTGCACAAGGGCAAGGGCGGCGGCCTGTCCAGCCTCTTCGGCGGCGGCGTCCAGTCCAATCTCTCTGGTTCGACCGTGGTGGAGAAGAACCTGGACCGCTACACCATCGTCATGGTGATCATCTGGCTGGCCTGCATCGTGGCGCTCAACCTCATCCAGGCCTTCGCGGCCTAGGAAGCGCGCTAGCGCCAGAAAGGAAGCCGCGCCCCGGACGTCCATGTGGACGCGGGGCGCGGCTTCGTTTCGCTACGCTTCGTTCGAGGGGCCACCTAGCTGGGCAGTTCGCTGGCGGCGTCCTCAGCCAGGAAAAGGATGGTCTCCTCAGCGCCGTGCGCGCCGGCGGCGGGCCACTCCACGGCGGGGGAGCCGGCCACGAGGTGCGCAGCGGCCTCGGCCTTTTCCTCGCCGGCCACGAGGAACCACACACGCTGCGAACGGTTCACGGCCGGCAGGGTCAGCGAGACGCGCTCGGCCGGGGGCTTCGGAGAGTCATCGACGGCGACGACGAGCTCCTCTGTCTCCAGCACGGCCGGGGTGTGGGGGAAAAGCGAGTTGATGTGGCCCTCGCCGCCCATGCCCAGCAGGTGAAGATCAAAGCCCTTGGGGGCGAAGTCCTGGATCTCGCCGCTGTAGGCCATCGCGGCGTGCTCCATGGACACAGCGCCGAGATCGTAGCCGTGAATGTGCTGCTCCGGAACGCCCACCGGGCCCAGCAGCGCGTGGCGAGCCTGCCCCTCGTTGGACTCGGGGTCAGACACCGGTACGTTGCGCTCATCGCCAAAGAAAACGTGCACACGGGTCCAGTCGATGGCCAGCGCTGGGAAATCCGGACCCTGCTCGCGCGCGGCCTGGTCCAGGCGGGCCAGCTCACGAAGGACTCCGATACCCGCGCCGCCGCCGGTAAGAACGATGCGGGCAACACCGTCACCATGCAGGCCGCCGCCCGGGGCCTGAATAGCGGTAACGGTATCAATGAATTGTAGGGCGGCGGCGGATATGAGCTCATCTACATCGCTGACGCGGTGAAGAGTAACCATGGTGTGCAGAAGTCCTTCGCGGGTAGAAACAGGATGATTTGATTAACTGTAGTCCACGCGCGCCAGGGCGCGCAGAGCGTGGGCGTATGTCTTGTCGGCGTCGAGGTGGCGCAGCTCCTCGGAGAGGACCTCGGCCTGGGAGCGAACGGTGAGGTTGACCAGAGATTCCGGCGCGCCCGGCATGCTCACCCGCACGGTGCTGGAATCCACGACCTCCACCTCAACGGGGGCGGTGGGGCGGTTGAAGCGCAGGCGGGTGATAGGGAAAAGGTTGGAGCGCTCGCCCTCGCGGGGGCCGTCAGAGGAGCGGGAGACGGGTACGGAGAGGGCGTCGGCAAGCCAGCCCGCTGCGAAGTCCACCGCCGGGTGGCAAGAGGCTCCGAGCAGCTCCACAGAGGTGACCTCCTCGTGCGGGTGGCGGTCCAGGGCGGAGGCGACGATGCCGCGCCACAGGGTGATGGCGCCCCAGGACATGTCGGAATCCCCCGGGGTGTAGCCCTGGGAGAGCAGGCGCAGATCGAATTGGTTCGCGCCCGTACCATAAGCCACGTTGGTGATGCGGCGCTGCGCCAGCGCGCCGATGGGATCCGCGGCGGGGGACTCAGGCCCAGCGGTGGGCCACCACGCTACCAGCGGGGTATCCGGAAGCAGCAGCGGGGTGACTACGGCTTCCGCTTGGTCGGCTAGGGCGCCGTGGAGCTGCATGACGACGATCTCCGAGGCGCCGGCCTCGCCGCCCACGCGCAGCTCGGCGTCGAGGGAGGTGGGCGCGGTCTCGTCGCCGGAGACAACGAGCAGCACGCGCGAGGGGTGCTCGTGGGAGGCGTCGCGCACCGAGCTGAGGATGGACTCGAGGTTGTCCTCCTTATAGGCCACGACGATGAGCGTGAGCACGCGGCCGGTGGTCAGGGTGTAGTGCTCCTGCATCTCCACCAGCTTCTTAGCAATCTTGCGCGTGGTGGTATCAGGCAAAGGGATGATCATGCGGTGTTCCTCCTACGGCCGGCGCCAGGCGTGGCCCCGGCGGCGCAGCATGGTGTTGGCAGATTCTGGGCCCCAGGTTCCGGCGGGGTATTGCTCCGGCTGGCCGGCGCTGGCCCAGTACTCGATGATGGGATCGAGGATGGACCAGGACAGCTCCACTTCTTCGTTGGTGGGGAAGAGGGAGGACTCGTCCAGCAGGGCGTCGAGGATGAGGCGCTCGTAGGCCTCCGGGGACTCCTCGGTGAAGGCCTCGGCGTAGGCGAAGTCCATATTGACGTCGCGGACCTCCATGGTGGAGCCGGGCACCTTGGAGCCGAAGCGCATGGTCACGCCTTCATCCGGCTGGACGCGGATGACCACCGCGTTCTGGCCCAGGGCCGCGGCCTGATCGTTGTCGAAGGGCTGGTGCGGCGCGGGCTTGAACACCAGGGCGATCTCCGTGACGCGGCGGCCTAGGCGCTTGCCGGTGCGCAGATAGAAGGGAACGCCCGCCCAGCGGCGCGAGTTGACCTCCAGGGTGCAGGCCGCGTAGGTCTCGGTGTTGGAGTTGGGATCAAAGCCTTCCTCCTCACGCAGGCCCTTGACCCACTCTGATCCCTGCCAGCCACTGGAGTACTGGCCGCGGGCGGTGGTCTTGTTGAGCGGGTGGACCGGGTGGGTGGCGCGCAGCACCTTGATCTTCTCCGCCTGCAGCGCGGCGGGCTCGAAGGAGGAGGGTTCCTCCATGGCCACCAGCGCGAGCAGCTGCAGCAAGTGGTTCTGGATGACGTCGCGGGCCGCGCCGATGCCATCGTAGTAGCCAGCGCGCCCGCCCAGTCCGATATCCTCCGCCATGGTGATCTGCACGTGGTCGATGTAGTGGGAGTTCCACATCGGCTCGAAGATCTGGTTGGCAAAGCGCAGTGCCATGATGTTTTGCACCGTCTCCTTGCCCAGATAGTGGTCGATGCGGAAGACATCGGACTCCGGGAAGACGGCGTTGACGATGCTGTTGAGCTCGCGGGCGGAGGCTTGATCGTGGCCGAAGGGCTTCTCGATGATCACGCGGCGCCAGGCATCCTCGGCGCTGTCCGCCATGCCCACGCGCTCGAGCTGGTGGCAGATGGAGGAGAAGAACTCCGGCGGCACCGAGAGGTAGAAGGCCCAGTTTCCGCCGGTGCCGCGGGCTGCGTCGAGCTCCTCTAGGCGGGCGGAGAGGCCGTCGAAGCCCTCGTCGTCGAAGGAGCCGCGAACGAACTCGATGCCCTTGGAGAGGTGCTCCCAGACGGCGTCGTTAAAGCGCGTGCGGGCCCCGGCCTGGACGGCCTCCTTGACGTAGTCGCAGAAGGCCTGCTTATCCCAGTCACGGCGGCCGTAGCCAACGAGCGTAAAGCCGGCGGGCAGAAGGCCGCGGTTGGCCAGATCGTAGATGGCCGGAAGCAGCTTCTTGCGCGCGAGATCGCCGGTGACGCCAAAGATGACCATTCCGGAAGGCCCAGCGATGCGCGGGAGGCGCTTGTCCTTGGCGTTGCGCAGCGGGTTGTGCCAAACGCTCGAATCGCTCACGACGTGTCCTTTCCCATGTTCAGATTGTCCAGCCGCTCATTCTAGCGACATGCGCCCCTCCGCGGTTACTCGGAGGGGCGCATGGGGCGCCGCATGGGACGCAAGGAAGGATGCTCGGAAGTGAACAACCTGTGCGGAGACCTTTAGGCGAGGCGGGAGCCCATGGACTCCAGCAGCTCCTCCCAGGCGGCGACGAACTTGTCGACGCCCTCCTTCTCCAGCACCGCGAACACGTCGGCGAAGTCGATGCCCACCGCCGCGATCTCGTCCATGACCTGCTGGGCCTGCGCGGCGGAGCCGCTGAGCGTATCGCCGTGCAGGTTACCCTGCTCGAGAACGGCGTCCAGGGTCTTTTCCGGCATCGTGTTGACCGTGTTAGGGCCGGCCAGCTCGGAGACGTAGAGGGTGGCAGGGTACTCCGGGTTCTTCACGCCCGTCGAGGCCCACAGCGGGCGCTGCAGGTTGGTGCCCTCCGGCAGCTCGGAGTTGGCGGCCAGCTCAGAGGTGAAAAGAGCGTAGGCCAGCTGGGCGTTGGCCACCCCGGCCTTGCCGCGCAGAGCCAAAGCCTCCTCGGTGCCGATGGCCTCCAGGCGCTTGTCCACCTCGGTGTCGAGGCGGGAGACGAAGAAGGAGGCCACCGAGTGAATGGCGGAGACATCCTTGCCCGCCTGCGCCGCGCGGGTGATGCCCTCGACGAAGGCGTCGATGACCTGCTTGTAGCGCTCGACGGAGAAGATCAGGGTGACGTTGACGGAAATTCCTTCCGCGAGGGCGTCGCTAATGGCGGGCAGAGAGCCGTCCGTTGCCGGGATCTTGATCATGAGGTTGGGACGGTCCACCGTGGCCCACAGCTCGCGGGCCTGGGCGATGGTGGCTGCAGCGTCGTCGGAAATGCGCGGGTCCACCTCGATGGAGACGCGGCCGTCCACACCGCCGGTGGACTTGTAGATGTCGGCGAAGAGATCACAGGCGCGGCGCACGTCGTCCACGGCGAGGGCGTAGACAGCCTTATCGGCGCTGGCGCCCTGTTCCTTGAGGGTGGCAATGTCGGAGTCGTAGGCGCTGCCCTGGGACATGGCCGCGGCGAAGATGGCCGGGTTGGTGGTGACACCCACGATGGACTTGGAAGAGATGATGGACTCCAGGTTGCCGGAGTCGAGGCGATCGCGGGAGAGATCATCGAGCCAGGTAGAGGTACCCAGCGCTGCGAGATCGTCGATGTAGGTCACTGCGCGGTCCTTTCTCACGTTGAGTGAATCGGATTTCTCACATGGAGTAAATCGGGTTGAGCAATTGAATCGTGGGCGCTACTTGGCGGCCTCAGCCAGGGACTCCTTGGCGGCGGCCACGACGGCCTCGGCGGTGAGGCCGAACTTCTCAAAGAGCTCGCCGGCCGGGGCAGAGGCGCCGAAGTGCTCCAGGGAAACGTTGCGGCCAAAGGAACCGGTGTACTTGTGCCACGGCATGGCCAGGGCTGCCTCGACGGACACGCGGGCGCGGACCTCGCGGGGCAGGACGGACTCGCGGTAGTCCTCGTCTTGCTCGTCGAACCACTCGAGGCAGGGGGCGGAGACCACGCGGGTCGCGGTGCCCTCGGCCTCGAGCTGCTTAGCGGCCTCGACGGCCAGCTGCACCTCAGAGCCGGTGGCCAGCAGGATAACGTCTGGGGTCTCGGCGGAGGACTCCACCAGGGTGTAGGCGCCGCGGCGCACGCCCTCGGCGGCCTTTTCCTTGGTGCCCTCGAGCACGGGCAGGTTCTGGCGGGACAGGGCCAGGCCCTTCGGGGCGGCCTTGTACTCCATGGCCGCGGCCCAGGCCTGGGCGGTCTCGTTGGCATCGGCCGGGCGAATCACCGAGAGATTCGGGATGGCGCGCAGCGCGGCCAGGGTCTCCACGGGTTGGTGGGTGGGGCCGTCCTCGCCCAAGCCGATGGAATCGTGGGTCCAGACGTAGTAGGTGTCAGTGGACATGAGAGCACCCAGGCGCACGGCGGGGTACTGGTACTCGGAGAAGATAAGGAAGGTGCCGCCGTACACGCGGGTGTTACCGTGCAGCGCGATGCCGTTCATGATGGCGGACATGGCGTGCTCACGGATGCCGAAGTGCAGGTTGCGGCCGTAGGGCTGGGTAGTCCAAGTATCGGTGGTAATGGACTCCGGGCCGAAGGAATCAGCGCCCTTGATCACGGTGTTGTTGGACCCGGCCAGGTCGGCGGAGCCGCCCCACATCTCCGGCAGGGACTTCGCTAGGGCCTGGATAGTGGCCTCGGAGGCCTTGCGGGTGGCCAGGGACTCGCCGGCCTCCCAGGTGGGCAGCTCGGCGGCGAAGTCAGCCGGCAGCTCGCGGGCCTGCATGCGATCGAAGAGGGCCTTGGCCTCGGGGTTCGCCTGAGCCCAGGCGTCGAACTTTTCCTGCCACTGGGCGTGCTTGGCGGCACCGCGCTCGCGCAGCTGGCGGGTGTGAGCCAGGACGTCCTCGTCGATGTAGAAGTGCTGCTGCGGGTCGAAGCCGAGCACCTCCTTGGTGGCGGCGACCTCCTCTTCACCCAGTGCGGCACCGTGCACGCCGCCGGTGTTCATCTTGTTCGGTGCGGGGTAGCCGATGACGGTCTTGACACGGATGAAGGAGGGGCGGTCGGTGACGGCGCGGGCGGCAGCGGCGGCCTCCTCGATGGCCACGACGTCCTCGCCGGACTCGACGGTCTGGACGTGCCAGCCGTAGGCCTCGTAGCGGGCCACGACGTCCTCGTTGAAGGCGATGTTGGTGTCGTCCTCGATGGAGATGCGGTTGTCATCCCAAAAGACGATGAGGTTGCCCAGCTTCTGGGTTCCAGCCAGGGAGGAGGCCTCGGCGGTGACGCCCTCTTGCAGGTCGCCGTCGGAGGCGATGACGTAGACGAAGTGATCGAAGGGGGACTCGCCGGCAGCGGCCTCGGGATCGAAGAGGCCGCGCTCCTTGCGGGCGGCCATGGCCATGCCCACGGAGGAGGCCAAGCCCTGGCCCAGTGGGCCGGTGGTGATCTCCACGCCGTCAGTGTGGTGCACCTCCGGGTGGCCCGGGGTCTTGGAGCCCCAGGTGCGCAGCGCCTTGAGATCCTCCATCTCGAGGCCGAAGCCGCCGAGGAAGAGCTGGATGTACTGGGTCAGCGAGGAGTGGCCCACGGAGAGCACGAAGCGGTCGCGGCCAGCCCAGCTGACGTCGCTCGGGTCGTGGTTGATGACGCGCTGGTACAGGGTGTACGCCAGCGGGGCGAGTGACATCGCAGTACCCGGGTGGCCGGAGCCGCAGTTCTGGACGGCGTCGGCAGCCAGCACACGAATGGTGTCCACGGCGCGGGTATCGAGGTCACTCCAGTCCTCCGGGTAGCGGCGCTGGACCATGGCCTGCAGTTCCGGCGACAACTTATCTTGTGACACGATGAAAAGCCTCATTTCGCTTAGCGGTTATGTACATAGACTCTCCTCAGTCTAGAGGTTTTTGAATGGGCGGCGGCGCAAAGCCGGAGCAAAGTTCGGGCAAAGTCGGGCCAATTTCTCGGATTATTGAAACTGGCACCGAACCGGTAGGCTGGCATGGTTAGCGTCGTGTGCTCTCACCGGATGTACCCGGCACATCTCCCGACTGTGAATGTGCATAATGAATTTCCCCGGGAACTTTCGCGTGAGCGGCAACGACAAGTACAAGGCGCCTGTAATAAAGCCCCGCGCTCGAGGGCCTAAACCGAGCAAGAAACAGTGAAAACGTGTCGCGCCGGATATTGGAGGGCATTTCCTTGGAGACCATCAAGGCCTACTTTGCGCTAACGAAGCCGAGGATCATTGAGCTCCTCCTCGTTGCTGCAATCCCGGCCATGCTCCAAGCAGAGCGAGGCTTCGAGGCGGTGTCGGGCAACTTCTGGCTCATCATCTCCACCATCTTTGGTGGCTGGATGGGCGCTGCGGCTGCTCACACCTACAACAACGTGGTCGACTATGAGATCGACCAGAAGATGCAGCGCACCCGTGCGCGCCCGCTCGTGCGGGCCACCATCTCGCGCCGCAACGCGGCCATCTTCGCCACCATCATGCTGGCGCTGTCCGTGTTCTGGCTGGGCGTGCTGGCCAAGTCCTGGCTGGCCGCGTTCTTCGTGCTGCTCACCAACTTCTTCTACGTGGTGGTCTACACCAAGTTCCTCAAGATGCGGAACTCGCAGAACATCGTGTGGGGTGGCCTCGCCGGCTGCATGCCCGCCATGGTGGGCTGGGCCGTCATCCGCGACAACGCTGATCCCAGCCAGCCGGACCGCTGGTGGCAGGCCATCGTGCTCTTCCTCATCATCTTCTTCTGGACCCCGCCACACACCTGGGCGCTTGCCATGAAGTACAAGGAGGACTACCGCAAGGCCGGCGTGCCCATGCTGCCGGTGGTCGCCTCTGAGCGGGAGGTCACCCGCCAAATCGTGTGGTACACGGTGGGCACGGTGATCGTGACCTTCCTCATCATCCCGGCCGCATCCTGGATCTATCTGGTGGCCGCGGTGCTCTCCGGCGCGGTCTTTCTGTGGATGGCCATCCGCCTGCACCAAGGGGTAAAGAACGGCGCCAAGGTCAAGCCGATGCGCTTGTTTATCTACTCCAACAACTACCTTTCGGTGCTGTTCATCGGCCTGTCTATCGACGCCGTCGTGGGCTGGGAGCCCATTGGCCGCATGCTGGGCTGGTCCACGGTCCTGTTCTAGTCTGGCTCGCTGGGGTGCCGTGTGGCGTGAGACCAAACAGCGTCCGCGATCGGTGAGTTTTTAGGGCCTTGCTTGCACTGGCTCCACATTGCTTGCTCGATCAGCGGCCGGCTGCGATCGTGGAAGCCGTGGCTGGAAATCCTAGCGCACGCGGAGCACGATCGAACCCGTGGTCTTGCGGGCGTGCAGGTCGCGGTGGGCCTGCTCGGCCTGCTCCAACGGGTATTCGGCCGTGACGTTGAACCGCAGATCGCCTTCCACGATGGCCTGCACCACCGCTTGGGCGCGCATCTGGAACTCGCCCTCCTGGGAGGTCCACGCGCCCAGCGAGGGGCGGGTGAGGAAAATGGAGCCGTGCGTGTTGAGCAGCTGCGGGTCCATCGGGGCAACGGGGCCGGAGGATGCGCCAAACAGAGCCACCGTGCCGCGCGGGCGGACCACCTCCAGGGACTCCATGAAGGTGTCCTTGCCCACGCCGTCGTAGACCACGTCCACGCCGTAGCCGCCGTTGAAGCGGCGTACCTGCTCCGCCAGGCCCTCGCTGTAGCGGAAGACCTGATCCGCGCCCGCGGCGTAGGAGATCTTCTCCTTCTCGTCTGTGGAGACCACTGTGTAGACCGTTGCCCCCAGCGCCTTGGCCATCTGAGTGAGCGCCTGGCCCACACCGCCGGCCCCGGCGGTGATGAGGCAGGTAGCACCCTCACCCAGCCGGTACACGCCGTGGGAGAGGTAGTGCGCCGTCATGCCCTGCAACAGCATGGAACCGGCGATCTCGGAGGGGATCTCGTCCGGCACGGCTACGAGCCGGTCACGCGGCACGCAGACCTGCTCGGCGTAGGAGCCGAAAGCGTGATCCCAGGCCACCATGGTGCCCTCGGCGATCTCCCCGCGCGGATCGTAGGCCACGCGCCCGGTGCCCTCCAGGCCCGGGATGAAGGGGGTTGCTGCGTTATAGATGCCCTCGCGGTAATAGGTATCGATGTAGTTGATTCCGGCCACGTGGACGTCGACAAGCACCTGTTCCTCGGTGGGAGCAGGGGAGTCAACCTCGGTGTAGGTGAGGACCTCAGGCCCTCCGGTCTCAGTGATCTGGATTGCGTGCATGCTTTCCAGGCTAATGAATCACGCCGGGTCGACGCAGCACAAACGCCCCCGAAATTGCCTAACAGGCACGCGGGGGCGTAGCGGGAGAGGCGGTCTAAGCCTCAAGGAGGCGGGCTAGGAGGCTGTGGCCACGGCTGCTTCCGCGGCGGGCAGGCGGCGCACCCCCTGTGCCCACAAGAAGGCGGTGTAGGTAGTCACTACCGAGGACATGAGCACGTGGAAGGGCACGGTCCAGCTCGGGATGTGCAGGTAGTACTGGCTCACGCCAATGATCCACTGGGCGATGATGCAGCCGATGAGCACCCAGCCGATGCGCTTGGTGTCCCGTGCCGCGTGGTTGCGGTAGAGCAGGAAGACTACGGTGATGGTCAGCGCCAGGTAGATGTACATGCACACCGCGTGGCCCACGGCCATTTGGTAGGTGTCGATGCCCAGGCGTTCCTCCATGCCCACGCCGTCATCGCCGGAGTGCGTGCCGGAACCGGTGACGAAGGTGCCGGTGATGAGCACGATGGACAGTGCGGTGGCGGCCAAGGCGGCGACGGTGCGGATGGTCTTGGGGAACATCACCGTGGGGGTGTCCTCATCGGACTCGGTGATGCGGATGTAGAGCAGTGCAGCCACCCACACCAGGATCATCGACGGCAGGAAGTGCAGAGCCACAGACCACCAGGAGAGCTTCAACTTAACGGAGAGGGCGCCAATGAGCGCCTGGATAACGATGCCGGCGACGTTGATCCAGCCGTAGGTCTTAAGCTCAGAGCGGCGGCCGGCCTTGTAAAGCGCCCACATGACCGCCGCGGCGGCGGCCACGAGCACGAAGGTGAGCAGGCGGTTACCAAACTCGATAGCCTGGTGGATCATTGGCGCCGCACCGGCCTCAGGGAGCAGAGAACCCGGGTGGCACTGCGGCCAGGTCACGCAGCCCAGGCCTGAGCCGGTGACGCGGACGATGGCGCCGGTGAAGGTGATACCCGCCTGGCAGATGAGCAGGATGAGCGCGAGGACGCGCTGGGGCTTCAGCGTGGGGCCCGCGGCGGCGTCGGTGCGCGGGGTCTCGGGCGAGGTTTTAGTTCCGGAATTCACGGTTAAAAAGCTTACCTTTCTCAGGTCAAAAGGCCGAATATTCTCGGGGAACGAGGGCCGTGGAAGTAAAAAGTCACAATCAGGCGTCGAAGCGGAACCATCGCACCGCCGCGGCCGACGCCACCACGGCCCAGGCGATGAGGATGAGGATTTCGGTCCAGGGCATCGAGCCGTCGAGCGCGGAGTCGAGGCCGGCGGCCAAGGCCACGCTGGGGATGAGGGAGACCAGCCCATTATCGCCGAGTCCCTGGGCGAACATAGCCCAGCCCACCGCGCCTAGCAGGAGGAACCACAGCAGGTTCGCCAGCGCGAGCACGATCTCAGGGCTCAGCGTGCCGCCGAGCAGCAGGCCCAGCGCGGTAAAGGTGGTCACGCCCAGCAGCAGTGTCAGCGCGGTGACGGCGATGCCCAGCGCGCCGATGCGCAGCCCCATGAGCGCGGCAACGCCGCCGAGCACGATGACCTGGAGGATCACCATGGAAAAGACCGCGATGATCTTTCCCATGACTATCGCCCAGGCCGGCACGCCCGAAGCGCCCGTGCGTTTGAGGGCACCGTAGCGGCGATCGAAGGCCACGGAGATGGCCTGGCCGGTAAAGCCCGCCGAGGTGGCCGCCACGGCGAGCACCATGGGGAAAATCTCGTGCAAGCCGTGCCCGGTGACATGTTCCAGCTTGGCAGCGCCGACGAGGATGGCCAGTGGGATGATGATGCTCAGCAGCTGCTGCTCGCCGTGGCGCAGCATGAGCTTGGACTCGATAGCTCCCTGTGCCTTGAGCATGGCGGGGATGCTGGCCCGCCGGGGAGCGGGGGCGAAGGTGCCTGGTTCAAAGGTGGTCATGTTCTGCCTTCCTCACGTGCCTTAGCTGCGTACTTCCCGGCCGGTGAGGTCGAGGAAGAGCTCTTCGAGGTTGCGGTGGCTGGTATCCAGGGCTCGCAGGGTGATGTCTTGCTCGGCCAGGCTGGCGGCCAGCGTGGCGATGGTCTGCGGGCTGGTGGGGGCCTTGAGGCGGTAGTGCAGCGGGCGTATGGCCTCGGCCGAAACGCCGCGGGCGCTGAGTTGTGCCAGATCGACCTCGGTGGTGGTCTCGAAACGCAGCTGCGGGGTGTCCGCGGTTTCCATGAGTTCCTTGGTGGTGCCGCTGGTGACCAGGCGGCCGTGGTCCATGATGATGACGCGGTCTGCCAGTGCCTCGGCCTCGTCCATGAGATGCGTGGTGAGGATGGTGGTGACCCCATCGCGGCGCAGGGCGCGGATCAGATCCCACACCGCCAGGCGGGACTGGGCATCCATGCCGGCGGTGGGCTCGTCGAGGAAGACCAATTCGGGCCGGCCGATGATAGCCAGCGCCAGGGAGAGGCGCTGCTGCTGGCCACCGGAGAGGCGCCGGTAGGTGTTCTTGGCCACCCCGCGCAGGCCCAGAATGTCGAGCAGCCACTGCGGATCCAGCGGATTCTCGTTATAGGAGGCGCTGAGCTCCATCATCTCCTTGACCTTGATGCCGGAGTAGGAGCCGCCGCCCTGCAGCATGATCCCGATGCGTGAGCGCACGGCGTCGGGTTGGCTGGCCGGGTCGAGGCCCAGCACCCGGATGCTGCCGGAGGTGGGCTTCTTAAAGCCTTCGCACATCTCGATCGTCGTAGTCTTGCCGGCGCCGTTGGGCCCGAGCAGGCAGAGCATCTCGCCGCGGGCAACGCTAAAGCTCAAGGAATCGACGGCGTTCTTCTCGCCGTAGCGTTTCACCACGGAATCGAGAACCAGGGCGGGCTCTCCACTCCCGGCCGCCGTGGGCCGTGCGTCTCCATCGAAAGTTGCATTCACGGCGATCAGTTTAGGACATGGACGCCGGCGCGGCGCAAAGCAACCCACCACACGCCCGCGACCACCGCGAAGGACAGCGCAGCGGCCACGTAAATGACCAGGATGGTCGAAGGCGGCAGGCCCAACCCACGGGGCAGGACGAAAAAGCTCATGGCCGCGGAGTAGACCACGACGGCCAGGCGGAAGATGAGGCGGTTGGCCCAGGCGGCCAACGGCAACACGGCCCACAGGATGTACCAGGGGTGTACCACGGGGAAAAAGATCACCAGCACGAGCGTGGAAATGCCCAGCCCGCCCACCGGGTGAATGGATCCGCGGTAGGTGGCCAGCAGCATGCGAGCCATGAAAGCGATGGCGATGGTCACGCCCACCCCGCGGGTGAAGTTGAGGATAGCGTCGGTGTGGTCCCCGAGCCCCAGCATCATGCCGAGAAAGCCCGCGCCCACGCCGACGGCCGTGGAACTGGACAGCCAGGAGCGGATGGTGGCAGCCCCGCCCTGCCCGGAGATCCACCCCAGACCGATGCCGGAGACCAGCGTGACCAGCCCAATGCTGAGAACGAGCAGCAGCGCCTGCACTACGGCGGCGCGCAGGATGGCCCGGGCGGTGGAAAGCCCGCGGTCCTCGTGGAGGACGCGCGCCAGCGCCATGCCCACGAACCCCAAGCCGATAAACCCGGTGACCTTGACCATGCCCGCGCACGAGATGAGAAAGCCCGAGGCCACCAGAAAGGCGAGCCACTCGCGGCGGTGGGCGGAGCGTGCTTCGGTGCCGGATGGTGCGGCTTTGGCCTCGGCGCCGAACGGCGTAGTGGCGCTGCGCAGCTTGTCGACGCCACGCAGGCCCAACTCCATGCCCACCAGAGCGAGGCCCAGCATGATCGATTCGTTGTGGATGCCGCCCACGAGGTGCAGGGTAGTCAACGGGTTGAGGATGCCCAGCCACAGCGCTGCCTCCGGGGATACGCGGCAGCGCTGCGCCAAGCGCGTGATCGCCCAACCGGCCGCGATGATGCCGGCCAGGGAGAGCAGGCGGTGGGCGATGACACCGAGCATGATGGAGTCCTGCGTGACCCAGCTGACAATCGCTGCCAGCCCGAGGGCGACGGGCCCGTAAGGCGACGGGGAATTGGCCCAAATGAAGGGCACCGAGCGTGCGAGCTGATTCTCCGTGCCCAGCAGCTGCACCGGGCCCGCCGAGTAGGGATCCATGCCGTGGACCACGATAGAGCCGTTGGCCAGGTAAGAATAGATGTCTTGGGTGAACATCGGGCTGGTCACTAACAAGGGCAGCACCCAGCCGGCCCACGTGCGCCACATCTGGGTTTCCGTCACCACGTTGGTGCGGTAGGCGGAGTTGACTGCGCTGCGGTGGGAGGAGCGCAAGGGCGCGCCGACAAAGGGCGCCATGAAGACCCAGGCCACCACGAGCAGGCCCACGCCGAGCATGACCAGCGCCGAGGAGGACTGCAGCATCCGTGACATCAGTGAGCCGAAGGGCACGTTGTCGTAGGGATTGCCGGCCACCGGCAGGGCGCCCGCGCCCAGCGCGCCGAGCGCGATGAGGAAGGTTCCGGTGGTGCCGATCCAACGCAGCGCGAACTGCGTGCGCAGGTGGGCGATGGTGCGGCGGCGCTCAGCGGTGGTGGCGCCGACGAGGACAGCGGAGTCGTCGCTTCCCTCTTGGTGGAGAAGGGCAGAGCGCGAGCCCGCGCTACCCAGACGGGGAAGCTCGCGGCGGACACCCAGGAGGGCGTCGGCAAGCCGCCCCGAACGGGTGGGTGGTGTGCGCTTCTTCATGAGTGTCTACCTTAGACGCTCGCCCGGGCGACGCGCCGATGAGCTGGCCTGGTGGAAATTAGGAATGAATTAGGGAACACTAGTGTTGTCTAATAGGGAGGCGCTCCGCGCAGGGCGGGGTAGCACTATGGACCGAACGGATTAAAGGAGGTGCATTACGTGGCGGCGACGCAAGCTCAAGAGTTGCGCTCTATCGAGGGCGACACGCGGCGACAGGTCATGCTGCTCCTTTTGAAGGACGGACCGGTGACTGCTCCATATGTGGGGGAGCGCCTTGGCCTGTCGGCCGCTGGCATTCGTCGGCACCTAGACATCTTGGTGGAAGAAGGATTGACGGAGGTTGTCCACGTCCGGCCCAAGCCAGGCGCCGGCAGGGGACGCCCCGCCAAGCATTTTCGCCTCACGGACAAGGGGCGCGCCCAGTTTGGGCACGCGTATGACGAGCTGGCTTCCGACGCACTAGCGGCACTGCGCGCCGCGGGCGGCGCGGAGGCCGTGCGCAACTTTGCGCGGGCACGCTTTGAGAAGATGCTCAGCGATCTGCAGCCGCTGCTCGCTGAGGATGAAACGCTCGAGGAGGCAGCGGGTAAACTTGCAGCTGTCCTGGACCAGCATGGCTACGCCGCAACGGTGGCCAGCGCTGGTCAGGGAGTGCAGATCTGTCAGCATCACTGCCCGGTGGCGCACGTAGCCGCCGAGCACCCCGAACTGTGTGAGGCAGAGCAAGAGGTCTTCTCCGCACTGTTAGGCACCCACGTGCAACCGCTGGCCTCGATTGCCGATGGCCACGGAATTTGCACCACAAACATCCCCGTGACGGCCGTGACGCACACGCGGCACGGTCAGAGCACTGAAAACATGAAGCACGAAAGGAGCGGGCTTTGACACAGACACAACCAGCGCCAGGGCTTGACACCAAGATGAGCGATGATGAGATCATCTCCTCGATTGGTGGCTACGAATACGGGTGGCGCGATTCCGACGAAGCCGGCCAGGCCGCACATCGTGGTTTGAGCGAGGACGTTGTCCGCGACATCTCCAAGAAGAAGAACGAGCCGGAATGGATGCTCGAGTCTCGCCTCAAGGCACTGCGTACCTTCAACAAGAAGCCCGTTCCGAAGTGGGGCCCGGATCTCTCCGGAATCGACTTCGACAACATCAAGTACTTCGTCCGCTCCACCGAGAAGCAGGCGCAGACCTGGGACGATCTGCCAGCCGACATCAAGGAGACCTACGACAAGCTGGGTATCCCGGATGCCGAGAAGAAGCGCCTGGTCTCCGGCGTGGCCGCGCAGTACGAGTCCGAGGTGGTCTACCACAAGATCCGCGATGACCTGGAGGCCCAGGGCGTCATCTTCGTCGACACCGACACCGCCGTGCAGGAGTACCCGGAGATACTCCAGGAGTACTTCGGCACTGTCATCCCAGCCGGCGATAATAAGTTCTCCGCCCTCAACAACGCCTGCTGGTCCGGCGGCTCCTTCGTGTACGTGCCCAAGGGCGTGCACGTGGACATCCCGCTGCAGGCCTACTTCCGCATCAACACCGAAAACATGGGCCAGTTCGAGCGCACCCTCATCATTGTGGAGGAGGACGCCTACGTCCACTACATCGAGGGCTGCACGGCGCCGATCTACAACTCTGACTCCCTGCATACCGGTGTCATCGAGATCGTGGTGAAGAAGGGCGGCCGCTGCCGCTACACCACCATCCAGAACTGGTCCACCAACGTCTACAACCTGGTGACCCAGCGCGCCAAGGTGGAAGAGGGCGGCACCATGGAGTGGGTCGATGGCAACATCGGCTCCAAGGTCACCATGAAGTACCCCTCCTGCTGGCTCATGGGCGAGCACGCCAAGGGCGAGGTCCTCTCCCTGGCCTTTGCCGGCGAGGGCCAGGTGCAGGACACCGGCTCCAAGATGGTGCACATGGCACCGAACACCTCCTCCAACATCGTGTCCAAGTCCGTGGCCCGCAACGGCGGCCGCGCGGCCTACCGCGGTCTGGTGCAGGTCAACGCCAATGCCTCGCGTTCCACCGCCAACGTGGAATGCGACGCGCTGCTGGTGGATAACGACTCGCGCTCGGATACCTACCCCTACAACGACATCCGCAACGATCACGTGCGTCTGGGCCACGAGGCCACTGTCTCCCAGGTTTCTGAGGAGCAGCTGTTCTACCTCATGTCCCGCGGCATCGCTGAGGAAGAGGCCATGGCGATGATCGTCCGCGGCTTCGTCGAGCCGATTGCCAAGGAGCTCCCGATGGAATACGCCCTCGAGCTCAACCGCCTAATCGAACTGCAGATGGAAGGATCGGTGGGCTAAGTGGTAGCCTCCAACGAATTCAACCCCGCTGACGTCACCAAGGGCGATCAGTTCACCTCCTTTAACGTCGAGGACTTCCCGGTACCGCACGGCAAGGACGAGGTCTGGCGCTTCATTTCCCTGCGCAAGCTGCGCGGCCTGCACACCGGTGACTTCGCCCCGGCAGCCGCACAGAGGATTTCCGTGACCACGCCCGCTGGCGTGAGCTCCGAGACCGTCGCGCCGGATGACCACCGCCTGGGCACCGCCGGCGCTCCCGCGGACCGCGTGGCGGCCCAGGCCTGGACCTCCATGCCTGAGGCGCAGATCGTCACCATCGACGCCGAGGCCCGCCCGGAGGAGCCGGTGGAGATCACCATCACCGGCGCCGGTGAGGGCGTGACCACCTTCGGCGCTACATCCGTGCAGGTGGGCCACCACGCGGAGGCCGTCGTCGTACTGAAGTACGAGGGCAGCGGCACCCACGCGGATAACGTCGAGTTCATCGTGGGCGACGGCGCACAGCTCACCGTCATCGTCGACGCCGACTGGAACGACGACGCCCTGCACCTGTCCCATCAGATCGTCTCCATGGGCCGCGACGCCGTGCTGCGGCACAACACAGCAATCTTCGGCGGCGAGATCGTGCGCATCGTGCCGCGCGTGGTCTTCAACGCCCCGGGTGCCGACGCCGAGATGAACGGTGTCTACTTCGCTGATGCCGGCCAGTACTTCGAGAACCGCCTGCTGGTGGACCACGACGTGCCCAACTGCCGCTCCCGCGTCTTCTACAAGGGCGCGCTGCAGGGCGCTACCGAGGAGGAGCTGGCACAAAGCACCGGGCGCGCCCCGGAGGCCCGCACCTGCTGGGTCGGTGACGTCCTCATCCGCAAGAACGCCACCAATACGGATACCTACGAGACCAATAACAACCTGATTCTCACCGACGGCGCTCGTGCGGACGCCATCCCGAACCTGGAGATCCAGACCGGTGAGATCGTCGGCGCGGGCCACGCAGCCACCGTCGGCCGCTTCGATGACCTGGAGGTCTTCTACCTCATGTCGCGCGGCATCCCGGCGGCCGAGGCACGCCGCCTCATCATCCGCGGTTTCTTCTCCGAGGTCATCAACCGCATGCCGGTCGAGTCCTTGCGTGAGGACCTGGAGAACCGCGTCATCGACGAGCTCGCCAAGATTAACGCCTAAATACACCCGAAAGCAGGAATACAGCTATGTCTACTCTGGAAATTAAGAACCTCCACGCACAGGTGCTGCCCACCGAAGAGGGCGAGGAGCCCAAGGAGATTCTCAAGGGCGTCAACCTGACCATCAACTCCGGTGAGACCCACGCCATCATGGGCCCCAACGGCTCTGGCAAGTCCACCCTGTCTTACGTCATCGCCGGCCACCCGAAGTACGAGGTGACCCAGGGCGAGGTGCTTCTCGACGGCGAAAACATCCTGGAGATGGAGGTGGACGAGCGCGCTCGCGCTGGCCTCTTTTTGGCCATGCAGTACCCCACCGAGGTGCCGGGCGTGAAGATGGCTCAGTTCATGCGCTCCGCCGTGACCGCCATCCGTGGCGAGGCTCCGAAGCTGCGCGAGTGGAACAAGGAGCTGACTGAGGCCCGCGAGAAGCTGGACATCGACAAGTCCTTCGCCCACCGAGCCGTGAACGAGGGCTTTTCCGGCGGCGAAAAGAAGCGCCACGAGGTCATGCAGCTGGATCTGCTCAAGCCCAAGTTCGCCATCATGGATGAAACGGACTCCGGTTTGGACGTCGACGCGCTACGCGTGGTCTCCGAGGGCATCAACCGCTACCAGGAGGAGACCAAGGGTGGCATCCTCATGATCACCCACTACAAGCGCATCCTGAACTACGTCGTCCCGGACTACGTCCACGTCTTCGCCGATGGCCACATCGTCACCACCGGTGGCGCCGAGCTGGCAGATCAGCTCGAGGCCGACGGCTACGACCAGTTCATCAAGTAAGCATTCACCCACACGATCAAGGAAGGGCAGGGCAATCCACGTTATGCCTGAACTAGACGTCAGCGCTGTGCGGGAGCAGTTCCCGATTCTCAAGCGCACCGTGCGCGGCGGCCAGCCGCTGGTGTACTTGGACTCGGGTGCTACCTCGCAGCGTCCGCTGCCGGTGTGGAAGGCGGAGGAGGAGTTCGTCCTCGGCACCAACGCGCCCGTGCACCGCGGCTCCTACCAGCTCGCCGAGGAAGCCGACGAGGCCTATGAATCCGCCCGCCAGGCCATCGCGGCCTTCGTGGGTGCGGAGCGCGACGAGATCGCGTTTACCAAGAACGCCACGGAGGCGCTCAACGAGGTGGCCTACGCACTGGGTGACGAACGCTCAGGCGAGCTCTACGTGGGCGAGGGCGACACCGTGGTGGTCACCGAACTCGAGCACCACGCCAACCTCGTGCCCTGGCAGGAGCTGTGCCAGCGCACCGGCGCTACGCTCAAGTGGTACTCCATGACGGAGGACGGGCGCATCGACCTCGACTCGCTCGAGCTGGATGAGTCCGTGAAGGTGGTGGCCTTCACCCACCAGTCCAACGTCACCGGGGCTGTCGCCCCAGTGGAGGAGCTGGTGGCCCGCGCCCGCACGGTAGGCGCGCTGGTGGTGCTCGATGCCTGCCAGTCCGTGCCCCACATGAGCGTGGACTTCCACGCCCTCGACGTCGACTTCGCGGCCTTCTCCGGCCACAAGATGTGCGGGCCCACCGGAGTTGGCGTGCTCTACGGCAAGAAAGAGCTGCTGGCGCAGCTGCCGCCCTTCCTGACGGGTGGCTCCATGATCGAGGTGGTCACCATGGAAAAGACCACCTTCGCCGCCCCGCCCACTCGCTTTGAGGCCGGCACACAGATGACCAGCCAGGTGGTGGGCCTGGGCGCAGCGGTGAAGTTCCTCAGCGAGGTGGGCATGGACGCCATCCACGCCCACGAGCAGAAGCTCACCGCCCGCGCGCTGGAGGGCCTCATGTCCATCCCCGGGGTGACGATCGTGGGCCCGACCAGCACCGAGAAGCGCGGTGGAGCGGTGTCCTTCGTGGTCGACGGCGTGCACCCGCACGATCTGGGCCAAGTCCTGGATTCCCGCGGTGTGTCCATCCGCACCGGCCACCACTGCGCGTGGCCACTGCACCGCGGCTACGGAGTGCAGTCCACCGCACGCGCCAGCTTCTACCTCTACAACACGGAAGAAGAAGTCGACGCACTCATCGAAGCGGTCAAGGCCGCCCGCGAATTCTTTGGAGTTGAGGCATGAACCTAGACGCGATGTACCAAGACGTCATCTTGGACCACTACAAGAACCCGAAGCACGCTGGCCTGCGCGAGGGCCAGGCCGAAGTCCACCACGTCAACCCCTCCTGCGGTGACGAGCTCACGCTGCGCGTCAAGCTCTCCGAGGATGGCACGACCGTCGAGGATGTCTCCTACGAAGCGGAGGGCTGCTCCATCTCGCAGGCCTCCACCTCGGTGATGGCCGAGGAGATCATCGGCCAGCCCCTCGACGTAGCCAAGGCCAAGCTCGAGGAGTTCGACGCCATGGTTACCTCCCGCGGCGAGGTGGAAGGCGATGACGAACTCATCGGCGACGCCGTCGCCTTCGCCGGTGTGGCCAAGTTCCCTGCCCGAGTTAAGTGCGCCCTCCTGGGGTGGAAGGCCTTCCAGGCCGCCACCGTGGAGGCGCTGAGTGAAATGGAGAAGAAGTAATGGCTGATCCCGTAGATCCGTACCAGAACGCCAACTCCTCCTTCGACGGTGGCGGCGAGCGCCCCGAGCAGACGGAGGAGCAGATTTCCAAGGCTTTTGACATCACCGAGTACATGCGCGATGTCATCGACCCCGAGTTGGGCATCAACGTCGTCGACCTCGGCCTGGTCTATGACCTGTGGCTGGAGGAGATCGACGGCAAGGAGACCGCCGTGCTCAACATGACCCTGACCTCGCCGGCCTGTCCGCTCACCGATGTCATTGCCGAGCAAGTCGAGGACATCATCGTCGGCCACAAGCTCGCCGAGGCCGTCCAGCTCAACTGGGTGTGGATGCCGCCGTGGGGCCCGAACATGATCACCGAGGAGGGCCGCGAGCAGCTCCAGGCCCTGGGGTTTGCGGTTTAGGCACCGCACTCCATATCAGCAATCGATATCGGTAGTCCATATCGGCACTGACATAGCTGTGCTTAGCGACGCCGCGATGCACCATGCCACACCGCCGTGGGCATCGCGGCGTTTAGCTTATTTTTGCCTGGTTGGTACAATTTTCCCCCGTGATTGTGACCAATGATTTCGAGGTGCGCGTCGGCGCACGGACGCTTCTGGACGCACCCGGCCAGCACCTGCGCGTGCAGCCGGGAGATCGCATTGGCTTGGTGGGCCGCAACGGCGCGGGAAAGACCACCACCATGCGCATCTTGGCGGGGGAGACCGAGCCCTATGGCGGCTCGGTGACGCGCTCCGGGCCCATTGGTTACCTGCCGCAGGATTCCCGCGAGGGCAACATTGAGCAGACCGCGCGCGAGCGCGTACTCTCCGCGCGCGGCCTCGACCAGATCAAGCGCCGCATGGCCAAGCAGCAGGAGATTATGGAGACCACCGAGTCCGACTCCCACCGCGATAAAGCCATCCGCAAGTTCTCCCGCTTGGAAGAGGAGTACCACGCGCTAGGCGGCTACGAGGCCGACGCCGAGTGCGCCCAGATCTGCGATAACCTGGGCCTGCCGCAGCGCATCCTGGACCAGCCGCTCAAGACGCTCTCCGGCGGTCAGCGCCGCCGTGTCGAGCTGGCGCAGATTCTTTTTGCCGCCACCGAGGGCTCCGGCAAGTCCCGCACCACGCTGCTGTTGGACGAGCCCACCAACCACCTGGACGCGGACTCGATTGTGTGGCTGCGCGGCTTCCTGGCCAAGCACGAGGGTGGCCTGGTGATGATCTCCCACGACGTCGACTTGCTTGAGGCCGTGTGCAACAAGATCTGGTTCCTTGACGCC
The DNA here is from genome assembly GCF_030532325.1 of Corynebacterium sp. GTDB lineage: Bacteria > Actinomycetota > Actinomycetes > Mycobacteriales > Mycobacteriaceae > Corynebacterium. The sequence goes on from NZ_JAUNLS010000003.1 coordinate 97,606, forward strand.
GTGCGCGGGGAGGCGGACATCTACAACATGGGCTTCAAGAAGTACCTCGACGCCCGCGCCACCGACGAGGCGCGCCGCCGCCGCGAGCGAGCCAACGCGGAAAAGAAGGCCTCCGCCCTGCAGAAGCAGGCGGCCAAGCTGGGGGCGAAGGCCACCAAGGCCGCCGCCGCCAAGCAGATGCTGGCGCGTGCGGACCGCATGATGAGCGAGCTGGACGAGGTTCGCGTGGCCGATAAGGTGGCCCACATCAAGTTCCCGGAGCCCGCGCCCTGCGGCAAGACGCCAATGAACGCCAAGGGCTTGACCAAGATGTATGGCTCGCTCGAGGTCTTCGCCGGCGTGGACCTCGCTATTGATAAGGGTTCGCGCGTGGTGGTCCTGGGCTATAACGGCGCCGGCAAGACCACGCTGCTCAAGCTCCTGGCGGGTGTGGAGCGTACCGACGGCGAGGGCGGCATCGTCACCGGCCACGGGTTGCGCATTGGCTACTTTGCCCAGGAGCACGACAACATCGATCCGGATAAGACGGTGTGGGAGAACACCATCGACGCCTGCCCGGACGCCGGCCAGCAGGATCTCCGTGGACTGCTCGGTGCCTTCATGTTCTCCGGCGACAAGCTGGAGCAACCTGCCGGCACGCTTTCCGGCGGTGAAAAGACCCGCCTCTCGCTGGCCACTCTGGTCTCTTCCCGCGCCAACGTGCTGCTCCTCGACGAGCCCACCAACAACCTCGACCCGCAGTCCCGCGAGCAGGTGCTCGACGCTCTGGGCACGTACACGGGTGCGGTGGTGCTGGTCACTCACGATCCGGGCGCGGTCAAGGCGCTCAACCCCGAGCGCGTCATCATCATGCCCGACGGCGACGAGGATCTGTGGAGCGACGAGTACATGGAAATCGTGGAGCTAGCCTAATGGGCACCGTCCGCACCGCGAGCTGCTGCGCGCCGCTGCGGTGCTGGCCCGGATCGCCTAAGCGGCGCTAGTTGCGGAAGCCGTGCACGGGCGCGGGGATGAAGCCGCCGCGCTCGATGAAGGTGGTGTTACCCACCTCGTTGACGGGGATGACCGGGGCGTAGCCTAGGAGCCCGCCGAAGTTGACCTCGTCACCGGCCTTGGTGCCTGGGGCAGGGATGACGCGCACGGCGGTGGTCTTATGGTTCATCACGCCGATGGCGGCCTCGTCCGCGATCATGCCGGCGATGGTGGTGGCCGGGGTGTCGCCCGGGATGGCGATCATGTCCAGGCCCACCGAGCAGATCGACGTCATGGCCTCGAGCTTGTCCACGCTGATGGCGCCGCTGCGTACGGCGTCGATCATGCCCTTGTCCTCGGAGACCGGGATGAAGGAGCCAGACAAGCCGCCCACGCGGGAGCACGCCATCATGCCGCCTTTCTTCACGGCGTCGTTAAGCAAGGCCAAGGCGGCGGTGGTGCCGTGGGTGCCCACCTGGTCCAGGCCCATGTGCTCCAGGATGTGGGCCACGGAATCACCCAACTCCGCGGTGGGGGCCAAGGAGAGATCGATGATGCCGAAGGGAACCCCGAGACGCTCGGAGGCCATGTTGCCCACCAGCTGGCCCGCCCGGGTGATCTTGAAGGCGGCCTTCTTGACTTCCTCTGCCACTTGGTCCAGGCTCGCCCCCTCGAGGCTGCCGAGGGCGCGGTCCACCACGCCCGGGCCGGACACGCCGACGGAGACCACGCAATCGGGCTCCTCGACGCCGTGGAAAGCGCCGGCCATGAAGGGGTTATCGCCCACGGCGTTGGCAAAGACCACCAGCTTGGCGCAGCCGATGGCGCTGCGATCCGCGGTGAGCTCGGCGGCCTCCTTGACAATGCGACCCATCTGCGCGGCGGCGTTCATGTTGATGCCTGCGCGGGAGGAGGCAATATTGACCGAGGAGCACACAGCCCCGGTCTCGTTGAGGGCCTCTGGGATGGAGCGGATGAGCTTCTTCTCCGCGGTGGTCGCGCCCTTCTCCACGAGGGCGGAGTAGCCGCCGACGAAGCTGACGCCGGTCTCGGTGGCCGCCTTGTCCAGTGCGCGGGCCACGTCCACGGGGTTGCCCTCCACGCCGGCGACGACGAGCGCGACCGGGGTCACCGAGATGCGCTTATTCACAATCGGAATGCCGAGCTCGGCCTCGATGCCCTCGCAAACCTCGACGAGGCGGGCGGCCCGGGTGGTCACGAGGTCATAGACCGCCTGCGCGGTGGCTTCCATGGTGGGGCGGGTGCAGCCGAGCAAGGAGATACCCATGGTCACGGTGCGGATGTCGAGGCGGTACTTCTCGATCATCTCGATGGTGTCGAGGATGCTGGTGGTGTTGAAACGATTAAGCATGGCTAGATCTCATTCATCGCCGTGAACAGCGCCTCGGACTGCACGCGGATGGACTGGTTGATCTTTTCACCCACGGTGTTCATCCGCTCCTGGATCTGCTCAAGGCTCACTTTCTGCTCATCGAATTCCACACGCAGAATCATGGTGAAGAACCCGGACATGAGGGTCTGGGAGACGTCGACGATGTTGACGCCCAGCTCGGCGAGGTTGGTGGTTACGGCGGCGATGATTCCGGTGTTATCGACACCGGTGACGGTCATGATGGCAATCATGCTGATTATCTTAGCTGCCCGCCCGGTGACGCTCGCGTGTGCCATGGCGCAGATGCCGCTGGCGTGCGCGGGGACGGTGGTCGCGCTCGGATCACCCGCGTAGGGTGGGGCCATGACTGATTCACAGAAGAAAGTTTTGTACATCGGCGGACACGGCAAAGTAGGCCTTCTGGCTGCACCGATGCTATCTGAGGCAGGGCACGAGGTCCACAGCTTAATCCGCAAGCAGGAGCAGGTGAAGGACATCGAGAAGCTGGGCGCTCAGGCAGAGCTTTACGACGTCACCCAGCTCAGCGTCGAGGACTGGGCCGAGCTGCTCACGGCTTATGACGTCGTCGTGTGGGGCGCCGGCAACGGCGGCCGCGCGGGAGCAGAGGTCACCACGGCTGTGGACCGCGACGCCGCACTGGCCTCAATAGAGGCCCTGGAGAAGCTCAAGGCCGAGGGCAAGAACGTTCCCGGCTACGTCATGATTTCCTACATGGGCGCCACCAAGAACACCACCGATCCCTCGGACGAGTCCTGGTACGCCTACGTGGAGGCAAAGAAGGACGTGGACAACAAGCTCAACTCCACGGATCTCAACTACCTCATCCTCGGCCCCGCGGCGCTGACCGAGGAGCCCGCGCAGGGCATTGAGGTCATCGATAAGCCCTCGCGTGAGGCAACGACCTCCCGCGAGCTGGTGGCCCAGGTGGTCACCGAGGTGGTCGGCCGCGACACCTTCCCGGCCACCCCGCTGGAGTTCATCGACGGCGACGGCAAGGTTGCCGATATCTAGCTGCCCGTGAACTATCGGGGGTGAACGATCGGGGGTCGAAGCCGGGGCGCAAGGCAGCATTGACCCCGGCTTCAATCTGTTCTTCATTGAGACCGTGGCACACGGAGGCCTGGCTCAGTGGCTTTCCCTCCAGGCAGGCGACGAGCGTCCAGCCGTTGTCGCGGGCGAAGGTGGCCTCCTTCTCGCTTTCGACGACGACACAGCCGATCTCCTCCACGTGCTCCGGATTCCCGAAGTCAAGGTCCTCGGTGACGATTTCCTCCACGTGGCCGTCGGGCAGGATCACTCGCGCCTTGGCTGCGGTGGTGTAGTAGTTCGGGGAACCCTCGCCGCCGTCGCGCAGCGTGCACCAACACTCGCTGAGCAGGGCAGGGTAATAGTTCACCCAGCCGTGCGTGAAGGCCTCGTGGTAGTGCCGCGGGCCACCGGTGAGACGCCAAAAATCGCGCACTGCGATGTAGAGGACGAAGAAGCAAAAGGCAGTAAATAGCACATATTCCCAGAGCTTGATGGACTCCCCGAAGAGGAAGACCACCGTTGTGGGCACCCACAGCACGAGGAATACTCCGAAGCTGATTCTGGGGTTCTTGAGCTCCTCGGCCGTGGCCTTGAACCCGCCGGGCGCAGATCCGGCCTGGGCCAGCGCACGGGCCACGTGGGGAGTCCGCGGCTGCGGGTTCCTCTCCTGCACTGCGCTCCTGTTGCCCGGCATGAGGCGCGGGCTGATCGTCTTCTCACCCGTCAGCAGCGGAGTAATCAGGAAGTCTGCCATGGTGTCACGCTCGTGCTTTCAGCTCATTGTCCAGTGCGGACGGTGGTGATGTGCTGTGCCTATTGCTGGGGCACCCAGTTCTGCTCGGCGAAGGCAAAGAGCGCCTCCTGTTGGTCGCGCTTCAGGCCCGTGGAGAGCTCCGCGCGCGGCTCGTTGAGGGCGTGATTGATGCCCACAATGGCCCAGCCGTTGTTGTCGTTGAAGTCCACGAAGGCGGAGTCCGGCCCGGCGGCCATATTAAATCCCCTCTTGCGATACCACGCGGGCCTGCGGTTGAGCTGGAACTCGTAGGAGTGCATGCGGTTCATGGAACCATCCGGGAAGAGCACCAGCAGTGGGGCCTTGTACATGTAGTGGGTGGTGTCCCCGTTATCTGAGCTCGTGGTGTAGGTGCGGTGCAGGTAGATTTCCCCCACCAGGGCGGGGTAGAAGCTGATCCAGCCGTTGCGCCAGGCAGCGGCCAAGCGCGTGCGTTCCTTGGATTGCCGGATCAGAAGGAAGCCGCCGATGAAGGCGAAGAGCAGGCCAAGCCCAACGAAGAACAAGCCGTGCCAATCAAAATCAGAAAATCCGCCCGTAAACCAGCTGAACACCCCGCCCATGAGAGCAAAAAAGACGCCAAAGATGAGGAAAAAGAAGTAGACGAAGGTGGATAGCAGTGAGACCCGCGCTCCCGGCGCAGGCCCGGTGGACTCAATAACCTGGTGCGAGCCGCTGAGATCGGGGTGCGGGTTCGCAGAATGGTAGTAGCTGGAGTCCTTAGTCGGGGTGAGCGTATTGCTGGTCTCCGACAGCGGCCGGAGCTCGCTGCGCGGCAGGCGGAGGGGCTGGGGCATGGCTATCCTCTGCGGTGATCTAGGCAACAGTTCTCTCCTAGAGTACCGAAGACTCCGCCCCGCGCCCGGGTGAGTGCTCCCGTGTGGGACCTAGCTTTCCTCGGAGCCTTCCTCACCGCGCTGGGCGCTGTCAGCAACACTGTCAGCCGCGTGGCTGTTAATGGAACCACGCACCGTCTGCTCCACCAGGTCGAGGACCTCCTCGAGGTGCTCGGTCTCGCCGAGGGCGAGCCGGTTGATGAAGCCGTCCATGAAGGTCTCCAAGAAGAGGACGAGGGAGTCAATGGAGGCGTCATCACGCATGCGCCCCTTCTCGGCCTTGGCTTCCAGGCGGGTGCGCACGGCGCGATCCACGATCTCCTGCTGGTCGCGCCAGCGCGCGGCAAAGGAGGGATCGGTACGCAGCATGGAGGTCACTTCGAGGCGGGTGGCTAGCCAATCGTGACGCTCGGGGTGGCGCAGCATTTCGCTCATGACCTCGACCAGACCATTGTTGGCCACCACCTCGGCCTGGCGGGCGGCGTCTTCACGAGCCAGGGCGAGGAAGAGCGATTCCTTATCCCCGAAGTGGTGGAAGATGGCGCCGCGCGACTTCCCGGTGGCCTCCTCGAGCAGGCGGACGGTAGCGCCCTCGTAGCCGTGCTCGGCGAAGCACTTTCGCGCCCCCATGAGGATATCGTGACGGCGTCGGTTGAGCTCAGAATCGCTCACGATGGGCATGGGGGCGCTCCTCCGGGTGAAAAGTAAGTGGGTAAATCAGTGAGAAAAGAATTAAGGAAGGCCAGCCAGCAATCGATGTTGCCGGCTGGCCTTCAGTCGGCCGAAGCCGGTGCCTCAGCCCCAGGAGAGCTCAGGCGTGGTGATGGCAGGAAGCCCTAGGACTTAGGACTTAACCATCTGGCGCAGCACGTACTGCAGGATGCCGCCGTGGCGGAAGTACTCGGCCTCACCAGGGGTGTCGATGCGGACCTTGGCGTCGAATTCGACGGTCTCGCCGGACTCCTTGGTGGCGGTGACGTGAACGGACTTCGGGATGCCGCCGTCATTGAAGGCGGTGATGCCCTCGATGTCGAAGGTCTCGGTGCCGTCCAGGCCGAGGGACTCGTGGGACTCGCCCTCCGGGAACTGCAGCGGGATGACGCCCATGCCGATGAGGTTCGAGCGGTGGATGCGCTCGAAGGACTCGGTGATGACGGCCTTCACGCCAAGCAGGTTGGTGCCCTTCGCAGCCCAGTCACGGGAGGAACCGGTGCCGTACTCCTTGCCGGCGAGGACGACCAGCGGGATGCCCGCGGCCTTGTAGTTCTCGCAAGCATCGAAGATGAAGGCCTGCGGGCCACCTTCTTGGGTGAAGTCACGGGTGTAGCCACCGGTGACGTCAACCAGCTGGTTCTGCAGACGGATGTTGGCGAAGGTACCGCGCATCATGACCTCGTGGTTACCACGGCGGGAACCCAGGGAGTTGTAGTCCTGGCGAGCAACGCCGTTGGCGTCGAGGTACTGAGCGGCTGGGGTGCCCGGCTTGATGGCGGAAGCGGGGGAGATGTGGTCGGTGGTGACCGAATCGCCCAGCTTGGCCAGCACGCGTGCGCCCTTGATGTCCTCAACGGGGTTCGGCTCAGCCGGCATGCCGTCGAAGTAAGGTGCCTTGCGGATGTAGGTGGAGTCCTCGTTCCACTTGAAGGTCTCGCCCTCCGGAACGTCCAGGTTGCGCCATGCGTCGTCGCCCTTGAAGACGTCGGCGTAGTCGGCCTCGTAGAGCTCGCGGGAAATGGCGGACTGGATGGTCTCCTCGATCTCCTGGGAGGAAGGCCAGATGTCCTTGAGGAAGACATCGTTGCCGTCCTGATCCTGGCCCAGCGGCTGGGTCTCGAAATCGAAGTCCATGGTGCCGGCAATAGCGTAAGCGATGACCATGATGGGGGAGGCCAAGTAGTTCATCTTGACGTCTGGAGAAATGCGGCCCTCGAAGTTACGGTTACCGGACAGGACTGCGGTGGCAGCCAGGTCGTGCTCATTGATGGCGTCGGAAATCTCCTCCGGCAGCGGGCCGGAGTTGCCGATGCAGCTGGTGCAGCCGAAGCCGGAGAGGTAGAAGCCCATGGCCTCCAGGTCCTTCCAGAGATCTGCACGGCGGAAGTAGCCGTCCACAACCTGGGAGCCCGGAGCGCAAATGGTCTTGACCCACGGCTTGGACTTCAGGCCCTTCTCAGCAGCCTTGCGGGCGATGAGGCCAGCACCGACCATGACGGACGGGTTGGAGGTGTTGGTGCAGGAGGTGATGGAGGCGATAGCAACCATGCCGTGGTCCAGGGTGAACTCGCCGCCGTTGGGGGAGGTGACGATGACCGGGTTGGACTGACGGCCGCTAGCGCCCTTTGCTGCGGACTCGCCCTCACCAGCGCGGGACTGGTTCAGGCCGCCGGTGACGTCGACGAGGGAGTTATCGTCAGCACCCTCAGCGGTCATACGCTTAGCCTCAACGCTGGACTCGTCAACGCAAACCTCGCCGGTGGCGTAGGTGGGCAGATCCTTGCGGAACTGCTCCTTAGCCTCGGAGAGGACGATGCGATCCTGCGGGCGCTTCGGGCCAGCGATGGACGGAACGACGGTGCTGAGGTCCAGCTCGAGGTACTCGGAGTACTCAACCTCCGGAGCGTCCTGCTCCAGCCACATGCCCTGAGCCTTGGCGTAAGCCTCGACGCGCTCGATCTGCTCGGTCGGACGGCCGGTCAGCTCGAGGTACTTAATGGTCTCCTCGTCGATCGGGAAGATAGCGGCGGTGGAGCCGAACTCCGGGGACATGTTGCCGATGGTGGCGCGGTTGGCCAGCGGGATGGACTTAACACCATTGCCGTAGAACTCGACGAACTTCTGAACAACGCCGTGCTCGCGCAGCATCTGGGTGATGGTCAAAACGACGTCGGTAGCAGTAACGCCCACCGGAATCTCGCCGGTCAGCTTGAAGCCCACGACGCGCGGGATAAGCATGGACACCGGCTGGCCCAGCATGGCGGCCTCTGCCTCGATGCCGCCGACGCCCCAGCCCAGGATGCCCAGGCCGTTTTCCATGGTGGTGTGGGAGTCAGTACCAATACAGGTATCCGGGTAAGCCAGACCGTCGTTGTCGAAGACAACGCGGGAAAGGTACTCGATGTTGACCTGGTGAACAATGCCAGTTCCCGGAGGAACAACGCGGAAGTTGGAGAAGTTCTCAGCACCCCAGCGCAGGAACTGGTAGCGCTCCTCGTTGCGCTCGTACTCGATGGCAACGTTCTTCTCAAGGGCCTCGGGGGAGCCGAAGGCCTCAGTAATAACGGAGTGGTCGATAACCATCTCGGCCGGGTTAAGCGGGTTCACCTGCTCGGGCTTGCCGCCCAGGGCGGTGATGGCTTCGCGCATGGTGGCAAGGTCGACGACACAGGGGACGCCGGTGAAGTCCTGCATCAGCACACGTGCCGGGGTGAACTGGATCTCGGTATCCGGCTCAGCGGACGGATCCCAGTTTGCCAGGGCGTTGATGTGATCCTTGGTCACATTCTTGCCGTCTTCGAAGCGCAGCTGGTTCTCAGCAAGCACCTTGAGCGAGTAGGGCAGCTTCTCCAGGCCCTCGACTGCGTTGATGTCAAAGTACTCATAGGACTTTCCGTTGACATCAAGAGTCTTCTTGGCACCGAAGGAGTTCAGGCTTTCAGTCACAGGGAGCTCCATTCCTTGTTGGTAGAACGTATAAATATGTTCTGTTGTCGTGCTTCCTTCCGTGCCTTGCTTGGTGGGCTCGGTGGCGGCGGCACTCTCGGGGCTATGAAACTATCCCTTATATATAAGGAGTGCGTTGGCTCCTGGCTCACAAGTGTGAAGGCTCGGTGAAGCGAGAAGAACGCGAAGGTTCTTAGTCCATAGTAGTGGTTAGAACTATCGCCTGCTGTGACTATAACAGTACGTGCGTTCTGTTTCATCCCATTCAGGGGTATCGGCGCGTCGTGGCGCTACCCCTGCCCGCGACGCGCTAGGTTCATGGCAGTTCTACTTTGAGCGTTCTTCCGCCGTTTTGCCGTGTTGTACTGAAGAGAGGTGGCCATGCTTCCAGAGGGCGTGGACATTGATGGGCTGGCCCGCCAGCTCCAGGAGGATGGGGTAGCCTACTCAAATCAAGCCCTTGCGCTAGATTTAGAGGCTCAAGCACCGGTTGTTGAGGCGCTGCGCCCTGGCCACGGCATCGCGGTGGCGGACCTGTACCCAGACCGTCCGGCCGACGTGCGCGACCTCGCCACGGCGCTCCAGGAGCGTACCGGCCTCGATACTATGATTGTCCAAGCGCCCTCCCGGGTCTCAGCTGTCAGCGAGTCCTATGATCGTGCGGCGCTCGAATCGGCGCAACGGGGACTGGAGCCGGGCTTGGTGCAGACCGATCTCCTCGATCGCTTCTATGGAAGTGTTGACGGATTTCAGGTCCACTGGGAGCTCATCCTGGTCCCGATTTTCTGTCTCTTGATCGCCGCGGGGTGGGCGGCGTGGCGCGCCGCGCGCGTGACCCGCGGCGCCGCGGGACCGGCCTAGAAGGTAGCCGATCGGCGGGTGTTTTGTTCGAGAAAGCATCCCGCCGAGAGCGCTTCGACGACGTGCACGAGGGGGAAAGCAAGTCTGTCGGGGGCGTCGTAAAGCGCGGCGAGCCTCGTCGGAGAGCCAGTGGGGTAGGGCGACTTGTAGCGGCGCGGCGAGGTGCCCGCGAGGCAGAGAAGTAGGTTCGCGATGGACTGCCGCTCTCCTCCTGTCACGCTCGGGCAGTGGGGAAGTGGCCAGCATGGTCAACCACCCTGCCTTGACGCACAAGCGGGGGAGTGGTTCCGAGAGGGACTGTGGGGTGCAGTGGGGGAGGGTAGATATTCCCAAGAGTGATGAAGCTCACAATCACGGATCTGTAACAAAATCGTTGCAGGTTAGGTAACCCAGTAACGCCCTGTGGCGCGACTGAACTCGTGTGAATTTTGAGGAAAGTGTGCGGATAGGTGTGTCGGTGACGTATGGTTCACGTATCGACTCACGGGTTGATTCTTGTTCCAAACGTTCATGGGCCAAGCCTTGACTCTCAATCGAGACGACGCACGGGTATGTGGGGAAGCACGCCACGAGCGCATCACAGGATTGGGGTTCACCGTCTGGCACATGAGGGCCGCGAATGTCGCGGGGACACACCGCAACGCCGGCGAGAAGACAACGTGGTCGATACCAGTGTTCGAAAACTTTCACTTTCATCACACCCACTGACTTGTTGGGGACACACCGTCCAGGCAACGCTCTGCCGAGTCCCCCTGTGATGTCCGCCGGGAAAGGCTTCGCCGCCGCGCCAACGAGCGCCGGGCGGGCCATCCACGGGCATCATCCGGGGAAGCGACAGCGCGCCGCGCGACGCCGCACGAGGAGTGCCGGCCAGGTTTGCGCGCGGAGATCTGCGCCCGGCCCGCATCGCTGAAGGCGAGCGCGGAGTACGGAAGAGACGGGACGTGTTCTAGTGCTGGGTCCGCCTCGTGCGGGCTGTGGTCAGATCGTGGCAGACGCTGCGCCCTCCAGTAGGACGCCGGCGGCGCGGACGTACGACATCCGCGCGGCAGGACCTAGTGACGCTGTGGCGCAAGAGCGACAAGGTAGCCGCGGTCTGGCAGACGGCTCATACGGGCTAGCAGCGGCCCCTGGACTCCCATCGCTGTAGAGTAAATCCTCCCTTTGAAGATCGAGACTCCTTCTGTCTGCCTATGCGGCGGCAGGGGCGAGACCTTGCGGCGTACCCGCTTCTGCTTGCGGTGACATCTGTTTACCGTGACAGGCATGGCTCACGCCGGCGGCACTGCCTCATCGGCGCCAGGAACTGCATTGTGCGATTCGCGGTCCTGTGTGCGGCGCAGGCAATGCGTGCCCATCGGAGACGGCGGGGTAGTGCGGCGATTCCACTGTCAGGTGGGTGACTAGGAGATACCTCGTGGCCACCACAGCTTTTGGCTTTCGGCGTGTGCGCGCCTTTCTAGCCGCCGTCGCGACTACCGCGACGTTGTCCACCGTTTCAACGATGACTCCCGCAGTAGCGCAGGAGCACGAACCCATCGACGTGAAGCAACTGCTTTCCTCGAGCAACCCCTCGATTTCTGATCTGGCCGGCGCTATCGCGGCCATCGAAGATCAGATCGCGCAGGCGGAGGCGACGATCGGCACCCGCCGGGAGGCCGTGAACCGCGCGCTCGTGGATCTGCAGGACGCCCGTACTCAGGCCGAGCAGGCCCGTCGCGGCACCGAGACCGCGCGCGGCGAGCTCGACGCGGCGCAAGACAGCGTCACTGAGGCGCAGGAGAAGATGAATGAGATCTCCCGCTCGGCGTACCGGCGCAGCGCCAACTCTGACTCGGTCTCCGCACTCTCGGGCCGCGAGGCTCGTGCGGAAAAGCTTGAGCGCCAGGCGATGCTGCGCACCCGCTCGACCCAGCAGCAAGGGGTCATCGACGAGCTGCAAAAGCAGCGCACGGAAAAGGCAAACAAGGAGTCACAGCTGCGCAAGACCCAGCAGCTCGCCGAAGAGCGTGAGGCGCGAGCCGATGAGGCGGAGCGCAGCGCCCGTGAGCAGCTGGCGCAGTCGCAGACTGACGTCGAATCCGCCAGCAAGGAACGCGAGGATCTCCTCTCTCAGCTTAGCTCCCTCACTAAAGCGCTAAATCAAGCCAAGGGGCTGGATACTGAGGAGAAGGGCGGCAACCCCGCCGATGCTAACGTCAAGCCAAATGCCTTGACGGATCAGCAGGCCGTCGAGGCGAACACCGGCCAGGGCGCCCCGGCGCAGGACCCAGCATCCACCGTCGAGGTCCCGGCAGAGGCAGCCACGGGTGTCGCGCCCGAGGCGGCTGAGAATGTCGCGCCCGAGGCATCGGCAGAGCACAATGGTGCTGCCGCCGAGGCCCCGGCAGGGCAGGCTCCGGCCACCGTCGCTGAAGCTCAGGCCCCGGCGCAGGATCCGGCCCAGGCCGAGGAAGTCACCCGCCAGTACCAGGCAGAGGGCTCCCCGCAGGTTTCTGCCTCCGACGTCAAGAACGTCATCGACGGGGCGGTCAAGCTTTCCTCGGATCCCAACGTGCAGGAGCTCTCCTCGCGCGGCTTCGAAGGTGGAAGCTCGAGCATCGACATGGACACCATCGCGCTGGGTGCCGGTGCCATCGGTGCGGCAGTGGCGATCATTGCCGCCTCCGAGCCGAACCACACCGGGCTGACCAAAGACGAGCTGAATTCCTTGGCGCAGGGCTCCTCACGCCTGGCCGCCCTGCAGGGTGGCGGAAGCGGCGCGAGTGACGGCGTCGACAGCGAGGTCGGCGGCGTGCTTGAGGATCTCGGCACCACCGACTCGGTAACCGATGAAGCCACGGGTGCCCTGGGCGATGCCAGCCGCGAGGCCAAAATCGAGGCGGTCATCGCTCGCGCGAAGTCGCAGATCGGCGTGCCCTACGCCTGGGGCGGCGGCAACGCCAACGGTCCGACGAAGGGCATTCGCGATGGTGGTGTGGCGGACTCCTACGGCGACTACAACAAGGTGGGCTTCGACTGCTCCGGCCTGACCCTGTACGCCTATGCCGCTGCGGGCATCTCTCTGCCGCACTACACCGGTTACCAGTACCAAAAGGGAACCAAGGTCAGCCCGAGCGAAATGCAGCGCGGCGACCTCATCTTCTACGGGCCGAACGCAGAACAGCACGTAGCAATCTATCTTGGCGACGGCACCATGATTGAGGCACCTCAGTCTGGCTCCACGGTGCAGATCAGCCCAGTGCGCTGGGCGGGCATGAGCCCGTACGCCGTGCGCCTCCTCTAAGCCCCAACCTCAGGTTGGTAAAGTTGCGGTATGACTGACGCACAACAGACCAACCGCAGCTTCGACGCCCTCCTCGTTCTTTCTTTCGGTGGCCCGGAAGGAAACGAGGAGGTCGTTCCGTTTTTGGAGAACGTTACGCGCGGTCGCGGCATTCCGCGCGAGCGGCTCGAGGCGGTTGGCGAGCACTATTTTCACTTTGGCGGGGTCAGCCCGCTCAACAAACTCAACCGGGAGATCATTGCCAACGTTGAGCAGGAGCTGAAGAACCGCGGACATAATCTACCGGTCTACTTTGGTAACCGGAACTGGCACCCCTTCGGGGCGGAGGCGGTCAAGCAGATGGCCGCTGATGGCGTGCGCAACGTCGCGGTCTTTGCCACCTCGGCGTGGGGCGGCTACAGCGCTTGCCGGCAGTACGACGAAGACATTGCCGCGCTAGACGACGTCGCCCGTACCGAGTGCGGCGTCGACATGACCTTTACCAAGCTGCGCCAGTTCTTTGATCACCCGAAGTTCATCGCCGAAATGGCTGAGGCGCTTAGGGAGGCCTGCGCCGCCATTCCGGAAGGCAAGCGCTCCCGCGTGCTCTTTACCGCCCACTCCGTGCCCACCGCGCACGACGCCGTCGGCGGAGCGGAGGGGGACAAGCACCTGTACTCCCGCCAGGTGGCCGAGGCTTCGCGGCTCGTCGCCAAGCACGCCGGCATCGAGGACTACGACATCGTCTGGCAGTCGCGCTCCGGCAACCCGGCCACACCGTGGCTGGAGCCGGACATCGTGGATCACACCACACAGCTACACCGCGAGGAACACATTGAGGCCATTGCCGTGTGTCCGATCGGCTTCATCTCCGATCACATGGAGGTGGTCTGGGACCTCGATACCGAGCTGGTTCAGGCCGCCGAGGAGCTGGGAGTGCAAGTCTCTCGTGCCCGCACGGCTGGGCCTTCCCAGCGCTTCGCCTCGATGATCGTGGATCTGGTGGATGAGCTGGAGCAGGGCAAGGCCCCGGAATCCTTGGGCGAGGTCACCGTGCAGGGGTGCACCGTCAACGGCGCGCCCTGCGCCGAGGGCTGCTGCGATATCCGTTCGCTGCGCCGCGGCCACTAGGCATTGGCGCTAGGAGTGGGCGCTAGCGGGGGAAGTCACTGAGCGCATAAGACACACCAGCTATGCGGGCCTGGCGGATGTGGCGCCACAGACGGAAGAGCTGGGGATCGTAGCGGTGATCCCCGGCCCGCTGGGTGACGGTTTCTATGATAGCCGCCACCCGGTCGGCGCGCGCGAAGAGCTTGGCCGCGCGGCCCGGCACGCAGCTGGGCAGCCCGGGGGTGTCGTAGAAATCGCTGAGCGTGCCCACGGTAAGCCGGGGGTTGCTAAGCTCCGTGCTGACATAACCTTGCGCCTCGATGAGCGCGGCTGCCTCGTTGGTGGCGGCGCTGAGGAGGGCATCGGCCTCGCCGGGGCTGAGCCACGCGGGCGCGGGCAGCGGCGCCTCCTCATCAAAGACCCGCCAGCTGGTGCCAGTGGGCCTGCTGTGGGTAGTGAGGATAATGTGAGTGCTGGGATTGTTGGTGCGCACCACGATGGCGCCGCCCGTCGACTGCGCTGCGCGGCCGGCCGAGGTGCCCGCGGGCAGAGCCACGGCTTCGCCCGGCCCGCCCAGCACGACGCGGAGCACCGGCTCGCGCTCGCGCCGCGAGATTATGTCAGAAGTGGCGGTGCGCAGTTCGGAGAGAAGATCGATGAAAGGTAGCTGCTCCACGTTGCCGTACTCGTCGCGTTCCTCCACGGTGTGCTCGCCGCCCAACGCGGTGAGCGCCTCGAGCAGATCGTCGGCGGAGACATGTCCCCACAGCCAGGCACCTAGCCAGACGGCAGTATTTTGCAAGGGTGACCACACCTCGGCGCGCATATCCATGGCGGGCAAGTCTACTCGATAGGCTAGTGAGCTATGAGTACAGACCCTTATGCAGGCGACATCTTCGCCGGACATGCCCGCAGCCGCACACCCGAGTACCCGGAGGTCCCCGCCGAGCCCGGCATGGTGGTCGAGGTGCGCGGGACGGACTTCGTTGGTGCTGTGATGGGCGTCGACAAGACCGCGTGGGGCCCGGTGGTCAGGCTGGCGGATCGCTATGACAACGAGCGGGTTTTCAAGCTCGTCAAGGGCGGATTCCTGCTCGAGGGCCAGCCCGTCACGCTGACGCGCTACGTGGAAAAGCAAGCGCCGCGCCGCTCCAACTCGGGCTCGCGGCGCGTGGCCAACGTCGAGGCAAAGGTCGCAGCACCGTCCCGCATTTGGGTCGAAGGCATTCACGACGCCGCCATTGTGGAGAAGGTCTGGGGTCACGATCTCCGCGTCGAGGGCGTGGTGGTGGAGTACCTCGAGGGTTTGGACAACCTTGAGGAGCGGCTGGCGGAATTCCATCCCGGGCCCGGCCGTCGCGTCGGCGTGCTGGCCGATCACCTGGTGGAGGGCTCCAAGGAGACGCGGATGACCCAGCGTCTCGGCGAGCACGTTCTGGTGACCGGACATCCCTTCATCGATATCTGGGCCGCTGTCAAGCCCGAGCGCCTCGGCATGCGCGCCTGGCCCGAGGTGCCCTATGGCGAGGACTGGAAGACGGGCATCTGTCAGCGCCTGGGCTGGAGCGACCCGAAGGAGGGGTGGAGCCGTGTCTACAACGCCGTTAACTCCTTCCGCGATCTCGATTCCAGCCTCATCGGCGCAGTGGAGCGTCTGGTGGACTTCGTGACCACCCCGCAGCTGCGGAAGGAAGACCTACTCTAGGGGTGTCGGCGCTGCGCGCTAGGGCGTATTGGCGCGCTCGATGAGGTTGACCGCGAGCTGCCAACCAGCCATCTCAGCCGCCCAGCCCGCCGCCTGCAGGCGCTGGGACATGGCCTGCTTAGAAATGCCTAGCTCCTCCGCTGCCTCGTTCTGGTTAAGCCCCGCGCGCACCAGCGAGGTAGCCTCGCGGCCCTCCATGGTGCGCTTGGCGAGCACGAAGCCCAGCAGCGCGAACGCCGCGGCGATGTCGCTAGCCTCGGAGGCTCGGCCGCGCTTGCTGATCTTGGCGTAGACCTGTCCCGCGCGCGCCGCGCCCTTGAGCGAGGCCGTGGCCACCGCGCGAGCGCTCTCCTCATCGCCGCGCTGTCCCGGTGAGATGCCGATGCCGATGGCCCAATCGCCGTCGGCAAGCAGTGCCATGACGACGTCGCACACTGACGACGCCGAGTACGCCACCGCGCAGATATCCTCCACGCCGAGCACCTGGAACTCGCCAACGCCATCGAGGGTGCTCAGCGCAGCCGCAGAGCGCTGCACCAATTCTGCGCGGCGTACGGAACGCCCTCGATAGCGAGCATGAACTGCGAGCACGCTTCCTCCTTAATGCTTGATGGCTTTGCGCTACTGCTTTCACGTGCCTACCCGTTTAGTTTAACGCTCAAAGTCCGGAATCAGCGCTTGACTTGCCGGAATAGCCCGGGGGTGAAGGCATGTTTAGGGCCGGGCGGGCAGGCGAGTATCCGCGTAGAGGCCGCCCGCGCCCAGCAGCGCGAAGACCACCAGCGCCGCCACAACGCCCGGGCTGAAACCACTGGTGAGCGTGTCTCCGAAGAAGACGCCGATGGCCGTGGTGGGGATGGAACCGATCAGCGTGGCTACCGTGAACTGCGCCAGCGGAATCGGGGTCAGCGCCACGACGTAGTTCAGTAGCGAGAAGGGCACGCCGGCCACCATGCGCAGGGAGGCCACCGCCAGCCAGCCGCGCCGCTCCAAGCGCGCGTTGATCTTAAACACCGCGGGGTGGGTGAGGTGCGGGCGAATCCAGGAGCCCAGCAGCCTGCGGACGATGAGCAGTGAGAGCGTGGCCGAGATAGTCAGGGCCACCAGCGCGATGCCCAGCCCCAGCCAGGGTCCGAAGAGCACGCCCGCCGCGACGGTCCAGAACGTACGGGGAAAGGGAAACTGAGTAAAAAAGACATAGGCTGCGGTAAAAGCCACAACAAACCACGGGCCAAGGTGTTCTGCCCAGCGGCGCAGCGCCACCATGTCCGGGATATCCACAAACATCAGCGCAAGGATAAGGGCCAACGCCGCCAGGATGACCGTCACCCAGCGCTTCCACGACCACACCGCCATGGCCTGGCCTGCGGAGCGCGCCAGCGACTGTAGGAAACGTCCGAAGCTGCGTGTCCAGGAAGCAAACGTTGACATGGGCAGTCAGCTTAGTCCCGCCGCGCTGTTCGGCGCACGCGACGAGCCTGCGCAAAAGCTGTGGAGTTGGGCATAACATGCCCGCAGATGGATCTCCGCTACTGCATGCTGCCAGCGTACAGGCTTAGGATGTGCGCCATGAATCTTCTTTCCTACATGGATGCCGGCACACTGCTCGCGTCCTTTGGCCCCTGGGTGCTGGTGGGTACCGCGGTGGTGGTCTTTATTGAGTCCGGGGTACTCTTCCCCTTTCTTCCTGGCGATTCCCTTCTGGTTAGCGCGGCTATGCTTCACGACGACCTCCGTGTCTCCGTCTGGGCCCTCCTTGCGGTGGGCGTGATGGCTGCCGTCGTAGGTGACCAGGTGGGCTATGGGATAGGGCATAGGTACGGGCGCGGATTATTCTCGAAGGACGCGCGCCTGCTCAAGCTGGAGCACCTCACGGCGGCGGAGGAGTTCTTTCGCGCGCACGGACCGGTAGCGCTGGTGCTGGGGCGCTTTGTGCCGATTGTGCGGACCTTTATCCCGGTGGCCGCCGGCACGGCGCAGATGCGCTATAAGGACTTCGTGGGCTGGAATGTCTCGGGCGCTGTGCTGTGGGTGCTGTCGATGACCATGGTGGGGGTTTTCTTGGGCAACATCCCGGGTATCGCACATTCCATCGACAAGATTATGGTGCTCGTGGTCTTCGTCTCGGTGCTGCCCATCGCGGTCAAGGGTGTGCTTGGCTACGCGCAGAAGCAGCGCGGCGCCGCCGCGGTTGACTCGGACTAGCTGCAGGAGGTGGGTCTGCCCACCTTCCCTGTTCGAGGCTGCTTGTCTGGTGGCTGTGCTTTACTGGCGGGTTGGGCTCAATTTGACGCGCGAAGATGTGTTCGAATCTGGTCTTGACGCGGAGGGTTTACGCGCTAGGATAGAACGCATAGGCGAACACCGAGGGGGGAACATGCACGATAAGCACGAGCGCATCAATGAGCTGCTGGCCACTGCGTCGAAGGCGCTGTCTGGCCTACATACGCTGATGCAGGACCCCTCTGACGTGTACTTCGGGAGAGTGCGCCAGGGCTTCGAAGACTTCGAGGCGATGCAGTCTTTCAAGGGGATCATCGATGCATCCTTTGCTTTCATTGCGGAGCGTGACGATGCCGGCCGGCACGTCAGCTCCTCGCGGGCGGACGACTATCTAGAGCAACGCTTGGGCATTCCCTATCAGGAAGCCCAGGCCCGCCTCGACGCCGGCAGGAAGCTCTTCGGTTCCCTGGAGGAGTCCCTGGGGTCGTCGCAGTCAGAACAGCCTGATCCGGCGGCAGGTGGGGAGTCGCAGGATGAGCAGCTGGGTGATGAGAATGCGGCCCGCGCGGAGCGTGAGCGTAAGGCGCGGGAACGTCAAGAGCGCGAGGAACGGGAGCGTGAGGCCGAGAGGAAGCGGCGCGAGGAGATGCTCAAAAAGCCCCTGCCGCCGCACATCATCAAGCTTATTGAGGACCAACTGCGCAACCTCAACGAAGGAGCCACGCCTGGGCCGGCCGAGTTGCGCGAGCAGGCCACTCTCAAGGCGCACGTGCTAAGTGGGATGGAACTGCGGCAGTGGCTGCGGGATGCCATCAGGCAGGCGAACAAGTCCACGCGCGGCCAGTTGGGCAATGCGATCCCGAAGCGCTTCCTCAAGGCCTCGCGTCCGGATCAGGATGGCGGCATCTGGGTCAGCGCGTATTTAGAACCGCACGCCGCGGCGATGTTTAACGCCATCTTTGCCCCAGGGAAGCTAACCACCCTCAACCCTGCAGTAGGGCAGGAGGATAAGCGCACCTATAGACAGAAAATGGCGGATCACCTCACAGTGGTTATGGATTCCTTTCTGCAGAACCAGCAGGAGCGAGCCCAGGGCGCGAGCAGGGGATTGCGGTCTATTCTGGTCGCAGCCACGATGGATGAGCTGGAAGGCGTGGACGAATACACCCGTTTTGCCACCAACGTCGGCGTAGAGCTGTCCGCGCTGGATATTTTGCGGTTGGGCTTGGCGGACAATGACCTCTTTTGCATAGTGGACCGCAATGGGCACCCGCTGGACATGGGCTATGCCGTGAGGCGAGCCACCGTGTGGCAGAAGCTGGCACTCGCAGTAAAGGAGCTGGTGTGCTCGCATGAGGGCTGCGATAAGCCGTGGACGGAGTGCGAAGTGCACCATGTGCAAGCTTGGACGCGCGGCGGGCCGACGAACTTGGCCAACCTGACGCTTCAGTGCCGGGGTCATCACGTGGATAACAACGACGCCCAAGATGGCTTCCGCAATATGGGTCACGCCGAGCGAGATCCCGATACCGGACGAGTTGGGTTCAGGGCGCCGGGGCAGCCGTTGCGCTTCAACGATTCCCCCGCGGCCCAGAAGGCGCCGGGGCGTAGGGCGGCGGAGAAATCCAGAGCTAAGGATGAGCGCAAGGATAAGCACCGGGACCGCGGCGGGAAGCACGGCAACAAGGAAAGCCCGCTGGGAGACAAACCTAGAGATGAACCGGGAGACAAGCAGAGAGGACCGGCCCCGGCAGACCGGAGAGGGACAACGAACACGCGGAAAGGCGGTGCAACATGTCAGCCGCCACCCGACGTGGCCTAGAGGAAGAGGTTGGAAAAGAGGAGAGAAGGAAAAGAGGAAGGAAAAGAAGAACCGAAGAACCGGCTGGAAGGAGAAGGGGCCGTCGCGCATGCGAAAGTCCCGGCTCACCGCGTCATTGTGCGGTAAACCGGGACTCTCATCTGTGCCCGAGGGGGGACTTGAACCCCCACGTCCGTTAATAGGACACTAGCACCTCAAGCTAGCGCGTCTGCCATTCCGCCACCCGGGCTGGGTGTTTGTTCAGCCTCTCGGCTGGGCACTTGAATACTGTAGCGTGAAGCGCGTGTAATAAACAAATCTGCAGCTAGGGGCAGGAAAATGGCTACAGAAATGGGCGAGTATGTGCGTCATAAAGAACAGCGATGTAACTCGGGTGAAGAGCAGTTGTTGGGCGACTGCTGAGAGGAGACTGCGGAGTGGTTGGGCGGCACATGCGTGGTGCTGTGCGCTCGGCCGGTCTCGGTGTTGCCCGTGGCTCGCGTCACGCGTCGGCGCAATCCGGTACAAAGGGATCCATGACTTCCTACATCGATGATCGTTTCCCTGGCCCCGACCCCTACGCACCCCTCGGTGACGTGCCCAGCTTCCCGCTGAGTTCTACTGATCTGCAGGACGGTGAGGAGATCGGCGAGCGCTTCCGTGCCCCGAGCAACGTTTCCCCGCAGCTGGCGTGGTCCGATCTGCCGGAGGGTACCAAATCCCTCGCCGTGACCTGCTTCGACCCGGACGCGCCCACCGGCTCCGGCTTCTGGCACTGGGCCGCCTTCAACATTCCGGCCGCTACCACCGAGCTACCCACGGGCGCCGGCTCCGCCGAGGATCTCGGTATCGAGGGCGTGGTATCGTTGCGCGGTGACTCCGGCCAGCGCACCTACTACGGGCCGAACCCGCCGGCCGGTCACGCCCCGCACCGCTACCTCTACGCCGTGCACGCCGTGGACGTGGAGAAGCTCGACATCGACCCCGAGTCCACCCCCACCGTGCTGGGCTTCAACCTCTACTTCCACACGCTGGGCCGTGCCATTGTGTGGGGATGGTACGAGACCACCTAGTCACCCAGTAGACTCCGCAGAATGACTGATTCTCCAAGGACTGATTCTAGCGGCGTAGACATCCCCGTGGGGCTCCGCATCGGCGGGGCCTTTCTCAGCCTCGCAGCCGTTCTGCTTCTCATGGGTGTTGTGTCCATGCTGCGCGATGGCTTCGGCGCCAGCTTCGACTGGACGTGGCGCAACCTGGCGCTCGTCGTGGCGGCGCTGCTCGTGGGTGCCTTCGCCACGCAGCGCCGCGATCAAAAGGCCAGCCGCACGCAAGTGATCGCACTGGTGATCGCCGTTGTACTCATCGCGGGCAGCATGCTACTGCCCCACGTGGTTCTCACCACCATGGGGCAGTACATGCTCTTTCTTTATGCCGGCGCCGCGCTGATCTGCGCGCTGATCATCCGCCGCACAGCGCACGGCCGGGTCTCATAGGGCCCAGCCGGGATAAGCCGGCGCTAGTCCCGCCACTCCAGACCGGAGCCTACGGCCTCGGAAATGTTGCGCAGGCCGTGCAGGCGGATCTGTCGGGCGATGCCGCGGTGGATATCGCGGATCCAGTCCGGGCCGCCGTAGATGAGCGCGGTATAGCCCTGCAGCAGGCTCGCACCCGCAGCGATGCGTTCCCAGGCCTGCTGCGGGGTGCTGATACCGCCCACCGAGACGAGCACCAGCTTCTCGCCCACGCGGGCGTGCAGGCGCTTGAGCACCTCGAGAGAACGCGCGGCCACCGGCGGGCCGGAGACACCACCCGCGCCCATGGCCTCAACCTCGGCGGCCGGGGTGCGCAGACCCTCGCGGGAGATGGTGGTGTTGGTCGCCACGATGCCCGCCAGGCCCACCTCGACGGCCATGTCGGCCACGGCGTCGATGTCTTCGTCGGAGAGATCGGGGGCGATCTTCACCAGCACCGGCGAGGAGGTGGATTCCACCACGGCCTCCATGATGGGGCGCAGAGACTCCACCGCCTGCAGGTCGCGCAGGCCCGGGGTGTTGGGGGAGGAGACGTTGACCACGACGTAATCGGCAAGATCGCCCAGCACGGAAGCGGTCATGCGGTAGTCATCCACCGCGTGGTCCGCCTCCGTGACCTTGTTCTTGCCAATGTTGATTCCAATGACATCCGAGTAGCGGCGCTTGCGCAGGTTGCGCGCTGCGTGCTCCGCGCCCTCGTTGTTGAAGCCCATCCGGTTGAGAATTCCCTTGTCGGCCTTGAGACGGAACAGCCGCGGGGCCGGGTTGCCCGGCTGCGGGCGGGGAGTGATGGTGCCCAGTTCGGCGTAGCCGAAGCCGACGGCCGTCCAGGCGTCGGCAGCCGCGGCGTTCTTATCAAAGCCCGCGGCCAGGCCCAGCGGGCGCGGGAAGGTGACGCCAAAGACCGTCTGCTCCAAGACCGGATCGTTGACCGCGATGACCTTGGCCATCGCGCGGTTGAGGGGGCCGATGGACTGCACTACGTGCAGGCCCTGGTTGATGATGCCGTGGATGCGCTCGGGATCCAGGCGGAACATTCCGCGCAAGGCAAGCTGGTAGGCGTTGCGGCGCACGCGGTGGCTGAAGGTTTCCTGCATGTCGTGACCTTTACTTCTCAAGCTCGCCGTCGAGCGTGTCGGGGGTGATGAACTGGAGGCCATCGCCGGTGGCGGAGGCGGTGACCAGGGTGCCGTCGCCAAGCACGGCAATGTTCTGAGCATCCTTGATGGTCAGCAGCGTGCCAGACAGCTCCGGGACGCCGCTGGCCACCTTATAGGCGTGCAGCTGGTTATTGTCCGTCGTGGTAACCCAGGCCAGCTGGCGCGGGGAGTCCCAGGCCACGGCCCAGGGCGTGCCCTCAGTGTTGCCGTACTGGTGCAGACGCACGACGTCATCGGCGGTGTAAATGGCCAGGCGCTTGCCCACCACATCGGAGGCCACCACCACGGAGCCCTCGCCGGCGGAGATCTGGCCCACACCTTGCCCCACGCGCAGGCGGCCACCGGCGCGGTCATTCTGCCAGTCCACGGTCTGCACGGTGGAGTCCGCGCGCAGCATGCGCACCAGGCTGTCCGGCCCGGAGGCGTTGGGCACCGGGATGAGCTGGTCGGATCCGTCCTCCACGGAGAGGTCGTCCTCGCGGGCGCCGTCCTTATACAGGGCAATGGTGGTGGACTCGTGTGAGCCGACGAAGAGCTCGCCGGTGGAAAGCTCCGCGGCAACGGTGACGGGGGAGTCCTCCTCCATGGCGATCTCCTGCGGGGAGTCCGGGGCGCCCGGATCGATGAGCAAGACTCTGTCGCCGCAGGCCAGCACGAAGTGCTTGTCCGAAGCGGTGAGGTCACCGCACTCCTTGTTCACGGGGAGCTCAGTGGCCTCCTGGGCGGAGAAGTCCGCGGCGGTGCCGATGCTCAAGGACTCCGCTGAGCGCACCGCCAGGATCTCATCGACCACGGCCATGTCGCTGACCTCGGCCGGAAAGTCCACCAGCGTGCCGGCGGGCTTGTCCTCGCCGGAATGCTGCGGGGAGGAGGCTGGTGTGGCGTCGCCCTGCACGGCGGATTTGGGGTCAGAGCCCACGCCAACGGTACTTTGGCACGCGGCCACGCTCAGCGCGCTGGCCAGCAGCGCAACGGGCACAATCTTCTGTTTTAAGGACCGAGCAATCACGATTGACCATCCTATCAGCACCTCTGGCGAGCTCCCGAGCGCGTGGTGGTCGCGGCAGCCGTGGGGTGCGCAGGTAGGCTTACGCGGGTGAATACTGACGTAGCGAGTGATGCAATGACCTGGATGCAGGTCATCGTCTTGTCCATTGTCCAAGGTCTCACCGAGTTCCTTCCCGTGAGCTCCTCGGGGCACCTGCGCATTGTCTCCACCCTGTTTTGGGGCCAGGACGCCGGTGCTTCCTTTACGGCGGTGATCCAGCTGGGCACCGAGCTGGCGGTGGTGGTCTACTTCGCCGGCATGATCTGGCAGATCCTCAAGGGCTGGTTCATCGGCCTGGCCAACAAGGACAAGCGCGGGCAGGACTATCAGATGGGCTGGATGGTCATCGTCGGATCCATCCCCATCGGCGTGCTGGGCCTGCTGGGCAAGGATCTCATCCGCGATAACCTGCGCAACCTGTGGATCACTGCCTCCATGCTGGTGCTGTTTTCCTTCGTTTTCATCGTGGCGGAGCGCGTGGGCAAGAAAACCCGCAGCTTCGAGGAGCTGACCATGAAGGACGCCATCGTCATGGGCCTGTGCCAGTGCCTGGCGCTCATCCCGGGTGTATCGCGCTCCGGCGGCACCATCTCCGGCGGCCTCTTCCTGGGCCTGGACCGCGAGGTAGCCACGCGCTTTAGCTTTCTGCTGGCCATTCCGGCGGTGCTAGCCTCGGGGCTTTTCTCGCTTGGCGACGCCTTCGGGCCCACCGTGGGCCAGTCTGCCACAGGCATGCAGCTGCTGGTGGGCACCGGCATCGCCTTCGTCGTGGGCTACGCCTCGATTGCCTGGCTGCTCAAGTTCGTGGGCAACCACTCCTTCGAGTGGTTCGCGGCCTACCGCATCCCGGTGGGCGTCATCGTGATGATCCTGCTGGCCACTGGCGTGCTCGCCGCTTAGTGTGGCGCTGGGGCAGCGTCCTGCCGCGTGAGCCGGAGTGCCCAGGCGGGGAAGTGAAGGATAGGATGTAGCCCATGCACTCTTGGCCTACACCGCAGTATGATTCTGTCCCCGGCGCAGCCTCCCCGCTGCGCCTCTACGATTCTGCAGACCAGAAGATCCGCGATCTGCACATCGAGGGCGACACCGCCACGATGTATGTGTGCGGCATTACTCCGTATGACTCCACCCACCTGGGGCACGCTGCCACCTATCTGACCTTTGACCTTATCTACCGCGCACTGCTGGATAACGGCTACAACGTCAGTTACGTGCAAAACGTCACCGACGTTGATGATCCGCTTTTCGAGCGTGCGGAGCGCGACGGCGTGGACTGGCGCGAGCTGGGCACCTCCCAGATCGATCTCTTCCGCTCCGATATGGAGATCCTCTCCGTGTTCCCGCCGCAGCACTACGTGGGCGCCATGGAGGCCATCGAGGAGATCAACGAGATGGTAACCAAGCTCGTGGACTCCGGCGCCGCCTACGTGGTCGATGACCCGGAGTACCCGGATGTTTACGCCTCCATCGACGCCACCGAGAACTTTGGCTACGAGTCCAACTATTCCTTGGAGGAGATGACCGAGTTCTTCGCCGAGCGCGGCGGGGATCCGGAGCGTCCCGGCAAGCGCAATCCGCTCGACGCCCTCATCTGGCGCGCGCACCGTGAGGGTGAGCCCGCCTGGGATTCGCCCTTCGGGCCGGGCCGCCCCGGTTGGCACATCGAGTGTTCGGCGATTGCCACCAAGCGCCTGGGCGACTCCTTCGACATCCAGGGCGGCGGATCCGACCTCAAGTTCCCGCACCACGAGTTCTCCGCAGCCCACGCCGAGGCCGCCCTGGGCTGCGAGCGTATGGCCCAGTTCTACGTGCACACCGGCATGATCGGGTTGGACGGCACCAAGATGTCCAAGTCGCTGGGCAACCTCGTCTTCGTGCACAAGCTGGTGGAGCAGGGCGTGGAGCCCTCGGCTATCCGCCTCGGCGTGTTTGCCGGCCACTACCGCAGCGAGCGGGACTGGTCCGATGAGGTGCTGCACCAGGCTGAGGCCCGCCTGGAGCGCTGGCGCGCCGCCCTTGAGACCCCGGGCAGCCTGCAGCGGGCAGAGGCAGCGGTGGCAGCGGTGCGCGAGGCGCTGGCCAACGACCTCGATACCCCGGAGGTGCTTCGGGTGGTTGACGAGTGGGCGTCGGCAAGCGCGGCGGGACAGGAATCCGGTGAGGATGACCCGGCTGCGGCCCAACTGGTGCGCACCGCACTTAATTCGCTGCTTGGCGTGCGGCTCTAGCAAAGTTGAGGCATGATTTCTAACCATGAGCATTCGCGCAGATTTTCAGCCCACGGTCGACGAGTTCATTGGCAATCTCGAGTCCTTTGCCACCGGTGATTACCTCAAGGATGAGGAGAAGGAATTCTGGGACGCCCCCTTTGACGCCAGCGTCCTGCCGCAGCTTCGCGGGATCCTGGAGGAGGCCCTTGACGGGCTGGACAGGCTGCCCGATGACCCCGATGGCAATGCCCTCGTCTCCGTGGTCTCCCCGGCCGTCGAGAAAATTGCCACCTTCAACCACAACAACGAGGACGCCATTGTGGAGCCGGAGGAGAAGGAGGAGCTCACCGAGCTCTTCTACAACGCCTCGGCGGCCACCGGCGCCGACGATGACGCACTCGCACAACTCCCGGAGCTAGATTTCTAATACTTATGCCCAATTCACCGATGCCCTCCGCGATCCTCTGGGACATGGACGGCACCCTGATTAACTCTGAGCCGCTGTGGGCGGAGGCCACCTTCTACCTTTCGGAGAAGGTGGGCAGGCGCCTGACTCCCACCGAGCGGCTCGCTACCGTCGGCGCCACCTTCTCCGATACCCTGCGGATCTGCGCCGACATCGCTGGCGTCGAGCTCGACCCCGCGGATGAGCCCTACTATCGAGCGCTGACCTTCGACTACGTCAAGAATCTCTACACGGATAACCTGGAGGTCTTCCCGGGAATCGTGGCGCTGCTGGAGGAGCTCAAGGCCCAAGGAATGCCGATGATGGTGGCCACCAACACCGAGCGCGAGGTGGCCGATCCCGCCCTGGAGGCGCTCGGCATGCAGTACTTTGTGGACACCATCTGCGGCGACGAGGTGGCCTCCGGCAAGCCCGCGCCGGACATGTATGTGGAGGCGGCAGCGCGCCTGGGCGTGGACCCCTCGCGGTGCCTCGTCTTTGAGGACTCCACCGCCGGCATGACCGCCGCCCTGGACGCCGGTTGCCGGGTCATCGGCCTTCCCGAGGGGGAGCACGTGCACGTGCCCCGCGGCGCCGTCACCATTTCTACTTTGCATAATTCTCACCATCTGGATGGCGCGGATGCCGCTGCCATCTCCCGGTGGTGGGAGGAAATTACCCGGTAGAGAGCGCGCGCTGGGCAGGGGAGAGGCACTCTCCCCGTTTTTCTACACCCAATGCGCAACATTTTATGCGCAACTATGAAAGAATGAATCTCCGTGAAGAACTTTGAGTCGCTGTTTGCAGAACTGTCCGCCAAGGTAGCCGAGCGCCCCGCCGGTTCCGGCACCGTGGAAGCCCTTGATAAGGGCGTCCATACCATCGGCAAGAAGATCATCGAGGAGGCCGGCGAGGTGTGGATCGCCGCCGAGTACCAATCCGATGCCGAGCTCGCCGAGGAGATGTCGCAGCTGCTCTACTGGACGCAGGTGATGATGCTCAAGCGCGGCCTGAGCTTGGACGACGTCTATAAGTACCTGTAAAGAAGTACCTGTAAAGAGTTTTCGTCCCACGGGAGGGGACACACATGATCACTATCGCTGTACCCAACAAGGGTTCTTTGTCGGAGGCCGCGCTCGACATCCTCAACGAGGCCGGTTACAAGGGCCGCGGCAACAACAAGGCGCTCAACGTCGTCGATGAGGACAACGGCGTGGAGTTTTTCTTCCTGCGCCCCAAGGACATCGCCATCTACGTGGCGCAGGGCGTGCTCGATTTGGGCATTACCGGCCGTGATCTGGCGGGGGACTGCCTGGCCGACGTTGACGAGGTGCTCGCTCTAGGCTTCGGTGCTTCCACCTTCCGCTACGCCGCCCCGCGCGGTGAGCAGTGGGACATCGACAAGCTGGCGGGCAAGCGCATCGCCACCTCCTATCCCAACTTGGTGCGTGCGGATTTGCGCAAGCGCGGGATCGACGCCGAGGTTATCCGCCTGGAGGGCGCGGTGGAGATCTCTATCCGCCTCGGCGTGGCGGACGCTATTGCCGACGTCGTCTCTACCGGCGCCACCCTGCGCCAGCAAGGCCTCGAGCCCTTTGGCGAGCCCATCGTCTCCTCCGAGGCGGTGGTGATCAAGCGCTCCGGCGAGCCGGTCAACGAGGAGGAGCGCGTGGTTCTCGAGCGCATCCGCGGCATCCTGCACGCGCGCAACTACGTCATGCTGGACTACAACGTGGAGGAGACCTCCCTGGAGGAGGCCAAGAAGGTCACGCCCGGCCTGACAGGCCCGACTATTTCTCCTCTTGCCCGATCGGGCTGGGTAGCGGTGCGTGTCATGGTCCCGCGCAAGAGTGCAAATCTACTGATGGATAGATTATCTGCGCTGGGTGCGGAGGCAATTCTGGCCTCCGATGTACGCATTGCCCGCTTTTAGGGGTAATTGAAAATTTAACCCCATCGTGTGGGATTGCGTGGTTACCATGGGCGGTGAGTTCATTGAACCGAATCCATCGTTCTTCGATTTAATTTGCAAGGAGTCCGCCCACCATGGCTAAGACCACTAAGAAGGATGCACAAACGGCGGCAAAGGCTCGCGAAGAGAAGCCTTCGGCCGACCAGCCCGCCGCCGCTAAGGAAGAGGAAAACATCAAGGCCTCCAAGGCGGCCAAGAGCACCCGCACTGAGACTGACCTGCTCGGTGACCTGGAGGTTCCCAATGACGCCTACTACGGCGTCCACACGCTGCGCGCCATTGAGAACTTCCAGATTTCCTACGTCACCATCAACACCATCCCCGACTTCATCCGCGGCATGGTTCAGGTGAAGAAGGCCACCGCGATGGCCAACCGCCGTCTGCACGTGCTGCCGAAGAAGAAGGCGGAGGCCATTATCTGGGCGTGTGACGAGATTCTGGAGAAGGGCCGCTGCATGGACCAGTTCCCGCTGGATGTCTTCCAGGGCGGCGCCGGTACCTCTCTGAACATGAACACCAACGAGGTTGTGGCCAACCTCGCCCTCGAGCACCTGGGTGAGCCCAAGGGTGCCTACGACATCATCAACCCGAACGATGACGTCAACATGTCCCAGTCCACTAATGACGCGTACCCCACCGGCTTCCGCCTGGGTGTGTACTACGCCATGGACGCCCTCATCGAGCGCCTCGATGCCCTGCAGCACGCCTTCCACGACAAGGGCAACGAGTTCCAGGACATCCTGAAGATGGGCCGCACCCAGCTCCAGGACGCCGTTCCGATGACCCTCGGTGACGAGTTCAAGGCCTTCGCCCACAACTTGG
The DNA here is from genome assembly GCF_030532325.1 of Corynebacterium sp. Classification (GTDB taxonomy): domain Bacteria; phylum Actinomycetota; class Actinomycetes; order Mycobacteriales; family Mycobacteriaceae; genus Corynebacterium. Next base: position 126,467 of record NZ_JAUNLS010000003.1, read on the forward strand.
CTGAGGAGCAGGCCGTGCTGCGCGATGCCCAGCAGCGCCTGCTGGAGATCAACCTGGGCGCCACCGCCATCGGCACCGGCGTGAACACCCCGGCCGGCTACCGCCACCAGGTCACCGCGGCCCTGTCTGAGGTTACCGGCCTGGAGATCAAGACCGCCCGCGACCTCATCGAGGCCACCTCCGACTGCGGCGCATACGTCCTGGTTCACTCCGCCATCAAGCGCGCTGCGATGAAACTCTCCAAGATCTGTAACGACCTGCGCCTGTTGGCCTCCGGCCCGCGCGCTGGCCTGGCTGAGATCAACCTGCCGCCGCGCCAGGCTGGTTCCTCCATTATGCCGGGTAAGGTCAACCCGGTTATCCCGGAGGTTGTCAACCAGACCTGCTTCAAGATCTTCGGCAACGACCACGTGGTCACCATGGCCGCTGAGGCTGGCCAGCTCCAGCTCAACGTCATGGAGCCGGTCATCGGCGAGGCGCTGTTCCAGTCCATCCGCATCATGGGCAACGCCGTGGACACCCTGCGTGAGAAGTGCGTCACCGGAATCACCGCGAACGCTGATGTCTGCCGCGCCTACGTGGAGAACTCCATCGGTATCGTGACCTACCTCAACCCCTTCATTGGTCACCACAACGGTGATCTCATTGCCAAGGAGTCGCTCAAGACTGGCAAGGGCGTCAAGGAGCTCGTCCTGGAGAAGGGCCTGCTCGACGAGGAAACCCTGGGCAAGGTCCTCTCCGTGGAGAACCTCATGCACCCGGAGTTCCGCGGGCAGCTCTACATCGACGAGTAAAGAGCCGAATAGAGCGATAGATAATGCGGTGAGTTAAGCACCGTAGCTCCAGCGCACAGCCCGCGCCTCCCGATCAAAAAGGGAGGCGCGGGCTTTCGTGTGGGAACGGACACAATCGGGCCTAAAATCTCGCTAACCCCACACGAATAGGGCAAAATGGATACTGTTAGAGCGTGGCCGCGGCAGGCTGCCGCCATTTTTGGGCCACTCCACTGATCCAGCACGTTTGGAGTAACCGATATGGTTGTTGTGCATATCCTCATCGTCCTTGCAGCGATTTATTTGGGCGCCCGCATTGGTTCGATCGGCATTGGTATGGCCGGCGGTCTGGGCGTCCTTCTCTTGGGCCTGACGGGCATCCCCGTTACCCGCGAAGACATTCCTTTTGACGTCATCGGCATCATCATGACGGTGATCGCCGCCATCGCCGCGATGCAGCGCGCAGGCGGCATGGACTACCTCGTCTACATTGCAGAGAAGTTCCTGCGTAAGAACCCCAAGCGCGTGACCTACTACGCGCCGATTGTCACCTGGCTCATGACGGTCCTGGCCGGCACCGGCCACACCGCCTTTTCCACCCTGCCGGTCATCGTCGAGGTGGCCAAGGAGGGCAAGGTTCGCCCCTCACGCCCGCTGTCCATTGCGGTGGTCGCCTCCCAGATGGCCATCTGTGCCTCGCCGATTTCCGCGGCCGTGGTCCTCATCGCCTCCCTCCTGGAGCCCATGGGCGTGGGCTACCTGCAGATTCTCGCCGTTCTCATTCCCGCGACCTTCCTGTCCATCTTCCCGGCCGCTTGGCTGGCCAACCACTTGGGCAAGGAGCTTGATGACGACCCCGTGTACCAAGAGCGCGTCGCCCAGGGCCTGGTGAAAATGCCGCAGGGCTCCCACACCTACGAGCCGCAGAAGGGCGCTAAGAGCTCTGTCATCATCTTCCTGGTGGCCATCGTCATCGTCATGCTCTGGGCAACCCTGACTTCCGAGCAGGTGGGCCTCATCGCTGACCCGACCCTGCCGCGTAACGAGGCCATCATGACCGTCATGCTCACGGCCGCCACCATCATCGTCATGGTGACCAAGGTTCCGGCCGCTGACGTGCTCAACACGCAGGTCTTCAAGTCCGGCATGTCCGCCTCCATGTGTGTGCTGGGTGTTGCCTGGCTGGGTACCACGCTGATCAACCACTACCTGGAGCAGATCCAGTCCATGGCGGGCAACGTCATCGACGCCGCCCCGTGGTTGCTGGCCGTGGTTCTCTTCTTCGCCGCCGCGCTGCTCTACTCCCAGGCCGCGACTACCAAGGCCCTCATGCCGGCTGCGCTGGCGCTGGGCGTCAATCCCATTACCGCCGTCGCCGCCTTCCCGGCTGTGTCCGCGCTGTTCATCCTGCCGACCTACCCGACCCTGCTGGCCGCAGTGGAGATGGACGATACCGGCTCCACGCGCATCGGCAAGGCCGTGTTCAACCACCCGTTCATCATTCCGGGCACGGTGAGCATCGTGATTTCGGTGCTGCTGGGCTACGCCCTCGGCTTCGTGCTCCTCTAAACCCCAGAGCCCTGAGCCACAGCTCGAACTTTTCCACCCCGCGGTACGCCCGCGGGGTGTTCCCGATCTCAGGGGCACCTGCCCCGCGGCCAAGGTCACGATTCTAGAGTAGTCTCGCCCTTATGAGTACACAGCTTTCCGACGTTGACATCGCTCAAGCCCACACGCTTGAGCCCATCTCCGACATCGCCGCCAAGGCCGGCATCCCAGCCGAGGCGCTCATTCCTTACGGCACCACCAAAGCCAAGGTGGATATCACCGCCATCAAGGATCTGCCCCGTAAGGGCAAGCTGGTCCTGGTCACCGGCGTCTCACCCACGCCGGCAGGCGAGGGCAAGTCCACCGTCCTCATCGGTCTGACGGACGCCTTGGCGCGCATCGGAAAGAAGTCCATCGTGGCGCTGCGCGAGCCCTCCCAGGGCCCAGTCATGGGCATCAAGGGCGGCGCGGCCGGCGGCGGCTACTCCCAGATCGTGCCGATGGAGGACATCAACCTCCACTTCACGGGGGATTTCCACGCCATTGCCGCGGCCACCAACACTCTTGCCGCCATCATCGATAACCACATCCACCAGGGCAACCAGCTGGGCATCGACCCGCGCCGCGTGACCTGGCAGCGCTGCGTGGATGTCAATGACCGCGCGCTGCGCAACGTGGTCACCGGCCTGGGCGGCCCCGCACACGGTGTGCCCGCCGAGACCGGCTTCACCATCACCGCCGCCTCGGAGATCATGGCCATCCTCGGCCTGGCCACCGACCTCGCCGATCTTAAGAAGCGCCTAGGTGACATCACCATCGGCTTCACCTATGACCAGCAGCCTGTCACCGCTCGCGAGCTCGGCGCCGAGGGCGCACTCACCGCCCTGATGCGCGACGCCCTCAACCCCAACCTGGTGCAGACGCTCGGCGGCACCCCGGCTTTTGTCCACGGCGGGCCCTTTGCCAATATCGCCCATGGCTGCAACACGCTGCTGGCTACCCAGACCGCCCTGCAGTTCGGTGACATCGTCCTCTCCGAGGCCGGCTTTGGCGCCGATCTCGGCGGCGAGAAGTTCATGGACATCAAGGCACGCTTCGGCGGCCTCGACGTCGCCGGTGTGGTGGTGGTGGCCACGATCCGCTCGCAGAAGTACAATGGTGGCCAGCCGCGCGAGGAGCTGACCGCCGAGAATCTGGAGGCGCTCAAAAAGGGCGTGGTCAACCTGGAGCGCCACGTGGAGAACATGCGCAAGTTCGGTGTGAAGCCCGTCGTGGCCCTCAACCTCTTTGGCTCCGATACCCCGGCCGAGCGCGAGTTCATGCGCAGCTGGGCCCAGGACTTCGGCGTCGCGCTGGAGGAAGCCAACGTGTGGGCCCAGGGCGGCGAGGGCGCCGAGGATTTGGCTAAGCTCCTCGTGGAGAATCTGGTGGAAGGCCAGGCCACCCAGCTCTACGATCCCGCTCAGGGCATCGAGGCCTCCATCGAGACCATCGCCACGGAGATCTACCGCGCCGAGCGCGTGGAGTACAGCGCCAAGGCCAAGAAGGACCTGCAGTACATCAAGGACAACGGCTGGGAGAACTTCCCGGTGGTCATCTCCAAGACGCAGTACTCCTTCTCCGATAACCCCGCCGCACTCGGCGCGCCCGAGGGCCACACCCTCCACGTGCGCGAGCTGCAGCCGCGCACCGGCGCGGGCTTCATCGTGGCCCTGACCGGCGACGTCATGACCATGCCGGGCCTGCCCAAGAAGCCGGCCGCCAACAACATCGACGTTGACGGCGAGGGCAAGATCTCCGGCCTCTTCTAGCCCTGCCGTGCGGCATCCGCCGTGGAGCCCGGCCAACCCGGGTACTCCGGCGGGGTGCCGCCAAACTCGGGGCACAGGTCTTGGAAGGCGCACCACCCGCAGAGCTTGGACTTCTTGGGGCGGAAGGTGCCGCTGCGCCCATCACCCTCGATGCGCGCCCACAGCTGGCCCAGATCCCGCTCGAAGTACTCCAGCTCCTCGCGGCTAGGGCTCAAAAACATCGAGTCGAGCACCTTGAGGTACATCAGGCGCAGCTGAGTGGGGATGGTGTCAAAGAGACGCCAGTACACCAGCGCGTAGAAGTGCATCTGGAAGCGGGCGTCGTGGGAGTAGCGGGGCAGCGGCTTCTTGCCGGTCTTATAGTCCACCACCCGCACCTCGCCGGTGGGGGCTACGTCCACGCGGTCGATGAAGCCGCGCACCGGCACGCCGTTGGGCAGCACGGTGTCGACGTACATCTCGCACTCGTGGGCGTCGAAGCCCTGCGGGTTCTCCATCTGGAAGTAACCCTTAATGAGGCTTCGGGCCTCCACAAAGAAGTCGAGCTCCGCTTCCTCGGGGACGAGCTCGCGCAGGGAGGGATCGGCCTCGAGGAGCACAGCCCACTCCGGCTTAATCATCTTCACCGCCGCGGGGTAGTCGCGCTGCTGGGCGGGCAGCTTGTGCATCTTTTCCAGCACGGCGTGCACCAGGGTTCCCTTCACCTGCGCCAGCGTCTTTGGCTCCTCCAGGCGGTCAATGGCCCGGAAGCGGTAGAGCAGCGGGCACTGCTGATAATCCGAGGCGCGGGAGGGGGAAAGGGCAAGTGGGCGGGGAGTGCGAGCAGTATTCATGATTAATTCAGACTATCGCGTGGCTGACCATGGCAAGCTAGGAGGTATGAGTGTTTCGGATGCCTTTCTAGATTTCATCGCCGTTAGCCCCTCCTCCTACCACGCCGCCCATGAGGTGGCCCGCCAGCTGGAAGACGCCGGCTTCCAGCGCCAGGACGAGTCCGCGGAATGGTCCGCAGCCCCCGGCGGCCACCTCATGATCCGCGGGGGAGCGGTCATGGCTTGGTTCGTGCCGGAGGGCGCGGGCCCAGACTCGGGCTTCCGCATCGTCGGCTCCCACACGGACTCCCCGGGACTCTCGCTCAAGCCCACCCCGGACTTTGACTCCGCCGGGTGGCAGCAGGTGGCCGTGGAGGTCTACGGCGGCGCGCTCCTGCATACCTGGTTTGACCGCGAGCTCACCGTAGCCGGCCAGGTGGTAACCAAGGACGGCACCCAGCACCTGGTGAACACCGGGCCCATCCTGCGCCTTCCCTCGCTGGCCATCCACCTCTACCGGGAGGACAACTTCAAGCCGGATCGCCAGCACAACATGCAGCCGGTGCTCTCGGTGGGAACTCCGGGGGCATCGGTGCTGGAGGTCGCGGCCAAGCAGCTGGGCATCTCCCAGGAGGAGATTGCAGCCTTCAACCTGATTACCGCCGATAACCAGCGCGGCGCGGTCTTTGGCATGGGCGAGCGCTTCATCGCCGCCGGCCGCATGGATAATCTCTCCTCAGTGCACGCCTCGCTGCTGGCCATGAAGGCCGCCGCAGCCTCCTACGCGGGGAAGGATGTGTTGGTCATGGCAGCCTTCGACCACGAGGAGGTGGGCTCCTCCTCGCGCTACGGCGCGGCCGGTCCGATCCTGGCGGATGTGCTCAACCGCACCGCGCGGGCACTGGGCGCGGACGAGGAGCAGCGCTACCAGATGTTTGCCCGATCCTCGTGCGTATCTGCCGATGCCGCCCACTCCGTGCACCCCAACTACGTGGCCAAGCACGATCCCACGCACCACCCGATCATCGGCAAGGGCCCAGTGACCAAGATCAACGGCAACCAGCGCTACGCCTCCCACGCCGGCTCGGTGGCGCTGTGGGAGGCGGCCTGCGAGCGCGCCGGCGTGCCGGTGCAGCGCTTCGTGGGCAACAATGACGTCCCCTGTGGCTCCACCATCGGCCCGATTACGGCCACCCGCCTGGGCATTGACACCGTCGACGTCGGCGTGCCCATGCTCTCCATGCACTCCGCCCGCGAGATGGTGGGCGAGCGCGACCAAGTATGGCTGGGCGAGGCTCTTGAGGCATACTTGGTGGGTTAGGTTCCCCGATTCGATGACCAAAGGATAACCTCCATGCCCTACTCAGGTCCTTTCCACTACGGCGACCGCGTGCAGCTGACCGACGCCAAGCGCCGCCACTACACCGTGGTCCTCGAGGAGGGCGGTGAGTTCCACTCGCACAAGGGGATCATCCGCCATGACGACATCGTGGGCTTGGACGAGGGCTCAGTCATCGACTCCACCCTGGGCAGCTCCTTCCTGCTCTTCCGCCACCTCATGGTGGATCACGTGCTGTCCATGCCGCGCGGCGCCGCGGTAATTTACCCCAAGGATTCCGCGCAAATCCTCGTGGAGGGAGACATCTTCATGGGCGCGCGCGTGCTGGAGGCCGGTGCTGGTTCCGGCGCGCTGTCCATGACTCTGCTGCGCGCCGTGGGTCCGCAGGGCCACGTTTTCTCCTACGAGATCCGCGAGGATCACCTGGAGTACGCGGTGGATAACGTCCGCGAATACTTCGGCGAACAGCCGGAGTGGTGGAGCCCGCGCCTGGGCGATCTCGCGGATGTCACGGTGGAGGATCTCGGCGGCCCGGTGGATCGCATCATCTTAGACATGCTTGAACCCTGGGAGCACCTGGAGAAAGTGCGCGATCTGCTCATCCCCGGCGGCGTGTTCATGACCTACGTGGCCACTGTGCCGCAGCTGATGAAGGTCATGGAGGGCATCCGCGGGCTTCAGTGCTTCACCGAGCCGCGCGCCTGGGAGTCCCTGGTGCGCGAGTGGAAGGTCGAGGGCCTGGCCACCCGCCCGGAGCACCGCATGAATGCGCACACCGCCTTCCTCATCTGGACGCGCCGCCTCGCCGACGGCGTCACCCCGCCGCGCCCACAGCGCCGCGCGCGCCGCTAGGCGCTCGGGCACTCGGGCGCAAAGCTGCCTGCCGGTTCTGCCCAGAAGTGCCCGGGCGACGCGCTAGTGTGGAGCTATGAACGACGCCACACGTGCCCACGATGGGGCTAGCGATCTCCCCCAGGACCGAGTAAGGGGCCGAGCCCGGGATACCGCCGCGCTGCGCCGGCAGATCGATCAGCTCTCCGAGCGCAACACCCGCTTGGCCGCGCTGCTGCAGGAATCCCGCGACAAGCTGCAACAGATGCTCGCGGACGTCAACGAGCTCTCCCAGCCGGCTTCCACCTACGGTGTCTTCCTGGGCTACGCTGCCCCGGCCGAGGCCGAGGTCTTTACCAACGGGCGCGCCATGCGGGTCAAGATCTCCCCACTGGTGGAGCCGGGGATTCTCCAGGTGGGCCAGCAGGTGCGCCTGGGGGAGGGCTTCATCGTCGTGCAGGACTGCCCGCCCGCTGCCACCGGGGCGCTGGCCACGGTGCACGAGCGCCTCGGCGCCGAGCGCGCCATTGTGGCCAACTCCACCGGGGAGGAGCAGATCATCGTGCTGGCAGCCGCGATTCGGGAAAGCGTGCGCGCCGGCGATACCGTGCTCATCGACACCAAATCGGGCGTGGCGACCGAGCGCGTACACAAGACGGAGGTCGCTCAGCTCTCCCTCGAGGAAGTTCCGGACGTCACCTACGCCGACATAGGCGGCCTCGACGAGCAGATTTCCCAGATCCGTGATTCGGTGGAACTGCCCTTCACCCACCCGGAGCTCTATCGCGCCTATGATCTGCAGCCGCCCAAGGGCGTGCTGCTCTACGGCCCGCCTGGCTGCGGCAAGACGCTCATCGCCAAGGCGGTGGCCAACTCCCTGTCCACCTCGCTGGGTGCCACCGCGCCCAGCTACTTCATCAATGTCAAGGGCCCGGAGCTGCTCAACAAATTCGTGGGCGAGACCGAGCGCCGCATCCGCCTCATCTTCGAGCGCGCCCGCGAGCTGGCGGCCACGCCGGGGGAGGACGGCACCCTACGCCCGGTCATCATCTTCTTCGACGAGATGGAGTCAATCTTCCGCACCCGCGGCTCCGGTGTCTCCTCCGACATGGAAACCACGGTGGTGCCGCAGCTGCTCACGGAGCTGGATGGCGTCGAGAAGCTCAGCAACGTCATCGTCATCGGTGCCACCAACCGCGAGGAGCTCATCGATCCCGCCATCATGCGCCCGGGCCGCCTGGACATCAAGATCCGCGTCAACCGGCCGAACAAGCAGGGCGCGCGCGATATTTTTGCCCGCCACCTCGACGAGTCCATCCCGCACGAGGGGGAGCTAGCCGGGCTTATCGATGCCGCCGTGGAGGAGCTTTACGCCGACCGCCCCTTCGTGCGGCTCAACTTCCACAGCGGCGAGTCCCAGGTGCTGCACTACCGCGACTTTGTCTCCGGCGCGCTCATCGCGAACGTCGTCGCGCGGGCCAAGAAGCTCGCCATCAAGGATTCCATCAAGTCTCAGGACGCGGCGGGGCTGAGCGCCGCCCACCTGCGCGAGGCCATCGCTGCCGAGCAGGCGGAGTCAGAGTACGTGCCGAGCTCCACCAACCCGGAGGAGTGGGCCAAGATCATCGCCGGCACCCGCACCGGCGCGCACGTCGGCAGCGTTGATCTGCTGACCTAAGGCGCCACCCTCGTCATCCACAATCCGGTTTGAAAGAAAGGCCCCCACATGGCACGAGTTATGGGTACTGAGACCGAGTACGGAATCTCGACTCCGCAGCGCCCGGATCTGTCCCCGATCATCACATCCACCCACGCGGTGGTGGCCTACGCCGCACTGCGCACCGGGGCGCGCTCGCGCTGGGATTTCAGCGAGGAGCACCCGCTGCGCGATAGCCGCGGTTTTGATCTCAAGCGCTATCAAACCGTGCCGGTGGTCGACCCCAACGCCATCGGCGTGGCCAACGTGGTCACCGCCAACGGCGCGCGCTTTTACGTCGACCACGCCCATCCGGAGTATTCCTCCCCGGAGTGCACCAACGCCTGGGACGCCATGCTTTACGACGCCGCCGGGGACCTCGTCCTACGCCAGGCCGCCGCGGCCGTCGAGGAGCTCAGCAAGCAGGGTACCTCGGTGCTGGCCAACCACGAGCCCTGCCCGCCGCTGCGCTTTTACAAGAACAACGTTGACGGCAAAGGCGCTTCCTACGGCTCGCACGAGAACTATCAGTACTCGCGCTCCACGGACTTCGAAGCGATTGCCAGCGGGCTGATCCCCTTCTTCGTCGCCCGCCAGGTGGTCACCGGTGCCGGGCGCGTGGGCCGCGGCCAGGACGGGGAGGACTCGGGCTTTCAGATCTCCCAGCGCGCCGACTACATCGAGCAGGAAATCTCGCTGGAAACCACGCTCAACCGCGGCATCATCAACACCCGTGACGAGCCGCATGCCATCGCCGAGGACTTCGGCCGCCTGCACGTCATCATCGGGGATGCCAACATGTCGCAGACCTCAAACTTTCTCAAGCTGGGCATGACCTCGCTGGTGCTCGACGCCATCGAGGAGGGCATTGACTTTAGTGGCCTCACCCTGCGCGATCCGGTGGCCGAGGTATCCCGCGTCAGCCACGATCCCACCCTCACCCACGCCTTAGAGCTGCGCGACGGGCGCCGGCTCACCGCCCTGGAGCTCCTGGCGCAGTACCGTGAGCGGGTGACGGCGCGCGGGGACGTCGAGAAGCAGGTGCTCGATCGCTGGGATGAGGTGGTGGGGCTCCTGGCGCAGGACCCGCTGCAGGCCGCGCACCTGCTGGACTGGGTGGCCAAGTACCGACTGATTAGCGGCTACGTGGACAGGGGAGTGGCCATCGAGGATCCCAAGCTCGCGCTCATTGACCTGCAGTACTGCGACATCGATCCGCAGCGCTCCCTTTATCACGCGCTGGTGCGCAAGGGGCAGATGCGCACCCTGGTAGATGAAACCGCCATCGAACAGGCCGCGCAGGTGCCGCCGGCCGATACCCGCGCCTTCTTCCGTGGGCGGGTGACCACAGACTTTGCCGAGGACGTTTTGGCGGCGTCCTGGCAGTCCATCACGCTGCGCGCCCCGGGCGGCCAGGCACGCGTGGCCCTCGACGGCACCACGGAGCTGAACGCCGAGGCAGTGGGCCCTGCGCTCGAGGCAGCCACCAGTGTGGAGGATCTGCTGGCTGAACTGCGCCATTCGGGCATCGCCGTGGAGTATTCTTAAGCACGCTAGCCGCGTGCGCGAGGACCGTGCACGCGCACCATGAATGAGGAAGGAGAGAATCATGGGCGGACAGTCCCAGGTCAACGCCGGCGGCGGCCCGGCAGACGAGAACAACGCAGAGGAGCTTTCCGCAGGTCAGGTCAGCATCAACAGCGCTGGCACCGATGATCTCCTGGCGGAAATCGACGGCCTGCTGGAAAATAACGCCGAGGAGTTCGTGCGCTCCTACGTCCAAAAGGGCGGCGAATAGGAGTGGAGCACGGCAGCGGACCCGTCTACGCGCGCCGCATCATGGGCATCGAGACCGAGTACGGCATCACGGCCTCGACCCCGAGCGGCGCGCGCGCTTTGTCACCCGACGAGATTGCGCGCACGCTCTTCCGGCCGGTGATGGCGAAGTACTCGTCCTCGAATATCTTTCACACCAACGCCTCCCGGCTCTATCTGGATGTCGGCTCGCACCCGGAGGTGGCCACCGCTGAATGCGATAGCCTTACCCAGCTCATCAACTACGAGCGCGCGGGAGACCTGCTTGTCGACGATCTCTCGCGCCGCGCCGAGGAAACCTACGCCGCCCAGGGCGAAAAGCGCCACGTGTACCTGCTCAAGAACAACGTGGACTCCGCGGGCAACTCCTACGGCTGCCATGAGAACTACCTCATTGGCCGCCACGTGGTGCTCAAGGATCTGGGCGTGGCGCTTTTGCCCTTCATGATCACCCGCCAGCTGATCTGCGGCGCCGGCAAGATTCAGCCCGCCCAGGGCGATGCCCCCGCCCAGTTCCTGCTCTCGCAGCGCGCTGACCAGGTATGGGAGGGTGTGTCCTCGGCCACCACCCGTTCGCGGCCCATCATCAACACCCGCGACGAGCCGCACGGGGATTCCAAGCGCTTCCGCCGCATGCACGTCATCGTGGGCGACTCCACCATGGCCGAGCCCACCCTGGCGCTCAAAGTGGGCTCCACGCTGCTTATGCTGGAGATGCTCGAGGCCGGCTTCGAGCTCCCGCGCTTCGCCGTGGTGGACCCCATCCGGCACATCCGCGCCATCTCCAAGGATCTCACCGGTGCCACCGAGCTGCCCCTCGAGGAGGGTTCTTCCGTCACCGCCCTGGAAATCCAACAAGCACTGTGTGCCGCGGCCGAGTCCTGGCTGGAGCACCGCGAGGATGCCGGAACCCCAACCAGCGAGCTGGCCCGAGTGGTAGACCTGTGGAAGCGCACCCTGGCGGCGATTGCCTCGCAGGATTTCAGCGCGGTGGATCGCGAGATCGACTGGGTGATCAAGCTAGGCCTGCTCGAGCGCTACCGCAGCGCGCTAAGAGTCCAAGGCCTGGGTGGGGGCTGGGAGCACCCCAAGCTGGCCCAGATCGATCTCACCTACCACGACATTCGCCCGGGCCGCGGGCTCTACAGCGTGCTTGAGCGCCGCGGCATGGTGCAGCGCTGGACCACCGACGAAGCCATTGCGGCCTGCGTGGATACCCCGCCGAGCACCACGCGCGCCAAGCTGCGCGGGGAGTTCCTGCGCGCCGCCCACGCCGCGCAGGCGGATGTCACGGTGGACTGGACGCGCCTCAAGGTCAACCGGCCGGAGCCGATGACCGAGGAGTTCCTGGATCCCTTCGCTAGCGAGGATCCGCGCCTCGAGGAGTTGATCACGTACATGAACCGGGAGAAATAGCAGCAGCAATGGCTTCGAGCAAGCGAGACAACACCATTGAGCGTCTCACCAACCTCTCTTTTGCCCTGCAGGGGGCGGCATCTGACGGCGCCTCTCCCGACCGCAGCGCGGCGTGGATCCGCAAGCACGTCGAGGGCTACCAGGGCCGCAGCGACGAGGCCTTCTACAAGCTGGTCTCCCGCGATGTGGCCACGCTGCAGCGCGCGGGCGTGCCCGTGGTCCAATCCTCGGCGGAGGAGGGAACCCTCTACCGGCTCAACCCGGAGGAATACCAGCTTCCCGCCGTCGAGTTCACCCCGGAGGAGGCCATGGTTCTGGGGATCGCCGGCGGCATCGGCCAACCCGGCGGGCTCGGTGACTTTACGCTTTCCGCGTGGACCAAGATTGCCGCCTCAGGCGCCTCGCGAGATCTGGCTGGCGCGCCGGTGTACACCGCGGTCAACGACATCACCCGGATGAGCCCAGAGCTGACCACCGCCATTCTCACCGCGGTGCGCGCGGGCCTGCGCATCTCCTTTGACTATCGGGCCACCCCCTCAGCCGAGCCCGTGCGCCGCCGCATGGATCCGTGGGGGCTGGTCACCCACCACAGCCGCGTCTACTTGGTGGGATGGGATGCCGATAGGGAAGACACCCGGGTCTTTCGCATCACGCGCGTCTCCAACGTCAAGCGCTCCCGCCAAGAGGCCACCCACCTCGGGGCTCCGGCCCCGCTGCAGGAGATTGTGGAGCAGGCCCTGCAGCGCGACGGTACTGTCGACGCAGTGCTGCGCATCCCGCAGGGCCGGGCGCTCGAGCTCAGCGAGGCCGGGGCTCGCCGCGCGGACGGCCTGGTGGAGCTTCAAGGCGTGGGCCGTGACTGGCTGGTGCGCACCGCCGCGGGCTACGCGCCCGAGGTGATCGTGGTGGAGCCAGAATCGGTGCGCGAGGAGATCCGCGCGCTGCTGCGGGCCGGCATAACGGACGAGCACGACAGCGAAGAGCCATACATGAGAGCTGAAGTGCCGGAAAAGAGAGCCAGTGAAGAGAACTAGAGTGAGGAGAACGAGACCGTGACCGATGCTTCCAGCAAACTGCACGCGCTGGTGCGCTCGCTCAATCTCATCCCGTACTTCCGCAGCCACCCGGAGCAGACCCCGATGGAGGTTGCCACCGATCTGGGGATGAGCCCCGAGGAGCTCAAGGAGGCCGTGGACCGGCTGTTTTGCTCCGGGGTGGGGCGCAACACCGAGGACCTCATCGATCTCTCCTTCAGCTACCGCGAGGGGATCCAGATCTTCAACGATCAGGGCCTCAACAAGGCCTTGCGCTTGACTCCCACCGAGGCTGGAGCCTTGCTGCTCACCCTCGAGGCCTTGGAGGCGACGCCGGGGCTTATCGACGCCGCCGCGGTCCAGTCCGCCGCGGCCAAGCTGCGCGGGATCATGGATGAAAAGACCGCGGCCATCTACGACTCCCTGGCGCACACCGACCCCACCGAGTCCGAGGTGCAAGCCACCTTGGCCGAGGCCGTGGAGCGCAGGGTGAAGGTGAGCTTTGAGTACTGGAGTGCCAGCTCGGACTCCTTAAGCCAGCGCGTGGTCGATCCCGCACGCATCTTCATCGTGGAGGACGAGCCCTACCTCGTGGCCTGGGAGGAAGCCAACGGCGAGCACCGCACCTTCCGCCTCGATAGAATGCGCGAGGTCCGGCTCCTGGAGGAGCCAGCTCAACCCCGCCTGCGGGAGCTGGATTTTGACCCGGAGGATCCGTTCTCCATGCGACACGCACTGGCCATAGAGCTAGAGATTCACCAAGAATTCACGTGGCTGGCCGAGCAGTACGATATCGAGCTCGGCGAGGACCTCGGAAACGGCTATATAGCTGCAACGATGCGCGGGGGCTCGTTGGCGTGGTTCCTGCGCTTTGCCTTAGGCCAGGGGGATAGATTCCGCGTCGTGGGCCCCGAGAGCGTGGTGGAGGCCTTGGCGGATCACCGAAAGCAAGCCCTGGCGGGCTATACTCTTTAACTGTTTATTGCACACCCAGGGCAGGCACGGTGCCTGCCCAATGGTCGAGAAAAGAGGACCCATGGGACCTAGAGAGATCATCGTCATTGCGCTCGTCATCGTTCTTTTGTTCGGTGCCCGCAAGCTTCCTGAGTTGGCCCGTTCCGTCGGCCGTTCGATGCGCATCTTCAAGTCTGAGGTCAACGAGATGAACGCCGAGAACAACAAGGGCGAGATCTCCTCCAAGAAGCAGAGCGAGGAAGAGTTCTGGAACAGCCCGGAAATGCAACCGGGTTCCACCCAGGCCGCACAGAACCAGGCGGCCCCGAACCAGGCTGATCAGCAGAAGCAGGCCGGCCCGCAGCAGTAAGCGCTCGCTACTGTCCTGCATATTTGTTGCCTGCACTCGCCTGCAAAGGAATTAATTCTTCATGTCCACCCCGAAGGGAAGCGCGCCGCGGCCGCAGACTGCCACTCAGCCACGGGCGCCCAAGCGCCCGGGCAAGCAGTCCGGCCTGTTTCAGAAGCTGCGCGCACAGCGCAGGGCCAAGGCGAACCCGACGGGGGAGATGACCCTCGTTGAGCACCTCCAGGAGCTGCGCCACCGCATCGTTGTCTCCCTGGTTGCTGTGTTCATCGGCGCGGTCATCGGCTTCATCTGGTACCAGGAAGCGCCCTTCGGCATGGACCCGCTGGGTGAAATCCTGCGTAAGCCTTATTGTTCGCTTCCGCCGGAGATGCGTCTTTCCTTCGGCGAGGACGGCGAATGCCGCCTGCTGGCCACCAGCCCCTTCGAAATGCTCATGCTGCGCATGAAGATCGGCGCGCTGGCCGGCACCGTGCTCTCCTCGCCGGTGTGGCTCTATCAAATCTGGGCCTTCATCGTGCCCGGCCTACACAAGAAGGAGCGGCGGGTCACCATCATCTTCGTAGCCTCCGCGGTCTCGCTCTTCGTGGCCGGCGCCGTGCTGGCCTACTTCATCCTGGCCGTTGGCCTGGAGTTCCTCGTGGGCATCGGCTCCGAGTTCCAGACCGCCGCGCTCACGGGTGAGAAGTACTTCTACTACCTGCTGGCCATGCTGCTCATCTTCGGCGTGAGCTTTGAGATCCCCCTTCTCATCATCACGCTCAACATCGTGGGCATCCTGGAGTACCGCCACATCAAGTCCAAGCGCCGCCTGATCTTCGTCGTGGTGATGATCTTCGCCGCGGTGGTCACCCCGGGCCAGGACGTCTTCACCATGATCGTGCTGGCCTGTGCTCTGGAGCTGCTCATGGAGGCATCCTTCCAGTTCTGCCGCATCAACGATAAGCGCCGCAAGCGCGAACGCCCCGACTGGATGGACATGGACGATGAACAGGCCTCCGCGCTGGGGGAGGCCCCGGGAGGCATTCAAGCCCCCACTCCGGTCAGCGCGCCCAGCAGCGTGCAGGCCTCGCCCTCCCCGCGGACCGTCCGCCCCGCCAACGCCGAGCACAGCGCACCGGTGGCACAGCGGGACATCGCCAAGCAACCGCCCGCGGGCGGGCTTTTCGACGACGTCCTCTAGTTCTGTCGCACCCGCGCCCGCCGGGTAGGGTGAGAGGCTATGACGTACCCACACTTGGAGCAGTTCCGCCGCAGCCTCTCGCACCCCTTGGATGACTTCCAGATTGCTGGATGCCAGGCGGTGGAGGACGGCTCCGGAGTCCTCGTCTGCGCGCCCACCGGAGCGGGCAAGACCATCGTGGGCGAATTCGCCGTCTCCCTGGCGCTGAGCCAGGGAACGCGCTGTTTTTATACCACCCCCATCAAGGCGTTGAGCAACCAGAAGTACCACGATCTCGTCGCCGTGCACGGCGAGGACGCCGTGGGGCTGCTCACCGGCGATGTCTCCATCAACTCACAGGCGGAGGTGGTTGTGATGACCACGGAGGTGCTACGCAACATGATTTACGCGGAGTCCGGTGCCCTTGACCGCCTCACCCACGTGGTCATGGATGAGATCCACTTCCTCGCGGACGCCTCCCGCGGCGCGGTGTGGGAGGAGGTCATTCTCAACCTCGAGGAACACGTCTCCATCATTGGGCTCTCCGCCACCGTGTCCAACTCCGAGGAGTTCGGCGAGTGGCTGAGCACCGTGCGCGGGGATACCCGCGTCATCGTCTCCGAGCACCGGCCCGTGCCGCTGGATCAGTGGATGATGATTGGCCGCAAGATCTACCCGCTCTTCGAGCCGGATTCCGGCGGGCAGGTCAACGCCGAGCTGGCCCGCCGGATCCGCAGGCTCGAGGCCGGGGATAGCGATAGCGGCGGTGGGCACTCCGCCTACCGCGAACACCGCGGCGGTTTTCGCGCCCGCGCACGCCACAAGGGCGGCTCACGCGAGTCCCGCAGCGGGGCACCCCGCCGCCAGGACCGCTACCGCCCGCTGGGCAGGCCGGAGGTCATCCAGGCCCTGGAGGGCATGAACATGCTGCCGGCCATCACCTTCATCTTCTCGCGCGCGGGCTGTGACGGCGCCCTCTACCAGTGCCTGCGCTCCCGCATGGTGCTCACTACCCAGGAGGAGGCGGAACAGATCAAGGCCATTGTGGACGCCGGCGTGGAGGGCATCCCGGAGGAGGACCTCAAGGTGCTCGACTTCAAGCGCTGGCGCGAGGCCTTAAGCCGCGGTTTTGCCGCCCACCACGCGGGCATGCTGCCGGCCTTCAGACACATCGTTGAGGACCTCTTTGTCCGCGGCCTGGTCCGCGCCGTCTTCGCCACCGAGACGCTGGCCCTGGGCATCAACATGCCGGCGCGCACGGTGGTGCTGGAAAAGCTCATTAAGTTCAACGGCGAGGCCCACGTGGATCTCACCCCCGGCCAGTACACGCAGCTCACCGGCCGCGCTGGGCGCCGCGGCATCGACACCATGGGTAACGCCGTGGTGCAGTGGGCCCCAGCCATGGACCCCCAGGCGGTGGCGGGGCTTGCCTCCACGCGCACCTACCCGCTTATCTCCACCTTCGAGCCCGGCTACAACATGGCCATCAACCTGCTGGGCATGATGGGCTTCGAGGATTCGCTACGTCTGCTGGAGAAGTCCTTCGCGCAGTTCCAGGCAGACGGCTCCGTGGTCTCCGAGACCCGCGAAATCGAGCGCGCCGAGCACCGCGTGCGGGAGCTGCGCAGCCAGCTCGACGCCGCCCTCGAGTCGCTCGCTCCGCCGGTGCGGGACAATGAAAACGCCCGCGAGGTGCTCATGGACTACATCCGCCTGCGCCGCGAGCTTACGGCGGAGGAGAAGAAGGCGGTGGAAAGCAAGCGCAAGGAGCGCAACGCTGAGGTCACCGTGGTGCTCTCGCGCCTGCAGGTGGGCGATGTCATCGCCATCGCCGGCAAGAAGCGCCCCACGCTGGCGGTGGTCAACACCCCCGCGAACCAGAAGGCGGATCCGCGTCCGTGGGTCACCACGGAGACCGGCTGGTCTGGCCGCATCGACTCCGAGGGCATTGCGAACCCGCCCATCAGTGTGGGCCACATGAAGCTGCCGCGCCACGTGCAGAAAAACCCGCGCCGCAACGCGAACTTCGTGGTGGAATCCTTCAAGCGTAACTCCTACCCGCGCCCGAAGAAGATGCGCATGACCCCGCGCACGCGCACCAACCACAAGGTGGGCGAGCTTCGCGACGCCATCCGCAACCACCCCGCGCACCGCTGGCCGGCCACCGACCGCGAGCAGCTGGCGGGACTGGCCACTAAGCTGGCGCGCCGCGAGCGCGACCTGGCCAAGCTGGAGGCCACCGTCGAGCGCGCCACCGATACCCTTGGCCGCACCTTCGAGCGCATCGTGGATCTCCTTTCCGAGATGGACTACGTGGAGTTCGAGGGCTACGGCGAGGAGCGCGAGCCCGTCATCACCGACGAGGGAGAGCGCCTAGCGCAGATCCACTCGGAGTCCGATCTGCTCGTGGCCCAGTGCCTCAAGCGCGGTATTTGGAACGAGCTGGATCCCGCCGAGCTGGCCGGCGTGGCCTCCCTGTGCGTGTTCGAAAACCGCAAGGCCACGGGCGGGGAGCCGGAGGCGGCGACAGATGCCATGGCCGATGCCATGGAGGCCACCTGGCGCATCTACTCCGAGCTCACCGCCGACGAGCGCCGCCACCGCCTGCCCCAGACCCGCCAGCCGGAGCCCGGTTTTGCCCTGGCTATCCACCAGTGGACGGCCGGCGCCCCGCTGGCCTATTGCATGGCCGCAGCCAACGAGTCCGGCGCGGAGCTGACCCCCGGCGATTTCGTGCGTTGGTGCCGCCAGGTGGTGGATCTGCTCCAGCAGGTGGCCAAGACCGGCTACGAGGAGGAGATCCGCCGCAACGCCCGGCGCGCTATCGACGCCATCCAGCGCGGCGTGGTGGCCATCGGCGCCTAAGCACAGGCACGCTCGCGCGGCGCGGGTATGCTTGCCGCATGAGTGAACTGGCAGAAACCTTCCCCTCCTCCGTCTATGCGCAGCGCCTGCAGCGCGCGAGCGAGATCGCGGCCCAGCAGGGCATCGACCTGCTCCTAGTGGGCACCGGAGCGGACTTCGCGTACCTCACCGGCTCGTGGATCTCCTCCCACGAGCGCCTCACGGCGCTGGTCATCGCCCCGGGCAGTGCGCCCGTCATCGTGGCTCCTGCGACCGATAACGCGTCGCTAGAGTCTTCCCCGGTGGGCGAGCTGGGCATCGAGATCCGCGGCTGGCGCGATGGCGAAGATCCCTACGCGCTGGCCCTCAAGAAACAGGGGGAGGCCCAGCGCGTGGCGCTGGGAGCCTCGCTGACCGCGGATCACGTGCTGCGCTTCCAGTCCATGCTCCCGCAGGCACGCTGGGAGCTGGCCACCCTCGCCTTATCCGAGCTCTTTAGCCGCAAGGACGCGGCGGAGATCGCCGAGCTACGTACTGCTGCCGCCGCCATCGACGCCGTGCACGAGGCCGTGCCGGGCCTACTGGTGCCAGGGAAGAGCGAAGCGGACGTGGCCACGCAGCTGCGCGAGCTGATCCTGCGCGAGCACGTCGAGGTGGACTTCATCATCGTCGGCGCCGGCCCTAACGGCGCGAATCCGCACTATGACTTTGGCCCGCGCGTGCTTGAGAAAGGCGATCCAGTGGTGGTGGACATCGGCGGCACGCTGGCCAGCGGCTATCACTCCGATTGCACCCGCACCTACGTGGTGGGCGGCGATATCGCCGCGGCACCGCAGGACTTCCAGGAGGCCTACGCGGTGCTCGAGAAGGCCCAGGCGGCCGGCCGCGCTATGGCGCGCCCCGGGGTCAGCGCCCAGGAGGTGGACCGGGCCACCCGCCAGGTCATCGAGGAGGCCGGCTGGGGCGAGTACTACACCCACCGCACCGGCCACGGCATTGGCCTGTCCGGGCACGAGGAGCCCTACGTCATCGAGGGCAACGAGATGGTGTTGGAGGAGGACATGGCCTTTTCCATCGAGCCGGGCATCTACGTGCCAGGCAAGTGGGGGATGCGCCTGGAGGACATCGTGATCACCACCTCGCAGGGCTGCGAGTCCCTCAATGTCTGCCCGCGGGAGGTGCGTTAATGGGTGCCTTGCTCGTTCTCGGCGGGCGCAGCGACATCGGCGGCGAGCTGGCCCTGCGCCTAGCCCCGGGCCGCCCAGTGGTGCTCGCCGCGCGCGGCGGCCATGGTATGGAGGCCATCACGGCACGGCTGCGGTCTGCCGGCGCCACCGAGGTACATACGCTGGACTTTGATGCGAGGGACGTCGCCAAGCACCGTGAGCTCGTGGAACGCGCACACTCCAAGGCCGGCGAGATCACCACGGCGGTGGTGGCCTTCGGCATCCTAGGCGAGCAGGAACGCGCCGAGCGCGACGAAGCCCACGCCTATGACATCGCGGTGGTTGATTACGCCGCGCAGGTCTCCATGCTCACCGTGCTGGCGGACGTCATGCGGCGCGGGCACATCGTGGCCTTTTCTTCCATCGCGGGGTGGCGCGCGCGGCGGGCCAACTACGTCTACGGCTCCACCAAGGCCGGGCTGGATTCCTTCTGCCAGGGCCTCGCTGATCGCCTGCACGGCAGCCCGCTGGCGCTGATCACCGCGCGGCCTGGGTTTGTGATCGGCTCGATGACCACGGGTATGAAGCCGGCGCCGCTATCGGTGACTCCGGACGTGGTGGCTGAGGCAGTGGCCAACGCCATCCATTCCGATGCCGCCCGCAGCACCCCGCGCAGTAGGACCCTGTGGATCCCGCGCGCCCTGCAGGCGCTGGCCTGGGTGATGCGCTGCGTGCCGCGGCCGGTGTGGCGGCACATGCCGCGCTAGTCCGCCAGCAGCGGGGAATTGATGTCGAAGATGAAGCCGCGGGGTGCCAGTACGCGCAGAACCACCTCGGCGTCGCCCTCGGCAAGGTCGTGGAAGATGAGTCCGCGCCACGGGGTGATGCTGATCGGCACCTCCAGGTGAGCGATGAGCTCCGCGTACTCGGCGGGAAGCAACCCGCGGTGCAGCCCGGCGCCGAGGTCCACCCGCCCGGCGGTGGTGCGGTCCGCCAGCCAGCCGATGGGCATCGCCTCGGCAGCGGGCCCGGCCGGGTTGGTGCCAGTGGGCGGTTGTGCGGTAGGGGTGCTGCTGTGAAGTACCAGCCTGCCGGGTGTGCTGCCGGCGTCCTCGCTGCGCGCATCAGGGAAGAGCGCCTCCTCGAGGGCCGCGTGCGCGGCGGCGGAATCGCGCAGGTTGTGCAGGGCGGCGGCGCGCTCGTGCTCGAGGTGAATGTGGGCGTCAGCGAAGTCGCGCGCGGCGCGCGCCAGGGCCGCCCACGCCGAGGGAGCCACGAGGCCGTCGGTGGGGTAGAAGCGCAGCGCGGGCTGCTGCGCGGGCTGGTCTGGGCTGAAACTCATGGCGAATAGTCTAGCCGGGGCGGGTTGTCAGCCACGTGTCAGCGTGAGTTAGTACTGTGTTGGCTATGCCCTTCGTACTATTTTTCGCCTACATCTTCCTAGAAACGCTCGCCTTCTGGGCAGTGGCTAACTGGATTGGAGTTTTGTGGGCAGTCCTCGCGCTGTTTATCACGATGTTCTTCGGCATGAGCATCGCTGGCCTGGAGGTGCGCCGCATCATGTCTCGTGGTGTCACCCAAACCGCCGAGGGCGTCTACGTGGTCACCGACCCCACGCCCGGCAAGACCGCCGGCAACGTAGGCCTAACCATGGTGGGCGGCATCCTGCTCTCCCTGCCGGGCTTTGTCTCTACCATCGTGGGCTTGCTGCTCATCTTCGCGCCCACCCGCGCGCTCATTCGCGCGATTTTGGCGGCCTCGCTTTACCGCAAGATTGAGAACATGGGCGTGCGCATCTTCGAGGCCTCTCCCATGGCCCAACACCGCGATAACTATGGCTCCTTCGGCAGCAGCGCTGCTCAACCCGGCGGGGCGGATGGGGACCTTGTGATCGATGAGGAGGAGATCCGCCGCTGGTCGGACTCCGTGCGCCCGGAGGACTTCGGGGACGGTCAGAAGTAGTGGGGGAGCTCATCGCACGCCTTGCCCTCGCCGCTGCCGGCGGGGGCTTGGCCTTTCTGTCCGTAGAACCGCGCGGTTGGTGGCAGGCCGGTGTCATCGGCACGGCACTGCTCATGGCCGCGCTGTTGCCCGCCTGGGGCAAGCCGCGCCAGCTTTCCCTGTGGGGCGGCGCGCTTGTCGCCTTCGCACATTCCCTGGTGCTGTATCTGCTCTCACTGCCCTGGATCGGGGAGCTGGTGGGGGCGATGCCCTACATTGCCCTGTCTTTCTTCCTGGCGCTCTACAGCCTGATCTTGGGCGCGGGCGGCGCGGCGCTACTGAGGCTGCGCTGGGGTTTTGTGGCCTTTCCGGCTTTCTACGTCGCGGTGGAGATGCTGCGCTCCTCGGTTCCCTTCGGCGGATTCTCCTGGGTGCGCCTGGCCTGGGGCCAGATCGAGGGCCCGCTGGCCAACCTCGCGCCCTGGGGAGGGCCGGCGCTCATCACCTTCGCCACGGTGTGCATCGCCGCCGGCTTCGTGGGCCTGGCCACCCGGGGCATCGCCCAGCGCGCAGTGGCCCTGGTGCTCATCGCACTGCCTTTGGGCGCTGGCCTGCTGGCGGCGCTGGGGATCAACCGGCCGGAGGCCACCACCGGCCAGGTCGAGGTGGCTGCCGTGCAGGGCAACGTACCCCGCATGGGCCTGGACTTTGCCGCCCAGCGGCGCGCGGTTTTGGACAACCACGTCAAGGTCACCGAGCAGGCCGCCGCGCGAGGGGAGAGGCCGGACATCGTCATCTGGCCGGAAAACGCCTCCGATATCAACCCCTTCGCCAACCCGGATGCCCGCCAGCTTATTGACGCCGCCGCGGCCCACATCGCCGCCCCCATCCTCGTGGGCACCCTGACCCACGACGCCGTGGGCGCGCGCAACACCATGCAGGTTTTCAACCCGGACGGCACCGCCGGCGAGCACCACTACAAGAAGTACCTGCAGCCCTTCGGCGAGACCATGCCCATGCGCGAGTTCTTCCGCACGTTCACTGATCTGGTGGATCTGGCCGGGGACTTCAAGCCGGGCGACGGGCCCGGTGTGGTGGCCATGGGGGACTACCGCGTGGGCGTGGCCACCTGCTACGAGGTGTCCTTCGATCAGGCCTTCCGATCCTCGATTAAAAACGGCGCCACTATCCTGGCCACGCCGACCAACAACGCCACCTTCGGTTACTCAGACATGACCTACCAGCAGCTCGCCATGAGCCGCCTGCGCGCGATAGAAACGGACCGCGCTGTGGTGGTGGCGGCCACCTCCGGTGTCTCGGCCATCGTCCACCCCGATGGAGGGGTGAGCCAGCACAGCGAAATCTTCGAGCCGAAATACCTTTCTGAGACCCTGCCGCTGCGTGATTCCGTGACCTTTGCGGTGCGGTATGGTTCGCTCATGCAGTGGGCACTCGCTATCATTGGAGCAGTCTGTGCGCTGTATGCCGTGGTTCTTAGCCGCGTCAAGCGCTCACCCAAGAACCGCGCCCAGCGCTCACCCAAGAACACTGATGAGGAGCTAAAACTGTGAGCACAACCAGCGAATCCACCCTGGTCATCATCCCTACCTACAACGAGATTGAGAATCTCCCGTTGATTACCGGCCGCGTCCGCAAGGCCACGCCAGAGGTGGACATCCTCATCGTCGACGATAACTCCCCGGACGGCACCGGCCAGGCCGCGGATGAGCTGGCGGCTGCCGACGATCACCTCCACGTCCTGCACCGCGAGGGCAAGGGCGGCCTGCTGGGCGCCTACATCGCCGGCTTCGAGTGGGGCCTGGACAAGGGATACCAGGTGCTCTGCGAGATGGACGCTGACGGCTCCCACGCCCCGGAGCAGCTGCACCTGCTGCTCGAGGAGATCGATAAGGGCGCCGATCTGGTCATCGGCTCGCGCTACGTGCCCGGCGGCGAGACTGTCAACTGGCCGGCCAACCGCGAGCTGCTCTCGCGCCTGGGCAACAAGTACATCTCCGTGGCCCTGGGCGCCGGCATCAATGACATGACCGCCGGCTACCGCGCCTTCCGCCGCGAGCTGCTGGAGCACCTCGACTTCGAGGATCTCTCCAAGGCCGGCTACATCTTCCAGGTGGACGTGGCCTTCCGCGCCATCAAGGACGGCTTCGACGTGCGCGAGGTGCCCATCACCTTCACCGAGCGCGAGCTGGGCGAGTCCAAACTGGATGGTTCCTTTGTCAAGGATTCCCTGCTGGAGGTCACCAAGTGGGGAGTGGCGCACCGCTCCGAGCAGGCCAAGGATCTAGCTGAGGGAGTGTCTTCCTTTGTCGCCCACGAGGTCAAGGATGGTTCCCTGAAGAAGGCCAAGGAGCAGGCATCCTCCGCACTGGCCTGGACTGGCGACTTCCTCAGCGAGGTTAAGAACCTGGTGGAGCACAAGCTCAAGGGCAACAAGAAGTAGCCAGCGCCGCGTCATGTGGGCCGAAAGAAACCCCCAACCACTTCGCGCTGGAGTGGTTGGGGGTTGTCTTATGCGGACTGCTGCCCGGACGGCCGGTACAGTGACTTAGTTCTCGGCGTTCTCCTGCTGCTCCTTGAGCAGGCGGGCGGCAGAGCGGCGGCGGGAGCGCAGGTGCTCGATGCGCTCGCTGAGCAGCTCGTCAAGCTCCTCGATGGAACGGCGCTCGCGCAGCATGTCCCAGTGGGTGCGCGGCGGCTTGGTGGGCTTGGACTCCACGCCCTCGCCCTCGACGAGGGTGCCCAGCTTGCCGTTCTTGCACATCCATTCCTCGGGGATCTCGGCATCATCGGCAAACGGCACCTCGTAGATGTCACCGTCTTCGGTGCGGTACTTCACCATCTGGCGCGGTGCCAGATCGTGGTCACGGTCGGTTTCGTAGCTCACCGCACCCATACGGCTACCACGCAGTACGCGATCTGCCATGCAACATCATCCTTTTCCAGCTCAGTGACAATCAATGACACAATGACAACAGGGAAGACTCGGGGGAGAGAAACCTCACCCAAAGAACTAATAGTATAACGAAATGACTGTGGGCTTTGTTCCCGGGTGCCCTTTTCCCTGCGCAGGCTCATGGGCTAGAGTGTGGAGAGTGATTCGTACACAGAACCGAGAGCGGCATGCGGCTACCTGCCAATGGTGCGGTAAGGACATCGCTCAAGGCGGCAGGGGACGGCCACGCAAGTTCTGCTCGGCGTCGTGTAAGCAGCGCGCCTACGAACAACGACATAATGTAGTCGGCACGTCAATCCCGGCTGAGGCGGTCATTCTCACACCGGAAAGGGCAGATGCCCTGCGTGATGGCCTTTTTGAGCTGCGGTGTTCCGCGGAGGATATCGCCACCGCGGCCGCTGAAGGTGGCAGCCCGGAGGAGATCTCGGAACTGTGTGAAGAATTGGTCGCGCTCGCGCGTCGGCTCGAGGAATTGAGATAGGAAGAATGAAGAAACTTCTGGGCAACCGCAAACTGGTGATCAGCATCTTCGTGGTGCTCATCGTGGCCTGCAGCATGGTCGCGCTGGGCCCGTTGGCGTACTCGCTCTATATGGGTCGCGGCGTTAAGACCGAGCCCATCAACGCCGAGCACACCAAACCGGCCACCACGGAGCTGGACGGTTCGTGGCGCGTGGTCAAGGGCAGCCCGCACAACTTCACCTCGGTGGGCTTTACTATCGATGAAATCCTGCCCGCAGAAAAGACTGCCACCTCCGGGTCCACCAAGGACGTCACCGGCCAGGCGGAGATCAAGGGCACCACGGTGGAGGAAGCATCCATCGTGGTGAACATGGACGAGCTGACCACGGACAAGAAGGTCCGTGACCAGAACATGAAGACCAAGCTCTTTGAAACCTCCACGTACCCGGCGGCATCTTTCACGCTGACCAAGCCAGTGGATCTGGCTGAGGTTCCCGCGGATGGCTCGCTGGGCAAGGTCGAACTCACCGGTGACTTGGAGATTCACGGCGTGTCCAAGGAGATCACCCAGGAGTTTGAGGTTGCCCGCGACGGTGAGACGATCCTTCTGGGCGGCGACATCCCGGTGAACCGCCTGGAGTATGGTATCGAGACTCCGGAGATGATCGCGGCGAAGATCTCTGAGGTCGGCGCCATCAACGTGCGCGTGACTCTGCAGAAGTAAACGAGGGACCATGAGCATTCAACGCATGATTCCTTTCATTTGGCTGCGGCTGGTTCTTTTGGTGGCCTTTGGCATCTTCGTGGCCGTCGAGGGGCTGTGGTGGGTGGCGCTTGTGGCGCTCGCATTGTGTGGACTCAGCGTGTGGCAATTGGTCATCGCGTATCGCCAGCGATAGCTCACGCACTCACCGGACAATCACCTACCAACCCGCCCCTTTACGTAACAGTGACGTAAAGGGGCGGGTTACTGCACCCGGTGGACGCAGCGGACACGGGCCGGGATCCGTATATTATTGTCCGATAATGTACATTATGTCATTTCATGCGGATGGCGTTCCCCCCTCATTTGCGTAGAGTCTGCGCAAACCCTCCGTGCGCGGCGCCCGCACGTACTACGTTGATAGCCATGGATAAGCTCTTCAGCCCTGACCCCGCCTTCATCTCTCGCCCCCGCGGCGCCGAACCCGAGCACGACGCCGTCCCCCTCAAATACCTCAACGGCTCGCCGGTTGATCTCATCGCTGACATGGAAGCCATCGTCGGCGTCGAGAACGTCCACGGGCGCCTGAGTGATCTCGTCCGTTATTCCTCCGATGCGGGCCCGTATCGCGCTATTCCGAATACCGTGGTCTCACCCCGCAACGCGGCGGATCTTTCGGCGCTCATGCGCTACTGCACGGCCACCGGCCGCCACATGACCTTCCGCGCGGCCGGCACCTCGCTCAACGGGCAGGCCATGGGCGATGACATCCTCGTCGACGTCAAGACCAACTTCACAGGCATGGAGATCCGCAAGGACGGCCAGGCGCTGTGGTCGCGTCCCGGCGTCATTCTGGGCGACGCCCAAGCGGTCCTCGGGCGCCACGGCTTCATGCTGGGCCCGGATCCGGGCTCGACCTCGGTGTGCACCATCGGCGGCGTGCTGGCGGATAACTCCGGCGGCATGCGTTGCTCGCTGGAACGTGACGCCTACCACAGTGTGGAAGAACTGACCTTCGTGCTGCCTTCGGGCAGCATCGTCAACACCGCGCATGGCGACGCCGCCTTCCAAGCCCAAGAGCCAGAATTGCACGCTGAGCTGCTGCGATTCCGCGATAAGCTGCGCGCAGACACGGAGATGGTGGAGTTCTTACGCCGCAAGTTCTCCATCCGCAACACCAACGGCATCCGCATCGACGCCTTCCTCGACGAGGACGAGCCGGTGCACATTCTCAAACGCCTCCTCGTGGGCTCCGAGGGTATCTTCGGCGCCATTGTGGAATCCGTCATCCGCACGGTCAAGCTGCCGCGTGTCAAGGCCACCACCTGGGTTGAACTGCCGAATCTCCGCGACGCCGCCAACTTTGTCCACCCCATTATGGAGACCGGCGCGGAGGCCTGCGAGTTGCTCGTCGCCCCGGTCATGCGACGCTCCGCCGAGCACTACTCCCACGCGCCGGAGACCTGGCGCGAGCTTGACGACGACGCCGCAGCACTACTCGTGGAGATCGGCGGCGGAGACGAGCAGGAGTTGGACGAGGCCATGGAGCGCCTCAAGGGCGTCCTCAAGGATGCTCCCCTGCTGCGCCCGCTGGAATTCGAGACCTCCGCGGAGGGCATGCGGGGTGCCTGGGAGCTGCGCAACGGCCTCTACGGACTGCTGGGCGCCGAGCGCCCGCAAGGAAGCGCCTACATCACCGAGGACGTCTGCTTCCCGCCGGCGGAGATCGGCAACGCGGCCGCGGACCTGCTTGACCTGCAGCACAAGTACGGCTACCCGGAGTCCGTCATGGGCCACGCCGCCTTTGGCAACCTGCACTTCTTCCTCACCCCGAAGCTGGATGATGACGCCGAACGCGCCGCCTACGGCGACTTCCTTGAAGAACTCTCCGAGTTGGTCATCGACAAGTACCAGGGCTCGATGAAGGCCGAGCACGGCACCGGCGTGAACATGGCGCCCTTCCTGGAGCGCGAATGGGGCACGCAGGCCTACGAGCTCTTCTGGGAGATCAAGAAACTGCTCGATCCCCACGGCATCCTGGCGCCCAACGTCAAGCTCAGCCGCGATTCCTCCGTGCACCTGCGCAACTTCAAGTCCTTCCCCAAGGTCGAGCCGATGATCAACCCCTGCGTGGAGTGTGGCTTCTGCGAGCCGGTGTGTCCCTCCCGCCACGCCACGGTCACCCCGCGCCAGCGCATCGTTCTGCGCCGCGAGATGGCCCGCCAGCCCCAGGGCTCCGAGGTGCTGGCCAAGCTGCAGGAGGAGTATCAGTACGACGCCGTCGACATGTGTGCCGCCGATGGCACCTGTTCTATCCCCTGCCCCATCAGCATCGATACCGGCTCGGTGATGAAACAGCTGCGCGCCCAGCAAGCAGGACCCTCGGCCAACAAGGTGGCGCTGAGCACCGCCGAGCGCTGGGACGTGGTGGAGAAATTGGCGCGCGCCGGTGTCATCTCCGCCAACAAGATCCCGCACCAGCCGCTCAAGCTGGGGGCGAACATGGCACGCAATGTCATCTCGCCGGACCTTTTGCCCACGGTGCCTGGGCCGCTGCCGCACGGCGCCTCCCGCTTGCCGCGCACTCCGCGCGAGGGCGCGGCGGCAGTGTACTTCCCCGCCTGCATCAACCGGATCTTCGGCCGCCCCGCCGGCGCTGCACCAGACTCCGTGGACGTGCCGCGCGCCGTCGTCGAGCTGGGCCGCCGCGCCGGCCAGCCGGTATGGATCCCGGAGGACGTCGCCGGCACCTGCTGCGGAACCCCGTGGTCCTCGAAGGGCTACGAGGAGGGCTTTGTCTACCAAGCACAGAAGATTGTGCGCGATCTGTGGCACTGGTCCGAGCACGGCGCGTTGCCGATTGTCGTCGACGCCGCCAGCTGCACCCACGGTCTGCTCGATAACGTCGCTCCCGTGCTCAGCGACGCCGACCGCGAGCTCTGGGAGGACCTGCGCATCGTGGACGTCGTCGAGTGGCTGCGCGATGACATCGCTCCCTATCTGCCCATCGTGCAGAACATGGGTTCCATCGCGGTGCACCCCACCTGCTCCACCGCGCACATGGGTGTCAGCCAGGACCTGGTGGATCTGGCCAACCTCTGCGGCAGCGCCAAGGTTCCCGAGGGCGCGATGTGCTGCGGCTCCGCGGGCGATCGCGTGATGCTTCACCCCGAGCTGGTGGAGTCCGCCACCCGCGAGGAACGGGCCTCTCTTGAGGCCGAGCACTTCGACGCCTTCGTCTCTGACAACCGCACCTGCGAGATGGGCCTGGAGATGATCACCGGGCACGCCTACGAGTCCATCGCCGTGCTCCTCGAGCGCGCCTCGCGCCCCGTGGTTACGCCCTAGCGGTGTCCGCTGATCTAGCTCTAGCGGTGTCCGCTAATTCAGTTCTAGCGGTGTCCGCTGATCGAGCTCTAGCGGCGCCCGCCGCGGTGGCGGTGGGCGGCGACGAGCTGGACGGCGTCGATAAGCCCCAGCTCCAGTAGCGCCTCGCGCAGGGCAAACTGGAAGACCCACAGGCGGCGGAAGACGGGGTCGAAGCCTGCGGCCGCGGCCTCCCGGCGGTGGCCTTCGAAGAAGCTGCGCTGCTGGCGCAGGGACTCGAGGTAGTGCGCGCCGATGTGGGTCTGCCCCACGATGCGCAGCGTGGAGTTCCTATCACACAGCTTGTGCACCTCGGTGAGCGTGGGATAGTCCAGCCCCGGCCAGATGTAGGCCCGCAGTGCCTGGATGGCGTCCCGCGCGGCCGGGGTCATCTCCTCGGTGGCCACGAGGCTACTCAAGCTCACTCGCCCACCGCTGGCCACGCTGCGGTCCAGCAGCGCGATGAAGTTCTTGCGCTCGCCCGGTGAGAGCAGCTCCAACTTCTCCACGGAGACGATGGCATCGTAGCGCCCGCGCCACTTCTTCGGGTGCGGAATGACGCTATCGATGAGCTGCACGTGCGCGGAGTCCGCCACACCCTCGAGCACCAGTTGCTCCTCAAAGAGGTGGCTTTGTTCGGCATCGGCGGTGAGCACGTCCACGGTGGCGCGGCGCCCGACTGCCTCCACCGCCACTCGCAGCCCGCTGGCCGGATAGACCAAAAGGTGGGTGCCGGCGCCGGTGTGGGTGGCGTCAAGAAGCCACTGCGCGGCGCGGCGTTGGGCATCGCCTAGGTCGGCGCGCTCGGCGCCGTGCGGCTCGCTCACGGTGGTGACGTCGACGAAGTGCTCCTTGGGTTCTTTGCGGCCTGCCTGCGGGCTGTAGCTGGGCACCGCCTGGCGCAGCGTGGTGGGCACGCCGCTGGCAAAAATGCCCCCGGAATGAGTCATACCATCGCCGGAGTACAGCCTCACCAGTTCGACGGGCAGCTCACCGGTACTCGAATCCTCCGGCTCCAATGCCTTAGCCTTCGGGCGGTAGCCCACGCCAAGCAAGCGGCGCAGCACGCTCACCAGGCGCTGCGAGTCCGGGGTGATCCACTCCCCTGCCATGTAGGACTCGGCAAAGCCCACCCAACCGGCCTCGGCGAGGCGGGAAAAGAGCGCGTCGTGCAGGACTTCCATGTCCGCGCCGGTCTCGGCTTTGGTCTCCGGATCCAGCTCGATACCCGCCTTTGCGCAGGCCTGCGCGAACTCCGCCTCGGCGCGGCGGGCCTTGAAGCGACCAAAGAGTGAGCTGGGCACGGTGGCCACACCGGGCCACGTTTGCGCGTCGATCGCGGCCAGGTGCGGGTAGGCGGCACCAGTGCCAGACCCGGCCCCGGCGTTGGGCGCCGCACCGGGCGCAGACTCAGATTCAGCGGGAAGATTCATCGCTTTCCACTTTAGAGCCGCGGGCGCCCCAATCGGCCGAGGCGTGCCGTAAACGGGCAGTAAAAAGCACATAAAGTATGCATGTACGGGTAGAAAGGTTTAGACTGAACCGGTACTAAATACGAGCTAGCTTAGGAAGGTTTTCAATCCTCATGGAGCACACTCCTTACCGCCCGAGCGGCGGGCGTCACCACGTCGTAGTCGTCGGCGCCGGTTTCGGCGGCATGAACGCTGTCAAGCAGCTGAAGAACGCTGACGTGGACATCACCGTCATCGATAAGAAGAACCACCACCTCTTCCAGCCGATGCTCTACCAGGTGGCCACCGGCCTCATCTCCGCCGGCGAGATTGCACCTTCCACCCGCCAGCTCCTGCGCAACCAGGACAACGCCAACTTTATTAATGGCGATGTCACCGACATCAACATCACCGAGCAGACCGTCACCGCCGAGCTGGATGGTGCAACCCGCACCTTCGCCTACGACTCGCTCGTCGTCGCCGCCGGTGCCGGCCAGTCCTACTTTGGCAACGATCACTTCGCCGAGTTCGCCCCGGGCATGAAGACGCTGGACGACGCCCTCGAGCTGCGCTCCCGCATCCTCACCGCCTTCGAGAAGGCCGAGCTGGTTGACGATCCCGCGGAGCGCGAGAAGCTGCTCACCTTCGTCATCGTCGGCGCTGGCCCCACCGGCGTTGAGCTCACCGGCCAGATCGCCGAACTGGCTCACCGCACCCTGAGCGATGAATACGCCAACTTCGGCACTACCTCCGCCAAGATCTACCTGCTGGACGGCGCTCCGCAGGTCCTGCCGCCCTTTGGCAAGCGCCTGGGCCGCAAGGCGCAGCGCACCCTGGAGAAGCTCGGCGTCGACGTTCGCCTCAACGCCATGGTCACCGACGTCACCGAGGAGGCCGTGACCTACAAGAATATGAAGACCGACGAGGTCACCACCATCGAGGGCGCCACCAAGATCTGGTCCGCCGGTGTCGCCGCCTCCCCGCTGGGCAAGATGATCGCCGACCAGGCCGGCGTCGAAGCCGACCGCGCAGGCCGCGTCGCCGTCAACGAGGACCTCACTGTGGGCGAGTTCTCCAACGTCTACATCGTGGGCGACATGATCTCCCTCAACCGCCTGCCGGGCGTGGCCCAGGTGGCTATTCAGGGTGGCCAGCACGCCGCCAAGCTCATCGCCGCCAAGATCAACGAGGAGTCCACCGCCAACGAGAAGGAAGCCTTCGACTACTTCGACAAGGGCTCCATGGCCGTCATCTCCCGCTTCAACGCCGTGGTGAAGATGGGCAAGACCGAGTTCACCGGCTTCCCGGCATGGCTGGCCTGGCTGGGCCTGCACCTGATGTACATCATCGGCTTCCGCAGCCGCGTCATGGTCATCCTCCACTGGCTGCTCAACGTGCTCAACCGCGACCGCGGCAATCTGGAGATCACCCAGCAGCAGCGCATCGCCCGCAATATCATCACCAAGAGCCTCGACGAGAAGTAAAAGCGTCGCAGCGCCCCGCAGCGCCGGTTCATTGTGACCGGAACTGCGGGGCTTTCTTGTGCGTGCCTGCGTGTGCACGCGCTGGGGGCTTTAGCCCAAGAGATCCGCCCCCGGGCGCGTGAGCACCGTGACCATGAAGGTGGAGTTCTCCGTGTAACGCCTGAGGTCCCAGGAGGAGAACTTAAAGTCCACGCGGAAGCCCACGTTGCGGGCCATGTCGAGGAAATCTTCGAAGCTCCACCCACGGCCCTCGCCGAAGCCCACTACGAAGCGCCCGCCGGGGCGCAGGGACTCAAAGACGGCGTGCAGGGCGCTCTCGCGGCCGTCGACGGCCAGGAAAGTCACCACGTTGCCGGCGGCCACCGCGATGTCGAAGTCGCCCTCGGGGATCTCATCGGTGGAGAGATCTCCCACGAACCACTGCGCTTCGGGGTAATCGTGCTCGGCGTGCTCGATGAGGATGGGATCCACGTCGACGCCAATGACGGTGTGCCCGCGGCGGGCCAGCTCGCCGCCGAGGCGCCCGGAACCACAGCCGGCGTCGAGGACGCGGGAGTTGCGCTCTAGCATGGCGTCGATAAGCCTGGCCTCACCGTAGATGTCCTTGCCTTGGGCCTCGAGCATCTTCCACTTGCGCGCAAAGTTGTGGGAATGCGCGGGGTTCGCAGTCGTAACTTCTTTCCAGGTAGGCATGGAATCTAGTATAAGCCCTGTGGCGGTGTAGGCTTTAGCCGCTACGATATACACGATTATCCACGCGTGCCTGGGGAGTTGAATCTTACGGCTTCGGCCTCCTTGCCTTCCAGCGCGCCACCGAGAGATGTAGAGGGAGGCTGACACCATGCCGTCTGTTCCGTCGCCATTTAAGCCGCGCAAGAAGAACGATCCGCCCAGTACCTCCCCCAGCTTCTCTGTGCCCGTCGAGCGCGCGATCGAGCACTGCCGCGTCTTTGTCGACGGCGAATCGCTGCCCGGCGAGTTCACTCCCCACAGCGCCCAGCAGGCGGTGGCCGAGTACGGACGCGGATTCGTGTGGGTGGGCCTGCACGAGCCGCTGGAATCCCAGATGACCAAGATCGCCTCGGAGTTCAACATCCACGAGCTCATCGTCGAGGACGCCGTGGCCGCCCACCAGCGCCCCAAGCTGGAGCGCTACGATGATCAGCTCTTCGTGGTGGCGCGCTCGGTGAACTACCGCGACCACGACGAGGTAGCCGATAAGCGTCAGATCATCTCTACTGGTGAGGTGCAGATGATCGTGGGCCACAACTTCATCATCACCGTGCGCCACGCCGCCAAGCTGCCTAACCTGGCCTACGTCATCCAGGACGAGCAGGACCTCGTGGAGCAGGGCCCCGTGGCCATGGCCTGGAAGATCCTCGACATGATGGTGGACCGCTACTCGGAGATCTGCCGGCTCATCGCCATTGAGGTCGACGAACTGGAAGAGGAGATCTTTACCCCGAACCAGCTGCCCAACATTGACCGCATCTACATGTTCAAGCGCGAGATCCTGGAGATGAAGCACGCCATCGATCCCTTGTCGGTGGCGCTGCGTTCCATGATTTCGGACCACAAGGATCTCATCGGCAAGACCATCCGCTCCTACCTACGCGACGTCAACGACCACGAGATGGTGGTTAAGGACCAGGTCTCCTCCTTCGATGAGCGCCTGACCTCGCTGATCGACGCCTCCGTGGCCAAGGTATCCATGCAGCAAAACAGCGACATGCGCACCATCTCCGCCGTGGTGGGCATGTGGGCGGCGCCGACCCTGGTGGCCGGCATCTACGGCATGAACTTTGACTTCATGCCGGAGCTGCACACCTCCTGGGGCTACTTCATGGCACTGGGGCTTATGGTGCTGGTGGTGGGAGCCATGTGGTGGTGGTTCCGTCGCAACAACTGGTTGTAGTAGGTCGGCCCATGCTCGCTGCGGAGCGTTAGCCCATGATCGCTGCGGAGCGTTAGCCCATGATCATGGTGCGCAGCGTCGAGCGCGCCACAAGCGCGCCCTCCTGGCGCATCTCCACGCTCCACACGTGGGTGCGGCGCCCGAGCTGCACGGGCGTGGCCACGGCCTCCATGACGCCGGAGGATACCCCCTTGATGAAGTCCGTGGAGTTGTTCACGCCCACCGCCGGCTTGCCCGCCGCGATCACGCTGGCGATCGAGCCCGTGGTCTCCGCCACCGAGCAATACAGCCCGCCGTTGGCCACTCCCCAGGGCTGGTGGTGGGCCGGGGTGACCTCAACCTCGGCGCGCACCTCCTTAGGACCGACGTGGGTAAAGCGCACTCCCAGCAGGCTGGATAGGCCGCGTTGCTGGGAGTTCATCTGATCCAGCTCCTCGGCGTTAAGCGGGCGCTTACTGGCGGTGCTCATGAGAGCACTCAAGAGTTCTGCGTGTTCCATGCCACCACAGGGTAGTCGAGCCGCCTGACGTAGGATGGTGTCCATGACTGAAAAGACTGAACTGGCTCAGATCGGCGTCGTGGGATTGGCCGTCATGGGCTCCAACCTCGCACGCAACTTCGCACGCAATGGCAACACGGTGGCGGTGTACAACCGCAGCCCCGAAAAGACCCGCGCACTCATCGCCGAGCACGGCTCCGAGGGCGCATTCATCCCCTCCGAGACCATCGAGGACTTCGTGGCCAGCCTGGAGCGCCCGCGCAAGGCCATCATCATGGTGCAGGCCGGCAAGGCCACGGACGCCGTGATCGACCAGCTCGTCGCAGCCATGGATGAGGGCGACATCATCATTGACGGCGGCAACGCGCTCTACACCGACACCATCCGCCGCGAGAAGGAGGTGGCCGCCGCTGGGCGCCACTTCGTCGGCGCGGGTATCTCCGGCGGCGAGGAGGGCGCGCTCAACGGCCCGTCCATCATGCCAGGCGGCCCGGCCGAGAGCTGGGAGGCCTTGGGCCCCATTCTCGAGTCCATCGCCGCGCAGGTGGATGGCACCCCGTGCGTGACCCACATCGGCCCCGACGGCGCCGGCCACTTTGTCAAGATGGTGCACAACGGCATCGAGTACGCGGATATGCAGGTCATCGGCGAGGCCTACCAGCTGCTGCGCTACGGCGCCGGGATGGAGCCCGCGGAGATCGCGGAGGTCTTCAAGGAGTGGAACTCCGGCGACCTGGATTCCTACCTCATCGAGATCACCGCCGAGGTCCTGGCGCAGAAGGATCCGGAGACGGGTGCCCCGCTTGTCGACGTCATCGTGGACGCCGCGGGCCAGAAGGGCACCGGCCGCTGGACCGCCATCAACGGCCTAGAGCTGGGCGTTCCGGTTACCGGCATCGCGGAGAGCGTGTTCGCCCGCGCGCTGTCCTCTGCCACCGCGCAGCGTGAGGCCGCCCGCGCAGGCGAGCTGCCCACCGGTGAGCTGGCCGCGGACATTGCTGGGCTGGGCGTCGACAAGCAGGCGTTCATCGAGGACGTGCGCCGCGCGCTCTACGCCGCCAAGCTCATCGCCTACTCCCAGGGCTTCGACGAGATCAAGGCCGGCTCCGAGCAGTACGGCTGGGATGTGGATCCGCGCGACCTCGCCACCATCTGGCGTGGCGGCTGCATCATCCGCGCGAAGTTCCTCGACCGCATCCGCGAGGCCTACGACACCAACCCGCAGCTGCCGGCCCTCATCCTGGATCCCTACTTCAAGTCTGAGCTCTCCGGCCTCATCGATTCCTGGCGTCGAGTGATCGTCGCCGCTACCCAGATGGGCCTGCCGGTTCCAGTCTTTGCTTCCTCGCTGTCCTACTACGACAGCCTGCGTGCCGAGCGCCTACCGGCCGCCCTCATCCAGGGCCAGCGCGATTTCTTCGGTGCCCACACCTTCAAGCGCACTGACCGCGAGGGCACCTTCCACATCGAGTGGTCCGGGGATCGCAGCCTCAGCGAACTCTAGGCCCACGTGCGGCTTTTAGGAATCCGGGTCGGCGCACTAAAGTAGCCAACAATGACTACTTTTGCCGAGCTCGGCCTGCCGCATGACATTGTCCGCGTCCTCAACAAGCAGGGCATCAAGACCCCCTTCCCTATCCAGGAAGCCGCCATCCCTGACGCTCTCGCCGGCAAGGATGTGCTCGGCCGCGGGCCCACGGGGTCTGGCAAGACCTTCACCTTCGGCCTGCCCATGCTGGCCCGCCTGGCTGGTACCGGCGCCTCCCGCCCCGCGCATCCGCGCGGCGTGGTGCTGGCGCCCACGCGTGAGCTGGCCACACAGATCCAGCAGCGCCTTGAGGAACCCGCCGCGGCACTCGGCCTGCGCGTGCTCGCGGTGGTCGGCGGGGTCAACATCAACAACCACATCCGCTCGCTGGCCCGGCCGGTGGATCTCCTTGTGGCCACCCCGGGCCGCGCACAAGACCTCATCGACCAGGGCAAGCTCTTCTTCGACTCCGTGTCCATCAGCGCGGTGGATGAGGCGGACCAGATGGCGGACATGGGCTTTTTACCCCAGGTGAGTAAGCTCATGGCGCTCACCCCTGCCGAGGGCCAGCGCCTACTTTTCTCCGCCACGCTCGACGGGGATGTAAGCAAGCTAGTGGAGCGCTTCCTGCACGATCCCGTCACCCACTCCACCGCCCCGGTGGAGGCCGCCGTGGACACCATGGAGCATTACCTGATCTTCGTCGGCGAGCGCGAGGCCCGCAACGAAGTGGTGCTGCGTATTGCGGCGCGCGCGGGCAAGACCATCATGTTCATGCGCACCAAGCACGGGGTGGACAGGCAAGCCAAGAAGCTGCGCCGCGCCGGCATCAACGCGATGCCCCTGCACGGCGATAAAGGCCAGGGCTCGCGCACCGCGGCCATCGAGGGCTTTGCCGAAGGCACCGTGCCGGTGCTGGTGGCCACGGACATCGCCGCGCGCGGCATCGACATCGCCGATGTGTCCTTGGTGGTGCACGTGGATCCCCCGGCCGAGCACAAGGCTTACCTGCACCGCTCCGGGCGCACCGCCCGCGGCGGCGAATCCGGCACCGTGGTCACCCTGGTGATGGACTCCCAGCGCCAAGAGGTCGCCTCCCTCATCAAGAAGGCCGGTGTCAGCGCCAGCGAGCTGGACATCAGCGGCCGTGATAACCCCGCCGGCAGCCCCGATCTGGCCCAGATCACCGGCGCCCGCAAGCCCACCGGTTCCCCGCTGGGCCCGCCGCAGATCCAGCAGCAGTCCGCGAAGAAGAACGGTGCCACGCCGAAGAAGTCTGGAGCCTCCGCGAAGAAGAAGGCCACGCCGCAGGGCACCCGACAGCGAGGTCACCAGCGCAGCCAGAAGCGCGGTGAGCGCGGCAGAAACTCCCGCGGCGGCACGCAGAACCAGCGGCAGAATGGTCAGCGCCGCAACCGGCGCGGCGGGGCGAAGTAGCCGTGCGCGCCGATGACACCGAGCCTGTGATCCTGCAGCCGGAGGACTGGATCCCCGCGCGCGAAGCACACCGTGAGCAGGCCGAGGACCTGCTTAGGCGCTTCCGCCATCCGGGCTCCTATCATCCGGTTTACGACTTCCTCTTCGAGTACTACCCCGTGCGTCCCTCCCACCTGCGCAGGTGGCACCCGGGTTTCGGCGTTGTGCTGGCTGATGGTGCCACAGCTGGCTCAGGGGACGCAGGGGGCTCAAAGGGCCCAGAGGCCTCCGAGGTCGTAGAGATTGAGCACGAGGGCTGGCGGGACTACCACCGCACCGCACATGGAGTCACCGTCGATCTCGATTCCCTGTGGGCGCGCCGCGGGGACTCATTCCTCTACATCCGGGATCTCATGGCGCGCTCGGCCACTAATCCGGCGCAGTTCGATTGCTTTGGTTTGCACGAGTGGGCGATGGTCTACCGCACCGATTCCCCGCGCCACGATCTTCCCCTGCGCCTAGGTGCTGAGGGCACCAACAAGGTGGTGGAGTCTCATCGCATCAAGTGCACGCACTACGACGCCTTCCGCTTCTTCACCCCGCCGGCCAGGCCGCTCAACCTCACGGTCTTGACCCGCGAGGGCCAGCCCACCAATGATCAAGCTGGCTGTGTGCACGCCACGATGGACCTCTACAAGTGGGCGTGGAAGCTGGGGCCGCTGGTGCCCGGCGAGCTCTTCCTCGACACCCTGCGCCTGGCCGTGGCCGCGCGCACGCTGGACATGGAGGCCTCGCCCTATGACTGCCGCGAGTGGGGCTTCGGCGTGGTGCCCATCGAAACTCCTGAGGGAAAGGCGGACTACGTTCGCCGCCAGCGCGAGCTCGCCGCACGGGCCGAGCCGTTGCGTGAGCGGCTTGTCGCACTCGTTGACCGAGCGGCGGCGGCTACAATATCTAGGCAATAGTTGGACTTTTGGGCGGTGCGCGCGCTCCGTCAGCGTGGAAGGACAGGGATGGCACGACACTCCAATGGTAGGAACACGTACGCGGTAGCCCCGTGGGTCATTGTGGTTGCCGTCGTGGTGATTGCCGCTGTAGCTCTCGGCGGCTATTTCTTGCTCCGCGGAGGTGACGCCGACGATGCAACCATGAGCGCCCAGGGCACGAGCACACAGAGCACTGCGGAGTCGACTGCGTCCTCCAGCACCACCCAACCGGCGGCGTCTTCCAGCCAGGTCTCCTCCACGGCGACCTCGGCTGCGTCCTCCTCGGCCAAGCCCGCGGAGAAGTCGGAGCCCGCAAACAAGGGTCCGGCTGCGCGTGCCGACAAGCCGGCGGCCAACACAATGCTGCTGCTGGATACCTCCGATGGGCTGGCCCCCTACTTCGATCCGGTCACCCAGGCACTGGCGGAGACCGCCACGACCCTGGGCGAGGAGGACTCCGCGGTGGCTCTGTGGAACTACTCCTCCCCCATCTCCGCCAGCGCCACGGTGGGCTACCGCCAGAACGTCGGCTACGGCGACGCCGCCTCGGCTGCCTTTGCTGTGCAGCAGTTCGGCACCGGTGGCGTGCCGCAGACCCGCAGCGCTGTGGTCGCCGCGATGGCCAACGCCAGCGAGCAGGCGGCAACGGCTGGGCCGGACGCCCGAGTGCTGTTGGTGACCACCGGCACCGAGCAGGACATGGATGATGCCTCCTTCCAGGACGCGCTCAACCAGGCCCGCGCCGATAACGTCTCGCTTTCGGTAGTGCACCTGGGTGCGGCGCCTGCCGACGCCCCCATAAAGGACGCCGCCTCCGTCTACCTCACGGTCAAGGATCCCTCCAACAGCGCAGAGGTGTCCAAGGCCATCAAGGCGGCCGCCGGCGTGGCCTAGCCCGGCGCAGCATAAGACAGAGCCTCCGCTTCCTGCCGTGAGCTGCAGGAGGCGGAGGCTCTGTCTTATTCGTCTTATTCGGTTAAACCTGTTCCAAGGATCTGGCGTGTCCCATCTGCGGGCGCTTGAAACAGCGCGCGAATGTTCGGGCCCGGCGGGCCACGCTTAGGGCTTTAGGAGGACTTGCGGTTACGGCGGGCAGCCAGCTCGTCGATGCCCACCACGACGTCCGCGTCGAGCTCGTCCACGCGCTCGGCTGGGAAGGAGGAGATGGTGCCGGAGAGCTCCTTGAGGATGCCCGGCACCGCGATGCCGAAGACACCCTGGCCGCCGGCCAGTAGGTCGATGACTTCATCGTTGGAGCGGCACTCGTAGACGGTGGTGCCATCGGAGACCAAGGTGAGCTCCGCGAGATCGTTGACGCCGCGGTCGCGCAGGGACTCGACTGCCAGGCGGATGTTCTGCAGCGAGATGCCAGTATCGAGCAGCCGCTTGACAATCTTGAGCACGAGCACGTCCTTGAAAGAGTACAGGCGCTGGGAGCCAGAGCCACGCGCGGTGCGGATGGAGGGCTTGACCAGATCGGTGCGCGCCCAGTAGTCCAGCTGGCGGTAAGTAATGCCGGCGACCTGGCAGGCGATCGGCACGCGGTAGCCGAGCTCCTCGTCGGGTCCGACGTCAAAGAGGGATTCCTGAACGTAGTTAGCGTCGGAGCCGAAGGTATCGGCGTAGTGGTCTTGCTCGTTGCTGCTCACGTAATTACTCCAGTGATGTCTTGGGGGAGTTCTAAAACTTAATTAAAGGGCACGAGGCGGAACGCGTCAAGAGCAGGCGCCTCAAAACCCTCGAGTACAACTTTAGACTTCTTCATCCCCATTTTCATCATTAGTCACACGCGTGTCATTAGAATCTTTTTCCTCCTCCCCCTGGTGGAAGTCCTCCTCTGACATACC
Organism: Corynebacterium sp.; assembly: GCF_030532325.1. Taxonomy (GTDB): domain Bacteria; phylum Actinomycetota; class Actinomycetes; order Mycobacteriales; family Mycobacteriaceae; genus Corynebacterium. The sequence continues at coordinate 166,606 of NZ_JAUNLS010000003.1, forward strand.
CAGCGAGCGCATCATCTCCTCAAAATCGGCGTCTGCCTGTGGGTTTCCGGACGCCGAGGTATCAGACTCGTTCTCCTCATCCGGGCGCTCCTGACCATCGGAGGCGGGGGAATCAAAGGACACGCCGAAGTATTCCTCGATGTCCTCTGGGGTGGCAAAGACGGCCACCTGGCTCACCAGCTCTTCCTCGATGGTGATGGGCACGCCGAAATGATCGGAGAGAGCGAGGGCTTCGCACATGCGCGCATCGTGGGTCTGCCCGGTGGCATCGATGATGTCCACCATGAAGGTGCCCTCATAGTGATTGACAATCTGCAGCGCCTCTACCCCACCGGCAGTCTCCGCGAAGTCAATGAGGAGATCGTGAGTGGTGGGCCGGTTTTCCTCGTAGCCACCAAGGCGCTGCATGACTTGGGAGCCGTCGATCGGCGAGAGCCACACCGGCAGGATGCGATTGCCCTGCACCCAACGAAACAGCGCGCACAGATCGTTTTCTGGCTCCATCACGTGGATGCCGTGAAACTCCAGTTCTACTTCACTCATGCCCTCTACTTTCCCACACTTCACCCCGAGCTCGCGCACCACCGCGGCACACACGCCGCTGCCCCGCCAACGAGAAAGGCCCGACACCATCATGGTGCCGGGCCGCAACCCTTATCGCGCTCTTTGCTCCGAGCAGGCTGTGTCAGCGATTAGCTGTGGAACTCCTCCCGGATGTCGGACTTGAGCAACGTGGCGTGCAGCGAGACCACCAGCGCGGTGATCTGCTGGGACAGCTCTTCTGCCTGCTGCTTGGCCGTATCCGACTTCGAGTTAGCCACCGGGGAGGCCACCTGGGTGATGAGGTCAGCCTGGCGGCGGGCGTTGTTGCGCAGCGACTTCAGCTGGCGGTTATCCAGGCCGAAGGCCTTCAAGGCCATCGCGGAGGACACCACGGCCACATCATCGGTGTTGAAGAAGCCCGCGGCATCGGGCGCAATGAGGCCCACCTTGACCAGGTCCGCGACTTCCTCCTCGGTGCTGCCGGCCTTGGCGGCCACGTCAGCATCGGTCAAGCGAGTCACCACCGGGGCGCGCAGCTGTTCGGCATTGACCAGGCCATCGCCCTGGCCGGCGGCCGAGGCAATAGCGGTGACCTGGCCGGAATCCATGGCCTCCAGCTGCTCGCGAATGACCTTGAGCGGCGTGTAGTGATCACGCTGCGTGGTGAGGATGTAGGTCAGGCGGAGCACATCGTCCTGAGTGAAACGGCGGTAGCCCGAGGCCGTTCGCTGGGGGCTAATCAGCCCCTCCGATTCCAAGAAGCGGATTTTCGACACTGTGACGTCGGGGAACTGCTTGTTGAGCTGTTCCAGGACGACGCCGATCGACATAGTCTTTTGCTTCTTGGACTTCGCCCCCACGTTAGCGCGGAGTGCGGAGCCGGATTCTGCTGCGCTCACGATACTTCTCTTAATGCCTCTACTGACCTGTACTGACTAACCCTCGCGTGTACCCCGTGTGTTTTCCGGAGGTATGCCGCGGAGGTTTACTTCGGAGCGATAAAGACCAGACGGAACTTGCCGATCTGAATTTCATCGCCCACCTCGAGCTCCTGGGAGTTGCGGGGCTCGCGGTTGACGTAGGTGCCGTTGAGGGATCCCACGTCGACGACCTCAAACTTGCCCTCGTTGAGGCGGAACTCGGCGTGGCGGCGGGAGACGGTGACATCATCGAGGAAGATGTCCGCCTCCGGGTGGCGGCCAGCGGTGGTGGTGGGCTGATCCAGCAAGAAACGGGCGCCGGCATTCGGACCGCGCTTGACGACGAGCAAAGCCTGGCCCGGGGCCAGGTTTTCTACGCCGGCAGCGGAGGTGTCAGAACCTACAGCACTGCTGTTCTCCATCTCCTTGAGAAGGTCTGCGCGGAATACAGAAGTGGTTTCTACCTGCGGTTCCGGCGTGCCAGTGTTCTCACTCATTGTTACCTCCGATTGGACGGATACGTGTTGACTTATTCCATAGTAGCGATTCGACCGCCTCTGCGAGTAGCCTCGCCTAAAATTCTGCTCGCCGCGAGCTTCCCCGCAGGGCGGCGTCACCGGCGGCCTACCGGAAAATATTACCGATGCCCTTGAGCACCGAGTTGCCACCCCCGGCCAAGGGGTTATCGGAGACCATGTAGGTCCACGTCGCGCTGGGCCGGGACAGGCCGTGGTCATCAAGGTGGGCCCCGTCGGCATCGATTAGCACCTCGCGGAAGGTCTCGACCGCCTTGTCGACGGCCTCCTGGGCCAAGCTCTTGAACTCGCGCACCGCGATGCGGTGGTACTCATCGATCGGGGTTTCGCGGGCGATGGCGCGCAGGTGGATGGACTCGCGCACGTCGTCCATGAGCTCCAGGTGATCGGCCCAGGCCAAGTCCAGGTGGTAGAGCATGATCTCCCGGGCTGCGGCCACCCGAGTTTCCTCCGGCAGATCCGCCAGCTGCGCGGCCTTTTCCGGGGCGCGCTCGGAGAGCTCCACCCAGGCCTGGTCGGTATCGAGCAGCTTGGCGCGGCGTTCGTCGATGATAATGCGCTGATCCGCCAGCAGCTGGTTGTACTTCCAGGTCTGCGCGTGGATCTCCAGCAGCTGGCCCTCGGTCACGCGCTGGCAGTGGGCGATGAAGTCGTTGACTCGCTTGGACTCGATGCGCCCGGTGGCATCCGGCTGGGCCGCCAGGGACTCGTCCTCGCCGCCCTGAAGCACGACGTCGTCCTCCAGGGAGACGAAGAATACGCTCAAGCCCGGATCGCCCTGGCGGCCCGCGCGCCCGCGCAGCTGGTTATCCAAGCGCGAGGTGCGGTAGCGAGAGGTACCGATGACGGCCAGCCCGCCCTTGTCCACCACGGCCTGGCGGTCGGCCTCGTCGGCGCCCCCCAGCTTGATGTCGGTGCCGCGGCCGGCCATCTGGGTGGAGACGGTCACCCGGCCCAGATCACCCGCCTCGGCCACGATGCGGGCCTCCTCGGCGTCGTTCTTGGCGTTGAGCACGTTGACCTCGATGCCGCGCTCGCGCAGGGCCTCAGCGAGATCCTCGGACTCTGCGACGTCGTGGGTGCCCACCAGCACCGGCTGGCCGGTGGCGTTGAGCGCTGCGATCTCGTCGACGATGGCCTTGGACTTTTCCTCCACCGTGGCATAGACGCGGTCCTGCTCGTCGAAGCGCTTGAGCTCCTTATTGCGGTCAATGACGGAGACGTGGAGATCGTAGAACTGGCGCAGCTGATCGGTGGCCTCCACGGCGGTGCCGGTCATGCCGCAGACCAGCGGGTAGCGGCGCATGAGCTCCTGCAGGGTAATGGTGTCCAGGATGCGCCCGCCCTCGGAGACCTCCAGGCCTTCCTTGGCCTCCACGGCGGCCTGCAGGCCATCGGGCCAGCGCTGGAGATCGGCCACGCGGCCGCGGGAGGCGTCGATAAGCTGCAGCTTGCCGTCGTTGATGATGTAGTGGATATCGCGGATGAGCAGCGCCTTGGCGTGCAGCGCCAGGTTCACCTTCACCAGGATGCTGCCGATGTTCTCCTCGGAGTAGAGCGAGTCGATGCCCAGCTCCCGCTCGACGCGGGCCGCGCCGTCATCTGTAAGCGAGACGGTACGGCCGTCCTCGGCCACCACGTAATCCAAGCCCTCGCGCAGGCGGGAGACCACGTTGGTGATGTGCCCGGTGGGCGCCTCGCCCGGGCGGTTACCGGCCAGCACGAGCGGGACGAGGGCTTCGTCGACCAGCACGGAGTCGGCCTCGTCCACCAAGGCGACGTCGGCGGGCGCCTGCACGGTCTGCTCCCGCGAGGTGATCTGGTTATCGCGCAGCACGTCGAAGCCCAGCTCGTTGACCGGGCCATAGATGATATCCGCCTGGTAGGCCTGGCGCCGCTCCTCGGGGGTGTTCTTCTCAGAGACCGACGCCACCGTCAGCCCGAAGAACTCCACGAGCGGGCGCATCCACTCGGCGTCGCGCACGGCCAGGTAGTTGTTCACGGTGACCACGTGCACGCGCTTGCCGGTCAACGCGAAGCCGGTCGCGGCCATCGCACCCACCAGGGTCTTGCCCTCACCGGTGGCCATCTGGATGACGTCACCCTCCAGCAGGCGCAGCACCGCCTGTGATTGAACAGTAAAAGGATGCATCCCGAGACGCCGTTCACTCGCCACGGCCAGCGCGGCGAGGAAGGTGGACTTATCCGCGATCTTTGCCTCGGCCACGCTCTGCCGCGCCGCGTTGACCACGAAGGCATCGTCACGCTGGGCTAAGTCCGCGGCCTGCGCGCCGGCGGCCTCCACGACGGCTTTGGATTTCTTATTGTTGCGCTCCGATGTCGCGCCCATTGCCTTCCAGAACCAGTTAAACGCGGCCATAGCCTCAACCTCCGTAACGTTGCTAACCCTTCTGACAATAGTCAACCTCGGTTAGCTCAGTTGCAGTTGGCCTTATATCCTTGAGGCCATGCAATCGATGAACGTGACGCTCCCTTCCAGCACCGGGACAAAGATGGCCGGAACCATCGATTTTCCCGATACCAAGCCGCGCGCCTACGCCATATTTGCGCACTGTTTTGCCGGCTCCCGCCACACCCCGGGCGCTGCCCGCGTGAGCAAGCAGCTCACCGAGTTTGGCATTGCCACCCTGCGCTTCGATTTCCCCGGCCTGGGGCAGTCTGAGGGCGAGTTCGCAGACACCACCTTTAGCCAGAACGTGGCTGACATCCAGGCTGCCGCCGCCTGGTTGGAGGAGAACTACTCCGCGCCCCAGCTGCTCATGGGCCACTCCCTGGGCGGTGCGGCCTCCCTGGCGGCGGCCAACGGCATCCGTTCCCTCAAGGCCGTGGCCACACTCGGCGCTCCCTTCGATCCCGCCCACTCCGTGCTGCACTACGCCGACAAAATCGGGGAGGTCGACGCCAACGGCCAGGTGGAGGTCATCCTGGGCGGGCGCAACCTCATCATCTCCCGCGGCTTCCTGGAGGACCTCGCCGATACCAACCCGGAGGAGTACCTGCCGCGCCTACGCAAGCCGCTTCTGCTGCTGCACTCCCCGATTGACCAGACCGTGGGCATCGACAACGCCCAGAACATCTTCCTCAAGACCCGCTACCCCAAGTCCCTGGTGAGCCTGGACAAGACCGATCACCTGCTGACCAAACAGGGCACCGCCGCGCGGGCTGCGGATCTCATCGGCGCGTGGTCCGAGCAGTTCATCGTGCCGGAGAACGTCCCGGCGCCGGTGGGCGAGGATTCCGCGGTGGCCACCCCGACGGTGGGCACCAAGTTCGGCGCGGTCATCCGCCACAACGATCGCAGCGTGACCGCGGACCGCACCAAGAAGAACGGCGGTAAGGGCCAGGGCTTTACCCCCGAGGGCCTCATCATGTCCGCACTGTCCGCGGCCAGCGTACAGGCGGTGAAGAAGGCGGCGAAGGGCATGCCGCTTGACGACGTCTCCGTGGCCGTCACTCACGTCGAGGGCACCGATACCTTCGAGCGCCGCGTGGAGCTCATCGGCGATCTCAGCGCTGAGCAGCGCGCCGCGCTTCTCGAGGCCGCCCGGGACACCTCCATCGATCACCTCCTCGGCGGTGCTTCCGTGGTGGACGAGCCGGCGCAGGGTGACAACGCGTGATCGTGCTCAATCCCCTGCCGGCTGACGCGCGCTGTCCCTGCGGAACCGGCCTAACCTTTGGCGAGTGCTGCGGGCAGTACCATGCGGGCAAGCCCGCTCCCTCGGCGGAGGCACTCATGCGCTCGCGCTTTAGCGCTTTTGTCACCGGCGATGAGGACTATCTGCTGCGCACCTGGGATCCGCGCACCCGCCCGGAGCGCCTGGAGCTGGCAGACATGGGCATCCGCTTCTACCGCCTGGACATCATCGAAACAGTGGCCGGTGGCCCGCTCGATAGCGAGGGAGTAGTGGAGTTTGAGGCCTTCTACAAGGGCGCGGCCACCGGCTCCCAGCGCGAGCGCTCCAGCTTCCGCCGCCAGGGTGGCCAGTGGGTCTACTCCGCCGGCCAGTTCTAAGATGGCCCCAGCCGAGCGCTCCCGTCCTCACGCCCCTTCACCATTTACCCGCTGTGAGCAGGCGATTGGCTAATGCGAATACTACTGTTGTAATCTAAGGCAGCTGCCCGATAAGGGAAGCGGCGGACTATGGCGCAGTTTGGTAGCGCACTACACTGGGGGTGTAGGGGTCGCAGGTTCAAATCCTGTTAGTCCGACAGCCAACAGGCCAGAGCACAATCACCGCTCTGGCCTGTTTCTTGTTTCTTGCTGCGCTGTGTTTCTTGCCGCGCTGCCGCTGTGCTTCTTGCCGCGCTGTTCTGGCGGCCACCGGCCCCACTTGCCACAGTCAAAGACACAGATGCCTGCATGGGCTAAATCGAGCTTTTCCGTTTTCAGTGCATGTTCATTTAGCCCGTTCCGCTTCGCTTGCCTCTTGGCCTTTGAGTCCTTTCCTTTCCGGCTTCCCTTTATCGCTACTCGTGACCTCGCACTCGCCTCCCCTTCCCCTTTTCCACAGGTAGCGGAGAGCCAAGGCCATCCCGGCGGCGCTTTTACCTTTCCTCACTAACCGCCTAGTTCCCTCCCACAAAACGCAACGAGCGCCCACCCAGGAATCGGGTGGACGCTCGTAGAAAAGCTTCGCGCCGCGTTCTCGCGTGAGCGCTCCGCGGGGTTTTACTCGCCCTGCTTGCCCAGGGCCTCATCGGCCTTGTCGCGAGCGGCGTCGATTTTGTCCGCCTTGTCCTCGCCCAGCTTGCCCTTGGCAGCCTCAGCGCCCTTGTCCAGAACCTTATCGGTAGCCTCTTCGCCCTTGTCGGAGTTCAGAGCGTCCTTGGCCTTGTCCATGATTCCCATGGTGACTCCTTTCATAAAAAATTCGCTTCTAGGGTTACAGGGCCCCACGGTACATACATGCCGTGGGGCTCGCCATGATGACAGCGAGTGAGGGCTTTGCTCGGAAGCTGCGAGCCTCGGATGCGCCCGGCACAAACTAGCGCTGAGCTGCGGCGCGCCGCCACACCGTAAGGGTTTCTAAAAGTACGCTGATAGCGTTGACAGCTCTCGCCAACCACACCCCCGTTTCAAGGACACCCACTATGCCCGAAGCCACCACACGCACCATCCCGGCTTTTGGCCTCTACTGGCCCGGCAAGGAGGAGGCTGCCGCACAGGCTTCGAGCCCGTGCCGGCCGGAGGCGCTGGAGGTACTCAGTGGCACCGGCTCCCCTTTCACTCACGGCAACACCATCTCCGAGGCGGACAACCTCGACGCACTCAAGCACATGGTCCACCACGGGGTTAAGGCGGATGTCATCTACATCGACCCGCCGTACAACACGGGCAAGGACTTTGTGTACCGGGATAACTACCGCAAGCGCCGCGAGCAGCGCGCTTCAGACTTTGGGCAATGGCACGCCGACTGGTTGTCGATGATGCTGCCCCGGCTCATCCTTGCCCGCGAAGTGCTGGCGAAAACAGGCGTCATCTTCGTGTCCATCGGCGAGGACGAGTGCGCGCACCTGCGGCTGGTGATGAACGAGGTCTTCGGCGAGGACTGCTTCGCCGGGCAGTTCGTGTGGAAGAAGGGTGGTACTGGCAAGAACGACTCTAAGTTCGCGGTGGTCGAGCACGAATACGTACTGTGCTACGTGCGCTCCCAGGACAGCCCGGGCTTTAACCTCGATGAGTTCGCGCACACCAGCACCAAGTACAACCACAGCGATGAAAAAGGTAACTATTCGTTGGTGCGGCTGGATTCCAAGACGCTGGGCTATCTGCCCACTCTGGACTTTCCTATCACCGGGCCCGACGGCAAGCAGTACCTCCCCCACCAGCCAGCCGGCAAGGAGAAGGTGGCCCGTTGGCGCTGGGGAACCGACATGGTGGCTGAGCGCTACGAGGAGCTGGTCTTTAGCCGCGGGTTTGTCTACACCAAGAACTATGAGAAGAAGGGGGCGCGGCCCCGCTCACTACTCGACGGCGAGCGCTTCGGGGTCACCCGCGCCGGGCGTCGCGACGCCGAGGAAGCACTGGGACACAAGGGCGTGTTTGAGTTCCCCAAGCCGGTGCGCCTCATCAGCCATCTCATTGCCATTGCGGGCCCCGCCGATGCCGTCGTGCTCGACTTCTTCGCCGGATCTGGCACCACGGCCCAGGCGGTACTCGAGCTCAACCACGCCGACGGCGGCACGCGCCGCTTCCACCTCGTGCAGCTGCCCCAGCCCACCGCGGCCAACAGTGCAGCGGCCAAGGCGGGTTTTGCCACGGTGGCCGATATTTGCGTCGCACGAGTGAATGCTGTGGAGAAAGGCTGCTTTAGCCACCTGCGGATCCCGGCGGCGCACTAGGCGCGCGCTCGCTACTTCAGTGCTGGCGGCTACGCCGCCGTCCACGACTATTTCAGCGTTGGCGCGGGCTTTTCCTCGACCTCGCCCTGCTCCACCGTGCCTGCCGGGCGGCCGGGGATGCCAAAGAAGTCCAGCACCTTATCGGTGGCAAAGCCGGCGCCGGCGGCTTTGGCGTCGTCGCTGCGCCCGCCGGGCCACACGTGGCTGCCGCCGCCGATGCGGATGTGCTGCAGCGGGGCGTCACAGCCCAGCCAGGTTTCCTGCAGCGCATTGTTGGTCAGGCGCACCGTGTGGATGGGCCCGGAGCAGTTGTTGCGCTTCTGGTGCTCATTGAGCACCTCCGGAACAGAGGAATAGTGCACGCCGTGGCGCTTGCCGCCGTAATAGCTCACCACAGGGTCATCCGTACCGTGGATGTCCAACCGGCCCACCGGGGCCTGCGCGCAGCCCTCGTGAATGCCGTCGTAGTAGGCCGCCGAAACCGTGGCCACAGAGCGGAAGGTCTCCGGCATGCGGCAAGCCAGGAAAGCCGCAAAACCACCGCCGTTGGACAGGCCAGCGGCGTAGATGCGGGAATCATCCACCGTGTAGGTCGCGCGCAGGCCGTCGATGATCTTCTCCACAAAGTCGAGGTCCTCCTCCGCAGTGGTCACCGCGTAGGGCGCCGGAGACCACGCGGCATCCTTCCCTAGCGGGTAGGCCAGGATCGCCTCGGCGGCATCCATCTGGGAGTAGTTCTGAATCTTCTCCGCTGATTCCTTCCAGCCGTGGAAGAGCAGGACCACCGGCCACTTCTTCTCGGGGTCGTAGTCCTTGGGAACGTGGAGGCGGAACTGCCTGCCCGAAGGCAAATTGATCACCTTGGTCTCGCCCGGTTCGGGGCCCACCAGCGGCGCGGACAGCGGGATGCCCAAAGGAGACTTCTCATCCCAGGGCCCGCGGTGCGCCACCGAGGTTTCGGGCTCCGGCGAGGAGCAGGCCGCCACAGCGCCCACACACACGGCCGCAGAGACGGCCGCGAGTACACGAGAGCACGCGCGGGCAAGTCCTCCTCGCCGAACTCCACGTTCCGGGTTGGTCACCACAGCTTAGTCGCGTCCCTTCTGCCAAGCGTTCCACATGTGAGAATAACGGCCTTTAGAATGTAGCAGTTCCTCGTGGGTTCCCCTCTCAACCACCCTGCCCTGGTCCATAACCAGCACCTCGTCCGACTGCGCGGCCTGGTCCAAGCGGTGCGCCACGATAATGGCCGTGCGCCCGGCGGTGACCTCCGCGGCAGCAGCCTCAAGGGCACCCGCGCCCGCCGATCCGGCCTCCGCGGTGGCCTCATCCATGACCACCACCGCCGGATCCAGCAGCAGGATGCGCGCCAGCGCCAGCTGCTGGGCCTCCACCGGATCGAGCTGCTGGCCGCGCGCGCCCACGACGGTGTCGAGGCCATCGGCCATCCGCTCGAACCAATCGGCGTGCACCCGGGCCAAGGCCTGCTTCATCTGCGCATCGGTGGCGTCCGGGCAGGCCAGAGACAGGTCCGCGCGCAGCGTGCCGGAAAAGACGTGTACCTCCTGGGAGATGAGGGCCAGGCGCTGGCCGCGTTCGACGTCGGAAAGCAGGCGTACCTCTACCCCATCAATGGTGACCGTGCCGCTATCCGGCACCCGCAGCCCCGCCAGCAGCGCGGCCACAGTGGACTTGCCCGCGCCCGAAGCACCCACCAGCGCAATGACTTCACCGGGCTCGGCGTGCAGGCAGACATCGCGCACGGCCCAGCGCTGCCCGTCCCCGGCGCCGCCCGCGGGCCCGTAGGCAAAGGACACCCCGTCCAGGCAGACCTCACCGGTTGGGTCGGGGGCACCAGCCGGCGGCACGGGGGCGGGCGGATCCTTGACCACGCCGGCGATGCGCGCCAGGGAGGCGTAGCCGGACTGGATGGTATCGAGCACCATCATCAGTGAGCGCATGGGGCCACGCAGGCGGATAAGCATGAGCATCGCCGCGGTCACCGCACCCACACTCAGCGCGCCCGCGCGCACCGCATAAAAGCCCACGATGAGCCCCACCACCAGCATGAGGCACTCCACCACGGAAACCCACGCCTGCAGCACCATCAGCGTGCGCCGCGCGCGGTAGCCTGCGTGGGAGACCGCGAGCGAGGACTCGTTGATGGAATCGTGCATCTGCTGCTCCATGCCAAAGGCGCGCACGGTGTCCCGACCGTGGATGGCCTCGAGGACGCGCCGGGCGCGCTCAGCCATGGCCGCGCGCTCGGTGCTGTAGCGCTCCGGCGCCACCTTGAGGTAGTTGCGCGAGGCAATCACGTACAGCGGGGCGGCTGCAACCACCACGGCGAGGAACTGCCACTGCAGCCCCACCAGCGCCACCGCGGTGGTGCCGATGGCGAAGATCGAACTCGACAGCGCCGGCACCGTGGTGGTCACGGCGGAGGATAGCTCGGCCACGTCATCCGTGGAGCGCGAAACTAGATCACCGGTACCGGCCTCCTCCACGCGGTGCACCGGCAGGCCCAGCGCCGTACCCACCATCTCCTCGCGCATGCCGGCGATGACGCGCTCGGTGACCTTGGACAGCGCATAAAAACCGGCGGCCGAGGCGCAGGCGGAAACCACCGCGGCGGCAGCCAGCCCGCCGCCGAGGGCTCCCAGGCGCGCGGCGGAGCCGGCGGGGCTTAAGACGGCGTCGACAATGCGGCCCAAGAGAATGGGCACCACGACGTTGCCCACGGCGCCAAGGACGAGTAGCAGCACGGACAGCACAGTCCAGCCGCGCGCGCGTGGCACGGTGCGCACCACCGTGGAGACAACCCCGCGGACCTCGGGCCAGGTGGCAGTGGGAAAACGCATGCTAGGCCCCCTTTCCTGCGCAGGCGGCGGCCTTCCAGGCCGGCGAGGTGGTGTAGACCACCGTGGGGCGGGTGCCACGTACCTGCGCCACGCGCTCGACGATGACCTGCTCCGTCACGGAGTCCACGGCCGTAGTGGGATCCTGCAGGATGAGCAGCTCCGCCTCGGTGGCCAGAGCCCTGGCCAGGGCCACGCGCTGGCGCTGGCCGCCGGAAAGGTTGCCGCCGCGCTCGCCCACCATGCGCTCAAGGCCGCCCGGGATGTCCTCTGCGGCCGCGGCCCACAAGGCGCGCTCGGCCACCGCCGGATCCTCGGAAATGTTGCTGGCCACGGTTCCCTCAAAGAGGTCCGCCCGGTGCGGGGCCACGATGGCCACACTGCGGTCCAGGTGCTCGATGCCCTCCGGCGCGTGCTCCGGGATCACGCTCAGCCCCGGGCGCAGCGCCGGCAGGCTGGCCTCCGGATAGTGCGCGAAGTCCGCGCCGAGCACCCCGCGAATTCGCTGACCGCTGGCTTGGGCGTTGGCCAGCGTGGAGGCGATATTCTTACCCAGCATGGTCATCGGCGTGATGACGAACTGCGTCAGGCCCACCACGGTGATGAGCTCGCCGATGCTCAACGTGCCCGCCAGCGCTAGGAAGCCGGCGGCAACGCCCACCGCGCCCACGTAGAGGGCGCCAATGGCCTCCGTGGCGGCGTTGAGCCGAGCCTGCGCGGCGTTGGCCTCCACGGTCTTCTCGTAGGCCGCGCCGGAGACCGCGTTGTAGCGGCTGCGCACGGTGGAGATGGCCCCCAGCCCTTTGAGGATGCGCAGCCCCTGCACCACGTCGGTGGCCATGGCGGCCGCCCGTGCCAGGGCCTTCTGCCGCGTGGCGGACTTCGCCCGCAGCGGGCGCGCCGCGCGCAGGGAGATGTAGACCACCAGCGGCCCGCCGGCGAAGATGGCCAGGCCCAGCGGCAGGTGGATGAGAGATGTCATGATGGCCACGTAGAGAATCGCCGTGGCCTCGCCGGCAGGAAAGACCGTCATCATCACGGCAAAGGACACACGCTGCACGTCCGTGGAGGCCACCGAGAGCAACTCGCCGGCCGTGCGGGCACGCCCCGCCATGCCGCGCGGATCCTGGATGCGATCAGTAACCGCCATGCGCAGCTCGTGGGCGATCTCCACGCGCGCTCGGACCAGGAAGGAGCGCGCGAACCACGTCACCACGATGTTCACCGCGAACACACCCACGAGCGCGCCCAGCCAGGTCAGCAGCGCGGCGGCCTCGCCCGTGCGCACGGCCTCATCGATGGCATGCCCCACGATGACCGGCGTGGTGCCGTTGGACAGAAAACCGACGGACATCAACAGCGCCGCCGGGATGGTCTTCTCCTTGCGCGCGAAGAGGGTTTTGAGCAACCAGCGGGGATCATCGGGCGAGGGAAGACGTGTCATGGGTGGACATTGTATTGGACGCGCCGGACAAGCCCCATGCCCATTGCTCCTCCACCCGCGGGAGCAGGTATTTTGAAGGTATCTATGAGCACCGAAGACCAGACTCCCCGCGCCGATCACCAGCATCCCGGCACTCAGCACCTGCCCGGCCCGGAGCACTACCCCAGCTATCGGCCCGCCTCCACCAAGCAGGCGCCCGCCTTCCGCAGCGCCGACCACCGCACGCGTTCCGCGTTGGCCTTCCACCACGGCGCACACACCTACCACGACGTGCGCCCCGGCTACCCGGAGGAGGTAGCCGAGCTCATCGCAGATGCTGGCACGGTCCTCGACGTTGGCGCGGGCACCGGCAAGCTCACCGAGCGCTTGAGCAACCCGCAGGTCTGGGCCTGCGATCCCTCCCCCGACATGACCCGCATCTTGCGCCGATTGGGCCTTCCCACTTGGCGGGCGACAGCGGAGAACACCGCGCTTGGCCGTGCCTGCGTGGACGCCGTCGCCTGCGCCCAGACCTGGCACTGGGTGGACGTGGCCAGGGCCAGCGCGGAATTCGACCGCATCCTGCGCCCCGGCGGTAGGGTGCTGCTGGTGTGGAACACCTTGGATGTTGGCGCCGATCCCTGGATTCTGCGGCTGGCGCGCATCATGCACTCCGGCGACATCCAGCGCCCGGGTTTCTACCCGGAGGTGGTCTCGCCGTGGAAGATCGACCAGGAGCTGCGCCTGACGTGGAGCCACGAGCTCACGCCGGAGCAGCTGCATCAGCTCATGCACACCCGCTCCTACTGGCTGCGCAACGGGGAGAAGATTCACCAGCGCATGACTCATAACCTCGACTGGTATCTCTTCGAGCACATGGGCTTTGAGCGGGGACAAAAACTGGACATCCCGTACCGCACGGATGCCTTCGTGCTGGTACGGGATGAGTGCTAGGAATTTAAAGGCTAGGGCCCGCCGGGGCCCTAGCGCTTGCGCTTATCGCGGCGCTCGCGCACGCGCACCGCAATGCGCACCGGGGAGCCGTGGAAGCCAAAGCGCTCGCGGAACTTGCGCTCGAGGTAGCGGCGGTAGGCCGCGTCGAGGAAGCCGGTGGTAAAGAGCACGATGGTCGGCGGCTGAGTCGAGGCCTGGGTGGCAAAGAGCACGCGCGGCAGGCGGTTGTTCTTCATCGGCGGCGGGTTCGCGGCAATGGCCTCGCGCAGCCAGTTGTTGAGCTGGCCCGTGGACACGCGCTTGTCCCAGCTCTCCAGGGCCTCGATCATCGCCGGCTCTAGGCGCTGCAGGGCACGCCCGGTCTGCGCGGAGACGTTGATGCGGGTCACCCAGGGCAGGTGGCTAAGCTGCTCGTCGATCTCGCGGTCGAGGTAGTAGCGGCGATCCTCGTCCATGAGGTCCCACTTGTTAAACACGATGACCAGGGCCTTGCCCGCCTCAAGCACCATGTTGAGCACGCGCTGGTCCTGCTCGGAGACCTCCTGGGAGGCGTCGATAAGCATGACGCACACCTCGGCGGCGTCGATCACGCCGCGGGTGCGCAGCGAGGCATAGTACTCGTGGCCCTGGGCGTTCTTGACCTTCTTGCGCAAGCCGGCGGTGTCAATGAACTTCCACAGGCGCTGATCCAGCTGCACCAGGGAATCCACCGGGTCCACCGTGGTACCGGCCACGTTATCCACCACGGAACGCTCCTCCGAGGTCAGCTTGTTGAGCAGCGAGGACTTGCCCACATTGGGCTTGCCCACCAGCGCGACGCGGCGCGGGCCAGAGGTTATCGAGGCGTGGCGCGGCTCCTCGGGGAACAGGCGCAGGATCTCATCAAGCACGTCAGCACCGCCGCGGCCGTGCTGTGCGGACACCGGCCAGGGATCTCCCAGGCCTAGCGCGTAGAACTCCGCCATGTCGGCATACATGGTCTCGGAATCAAACTTGTTGGCCACGACGATGACCGGCACCTCGGACTTCTGCAGCTTTCGCGCCATGACCGAGTCGGTCTCGGTGATGCCCACCTTAGTGTCCACCACGAAGACGATGACATCGGCGGTTTCCATGGCCTGCTCGGCTTGCCGGGCGATGGCGGCGTGGATGCCCTTGACGTTGGGATCCCAGCCGCCGGTGTCCTGCACGAAGAAGCGCTGGCCGTTCCAGTCCGCGATATAGGACACGCGGTCACGCGTCACACCGGGGTGATCCTCCACCACGGCCTCGCGGCGGCCCAAGAAGCGGTTGACCAGGGAGGACTTGCCCACGTTCGGGCGGCCCACCACCGCGACGGTGCAGAGGTTTTCCTCAGTGTGCTGGTCGGCGGAGTCGAAGGCGCGGGAAAGCGCTTCCCACTCCTCCTCGCTCAGCGGAGCCTGGTCGCCGTCGATGTCACCGCCGTCGGCGCCAGCCCCCTCGTAGGGATCGCCGTAGTCGGCCTCGCCGAACTCCGAATCATCGAAATCCGTGTCGGAGAAGTCGGCGCCATCGAACTCGGCGTCAGAGAACTCGTAGTCAAAGTCCTCGGCATCGAAATCGGCGGGAGCCCAGCCCTCGTGCGGATCGCGGACTACCTCCTCCTCCAGCTTGCCCACCGGGTAGTGGAACTCGGTGGCGGCCTCCTCGTTCTGCTGAGAGCTCTCGTGCTGTTTGTCGTTGGGTATCTCTTTAGACACTGGCGGACTCCTTCACAATAGAAATGAGCGCCTCTACGACCTCGTCGCGGGTCATCTCCGAGGTATCGACGATGACGGCGTCCTCCGCCGGGCGCAGCGGCGAGGTGGCGCGGGAGGAATCGGCGGCATCGCGGCGTTCGACGTCGGCCAGCACGGTGTCGAAGTCTGACTCGATGCCGGCGGCCACGTTCTGATCGTGGCGGCGCTGCGCGCGGACCTCGGCGGAGGCGGTCATGTAGGCCTTCGCGGGGGCGTCGACAAGCACGACGGTGCCGATGTCGCGGCCCTCGACCACGGCGCGGTGCGCGTCAGCGGCCAGTTTGCGCTGCAGCTCCACCAGGTTGCGGCGCACCTCCGGGATGGCGGAGACCGCGGAGACGTTGCGGGTGACCTCGTCCTCGCGGATAACACGGGAGACGTCCTCGCCGCCGAGCAGGACCTGCGTGGAATCCGGATCGTCGGAGACCTCCAGGGGCAGGTCGGCGGTGGCCGCGATGACGGCCTCGGTATCGGCGGGATCCACCCCGGCACGCAGCACCGCCAGAGTGGCCACGCGGTACATAGCGCCAGTGTCCACGTACTTGGCGTCCAGGCGCTTGGCCAGCGCACGGCAGGTCGTGGACTTGCCGGTTCCAGAGGGGCCGTCGACGGCCAGGATGAGCCCACCTTCGGGCATGTTTGAAATCGTCATTACATCTCCACCGCCTTGAAGAGGCTGGTCAATTCGGAATCATTGAGTGCGCGCATGCTGCCGGGCTTCATATCGCCCAGCTGCACCGTGTGGAGCTTGGTGCGCACCAGGCGCTGGACCGGGTAGCCGGCCTCCTTGAGCATGCGGCGCACGATGTGCTTGCGTCCCTCATGCAGCTCCACGCGCACCAGGGAGTAGCCCTGGTTCTTGTCCACGATCTGTGCGTAGTCGGCCTTGGCGAGGCCATCATCGAGCTCAATGCCCTCGCGCAGCTGACGCACGAGCTTGTTGTCGCCCTCGCCCAGCACGGTGGCTAGATAGGTCTTCTTGATCTCGTACTTCGGGTGCATGAGGCGGTTAGCCAGCTCGCCATCGTTGGTGAGCATGAGCAGCCCCTCCGTATCGGCATCAAGGCGGCCCACGTGGAAGAGGCGCTGGCCGGCGGCCACCTGCTCCGCAACGACGTCGCCCACGCAGGGCCGACCCATCTCATCGGACATGGTGGACTGCATGCCGCGGGGCTTGTTGAGGATGAAGTAGCGGTTCTCCTCAGATACGTTGACGCGCACGCCATCGACGCGGATGACGTCCTCGTTGGGGTTGACGCGCACGCCCTGGCGGGAAACAACCTTGCCGTTGACCTCGACGCGGCCGGCCTCGATGAGGATCTCCGAGTGGCGGCGGGAGGCCACTCCGGCCTTGGCCAGAACCTTTTGCAGGCGCTCCCCTTGCTGGGAGCCGCCGGGCGCGGAGTCATCGAGCAACCAATCGGCGCCGAGGTCGCGGGCCACGGAGTCTGCGGTGGCCTTGGGCTTGGACTTGGTGCGGTCTTTGCTGACGTGCTGACGGCGGGCCGGCTTGGCGTTGGACAGCAGCATGTCGCTGTCGCGGCGTTTCTTTTCCGGTGTGCCGTCACGGCGAGCGGGTGGGGTCACGAGATGTGTCCTCTCAGTAGAAGTATGAAATTGATGTCTATTCCGGCCAGATCCTACCCCAGATCAGTAGTCCTCGTCGATTTGCTCGACGTCGGGAAGCAGCGGCGCCAAATCCGGCAGGCGCTCGAGGGAATCGATGCCCAGAAGCTCGAGGAAAAGCTCCGTGGTCTCGTACTGGTGCGCCAGCCCCTCGGTGCCCTCCAGCTCCCGGATGAGCCCGCGCACCGCCAGAGTGCGCATGACGCCGTCGACGTTGACGCCGCGCACCGCGGCCACCTGGGCGCGGGTCACCGGCTGGCGGTAGGCCACCACGGCGAGCGTTTCCAGGGCAGCGCGCGACAGTTTGGTCTGTGAACCGTCGAGCAGGAACTGCTCCACCGCGTCGGCGTTATCTTTGCGCGTGTAGAAGCGCCAGCCCTCGGCGGTTTCCCGCAGCTCGATGCCGGAACCGCGCTGATCCAGCTCGCGCTGCAGCACGCGCAACTGATCGCTGACCACCGAGGCCTCGGCGTCCACGGCGCGGGCGATGGCCTCCACGCTGGCGGGGGCTTCGATGACCAGGAGGATCGACTCGATGCGCGAACGCAACTGCGAAATCAGGGGCAAGTCCATGCCAGACACACTAGTCCCAGTTGGCCGCGGCGACGACGGCTGGGTCCACGTCCAGCCCGGTCCAGGACAGCTCCAGCGGCCCCAGCGATTCCTCCTGCTGAGCGTCCACGGCGCGGGCCTTGTACAGCTCCAGGAGCGCGAGGAAGCGGCCGACGACCTCCATGCTCACCGTGCAATCCCGCGTCAGCGACTCAAAGCTCAGCCACTGGCCCTGCCCCATGAGCTTGAGCGTAGCCAGAATCTTGCCGGCCTGCTCCGGCACGGAGACCGCCACCTGGTGCACGTGGCCGGTGGCCACCTCCTCCGGGGGCTTGGGGCGAAAAACGCCCGCGGCGAGCTCCGCGAAGCTAGCCGGGGTGTGCCCCAGGCTCACCGGCGGGAGCAGATCCACGAATTGCTGCTCCATGGAGACCGCGCGCGGGTAGCTGCGGCGGGCCTCGCGCTGCCAACGGGCGAACTGGTCAGCGACCTGCTTGTAGGCGCGGTACTGCAGCAGGCGGGCGAAGAGAAGATCGCGGGTCTCCAACAGCTCAAGGTCCTCGAGGTCCTCCACCTCCCCGCGTGGCAGCAGCCGAGCCGCCTTGAGGTCCAGCAGCGTAGCGGCAATAAGCAGGAACTCCGTGATCTCATCCAAGTCCTGTGACTCCCCCAGCTGCCGGGTATAGGCCACGAACTCATCGGTGACCTCGGACAACGCCACCTCAGTGACATCGAGCTTCTTGGACTGGATGAGCTGCAGCAGAAGGTCGAAGGGTCCCTCGAAGTTGCCCAGGGCGATGCGAAAGCCGGTGATCTCCGGCTGCGTGCCGGTTTCAGGGTGTTGTGTGTGCGCCATAACAGCTGAAAAAGTCCGTCCTCGGTGCCGCCGGAGAAGCCCCCGGCGAGTACCGGCTAGCCCTGGGAGCGCTCGATGACTTCCTTGGCCAGATCACGATACTGGGCGGCCGCCTGCGAGTTCGGCGCCCAGGTGGTGATGGGCTCGCCGGCCACGGAGGTCTCCGGGAAGCGCACCGTGCGGGTGATGACGGTGTCAAAGACCCTTTCCCCGAAGTACTCCACCACGCGGTCCATCACCTCCCGGGCGTGCTTGGTGCGGCGGTCAAACATGGTGACCAGAATTCCCATGACTTCCAGGTCAAAGTTGATGCGGTCGGAGACCTTCTCCACGGTGTCCGTGAGCAGCGCCAGGCCGCGCAGGGAGAAGAACTCGCACTCCATAGGGATGATGACGCCCTGGGAGCAAGCCAGCGCGTTGACGGTAAGCAGGCCCAGCGAAGGCTGGCAGTCAATGATGATGAAGTCATAGTCCTTGCGCACCGGGCGCAGCGCGCGGGCCAGAGTGTGCTCGCGGCCGACCTCATTGACTAGCTGGATCTCCGCAGCGGAGAGATCAATGTTGGCGGGGACCAGATCCAGTCCAGGCACAGCCGTTGACGTGATGGCCGAGTGAATGGAGACCTGGCTGTCCAGCATGACGTCATAGATCGTGTCACCGATCTGATCGTGGGTCAGCCCCAGCCCCGCGGAGAGTGCGCCCTGCGGGTCCAGATCCACCAGCAGCACCTTGCGGCCGTATTCGGCCAGGCAGGCCCCCATGTTGATGGTTGAGGTGGTTTTGCCCACTCCGCCCTTCTGGTTGCACATGGAAATGATGGTGGCGGGTCCATGCTTTTCCAGCGGAGCTGGCTCCGGCAGCTCACGGAGCGGACGACCAGTCAGCCCTACCTGCGGCTCAGGGGCGGCAAATAGTCCCTCGTCGCTCACTATCACACCTGCTTCCTTCTGTGCCTTGTACACACTATCGCGTGCGATTATTACACCGTTGTCATTACTTAGAGTACCTGCTTGCCTGTGCCCACAACCATTAGGCAGCCAGATCAACTCTTGCGCCTTGACCACCATGCGGCGAGCGCCGCGCCAATTACGGCAAGGACGCCACCGGCGAGCAACCATACCCAGGTGGAATCCTGCTGCTTTTCCTCGCCGTCGCCGCCCTGCGCCTGCGCGCCGAGCTGCTGCTCAGCAGGAACGTCCTGGCTGCCCGGGCGGTGGGGATCAGTCAAGGTCACCACCAGGACCGCCTCCTGGGTGTCCTTCTTCACCAGCTGCAGGATGAAGGGATTATCCGGCTCCTGCCCCTCCGGGTAGCGCAGGGTCAGGGTGCGCGAGGCCTTGTCCACCGAGCGCTCGACGCCCTGGATGAACTCGCCCTGCGCGTTGAGGTAGCGCAGCGTCACGCCCTCGTGGTCCATGGCCTTGAAGCGGTTATACAGATCCAGCGCCTGGCGCAGGCCCAGCTGCGCCGAGATGGCATTGCCTTCCGTGGTGGCCTCCAGGTTGAGGAACTCGGTGGCCGAGGTATCCACCCCGTCCCAGCCGGCGCCGCTGCGCGCCCCCGGTGCGGCCTCCCCCGCGCCCGGCTGGCCGGCGTTGGGCACGTCTCCGCCCGGTTCTTCGCCGCCTGGCTGCCCGGCACCGGGTTGTCCAGGCTCAGGGTTTTCGGCACCAGAGTCCCCAGCGCCTTCCTGTCCGCCCAAGAATTCCTCGCCCTGCGTGACAACATCCTCGGCGGTGGTGTCCGCATCCGCAATAAGGGTCAGCTGGGCGCTCATCCCCTGGTAGCTCACCGGCACGGTGATCTGGCCGCCCTCGGCCGGCGCGGTCACCGTGGCGCTTCCCCCGGAGGCAGTGACACTCCAGCCCTCGGCAGCAAAGTTCACCTCCACCGGCACCGGCAGGCTCACGGTGGTGGTCTGCCCCGTTGGGACGGTAAAGGAGGCGTCCATGCCGCCATCCTGCGCGTGGGCCACAGCCACGTTAAGGGGGTCAACGCTGCCGCCCAGCATCCCCGTGAGGACCCCCAGCACTGCCAGTACACCGCAGGCGGTCGCGGCGGCGCGGCTCACCGTTGTCTTCTCAACCGGGGTGGGCGCGGGGATAGCAGCGCCGCGGGATGCGGCATGGGCAGGCAAAGTCACGGTTATGGCTTCCTTCTTCAGTCTGGTTCGGGCGCATGCGCGCGGTGGACGCGGCGAGGATGCTTCTCGGTGCTAGGCACGCGGGTGCGCGGTGCGCCAGACCTCACGCAGAGAATCGTTTGAGACATGAGTATAAATCTGTGTCGTCGTCACCGAAGAATGCCCCAGCAGCTCCTGAACCGTGCGCACGTCCGCGCCGCCTTCCAGCAGGTGAGTGGCAAAAGAGTGACGCAGGGTGTGCGGGGAAATCGAGGTATCCAGCTCAGCGCGCTGCGCCGCAGTCTTCAGCGCCGCCCAGGCGCTTTGCCGCGAGAGTGCCCCGCCGCGGGTGTTAAGAAAGAGCGCGTGGCTCTTGCCCTGGGAAAGCACCGGCCGGGCGCGGACCAGATAGGCCTGAAGGGCCTTAGTGGCCTGCGTGCCCACCGGCACCAGACGCTCCTTGTCGCCCTTGCCGCGCAGTTTGAGGATGCCCTCGTTATCCGTCACATCATCCACGCTGAGCCCGATGACCTCGGAAATACGAGCACCAGTGCCGTAGAGCAGCTCCAAGAGCGCTCGATCTCGCAGATCGATAGGCGTGGCGCTTTCATCCTGCGGAATCGACTCGATGAGGCGCGTGACTTCCTCCACCGTCAGGGTCTCCGGTAGGTGTTGCGCCGTCTTGGGAGGCGAGACCTCCGCGGCCACGTCGGCGTCGATCAGCCCCTCCGAAACCGCAAACTTGTGCAGCCCACGAGCGACGATCAGCGCCCTGCTAGCCGAGGACTCCGCCATCCGCCCCCGCAAATCCACCAGGTAGCGTTCCACGTGCTGCCGCTCCACGCCCCGGAGATCCTCAATGCCGGCCTCGCCCAGCCACTCGATGTAGCGGCGTAGATCGCGGCGATAGTTGCTCAGCGTGTTCTTCGAGGCGCCCTTCTCCACCGCAAGGTGGTTGAGCCAGGTCTGGGCGAGGGATTCCAGCGGCGTGCCCGCCCGATGATGCGGCTCCACCTTAGCTCAGTGCCTTCAGATCGGGGCCCGGG
This sequence comes from Corynebacterium sp., assembly GCF_030532325.1. Taxonomy (GTDB): domain Bacteria; phylum Actinomycetota; class Actinomycetes; order Mycobacteriales; family Mycobacteriaceae; genus Corynebacterium. Next base: position 188,168 of record NZ_JAUNLS010000003.1, read on the forward strand.
CGGCGGGCGGCCATCGACTGCGGGCGCAGGTCAAAGGGGGCGTCCACTGGGCGCGGGCGGCGGCCACCGCGCACGCAGGCGTAGGCGGCGAGGATTCCGGTGGCGGCAATTGAGTTGGCGATCTCCCCCGAGATCACGCGGTCGACGGCCTCGTCGAGGCCAACCCATGCAAAGCCCATGTCTGCTTCCTCGTCGCCCTCGGCATCGAGACGCTCGACCTCGCTGAGATCCTGGGCCAGGAAGATGCGCACCGCCTCCTCGCAAAAGCCCGGGGAGGTGACAATATCAGCCAGCACCGACCACTGCCCCGCGGCAAGGCCGGCTTCCTCCTGCAGCTCGCGCTGGGCGCCGAGCAGCTCGGACTCGCCCTGGACGTCGAGCAGGCCCGCGGGCAGCTCCCACAGGCGGCGGTCCACGCTGCGACGGTACTGGTGCACCATCGCCACGCGCTCGTGGGCATCAAGAGCCACGATGGCCACGGCGCCGAAGTGCTCCACCACCTCGCGCATGGCTGTACTGCCACCAGGCATGACCACCTCGTCGCGGCGCACGGCGATGATGGGGGCGTCGAGAAGCAGCTCGCTGCTCACGGTGCGGAACTCGTGCGCGCCCTTCTCCGGCTGGGTGCTCTCGTTGTGCGTCATCAGAGGTCCTTCGGCAGCGCCGGTGCGGCAGCCTTCGCGCTGGCGGCCGAGCCGTAGGCGCCCGAACCGCCGTCGAGCTGCTCCTTGACGGCCATGACCGCGGCCATCTGCGAGGTAGCGCGGTTGATGGAGTCCACCGTGGAAATGCTGCTGTCCTCTTCACGCAGCTTGCCGATGACCCTGTCCTCCGCGGCCGTCTCCACGCGGCCGGCAAAGACGGTGCTCTTGCCCACGGAATCAAAGCCCTCGAGGAACTTGAGCATGGAATCGCTGAAGTAGCCGTCCAGGCCCTTGCCACCCACCACAACAACTGCCTGGGCGGGCAGGATAGTGCCGTCCTCGTAGTCGATGAACTTCGCGTCCCGCAGAGTCTGCAGGAGTGCTGCGCGGTCCTTGGTCGAGGCCAGCTCCTCCGTACTCTCCGGATCCAGCATGAGCGCCGAGGCCAGCGCCTGCCCGGAGTGCGTGCCCGCGTCCACCTTCTTCGGATCCAGCGTCGCCCCGGCCGGCAGTGCGCTGGTAACCAGGGAGAGCAGCTTATCGGCAGATTCCTGGCGGAAGAACTCGTCGCTCAAGGTGATGGTGCCGGCATTAACGGAATCGGCGGACTTGAGCAGCTTCTGCACCTGCCCGACCTCAAAGTCATCGGCCTCCCCGGTGGCGATGACCAGCACCGGGCGCTGGGCCAGCGAGCCATCCACGACGTAGGGCGCGAGGTCGCGCACCACGGAATCCGCCGAGCCCACCTGTGCCTCGGTGATCTGCTGGTCCTGCACCAGCGAGCGGTACTCCTGGCGCAGCTCCTCGTTGGCGCTGGTGGAACCGCCGCCGGACATGTTCGGCGCGATGACGAGCGCGCCCAGTGCGATGCCGATGGCCGCACCGAAACCGAGGCCCGCTCCCAGAAGGGAATTACCCTTAGCCATTACTTAAACCACCCCTGCACGCTCAGCGCGAAGTTGTTCCACGTATCGATGAGGTTCTGTCCGAAGGACTCACTGCCGCCCAAGCCGACGATGAGCACCACCACGGCCAGCGCCACGAGCACGCCCAGCAGCGCCCACAGCCAGCCCAGGCCCGCGCCCGCGGGAGCGGTGTACAGGTCGATGACAGAGTCCGCATCCACCAGGCGGGTTCCCGCCTTCAGCCTGGTCAGCATGGCCGCCGGGGTGGCGTGCTCCTTGTTGGCAAAAATATCGTCCAGATCCACGGCGCCGCCCACCTGCACGATGATCTGCGCACCGTGGTAGTCCGCCAGCAGCAACGCGAGGTCGGTGGCCGAGTCCGTCGCCGCCGGGAAGGTCATCGCACCAATTCCCAAGTCCTGAATGCGCTCCAAGCCCTCCGCGGTGCCGTCCGGATCCGCGGGCAGGATGACCCGCGCACCGCCGCGCAGCGTCTCCGAGCTGATGTCGGAGGGGTTGCCCACGATGAAGTCCGGCTTGTAGCCCATCTCCACCAGGGAATCGGCGGCGGCGTCGACGCCGATGATCACCGGCTCGTACTCGCGGATGAAGTTGCGCAGCAGCTTGATCTTGGCGCGGTGATCCTCGGCCGGGGAGACCACGAGCACCTTGCGCCCGGCCATCTCGCTGCCGGAGTCCGGCACGCCGAGGCCGTCGATCAGCAGCGGGCCCTCGGAGTGGATGAATTCGATGGAGTTCCCGAAGTACGCCTCCATGTGGTCGATGAGCTCGCGCTGCGCGGCGGAGAAGTTCTCCTCGGCCTTCTCGCGGGTCACCGGGGTGGCGTTAGCCACCAGGCTGTCGCCGACAAAGACCTCGCCCTCCTCGGTAATGCGGGACTTCTTACCGTCCTTGAAGTTGCTCACAAAGTCCTCGCCCACGCCCTCGAGCAGGGTGACATCGGCGTCGAGAAGCATGTGCGGGCCGTAGTTGGGGATGGAGCCGGTGCTAAATTCCGCGACGTTGATGACGGCGGCAGGCTTGAGGTCCACCAGCGTTTGGGCCTCCTGGCGGGAGATATTCGCGGCGTTGATCACCGCGAAGTCGCCGGCGGAGAACTTCTTCATGCCTTTGCCGCCGGGCGTGCAATCGCGCAAGACGCCGTGCTCGCCGGGCAGGTCGGAGTTTCGGGAAAACAGACTCATGCGCCACATTCTCCCCCGTCACCGGCTCAAAGTGTGGAAGGCGCGCGGAACTTTTCCACTTCTGACTGTGCGCGATCAAAGAGTTCCTGAGCGTGCGCGCGGCCGGTATCCGTGCCGTCCAGACCAGCGAGCATGCGGGCGAGCTCCTCCACCCGCTCCTCGGCGCTGAGGTTGGACACGCCCGAGGTGAACTTCTCCTTAGAGACGTGCAGGTGGGTATCCGCAAACGCCGCCACCTGGGGCAGGTGGGTCACACAGATCACCTGGTGAGAGGTAGCCAGCCGCGCTAGACGACGCCCAATCTCCACCGCCGCACGCCCGCCCACGCCGGCGTCAACCTCGTCGAAGACCAGCGTGCTGCCATCCCCGCTGGCCAGCACAACCTCCATGGCAAGCATGACGCGCGAAAGCTCGCCGCCCGAGGCCGCGCTGGCCAAAGGCTTGCCGTTGAGCTGAAACTCCACGGCATCGGCGCCAGTCTTGGAGTACTTTGCGGAGCTCACCACCACGTCAAGCTGCGCGTGCGGCATGGCCAGGCCGTGGATTTCCTCGGTGACCTTCTCCCCCAGCTTCGCCGCCGCCGTAGTGCGCGCCTGCGTGAGCTTCTTGGCCTTGGCCACCATCTCCTTTTCAGCGGCCATGACCTGCTTCTTCAGCTCTTCCAGCGCCTCCGAGGAGGTATCCAGCGAGGCCAGCCGCGTCTCCGCGTCCTCGCGCCAGGCCAACACGCCGTCGATATCCGCGGCGTACTTGCGGGTCAGCTGCTTGAGCTCCTGCTGGCGCAGCAGGGATTTCTCCAGCAGGGAGGGATCCGCCGGCAAGGCCTCCAGGTAGGAGCCGAGCTCCGCAGCGATATCGGAGAGCTGCGCGGAGACCTCCGCCAGGCGCTCCCCCAGCGCCGCGAGCTCTTTGTCGCTGCTGCCGAGCACCGCCGACTCCGCCCGGCCCACCAGGCTGGTGGCGGAGTCCTCCGAGTCGTAGTCCTCGGCGCCATTGAGCGCCACCAACGCGGCGGCCGCGGCCTCTCGCAGCCCGTCGACGTCCTGCAAGCGCTGGATGAGCGTGACCAGCTCGGCGTCCTCCCCGGGCTCCGGGGCGGCCTCCGTGATCTCGTTGATAGCAAACTGCAGGCGGTCCACCTCCTGCGCCATCTCCCTGCGGGACTCAGTCCGCCGCTTATAGTCCTTGGCCAGCTCCCGCCAGCTGCGAAACGCCACGGCGTAATCCTCGCGCAGCTTCTCGATGCCCTGCTCGCTGCGATCCAGCGCCGCCAACTGCTGCTCGGGGGCGAGCAGCCGGAGCTGATCGTTTTGCCCGTGCACGGTGATAAGGTGCTCGGCAAAGCTGCCCAACACCGAGGCCGGCACCGAGCGCCCGCCCAGGTAGGCGCGGGAGCGTCCGGCGGCGCTCACCGTGCGGGAGGCGATGTACTCGCCGTTTTCATCCGGCTCGCCTCCCACGGACTCCACCAGCTCGGCCACCGCCGGCGAGGAGCTGAGAAAACGACCCTCCACCGCGGCCTTCTGTGCGCCGTCGCGCACCCGGGAGGCGTCGGAACGCGCACCCGCGAGCAGGCGAAGCCCGGTGACCACCATGGTTTTGCCCGCGCCGGTCTCACCGGTGAGCACTGTCAAGCCCTCGGAGAGCTCCGCGGAGGAACTCTGGATAACACCCAAATCTTCGATATGGATCTCCACCAGCATGGCCTACTCCTTCCTAACGCTGCGGCCCGCGCCAGCCTTCCACCGGCAAGCGCAGCTTGGACACGAGGCGGTCAGTAAAAGGCTGATTGTCCAGGCGCACCCAACGCACAGGACGCTCGCCGCGCACAATCTCCACACGGGAGCCCGCCGGCATGGGCATCTCCCGGAAGCCGTCGAGCACCACCACCGAGGGCGTGGTCGAGGACGCTGACTCCACCGCCACCTTGGAATCCGGGGAGACCACCAGCGGCTTGGTAAACAGCGCGTGCGCGTTGTTGGGCACCACGAGGATCGCGTCGAGTGAGGGCCACAGCACCGGCCCGCCCGCGGAGAAGGCGTAGGCGGTAGAACCCGTCGGGGTGGAGACCAAAACGCCATCGCAGCCGAAGGAGGACACCGGGCGGCCATCGACCTCGAGGAAGGCATCCAGCACCCCGGAGCGGTTGATCTTCTCAATGGAGGCCTCATTGAGCGCCCAGTTGGTGGCGCTGAGCGTGCCGTCTTGGTCGAAAACCCGGACGTCGATAGTCAGGCGGTCCTCCACCTCGTAGGAGCGATCGATGACGCGCACGAGGGCGCGGTCCAGGGATTCCGCCTCCCACTCGGCCAAAAAGCCCACGTGGCCCAGATTGATGCCCAGCACAGGGACGTCGACGGCGCGGGCCATGTCCGCCGCGCGCAAAAAGGTGCCGTCTCCGCCGAGCACGAGTACCAGCTCGCACCCGGCTGCCGCCTCCGGGGTGTGCTCCACGTGGCGCAGCTCCGGCAGCACTCGGTGGGCGGCACAGACGCGCACGGTAATGCCTGCTTCTTGCAGAAGCTCGGCAGCACGCCACGTCGCCGACAGGTTCTCCTGACGGCTGGCGTGCGGAACCAAAAGGATCTCCCGTTCCGGAATTCCCTCTGTGTGTGCGGGCTGAGTCACTGAGGCCCCTCCTCGATTGCTCGACGAACCATCTCCTCTAGCGTAGCCTGCGGCGTGGACAAGCCATCCTTGACTAGCCACAAGAAGTACTCCACGTTGCCACTCGGCCCCGGCAGCGGGGAGGCCGCCACGCCATGCAGGCTCAGCCCCAAGGTCTGGGCAAACTCGGCGACATCCCGAGTGACCTCAAAGCGCAACTCCGGCGAGCGCACCACCCCACCTGCGCCGATGCGTTCCTTGCCCACCTCGAACTGCGGCTTGACCATGGGCAGCAGCCACGCGCCCTCGCTCATGCACTCGACGATGGCCGGCAGCACCAGCTTCAGCGAGATGAAGGAGAGGTCTCCCACCATGGCGTCGCAAGGCCCGCCGGTGATGTCCAGCGTGAGGTTGCGAATGTTGGTGCGGTCGAGCACCGTCACCCGCTCATCGTTTTGCAGCCGCCACAGCAGCTGCCCGTAGCCCACGTCCACCGCAAGCACCTCAGCTGCCCCGCGGCGCAGGCACACGTCAGTAAAACCGCCCGTGGAGGCACCGGCATCGAGCACCCTGCGCCCGGTGAGATCGACGTCGAAAGCCTCCAGCGCGCCGAGCAGCTTGTGCGCGCCGCGCGAAGCCCAGTCATCGCCCGCGGACTTAGCCACCTTGATGGAGACCTCAGGCTCCACGATCGTGGCCGGTTTGCGCGCGACGAAGCCGCCGACGGTGACCCGCCCTGCCTTAATCATTTCCACTGCTTGTTCCCGTGAGCGCGCAATCTTGCGGCGTACGAGCTCTGCATCTAGACGACGCCTCTGTGGTGCCATTAGTTCTCCTGCAACACGTCGCGCAACACAGCGTGCGCCTTGTCTAGCTGCGCGGCTTCCTCCGCCAGCGACGCCACAGGTTCCGAAAGGATCTCGTTGACCTGGGCGTCGACCTCCTCAGGGGTGGGGACCGCACGGGGATCGTGAGGTTTTACCGCCATGTGGACACTGCCCTTTCGGCGGCCTCGCTGCGCGGCTGGATGTAGCGCGGCGGTTCGGGGGCGGCCCAGGCCACCTCCAGAACGGTGCGCAGCGCCTGGATCGACGTGGACTTCGCGTGCCCGCCCTGCAGGATGATGTCGTAGCCGTCGAAACGCGCGGTGAAGTCACCCTGCGGGCCCGGGCGGGCCTCAGCCTCAGAGAGCGAGAGCTCGTGGAAGCCCGCGCCAATGAAGTTGGGGCGGTTTTCCATGGGCGCTTCGATGAGCTCCAGCTCGCCGGACACACCCGTAAGCACGTGGAAGGTATCCATTGCGGCGTTGTTGCCGCCGGCGATGTCCGTATCCAGGCGGTCGCCGACCGCCAACGGGCGCTTCGAGTTCACGCGCTTAGCGGCGTAGGCGAACATCGCCGGCTCGGGCTTTCCAGCGGAAATAGGCTCAACGCCTGTGGCGGAGACCACCGCTGCGACCAAGGAACCGTTGCCCACGGCGAAACCGCGCTCGGTGGGCAGCGAGGTATCCAGGTTGGAGGCGTAGTACTTCGCGCCGCGGTTGATTGCCAAGGCGGCCTCGGACAGCTCCACCCAGCCGACAGACTTGTGCATGCCCTGGAAAACCAGCGCCGGCTCGTCGTCAGCGCTGCCGACGACGTCGAAGCCCGCCTCGCGGGCGAGAGTGCGAAAGGAATCCGCGCCGACCACCAGCGCCTTAGTGCCAGCCGGGAAGTCGCGCGCCGCCAGACGCAAGATAGCCTGCGCGGAGGTCAACACGCGGTCGGTGTCCGTCTCCAGGCCGATCTCGGTGAGCATGCGCGCCACGGTCTGCGGGCTGCGCGAAGCGTTGTTGGTCACGTACACAGCGGGAATGCCGCAGGAGTTTATGACGTCAACAACGCACTGCAAAGCCTGGCCGCCCTCCCACACGGTACCGTCAAGATCAAGCAGTAGCGAGTCATGGGACTTGAGAATATTCACTATTCACACTCCGCTACACGCTCAGCGGCATCGGTCCACTCGCCCTCATCGATGGCCTGGGCATGCAGGAACCACTCCTTGGCCTCGTCCTTGCGCCCGGCTTCGAGCAGGGCGTTGCCGTAGGCGTAGGACAGGCGGCACGCGCTCATGCCGGTGTCTTCCTTGTTGGGGTTGGCCCGCTGAATGGTCACCACCGCGGACTCAGCTTGGCCCAAGTCAAGGCGCGCGCCAGCCACCACGATGGCCAGCTCGATGACGTCCTCCGGGGCCAGTTCCTTGGCTTCCTCACTGCGGCCTAGCTCAATAGCCTTTTCCGGGCGGCCAAGACCGCGCTCGCAGTCCGCCATCACGGCCAGCAAACCTGGGCCACCAGAAATACGGCGGGCGGCACGCAGCTCCGAGAGGGCTTCCTTCCACTCTCCCGCGCGATAAGCGGCAATGCCATTGACCTCGCGCGCAACAGAGACGCGGCCAGCGCGGCTCTTCGCGGCACGGGCGTGGCGCAGCGCCAGCTGCGGATCATCCTCCATCCACGTGGCGGCCATAATCATATGCTTGGCGACGGCCTCCCCATTCTCCTTCGACAGCGACTTCAGGTCCTGCAGAACAGAGGGGTCGAGGTCCTCGATGTCGATGTCGGAGGGAAGATCGGGATCAGCCATGCGCTGGTTGATGCGCTCTTCGCGATAACCGGAGCGCTGCGGGTGGGCGATCTTCCTACGAGAGTTCTTCTTGCTCCCGCGTCCGCGATCGTAGCGCTCGGCGCGGCCCTTGCCGCTTCCGCGCCTTGCCGCGCGATTTCCGCGGCCGTCGTTGTTGTCTTCGCGGCGCCCACCGCGTCCCTCGAACTTTTTGCCGCCGGGACGGCCGCCCTTGGAGCGGCGCTCGGAGGACTCGCGATTGTGCTCGCCTCCACCGGTGGAATTAGTGTCAGACATTGAAGTCATACTCTTTCTGCATGAGAAGTGAGCGTGTGTACTGCCTCAGTGTACAGTCAGAATTCGCAGTCCACACGAACAGGACAGACTGATCACCATACGCATAATCAAAAGAATTTCCAACTCACCACTGGGCGCACGCCGGCCTGAGCAATCAGCGCATGTACCCAGCAATCGCGGCCGTTGTTCACACCGCTTCGCCGTTGATGGTGCGCGGGCGTTGATGGTACGCGCACGTCCCGTCTCTAACAGGCGAGCGCATATATGCCTTCATGGTGTAAATCGAGCTTTTCCGTTTTCAGTACAGCCCCATTAAGCGTCTCCAGGCCGCCACGGCAGTTTCCTCCTGCTCTTTGCTTCCCCGCCCATTTTGGGGTGGTGTCTGCGGCCCCCTACCCAGGACTTGACCGTCCCCGGGTCTCCGCTTGCACCGGCTGCTTACTCCCAGCTTCAATAAGACCACCGTTATCGCCCCGAACTGGGCGGCTGATTGAAGCTGGGAGATTTACCGGGCCCGTCTCGGTTTCTACGGTCTCCCAGCTTCAATAAGACCCCCATTATCGCCCCGAACTAGGCGGCTAATTGAGGCTGGGAGATTTACCGGGCCCGTCTCGGTTTCTACGTTCTCCCAGCTTCAATAAGGCCACCGATACCACCCCGATCTGGGCGGCTTGTTGAAGCTGGGAGCCGTGCCGGGATGGTTGTGTGGTAGCACCCAGCCCCGACACATGTGTGTGGGTAAAACCATGAGAAGGGCCCACCTGGCTTTCCGCACGCTTTGGTGCGGGCCTGGCGGGCCCCTTTTTTTCGGTATTGAGTTGTGTGTTTTGTTTGGTGTCGGCGGTAACCTACTCTCCCACAACC
>NZ_JAUNLS010000004.1:0-85788 GCF_030532325.1 Corynebacterium sp.
CAGCATCCTTGCCCTTGACCTTCTTGGCATAAGACTCAATCAACTTCAGGGTGGATAGGCTGTGGGTGGTGGCCTGGGCTTTGCGCTGCCGCCTGGTAAATTTGGTGGGCCCGAAATACACCTGGGCCAGACGGGCAAGCTCCTCGGCCTCACGCTTACTGCAGCCGGCCTCCTCCAACTGGGCGGCCGATAGCCCGGCTGCCCCCTGGATGATGGCCATGCCCGCGGCCTGCGCGGCGAGATAAGCCTCTAACTGTTCATTCATGACCCCGAGACTAAAAGCCAGCGTCAAGGAAAAATAGGAAGAATTTCTCCGAAAGCCTCGATCTGTGGATAACTCCGCCCGACGCGCCCGCCCAGGGCGCGTTATCCACAGGCCCGCCGGCCCGGGGTGGCGCGCGGGGCGAGCATCCGGTAGAGAACCGGGCTGCCGCGTGTGATAGAAGTTAAGGGATAAATTTCGCGGAAGGAGGACCCCATGGCCACGTTGTGGGCAGTCTCCGATCTGCACGCCGCCGTCCCCGCCAACGCGGAGCGGGTGGACACCCTGCGCCCGCCGGACCCGTCGGACTGGCTGATTGTGGCGGGGGACGTCGCCGAGCGAACCGAGCTGGTCATCTCCACCCTGGCCAAGCTGCGCAACCGCTATGCCAACGTCATCTGGGTCCCCGGCAACCACGAGCTGTTCAGCCGCTCCCAAGACCTGCACCGCGGCCGCGACAAGTACGAGGCTCTGGTACAGGGCTGCCGCGAAATCGGCGTGGTCACCCCGGAGGACCCGTACCCGGTCTTTGGCGGCGTGACCATCGTCCCGCTGTTCACCCTCTACGATTACAGCTTCCGCCCGCCGGGGTTGAGCGTCGATCAGGCGCTGGAACGGGCCAAGATGCGCCAGATCGTCATGACGGATGAGTTCGCCATTGCGCCCTTCGCCGATATCCGCGCCTGGTGCTGGGACCGCCTGGCCTATTCCATCAAAAGGCTCTCGCGCGTCGAGGGCCCCACGGTGCTCATCAACCACTGGCCGCTGGTCCAGGAGCCCACCCTGCGCATGCGCTGGCCGGAAATCGCGCTGTGGTGCGGTACCCGGCACACCCGCTCCTGGCCGCGGCGCTACAACGCCCAGGCGGTGATCTACGGTCACCTGCACATGCCTACGCTGACCAACGTCGATGGGGTGGACCACATCGAGGTCTCCCTGGGCTACCCGCGCGAGTGGGAGGCCCGCAGCCACCCCCAGACCTGGCCCTACCCTGTGCTGAGCACCCGGGGCGGTGAGCGCCCATGCTAGAGCCCGAGCTCTTTCCCGACGCCGCACGCTACTGCTACGTTCGCACCGACGATACCTTCAGCGACCTGCTCAACTACCGCCACCTGGACCCGCAGGAGCAGTCCATCGTCTCCCAGGCCGTCGACGTGCGCAAGGCCGAGTTCGGTGACGCCCGCTGGTGCGCCCACCAGGCGCTCAAGGAGCTCGACTACACCGGTAGCGAGCCCATTCTGCGCGGCGAGCGCGGCATGCCCCTGTGGCCCCAGGGCTACATCGGCTCGATGACGCATACCGAGGGCCTGCGCGCGGCGGTCGTCGCCCCGACCAGCCAGGTCCGTTCCATGGGCCTTGACGCCGAACCCGCTGAGCCGCTGCCAGATCACGTGCTCACGATGATCGCCCGGGCAGGAGAGATGGCCCAGCTAGACCGCCTGGCAGAGCTGGGGCTCAGCTGTCCTGACCGCCTGCTCTTTTGCGCCAAGGAGGCCACCTACAAGGCGTGGTTCCCCATGACGCGGCGCTGGTTGGACTTTGACCAGGCGGAGATCGACCTGCGCTCGGACGGCACCCTCATCTCCTACATCCTGGCCCGGCCCACTCCGGTGCCCTTTATCACGGGCCGGTGGATCGTCCGCGACGGCTACGTCATCGTCTCTACCGTGGTCCCGGCCCTGGACTTCGGGGGCTAAGAGCTACAGCGTCGACGGCCGCGCCACAAAGACCGTGGCCAGGCGCTTGCCTTTCTCCTTGACCAGCGCGATGGAGCGGCCCTGCGGGTCCACGGCGGCGTGGATGCCGCTCAGCCCGCGCGGCTCGAGCCACTTGCCCATGGCCAGCGCCTCGGCCTCCTTTTGGCTGACATGGAGCACCGGGTAGCTGCGCGCCAGCGCCTCGTCCAGGCTAAGGGAGAGCTCGGGTGAGGTTTCGAGGGAGGGAAGCGGGTGGGCGTCGTCAAGCGTGAAGGGCCCCACCTCCGTGCGGCGCAGCGCGGTGAGGTGCCCGCCCACCCCGAGGGCCTCGCCGAGGTCGCGGGCCAGGGAGCGGATGTAGGTGCCCGAGGAGCAGCGCACGGAGACGTCAAGATCCACGAACTCGCCCGCGCGGCGCTCGGCGAGGATGTCGAAGCGGCTTACCGTCACCGGGCGGGCGGGAATCTCCACCTGCTCGCCCTCGCGCACCCGCTGATGCGCGCGCTTGCCGTCGATCTTGATGGCCGAAACCGCCGCCGGGCGCTGCATAATCTCCCCGCTCAGGGCTGCTACCTCGCGGGCAATCGCCTGCGAATCGACCTCCGCGGCGCTGGCGCCCCAGGTGGGCTCGCCTTCGGCGTCGTCGGTGTGCGTGGCCTGGCCGAGCCGGATGGTGGCCTCGTAGGCCTTGGTGGAGGCCACCATGTGCGCCAAGAACTTGGTTCCGCGCTCGATGCCCACCACCAGCACGCCGGTGGCCATGGGGTCGAGGGTGCCGGCGTGGCCTACCTTGCGGGTGTGGAAGTAGCGGCGGAGCTTGCTCACGACGTCGTGGGAAGTCATGCCCTGGGGCTTGTCCACGACGACGAGTCCGGAGCGTGCGAGCGGATCAGTCATGCCCTGCAGTCTAAAGCACGCACCCAGGTGGGATAGCATGGTGCCCGTGGATATTTGGTACGGCATCGACAACGTTCCCGCGGATGTGGGCCCCACCGCGCTGACCATTGGCGTCTTCGACGGGCTGCACCGCGGGCACCAGCAGCTCATCACCCGAGCGGTGGACTTCGCCCGCTCGCACTCGGTGACCTCCGTGATGGTGACCTTCGATCCACACCCGGTCTCCGTCTTCCTGCCGGAGCGCGCCCCGCTGGCCGTGATCACGCTGGAACGCCGCCTGCAGCTGGCGGAGGAGATGGGCATCGACGCCGTCCTCGTCATCGACTTCACCCAGGAGCTGCGCGGGGTGGGCCCGCGCGCCTACGTGGAGGAACTGCTCGTGGCCACACTGCACGCGCGCCACGTGGTGGTGGGGGAGAACTTCACCTTCGGCGCGGGCGCTGCGGGCACGGCCGCCCAGCTGCGCGAGTTCGGCGTGCAAGAGGGCTTCAGCGTTGACGTGGTGCCTTTGCTTGACGACGCCGGCGAGCGCATCTGTTCCACCAACATCCGCGCCGCGCTGGCCGCCGGGGATATTCGCCGCGCCAACTGGGCGCTGGGCCGCCACTTCACGGTGACTGGGCCGGTGGTGCGCGGGGCGGGCCGGGGCGGAAAGGAGTTGGGATTTCCCACCGCCAACCAGTACTTCCCGGAGTCGGTGGCGATTCCCGCCGACGGCGTCTACGCCGGCTGGTTTGTCATCGAGTCCACCGGCGCGCCCGTGGAGGGCAACATGGAGCCAGGCGTGGCCTACGCGGCGGCGATCTCGGTGGGCACCAACCCCACCTTTGGCGACGAGGAGCGCTCGGTGGAGTCCTTTGTGCTGGACCGTGACGCTGACCTCTACGGCCACGAGGCTACGGTGATGTTCGTGGAGCACGTGCGCGACATGGTGAAGTTCAACTCGGTGGAGGAGCTGCTGGAGGCGATGGCGCGGGACGTGGCCACCGCCCGCGATCTGCTGGCTGCCGACGCCAAGACCCAGGGCTGGGACCCGGAGGAGTTCTACCTGCCCGCGCGCTAGTTTTGGGCGCAGGTGCAGGCGAGATGTATAGTGATTGCTTGGCTTGTTTACTGCGGTCCGCAGCAGTTGCAGGCGGCGCCCGGCTGGGGCGCGTTATTTCATGTGGACTGAAACACTATAGGAGTTTATTCCATGGCTTTGAGCACCGAGAAGAAGGCTGAGATCCTCAAGGAGTACGGCCTGCACGAGACCGACACTGGTTCCCCGGAGGCCCAGGTCGCTCTGCTGACTTCCCGCATCAACACCCTGACCGAGCACCTGAAGTCCCACAAGCACGATCACCACTCCCGTCGTGGTCTGCTGCTGATGGTTGGTCGCCGTCGTGGCCTGCTGAAGTACCTGGCTGAGAAGGACATCGATCGTTACCGCGATCTCATCGCTCGCCTGGGCCTGCGCCGCTAATTTCCTAGCCGCTCTTTCACAGGCTTTAAGCCCCGATACCTGCACGGTGTCGGGGCTTGTGGTGTTTTATCTGCTAAAATCGTTCAGCGTTGTCACGTTGATACAGACAGGCGGCACCGATGATCGCCAGTGAAACCTCCAAGGAGATTCCTTTACATGAGCGCCAAAAACGCTGTTGAATACCTTATCGATGAAGATTACGGCGTCACTGAAGCCATCGCCACCCTGGATAACGGGGATTTTGGCACCCGCACCATCCGCTTCGAAACCGGCCAGCTAGCCCGCCAGGCGGGTGGCTCCGTCACCACCTACCTGGATGATGACACCATGCTGCTGGCCACCACCACGGCATCCCGCCAACCGCGCGAGGGCTTTGACTTCTTCCCGCTGACGGTGGACGTCGAGGAGCGTATGTACGCCGCGGGCAAGATCCCCGGCTCCTTCTTCCGCCGCGAGGGCCGCCCCTCCACCGAGGCTATCCTGGCCTGCCGCCTCATCGACCGCCCGCTGCGCCCCACCTTTGTCAAGGGCCTGCGCAACGAGGTGCAGGTGGTCATCACCGTGCTCTCCATGGACCCGGAGGAGTACTACGATGTGGTGGCCATCAACGGCGCCTCCGCCGCCACCCAGCTCTCCGGCCTGCCGGTCTCCGGCCCCGTCGGCGGCGTGCGCATGGCGCTGATCGCCGATGACAAGCACCCCAAGGGCCAGTGGGTGGCCTTCCCCAACCACGAGCAGCACGAGCGCGCGCTGTTTGAAATGGTGGTGGCCGGCCGCATCGTGGAGCGCCGCAAGGGCCGCAACAAGGTCAAGGACGTCGCCATCATGATGGTGGAGGCCGGCGCGGGCACGGACGTCGTCGAGCGCATCAAGCAGGGCGCGCCGGCCCCGCAGGAGTCCACCGTGGCGGAGGGCCTCGAGGCCGCCAAGCCCTTCATCAAGACCCTGTGCGAGGCGCAGGCTGGCCTGGCCGAGCGCGCCGCCAAGGAGACCCAGGAGTTCCCGCTTTTCCCGCCGTACAGCGATGATGTCTTCGCCGCCGTGGAGAAGGCAGCTTCGAAGAAGCTGGAGAAGCTGCTGACCATCCCGGGCAAGCAGGAGCGCGATGACGCCACCAACGAGTACATGGAGCAGATCGAGGCCAAGCTACTCGATGATCTCGATATCGACGACGACGATAAGGACGAGCTCTCCGCCGCCTCCAAGGAGATCCGCAACGCCTACAACGCGGTGATGAAGGAGATTGTGCGCAAGAAGATCCTCACCGAGGGCTTCCGCATCGACGGCCGCGGGGTGACCGATATCCGCGATCTCGGCGTCGAGGTCGAGCTGGTTCCGCGCGCTCACGGCTCCTCGCTCTTCGAGCGCGGTGAGACCCAGATCCTGGGTGTGACCACCCTGGACATGCTCAAGATGGAGCAGCAGATCGACTCGCTGACCCCAGTGACCGGCAAGCGCTACATGCACCACTACAACTTCCCGCCGTATTCCACCGGCGAGACCGGCCGCGTGGGCTCCCCGAAGCGCCGCGAAATCGGCCACGGCGCGCTGGCTGAGCGCGCCCTGCTGCCGGTGATTCCTTCCCGCGAGGAGTTTCCCTACGCCATCCGCCAGGTCTCCGAGGCACTGGGCTCCAACGGCTCGACCTCCATGGGCTCCGTCTGCGCGTCCACGCTTTCGCTGTACAACGCCGGCGTGCCGCTCAAGGCCCCGGTGGCTGGCATCGCCATGGGCCTGGTCTCCGGCGAGGTTGACGGCAAGGAGAAGTTCGTCGCGCTGACCGATATCCTCGGCGCCGAGGATGCCTTCGGCGACATGGACTTCAAGGTGGCCGGCACCTCCGAGTTCATCACCGCGCTGCAGCTGGACACCAAGCTCGACGGCATCCCCTCCAAGGTGCTGGCCGACGCCCTCGCCCAGGCCCGCGACGCCCGCGCGGCCATCTTGGACACCATGGCTGAGGTCATCGAGGGCCCGGATGAGATGTCCGCCCTGGCCCCGAAGATAACCTCGGTGAAGATCCCGGTCAACAAGATCGGCGAGCTCATCGGCCCGAAGGGCAAGACCATCAACGCCATCACCGAGGAGACCGGCGCGGATGTCTCCATCGAGGAGGACGGCACCGTCTACATCTCCGCCGCGACCGGCGAGGCCGCCGACGCCGCCATCGAGCGCGTCAACGGCATCGCCAACCCGCAGCTGCCGAAGGTGGGCGAGCGCTTCCTCGGCACCGTGGTCAAGACGGTGGCCTTCGGCGCCTTCGTCTCGCTGACCCCGGGCCGCGACGGCCTGATCCACATCTCCAACCTCGGCGGTGACGAGCGCATCGAGAAGGTGGAGGACGTGGTCCACGTGGGCGACAAGATCCAGGTGGAGATCGCCGACATCGACAATCGCGGCAAGATCTCCCTGGTCCCCGTCGAGGACTAATTCGGCAGATCAACCACGAGGCGGGTGGGCTTTTCGAGCACACTCACCGCGTGGGGAGCCTTAGCGTGAAGCCCGATCACAAACTGTGATTGGGCTTCAAACGTTGAGGTGTAGACCACCCCGACCACGTTGCCCGCACCGGGGAAGGTTTGTGGCGTGATGAACGCTGCTTCTTTTTCCGGGGTCGAGGGCCAGGGGGTACCCTCCACGCCGAGCACCAGCGCGGTGCTGCCGGGGTAGTCCACGGGGTGGCCCGAGCCCTGTGCGGCGGGGGAGTCAGTGTACTGGGTGTAGAAGCCCGGCGTGCCCTGGCCGGTGAATTCGATGACCACGCGGTCGAAGCCCTCGTGGTGGCCCACGCGGACGTCGACAGGCACCAGGTCCGCTGGCTCGCCCACGTTAAGAGGCTGGTCCTGCATGCTGGCGGTGCCCAGCATGGCGGCCGGCTTCGCCTCGGAGCTCGGCGCTGTGTTCTGTGGGGGCGTCGTCTGCGTGGTCGCCGCGCTTGATTCCGTGTGCGGGTCGCTGGTGGGGGCCGTGGTCAGCGGCGCGGGGGAGGAGTTCTCGGTGGAGGCGCAGCCGCTTAAGAGCAGGACGGCCGCGGCGAGGGGGAGATATGAACGCATAGTTCCAGCCTATCGGTAGGCTTAATACTTTGAAGGCGAATGATTAAGGAGCAGTCAATGACATTCAAGGTAGGAGTGCTCGGCGCGCAGGGGCGCGTGGGACAGGCCATCGTGGAAGGCGTCAACGCCGCCGAAGACATGGAACTCGTGGCGGAGATCAGCCGCGGGGACTCCCTGCAGACTCTGGTGGACAACGGCGCTGAGATCATCGTGGACTTCACCCAGCCCAGTGCCGTGATGGATAACCTCGAGTTCTGCATCGGCCACGGCATCCACTGCGTGGTGGGCACCACCGGCTTCGATACCGAGCGCCTGGCCCAGGTGGAGGAGTGGACCAAGGCCGAGGGGGCAGGCAACGTGCTCATCGCCCCGAACTTTGCCATCTCCGCCGTGCTCACCATGGTTTTTGCCGCGCAGGCCGCCAAGTGCTTTGAGACCGCCGAGGTCATCGAATTCCACCACCCAACCAAGCTCGACGCCCCCTCCGGCACCGCGGTACACACCGCCCAAGGCATCGCCGCCGCCCGCAAGGAGGCAGGCCTCGGGGAGATGCCGGATGCCACCGAGCAGTCCCTCGACGGCGCGCGCGGCGCCAACGTCGACGGCGTGCCGGTCCACGCGGTGCGCACCCGCGGCATGGTGGCCCACGAGGAGGTCATCTTTGGCGCTGAGGGCCAGTCGCTGACCATCCGCCAGGATTCCTATGACCGTTCTTCCTTCACCCCCGGCGTGCTGGTGGGCGTGCGTCAGATTGCGGATCACCCCGGCCTGACCGTGGGCTTGGAAAGTTTCCTGGGGCTCTAATGGCACGACCAAGCGATTTGGACGTCCAGCTCATTGCTTCCACCGCCTTCCACGCGCCCAGCGGGGTGGACTGGCAGGCGGATGAGGCGGCGTCGGACGGCGAGGCACTCGTCGAGTTCGCGGGGCGGGCCTGCTACGAGTCCTTCGACAAACCGAACCCGCGCACAGCCAGCAACCAGGCCTACCTGCGCCACATCATCGAAGTGGGCCACGACGCCCTGCTCGAGCACGCCACGGCCACCCTCTACATCCGGGGGCTGTCGCGCTCGGCCAGCCACGAGCTGGTGCGCCACCGCCACTTTTCCTTCTCGCAGCTCTCGCAGCGCTACGTGCACCCGGAGGAGACCCACGTGGTGCTGCCTGCGCTCATCGCGCAGGACGAGCAGCTCACCCGCTTGACCATGCAGGCCGTCGACGAGACCCGCTTTGTGTACAACGAGTTGCTCAGCGCTTTGGAGTCCAAGCTGGAGGATGAGCCTAACGCCCTGCTGCGTAAGAAGCAGGCCCGGCAGGCCGCCCGCGCGGTGCTGCCCAACTTGACGGAGACGCGCATCGTGGTCACCGGCAACTACCGCGCCTGGCGCCACTTCATCGGCGCGCGGGCCACGGAGCACGCGGACACCGAGATGCGCGAGCTGGCGGTGGCCTGCCTGGAGCTGCTGCGCGAGCAGTCGCCGGTTCTCTTCGACGATTTCCACATCACCACCCTGGAGGATGGCACCCGGATGGCCTCGAGCCCCTACGCCTAAGCCAAGCGCCACGCGGCCCCGATGCGCGGTTTTGCCCCAACAGCGGGTAACCTTGACGGCTATGAGCACAGGTATGACAGCACAGACAGGTGTCGACACCTTCGGGCGCATCGGCGTTGCCATGGTCACTCCCTTTGACCGTGAAGGCGCGCTGGACGTTGCGGTTGGTCGCCGTCTGGCGGCTCATTTGGTGGACAATGGTGTCGACTCACTCATCCTGGGAGGAACCACGGGTGAATCGCCCACGACCTCCCTGGAGGAGAAGCTCGAACTCTTGACCGCCGTGAAGGAAGAAGTAGGGGACCGCGCCAAGATCTGCGCGGGTGCGGGCACCAACAACACCGCCTCAACCATCGAGATGACTCAGGCCAGCGCCCAGGCGGGCGCGGACAGCCTCCTCGTGGTGACCCCGTACTACTCCAAGCCCTCCCAGGACGGTGTCTACGCACACTTCAAGGCTGTCGCCGAAGCGGTAGATCTGCCGATCTGCCTCTACGATATCCCTGGCCGCTCGGGCATTCCGATTGCGACGGAGACCATCCGCCGCCTTGCGGAGCTGCCGAACATCACGGCCGTCAAGGACGCCAAGGGCGATCTGGGCGCGGCCGCAGAACTTATCCAGGACACCGGCCTGGCGTGGTATTCCGGTGATGATCCCCTCAACCTGCCGTGGCTCAGCCTCGGCGCCTCCGGGTTCATCTCCGTGGTTGGCCACGCCGCGCCGCGCGCCCTGGCTGATCTCTACGTCGCCTTCGACGAAGGCGATCTTGCCCGCGCAAGGGAGATCAACGCACGAACTTTGACCCCGCTGATCCAGGCGCAGGCGCGTCTGGGTGGGGCAACACTAGCTAAAGCTGCTCTGCGTCTGCAGGGCATTGACGTTGGAGATCCTCGCCTGCCAGTAACCGCGGCCACCGCGGAGCAGGTGGAGGAACTCCGCCACGATATGGAAAAGGCTGGAGTCCTTTAAGAATGACTGAACCTCGTAACCGTTCCCGCAAGGTGACCCGCAAGGCGGGCCCGCCCGCGGAGACTGAGACCGCCTCGGTGGAGGCGGCTTCGCCGGTTTTCCAGGCGCCGACCCAGTCTGCGTCCACCGGTGAGAATGAATCCCGCTCCTCCAATGGCGGCGGCGACGCGAAGAATGACGCCGGCTCGAATGAGGGCGGCAACCAGCGCCGCGGCCGTTCCCGCGGCTCCCGCGGCGGCCGTGGCCGTGGCTCCCGCGGCGGGCACAACAACGGCGGCAATAACGGCAATAACAACGGCAATAACGGCCGTAACCGCAACAACAACCGCGGCCGCCGCAACGTGCCGAAGTCCATGCAGGGCGCGGATCTGACCAAGCGCCTGCCGGAACCCCCGAAGCAGCCGAAGGATGCCCTGCGCATCTACGCCCTCGGCGGCATCTCGGAGATCGGCCGCAACATGACGGTCTTCGAATACCAGGATGACTTGCTCATCATCGACTGCGGCGTGCTCTTCCCCTCCTCGGGCGAGCCCGGCGTGGATCTGATCCTCCCGGACTTTGGGCCGATTGAGAAGAAGATTCACAAGGTCAAGGCGCTCGTGGTCACCCACGCCCACGAGGACCACATCGGCGCGATTCCGTGGCTGCTCAAGCTGCGCCCGGACATCCCGATCGTCGCTTCGCGCTTTACCATCGCGCTCATCGCGGCCAAGTGCAAGGAGCACCGCCAGAAGCCGAAGTTCGTTGAGGTCAACGAGAAGTCCGATGTGAACTACGGCCCGTTCCGCGTCCGCTTCTGGGCGGTCAACCACTCCGTGCCGGACGCTCTGGGCATCATGCTGGGTACCCCGGCGGGCAACATCATCCACACTGGCGACATCAAGTTGGACCAGACCCCGCTGGATAACCGCCCCACTGATCTGCCGGCGCTGTCGCGCTACGGCGACGAGGGCGTGGACCTCATGCTCTGCGATTCCACCAACGCCAACATCCCGGGCGTCTCCGCCTCTGAGGGTGATATCCCGGCCACCTTCCGCCGCCTGGTGTCCAACGCGAAGCAGCGCGTCATCATCGCCTCCTTCGCCTCGAACGTCTACCGCGTGCAGGCGGCTATCGACGCCGCCGTGGCCGCCGGCCGCAAGGTGGCCTTCAACGGCCGCTCCATGATGCGCAACATGGAGATCGCGGAAAAGATGGGCTTCCTCAAGGTCCCGCGCGGCACCATCGTGCCCATCGATGAGGCCGCAAAGATGGCTCCGCACAAGGTCGTTCTCATCACCACCGGTACCCAGGGCGAGCCGATGGCGGCGCTGTCGCGCATGGCCCGCCGCGAGCACCGCCAGATCACCGTGCGCGATGGCGATCTCATCGTCTTCTCTTCCTCGCTCATCCCGGGCAACGAGGAGGCCGTCTTTGGCGTCATTAACATGCTGGCGCAGATCGGCGCCGAGGTGGTCACCAACAAGGAGGCCAAGGTTCACGCCTCCGGCCACGGCTACGGCGGCGAGCTGCTCTTCCTCTACAACGCTGCCCGCCCGCGCAACGCCATGCCGGTGCACGGCGAGTGGCGCCACCTGCGCGCCAACAAGGAGCTGGCCATCTCCACCGGCGTGGACCGCGACCGTGTGGTGCTGGCACAGAACGGCGTCGTGGTGGATCTGCGCAACGGCCGCGCGGAGGTCGTCGGCCAGATGCCGGTGGGTAACCTCTACGTCGACGGCGTCTCCATGGGTGATGTGGACGCCGATACCCTGGCGGACCGCACCAACCTCGGTGCCGGCGGCGTGGTGTCCATCACCTGCGTGATTGATAACCGCACCTCCCGCCTGTTGGAGCACCCGACGGTGGCCACCACCGGCTTTGCCGATGATGACCGCGGCGTGGTGCCCGAGGTGGCCAAGCTGGTGGAAAACACCATGAACGATCTCGCCGCTGAGGGTGAGAATGATACCTACCGCATGGTGCAGAAGCTGCGCCGTAAGGTGGCCAAGCTCATGGATTCCAAGTACAAGCGTGAGCCGGTCATCCTGCCGACCATCGTTCCCACCAACTCCGGCCCGCTGGTTGTGGACGATGACGAAGTCGAGGCTGCCCGCGAGTCGCTCTAACCCGCCGTAGCGTTCCTGCACCCCAGTTGTATGCTGGGGTGCATGTCGTTTTCTTCTGCTGAACGCGCACGCCTTGTTGCGCTTTTCCACGAACTAGGGCCGGATGCCCCCACGCTGTGTGAGGGCTGGACCACCCGCGATCTTGCCGCCCACCTCTGGGTGCGGGAAAACCGCCCCGACGCCGCGGGCGGCATGTTTATTTCCAAGCTGGCCCCGCGCCTGGAGGCCGCGACCGAGCAGGCGCTGCGCCGCGACTATGACGAGCTGGTGGACGCGTGGGGGAGGGGAGCGTCCAAGGCCAACCCCATGCGCTACCTCGACTCCGTGATTAACAAGGCCGAGCACTTTGTCCACCTCGAGGACGTGCGCCGCGCCAACGGCCAGGAGGAGGAGCGCGAGCTCTCCCGGGCCGCGCAGGAGGAGCTCTTCAAGGCGTTGAAGCTGGCCGCCCCGCGCTTCTTTGCCAAGTCCACCCAGCCGGTGGTGCTCTACCCGGAGGGCTTCGAGCGCATTGTCACCGCGGACAAGAACGGGGTGGCCGATAAGGGCGGCGCCGTCGTACGCGTGCACGGCTCGGCCCCGGAGCTGCTGCTCTGGGCTTTCGGCCGCGACGCCGCCCACGTGGAGATCGTGGGCGATGCAAACGCCGTCGTTAGGTCAAGCGTCTAGCCTGGATTGAGCGGCTCAACGGCGAGAAACCTGCGTGTGTGCGGAAAAATCGCCAACGAAACGCGTGTGGCGGATGTGAATAATGTGGTTATGCCACTAGAGTAGCCACTATGTCTGTCAAGAATGCTCCGTCTCGCGGCGGCCGGTCCTCCGCGCGCACCGCGCACCGATCGCGCCCCTCCGGCCGCTCCACGCCCGCCCGGGCGAGCTCGTCCGTTACCCGCGCTGCCGAGACCTCCACGGAGAGGACCGGCAGCGCATTTCGTGCTGTTGGCCGCGGGCTGGGTACCATGTTCGACGCCACCGCGCGGGGAGTCGGCAGCGTTACCCGCGGGGTGGCTGGGCTGAGGCCGAGCACTGACAATGAGGTAGATAACAACGACGATCTCTACGCCGACGACAATGTAAGGGAGCCAGGGGCAATTTCTGCACGAGGCGAATCAACCAAGAAGAAGAGCAAGGTAACCCGCGCTAAGGACGTCGAGCCCGCAGCGGAGCCAAAGCCCACTATCTCCAACCCGGATGCCGTGGCCCTGGTGCTCATCGGCATCGCCATCATCCTGGCCTGCGCTGTGTGGTTCCAGGTGGCCGGCATCATCGGCGTGTACCTCACCAACGCCGTACGCTATGTCATCGGCGCTGGCGCCTATGTGCTGCCCGTCGCGCTGGTGGCGGTGGCCATCGCGCTCATGATGGACGTCACCGGGCCTTCGGGCAAGTTCCAGCCGCGCGTGGTGGGCGGCACCGCGCTCATCATCGTGTGCATGCTGGGGCTTATCCACATCTTTGCCGGCGAGCCCGCGCTGACCTGGCAGAACAACGCCGCCGGTGAGGCGGGTGGGGCTATCGGCTTTGCAGTGGGCACCCTGCTCGTGGCCGCTTTCTCCGCCTACGTGGCCGTGCCGCTGCTTTTTCTGCTCATCGTCTACGGCGCGCTCAACGTAACCGGCATTACGTTGCGCCAGGCCTATGACTTCATCGCCGGTGAGGTGGATAACCTCATGGCCGGGCTGCGCGAGCGCAAGGCAGGGGATGTGGATAGCGGCGCCGCCCTTGACGACGACTACGGTCACGTCAGCGACAACATCGACGCCATCGCGGAGGGCACCCCGCGCCCGAAGCGTTCGCCGCGTCCGCGTCGCACGCCGGCATCCCGTCCGCGCCGCCTGCCCACCCCGATGGAGAACTACCCGGCCGACGGCGAGGCCACCGTCTCCTTCGACTCCTCCACAGCCAAGGCTTCTGCGTCCGCGCCAACTCCGGAGCCGACACCCGAGCCCGAGGCCTTGCTTGACGACGCCGGCCAGCCCACCACCGAGCTGACCACCCCGGTCCAGCACGGCCGCCCTGCCCAGAGCGCGGAACCAGCCCGCGAGCTCGACGACACCGACGAGTTCCCCGTCGTGCCGGAGGAGGCACCTGCGCCCAAGCGCCAGCCGCGCCGCTCCACCCGGGGAACCGCGGTGGGCGGCGCCGCCGGTGCGGCCCTCGGCGCTGCCGCGGCGGGCATGACTGCGGGGGCGGCCCAAGCGGCGTCGGCAAGCGCAGCAGCCCCGGCCAAGCAGGCCGTAGACGCTGCCGGTGACGTGGTCTCCGCGGCCCACGCCGAGGCCGTGCGGCTCTTCCAGCAGCGCTCCGGGCGCGACGCCACCACCGGCAAGGTCATCGACGAAGCCCCAACGGCGCCCGCGGCGGAGAATTCCGCCGAACCCGCCGCGCTGGATACCGTGGCCGGCGGTGGCTACGACGTGCCCACCACCGACCTGCTCACCCCGGGCAAGCCTGCCAAGGGGCACACCGAGACCAACGACCGCATCATCGAGGCCATCACCGAGGTCTTTGCCGAGTTCAAGGTCGACGCCCAGGTCACCGGCTTTAGCCGTGGCCCGACAGTCACCCGCTACGAGATCGAGCTGGGCCCAGGCGTGAAGGTCTCCAAGATCACCAACCTGCAGTCCAACCTGGCCTACGCCGTGGCGACGGATAACCTGCGCCTGCTCACCCCGATCCCGGGCAAGTCTGCCGTGGGCATCGAGGTGCCCAACGCCGACCGCGAGATGGTGCGCCTGCGCGACGTGCTCGACGCCCCGGCACTGGTACAGGACGCGGACCCGATGCTCATCGGGCTGGGCAAGGACATCGAGGGCGACTTCACCTGCTATTCGCTCCAGAAGATGCCGCACCTGCTGGTGGCCGGCGCCACCGGCTCCGGTAAGTCTGCGTTTGTCAACTCGATGCTGGTCTCGCTGCTCACCCGCGCCACCCCGGAGGAGGTGCGCCTCATCCTGGTGGATCCCAAGATGGTGGAGCTGACCCCCTACGAGGGCATCCCGCACCTCATTACCCCGATCATCACGCAGCCGAAGAAGGCAGCGGCCGCCCTGCAATGGCTGGTCGAGGAGATGGAGCAGCGCTACGCCGACATGCGCTCGGCCCGCGTGCGCAAGATCGAGGACTACAACCGCAAGGTGCGTTCCGGGGAGTACCAGGCCCCGGCCGGCTCCCAGCGCGAGGTGCGCCCGTACCCGTACATCGTCTGTGTGGTTGACGAGCTGGCGGACCTCATGATGACCGCACCGAAGGAGATTGAGGACTCCATCGTGCGCATCACACAAAAGGCCCGCGCGGCCGGCATCCACCTGGTGCTGGCCACCCAGCGCCCGTCCGTGGACGTGGTCACGGGCCTGATCAAGACCAACGTGCCCTCGCGTCTGGCCTTTGCCACCTCCTCGCTCACGGACTCGCGCGTCATCCTGGACCAGGGTGGCGCGGAGAAGCTCATCGGCATGGGCGACGCCCTCTTCATCCCCGCCGGCGGGCGCCCGGTGCGCATGCAGGGTGCCTTCGTCACCGACGAGGAGATCCAGGCCGTCGTCGAGGCCGCCAAGGCCCAGGCCTCGCCGAACTACACCGAGGGCGTGACCGACGATAAGACCTCGGATGCCAAGAAGGAGATCGACGAGGAGATCGGCAAGGACATGGATGATCTCCTCGAGGCCGTCGAGCTGGTGGTTACCTCCCAGCTCGGCTCGACCTCCATGCTGCAGCGCAAGCTGCGCATCGGCTTTGCCAAGGCCGGCCGACTCATGGATCTGATGGAATCCCGCGGCGTGGTGGGCCCCTCGGAGGGCTCCAAGGCCCGCGAGGTACTGGTCAAGCCGGAGGAGCTGGACACCATCATCTGGATGATCAAGGGCGCGGACCCCGCCGAGGCGCCGAAGGAAATCCAGGAGGGCATGGAAGGCTCGGAAGACTCGTCGGCTATCGGGGAAGCTGACGGGGAGGGGATCGCCGGCGAGGAGACCAAGGTGATCGACGCCACCTACAACCCATCGTCTGGCGCGTTCTAGGCCGGCCTGCCCCGTCGCCCGGGGCCGGGCTTTGTTGTGTATGATGAACGGGTCTAGGAGGGGAGTACCCCATTACACGGCGCTGATCGTCAGCACGGAAGCCCGGCAGTGGCAGAGTAAGTCGCAGCCAGGATCCCGGTCGCGTCGGCCCGCCCCGGCAGTTGCGTCGGCGCGGGTGGGGGAGACCTCCGGTCCCTTGTGCAACTTCGACCGGAGGATAATTTCACTATGCATGTGCCTCTCTGGATCTGGGCCATCACCATCGTGGTGGTTCTTGGGTTCTTCATCTTTGACTTTTACTCTCACGTCCGCTCCCCGCACGAGCCCTCCATCAAGGAATCAGCCGGCTGGACGCTGTTCTACATGGGCCTCGCCGTGGTCTTCGGCGGCATCGTCTGGGTGCTGTGGGATCACGAGCATGCCGCACAGTTCTACACCGGCTGGGTGACGGAGCTCGCGCTGAGCGTGGATAACCTCTTTGTCTTCTCGCTCATCATGGGCTCGTTTAAGATCCCGCGCCGCTACCAGCAGAAGGTGCTGCTCATCGGCATCGTGCTGGCGCTGGTCTTCCGCCTCATCTTCATCATGCTGGGCGCGGCCATCATCGCGGCGTGGTCCGACGTGTTCTATCTCTTTGCCATCTTCCTGCTCTACACCGCGGTTAAGCTCATCGTCGACGAGGCCCGCGGCGCGGAGGAGACAGACCCCAACGACATGCTAGTGGTTAAGTGGCTGCGCAAGGTCATTCACGTCACCCCGCGTTACCACGGCGATAAGCTCACGCACCGCGAGGAGACCGGCCCCAAGGCTGGCAAGCTGGCGCTCACCCCGCTGTTTGTGGCGCTGGCGGCCATTGGGCTTATCGACGTCATGTTTGCCTTCGACTCCATCCCGGCCATCTACGGCATCACGGCGGAGCCCTTCCTGGTGTTTAGCACTAACGCTTTTGCCCTGATGGGTCTGCGCCAGATGTTCTTCCTGCTTGACGGCCTGCTCGACCGCATTGTTTACCTGCCCTACGGCCTGGGCATCATCCTCTTCTTCATCGGCGTGAAGCTGCTCTTCCACGCCCTGCATGAGAACAACCTGCCGTTCATCAACGGCGGCGAGGACATCACCGGCGTGCCGGAGATCTCCACTATTGGCTCACTGCTGGTCATCGTCGGCGTGCTCGTGGTCACGGTGCTGCTCTCCCTGCTGCGGGATAAGCGCGATAGGGCCCAGGGCGGTATCTCCGTGAGCCACAACCACTACGATTGGGATGACTTTGGCAACAAGATCGTCCGCGACAAGAAGGGCGAGTACCTAGGCAAGGCCGCGGAGCTACCCAAGTCCCAACTCCCATAAAAAGGGACTGCTCGCTAGCAGTCTTAGAAGGAGTTGATGACCGGATTCCACTCGCGGAAGGAGCGCGCGGTGACTGCGCCTGCGGTGTAGAAGGGATCCTGGTCCATGATCTCGATGACGCGGGAGACAGCGGTGTCCTCGTCATCGAATTGGAGGACGATGAGCGCGCCTCCCTTGGAATCAGTCAAGGGGCCAGATCCGAGGATCTGGCCTTTGTCCTTGAGCCCGCCGATGAACTCGCGGTGCGCGGGGCGCGCCTTGGCGATGACCGGGTTCTCGGGCTTGTAGTCATAAGTCACTGCGAAGTATTTCATGGGCCCATCCTAGGCGCCCGGCCGCGGGCGGAGGGGGAGTTTCCTGCATTTCAGGGGAGGGAACCGGTAGTATGTGACAGGTGAATGACTCTCAGGCTCCGGATCAGCGTACCTCCTCCCAGACCCCGCCGCGGGCGGTGTCGAACTGGAATCTGCCGAATGTCCTGACCAGTCTGCGCATCCTCTTCATCCCCGTCTTCGTATGGCTGGTGCTGGCCCAGCACGAGTGGTGGGCCTTCGGCTGCTTCGTGGCGTTGATGATCACCGATAAGCTCGACGGGGACATCGCCCGTGCACGCGGCTTGATCACCGACTTTGGCAAGATTGCCGATCCGATCGCCGATAAGGCCCTCATGACGGCCGCCTTCATCAGCCTCAACATCATTGGCGCGCTGCCGGTGTGGATCACCGTGGTCATCCTGGTCCGAGAGTTTGGCATCACCCTGTGGCGCATGCTGCTGCTGCGTCAGGGCAAGGTGGTTCCGGCCTCCAAGGGCGGCAAGGCCAAGACCGCCCTACAGACGCTGGCCGTGGCGCTCTACCTGTGCCCGCTGCCGAGCTGGATGGACATCCCCTCCTTCATCGTGATGTTGGCGGCCGTGGTGCTCACTGTGGTCACCGGCGTGCAGTACCTCATCGACGGCAAGAAGCAGAACCAGTGAGCTCGCGTCAAGAACCCCAACAGGTCTTTGAGGCGCTGCGCGAGCGCGGCGAAACCCTCGCCTTCTGTGAGTCACTCACCGCCGGCC
Organism: Corynebacterium sp.; assembly: GCF_030532325.1. Classification (GTDB taxonomy): domain Bacteria; phylum Actinomycetota; class Actinomycetes; order Mycobacteriales; family Mycobacteriaceae; genus Corynebacterium. The sequence goes on from NZ_JAUNLS010000004.1 coordinate 18,438, forward strand.
TGGCCGCGGCGACGATGGCCAGCGTTCCTGGTGTCTCGACAGTCTTGCGCGGCGGCCTGGTCACCTACGCCACCGAGGTCAAGGCGCATTTTCTCCACTCCTCGGTGGACAAGCTCGAAGCCCAGGGGGTGGTCTCCGTAGCTACGGCTGCGATGATGGCCCAGGCCGCGGCTCGCGAGACCCAGGCCGACTGGGGGATAGGGCTGACCGGGGTGGCCGGCCCGGACGTGCAGGAGGCAAAACCCGCGGGCACGGTGTGCATCGGCATCGTGGGCCCAGGCGTCAGCGCTCGCGGCGAGCTCTACCACCTGCCGGCCGGTTCCCGGCAGCAGGTGCGTGAGGAGGCCGTCGCCGCGGCCTTGAGCCTGCTGCTATCAACTTTGGAAAATTTTTGAGTGTTCCGGGAACAATAGCGGGTGCTGGGCCGTTGAACCCAGTGATGAACACTTCAGTAGCACTTCTTGACAAGCCGTTGGCGCCGCGGGCAACTGGGGCGCCGTCGGGTGCGGGGACGTCGACAAGCCGGCGCGCACCGGAGCCACTGTTGCGTGAAGCCCTCGGCATTACCCTGCGCGCCTTCCGCGCCGATAAGGGCGTGACCCTGCGCGAGCTCGCCGGTGTCGCCCGCGTATCCCCGGGCTACCTCTCCGAGCTGGAGCGCGGACGCAAGGAGGTTTCCTCCGAGCTTCTTGCCTCCGTGTGCCACGCACTCGACGTCAGCGTCTCAGACGTCCTCATTGAGGCCGCCGGTTACATGGCGCTGCCGTCGATGGATGAGGAACTCGCCTCCACCGCCCCGGCCGCGTCTGAGCTCTAGCGAACCCCGGCGTTGCGGCGGGGCTTCGCTACTATGAACCCGTAGAGAAATCACACGAAACCACATGAGGAAGGCCCTGATATGGCGAATCCATTCGTAAAGGCATGGAAGTACCTGATGGCACTCTTCGATTCTAAGATCGAAGAGAACGCTGATCCGAAGGTCCAGATCGAGCAGGCTATCGAGGAAGCACAGCGCCAGCACCAAGAGCTTTCCCAGCAGGCGGCAGCGGTCATTGGTAACCAGCGCCAGCTGGAGATGCAGCTCAACCGTCGCCTGAGCGAGATTGAGAAGCTGCAGCAGAACACCCGCAACGCCATCAACTTGGCGGATAAGGCTCGCGCGGAGGGCAACGAGCAGAAGGCCGTGGAGTACGAGAACGCCGCTGAGGCCTTCGCCGCACAGCTGGTCACTGCAGAGCAGTCCGTGGAGGACACCAAGAAGCTGCACGATCAGGCCCTGCAGCAGGCAGAGCAGGCTAAGAAGGCCGTCGAGCGCAACAGCATGGCCCTGCGCGAGAAGGTCAACGAGCGTTCCAAGCTGCTCTCCCAGCTGGAGCAGGCCAAGATGCAGGAGAAGGTCTCGGAGTCCCTCAACTCCATGAACCAGCTCACCGCCAATAACTCCACGCCCTCGCTGGACGCTGTGCGCGACAAGATTGAGCGCCGCTACTCCAAGGCCCTGGGCCAGGCGGAGCTGGCGGAAAACTCGGTGTCCAACCGCATGCACGAGATCGAGCAGGCCGGCGTGCAGCTGGCCGGCCACTCCCGCCTGGAGCAGATTCGCGCTGAGATGAACTCCCCGAAGGCCGTGGAAGGCAAGTCCCAGCAGGCCATCGGTGGCGCTCAGGGCTCCGGCTCTGCCGCTGACCAGGCTGCGCAGCCCGCGGCTGACGACGCCGTCCAGGCCCGCCTGCGTGAACTGCGCGGCGAGTAATTAGTCTCCGACTCCCCGCGCTTGCAGGGCCTCTCCCATGGCCCGCGCGCGGCGGATAGCACGGATGATAACGGGCGTGCCGAGCGCTGTGAGTGAGAAACCGGCGCCGCGCGCCTTGCGGGCATCCATCACCTCGGTGACGGTGCCCAGCATGAGGGGGAGCAACCGGATGGTCAGTGACATGGCCAGGGTGATGTTTTCTACCGGAACCCCGAGGCGGCGCAAGGGGGACAGGACCCGCTCAAAGGAGTCCATCATTTCTGCGACCTGCGTGGTCAGCGTGAGAAGTACCGCCGCCATGACGGCCGCGTAGACGGTGAGAAAAAGCACCACGGCGCTGCGCAAATCGTTCTGCCACCACTGGAAGGCGGCGAGCAGAATAAGCAGGAACAGCGGCGGGTAAAGCTGCCCCCACGCCACCGCAAGCGGGATGCGCGCCACCACAAAGAGCACGGCCACGCCAAAAACACAGACCCCAGCCCACAGCGGGGAGTCCACCCACACCGTGGTGCCCACGATGAACGCGATGAGCGCGAGAAACTTCACAGCCGCCGGCAGGCGGTGGATCGGGGTATCGGCTTCCACGTAGAAGCCCAGCGGAATGTTGTGTGGCATGGGGCTATCTCTAGAGCGGGCGCGAGGCCATGAGCTCGGTGTAGTAGGGGACGACCTCGGCGGGCGAGCCGTCGGCAGCGATGCGGTGCTCGTCGATGCACAGCACTCTGTCGAAGTCCGAGACGAAGTCGAGATCGTGGGTGACCACGATGAGCTGCTGCTCCAGCGCGGCGAATTCGCGGCGGATACGGTCGCGGTTACGCAGATCCAGCAGCGTGGTGGGCTCGTCGGCGATGATGAGCGTGGGTTCCATGACCACCACGGCCGCCAACGCCAAGAGCTGCTTCTGCCCGCCGGAAAGCGTGTGCGGGGACTGCTCGGCGTGGGGGCCAAGGTCAAAGCGTTCCAGCATGGCGTCGACACGCGCGGTGCGCTCCGCCTTGGACAGTTTGAGGCGGCGCAGTGAGAAGGCGATATCATCGCGCACGTTCGGCATGATGATCTGGTTCTCGGCATCGGAGAAGACAAAGCCGATTTTGCGGCGCACCTCCTTGCCGTGGGTTGCCACGTCCTGCCCGTCCACCAGCACTTGGCCCTCGGTGGGCTCACTTAGGCCGTTGATGAGCCGGGTGAGTGTGGACTTTCCGCCGCCGTTGGCACCAATGATGCCGATGCGCTGCTCGCGGAGATCCAGCGAGATGTTCTCTAGGACGGGCGCGTCCTCAAAGGCCACGCTCACGCCGCGGAACTCGATGTGTGGCACGGTTTAGACAGTGCCTTCCGTGATGGTGGTGGCAGGGGAGGTGGCAGTGCCGGACGCCTGCATCTTGGCGCGGCGGCCCATAAGATCCGGGAAGGCCGCGTGCACTGCCAGCGCGATGCCCACCATGACAGCGACCTTGATGAGGTCCGGAACCAGGAAAGGCACCTGTGAGGCAGCCGCTGCGCCTAGGCTCATACCTGCGCGGGCCATAAGGCCGAGGGAGCCGCAGGCGTACTGGACCAGCAGGCCGACGACGCCAGCCACCGCCAGTATGGCGGCCATGGCGCCCTTGGCGCGCGGGGCGCGGTAGGCAAGGAGACCAGCCACGGCGGGGGAAATGATGTAGCCCACGAGGTAGCCCACCGTGGGGCCGGCAATAGCACTTAGGGCGCTGCGGCCGCCGGCCAGGATGGGCAGGCCGATGAGGCCAAGCACGATGAGGAGAACTCCGGTGTACAGTCCGCGGCGCCCGCCCAGGACGAGTCCAGCGAGGATGATGACGGCGTTTTGCATCACGATGGGCACGCCAGCCACTGGGCTGGGGATGGAGACGAACGCAAAGACGATGATGAGGGCGGTGAAGACGGCTACGTAGGCGATGTCAGCCGCGACAGAGTTCTTTTTCATGCACAGCAGAATAGCGGCAAGGGTAACTGTGCAGCAAATGAGGCATTTTGAACGGTGTTCACCAGGGTGTTCATCGGTGCGCTTTCCGCCGTGATGCCATCAGGCCTGGTGTGGGCTCAGCAGCGAGAGGAAGCTAGACTGTCCGGCATGCGCTTGACGGAGTATCACCAGCTGATCGTCGACGAGTTCGGGGAGGCTGAAGGTAAGTGGATTAGCCATTCGCATGTCCTGGCTGACTTTGGTGCGACGGCCGACGAGCTTATCGAACGCGGCGTCGATCCCGCGCGGGTGTGGATCGGACTGTGTAACGACTTTGATGTGCCGGAGAAGCGCCGGCTCGGGGTGGACTATCCCTCGTTGTAGGTGTTGCTCTAGGTGTTCCCGTGGGGTGGTAGCGGGCCTGAAGGAGTGACACGCCCACCGTTGCTGCCATTTCGAACGTTTGTGTGTAGAGTGTGGGGTGGTGTCGGCGCCGGGACTAGTGTGGTGCCCGGTGCCGGAAGTTCCGTGGCCGAATTTTGGCACCCGCGGGTGTGCGCGGGAACCGGCAGGCCCGCGGGACAGTCTAAAAGGACGCACGGATTACCCCGGTTAACTTTTTAGAAGCAACGATAGGAAAAGACATGGCAACAAAGAAGAAGGCAACCGCCGCCAGCAAGGGAGATGACCGCCAAAAGGCGCTGGACGCCGCGATGGCGATGATTGAGAAGGACTTTGGCAAGGGTGCTGTCATGCGCCTGGGTGATGATGATCGCCCGCCAATCCGCGCGATTTCCTCCGGCAACACCGCGATTGACATCGCGCTGGGCATCGGCGGATTCCCGCGCGGGCGCATCGTGGAGATCTACGGCCCGGAGTCCTCGGGTAAAACTACCGTGGCGTTGCACGCGATTGCCTCCGCGCAGAAGGAGGGCGGCATCGCCGCCTTCATCGACGCCGAGCACGCCCTCGACCCCGAGTACGCCCGTCTGCTGGGCGTGGACACCGATAACCTGCTGGTTTCCCAGCCGGATACCGGCGAGCAGGCACTCGAGATCGCGGACATGCTGGTGCGCTCCGGGGCCATTGACATCATCGTGATCGACTCGGTGGCGGCCCTGACGCCCAAGGCTGAGATCGAGGGCGAGATGGGTGACAGCCACGTGGGCCTGCAGGCCCGCCTGATGTCCCAGGCCCTGCGCAAGATGACCGGCGCGCTCTACAACTCCGGCACCACTGCCATCTTCATTAACCAGCTGCGTGAGAAGATCGGCGTCATGTTCGGCTCCCCGGAGACCACCACTGGTGGTAAGGCGCTGAAGTTTTACGCCTCGGTGCGCTGCGATATTCGCCGCATTCAGACGCTCAAGGATGGCCAGGACGCTATTGGTAACCGCACCAAGATGAAGGTGGTCAAGAACAAGGTCTCCCCCCCGTTCAAGATCGCTGAGTTCGACATCATGTACGGTGAGGGCATTTCGCGCGAATCCTCCATCATCGACCTCGGCGTGCAGCACGGCTTCATCAAGAAGTCCGGTTCCTGGTTCACCTACGAGGGTGACCAGCTGGGGCAGGGCAAGGAGAAGGCCCGCAACTTCCTCAAGGAGAACCCGGACCTGGCCAATGAGATCGAGAAGAAGATCTTCACCAAGCTGGGCATCGGCGCTGCGGCCGCCGAGGGCGAGGACGTAGCCATGGACGTGCCGGGCGCGGAGGATCCGCTCACCGATGACGCAGTGGACCTGGTGCCCAACGTCGACTTCGATGACGATTAGAGCTGACGATAAGAGATTGTGAGTAGATGAGTCACCACCGGCAGCCTTCCGCGGAGAAGGTGGAGAAGCTGCGCCGCGCGCTGGAGGAGTATGAATCCGGCGCCGCGGGAGGCGGGCTTTTCGACGTCACCGCGGAAGAGTCCAAGGCCAAGGTGCGGGCCCGCGCGTTGTTGCTGCTGGATCAACGCGCGCGCTCGCGCCACGAGCTTTATGAGCGGCTCGTGGGGCTCGAGTTTGAGCCGCAGGTGGTGGAGGCGGTACTTGATGACCTCGCCGGGGTGGGCTTGATCAACGATGAGGCTTTCGCCCACGAGTGGGTGCGCCAGCGCCACGTGCGCCGCGGCAAGTCGGCCCGCGTGCTTGACCGCGAGTTGCGCCAGAAGGGCGTCGGCGAGCAGGAGCGCGCGGAGGCCCTCGAGCAGGTGACCGAGGAATCCGAGGAATCCATCGCCCGCGGGCTGGCGGAAAAGAAGGCCCGCTCCGTCAAGGCCGTGCCGGCCGATCGCCACGAGCGGGACAAGGCCTTGCGGCGCATCGTCGGGGTGCTGGCCCGCCGGGGATTTCCCGAGGGCATGGCGCTGCGCCTCGGGCGTGAGGCGCTTGATGCCCGCCTGGCCGAGCTGGAGGCCCAAGCGGAAGTAGAGTAGGGGCCTAAGCTGGGTGCTTGTGCAGCTCGGGGGCGTTTATGAGTTGAGCTGCGCTGCCGATACAATGGCCCGACGTGAACACCCCCGTGACTGAAACCCCAACCCCCGCTGCACGCACCTACGAGGTGCGCACGTTTGGCTGCCAGATGAACGTGCACGATTCCGAGCGCATCTCCGGATTGCTGGAGGAGGCCGGTTACGTCGCGGCTGGCGAGTCCGAACCCGACCTTGTGGTCTTTAACACGTGTGCGGTGCGTGAGAACGCAGCCAAGCGCCTCTACGGCACGCTGGGCTCGCTGAAGAAGACCAAGGAAAACCACCCCGGCATGCAGATCGCCGTGGGCGGCTGCCTGGCGCAAAAAGACAAAGAAGACGTACTGAGCAACGCGCCCTGGGTGGACGCGGTCTTCGGTACCCACAACATCTCCGCGCTGCCGGCGCTGCTGGAACGCGCGCGCCACAACGATGAAGCCCAGGTGGAGATCGTCGACGCGCTCGAAGCTTTCCCCTCCGTCCTGCCGGCCAAGCGCGAGTCCGCCTACGCCGGCTGGGTCTCGGTCTCTGTGGGCTGCAACAACACCTGCACGTTCTGCATCGTGCCCTCCCTGCGCGGCAAGGAGGAGGACCGCCGCCCCGGCGATATCCTCGCCGAGGTCACCGCGCTGGTGGATCAGGGTGTGTCCGAGGTGACCCTGCTGGGCCAGAACGTCAACGCTTACGGTGTGAACTTCGCCGACCCGGACCTGCCGCGCGATCGCTTCGCCTTTTCCAAGCTGTTGCGCGAGGTCGGCGCCATCGAGGGCCTGGAGCGCCTGCGTTTTACCTCCCCGCACCCAGCGGAGTTCACCTCCGATGTGATCGACGCGATGGCCGAGACCCCGGCGGTGTGCCCCCAGCTGCACATGCCGCTGCAGTCCGGCTCGGACCGCATCCTCAAGGCGATGCGCCGTTCCTACCGTTCGAAGAAGTTCCTCGCTATCCTCGACGAGGTACGCGAGAAGATGCCGCACGCGGCGATCACCACCGATATCATCGTGGGCTTCCCCGGCGAGACCGAGGAGGATTTCGAGGCCACCATGGAGGTGGTGCGTCGCGCGCGCTTTAGCTCCGCGTTTACCTTCCAGTATTCGCCGCGCCCCGGCACCCCGGCCGCGACAATGGAGGAGCAGGTGCCCAAGCACGTGGTCCAGGAGCGCTTCGAGCGGCTCGTGGCGCTGCAGGATTCCATCCAGGCGGAAGAAAACGCCAAGCTGGTGGGCACGGACGTTGAGTTGCTGGTGCAGGCCGAGGGCGGCCGCAAGGCCAATGAGACTCACCGCCTGACCGGGCGTGCCCGCGACGGGCGCCTGGTCCACTTCGCCCCGGTGCGCGTGGCCGAAGACGGCTCTCGCGAGGACATCTCCGCGGAGATTCGTCCTGGTGACGTCGTTCACACTACCGTCACGGACTCCGGTTCCTTCTTCCTCGTGGCGGATGCTGGGGTCACCGAGCACCGCCGCACCAAGGCCGGCGACATGTCTGCGGAGGGCCGCACTCCAACCACCGCGCCGATTGGCGTGGGCCTGGGCCTGCCCGGTGTGGGCAAGCCGGCCGCACCCGCCGGTGGAGATGCCTGCGGCTGCTAAGTTCCTTCTGCCGCCGCAGCGGGGTAGGCTGCGAAGACATGGATAAAGCGCAGCAAGCAGCACAGGAAGCGGTAAAGGCCGAACGTAAATCCGCGCAGACCATCGAGCTGGGCGGGCACCGCATCACGCTTATTGTCTCGGTGGTGGCCTTCGTGGCTTTTCTTATCCTTCCCTATGCGGGGGATGCGCACGGCTGGGAGGACCTCATGCTGGGTACCACGTCCGAGGGCGTGGACATCTCCATCATGGAGGTCATCTCCGCGTGGTTCGCCCTCGTGGGCGTGGGCGTGCTTACCACCGCGGTGATTATCTTCCGCCGCACCAACCTGGCGCTGGTGGCGTGGATGCTCACCACCATTTCCTTCTTCCTCAACTTGTGGGGTTTCTGGTTCCGCCGCGCTTCTGCTGACGGTCCCTCCATCGGCTGGGCCCTGGGTATGCTGGCCAGCCTGCTGGCTTTTGTGGTCTACAGCCAGGTTGCGCTGCGCCGCAGCCCCGAGCAACTCGCCGCGCAGCAGCGTGTGCGCGAGACCGCGGGCGAGCTGGATCAGATCGGCGTGCTGCAGTCGGAGGCCGCGACGAGCCTGCCGGCTGAGGAGAACCCGCTGCTTGTCGACGACCGCCGGGCCCGCGCCGCGCAGCGCCACCACGAGCCCAGAGCGCAGCGCCAGGACGAGCCTGGGGCCTAGCGGGCTCGGGCGCTCCTAGAGGGTCTCGGCGATGGCGCGCAGGGTCTCCGGGATGTCCATCTGCTGGGTGTGCACCTCGATGAGGACGAACTTGTCTTGGGCCTGGAGGGTCTGTGTAAGGGCGCTGTCAAGCTCGGCGGAGGTGTGGACGTCGAAGGTCATGGCCTTGTCGGGGCTGCCGCCGAAGAAGTCGATGGCGTGCTGCCAGTTCCACGGGGCGATGTCGTTGTACTCGGCGTTTTCGCCGTGGATGGCGCGCTCGACGGTGTAGCCGTTGTTTTCCACCAGGATCATCACTACCGGCAGGCCCTGGCGCAGGATGGTGCCCACCTCCTGGGCGGACATCTGCGCGGAGCCGTCGCCGATGAGCAAGATGGGGCGGCGGGAGCGGTCTGCCAGGCCGGCGCCGAGGGCGGCGGGCAGGGTGTAGCCGATGGAGCCCCACATGGGCTGGCCGATGAACTGGGAGTTCTCCGGCAGGCGCATGGCGGACATGCCGAAGAGGGAGGTGCCCTGCTCGGCGATGACATTGGTGGGGTTGGTCAGCGCGTTGATGACCTGGGCCCACAGCTCCTCCTCGGTCAAGGGTTTATCGGAGAGCGTGACCTCGGTCTTCACGGGGGCGGCCGGGGTGAAGTCGACGCCGTGAACGTCGTTGTTTTTCACCACGCGCTCGATGATCTCCAGCGCGCGATCCATGGTGATGGGGGCGAAGAGCTCCTCGCCCACAGAGGCTTCCATGCGGCCCACGTTGACGCGGGTGGACTCGTCGATGTTGTGGCTAAAGCCTGCGGTGGTGTTGTCGGTGAACTGCACGCCGACGGTGATGGAGACGTCGGCGCCCTCGACGGCGTCGATGATGCTCTGCTTGGAAGCGGCGCCGGCGTAGACGCCCACGAAGTTGGGGTTGTCCTCGTTGGCCAGGGACTTGCCCCAGCTCAGGGTAGCGAAGGGCAGGCCGGTGTTGTCCAGGAAGGAGTTGAAGTTCTCGCGGTAGCCGTAGCGGTGCACGAGGTAATCGGCCAGCACGGAGACGGTTTTGCCGGAGAGGTTCTTCTCCAGTGCCTTCTCGAAGGCCTTTTCCGCCTCCGGGTTGGAGCTGATCTCGATGGTGCGCAGCGGCGCGCTCGGCGGGAAGGCGGGGGCCTTGGCAACGTCATGGGCGAGCATGATGTAGCCGGGCTTGCGGGTGTGCATGACGGTGCGCAGGACGCGGTCGATCTCGAAGGTGGCGGTGGCGACCTCGAGGTCGGTCACGGCCGAGGAGATCTCGGCGGACATGCGGTAGAAGTGCTTGAAGTCGCCGTCGCCCAGCGAGTGGTGCAGCGCGTTGCCGGCCTTCTGCAGCGGCTTGGCTGGAGCGCCCACGATGTGCACTACCGGGGCGGACTCGGTGTAGGCTCCGGCGATGCCGTTGAGCGCGGAGAGCTCGCCCACGCCGAAGGTGGTCAGCAGGGCGCCGATGCCGCGCAGGCGGGCGTAGGCGTCGGCGGCGTAGGCGGCGTTGAGCTCGTTGGAGTTGCCCACCCAGGTGATGTCCTCTTTGTGCTCCAGGACGGTGTCGAGGAAGTGCAGGTTGTAATCGCCCGGCACGCCGAAGAGCTCGCTGACGCCCAACTCGTGGAGGCGGTCCAGCAGGTAATCGCCAACTGTGTAGTTCTCGTGTGACATGGGGTGGAGTCCTTTCTGTACTGAGGTCTAATGGGTGTCCTGACCACTGCTGGCCGGGGCGTTGTTGATGTCGGTGATGTGTCCGAAGAGCCCGCCGTAGATGGGGGTGCGGATGGAGGCGGACCAGTCCTCGTCCACCTCGTCGAGGCGCAGCGAGGTGGAGGCCGTCATGAGGAAGCCGTAGCCCAAGAATGCCTTGATGGCGACGTCATCAGCGCCGGTGGCGGCGTGGATGGTGCGCCAGATCGTGGCGAAGCCCGCCCTGGTGTGCTCGCGGATCTCCTCGTCGGTGGCGGAGGCGATGCCGTGCAGCTGGAGGCGGAGCATAGTGTGGTCTTCCAGCATGGACATGTACTTCGGTCCCATGCGGTCGAATGCCTCGGTGCCGGTGGTTCCCGCGGCGGCGTTGTGAAGCCCCTCGGCCATGCGCTCGAAGGCGACATCGAGGAGCTCGAGGAAGAGTGCCTTTTTGGTTCCAAAGATGCGGAAGACGTAGGCCTGGCTGATGCCTGCCCGCTCGGCGATTTCGTCGATGCTTGCGTTGGCTGGGCCGTGGGCGGCGAATTCTTCCGCGGCGATGCGCAGGAGCTGGGCCCTGCGTTCCTGACTGCTCATTCTCGAACTCACGCTTTGTAAGTTAGTGGTTACTTACTTGTCTGTCAAGCGGAGCTCAGGTACAGCTCAAGTACAACCCAAGAGCAGCTCAAGCGCGCTACGCGCCTGGATATGGAAACTAGGAGAGCTTTTGCCAGCCGGTGGTGCGGGACAGCTCCTCGGCTCCGAGGCGTGCTGCCAGGGCGGCCGCGGCGGGGTCCTGGGCGGGGTAGGAGACGTAGGCGGTGTCCACCGCTGGCCAGGCGTGGCGCGCGGCTTCCAGCGCAGTGGAGAGCAGCGCCGTGGCGTGGCCGCGCCCGCGGTGCGCGGGCAGCACGTAGACCAGGCCCAGCTCGCAGAGGTTGGCGGCATCGGAATCAAAGCGGATGACCTCCGCCAGGCCCACCACGTGGCCCTCCTTGTCGCGGGCCAGGGCGGTCAGCAGCGTGCCGCCGCGATCATGCAGCCGCGCCCCGGCGTCGCGGAAGCGCTGCTCGTCCCACTCGATGGTGTCCAACACCAGCCCGCCGCGCGGGTAGTGGGCGGAGGAAGAACTGAGAACCCCGAGCAGATCCGGCAGATCCCGCGGGTCCAGGCGCATGTTGGACACCACGTCGCAGCTGGCGGGGCCGGGGGCCTCGGCAGGAATGGCGAACTCCGCTTGGGCCTCGGTAAACGCTGCCTCAAATCCGGCCGCGGGTAGGGCGGCGGGTGCCGTTCCGGTGACCCAGATCTGGCGGATGGGGCGGGAGAGGGAGGAAGAAAGGGCGTCGACAAGAGCGAGCGCTGCCTCCCACGGGGCCTGGGGAAGGGGCTCGCCGGGCAGGGGAGCCACGGAGGCATCCAGGGTGATGTGGGCCTCGATGACGCCGGTATCCTCCAGCAGCGGCAGGGAGACGAGCACCCAGGCTGCGACGTCGAGGAGATCGCCTGCCACCAGCGTGGGGTAGCCCAGCTCGCCGAGCGGGCGCGGGGCATTGCGCGCGGCCAGCGCAAAGAGGTGGGCGTGTGACTCCGCGGAGCCCTCGAGGCGCTTGGTCACGTGCAGGGCGGAGACGCCCGAATGTGCCGAGCCGGTGATGTCCTGGATGGCCAGGGTGGCAGAAAACACGTAAGCCGCGACGGCCTCCTCATGATCGGGAGAGCCGGCGCGGCCGACAATTAATGGGGTGAGCACGTATAAGAACCTAGCAGGTGGCTAGCGCTGTACACGTCTAGCCCTGCGCTGTCTTAGCCCTGCACCGCCTTCGCGGCAACATCGGCGAACTCCTGCCACTGCGCTGCTTGGGCGCGCAGGTCCTCGGCCTTCTTGGTGTTGCCCTTGGCCTCGGCGTCCTCGGCCTGCGCGGTGTACTCGTCGGCCTTGGCCTGGAACTGAGCCGCGCGGGCCTGGGCCTCGGGGTCGGTGCGGCGCCACTCGCTTTCTTCTGCCTGGGCCACGCGTTGCTCCAGGGCCTCGATCTTGGCCTCGTACTCGCGGACCTGGTTGCGCGGGACGAAGCCGATCTCCTCCCACTTTTCCTGCAGCTCGCGCAGCTTGGCGCGTGCGCCGTCGATGGACTTGGAGGGATCGATGAGCGGATCGTACTCGCTGAGCAGGGCGTCCTTGGCGGCGGCGTTCTCCGCGAATTCCTTATCGCGCTCGTCGTTGACGGCGTTGCGGGCGTCGAAGAAGTGATCCTGGGCGGCGCGGAACTGTGCCCAGAGCTTATCGTCCACCTCACGCGGGGCGCGGCCGGCGGCCTTCCACTCCGTCATGAGGTCGCGGTAGGCGCGGGCGGTCTCGCCCCAGTTGGTGGAGTCCTTGAGCGCCTCGGCGCGCTCCACCAGCTCCTCCTTCTTGCGGCGGGCGGCCGCGCGAGTGCGGTCAAGCTCAGCAAAGTGCGAGCCGCGGCGGCGGTTGAAAGAATCGCGGGCGCGGGAGTAGCGCTTCCACAGGGCGTCATCCGTCTTGCGGTCGATGCCGCGGATCTGCTTCCACTCCTCCAGGATGGCGCGGATGCGGTCACCGGCGGCCTTCCACTCGGTGGAGTTGGCAGCGATCTCCTCGGCCTCCGCGGCGAGCTTCTCCTTGGCGGCGATGGCCTCGCTGCGGCGGCGGGCCTTGTCTGCCTCAGCCTGCTCGCCGGCCTCTACGGAGTGCTCGATGACTGCACCCAGACGCTTGTCCAGGGCGGCGAGGTCTCCGATGACTGCCGCGGTGCTCAGGCCCTCGCGCAGCTCAGCAGCGGTGGCCTTGATGGACTGCGCCTCGCTCGGGTGGGCCTTGAGGCGGGATTCCAGAAGCTCAATTTCGGTAGAGAGATCGTCGTAGCGCGCACCATAGTGGGCCAGGCCCTCGGCCGCGGTGCCTGCCTGCCACTCGCCGATCTTGCGCTCGCCCTCGGGGGCGGTGACAAAAACGGAGCCATCCTCATCCACGCGCCCCCACTTGGCGGGGTCATTTTTCGGGGCATGTGCCACCGGCACAACGGTGTGTGCGCCTGGGCGGGGGCCGGGAACCGGGCCCTTCTTGGGCATTGCGCCGGGAGTGGGGATGGAAGACATAGGAACCACCTTGTTATCGAAGATGAACGCCGCGCGACACGGCTGCCGAAACTTTGCCCATAACACTACCGTTTCCACCCCTAGCACGCGTGTGAACGACAAAAGTGGGGCCTTATAGGATGGGAGGTGATGTATAACCTTGTCGTCATTCCCGGCTCGCCGGCGCTGGCGGAGCCTCTTGCTTCCCACGACGCCGCCTCCCGCGGCCTGCTGCGCGCGGCCACTGAGCTGATCTCGGAGATATGCTCGGGCAGCTCCTTGGAGAACGGCTCCGAGAACAGCTCCGGCGCCGAGCGCATGCCCGTGGACATCGTCTGCTCCTGGGATAAGCGCTGGTACACCTCCTGCGAGGGAAGCCTGCGTGCCTGGGGCGCACCCAGCGTGGAGGTGGGCCAGGGCCACCACCTGCCGGAGATCATGGCCCGCTACGTGCTCGCCGAGTCCGCCGTGGGCGCGCAGGTGGAGCAGGTGCGAGACACACTCGCCCCGTTGCGAGACGGCGTGCTCACCGTGGTGGTCGTCGACGGCAGCGCGGGGTTGACCCAGCGCGCGCCGCTAGCGATGATCGATTCCGCCCAGGAGGCCCACCTGTGGTGCGAGGCCCTGCTCTCCGGTACCGCCCAGGGCTGCGACGAGGAGAAGCTGCGCGCCGCCGGCGTGTTGGAGACCTCCCTGTGGGCGCAGCTGGCCGCGCTCAACCCCGTGGCCTGTGAGCTGCGGGCCGCCGATTCCACCCTCGGGGTGGGGCGCTACGTTGCGGGGTGGCAATGCTAGCGCCTATCGCGGTGGTGGGGCCCACCGCCTCGGGAAAGTCGGCCCTCGGCGTGGCCCTTGCCCACGAGCTCGACGGCGAGGTGGTCAACGTTGACTCCATGCAGCTTTACCGCGGCATGGATATTGGTACCGCCAAGCTAAGTATGGAGGAGCGCGAGGGCATTCCGCACCATCAGCTCGACGTCTGGGAGGTCACGGAGACCGCCTCGGTGGCGCGCTACCAGGCCGATGCGGTGGCCGACGTCAACGATATCCTGGCTCGCGGCAAGACCCCCATCTTGGTGGGCGGGTCGATGCTCTATGTGCAGGCGCTTGTCGACGACTGGCGGTTCCCGCCCACCGATCCCACCGTGCGCGCCAAGTACGAGGCGCGCCGCCAGGAGATCGGCATCGAGGCGCTGCACGCCGAGCTGGCAGAAATCGACCCGGCGGCCGCGGCCATCATCGAGGACAAGGACCCGCGGCGCACCGTGCGCGCGCTGGAGGTCATCGAGCTAACCGGTCAGCCCTTCAATGCCAGTCAGCCGCCTAAGGACGCCCCGCCGCGCTGGGGAACCCGTCTGCTGGGCCTGCGCACGCAGTCCCCGTGGCTCAACCCGCGCATCGAGCTGCGCAGCAGGCTCATGTTTGAGCGTGGGCTCGTGGAGGAAGTGGAGCGCCTGCAGGCCCAGGGCCTGGTGGAGGACTCCACCGCCGGGCGGGCCATCGGCTACGCCCAGGTCTTTCAGGCCCAGCGTGGGGAGCTGACCTGGGAGGAAGCCGTGGAACGCACCATCACTGGCACGCGCCGTTACGTGCGCCGCCAGCGCTCCTGGTTTAACCGGGATAAGCGCATCAGCTGGCTGGATGCGGCCGGGGATACGTTTGCCCAGGCAATGCAAGCGCTGCAGTAGAGTAGCGGGCATGAAGTTTGCCAAGGGTCACGGAACAGAAAACGACTTTGTCATCCTCAACGCCGAGGACGTCGATGGGCAGCTAAGCCCCGAGCGCGTCGCGGCCCTGTGTGATCGCCGCGCGGGCATCGGTGGTGACGGCCTGCTGCGCGTCATCCGCGCCGGGGAGCTTGCCGCTGAGGGGGAAACGCTGGCCCCGGGCATCGACGCCCAGGACTGGTTCATGGATTACCGCAACGCCGACGGCTCCGTGGCGGAGATGTGCGGCAATGGCACCCGGGTCTTCGCCCACTGGCTGCGCTCCCGCGGCATGGTGGACAGCGATAGCTTCACCGTGGGTACCCGGGCAGGCGCCAAAGCGGTGACCGTTCACTCCTGCACGCCGGAGGAGGCCGTGGTCAGCGTGGAGATGGGTCCAGCCACGGTCACCGGTGTGTCCACCGCCCGGATGTCCGGGCGCAACTTCGCGGGCCTGGGCGTGGACATGGGCAACCCCCACCTGGCCGCGGTGGTGCCGGGTTTGAGCGCCGAGGAGCTGGCGCAGCTGGACTTCGAGCTGCCGGAGATCGATACCGATTTCTTCCCCGCGGGCGTGAACTTTGAGGTGCTCACCCCGCTCAGGGAAGGCAGCGTGCACATGCGCGTCTTCGAGCGCGGGGTGGGGGAGACTCGCTCCTGCGGCACGGGCACGGTGGCGGCGGCCTGCGCCGCGCTTGCCGACGCCGAACAGGGCGAAGGCCGGGTGCGCGTCATCGTGCCCGGCGGCGAGGTAGAGGTGGAGATTGTCGAGGGCGGATCCCGCCTTACCGGCCCCTCGCGCATCGTGGCCACCGGCGAGACCAGCCTCTAGTCCTTGGAGTAGCCCGGCCCCAGCGTCTTGGCCACCCGCCGGGCCGCCAGCCAGGATTCCTTGAGTTGATCCGCGCGCTCATCGGCAATCTTGAGCAGAGACTCCAGCTCCTTGGTCTCGATGTCGCTGCGATGCAGGCGGGCGGAGAGCCGGCGCAGGAAGCGCTCGGCGCCGTGGGCCTCGTAGTGGAAGGCGGCGATGGCGGGTTCGGTGCAGTCGGCGTCGGCAAGCGCGGGGCGATGCAACGTGCGATCCGCCAGGTTATCGGGGTCCTCGCTGCTGATGAAGGCCTCGTACTGGGAGAGAATGTCGGTGATATCCTCCACAGTCAACGCGATGGAGGTCCGCAGGGCGGTGTGCTCGGACTGATCGGGGCGGGAGGTGGCCAGCAGCCACATCGCCCAGGCCACCAGGATGGCAATAAACAGCCCCGGCAGCTTGAGCGTCATGATGAGCAGCACGGCCGCAGACAGCGCCACACACAGGGCGAAGATGCGGCGCTGGTTCGCGGAAAAGATCATGGATTTCTCCCCCTAATCGCGTTAGTGTCCGCCGCATCCCCCGGAACCGCAGGCGCAGCCGCCGCCGGAACCACAGCCTCCGGTGGGCAGCTCGATGGAGGCGGTGAGCATCGCCGTGCCGGCCAGCACCTCGCCCTTGGTGGGCAGCTCGCCGAAGTTCTCCGGCAGGCAGAGATCGAAGGGGAACGCGCCGTCCATGACCATGTGCATGAACTTCTCTCCGGTGAGCTGGTTGGTGCGCCACTCGGCCTCCATCACGCGGGCGGCAAAGCGGCAGCCCGGGGTGGGCACGGTGGCCCCGGAGTTGGCGTTGATGACGGCCGCGCCCTCGGATTCGAAGGCGGCGGGGAACTCCTGGAACTCCGCCTCGTAGGCTGCGCTGTTGGGGTAGCGGGCAACGCTGAGGCCCATGGCAGTTAGCCCCACCTGCTGCCACTGCTGGGTTTCCTCGTCCGCCAGTAGCGGGCCCTGGGCCAGGTTAGCGGTGGCCTGGGCCAGCACGGTGCCGAAGGGATCGAGGATGTCGAGGAAGGCGAGCACGTCGTTGTACATGCTCACGTGGGCAAAGCCCTGGGTGACGGCCTGGAAGCCAATGAAGGTGGCAAAGGGCTCGACGGCCAGGATGTTGATCTGCGCGCCGGAGACGTCGGCGAACTGGATGAGCTGGCCGCCGCGGACCTCGCCGGTGACGGTGAGCTGATCCGTGGAAATCGCTGCCTCCACTGCGTCTTGCCAGCGCGGGAAGTTGAGGCCAATCGCGGCCATCTCCGCGTTGTGGGTGCCGGTTGCTTCGGTTCCGGTTACGTCAGGGGAGGTCTGGTTCGCACTCATGCGCACTATTGTATCCCTTGGCGCGGGAAGTCTAAAAAGGCTGCGAGCCCGCGGGTGTGCGTGTTCGTGGATTGTCCAGGACGGCCCGCGACGTGCAAGAATAAGAAGCAATATGACGAAACCAACACACGAAGAACTTCTGGCCCAAGCGTTTCGGGATAACGCACCCCACAACCGGGCCGCGGGAGAGCCGGACGCCGCCGCTGCTGAGACCCCGACCGTTGGCGAGTTCGATCTCGCAGAACGCAACGCCTTCCGCCGGGTGTCCACCACCATTCGCGCGGAAGACACCACCGACGGCTACGAGGTGGAGTACCGCAAACTGCGACTGGAGCAGGTCGTGCTCGTGGGCGTGTGGACAGAGGGCACCGTTGCCGAGGTAGAAGCCACCATGGCGGAGCTGGCCGCGCTCACCGAGACCGCCGGCGCGGAGGTCGTGGAGGCCCTCTACCAAAAGCGCGATAAGCCCGACCCGGGCACCTACGTGGGCTCCGGCAAGGTCAAGGAGCTCAAGGAGATCGTCGAGGCCACCGGCGCGGATACCGTGGTCTGCGATGGTGAACTGACTCCGGGCCAGCTCTCCGCCCTTGAGCGCGAGCTCAACACCAAGGTCATTGACCGCACCATGCTGATCCTGGACATCTTTGCCCAGCACGCCAAGTCCAAGGAGGGCAAGGCCCAGGTCTCACTGGCGCAGCTGGAGTACCTCTACACCCACACCCGTGGTTGGGGCGGTAACCTCTCGCGCCAGGCGGGCGGCCGCGCCGGTTCCAACGGCGGCGTGGGCCTGCGTGGCCCGGGCGAGACCAAGATCGAGACGGACCGTCGTCGCATCCGCACCCAGATGGCTATCCTCCGCAAGGAGCTGCGGGCCATGAAGACCGCGCGCGAGGTCAAGCGCTCGAAGCGCCAGGCCTCCTCGATCCCGCAGATCGCCATCGCCGGCTACACCAACGCGGGCAAGTCCTCGCTCATCAACGCCATGACCGGCGCCGGCGTGCTGGTGGAGGACGCGCTGTTTGCCACCCTGGATCCCACCACCCGCCGAGCGGAGCTGGCCGATGGCCGCCAGGTGGTCTTCACCGATACCGTCGGCTTCGTGCGTCACCTACCCACGCAGCTGGTGGAGGCCTTCAAGTCCACCCTGGAGGAGGTTCTGGCCGCCGACATTATGCTGCATGTGGTGGACGGCTCGGATCCCTTCCCGCTCAAGCAGATCGAGGCGGTAAACAAGGTCATCTATGACATCGTCAAGGAGACCGGGGAGAAGGCCCCGCCGGAGATCATCGTCATCAACAAGATCGACGCCGCCGATCCCCTCGTGCTGGCGGAGCTGCGCCACGTGCTCGACCGCGACAACGTGGTCTACGTTTCCGCGCGCACCGGGGAGGGTATCGACGAGCTCATCACGCGCGTGGAGCTCTTCCTCAACGCGCGCGACGTCCACGTCCAGTTGCTGGTTCCCTTCACCCGCGGGGACGTAGTCTCCCGCGTGCACGCCCAAGGCACGGTGCACAGCGAGGAGTACACCGAGCAGGGCACGCGTGTCGACGTCCGCCTGCCCACCGCCTTGGCCGAGGAGCTCAAGGAGTTTCGCGTTTAGCCGCGGGCGCGCTCTGGGCTCCGCTTAGGTATTTGCCCCGGCCGTGGTTCATAATGGGGGTTCGTGAGTACATTTGGCTGGACCGTCCACGGCGACGGGAAAACGATTAAACCTGGCGCTGTTGTCGCACCTGAGGAACGACTGAGCTGGGGCCGTACCATCGGCATTGGCATGCAGCACGTGGTGGCCATGTTTGGCGCCACCCTGCTGGTTCCCACTCTGACCGGCTTCCCGGTCAATACCACGCTGCTCTTTTCCGGCGTGGGCACCATTCTCTTCCTGCTGATCACCCGCAACCGCCTGCCCTCTTACCTGGGCTCCTCCTTTGCTTTCATCGCGCCGCTGGCGGCCTCGCAGCAGTACGGTATCGGCGTGCAGGCGGGCTCGGTGCTGGCCACCGGCGTGGTGCTCATGCTCATCGGCTTTGCCGTCAAGGCCGCCGGCCGCAAGGTGCTCGACGCGGTCATGCCGCCCGCGGTCACCGGCGCCATCGTCGCACTCATCGGCCTGAACCTGGCACCCAACGCCGCCGGTAACTACTCCAGCCAGCCGCTGGTGGCCACGGTGACGCTCGCGGTGATTCTGCTGGCCACCGTGGCCGGGCGCGGAATGATCTCGCGCCTGTCCATCCTCCTGGGCGTCATCGTGGGCTGGGTCTTCGCGGCGTTGACCGGCAACCTGGCCGAGGGCGCGATGGAGACCGTGCGCCAGGCTGAGTGGATTGGCTTGCCGCAGTTCCATGCGCCCGAATTCCACGTCTCCGCCATCGCCGCGGCGCTGCCGGTGCTCGTGGTGCTCATCGCGGAAAACGTTGGCCACGTCAAGGCGGTCTCTGAGATGACCAAGCGTGATCTCGATGACCTGGCCGGTGACGCGCTGATTGCCGACGGCCTCGCGACCACCCTGGCCGGCGGCTTCGGTGGCTCCGGTACCACCACCTACGCGGAAAACATCGGCGTGATGGCGGCCACCAAGGTCTATTCCACCGCGGCCTACTGGGTGGCGGCCTTGACCGCGATTGCGCTGGCCTTCATCCCGAAGTTCGGCGCGCTCATCTTCACCATCCCCACCGGCGTGCTGGGCGGCGCCTGCGTGGTGCTCTACGGACTCATCGGTATGCTGGGCGTGCGCATCTGGATGGATAACAAGGTCAACTTCAACAACCCGGTCAACCTCACCGCTGCCGCGGTGGCGCTCATCGCCGGCATTGGTAACCTCACTCTCGACGTCTTTGGCGTGACCCTGGAGGGCATCGCCTGGGGCTCGGTGGGCATCATTGTGCTCTACCCGGTGATGAAGAAGCTGTATGACACCGTGGGCGAGGGACAGAACGCCCGCTACTACAGCCCTCGTTAGATCACCCCATAATTCGCCCACGGGGCTGCTGATTCCTCAAGCCTAGGCCCGGTGGTTCCCTGAGGGATTTGAAGGGGAAGGAAAAAGGCTCCCGCCGTCTCCCCGCGCAGTGCGCGAGGGGAGGGGCGGGAGCCTTGTCGTGTGCTCCACGCTGTGTTGTGAAAGCGCTGTGGAAGCGGTGCTTCTTAGGAAGCGTCCAGGTCCTGCTCGATCAGGCTGGCGATCTTCTCCACGGCCTCGGCGTTCTCGGAGGTGACGGTGACCTCATCGCCCTGCTCGGCGCCCAGCGCCATGATCATCAGGGAGGAGGCGGCGTCGGTCTCATCGTCATCTTCTTCGCCGACGAGGTTGAGGAAGATGTCCTCATCGAACTCGGATGCGGCGTCAGCGATGATGGATGCTGGGCGAGCGTGCAGGCCAACGGAGGAGCCTACCTTGACGGTCTTAGATGCCATGAAAATCTATCCTTTCATTTACACACGACGCGGCCAGTCCACCGTGGACGAGTCCGCTGTGGACCAGCCGAGTCATTTTCGCGCCTTTCAGTGTACGCGTATTCGCTCTAGGCGGCAGCTGTGCCAGCCGGAGCCTGCGCGCGGGCGGCTGCTTCCTCCACCGTGGTGTTGGGCCAGAACTGCTTCATCGCGATGACGGCCGCGGCCGAGACCACCACGCCTGCGGCGATGGCCACGATGTAGCCCCAGATCGGGTCGATGGCAAAGAAGACAAAGATGCCGCCGTGCGGGGCGCGGGAGCCCACGCCGAGCGCCATGGAGATAGCGCCGGTGACGGCGCCGCCAGCCATCATGGAGGGGATGACGCGCAACGGATCCGCGGCGGCGAAGGGGATAGCACCCTCGGAGACGAAGGACAGGCCCAGCAGCCAGGCAGACTTGCCGTTTTCCTGCTCCGCCGGGGTAAACAGGTTCTTGCGCAGGAAGGTGGCAATGGACAGCGCAATCGGCGGGACCATGCCGGAGGCCATGACCGCGGCCATGATGTGCATGGAAGCTTCGTCGCCGGTGGATAGCCCCGCGGTGGCAAAGAGGTAGGCGGCCTTGTTCACCGGGCCACCCAGATCGAAGCACATCATGAGGCCGAGGATGATGCCCAGCAGCACGGCCGAGGAGCCGGACATGGAGGACAGCCAGTTCTGCAGCCCCTCCATGAGGGCGGCCAGCGGCGCGCCGAGCAGCAGGTACATGAGCAGGCCGGTAATCAGGGAGGCGAGCAGCGGGATGATCACTACGGGCATGAGCGAGCCAATCCAGCGCGGGACCTTCCATTTGCCAATCCACATCGCCACCAGGCCCGCGATGAGGCCGGTGACCAGGCCGCCGATGAAGCCGGCGCCGACGCTCACGGCAATGGCACCGCCGGCAAAGCCCGGCGCGATGCCTGGGCGCCCAGCCAGGGCGAAAGCGATGTAGCCGGAGAGCGCGGCGACGATGAAGCCCATGGCGGCTTGGCCGATGGCGAAGAGCACCGCGCCGATGTAGAGCAGGAAGCCGGAACGCTCGAAGGTCATGAGCTCGCCGTCGACATCGACCTGGTTGCCCGGAAGGTTGCTCAGGGAGTGGTTGGAGACGATTGCTTCCCAGCCGTTGGCCATGTCGTATCCGCCGAAGAGGAAGCCCAGGGCCAGCAGCAGGCCGCCGGCGGCGACGAAGGGAACCATGTAGGACACGCCGGTCATGATGGCCTGCTGGATGCGCTTGCCCCAGCTCAGCCCGTGGCCCTCGGAGTCGGAGACGTCGCTTGACGACGCCGCTCCTGCCGCGCCCTCGACCGTGCGGGCCTGGGGGTTGTGGGCGGCGGCGATGGCCTCGTCGAGCATGGCGTTCGGCTCGTTGATGGCGCGCTTGACGCCGGATTCGATAACCGGCTTGCCGGAGAAGCGTTCGCGGTCGCGCACACCGACGTCGGTGGCGAAGATGACGGCGTCAGCATCCGCGATGGTGGCGGAATCAAGGGACTCGTTGTTGGAGGAGCCCTGGGTCTCCACGGTGAGCGAGACGTCCGTGCGCTCGCCGGCGGCCTGGGTGAGGGCGTCGGCAGCCATGTAGGTGTGGGCGATGCTGGTGGGGCAGGCCGTGACCGCGACGATGGACACGGGTGCGGCGTGCTCGGCGGAAGGCTTTGTGGCTTGGGTGCTGCTCTTCTTCTCCGCGGTGACCACGCCGAGAACTTGCTCGACTATCTCCTCGGCGCTGTCTGCTGTGCGCAGAGCCTCGAGGAAGTCCTTGCGCACCAACGCGCGGGCGAGCTTGGAGAGGATCTTCAGGTGGGCCTTGCCGCCGTCGGCAGGTGCGGCGATGAGAAAGACCAGCTCGGCATC
Organism: Corynebacterium sp.; assembly: GCF_030532325.1. Taxonomy (GTDB): domain Bacteria; phylum Actinomycetota; class Actinomycetes; order Mycobacteriales; family Mycobacteriaceae; genus Corynebacterium. Next base: position 40,829 of record NZ_JAUNLS010000004.1, read on the forward strand.
GCCGTCGGGGCCGGAGAAGTCGACGCCGCGCGACAGGCGCGCAAACGCCAGGGTGGGTTCGCTTACTGCTGCGGAGCGGCAGTGCGGGATGGCGACGTTGCCGGGCACGCCGGTGCCTGCTTTGGCCTCGCGCTCAATGGCGGGCTGGGCTAGGCCGTCGACGGAGTCCGCGCGGCCGGCGGCGTGTACCAGGCCGGCCAGTTGGGTGATGACAGACTCGGTGCTTGCGCCAAAGTCGGCGTCAAGCGTCACCAGGTCTGTGGTGATGAGTGGGGATGCCATGACATCGAGCTCCTAGATAGAAAGGGTTGAAGAAAGAAGCCGGTAGACGGTGGACGATAAACGGGTGGACGATAAACGGTAGAGCGGGAAGAAGGGCGGATGCGCCTACATCTGGCGCACGCGGGTGGCCTCGGTATGGATTTGCTCCGGGGTGGGAAGCTGCGTGCCCGGCAGGGCGGCAGCAGCGGAGCCGTAGGCCACGGCGTTGCGCAGAGCCTCGCCGCAGGCGCTGCCGGTGCTGCGCGCCATGATGTAGCCGGCGAGTGCGGAATCGCCCGCGCCCACGGTGGAGACCACGGCCGTCGGCGGCGGGGTGGCAATCCAGGCCTCATCGGCGGTGACGAGCGCAGCACCTGCGCCGCCCAGGGTGACGAGCACCTCGTTGACGCCGCGCTGGGCTACCTCGCGGGCGGCTTCCACGACGTTGCTGTAGTCACCGCGCGCGGCTTCCTCCTCGAGGGCGTAGCCGTCCCGGCCGGTCAGCTGGCCCAGCTCGAAGCCGTTGGGCTTGATGAGATCGGGCGCGGCGGTGGCGAGGTTTTCGCCGAGGGCGACCATGGGGGCGTCGGAGGTGTCCACGGCGATCTTGGTGTGCGGCGCGGCGGTGCGCAGCTCGCGCACCAGCAGGCAGTACCATTCGGCGGGAACGCCCACCGGCAGGGAGCCGGCGAAGACAATCCACGAGGCCTGCGGCGCAAGCTCGGTAATGCGATGGGCCAATGCGGCCTGGGCGTCGGGGCTGAGCGTGGGGCCGGGGCCGTTGAGCTTAGTGGTGCGGCCGTCGGGCTCTGTCAAAGTGGTGTTGATGCGCACGGGGTCAGTCATCGGCACGGCCTCGTAGGGGATGGACGCGATGTCCATGAGGCTAAGGAAGTAATCGCCGTGCGCGGAGGGTAGTAGGGCCAGGGACTCGGTGCCAGCCAGGGACATCGCGTGGGTGACGTTGACCCCCTTTCCGCCGGCTACCTGGAATGCGCGATCGGCGCGGTGGACGGTGCCGGGGTTGATGGTTTCGTGCAAGGTAATGGTGGCGTCGACGCTGGGGTTGGGTGTTACAGAGAGGATCATCGCTTCTTTAGTTCCCCTTTCGCGGTGAGCTACGTGCCTGTGTTGAGGTGCGTATATTGAGTTACGTAGAGAAGTCCAACAAGATGAGCAGTGGCCTGCGCTGATGGTCAGTCTATCCGTGCGGCCTATCTGTGCAGATCTGCACAAAATGTTGCTTAATGTTGATTCTTGCCCGATTGTGTCCGGAAGTCAATGCATGGGCTGTGGTTTTCATTGCTTTTTCCGGAAACATGTGATGATCTTGTCAGAGAATAGAACCCACTTCGCGCAAAGGATTTGTGTCATGGACAATGCAACCCCCTCCACAATTAAAGGCACTGGCGTCGTCGCAGGCGTAGCTTATGCCGAGGCCGTTTGGGTTCGGCCGCGCCCCGAGCTGCCCACCGCTGGTGAGGTCGTCGCCGAAGAACTCCGCGATCAGGAATACGACCGCTTTCTTGAAGCCGTAGACGTCGTGGCCTCCCGCCTCGAGCAGCGCGCCGCAGGCGCCGAGGGCCAGGCCGCTGAGGTGCTCAATGCCACCGCCGGCATGGTCAAGGACCGCGGCTGGCACAAGGCCGTGCGCAAGAACATCCGCGCCGGGCACAACGCCGAGTATGCCACCGTGGGCGCCACCGACAAGTTTGTCACCATGTTCGAGGCCGCGGGCGGCGTTATGGCTGAGCGCACCACTGACCTCAAGGACGTGCGTGACCGCGTCATCGCCCAGCTGCGTGGCGAGCAGGAGCCGGGCCTTCCCATGGTGGAGGGCGAGGCCGTGCTCTTCGCTGACGATCTCGCCCCGGCGGATACCGCCACCCTGGATACCAACCACATCAAGGCCCTGGTCACTGAGCTCGGCGGCCCGACCAGCCACACCGCGATTATCGCCCGCCAGCTGGACATCCCGTGCATCGTGGCGGTAGGCCCCAGCATTCGCGGAATCGAGCCGGGCACCGTGGTCTTCGTCGACGCCTCCCTAGGCACCGTGAGCCTGGATGCCGATCCGGAGGAATCCCGCACGGCGGTGGAGGACTACCGCGAGAAGGCAGCCCGCGTGGCGCAGTGGCGCGGCCCAGCGCAGACTAAGGACGGCCACCGCGTGCAGCTGCTGGCCAACGTCGCTGACGGCAACGCAGCCCGCCTGGCGGCCGATTCTGAGGCTGAGGGCGTTGGCCTTTACCGCACCGAGCTCTCCTTCCTCTCCGCCAGTGAGGAACCCACCGTGGACGAGCAGGCGCGTATCTACGCCAAGGTTTTCAAGGCCTTCCCGGAGTCCAAGGTTGTGGTGCGTACCCTCGATGCCGGCTCTGATAAGCCGATTTCCTACGCCACGCTGTCTGACGAGGAAAACCCCGCCCTGGGCGTGCGCGGCCTGCGCGTTGCTCGCGACAACGAGGCGCTGCTGACCCGCCAGCTGGACGCTATTGCCCAGGCTAGCGCCGACCGCGGTGAGGAGGCTCCCACCTGGGTGATGGCGCCGATGGTGGCCACCGCTGTGGAGGCCAAGTGGTTTGCTGAGCTGTGCCGCGAGCGCGGTCTGACGGCCGGGGCCATGATTGAGGTGCCTGCCGCGGCGCTCATGGCCGATACCATCATGCCGCACTTGGATTTCGTGTCCATCGGTACCAACGACCTGACCCAGTACACCATGGCTGCTGACCGCCTGTCCCCGCAGCTGGCTTACCTGACGGATCCGTGGCAGCCGGCCGTGCTGCGCCTCATTCAGCACACCTGCGTGGTGGGCCGCGACAACAACGTCCCGGTGGGTGTGTGCGGTGAGGCTGCTGCTGACCCGATGCTGGCTTGCGTGCTCACCGGCCTGGGTGTGACGTCGCTCTCGGCTGCCTCTACCGCAGTCGCGGGTGTGGGCGCTCAGCTGGCGGAAGTAACTTTCGAGCAGTGCGAGAAGATGGCCGAGGCCGCCATCAACGCCGAGAGCCCGGAGGAGGCCCGCGCAGCCGTGATCGCGCTGCTGGAGACCTTCTAATGCTGGACTGACTCAGTCCCGGTTCGGCTCAAGTCTGGATTGGCCTGGAGACGCGAAGAGCCCGCCTGTGCGCGGGCTCTTTGTCCTACCGACGTGGGGCGCGCGGCGCAGGTGGCTGGACACCGGGACGGTGCGGTGGTTTGGGGGGAATGGGGAGCGGCTCGGGGGGTATGGGGAACCGCTGGGCGGGGAAGGGGAACCGCTGGGCGCGGGCATACATGCGGTGATGCCCTCAATCGAACTTTCCCGTTTTCACTAAGTGGCCAAGAAGCGCGGGTGCTACTTCTCGCTGGCGATGATCACCTCGACGTCGCGCTCGCGCAGGGCCTCCACGAAGGACTCGGGGGCCGCGGAGTCGGTGATGACCACATCGATGTCGGCAAGCGAGGCGAAGCTGACCAGGTAGTCGTTGCCCAGCTTGGAAGAATCGCACAGCACCACCACCTTGTGCGCGTTGGTGACAAAGGCCGACTTGATGGCCGCCTCCTGGGAGTCGGCCGTGGAGAGGCCGTGATCCAGCGTGAGGGCGTTGGTGCCGATGAACGCCACATCCGCGCGCATGAGAGCCATGGTGCGCAGGGCGGTATCGCCCACGACTGCCTGGGTGATAGCGCGGACGGTGCCGCCGAGCAGCTGGACATCCGTCACCCCGTTATTGGCTAAGGAGAGCGCGATGGGCAGACTGTTGGACACGATGTTGAACTGGCCGGCGGAGTATTGCTGCCCAATGAGATCGGCCAGCGCGTTGGTGGTGGTGCCGGCGTCGAGGAAGATGCTGCCGCCGCCTTCCGGTAGCTGGTTGAGCGCGGCGCGCGCGATGGCCATCTTGGCGCCTGTGGCGGAGCGCTGGCGCGTATCGAGGGTGAACTCAGCGGTTTGGAAAGACTGTGAGGCCACAGCGCCGCCATGCACGCGGTGTACAACGCCCTCGCGATCGAGCACGGCTAGATCGCGGCGAATGGTTTCCGCAGTGACGTCGAAGCGCTCCGAAAGCTCCGTCACGTTCACGCGGCCCTCGACCGCGGTTAGCGAAGCAATCTGCCGACGGCGCTCTTCTGCGTACATAGTCATTTCCTCCAAAGAAACAGGGGGTATCAGCGCTCGTCCATGCGCGGGGGTAGACCCAGGGAAAGAACGGATAAGCGTGAATGTGTATATGTCCCCATTGTCCCATCGGGGAGACACAAATCGGGCGCAATCAAACGATCTCACACACAATAAAAACTTTCCGCGCGCTCGTTTTAATTGCTGTACTGCGGATTTGCAAGCAATGTGATGTTCACCGCGATCGGGCTGCGGGCACTGTGAGACACACAACCGGGGGTAGAAAACAACAGCGCGCCACCAACAAGGAGGTGGCGCGTAGGGAAAACTGCAGGGAATACGGAATCCTCTGCTTGGAATCCGGCAGTGAAGGACCGTGGAAATTAGAGCTTGCGGAAGACGGAGATGACCTTGCCCATGATCTCTGCGTCATCGCCCTTAATAGGCGAGTAGGCCTCATTGTGGGGCAACAGCCACACACCTGAGGAATCACGGTGGAATTCCTTGACGGTGGCCTCGTCGCCGTCCAGCAGCGCGGCCACAAATTCGCCCTCTTCCGCGACGGACTGGGAGCGGATGATAACCCAGTCGCCGTTGAGAATGCCTGCGTCAATCATGGAGTCACCGACCACCTGGAGCATGTACAGATCGCCGTTGCCAACGACATCCTGCGGCATGGGGAAGTAGGTGTCCACGTTTTCCTCGGCGGTAATGGGCGAGCCGGCAGCGATGCGGCCGACCACCGGGATGTAGGAGACGGTGGAAGCCTCCTCCGGAACCTCCGGATCTTGGTTCTTGGGGCGAGCCTTGCGGCCCGGCTTCTTGGAGTCGGTGTCCTTGGGCAGGTGGCGCACGTCCACGGCGCGCGGCTTGTTGGGATCGCGGCGCAGGAAGCCCTTTTCTTCCAGCTGCTTGAGCTGGTAGGCCACGGACGAGGTGGACTGCAGCCCGGCGGCGTCACCGATCTCGCGGATGCTTGGCGGGTAGCCGCGCAGCATGACGGCGTCATGGATTACTTCAAGGATGCGGCGCTGACGGGGTGATAGGGATGCGACATCGGGGCTGCCATTCGTGGCGGGCTTGCGTGGCATGGGGCCTCCTGTGGGCGAAACTACGGAACACTTCCATTCTTAGCATGAAAAGAAAAACTGTTCGAGAGATTCTGCGTATCTGTGGACAAATTTTCGAAACGGTGTTATAAATCGAACATACCAACTAAATCGAACGAGTGGTCGAGTGTTCTGTTCGAGTGTGTCGCCGGTCCATTTTAGGATGCGGATAGCCGCTGAAGAACATGCGCCTCACCATGTCGCCAACAAATCATTGACTGAAAGGAGCCCTGTCGTGGCTATCGCTCTGAACTCCACTGATTTTCGTTCTTCCTCCGTTTCCCGTCAGGGTGCCGGGCGTGCCCGCGTTGTCCCGCCGGCGGCCGTGTGGGAGCCTTCCGCTCGGGCTCCGCGTGCTCACCGCCCTGGGGTAGTAGTGCCTGGTGTTCGAACTCTACGTGATGTGAATCGAACGGATGCGCATACGCTGCCGCAGGCCGATTCCGGCTATCCATGGCGCGCGGAGCGTTCTTCGGGTGGTGGTTCTCAGTCGGCCCGGCGCTCGAACACGTCGAACTACCTCCTGGGCGCAGTCTTTGGCGCAGCCGTCTTCCTTGGCACCGTTTTCACCGGGCTGAGCGCGGATGAGGAAGCCCCGGTGGCGCCGAGCTCCGATGCGGTGACCGTGGCCAGCACTGCGTACTAGTCAGGTGCTAGCCAGGTACTACACGCCTGGCCGCGCGGCCCTAAAACCCGGGCGCTGGGGCATTCAGCGCTCGGTATAACTCAATATCGCCTCTTCAATAATGGGCAGTACACTGTTGGTGTTGATCGCCGCGCCTTGCGCCTCACGATCTTCCCCTGTGGGGCGCGGATGACGCAAAGAAAGGACCCGAACGGTGTACTGCCCGTTTTGTCACAATGAGCAATCGCGAGTCATTGACTCCCGCGTGGTGGACGCCGGAAGCTCCATTCGCCGCCGGCGTGAGTGCACCTCCTGCCGGGGCAGGTTCACCACTATCGAGAAGGCGGTGCTCTACGTGGTCAAGCGCAACGGGCTCTCGGAGCCCTTCAGCCGGGACAAGCTCATTCGCGGTGTGCAGCGCGCATGCCAGGGCCGTGACGTGAGCGAGGACGCACTGAAGAAGCTGGCCCAAGAAGTAGAAGAAACCGTGCGCAGCCACGGATCCCCCCAGGTCAACGCCAATGACGTAGGTTTGGCCATCCTGGAGCCCCTGCGCGACCTGGACGAGGTGGCCTACCTGCGCTTCGCCTCGGTGTACAAGTCCTTCGAGAGCGCGGACGACTTCGAATCCGAGATCCGCCTCATGCGCCGCCGTGACCGCGAGGATTTCTAGAGCGCTCTGCTCTGCGACTTGTAGCTAACGCAGTTTGTCCACGGCCTTCTGGATGCGCCGCAGGGAGACCGCGTGCGCGGTGCCGAGGCGCTGCGCGAAGAGCGAGACGCGCAGCTCCTCGATCATCCAATAGATCTCCTTGACCTCACGGGTCTTGTCGCGCCCCGCGGGCAGCGTGCGCAGGCGATTGCTCAGGTAGGCCTTGGCCTCCTCCACGTCCGCTTGGCGGTCGGCGTCCTTGTTCGGATCGAGGTTCATATCCTCCAAGCGGATGCGGGCCGCGGCGAGATAGCGCGGCAGGTGCCGCAGGTGCGCCATCCCGTGGGTGGTGATCGCGTGCGGCGGCAGCAGGAAGTCCAGTTGGGCCTGAATATCGTCGATGGCCGGACCCTCCCACTGGGCAAGCTCCGCCTTGAGGTTGGAGTACTCCACCAGCCCGGGAGCAATTGCTACCACCGACTGCCGCACGCGGCCGGGGACTTGTGGGGCGATCTCCTTGCGCAGCGCCTCAAAGGCCGCGGGAGTGCGCACCGGCCCGCCCATCTCAATGAGGATGTCGCGGATCGCGGCCACGCGGGCGTCGTTGACGAGTCCCTCGGCGCCGCCGTGCGGGTAGGAATCCACGGCCACGCGCTGCTGCAGGGGGAGCCCCTTGATCATCTGCTGCTTGTTCACGGTGATCTGCCGCAGCAGCAGGGTGAGCGTGGTGGTGAGCATGGAGGCGTCGGCAGCGGCCTTGGTGGGGTGCACCTTGAGCGCCACGCCGTCCTTGGTAGCCACCAGGCCGGGGTAGGCGGTGACCTCGTGGCCGTCGACCACGGTGGTGACCTCCTCCTGGATTTCGCCCAGCGTATCCTCGCTCCACTCCTTGACCGCGCGCGACTCCGACTTGCGCCCGGCCTTGGACACCGAGGAAGTGATGTGGCCGGCCTGGCGCTTGACCAGGGCGGCGAGGTCGCGGTCGGAGTCGATGATCTCGCCGCGCTTGTCGACGGCCGCGAAGTTCATCCGCAGGTGGGCAGGCAGCGCCGAGGGTCTAAAGTCGGAGGCGTTGATACCGTGGCCGCCCATCTCCCGGAGGACGTCGGCAAGCTGCTGTGTGAGCGAGCCCTCGTAGGGGATGAGGCGGGGGAGTGCGCGCTCGGCGAACTCCGGGGCCGGCACAACAGTGCGGCGCAGAGCCTTCGGCAGGGTGCGGATGAGCTCAGTGACCAGCTCCAAGCGCAGCCCCGGCACCAGCCAGTCGAAGCCCTCGGTGTCGAGGCCCGCCAGCAGCGGAACCGGGACCATGAGGGTGACGCCGTCGAGGGGATTGCCCGGCTCAAACTTATAAGCGAGGTCGTAATCAATGCTGCCCTTGAGCCACCGGTCCGGGAAGGCCTCCTCGGTGACCTCGTGGGAGTCCTCGATGAGCTTATCGGGATCGAAGTCCAGCACGTGCTTGTCGCGCTGCTTCTTCCACCAGGAATCGAAGTGGCGGGCCGTGGTTACCGACGCCGGAATGCGCTGGTCGTAGAAGTCGAAGAGCGTGTCTTCGTCCACCACGAGGCCGCGGCGGCGGGCCTTTTCCTCGTATTCGCCGGCCTCCTCGAGCTTGCGGCGGTTGTCGTGGAAGAAGTGGTGGTGAGTGCTCCACTCGCCCTCGATGAGCGCGTGGCGGATGAACATGTCGCGCGCGGCCACGGGGTCGACGCGGTGGTAGGGAACCGATCGATCCGCCACGATGGTCACTCCGTACAGGGTGGAGCGCTGCGTGGCCATGGCCGCACCGCGCTTGCGCGACCACACGGGGTCCGAGTAGTTGTGCTTGAGCAGGTTGGCGCCCAGCTCCTCCACCCAGGCGGGATCGATGGCGGCGACGTCGCGCGCCCACAGCCGGGAGGTCTCCACCAGCTCGGCGGCCATGAGGAATGCCGGCGGCTTCTTGGCCAGGGCGGAGCCGGGGAAGATGAGGAAGTGGGTGTTGCGCGCGCCAATGAACTCTTTGGAGTTGCCGTCGCGCGCACCGATGTTGGAGAGCAGCCCGGACAGTAGGCTCATGTGAATGTCATCTGCGCGGCGCTCGGTGGCCTCTTTGACGCCCCACTTGAGCTGCTTGGCCACATCTTTGAGTTGGCGCACCAGGTCAAACCACTCGCGGATGCGCATGTAGTGCAGGAACTCTTTCTTCATGCGCTTGCGGAAGGCGTTGCCGCTGAGCTCCTCGCGGTTCTCGGTGACGTAGTCCCACAGCTTGAGCATGGAGATGTAGTCTGAGGACTTGTCCTTGAAGCGGGCATGGGTCTGATCCGCCTGGGCCTGGAAGTCCAGGGGACGCTCGCGCACGTCCTGAATGGTCATCGCGGCCACGATGACGATGACGTCCTCGAGGCAGCCCAGCCTCGCGGCCTCGACGAGCATGCGGCTCATGCGGGGATCCACGGGGATGCGGGCGAGGTGCCGACCGACGTCGGTGAGCACCGGCAGCCCGTTCTTCTCCTTGCCCTCCGGATTGAGGGCGCCGAGCTCGTGGAGCAGGAGTAGGCCGTCGCGCACGGCCTTGGGCTCGGGGGCCTGGACGAAGGGGAACTCGGAGATATCGCCCAGCCGCAGCGAGATCATCTGCAGGATGACGCTGGCGAGGTTGGTGCGCAAAATTTCCGGGTCGGTGAACTCCGGGCGGGAGGCGAAGTCCTGCTCGCTGTAGAGGCGGATGGCGATGCCATCGGCCACGCGGCCGCAGCGGCCGGAGCGCTGATTGGCGCTGGCCTGGGAGATCGGCTCGATGGGCAGGCGCTGGACCTTGGTGCGGGTGGAGTAGCGCGAGATGCGCGCGGTTCCGGTGTCCACCACGTAGCGGATGCCCGGAACGGTCAGCGAGGTCTCCGCGATGTTGGTGGAGAGCACGATGCGCCTGCCGCGGTGCGGGGAGAAGACGCGGTGCTGCTCCTGGTTGGAGAGGCGGCTAAAGAGCGGGGTGACCTCCACACCCCGCCAGCGCTTGGCCTCGATCGCCTCCATCGCGTCGCGAATGTCGCGCTCGCCGGGGAAGAAGCAGAGGATGTCGCCCTCGCCCTCGGCCATGAGCTCCTCGATGGCCTCCACCAGGCCGTCGAGGGGATCCTGGTCCACCACCTTTCCGCCAGCCTCGAACTCGAGGGGGCGGTAACGGATCTCCACCGGGTAGGTGCGCCCGGAGACCTCGATGATGGGCGCGGGCTTTCCGTCGGCGCCAGCGAAGTGCCGGGCAAAACTCTCCGGATCGATGGTGGCGGAGGTGATGATCACCTTGAGATCCGGGCGCTTGGGCAGCAGGCGCTTGAGGTAGCCCAGCAGGAAGTCGATATTGAGGGAGCGCTCGTGGGCCTCGTCGATGATGATGGTGTCGTAGGCGTTGAGGAAGCGATCCTTTTGCATCTCCGCCAGCAGGATGCCGTCCGTCATGAGCTTGACGGCCGTGGTTTGCGAGACGCGGTCATCGAAGCGGATGGCGTAGCCCACGGATTCCCCGATGTCCTGGCCTAGTTCCTCGGCGATGCGCTCTGCCACGGTGCGCGCGGCCAGACGGCGGGGCTGGGTGTGCCCGATGAGCCCGCGGCGCCCGCGGCCAAGCTCCAGACAGATCTTGGGGATCTGCGTGGTCTTACCGGAGCCGGTCTCGCCGGCGATGATGACCACCTGGTTGTCGCGGATGGCCTCGGCGATGTCTTCGCGGCGGCCGGTGACCGGCAGCTGCTCGGGGTATTCGATGGGCGGCACGTGCTCGTCGATGGCGCTGACGCGGGCGGCTGCGGCCTGCAGATCCTCGTTGATGGCGCCCAGTGCATGAGGGGAGCGGGCTTTGCGCAGGCGGCGTCGGAAAGTGTGGACGCTAGCCAGCGGAATCGTGTCGAGCTGGGCGAGGAGATCCTCGCGGGTGGGGGTGGCGGTTGAGTCAGACATAGCTGGAACGAAAGTTTACTAGGGGTGCCGAGGAGGCGAGAGCGTTGGTAGTGTTCTGGATACGCAAGTTTCGAAGAAGTTGAAAAGAATAGTGGGGAGAAATTAATGACAAACCCATTTGGATCGAACCCGGGCGATAACGGCGGCAACCGCGATGACCGCGATAACGCCTTCGGGTCGAGCAACGGCGGCGGCCTGCCGCGCTACGAGCCCACCAGCCACCCGGAGGATCAGGCCGGCTTTGGCAGCAACTCCTACGGCGGCAACTACTCCGGGTACGGAAACTACTCCGCACAGGATTCCTCGCTGCCGGGCTACGCGGGTGCCAACGATTACAGCGCAAGCAATGGCGGCGCGCCCACCGCGGAAGCGGGCCCGGCCTATACCGGGAAGGTCAGCGCTCTGTACGCGCTGAAGTGGGGATTTGTCAACGCCGTGCGCAATCCGGTGCTGTGGCTGTTGGGGGCCATTGCGCTCTTTGCGGTGCAGTACCTGCCGATACTTGTTGTACAGATTGCCACCGGGTTTGATGAGAACTCCTCCGCCCCGACCGTCGCACAGGGCATCATGACCATCGTCAGCGTTGTGCTGGGCATCGCCATCTACCGTCTGGCGCTCTTCCAGGTCGATGATCCGCGCACCTCGTGGTCCTACCTGTTTAAGAACGTGCGCTGGGGTAGCACGCTGGTGGTCAGCATCATCGTCGGCGTCGTTACCGGCATCCTTGCCCTCATTGCTGTCTTTATTGGCTTCGCCATCTTCGGCGGGACCGTGGGCTTTGAGGTGCTCAACAACCCTGACGGCATGAGCGACGAACAGATCTTCGGCATGCTGGGCACCATCTTTGGCGTCATTGCCGTCCTGGCGCTGGTGAGCTTCCTGCTCAGCCCGTTGTGGTTCTTCATGACGTGGATGGCCGCGGACGGTGCGTCCGTGGGTGAGGCCATCTCCCGCGGCTTCAAACTGGGCACGCAGAACTACGCGCAGGTCCTGCTTTACAGCTTCCTGCTGGGCGCGATGTCCCTGGCCAGCATCATCACCTTCGGCCTGGCGCTCATCGTCGTGGCGCCGGCCGGGCAGCTGGCCGCGGCGCATCTGCTGCGCCAGGCCAAGGGCGCTTACGCCCCTGAGGTGACCAGCCGCTAGCTGGCAGCGGCGCCGCTGAGAGCGCGGGAGCGCTCCACAGCGGAGTTGAATGCGGCGGTGACCAATCCGCCGAACTCGCGGAATTCTTCCGCACGCGCCGCCGAGGAGCGGAAGACTAAACCGACTTCCCGCTCGGCGGTGACATCGGGGGCAAAGCGCGCCACAGTGAGCTCGGGGTGGGTGCACTCGGTGGCGATGGCTGATTCCGGCACCAGCGTGGTGCCCAGCCCGCCCATGACCAGCTGCAAAATGGTGGTCAGAGAGGAGGCGCGGGTGATCGCGTTGGTGGCATCGGAGGGGTTGATTTTCGCCTGGCGGCACAGGTCGAGGACCTGGTCGCGCAAACAGTGGCCGTCGTCCAGCAGCAACAGCTCCATGTTGTTGAGCTGGGAGAGTGTGAGATCGGTGCGCCCGGCCAAGGGGTGCTCGGGGTCGGTGACCACCGCGAAGCGCTCCTTATAGAGGGGGACCTCGATCATCCCGGGGCTCTCCGAGGGCAGCGCGATGATGGCGAGATCGATCTGGCCGTCGCGCAGTTTCTGCAGGAGGTGCTCGGTTTGCTCCTCCACAAAACGCGGCTCGAGGTCCGGGTAGGACTCGCTGATGGAGCCCAGCAGTGTGGGCAGGATGTAGGGCGCGATAGTGGGGATGACGCCGATGGTCAGGGGTCCGGTAAGCACGCCGTCGGCTCCGCGGGCGCGGGAAAGGAAGGCGTCGGCGGCCTCAAGGGTGACCTTGGCGTAGGGCAGGAGTGCCTCGCCGGTGGCGGTGACGATGACCCGGCGGGTGGAGCGCTCGATGAGCTGAACGCCGAGCCCCTGCTCGAGGGCGACGAGCGCCTGGGAGAGGGAGGGCTGGGAAATGCCCAGCTTCGAGGCGGCGGTGCCGAAGTGCTTGTTCTCCGCGATGGTGACAAAGGTGCGCAGTTGGGCCAGAGTTGGTCGGTACTCTTTATTGTGCATGCTTATAACTTTAACACGTATAAAAAGTATTTCCTATTGACTTGTGGTGGATCTATTGGCATAATTGAAAATGCCTGGTGAGAAGCCAGCATGTAGATGCTATACCGACCCTCGTTAGCAAGGAGATGAGTCAATCAATGCCTATCATGACCGTTGGTGAGAAGTTCCCGGAGTTTGAGCTCACCGCACTCAAGGGCGGCGACCTGCACGACGTCAACGCAAACCAGCCGGAAGACTACTTCGAGACCGTGTCCCTGGATAAGTACGAGGGCAAGTGGAAGGTAGTGTTCTTCTACCCGAAGGACTTCACCTTTGTTTGCCCCACCGAGATTGCTGCATTCGGCAAGCTGGATGAGGAGTTCCAGGACCGCGATACCCAGATTCTGGGCGGCTCCGTTGACAACGAGTTCGCTCACTTCAACTGGCGCGCAACCCACCCGGAGCTCAAGGAGATCCCGTTCCCGATGTTCTCCGACATCCGCCACGACCTCATCCGCGCCCTGGGCGTAGAGAACGCTGACGGCGTTGCTGACCGCGCTACCTTCATCATCGATCCGGACGGAATCATCCAGTTCGTCTCCGTTACCCCGGACGCTGTGGGCCGCAATGTTGACGAGGTCCTGCGTGTCCTCGACGCCCTGCAGTCCGAAGAGGTGTGCGCTTGCAACTGGGAGGCTAATGACCCGACCAAGAACATCGACAAGATGGAAGTTGTGCAGTCGGCCCTCTAAGGCGACAAGCTCTCGAGCTTCCCAATCCCAGAACCCAAGCCCTTGTCAAGGAGGACTGAATGTCTATCGATAATCTGAAGTCGGCCCTGCCGGAGTACGCCAAGGATCAGAAGCTGAACATTGGCAGCCTGACCCGCAGCACCGAGCTCAACGAGGAGCAGCTGTGGGGCTCCCTGCTGACTGCTGCAGCCGCGACCCGCAACGACACCGTGCTGTCCGAAATCATCGATGAGGCAAAGGAGCACCTGTCTGAGGAGGCCGTCGAAGCAGCCCTGGGTGCCGCAACCGTCATGGCGATGAACAACGTCGCCTACCGCGCTAAGGGTTGGCTCGGTGATGACTACGCACAGGTCAAGTTCGGCCTGCGCATGAACATCATCTCCAAGCCGGGCGTGGACAAGGCCAACTTCGAGCTGTGGAATACCGTGGCTTCCGCGGTCAACGGCTGCGAGCACTGCCTCAAGGCACACGCTCAGACCCTTCAGGAGGAGGGCCTGACCAAGGAGCAGATCTGGGAAGGCATCAAGATTGGCGCCGTCGTCCAGGCTGTTGCTCAGGCCATCCAGGTGGAGGCCGCACGCTAAACGCGTTGCTTGGCGACGTCCCCAGGCCCGCCCCACGATGGACCTCGTGGAGCGGGCCTTTCTCTGCGTTTTCTGGTGCTTACGGTGCTGGCCGTACCCACCCGGTGCTGTTGTGCTAGCCCAGCGCTACGCCAAACGCGGCGCCGATGCCGTAGGTGACCGCCAGGCCGGCCGCGCCGCCGATGACCAGGCGCAGCACCGCGCGCCCCGGGTTGGTATCGGCCAGGCGCGCCGAGACGTAGCCAGTCAGCGCCAGAGTGGCGATGGTGACGAGGGAAACCACGATCGCCGCGGCGTTATCGGGCGCGAGGAAGATGGAGAGCATCGGCAGTGCCGCGCCCGCAAGGAAGGAGACCGCGGACCAGAACGCCGCGTGCCAGGGGTTGGTGAGGTCCTCGCCATCGATGCCCAGCTCCAGGCGCAGGTGCGCGTCGAGCGGGTTGGTGTCGGTGATCTCCTGGGCCGCCTTCGCCGCAGTCTGGTGGGTCATGCCGTAGCCGGCCAGCAGGGAGGTCAGCTCCGCCATCTCCTGCTCCGGCATCTCCTTAAGCTCCTGGTTCTCCTTGGCGATGAGCATGCGCTCCGAATCGCGCTGGGCGGAAACGGAAACGTACTCGCCCAGGGCCATGGAGACCGCGCCCGAGATCGTGGCCGCCAGGCCAGCCACGAGGACAGTGCTATTGGATACGCCGGAGCCCACGACGCCGAGCAGGAGGGCGGCGACGGAGACGATGCCGTCGTTGGCGCCGAGCACGCCGGCGCGCAGGGAGTTGAGGCGAGAGTTGTGGGAGGAATTGTGGGGCTCGGCGGAGTGCGGCCCGGCGGGGCTCGCAGCGGAAGCGGTGGCGGCCATGGCTGTCTATATTCCTTCTGTTCGAAAAGTGAGTGATGGGGAGATACACGTGGGGCGGTGAGCGTGCCCCGCTCTCTTATTATCGCCGCAGCGCACGGGCCTGTCTAGCATTGTTAGCCTAGGCTGCCAAGGGGCAGGATTGGCTAGGCTCGGGCCCGGCGGGGCGAGGATATTCGAACGGAAGGTGGGTGAGGCCGGCGCGCGGGTGGCTGGGAGTCTAGCTAACCCAGGCTGCCCGTCCACTCGCCGCAGGGCTCCTCGTGGCACAAGACCTGCATGGTGAAGACGTCCGTGTGGAGATCCAGGTGGGCGTTGGGCACCACCACGGAGAAGCGGTCCAGGGCGTAATGCCACTCGTAGTCCACGTCGGTTGCCTCGGCGGGGGAGTCGGTAGGAGCCAAGGTCATCGAGCGCATCTCGGCGTCCTCGCAGGATACCCGCAGCTCCCGCTCGAGGGTTTGCAGCACGAAGGTCACGCAGTCGCTGCGCTGCGGCAGCCCGCCGAGCAGCCAGTGCACGGTGACGGTGTCCTCAGTCTGCTCAAAGCTCACGCCCGCCAGGCGGATACCGGTGACGTGCGGGTCGGAGGACTCGGATGGGGTGCTGTCCTGGGAAAAGCTGGACTCTGTCCGAGGTTCAGTCATGGTCCATGTCCTTTCTAGTATTCAATCCTGAGCTCACGCAGACGAACCTCGCCTGCGGCGTCGGAAGCATCCAGATCCACGGTACCTACGAATTGATATGCGCAGTCATCCTGCGGATCCTTGATGAGCTGGCGCACAGTCCACAGCCGGCTGTCTTTGTCGGTGACGCGGAAATACTCAGGTCCGCGGGCTGCGGGGCCGGAGTCGATGTCGTCGTAGTCCGCAAAGTAGTCGTCGAGGATAGCCCCAAAATCGGGGACCTCGTCGAGGTAGTCCAGGATCTCCGCCAGCCGCTCCTCCTTCTCTAGGGCAAAGAGCTGAACGAGGCGGAAGAAGTAGTTGCGCACCATGATGCTGAAGGCGCGGCGGTTGGCCGTGAGCGCGGTGGGATCCTCCACGCCGAAGGCCAGCTCCCGGTCCAGGGTCTCCTGGGAGATGGGGGAGTCCTCCCCGGCCATCTCGGCCCACTCGTCGACGAGCGAGGAATCGACCTGCCGGATGAGCTCGCCCAGCCACTCGATGACGTCCTCCAGCTCCTCGGTGAGATATTCCGCGGGCACGGACTGCTTGAGCGTGCGCCAGGCGTCGGTGAGATAGCGCAGGACCACGCCCTCTGAGCGCGCGATGCCGTAGGTGGCAATGAGATCGGAGAAGGTCATGGCGTTTTCCAGCATGTCGCGCACCACGGACTTGGGGCGCAGCTCAAACTCCTTGGCCCAGGGGTTGCCCTCGCAGAAGGTGTCGTAGGCCTGCTCCAGCAGCTCCTCCAGGGGTTTGGGCCAGGTGATGTCCTCGACGATGGCCATGCGCTCGGTATAGTCCACGCCCTCGGCCTTGAGCGCGGCGATCTCCTCGCCGCGGCGCTGCTTCTGCTGCGCGATGAGCACCTGGCGGGGATCATCAAGAATGGACTCGAAGACGGAGATGACATCGAGGTGGAAGGTGGGGGATTCTGGGTCGAGAAGCGTGAGCGCGGCCAGCGCGAAGGGCCCCAGGGGCTGGTTGAGGGCGAAGTCCCGCGGCAGCTCACGCACCAAATGATAGGGGCGACCGTAGATGTCGAGCCCCTTGGTGGATTTCTGCACCACTCCGGAGTTGAGCAGGCCGCGGAAAAGATCCAGAGCGGTGAGGATGTCCTGGTTCTGCTTGGCGCGGGTGTCGTGGTTGGTGCGCAGCAGGTGCTTCATGTGCTCGTAGCCGTTGCCGTGGCGGGCCAGCACGTTGAGCAACATGGAATTGGAGACCCGGAACTGGGAGGTGAGCTGCTCCGGTTCGGCGTCGATAAGCCGGGCGTAGGTCTTCTCCGACCAGGAGACCTCGCCCTCGCGCGGGGCCTTCTTGCGCAGCTTCTTCAGGCGCGAGGGATCGTCGCCGAGGCGGCGCCGCGCCTTAGCGTTCTCGATCTCGTGCTCGGGCGCCTCGACTACGACCGTGCCCTCGGTATCGAAGCCCGCGCGGCCCGCGCGTCCGGCGATCTGGTGAAACTCGCGGGATTTGAGAATGCGGCTGCGGGTGCCGTCGTACTTGGCCAGCCCCGTTATGAGCACGGTGCGGATAGGCACGTTGATACCCACGCCCAGGGTGTCGGTGCCGCAGATGATCCTGAGCAGGCCCTTCTGAGCCAGGCGCTCCACCAGGCGCCGGTACTTGGGCAGCATGCCCGCGTGGTGCACTCCGATGCCCTTGCGCAGCAGCTTGGAGAGATCCCTGCCGAAGGCGGTGCTAAAGCGGAAGGAACCCAGCTCCGCGGCAATAGCCTCCTTCTCGTCCTTGGTGATGATGCCGGAGAGGGAGGTCAGCGCCTGGGCGCGCTCGGAGGCCTCGCGCTGGGAGAAGTGCACCACGTAGATGGGGGCCTTGCCCGCGTGAAGGAGCTCCTCGACGGTCTCGTGCACCGCGGTAAACACGTAGGAAAAATCCAGCGGGACCGGGCGGGTGCTGCCGGCCACCAGGGAGGTGGTGCGCCCGGTGCGCTCGGTGAGATCCTTCTCCAGCCAGGAGGTATCACCCAGCGTGGCGGACATGAGAAGGAACTGCGCCTTGGGCAGCTCCAGGAGGGGAACCTGCCAGGCCCAGCCGCGCTCAGGCTCGGAGTAGTAGTGGAACTCGTCCATGACTACTTGGTCGATGTCGGCCTCGGCGCCCTCGCGCAGCGCGATGTTGGCCACGATCTCCGCCGTGGCCGCGATGATGGGGGCGGAGCCGTTGACGGTGGCGTCGCCGGTCATCATGCCCACGTTCTCCGGGCCGAAGATCTCACACAGGGCGAAGAACTTCTCGCTCACCAGGGCCTTGATGGGCGCGGTGTAGAAGCTGCGCTGGCCGCGGGCCAGGGCGATGAAATGGGCGGCGTTGGCCACCATGGACTTACCGGAGCCGGTGGGGGTGGCCAGAATGACGTTATCCCCGGCCAAAATACCCAGCGAGGCCTCCTCCTGCGCCGGATAGAGGGAGATCCCGCGGGAGCGTGTCCACGCGAGGAAGGTGTCCCAGATGGCCTCGTCGACCATGGACTCGGGGACTTCGGCAAGATCGGGCAGCATCTGAGAAAGGTTCACCCCCACCACATTAGGTGATGGGGGTAAGCGGCGGTCAGTGCCGGGGCTGGGACCTCAGCTTCAGCGTGGTCTTGGACGTCGGTTGCGACGTCGGCTTAGACGTCGTCGCCGTCACCGTGGTCAGGGTTATCTTCGTTATCTTCACCGAAGTTGTCCTCGCGGTCATCGATCTCCTCGTTGAGGATCGAGGGATCGTCGCCCAGCTGAGCCAAAAAGGCCTCGAAGTCGGCGCCGATCTCCTCGCCGGTGGGCACGTGCTCCTCGCCCGGCATGATGGCCTGCGGGTGCTCGGTGCGGTAGCGCTCCATGTAGGCGTCAAACTGTTCCTCGAGCTGGTGCACCACGCCGGCGATCTCCTCGGAGCTATCCACCTGCTCCTGCAGCTGCTGGCCCACGCGGGCCACATCCGCCTCGACGCCGCCCAGCGGGATGTTCAAACGCGCGGCGGAGGCCACAGAATCAAGCAGGCGCAGGGTCGCGGAAGGATAGGAAGAAGCCGCCAGGTAATGCGGCACGTGCGCGGTGTAGCCGACGACGTTGCGGCCCTTCTTATCCAGGGCCTTTTCGATGAACAGGGCCGCCGAACCCGGCACCATCATCTTGGAATCCAGGCGCACCATGCGGCCCACCAGATCCGTGGAGTTGCCGTGCGCGGTAACCACCGTGGGGCGGGTGTGCGGCACGGGCATCGGCGCAGAGTAGAGCATGATGGTGTTCGTCACGTCGTACTTCTCCACCAAGTTGACCACGGCCTCGGTAAAGGCCTCCCAGCGCAGATCCGGCTCCGGGCCGGACAGCAGGAGGAAGGGCTTGCCGGAGTTATCCCGCAGCACCTTGATGCCCAGCTCCGTGTTTTCGATGTCGACGGTGCGGTCGTGGTCAATGGTGACGGCGGGGCGGCGCGAGCGATAGTCAATGAGCTCGTCGTTGTTGAAGGACGCAAGCTGGCGGTTCTCCAGTGCGGCCTTGAGATAATCGGCAGTTGATTCAACGGCTTGCCCGGCGTCGGCGTAGCCGTGCATGGCGACGATCATGGTGGGACCGCCGCCCTCGGTGGAATCATCCTTGACTACCGGAGCCGGGTATTCCAGCTCGTACATGCGGCCTTGTTCTTCCGACATGTGATTCCTCCTTCATCTTCTTCAGCTCTTCAGCCCAGCGCAGTCAGTGTGACTCAGCGCGAGCGCCTGGCACGCAGTGGTACCTCAAAGCAGGCGGTCTAGCACTCTCAGCACTGCTGGGTGGCCTCCCCGCCGGTGTTATTGGCCACAACGCTATGCCGCGGCACAATATTCCGGCGCCTACTGGTTTAGTGGTTTATCAAGTATGCCGGATCTCAGGGCCGTTAGCTACCTGCCACGGCGCCCACCTGTGGATAACTCGGGCTGTGTGCCTACCGCGGGCGAAGTTATCCACAGATTGGGCGCGGAGGAAGAATTGACCCTAGCCGGGCCTTGCGTGGCTGGCTGAAGCTTAGAGCCATGAGCAAACACACAGCGCCTTCGAGCGAGACACAGTCCACCCCGCCCATTTCGACCCCCGGCCACCTGCTGGCCAATATCCCCGGAATCCTTGGCTTTTATCCCACCGAATCCGTGGTCTTCATGGCCCTGGATGCCACCCCGCGTGGTACAGCCATCGGCCCGCTGGTGCGCATCGACCTGAAAGACGCCCACGGCTCCGTCCCACCCATGATGGCAGAGGCCCTGCGCAACTGCGCCGAGGGGGTGTTCGCCTTCGTCATTACGCAAGGCTTGACCGCGGCCCTCGAGCGCACTGCTGAGTGGCTCTACGGCCTCGACGCAGACACTGACGGCCTCGAGGTGGACGCCGCCTGGTGGGCAGAAAGCATTGCCCAAGGCGAGCCCTACCAGCTTCTGCACGGCGTGGTCAGCCCCGAGGGCGAAGGCCCGATGAAGAACTGGGTATCCGGCACGGTGGCGGCGCTGACCTCAGCGCCGTCCATGCTGCGCTGCGTGGACCGCAACGTCTTGCCCTCCCTAAGCCGCAGCGAGCACTTCAGCATCTTCGAGCGCCGCAACCCACACGTCAGCGTCGAGGAAGCCGCGGCGCTCGCCCGTGCCGCACGCACTCGGGCGCATGACCTCCGCGCGCTGGTGGACGAGGCCCGCCCGCGCCTGCGCAACGCCGCGGACAAAGAAGTAACCCATAAAACAACTACAGGCGGGGCATCAGCAGAGGAAACCACAAGAGAAACCGCCCAAGAACGCAAGGAACGCATCCTACAGGACTTCCTAGCGGATGTGCAGTGGTGGATTTCCCGCAGCGGCGAGCTCGGGGAGGTGCTGGCTGAGGAGGAACTGCTCAGCGAGTGCGCCATGTGGCTATCCACGACGTGGACGCGGGACCTCGTGATCGAGGAATTCGTCGAAGCAGGGGAGCAGGGGGCGAGCCTGCTGCTGGCGGCCGTGCGCACCTTCGGCGGGACCATACGCGCCAATGCGCTCTGCCTCTTCGCCGTGGTGCAACTGGACAGCGACTGGGACATCTTTGCCGGGCCGGCCCTGCGCACCGCCGCCGAGGAATTCCCAGAGCACCGGCTCGCCAGCCTGCTCGTGCGCGCCTATCACGCGGGCCTCGGGGCGGAGATTCGCACCATCGTGCGCTCCGGTGGCGAGCTCGCTCGCAAGGCCGCGGTGGAAGGAACTTCTTCGCGCTGCTCTAGCGGTGAGCCGAATGAGCTTTATCGCCGAGCTGCCGGGTAAATGCCCAGGCGTCCTCGACGATGGTATCGAGATCCGTGCGGGTGGGGTTCCACCCCAGCTCGGCTTTGATCTTCTCGGAGGAAGCGACCAGGGTGGCCGGGTCGCCGGCGCGCCGGGGCGCTAGCTCCGCGGGGATCGGGTGGCCGGTGACCTTGCGGCAGGCCTCGATGACCTGCTTGACCGAGTAGCCATCGCCGCTGCCCAGGTTGTAGATGCGGTGCGTGCCCTCGGTGTTGGTGTTCAGGGCGAGCACGTGGGCGTCGGCAAGATCTCGGATGTGGATGTAATCGCGCACCGCGGTGCCGTCCGGGGTGGGGTAATCATCGCCGAAGATGAAGATCTTCTCGCGGTGGCCTAGCGCAACCTGCAACACCAGGGGAATGAGGTGAGTCTCGATCTCGCGGTTCTCGCCGATGCTGCCGTAGGCGCCAGCCACGTTGAAGTAGCGCAGGGAGGTCGCGCCCAAGCCGTAGGCCTTAGCAAACGAGGTGATCATGTAGTCGATGGCCAGCTTGGAGGCGCCATAGGGGTTAGTGGGCTGGGTGGGCATGTCCTCGGTGATCGGAACCGTCTTCGGCTCACCGTAGGTGGCCGCGGTGGAGGAGAACACCAAGTTCTTCACGCCGTTGGCCCGCATGGCGTTGAGCAGCGTGAGCGTGGTGACCACGTTGTGCTGCCAGTACTCCGCGGGAATCTCCACGGACTCGCCCACCAGGGAGCGGGCCGCAAAGTGCACGACTCCCTCGAAGCCGCCCTCAGCCAGGACGTCCCCGACGACCTCCGCGACATCACCCTCCACCAAACGTGCGCCCTCGGGCACGGCGTAGCGGTTGCCGGTAGAGAAGCTATCAATGACGGTGACGTTGTGGCCCTGCTCAATGAGCACTGCGGCACACACGCTGCCGACGTATCCTGCGCCTCCGGTTACCAGAAGCTTCATTTACTTCACCTCCACGCGAACAGCGTGGGCGAGCTCGTCGATGAGCTCAACGCTCGCGCCGTTCTCAGTTGTTAATGTGATGGAACCATTGTTGTTGACCACGGTCACCGGGCTGCCCACCACGAGGCCTGCGTCGTGCATCTCGCGGAAGGTCTGCGAGTCCACCTGCAGGATCTCATTGAGCTGAACGATGACCGCGTGAGTTTCTTCGCCGTGCGGCAGGTCGATAGCGCGGGTGCCTAAGTCGATCTCCTTGTGCTTGACTCCCAACTGGCTCAAGCCCGGAATCGGGTTGCCAAAGGGGGAGCGGGTGGGATCCTCCACGACGGCGACGACGCGCCTTTCCACATCCTCGCTCATAACGTGCTCCCAGCGGCAGGCCTCATCGTGGACCTGGTGGATGTCCAGCCCGAGGACGTCGGTGAGCAGGCGCTCCGCCAGACGGTGCTTGCGCATTACGCTGGTAGCCAGCTC
Organism: Corynebacterium sp.; assembly: GCF_030532325.1. Lineage (GTDB taxonomy): Bacteria > Actinomycetota > Actinomycetes > Mycobacteriales > Mycobacteriaceae > Corynebacterium. The sequence goes on from NZ_JAUNLS010000004.1 coordinate 63,138, forward strand.
GCGGCCCTGCGCGGTGAGATCCAGGCTGCGGTCAGTACGCACGTGCAGTAATCCATCGCGCTCCATGCGGGCGACGGTCTGGGAGACCGTCGGGCCCGATTGCTCCAGGCGCTCGGCGATGCGCGCGCGCAGGGGAGTAATGCCCTCTTCCTCGAGCTCGTAGATGGTGCGCAGATACATTTCCGTGGTATCGACCAGGTCTCTCACGTCATTGGCCTTTCTGCATCGTGGCGGCGGCGCCGGTGCCTTGAACACCTATATAAGCGCAGGCGCTGTAATAGCGATGGATTCAAAGAATAACTTAAACAATAGCCTACAGCTTCGGCACTCAGTTCGAGCTTAGTCCGGGCTGCCGGGCGGGTGCTAGGTGGTGCGAACGCCAGCGACCCCAGGAGAGTCTTTCTCCCCTAGGGTCGGGCAAGTGTAGTGGTGTTTGAAAGCGTGCGCGCTAGAGTGCGTACTCGCGCAGGCGGTCAGCACGGTTGCCGTCGCGCAGCTTGGCCATGACTTCGCGCTCGATCTGGCGCACGCGCTCGCGAGACAGGCCGAACTTGCGGCCAATCTGGTCGAGGGTGCGTGGCACGCCGTCATCGAGGCCGTAGCGCAGGCGGATGACGTCCTGCTCGCGCTGTTCCAGAGTGGCAATCACGGAGCGGATATCCGAGTGGCGCATGGAGGCAACGACGGCGGTTTCGGCATCGGTGGCCTCGGCGTCCTCGATAAAGTCACCCAGCGGGGCCTCCTCATCGGTGCCCACCGGCATGTCCAGGGAGACGGGATCGCGAGACTGACGCAGCAGCATCTCGATCTTGGACTCCTCGATGCCGGACTCCTCCGCCAGCTCCTCGTTAGTGGCCTCGCGGCCCAGGGACTGGTACATCTCACGCTTGATGCGGGAGAGCTTGTTGACCTGCTCCACCAGGTGGACGGGTAGGCGGATGGTGCGGGACTGATCCGCCATGCCGCGGGTGATGGCCTGGCGGATCCACCAGGTGGCGTAGGTGGAGAACTTGAAGCCCTTGGCATAATCGAACTTCTCCATGGCGCGGATGAGGCCGAGGTTGCCCTCCTGGATGAGATCCAGCAGCGGCATGCCGCGGCCGGTGTAGCGCTTGGCCAGCGAGACAACCAGGCGGAGGTTGGCCTCCAGCAGGTGGGAGCGGGCCTTCTTGCCCTCGCGGGCCAGGATCTTGAGGTCGCGCTTCTCAGCGCGGGTGAGCTTCTCCGCGTTATTCAGCTTGTACTCTGCGTAGAGGCCGACCTCGATGCGCTGTGCGAGTTCCACCTCATCCTCGGCGCTGAGCAAGGCCGTCTTGCCGATGCCGTTGAGATAGACACGCACGAGATCAGCGGAAGGATTGTCATTCGTTTGATTGCGGCGCGAGCCGCGGTCAACATCCTGATCGTCGGCGAAGGTATCAGAGTTAGAAGCGTTGCTGGCGGATGAAGCGGTCATCTCTTGCCTCCTAGATTGCTGCCTGTTTCACCCCGTACAACGGCGGGGGCTGAGAAAAAGTTCCCGCGCTGAAAAAACTTTTTCTCACCTGCGCGTTTTCCCGTTTCGACGTGGCTTGGCAGCGGCACTGAGATTTATGGCCTAGGCCTCTACCAGGACGGTAAAGGGGCCCTCGTTGACGGAGGCCACGCGCATCATTGCGCCGAAGCGGCCCTCTTCCACGCTGATGCCGCGCTTGCGCAGGCGCTTGACGACGCCCGCAATGACCGGCTGGGCCTGCTCGCCCGGCGCTGCGTCTGACCACGAGGGGCGGCGGCCTTTGGCGGTGCGCCCGTAGAGGGTGAACTGGCTAACCACGAGGACAGGAGCGCCGGCGTCCACCACGGAGGTCTCGCCCTCGAGGATGCGCAGCTCCGCGATCTTGCGCGCCATGGTGTCCATGCGGGCGTTGAGCTCGGCCTCCTCAGCGACGTCCTCGCGCGAGACCCCCACCAGGGCAAGAATGCCGCCGGTGTCCGGGCAGTCGATGCTGCCCACGACCTCACCGTCGACGGTGACGGAGGCTTGGGATACTCGGGTGAGAACGGCGCGCATGGGAAGGTTCCTTTCTGCGTGTCAGTGCTGGGGTCTGCGTGTGGGGACGAGGGTTTCTAGCTGCTGGTGCTAAAGGCCACCAGCTCGGCGGGCAGCAGCATGCCGTGGCGGATGAGATCCACGACGGCCGGCAGGGCTGCCTCAACGAGGGCGTTTTCGTCGAATCCCTGGGCCGCGGCGTAGAGCTCGATGGTCTCGCCCAAGGTCAAGCCCTGGGGGTTGAGGCCTGCCACGATCGCGCTGAGGTGCTCGTCCACGTCGTGCTGCCAGCGCGGCCCATCCGTGCGGGTCAGGCGCAGGGCGGCGCGCTCAAAGCCCATGCCCAGCTCCGCGTTGGGCAGGCTGACATCCTCGCGTGCCAGGCCCGGGCGCACCTGGAAGCGCGTGGCCTCCAGCTCGCCGGGAACGAGGTTGCGCAGCCACTGGGTGCGAGCGAAGTACTCCTCCACCTCGGGGCCCAGGGGATCGGTGAAGTGCTGCGGCATCTCCTCAGCAAGCACATCGGAAGGCTCGTCATCCCCGATGCGCTGCACGGCGACGAAGCCGAAGCCGATTCCGGTGACGTCGTTGTCCTCGAAGTGCTCCAGCCACAGCCGGGAGCGCTCGCGGCCCTCGGGGCTGCGCACGTCGATGGACTCGTCCTTGAGCCAGGTGGAGACGTAGAGCGCGGGATCGGCCACATCGCGCTGAATTACCCAGGCGCTCACGCCCGTCGGCGGCAGCCAGGAGGCCACCCGCTGCTGCCAGGGAATATCGCCCTGGTGCACCCAGGCCGCCAGCAGGTGTGCGGTGCCGCCCGGGTTGAGGTGCTCCACCGCCTGGGAGACCACCAGCTCGCTCGCGCCATCCAGGTTGAGCCCGGAATCGCGGTAGACGTGGCCGACCTCCGGCAGGCCCACCACGAAGGGCGGGTTGGCCACAATGCGGTCAAAGCGCTGGCCCTCCACCGGCTCAAACCAGGAACCCTGGCGCAGCTCCACCTTGTCCTGTGCTCCCGCGGCGGCCACCGTGGCCCGCGCTAGCTCCAGCGCGCGCGGGTGGACGTCGGTGGCGGTAATCGAGTTCGCGCTGTCGAGCTGCCCCAGCAGCTGCACGCCCGAGCCCGTGCCCAGGTCCAGCACGCTATCCACCGGGGTGGTGGGGGTGGACTGCAACAGTGAGAGGCTCGCCGCGCCCACGCCGAGGACGTGCTCGGGGCCGGGGACGTGATCCACCAGGGAGGCGTCCACGTCTGAAAACACCAGGCGGTTGGTGCCGACGATAACGTGCGGCAGGATGTCGTAGGCAATGTGGACCCTGCCGTGGGAGTTGTGCTGGGCCACGCCGGCATCGATGAGCTTGGTGGCCAGGCGCGCCCCGAGGACGTCGGAAAGCTCCGTGGCGGGCACCGGCTCGTGGAGGATGAACAGGCGGATGAGCTTATCCATCTCGCCTTCGCCGCGGGTGCCCAAGACCACGGCGGCGGGCTCGCCGCGGTGCCAAGCATCGGCGGCATCAGGCCCCAAATGGCCCGCGATGCCATCGGCGCTAAAGCCGGCGCGCGTGAAGAACTCAGCGAGCTCAGCGGCGATGTCCGCGATGGCGAACTCCGGGTTCATCTCAGGGCCAAAGGAAAAGTCACTGCTCATGGGGCCGTCCTTCGTCTCGTGTGCTGTCCTCGCCGGCGTCTGCGGTGGGGTCGTGGCCGGCAGGAGGGGTGTCCTCGTGGTCAATGGTTTCGTAATCCTGGTGCGGGGCACTCGCGGAATTTGAATCCCCGGCTCCCAGCTGCCTTCTGGTGGGTTGCGTGAGCTCCTCGCGCTGGGCCTGGGCCATCTGCCGGGCAATCGCGGGCTTATAAATGGCCTTCTCGCGCTTGTCCTTGGGCTGGCCGCGGCCGTTGCCAATCATCACCGCGATCCACGGCAGCGGGAAGGTCACGCCGACGACAATCGCGGCGATCAACCAGGCCTGCCAGTAGTAGATGGCCACGCCCGCGATGATGAGGGAGGGGATACGGATAAACTGCAAGATCCCGTAGATCACCTCGCGGCGCTCGCGGTCCTGGCCGGGGCCGACTTGGGCGTCGGTGATGAGATGGGCCTCGCGCCGGAACTTGAAGCCGTGGCGCCGCCCCGAAACAGGGGTGTGGTCGGAACCATCGCGCGAGTTCTGTGGATGCATGACCACTAGGGTAGCCGGGCGACTCGCGAACTTCGACACCGATACGGCATTATGGTTGGGGTGAGTACGACGACTAAAACTATCGAGCGCCCCGATATCCGTGAGGATACGTCGACCAACGACGACACCCCTAAGTTCTTCCACTACGTCAAGAAGGACCAAATCCTAGACTCCGCGGTCAACGGCAAGTACGTCGTCGCCCTGTGCGGCGAGACCTTCCCGGTGACCAAGCAGGCCAAGCCGGGCTCCCCGGTGTGCCCGGACTGCGAGCGCGTCTACAAGGGGCTTCGCCGCAAGTAGCGAAGACCGGGTGCTGCCGCTGAACCGGCAGCACACACCGCGCGGCCACGCCAGCCCGACACCCCGGGGCGGGCGCAGGCCGCGCTTTCAAAGGATCCTTGAGCAACGATCTGGGCGGGAACCGGGGCACGCAGGTTTCCGAGCACAGCGAGTATGCCCGCGCATGGGGGAGCGCGTGGGCAAAGAAGAGAAGGGATTGTGACAACAGCAAAGAGATTTGCCAACAACGGCAAACTTCGTGTGTGGCAGCGCGCAGCGCTAGATAAGTTCTTGGCCACCAAGCCGCAGGACTTCATGGCGGTGGCAACCCCGGGCGCGGGAAAGACCACCTTCGCGCTGCGCGTGGCCACCGAGCTGATGGAAGACCGCACCGTCGAGCGCGTCATCGTGGTGGTGCCCACTGAGCACCTCAAGGTGCAGTGGTCGCAGGCCGCCGCCCGGGTGGGCCTGGCACTGGATCCCAAGTTCACCAACTCCTCGGGCGTGAACCCGGCCATGGACGGCATCGTGGTCACCTACGCCCAGGTGGGCATGCACCCCTTCAAGCACCGCGCGGTGGCCTCGGCCCGGCGCACCCTGGTGATCCTCGACGAGATCCACCACGCCGGCGATGCCAAAAGCTGGGGCGATGGCGTCAAGGAGGCCTATGATGACGTCGAACACCGCCTCGCGCTGACCGGTACGCCCTTCCGCTCCGATGACTCGCAGATTCCCTTCGTGCGCTACGAGCAGGACGGCGAGGGCCACCTCGTCTCGCGCTCCGATCACACCTACGGCTACGGCGATGCGCTTGCCGATGGCGTCGTTCGCCCCGTCGTCTTCCTCTCCTACTCCGGCGAATCCCGCTGGCGCGATAGCGCCGGCGAGGAACACAGCGCACGCCTAGGCGATATCCTCAACCCAGAGCAGACCGCCCGCGCCTGGCGTACCGCGCTCGACCCGAAGGGCGAGTGGATCCCCACCGTGCTGCAGGCCGCACACACCCGCCTGCTGCAGATGCGCCGCAACATGCCCGACGCCGGCGGCCTAGTCCTGGCCACCGATACGCAGACCGCGCGCGCCTACGCGAAGATCCTCAAACGCATCTCTAGTACCCCCGTCTCCGTTATTCTCTCCGACGATCCGGGTTCCTCCGAACGCATCGAGGAGTTCTCCAACAGCACCGACGAGTGGATGGTGGCCGTGCGCATGGTCTCCGAGGGAGTGGACGTTCCACGCCTGGCGGTGGGTGTGTATGCCACCTCGGCCTCGACCCCGCTGTTCTTTGCTCAGGCCATCGGCCGCTTCGTGCGCTCGCGCATGCCGGGCGAGACCGCCTCCGTCTTCCTACCCTCCGTGCCGGTGCTGCTGGGGCTGGCGGAGAACATGGAAAAGCAGCGCGACCACGTGCTAGGGGCCGATAAGGATCCTATGAAGGAGGGATGGGACGACGAAGCCCTCGCGGAGGCCAACGCCAAGAAGTCCGAGCCAGACATGCTCGAGCCCTCCTACGAGGCCCTCGGCGCGGAGGCCGAATTCTCCGGGCTGCTCTTCAACGGCTCGCAGTTCAACACCGCCAACATCACCGAGGAAGAAGAGGACTTTCTGGGCATTCCGGGGCTTCTCGACGCCGAGCAGGTCAAGGACCTGCTGCGCAAGAAGCAGTCCGAGGAGATGGACCGCCGTGAGGCCGAAGAGAAGGCCCGCCGCGCAGCGGAGGCCGCCGAGGAACAGCGTCGCAAGCTTTACGGCATGCAGTACGCGCCGAAGAAGCACGAGGAGCACGCGCAGAGCTCCGCTGAGGGCGGCGTGGTGGATGAAATCTCGTCTCTGCGCAAAGAATTGAATACGGTGGTCTCCATCACCGCGCAGCGCACCGGGCGCCCGCACGGCGCTATCCACACGGAGGCTCGCAAGGCGTGCGGCGGACCGCCCACCGCGTTGTGCGATGCTCAACAACTCCGTGACCGCATCGAATACCTGCGAAAGTGGTAAGACGCCATGTCCCAGCCCCAGCCCCCGTTCCCTTCCGCTCAGCCCCAGTATTCGAAGCCGAACGCATGGGCGCTGGCGGCCCTGGGCATGGCGGTCATCCCGCCATTGCTTACCATCGGGCTGACACTGATCAACAGCGCGGCAGGATTCCTGGTGAGCATCCTGTGCATGGTCAGCGGCACCGCTGCCGTGGCGCTGGCATTCGTGGCGTTCATCGTGGGCGTTAATCTCCGTCCGGAGCACAAGCGCACCACTATCTCTGTCATCTCCATCGTGCTGGGCATCCTCTGGGCGATATCCGGGACTCCCCTCATCATGGCCCTCATGATGGCCACTGGTTTCCGGTAGACGGCGGCCCTTCACCCGCGGGCCGGCGCTGAGGCGTTGAGGCGATGAGGCCTAAGAAAACGACCACAACGGTAAATAGCGCCCCCGATGGAGAAATTCGGGGGCGCTATTTACCGTTGTGACACTCGGCGCTCACGCCAGGCAGAACGCTGGCCTCGTCCTGCCGGGGCAGTGACCTAGTCCAGGTAGTCGCGCAGCACCTGCGAGCGCGAGGGGTGGCGCAGCTTGGACATGGTCTTGGATTCAATCTGGCGGATGCGCTCGCGGGTCACGCCGTAGACCTGGCCGATTTCGTCTAAAGTGCGCGGCATGCCGTCGGTTAGGCCGAAGCGCAGGCGCACCACACCGGCCTCGCGTTCGGAGAGCGTGGTGAGCACGTCCTGCAGCTGATCCTGCAGCAGGGTGAAGGAGACGGCGTCGACAGCAATGACGGCCTCGGAGTCCTCGATGAAGTCACCGAGCTGAGAGTCGCCCTCGTCACCGATGGTCTGATCCAGGGAGATGGGCTCACGAGCGTACTGCTGGATCTCCAGCACCTTTTCCTCGGTGATATCCATTTCCTTGGCCAGCTCCAGCGGGGTGGGCTCGCGGCCCAGATCCTGCAGCAGCTCACGCTGAATGCGGCCGAGCTTGTTGATGACCTCCACCATGTGCACCGGAATGCGGATGGTGCGGGCCTGGTCTGCCATAGCGCGGGTGATGGCCTGGCGGATCCACCACGTGGCGTAGGTGGAGAACTTGTAGCCCTTGGTGTAGTCGAACTTCTCGACGGCGCGGATAAGGCCCAGGTTGCCCTCCTGGATCAGGTCCAGGAAGGCCATGCCGCGGCCGGTGTAGCGCTTGGCCAGGGAGACCACCAGGCGGAGGTTGGCCTCCAGCAGGTGGTTCTTGGCCTTGCGGCCGTCGCGGGCAATGGCGCGCAGATCGCGCTTTTCCATGGGGGAGAGCTTGGCGGCCTTGTCGCCCTCGGCGCGGGCCTTTTCCATCTCATCCATGCGGTACTGCGCGTAGAGGCCGGCCTCAATGCGCTTGGCCAGGGAGACCTCCTGCTCGGCGTTGAGCAGCGCCACCTTGCCGATCTGCTTGAGGTAAGCGCGGACGGAGTCCGCCGAGGCTGTCAGCTGTGCGTCCTTGCGCGCCTGGCGCAGGGCAGCGGACTCTTCCTCGTCCCAGACGGAGGAGCCGTCATCCTCGTCCTCGTCCTCCTCATCCAAGGAGTCCTCGTCGGAGGCAAACTCGTCGTCGTCATCCATCTCGTCAGCATCTGGATCGAAGTCCACGTCCTCGTTGTCGAGGTCCTCCGTGGTCTCGTCCTCGAGCTCCTCGGACTCGAGCTGCGAATTCTCCTCCGGGGAGGTCGCCTTCTTGGCCGCGGACTTGCGAACAGTCTTCTTCGCGGTCTTCTTGACAGCCTTCTTGGTGGTTTTCTTAGCCGTCTTTTTAGCGGTTTTCTTCGCTGTCTTTTTGGCGGTCTTCTTTGCAGGTGCAGATGCCTCGGCGGCGTCTACGCCCTCTCCGAGTACCTGGTCTGAAGAATCAGTGGCTGCCACGTACGCCCTTTCGACTTGCTCTTGAGGTGAAAACTGCGGTCACCTGCGTTCTCCTCGCAGTCACCACATGCTAGCCCGCCTCGCTCCTGCGCAGGAGAGGCGCGCCGCCAGTTTTCAACTGATGATCGACGGCCCAGTATAGATCATTTTCCGTAATAGGGGGTTGATTAGGCCGCGCTAAGGATGTAAAGAGCTCCGGCTAGGGCCGGATTCCTTGTACCGCCGCCATGGCCGCACCGACGATTCCCGCCCGGTTACGCAGGCGAGCCGGGGTGACCAAGGTGTCGATGTTGAGCATGGGGCCCCACTTGTCAAACTTGCGGGAAATGCCGCCGCCGATGACGAAGGCCTGCGGGTTGAAAAGCATGTCGTACTCGCTGAGTACGCGGTCGAGGCGCGCTGCCCACTTCTTGTACTTCAGGCCCTCGCGCTCCTTCACGGCCGAAGAAGCCTGGTGCTCTGCCTCGACGCCGTCGACCATGAGGTGGCCCAGCTCGGTGTTGGGGAAGAGGTGGCCGTCGAGAAGAAATGCGGAACCAATGCCCGTGCCGAGCGTGAGGAAGATGACCGAGCCCTGGCGTGCGACCTCGTCGCCGTAGGCGACCTCGGCTAGGCCGGCGGCGTCGGCGTCGTTGAGCACGGTAAAAGGCTGATCCAGGAAGGAGCCGAAGAGCTCCTGGGCGTCGATGCCAATCCAGCTGTGGTCAATGTTGGCCGCGCTGCGGATGATCTGCCCCGAGACCACCGAGGGCATGGTGATGCCGACGGGGCCCTCCCAGCCCTTCTCCTTGACGATGCGCGCGACAACCTCAGCGACTGCCTCCGGAGTGGCAGGCTGTGGGGTCTGGATCTTGAGGCGATCGTCGACGAACTCTCCCGTGGCGAGATCCACCTCAGCGCCCTTGATTCCGGAGCCGCCGACGTCGATGCCGAAGGAATGGCCTGAAAGTTCCAAAGTCATAGGGACAGTCTAAACATAAGTGCACCCGGCAAGCAGAGCGAGCGTTCGCGGGCCGGATCCCCCTGCTTCAGGTCAAACGTGACGCGGACCTCTTTGGTGATCTAGGGGCGCTATAGGTGCAGGTAGTGCGGCATTCTCCGGGGGTTAAAGCGCCGCGGGGGTAGGGGAAATAGTGCCCCCGATCTGAGATGACTATGACATGTGGCGGAATGTGGTTTAGTATGCCGTCGATAAATAGACATTCCCATCAATGTGACAGCTAGGGGAAAGCATTATGGCCACCGATTATGACGCACCGCGTCGCCGCGTAGAAGACGAGCTTGAGACTGATTCTCTGGAAGGTCTCAAGGCTGCTGAAACCGATAACAACGGCATGGACGATGACGGAGAGATTGTCGAGTCTTTCGAGCCACCATCAGTGGATCTCACCGGTGAGGAGCTCAACGTCACCGTGATCCCGCGCAAGGACGACGAGTTCACCTGCTCCGTGTGCTTCCTGGTGCAGTCCAACAAGCGTTTCTCCCACGAGGAGGACGGCCAGAAGGTCTGCCTCGACTGCGCCTAAATACCCGCTCTGTCCAAGTGCCTAGGCGCTCTGCTGGGAGCTTCCGCCGAGGAAGGCATCGAGAAGCTGCTGCGGATTCTTTGAGCCGATGAGCCAGTAAGGCGTGGGATCCTCCGGGTCATCGAGCACCAGCATCACGTGCTCCGGCACCCAGCCGTGGGTCACCAGGAACGCGGCGGGATCCAGCTGTGGGCCCAGCGCGTTGCGGCGGGCACTGGCAGGTACGGTGGTGCTGCGAGCAACGACATCGTGCGGCAGCTGGGCGTTTTTCACCATGAGCCAGCGGGTTCCGTCCGCGTCCTGCTCCACCTTGACCACCGTGTTGGACCACGACAGCAGCATCCAGATTGCAATGATGGACAAGATGACCACGGGGCCAATCACCCAGGCGATGCCGCGGTTTAGGCTCACCGTGGCGGTGAAAATACCGATGACAAAGGCCGCCATTAGCCACCAGTACCACGGCACCCACTGGCGCTCACTGTAAATAACCTGCGGTGCCTGCGCGGTGTTTGCGGCGGCGTCTTTACTGCTTGCGGAACGTGGGCTGGAGCTCATGGCCATTGAGTCTAGTCTGCGCTTTGGGCCTGGCTCCAATCTCGGCGTCTAACCGGCATGCTTGGGCTTTTCCTCGCTGCCCACAAGGTAGGCTTGGCCGGGTGAATGACTCAATGATGAATTCCGAGCACAATCCGGGGCTGAGCACCGTGGGCCCTGTGAAACTCAAGCGCCTTGACCCTCAGCTTCCGCTGCCCAAGCGGGCTCATCGCGGTGACGCGGGTGCTGATCTCTACGCCGCTGAGTCAGTGACCCTGCAGCCCGGCGAGCGCGCCCTGGTGGGAACGGGCATCGCCATCGCCTTGCCACTGGGCACCGTGGGCCTTATCCATCCGCGCTCTGGGCTGGGCGCCAAGCACGGCATTTCCGTGGTCAACACCCCGGGAACCATCGACGCCGATTACCGCGGCGAGATCAAGGTCTGCCTTATTAACCACGATCCGCGCGAGCCCTTTGCCGTGGAGCGGGGGATGCGCATTGCCCAGCTAGTGGTCCAGCGCGTGGAGCTGGTGGACTTTGAGGAAGTCGATGAGCTGGATGACACCGTGCGCGGTGCCGGCGGGTACGGCTCCACGGGTGTGAACTAGTAACACGCCAGACCAGAACCTGGGGCCGGAGACCTGAGGCCAGAGAAACAGACACGACGCAGTAAAGACGCAGACAAGCAACACACAGCGAGGTGACACCATGGCACTGTGGCCATTTTCCAAGAAAGATAAGCAGACGGACTCCGAGCAGCCCGCAGCGCAGCAGGTTGAGCCCGGTGGGGCCGAGCACGGTGACGCGGCGCTAGACGACGCCCCAAAGAACACTGCGGCCAGTTCGGCCAATTCGGCCGACTCAGCCAATGCGGCTGAGTCTGGCGAGTTCCAGGTGGTCGAACACGACGCCATCAACGGGGACATGGGCCCCTTCGACGGCGACTCCGTGGACATCGAGCAGTTCAACTTTTCGGACTTCGCCTCTGGTGTGCTGGACCTGGGTTCCCTGCGCATTGCGCTGCCCAAGGGTTCTCAGGTGCAAGTGGAGATGGGCCAGGCAGGCCCGCGGATGCTCCACATCCTCACCGAGCACGGCCGCATGACCCCCGTGGCCTTCGCCGCACCGCGAACGCCGGGGCAGTGGGCTGACTCCGCCCGCGATATTATTGAGGGCCTGCGCCGTGACGGATTCGAGGCGCGCACGGAGCAGGGCCCGTGGGGCACGGAGATCGTCGGCGGCAATGGCGATGGCGAGATTCGCATGATCGGCGTCGACGGGCCGCGCTGGATGTACCGCCTGACCCTGGCGGCCCCGCTGGCCAGCGCCGAGCAGTTGGCTGAGGTGGGCCGCGAGGTGGTGGCGCGCACGTTTGTCTACCGCGGCTCCGATCCCATCCTGGCCGGTAGCCCTCTGCCGGTGACCCTGCCGGGCGTGCTGGCCCAGCAGGTCCAGGAAGCCATGGAGAAGCGGCAGCAGCAGGCCCAGGCCGCCGCGGCGAAGAGCCCCGAGGCCGCGCCCGCGGCCGACACCCCGGAAGGCCAGGCCGCGCAGCAGCTGCGCGATATTGAGTCCGAAAAGTAGAAAAGAGTTTTAATGACCTCACCCCACACTGAGCCGGTAAATGCCGTGCAGGACGAAGCCGAGGAAGCAGAACCCACGCTGCTGGAGCAGATGGGCGGGCTGACTGGGCTGGTGTCTGCAACCCTGCCCATCGTGGTGCTCATCCCCGTGAACAACTTCTGGGGTTTGGGCCCGGCCTTGGCGGCGGCGCTGGGCATGGCCGCTCTGATTTTTGTGTGGCGTCTGGCCCGCCGGGATACCCTGCAGCCAGCCATCTCCGGCTTGCTGGGCGTGGCCATCTGCGCGGGCATTGCGTGGTACACCGGCTCAGCGAAGGGCTACTTCCTCTACGGCATCTGGATGTCGCTGCTGTTTTTCATCGTCGCCTTCATATCCATCCTGGTGCGCTGGCCCATCGTCGGCGTGGTGTGGAAGGGTATCAACGGCGAGGACATGTCCTGGCGCGAGCTGGTGCCAGCGCGCCGAGCCTATGCCGTGGCCACCGCCGGCTGGGCGGTGGTTTTCTTGGCCCGGTTTGTTATCCAGCGCGCTATTTACGACGCCGATGCCACCACCGCCCTGGGCATTGTGCGCATCGTCATGGGCTGGCCGCTGACCGGTCTGGTCACCTTGCTCACCGTGTGGATGGTGCGCCGCGCGAATGCAGCGATGCGGGATGAGAAGGAAGAACGGCAAGACAAAGACAGCGCAGAAAATACAGAATCAGCAGAGAGGGAAGAGGTAGCCTCCGATGACTAAGACCGACGAGCGCGGCGCCCTGGAGCGTGGCGCGGAGTTTGAGCTGCACATCGAGCGCATGGGCCACGGCGGGGTGGGCATTGGCACCGCCCCGGATGGGCGTGTGTGCTTTGTTGCCGGTGGTTTTCCGGGCGATGAGCTGCGGGTGAGCGCGCGGAAGGTCAAGAAGTCCTTCATTGAGGCTGATCTACTGGAGGTCATCAGCGCGGGCGACCTGCGCGTGCCCTCCCAGTGCGCGGCCGCCGAGGCTGGTGCCGGATGCTGCGACTTCGCTGAGCTCGACCCGGCCGCCGAGCTGGATATCAAGGCTGAGGTCTTGAGGGATCAGCTCCGTCGCATCGCCAAGCTAGAGAGCATCCCGGAGATTGCGCAGCGCGAGCTGCCCCCGCACCGCGGCTGGCGCACCCGCGTGCGCCTAGGTGTGGATGCAGAGGGTCGTGCCGGCACCCGCAAGCGCCAGTCGCACGATGTGGTCACGCAGATGGCCTGCAGCCAGCTGGTCCCCGGCCTGGTTGACGGGCTCGTGGGCCCGGGCGCGCGCCGCTTCAGCCCGGGCGCGGAGGTCATCGCGGTGCTCGATAGCGACGGCAACCGCCACGTCGTGGAATCCCGCAAGGCCCCGCGCGGGCGTCGCACCGAAAACGTCAAGGAGGTCATCGAGGCCCCCACCCCGAAGGTGGTGCAGCGCGCCGACGGGCACGAGTTCTCCTTCCCCCCGCTGGCCTTCTGGCAGGCGCACAGCGCAGCGCCGGAGGCCTACACCGACATCGCGCGCAGCTGGCTGGCCGGCACAGCCGAGGGCGACGGCGTGGCCTGGGATCTCTACGGCGGTGTGGGCCTGTTTGTTCCGGTCCTCGCCGAGGCCACCACGGGGCATACCGCGGTGCATTCGGTGGACTTTTCCCCGGCCGCCTCGGCCTCGCAGCCGGGCCTGGAGGGCATTGACGTCACCTTCCACAGCGCCAAGGTGGAGGACGTCGCCTCCACGCTTCCGGCCCCCGCCGCGGTGATCCTCGATCCGCCGCGCACCGGCGCTGGCGCGGAGGTCATCAAGGCCATCGCCCAGGCGCAGCCGGCCCGCGTGATGCACGTGGGCTGCGATCCCGCGACGTTTGCCCGGGACGTCTACTACTGGCGGGAGTGGGGCTATGGCCTGGACAAACTCGTGGTGGTCAACGCCTTCCCCGGAACGCATCACTTTGAAACTTTGGCTTTGCTGGTACCAGACTCACACTCCACTCACTCTTCCTGCTGAGGTGGGGCACTGTGGTCGCAGTACTTCTTTGGACGACGAACGATTGCGGTCCCGCGGAATGTTGCGGGTACGGTAGGAAAGAACAGAAACGATAGATGAAGGGGTTGAAGGCAGCTCTATGAGCATTCTTGATTCCATCGAGTCCCCACGCGATGTCAAAGCGTTGAGCAAAGAGCAGCTCACCGAGCTTGCCGCGGATATCCGTCAGCGTCTCATCGATAAGGTCTCCGTTACCGGCGGCCACCTGGGGCCCAACCTCGGCGTAGTGGAGCTGACGGTAGCCATTCACCGGGTTTTCAACTCCCCACAAGACCCGATTGTCTTTGATACCTCGCATCAGTCCTACGTGCACAAGATGCTCACCGGGCGCACCAAGCTCTTTGACACCCTGCGCCAGAAGGACGGGCTTTCCGGGTACACGGACCGCTCCGAGTCCCCACATGATTGGACGGAATCCTCCCACGCGTCTGCGGCCTTGTCCACCATTGATGGCCTCTCCAAGGCCTTCAAGATCCGCGGCGAGGGGCACCGCAACGCCGTGGCAGTCGTCGGCGATGGAGCCCTGACCGGCGGCATGTGCTGGGAGGCGCTGAATAATCTTTCTGCCGATGAGTCCCGCAACGCCGTCATCATCGTCAACGATAACGGGCGTTCTTATTCGCCGACCATCGGCGGGCTCTCAGAGAACCTGGGCCGCATCCGCGCCCAGCACGGCTATGACGAGCTCATGGCGCAGGGCAAGAAGCGGCTGAAGTCCATGGGCTGGGTGGGCGAGCGCACCTTCGATGCCCTACACGCCGTCAAGGAGGGCGTGAAGTCCACCGTGATGCCCACGGAGATGTTCCCCGAGCTGGGCATTAAGTACATCGGGCCCATCAACGGCCACGACATCGAGGCACTCGTGCGCGCGCTGACCTATGCCCGCGACTACGAAGGCCCTATCATCGTCCACACGGTCACGGAGAAGGGCCACGGCTTTGCCCCGGCCGTCAACGAGCCGAAGGACCAGATGCACTCCACCGGCGCCATCGATCCGGTCACCGGCGTGCCCAAGGGCCAGAAGCAGCCGGGGTGGACCGCCGCCTTTTCCGAGGAGCTGGTCAAGGCCGCATCCCAGCGCGATGACATCGTGGCAATCACCGCCGCGATGGCCGGGCCGACGGGGCTGGCCCCCATCCAGGAGCAGTTCCCGGAGCGCTTCTTTGACGTGGGCATCGCCGAGCAGCACGCCTTGACCTCTGCGTCCGGCCTGGCGCTGGCGGGCCTGCACCCAGTGGTGGCCATTTACTCCACCTTCCTTAACCGCGCGGTGGATCAGACCATCATGGACGTCGCGCTGCTCGGCCTGCCGGTGACTATCGTGCTGGACCGCGCGGGCATCACTGGCTCTGACGGCCCCTCGCACAACGGTGTGTGGGACATGGCCCTGATGAGCATCATCCCGGGCATGCGCATTGCCGCCCCGCGCGATGGCGCCCGCCTGCGCGAGCTCTTTAACGAGGCCATCGCCGTCGAGGACGGCCCCACCGTGGTGCGGTTCCCCAAGGGTAACCTGCTCGATGACATGGAGGCCGTGGACCGGTTTGATGACGGCGTCGATATCCTGCGCTACAGCGACGAGCAGGGCGAGGACTCCACCGACGTCCTCATGGTCGCCGTCGGCGCGATGAGCACCCGCACCATGAACGCCGCGGCCATCCTGGAGAAGCAGGGATTCAACGTCACGGTGGTGGATCCGCGCTGGCCGGTGCCGGTGCCGCAGTCCATCGTGGCTCTGGCCGCTGACCACGATCTCGTGGTGACCGTGGAGGACGGCATCCTGCGCGGCGGCATTGGTTCGATGGTGGCCGAGGCCCTCGATGCCGCCGACGTGGATACCCCGGTCCACCGCCTCGGCGTGCCCAATTACTTCCCCTCCCACGCCAGCCGCGGGGAGCTTCTCGAGGAGATGGGTCTAACCCCGGAGGGCATCGCGGAGTCGGTGAGCACCTGGGTGGAAAGCCGCGAGGCCTAATCCGGTCGCCTAAAGCCCCTTTACCGCAGGCCCAGCCCGGCGATGATGATCGGGGCGCCGACGTCGCACTGCCAGGGCCGCGCGCCCTGGGAACGTAGGAAGGGGGAGACGTCGGCAGCCGAGCGCACGGTGCCGGCCAGCTCGCCGCTTTCCCCGCCCCAGGCCCACACGGTTGCGCGTAGAAGCGCGGGCTTGATCACCAGGTCGGGGCCCATGTGCAGCTCCTCCGCGAGGTCCTCAAAGTCCGCGCGCAAGTCCTGGTAGTCGGCCCACAGCTCGGGGTGCTCGCGCGTCCACACGCTCTTGGAGGGCACGGGGTTGCGGGTGCGTTCCATCGCGGGCGGGGTGGCGTTCATGCCCTGCTCGACGACGTCCATCCACAGCACCGTGGCTCCCGCTCGGCGGCGCGGAAACCCGGTGACCTTGTTGAGCGCGTAGTGCGAATCGGGCAGCGTGCGTGCGATCTCGGTCAGCGTGCGGTTGGGCAAAATGCGCCCGGGCGCCACGTCCTGGGCCCGGGCAATCTCCTCGCGGCGCTGCCACAGAGCACGCGCCACGGCGCGCTGGCGCGGCGAGCGCAGGGAGCCGATGCCCTTGTGCTCGCGCCAGCTGCGCGGGGCGGGTTCGGAAACGTCGGCAAAGCGCTCCTGTATGGCCGCGCATTCCTGGTAGAACCACTCCAGCTTCTCCTCCTCGGCGAGGATGTCCCGCAGGGCCTCGGCGGCCTCGTTGAGCAGCTCAACGTCGAGGGCCGCGTAGTTGCGCCACTGGTGGGGAAGGGGCACCTCGGACCAGTCGGCGTCCCCGTAGCCCTTCTCCAGTTCGACGTCGAAAAGCTCCAGGATCACCGCGGCCAGGTTGGGATGATCGAAGCCGGCGAAGCGCGCGGCGAGCTCGGTGTCGAAGACGCTGCCGGGGTACAGCCCCAGCCAGCCCAGGCAGGGGAGATCCGAGGGGGCGGCGTGCATGACCCACTCCTGGCCGCCGAGCACCGGGGCCAGAGCGGCACCCAGCTCACGGCGGTGATGCTCGGGCGCGAGGAGGTAGGTGCCCGCACCCTGGCGGCGAATCTGCACCAGGAAGGCGCGATCATCGTAGCGATACGAGGAGGCACGCTCCGTATCAATGGCAAAGGGTCCTGTCCCCGCCTGCAGTGCCGCAGCGGCGCGAGAAAACTCAGCAGGGGAGGACAAGACCCGAGGAGTGCCGCCCGTGGGCACCCGGCGCAATTCCGTCATCGCAGGCACCCGCTAGGAGGTTCCCAGCGCGGTGACGCCCTCCGGCGGCAAGCCGGCGACGTTGGCGAGCACCTGCGCAAAGGCCTCGACGTGAGAGGAGAGATCCAGGGATTCGGCAGTCCACGAGGCGCGCATCTCGATCTGGTAGGCGCGCGGCGGGCCGCCGATCTCGCCGTAGCGGACCGACGCGGTGGAGGTCACCGTGCCGCCAAGGTTGGTGTGGGTGGCGCAGCGCTCGGCGAGGGCCTCGTTGAGCCACTCCCAGGCGACGTCGGGAAGCATCGGATCGCCGGCTACGGCGTCGTCCATGTCCGCCTGGATGTAGGCCACCAGGCGCATCGCGCCCTCCCAGGCTTCCTCGGCACCCGGATCGTGCAGGAGGATGAGGCGGCCGAAGGCGTCGCCTTCGGCGTCGGTGGGAACCATGGCAGCGTCTGCGTCCGTATCGCCCACTTCGAGGCCAACGGCGTGGCTATAGGGAGCCAGCCGCTGGGGCGGGCGAATCGTGCCCAGAGTGATCTCGGGGCGCAGGGTTGCTGCGTGCATCGACTCCACCGCGGCGCTGAACTCAGCGGGGATGGAAGCGTGCTCCGGGGCGGCCTGGGCGGCGCTATCGTGCAAGCTCACGGGGGTGCTTGCCTGCTCGCGCGAAGATACGTCGGAATTGCTCACGACGATCAAACTATAAGTTTGGCACCGGAAGAGGTGGAAGGCGCGCCGGTCTGTTGACACTTTGGCGGGTCTACAACTTAAGATGGATACGAACTATTGCTCGGTCTCTAGAAGGAGAGATGCATGTCCAAGGTTAATTTCTCGGAGCTCAACGCTAAGCAGCAATACTCGCAGCACGCGGTGTTCAAGGTGATCCCGGGTGCACTGGGTACTGAGCGCGAGGAGATCATCGCGCAGGCGCGGGCGTTCTTCGAGCGTCTCGCCTCCGAGGGAAAGCTCACGGTGCGCGGCATTTATGATCTGTCCGGGATGCGCGATTCCGCGGACTTCATGATCTGGTGGCACGGCGAGCAGTTTGAGGACATCCAGAAGGCCTTTGCTGACTTCCGCCGCGAGACCACCCTGGGCCAGGTCTCCGAGGTGACCTGGGTGGGCAACGCCCTGCACCGCCCGGCCGAGTTCAACAAGTCCCACCTGCCCTCCTTCATCATGGGTGAGGAGCCGGGGGATTGGATTGCGGTCTACCCCTTCGTGCGTTCCTACGACTGGTACACCATGGATGAGCAGAAGCGCCGCCGCATCCTGGCGGAGCACGGCATGCAGGCCCGCGATTACCCCGACGTGCGCGCTAACACCGTGCCGGCCTTTGCGCTGGGTGACTACGAGTGGATCCTCGCCTTCGAGGCACCGGAGCTGCACCGCATCGTGGACCTGATGTACCTCATGCGCTACACCGAGGCCCGCCACTACGTGCGCGAGGAGATCCCCTTCCACACCGGCCGCCGTGTGGCCGATGTGGCCGAGCTGATTGAGGTCCTGCCCTAGGCCTCCTCAACCTTTTCTAGGCTCAGCCTCTCGACGTCTACTCGTCGAGGGGCTTTTCCTCTAGGTTCAGGCAGATGGAATTGATGCAGTAGCGCAGGTCAGTCGGCGTATCGTAGCCCTCGCCGGCGAAGACGTGGCCCAGGTGGGAATGGCAATTGGCGCACAGCACCTCGGTGCGGCTCATGCCCAGGGAGTTATCCTCGCGCTCGATGACGGTATCGCCTGCCAGCGGGGAGAAGAAGGAAGGCCAGCCGCAGTGAGACTCGAACTTCTCCGCCGAGCGGAAGAGCTCCGCGCCGCAGGCCTTACAGGAGTACACGCCCTCGGTGGTGGTGTTGGTGTACTCGCCGGTGTGCGGGGCTTCCGTGCCGGCCTCGCGCAGGACGTGGAACTCCTCAGGGCTTAAGCGCTTGCGCCACTCGGTATCGGCAATGAGCTTGAAATCAGTCATGCCGGAAGTGTAGCGCCCTGGGCTTTGCGCGGGCTAGCGGCCCACCAGCCGGCCACGCTGGCCGCGCTCACCACGAGCAGCAGGCCCCAGCCAATCGTGGTCGTGAACACGCTCATCCAGTGTGCGGCGGTGGGCATATGCACGGAAGTCCACTCCAGGGGAGCCAAGAATAAAAATGCGGCCAGCCATGCGCCCCAGGTATGGAAAATCGAGCGCGAGCACACGACGGTGAACATCATGGGAAACAGCCACATGGAGTAGTACTGCTGGCCCAGCGAGGAGAGGAAGAAGATGCCGGCCATGATGACGCCGCTGGTGCTCAACGCCCAGAACACCGGCTCGCTCTCGTGCCAGCGCACCAGTCCCAGGATGGCGAAGGCAGCCAGCAGCGCAAAGAGGATCCACACCGGGTAGTAGAGCGCGCCCGGCATCCCGAAGTAGGCGCGGGCGCCGTCCCAGGAGGCGTTGGCGAAGTCGCGGGTGGTGGACAGATAGGGCAGCAGCTTCTCCGCGTAGCCCCGCGCGCCCGGCGCCACGGCCCAGGCCACGAGGTTGACCGCAACCGGAAGGCCCACGCCCACGGCGATGTTAAGCCACGAGCGCTTGATCAGCGGCAAGAACAACAGCGGGGCGAACTGCGGCTTAATAAGGATCGCCAGCCCGATGCACAGGCCCGAGGCCCACGGGCGGGACTGTAACCAGTACAGAAAGCCCGCCATGGCTACTAGGAGGAAGCCGTTGATGTTGGTAAAGGCCAGGGTGTTGGTCACCGACTCCGTGGCGAAAGCCAGCGCGATGCTGGTGGGGAAGAGCGTGCCGCGCAGGCTGTGGCCGCACAGCCTGGTGAGCAGGGCGAGCGCGGCGATGATGGCTGCGGCGTCGAAGACGATGAAGAGCGTGCGCGCGACCTCGAAAGGAAGCAGCCCGATGGGGGAGAGCGCCAGCGTCGCGCCCGGAGTGTAGAGGTAGAGCGGATCGACGGAGTCGTAGGCCTGCTCGTAGACCTGCCCTCCCTCGATGAAGCGACGCAGCGCGTGGTAGACGGTGCTGAAGTCATCGGTGATGGTGCCGTTGAGGGCCAACACGGCAACCCGGTGGAACACTAGGATGACGGCGGCCGGCCAGGCAGCGCTGCGAAGAACGAGGGAGTGCTTGGTCTGAGTCACGGCGATGAGTCTACGGGGCCGGGGTGCGCGCGTAGCGCAGAAACACCGTGCTGCCCACGGCGGTAACGTTCTCCAGGGTCATCTGCAGCGACTCCGGTATCTCCGCGGAATCCTGGTCGGCCGCGCCCACAACCGGGTGCTCCACGGCCGCGGCCAGGTGCGGATCCAGGGTGAGGTAGAACGTATCCACCGCGCCAGCGGCAATGAACGCCGAATAGACGCTCGGCCCGCCCTCGCAAGAAATACGGCGATAGCCGGCCCCGCGCAGCGCCTCAATGACCTCGGGGACGCTGCCCTTGCCGACGCCCCTCACCTCCGCGCCGCGATCTTCCATGGCGCGTGCCTCCGGGCTATCCACCCTGGAGTCCGGGCAGAGCACGAGCGGGTGGGCGCTGAAGAAATCGGTTCCCGGATCAAAACTCAGCGAGGAGCTCAGCACGGCCAGCCGCGCGTGGCCTGGCGCGGGCGCGAAATAGCCCTCGGCCTCCACCGTGGCGCTGCCGACGACGGCTACCTCGGCCCAGGCCCGGAGGGCACCGAAAAGTGCGGCGTCGGTGGCGTTGCCCATGACCTCGGAGGTGCCATCCACGGTGGCCGAGCCGTGCAGCGAGCTCACCGCGATGAGGCGCACCCCCGGGGTATCGGGGCCGAGCAGGGTGGCGAGTAGCTCCTCGCCAGCTGAGGTGCTCACAGTGGGTGTCCTTTCTCTTTTGCTTCCCGGTGATGCCTGGCTGCGTGGTCGCTAGCGGGGCAGTGTGATTGCTAGCGGTGTGATCGCTAGAGGGGCAGTGCTATCCCAGGAACCTGATGACGATGACTCCCGCCAGGATAACGAGGATGCCCGCCACCTGCCCGCCGCGAATGGTCAGCCCGCGCAGGCGGTCGACGGCCAGGGAACCCATCATCATGCCCAGCAGGCCGGCCACAACGGTCAAGCCCGTGCCGATGGCTGGCACCAACGCGGCGTTAGCGGCGACGAAGACCGCGCCCAGCACACCGCCGGTCCACATCCACCAGGGGTTGCGGCTCTCGCCGGCGGGCACCGCCACCCGGGGGCGCCAGCGCAGCGCGAGGTTGGCCAGAAGTAGCGTGGACGCGCCCACGAGGAAGGAGACGAGGGCCGCGCTGAGCGCTGAATCGGCGACGTCGCCCAGGTGCCCGTTGACGGCCGATTGCGCCGCGGTGAAACAACCAAAGATGAAGCCAGCCACGCGCCAGGGCAGGAGTTTGTCCAGCATGTCGCGGGGAGTGCCCACCACGAGGATGACGCCGACGAAGACCACAATTGCTCCGATGAGGCGGAGAAGATTGAGCGGGGACTGCGGGGAAGAGAAAAGCCCAAAGTGATCGATGACAAGGCCCATGACGATCTGCCCCGCGATGGGCATGACCACCGTCTGCACGCCGCCGAGATGCGGAAAAAGCAGGATGTTGCCGGTGAGTGCGACGACGCCCAGGGCGCCACCCAGCCAAATCCACGCGGGCTCGTTGGTGGCGGCGCCGATCCCGAACTCGCCTCCCCGGAGCAGGCTGATGGCCACGGCGATGCTCAGACACAGGGTGCCGACGCTAAAGGAGACCATGGACGCAGACAGGGGAGTGCCGGTGGATGCCCTCAAGCGCGTGTTGACCACGGTCTGCACGGGCAGCACCAGCCCGGCGAGGATTCCGAGAAGAAGCATGGTGACACCTCAGCAAAGTGGGGGCGGGGTGTCAAAAGATGGGCGGTTAAAGACACGCGCGGCTGGGGCCTGAAACTCGGGTGGAACGGGGGCGTTGGAACGGCGAAAGGGCTCGCCGCGGAATGCGACGAGCCCTTGACTTGTGGTCCTAGCTGGGATTGAACCAGCGACCTTTCCGGTGTGAACGGAACGCTCTCCCACTGAGCTATAGAACCTCGGAACACGAATTAACCTACACTGTCAGGTTGCGATAGTCATAATCGCCAAGGCCACGGGCCAAAAACGTGGGAAGGTGGGGTTCTTTGATGGGGACGTCGCCAAGCGGGCGTGCATACGCGTGCAAACCGCAACCCTCAAACGACATCGGTGTAACTCAGTGACGCCCCACTGGGCGGGTGGCGCGCTGTGAAAGCTGTCGCTGGGCTGCGGATTTGGAATCTGGGCCGGGGCAGGATAATGTTTCTTCTCGCACAAGGACGCAACACTGAGTTCGTTCCTAGTGATGCGGATGTAGCGCAGTTGGTAGCGCATCACCTTGCCAAGGTGAGGGTCGCGAGTTCGAGTCTCGTCATCCGCTC
>NZ_JAUNLS010000004.1:85888-190038 GCF_030532325.1 Corynebacterium sp.
CGAATGCGGATGTAGCGCAGTTGGTAGCGCATCACCTTGCCAAGGTGAGGGTCGCGAGTTCGAGTCTCGTCATCCGCTCCAGCACAGTAGTGTGTGAGGCGGTATCGCCACGGTGGAATGGCCGAGTGGTGAGGCAACGGTCTGCAAAACCGTGCACACGGGTTCGATTCCCGTTTCCACCTCAACGTGTGACGTGCAAATTGTGCGTCTAAGCGCGATTAGCTCAGCGGGAGAGCGCTTCCCTGACACGGAAGAGGTCACTGGTTCAATCCCAGTATCGCGCACAGGGACTTTTGTCCCGAATGCGGATGTAGCGCAGTTGGTAGCGCATCACCTTGCCAAGGTGAGGGTCGCGAGTTCGAGTCTCGTCATCCGCTCGCTTAGAAAGCGCCTGCCCCCTTGGGGTGGGCGTTTTGTGCGTTGGGGGGTGATGGCTCTCTCGTGTTGGCTGCAGTCATGGAGACCTTCAGGGGCTAAATCGAACTTTCCTGTTTTCTGTCCGTGTTTTTGGGTCTCGGGTGGGGATGTCCGGGCGGGGTGATGTAATGAAAGTTTTACCTTCCTGACAGGTAGAAAAAATATTCGAAATGGGGGTTGACGTGCCCAGCGTGCGCTGTACAATAGAACAGGTAAGCGAACACGCGAAGGGGGGTAAACATGACTGACAAGCACGATGAGATCAACAAGCTGCTGGCGACGGCCTCGAAGGCTCTATCGGGGCTTCATCGGCTCATGCAAGACCCCTCCGATGTCTATTTTGGCCGTGTGCGCCAAGGCTTTGAGGATTTTGAGGCCATGCAGTCCTTTAAGGGGATTGTGGACGCCGCCTTTGCGTTCATCGCCGAGAGGGATGATGCCGGACGGCACGTCAACTCTTCTAGGGCGGTTGACTATTTGGAAAGGCGTCTCGGCATTCCCTATCAGGAGGCGCAGGCCAGGCTAGATGCGGGACGCAAGCTTTTTGGCGCGGTCGATGACGTTATTGGCGGTACCGCGCCTCAGTCTGAGCCTCAGTCTGAATCGGAGCCTGATGTGAGTGGCAACGGCGCGGAGGAAGACGTCCTGAGTGAGGAGGAGCGTGCTCATGCCGAGCGTGAAAAGGCTGAGCGTGAAAGGCGCGAGCGGGAAGAAGAGGAGCGTCGTGAGCGTGAGCGGGAGGCGGAGCGAAAGCGTCGCGAGGAGCTCTTGCGCAAGCCGCTGCGGCCGTACCTTCTCAAGCTGATTGAGGATGAACTGCGTAACCTCAATGAGGGCGCCACTCCTGGCCCTGCCGAGCTGCGTGAGCAGGCGACGTACAAGGCGCACGTGCTCAGCGCGCTTGAGCTGAAACAGTGGCTGCGTGATGCGGTGCGTCAGGCGAATAAGTCCACGCGCGGCATGATGGGCAATGCTTTCAGGAAGCGCTTCCTCAAGGTGTCCAAGCCGGACCAAGATGGCGGCGTGTGGGTGAGCGCCTACCTAGAGCCTCCGGCTGCGGCCATGTTTAAGGCTGCCTTTGCACCTGGCAAGCTCGCTGCTCTGGATGAGAAAACTGCGGAGGATGAGACCCGGACATTTGGCCAGCGAATGGCAGACCACATGTCGGTGGTGCTCAGTGATTTCCTGCAGAAGCAGCAGGACAAGACTACGGGCGCGGGACGTGGAGTCGGCTCCATCCTGGTAGCTGCCACCCTTGAGGAACTAGAAAACGTGAATGCGCATTCGCGCTTTGCCACGAATATGGGGGTTGAGCTGTCTCCGCTGGATGTTCTCCGGCTCGGCCTGGCGGACAATGACCTGTTCTGCCTCGTGGACCGCGACGGTCATCCTTTGGACATGGCTTATACCAGGCGCAAGGCCACCGTGTGGCAGAAGTTTGCGTTGGCGGCGAGCGAGCTGGTGTGTTCGCATGAAGGCTGTGACAAACCGTGGATTGAGTGCGAGGTTCACCATATTCACGCATGGGCGCAGGGAGGTCCGACGAATCTGGCCAACCTGACGTTGCTGTGCCGCGGACACCACAGTGATAACAATGACCTCAAAGATGGCTACCGCAATATGGGGCATGCTGAGCGAGACCCAGAAACGGGCCGGGTGGGGTTTGTTGCACCAGGGCAGCAGATGCGTTTCAACGATTCGCCGGCGGCACGCAAGGCGCCGGGGCGGAAAGCTGCCGAGAAGGCAGCGGAGAGAGAAGCCCAAAGGGCGGCCGAGCGAAGGGAAAGTGACTCCCCGGGTGGCCCGCCGCCAACAGAATCACGGAGACCAGAACCGCCACCACCGTCGGCGGTGGCGTGAGGGGGATCGTTATGAGCGGGAGCAGTGTGAGGCGGCGCGGGGAGCGCGCAGCGAGAGTGGCAGGGCATAGGCAGGGAGTGACCCCGGGGCGCACGTGCTCCCCGGGCGAAACGTGGGCAACAACACAATTTCAACTTTTGTATAGGCTGTATGGAACTTTCGTTGCATGCGGGCCGACTAGTCTGTGTCCCGCTCGGAGCGGGACGCGTTGCTATCGCGGCCGCTTTGTGGGTGGCCGCGAGATTGGTAGTAGGCGCGATGGCGGCTATAGCATGTGGACAGACCACACGCTGACGAGCAAGGAGAGAACACGATGGCGTTTCGTCGGATAGCACAGGCAGGCGGCGTGGCCGCAGCAACTTTCATGATTGCACTGGGAGCCCCGATTGCCTCGGCTCATGACTCCGTCATTGGCGGCAACGTGGTGAGCGAGACCCCACTGGAGGAGTTCCCGCGTGAAATCACCCTGGAGTTCTCCGCCGTGCCGCGCGAGGGCTTCAACACCTTTGCGGTCACCGATACCGAGACCAACGAGGTTCTCTTTGACGCAGATCCCGTCGTCGACGGTCGCGACCTCAGCATCGATGTGCCCGAAGACGTCCACCCCGGCCCTGGCCGCTACCAGGTGGGATTCCAGATCACCTCCTCGGACGGGCACGCTACCCGCGGCTCGGTCCCGTTTAGCGTTGCCGGCGGCGCCGAGAGCAGCTCAACAGATGCCTCCGCCACGGATACCGCTGAAGCCCAGGAGGCAGATCCGCTGCCTGGCGCCGCGAAGTGGATTATCGGCGCGGGCGCAATTCTCGTTGTCGGAGCAGTCTTGGTCGCCTTCTGGGCCAAGGCGCACCGGCCGGGAAGCGAGAACTAAGTCCTAGTCCAATCCCACCAACGATTATTTAAGAAACCTTTCGAGAAAGGCATTGTCCATGTTTAAGTCCCGTACCGCCGTCCTGGCAGCGTGCGCTATCGCGAGCCTGTCCCTGGCCGCATGCTCTAACAGCGAGCAGGATTCCACCGCTTCTTCCGAGTCCGCTGCCTCAACGAGCGCCGCGGCGTCCAGCGAAGCCAAGGCTGACAGCTCCGATGACGCAACCATCGAGTTCGAGGATGCCTACATCCGCGCGATGGATAAGGATGCGGAGATGACCGCCATCTTCGGCACCCTGAAGAACGAGAGCGATGAGGATATCACCGTCACCGGTTTCACCTCTTCGGTCAAGGCGAAGCAGTACCAGACTCACGAGGTCGTCGACGGCGTCATGCAGGAAAAGAAGGACGGCTTCACTATCCCTGCCGGCGGAGAGCTGGAGCTGGCACCGGGCGGCTTCCACTTCATGCTCATGGGCGTGGACGAGCCGATCATGGCCGGCGAGACCGCCACGGTGACGCTTGAGCTTGCCGACGGCTCCACGGTCGAGCTCGGTGAGATCCCGGTGCGCTCCGTGGGCGCCGGCGACGAGAACTACGGCGACATGGAGGGCATGGACCATGACCAGATGGAGCACGGCGACATGGAGGGCATGGAGCACGGAGAAAAGGACAACTAGGAGCCGGCTCCGCACGAGCGGGCTTGAGCACTGAGCTCGAGGAGCGAGCTCGTGAGGTTTTCTTGAGGTTACTGAGGCAACTGAGGTTATAAGGAAGGGAACATGAGCGGGTTCACGGAGCCTGTCAGTCGTCGGGGGCTATTCGCGGGTGGCGCGGTCGCCGCCGGCGCAGTTGCGTTGGCCAGTTGCGCCTCCGCAGACACCACCAAGTCTGCTGCCACATCACCAGGCAACAGCCCAGGTGAGGCCGGCGGTGGCAATGCTGGAAGCGGCGAGGCTGGCGGTATCGGGCAGGACATCGTCGCCTTCGACGGGCCCCACCAGGCCGGAGTTCAGACCCCGGCCCAGGCTCATGTGAACCTTGTGGGCTTCAACCTCAAGCCCGGTGTGGCCGCTCGCGGCGCCCGCGCCCTCATGCGCCTGTGGACCGAGGACGCCCGCCGCTTGTGCACCGGGGAAAACCCGCTGGGCAGCCTGGAGCCGGAGATGGCGCACCTGCCAGCGAACCTCACCGTGACCTGCGGCTGGGGGGAATCTTTCTTTGGGAAGGTGGGCGCTGCCAAGCCGGAGTGGCTCGGGGATGTCCGCGCGTACAAGCGCGACGAGCTGCAGCCCGAGTGGGGGCAAACCGATTTGGTCCTGCAGATTTGCAGCGATGACCCGCTCACCGCGGCCTTCGTCATGCGGCACATGGTGCGCGCGGCCATCGACTACGCCGAGGTGGCGTGGCTGCAGGATGGCTTTGGCAATGCCAACGGCACCATCGAGAAGGGCTCGACCCCGCGCAACCTCTTCGGGCAGAAGGACGGCACTGTTAACCCGCACACGGACGAGGAATTCGCCGATCAGGTGTGGATCGATTCGGGGGCGTTCGCCGGCGGCACCGCCATGGTGGTGCGCCGCATCCACATGAACCTGGATGCCTGGGAGATGCTCGACCGCAAGGCGCGCGAGGTTGCCACCGGGCGCAAGCTTGACAGCGGCGCACCGATGCACGGCACCGACGAGTTCGATGCGGTGGACCTCGACGCGCGCGACGAGTTCGGGCTGCGCGCCATCGATCCGGCCTCGCACGTCGCGCGCTCGCACCCGCCGAAGGACCACCCGGAGCAGAAGCTGCTGCGCCGCCCCTTCTCCTATAACCTGCCGCCCACCGGCAAGGAGCCGGGCGGCCCGGACCAGCTCAGCAACGCCGGGCTCATCTTCATTTGCTTCCAGAAGGATCCCACCCAGCAATTCGAGCCGATCCAGGCGCGCCTGGACGAGCAGGACAGGCTCAACGAATGGATCACGCACATCGGCTCGGCGATGTACTTTGTCCCCGCTGGCACCGAGGGCGGCGGGTACTGGGGCGAATCGCTCATCGGTGGCAACACAGAGTAAACTATGCCGCTGTAACTTTCTCGATGAGCACTGGTCGGCCAGGTATGTCGATCGGTGCGTGAGCGCATAAGGAGCGCAACTAATCATGGCGGAAATGATTCCAGCGGTACCGGTGAACTACGACCCCATCACGGTGCCCGCCGGTACTGCGGTGGGTGCGGCGATGCGCGAGTACGAGCTGCCCAACAAGGGCCCCGAAGCAGTCGTCGTGGTCCGTGACTCCGAGGGCAACCTCTTCGACCTCTCCCACGTCCCGGCAGCCGACACCGAGTTCACCCCGGTGGCCGCCAGCGAGGAAGACGGCCGCGCCGTGATCCGCCACTCCTGCGCTCACGTCATGGCCCAGGCCGTGCAGGCCGAGTTCCCCGGCACCAAGCTAGGCATCGGCCCCGCCATTGAGAACGGCTTCTACTTCGATTTCCAGACCGCCGAGCCCTTCACCCCGGAGGACCTCAAGGCCATTGAGAAGCGCATGAAGAAGATCATCAAGACGGGACAGCGCTTTGAGCGCCGCGTCTACGCCTCGACCGAGGAGGCCGAGGCCGCGCTTGCCGGAGAACCCTTCAAGCTCGAGCTCGTGCGCGACAAGGGCAACGTGGACCCGAACTCCGACGAGGCGGCCGAGGTGGGCGCCGGCGATCTCACGCACTACGACAACGTCAACCCGCGCACCGGGGAGGTCGAGTGGTTCGATCTCTGCCGCGGCCCGCACCTGCCCACCACCAAGTACATCCCGGCCTTTGCCCTGACTCGCTCCTCCGCGGCCTACTGGCGCGGTGACCAGTCCAAGGCCGGCCTGCAGCGCATCTACGGCACCGCCTTCGAGTCTAAGGAAGCGCTCCAGCAGTACCAGACCATGATCGAGGAGGCGGAAAAGCGTGACCACCGCCGCCTGGGCGCTGAGCTTGACTTCTTCTCCTTCCCGGAGGAGATCGGCTCCGGCTTCCCGGTCTTCCACCCCAACGGCGCTATCGTGCGCATGGAGATGGAGGAGCACTCCCGCCGTCGCCACATCGCTGACGGCTACTCCTTTGTCACCACCCCGCACCTGACCAAGGGCGATCTCTTCAAGAAGTCCGGCCACCTGGACTTCTACGCAGACGGCATGTTCCCGCCCATGCAGCTCGACGGCGAGTACGACGCAGACGGCAACTGCACCAAGCAGCCTCAGGACTACTACGCCAAGCCGATGAACTGCCCGATGCACAACCTCATCTTCGCCTCCCGCGGGCGCTCCTACCGCGAGCTGCCGCTGCGCCTCTTCGAGTTCGGCACCGTCTACCGCTACGAGAAGTCCGGCGTGGTGCACGGCCTGACCCGCGCCCGCGGCTTTACCCAGGATGACTCCCACATTTACTGCACCCCGGAGCAGCTGGAGGAGGAGCTGACCAAGGTCCTGGAGTTCATCATCTCCCTGCTCAAGGATTACGGCCTGGATGACTTCTACCTGGAGCTATCCACCAAGGACCCGAACAAGTACGTCGGCTCCGACGAGATCTGGGAGCGCTCCACCGCCATCCTGCAGTCCGTGGCGGAGAAGTCCGGCCTCGAGCTGGTGCCGGATCCGGCCGGTGCCGCCTTCTACGGCCCGAAGATTTCCGTGCAGGCGCGCGACGCCATCGGCCGTACCTGGCAGATGTCCACCGTGCAGCTGGACTTCAACCTGCCGGAGCGCTTCGAGCTGGAGTACACCGCCTCTGACGGCACCAAGCAGCGGCCGATCATGATCCACCGCGCGCTGTTTGGCTCCATCGAGCGCTTCTTCGGCGTGCTGCTCGAGCACTACGCCGGCGCCTTCCCGGCCTGGCTTGCCCCGCACCAGGTGGTGGGCATCCCCGTGGCGGAGGCGTTCTCGCCGCACCTGGAGGGCGTCACCAAGCAGCTGCGTGAGCGGGGCTTGCGTGCTGACGTCGATACCTCCGACGATCGCATGCAGAAGAAGATCCGCAACCACACCACCGCCAAGGTGCCGTTTATGCTGCTGGCTGGCGAGCGCGACGTTGAGGCGAACGCGGTCTCCTTCCGCTTCCTGGATGGCTCGCAGGTCAACGGCGTCCCGGTGGACACCGCCATCAACGTCATTGAGGCGTGGGTGCGCGAGCGCAATAACGAGGAGCCCTCGAAGGAGAACATCGCCCCGCGCGTCGAGGCTTAAGTTCCCAGGCTTAGCGCAGCAGGGAAAAGGGCAGGGAAGTACGAGGCAAGACCAGACCAAGGGAGAGGAAGCAGTGGCAGAGTACGTCGACACGGGAATCGGAACGCCGGACCGCCTGGAGCGGCTGTGGGCTCCGTACCGCATGAGCTACATCAAGCGCGAGGGCGGCGCCGGCGACGTCTCTGCCTCCACCTCCAATCCCTTCGTGGAGATCCCGAAGATGAGCGACGAGGAAGGGCTCATCGTCGCCCGCGGCGAGCTGGTCTATTGCGTGCTCAACCTCTATCCCTACAACGCCGGTCACATGATGGTGATCCCCTACCGCGAGGAATCCGAGCTGGAGAATCTGAGCGAGGCCGAGTCCCAGGAGCTCTTCCGCTTTGGCCAGGCGGCCATCCGCGTGCTCAAGAAGGTCTCCCAGCCCAACGCCGTCAATGTTGGGTTTAACCTGGGACGCGCCTCGGGCGGTTCTGTGAGTCAGCACCTCCACATGCACGTTGTGCCGCGTTGGGCGGGAGACGCTAACTTCATGACTATTGTTGACGGGGTGAAAGTTCTGCCACAGCTGCTCAAGGACACCCGTTCGCTGCTGGCCGCCGGGTGGGCCGAGCTGGCAGAAGAAGGCCTCATCCCAGGAGAAGCGCATGCTTAGTGTTCACGGCCGCAAGCCTGCAGCCGTCGTCGTGGTGCCGGTGGCCAAGACCTTTTTGAAGTTGGGTCTCACGCCGAACATGGTGACCATCATCGGCACGATCATCACCATTGCCATCGCCGTGGTGCTCATCCCGCTCAATCACCTCTTTGCCGCCGCCGTGCTCTCCGGGGTGTTTGCGGCCTTCGACATGCTCGACGGCACTATGGCGCGCCTGACCACGGGCGGCTCCAAGTTCGGCGCCACCCTCGACGCCTCCTGTGACCGCATCACCGACGGCGCTCTCTTCGCGGCGATTGCCTACTGGATGGTCTACGTGGACCACACCCACCCCGTGCACTTCGTGGCGTGCATGATCGTGTTGGTGTCCTCGCAGGTCATCTCCTACGTCAAGGCGCGCGGCGAGGCCAGCGGCTTCACCATGGTCGGTGGCCTCATCGAGCGCCCAGAGCGCCTCATCTTGGGGCTGGCGGGCATCGGCCTGGAGGGCCTGGGGGTTCCCTACGCGGTGGAGGTCAGCCTGTGGCTGCTTGCGGCGGGCTCGCTGTTTACCATTTACCAGCGGATGCGCCAGGCAGCGCGCCAGGACACCAAGGCGCGGTTCAGCAAGGAATTGCAGTAGACTTTCGCGAGACTTCCGCGTCAAGAGCAAAGGACCTCCCCGTGCCCCGCATCGACCGTGAACACTTGGCCGCCGCTGGCTACCTGGCCGGCTGGCGGCTCGTCCGCTTTCTGCCGCTGGGGCTGGCCGGGTGGCTCTTCGAGCGTGGCGCGGATTTGGCCAGCAAGAACGGCCTCGGCCCGGAGCAGCTTCGCAAGAACCTGGCGCGCGTGGTGGGGCCGGCCAACGTCACGCGCGCGCTGGTGCGCGAGTCCATGCGCTCCTACATGCGCTATTGGCTCGAGGCCTTCCGCCTGCCCGCCATCCAGGATGATCCGCGACTCTACGAGCGGCTCAAGGCCGGGGTCGAGGGCCTGGAGCACCTCGACGCCTCTGTGGCCTCGGGCCGTGGGGTGATCCTGGCGCTGCCGCACACCGGCAACTGGGATATGGCGGGCTGCTTCCTGGTCAAGCACTGCGGCCCGTTCACCACCGTGGCAGAGAGGCTCAAGCCCGAGGTGCTTTTCGACGCCTTCGTGGACTACCGCGAGTCCCTCGGCTTCGAGGTCATCCCGCTCACCGGCGGGCAGCACTCGCCCTTTGGCAGGCTCAAGGAGGTGGTCTCCGGCGGGGGCATCGTCTGTTTGCTGGGGGAGCGCGACCTCACCCGCTCGGGCATCATCGTGGACTTCATGGGGGAGGAGGCCAACGTCGCCGCGGGCCCGGCGCAGCTGGCCATCGAGACAGGGGCCGCCCTGCACGTGGTGCACTCCTGGTTTGAGGGCCAAGGCTGGGGCCACAGCGTGAGCCCCGAGGTGGAGGTGACCACCCTGCAGGAGACTTCGCAGCGCCTGGCCGATGGCTTCGCCG
This sequence comes from Corynebacterium sp., assembly GCF_030532325.1. Lineage (GTDB taxonomy): Bacteria > Actinomycetota > Actinomycetes > Mycobacteriales > Mycobacteriaceae > Corynebacterium. The sequence continues at coordinate 95,374 of NZ_JAUNLS010000004.1, forward strand.
CCAACATCAAGGCCCACCCGGCGGATTGGCACATGCTGCAGCCGCAGTGGAACGTGGACATCGCGGAGCGCGCAGCCCGTCGCCGCGCCGAGCGGGGGGAGGCCTAGCCATGCGCATTGGCATCGTGTGCCCCTATTCTTTTGACGAGCCCGGCGGGGTGCAAGCTCACATCCTGGACTTGGCCACCGCGTTCATCGAGCAGGGCCACCACGTGGAGGTGCTCGGGCCGGCCTCGGAATCTACGGAGCTGCCCAGCTTCGTGTGCAAGGGGGGCAGGGCCATCCCGATTACCTATAACGGCTCGGTGGCGCGCCTGGCCATCGGCCCGCAGGTGGCACGCATGGTCACGCGTTTCATCCGTCGGGGCAACTTCGACGTGCTGCACATCCACGAGCCGAACTCGCCCAGCTACTCCATGGTGGCGCTGAAGAAGGCCACCGGGCCCATCGTGGCCACCTATCACGCCTCGGCCTCCAGCTCACTGGTGCTCACACTGGCCAAGCCGGTGCTGCGGCCGATGCTGGAGAAGGTGCGCGGCGGCATCGCCGTCTCCGAGATGGCGCGGCGCTGGCAGGTGGAGCAGCTGGGCGGAGACCCTGTCCTTATCCCCAACGGCGTGGATACCTCCGTCTACGCGCAGGCTCGCCGCCGCTGGGAGAACGAGGGGCACGACGAGCAGACGACTCCGGAGATCGTGTTCCTGGGCCGCCTCGACGAGCCCCGCAAGGGGCTGGATATCTTGCTCGAGGCCTTGACTTACCTGCGTAGCCCCGTGCGCGTGACCGTCATGGGCGGCGGGCGGCCCCGGGAGGTCGAGGGCGTGGAGTTCGTGGGCCGCGTCAGCGACGCCGAGAAGGCCGCCATCTTGGGCCGGGCCGATATTTACGTCGCGCCGAACACCGGCGGGGAGAGCTTCGGCATCGTGCTGGTGGAGGCCATGGCCGCTGGCTGCAGCGTGGTGGCCTCTGATCTGGAGGCCTTCGCCGCGGTGTGCGACGTGGATTCGCCCACCCCGGCCGGCGTCCTCTTCCGCAACCGCGATGCCCGGGACCTGGCGCGGGTGCTGCAGGATCTGCTCGATCATCCGGAGAAGCGTGCCGCCCTAGTGGAGGCCGGGGAGGAACGCGCGCGCAGCTACGATTGGGACCACGTCGCCGCCGCGGTCATGCGGGTCTATGAGACGGTGCAGGACGGCACGAAGGTGGGTGTGAAGTAGATGGCCATCGAATGGGTAGTGCTCATCATCGTCGTCCTGGTGGCTTTGGCCTGGGCCTATTTCACCGCGCAGCGGCTTAGTACTTTGCACATCCGCACCGACGCCGCACTGGCGCAGCTGGAGGCCACGCTCAACCGGCGCGCTGCCGTGGTGGGCGCACTGGCACCGCAGCTGCAGGAGGTGGCCGCTGCTGCCGAGGCCACCGACCTGGTGCAGGGCAACTTTGAGCAGCGCGCGGAGCGCGAGCGCGAGCTCAGCGCGGCTATTAACGAGGCTTTCCCCGCTGGTGACTTTCCGGAGCGCCCCGCCATGCTTGCCGACGCCGAAGGGCGCATCCACCTTGCCCACCGCTTCTACAACGAGGCGGTGAGCGATACCCGCGCGCTGCGCCTGCGGCCATTGGTGCGGGCCTTCCGCCTGGGCGGCACGGCGAAGCTGCCGGAGTTCTTCGAGCTTAGCCAGCTCGATTCTTAACCGGCGCCGGGGCCGAGTGCCCGTGCGGGCGAGCCTCGCGGATGAACCACGCCAGGCTGACCACCGCGAGCAGCAGCACCAGCGCGTTGCGGGCGAGCAGGGCCACGGCGGGCAGCATGGTGCCTGCCTCGGTGTGCACGAGGTCGTGATAGCCGGTGGGGTAGACGTAGGAGCCCAACGCGGCCGCGGCGACGGTTCCCACCGCGATGAGCATCTCGTGCCAGCTCGCTGCGCCTGAGCCGGTGGCCAACAACACCGCAATGAGCGGGCCTGCCCACACCAGGTACTGCGGGGAGAAGACCTTATTGGACACAATGAGCAGGAGGATCACGGCCAGGAAGAACACCGCCGTGCTGCGTGGAGCCCAGCCGCCGCGCAGGAAACGGTAGAGTGCCACGCCCACCGCAAAGCAGAGGGTGAGCACCATCGCCACGGTGCTCAGCTGCAGCATGGCCTCCACGCCGGGGCCGCTGATTTCAAAGCTCTTCGACGGCGCATAGGTGATCTGCCAGGTCTGCGGGAAGCGGTGGGCCTGGAAGACCAGCCAGCTGGCGGCCACGGATTCGATTTGCAGCCCGCGCACCCCCTGGTAGCTCAGCGGGGAAAGCAGCCTGTCCACCCCCGCCAGAGCGGCCACGCCCGCGCAGACGGCGAGCAGGGTGCCGGCGAAGCTGGCCAGGCGCGCCCACGTGCCGCGCTGGGAGAAGTGGCCCACCAGCCCGGCGGCCAGCACGCCCGGCCAGAGCTTCATCGTGGTGGCTAGTGCCAGCAGCCCCGCGGTCACGCGCGGCTGGCAGGTGAGTACGGCGGCTGCGGCTGCGACGCACAGTGCGGGGAAGAGGTCGAGGCGCCACCACAGCACGTGGCCGGTGGCGGTGCCGAAGGCCACCCAGAACCAGGCGGCCGCACTCCTGCGCGCCACAGCGCCGGGGGTGACGCGCAGGTGAAGGAGGAGGGCGAGGAAGGTGGCGTCGACAAGCAGCATCATGGCGCTGAAGGCAACGATGAAGTGGGGGATATCGTTGCCGGTCAGCCACCCCACCAACAGCGTGGGCCACGTGCCCGGCTGAGGATACTCGGTCATCGCCTGCGGGTCATCGCCGTAGATCCCGTGCAGGTAATAGGCCAGATCGCCGGCCGGGGTGGTATCGCTGATAAGTCGAGAGATGAGGAAAGCGCGGGCGGCCAGCCATGCCGCCCAGACGAGCCCGGGTGCCTCGAGGAGAGCGCGGCGCCGGGCCCGGAGGGATTTAGCGGGCATCGTTGATGGCAGACTCAACATCGACGGGCGGGCCCAGGATGAGCAGGACGGCGAAGACGATGGCGATGATGACCAAGGCCACGCAGAGGCTGCGCACGGGGTGACGAATCACCTGTGCCAGGAGCTTATCGGGGAGGCTGGCCGGCTGGGCGTCGTCCTGAAAGTGCCAGGGCTCAGACAGCAGGCCGTGCTTGTCTGCCCACAGTGCGAAGGGGAGTGCGGCGAAGGGAATGGCGGAGACAATCAGGCCCAGGATGCCCACGCCGGGGGACCAGCGATTGTTGATCCACACCAGGGCGGTCATGACCAGAAAGCACAGGAAGCCGAATCCGTGGATGCCGCCGGCGATGGGGGTGACGGCGGCGGTGGTGCCGGAATACTTGAGGATCATCGACAAAAGCAGGAAGGCCCACGTGAAGGTTTCGATGTAGGCGGCCACGCGGTGCATCGTGTGCGGGGTCAACGTTGTCATAGCGCTTATAGTACGCATGGTCCACTTTCTGACCGAACGCAGAGTAGGGTTGGTCAGGTTAACTCCCTGAAACCATCGATTCTGCAGTGAGGAGAGCTACCCATGGCCACCATCGAAGAAATTACCGCCCTCGACGTGCTGGATGAGGATTGCTTCCTCGCGCCCGTTGTTCCCTCGAAGATTTCGCGCACCTTCGGTGGCCAGGTGGTGACCCAAACGCTCGACGCCATCCAGCGCACCGTCGAGGGCAAGCGCGTGCACTCCCTGCACGGCTACTTCGTGGGCCCCGGTAACGCCGCCGAGCCCGCGCGCATCGAGGTGGAGCGCCTGCGCGACGGCCGCTCTTTTTCCTCCCGCCAGGCCCGCATGTACCAGGACGGCAAGCTTATCTTCGTGCTCACCGCGAGCCTGCACAAGGACGGTGACGAAGGCCCCAGTCACCAGGACCCGATGCCTAAGGTTATGAGCCCGGACGAGGCCGCAGCGGCTGGCGGCGGCGCGCCCTACTCCACCCGCATCATTTTGCGTGAGTGGGAGGACTGGGACATCCGCCTGGTGCCGGAGCCGGGCCGCGATGAGGAAGCAGCGGAGACCACCGGCGCGGGCTTTCGCCACGTGTGGTTCCGCAATACCAGCGCGAGCCTGCAGGGCAGCGAGGATCAGCGCCTGCACCAGGCAGCCCTGACCTACATGTCTGATATGACCCTGCTGCGCGCGGCCCTGTTGCCGCATCAGGGCGAGCAGGTGCAGCTGGCCAGCCTCGATCACTCCATCTGGTTCCTGCGCCCGGTACGCGCGGATGAGTGGATGCTCTACGTGCAAAATTCCCCGGTGGCTGAGGGCGGCACGGGTGTGTCGCAGGGCAAAATTCACTCCCAAAAGGGCGAGCTGCTGGCCCTGGTCACCCAGGAGGGACTGATGCGTTACCTGCGCAAGGAGCTTGGCGACGCCACCGCGCACGGCAACTGGCAGAACCTCTAAGCGTCAGCGGCTGAAAACCCCGGGGCTTAAGCAAGAGGGGCGCGCCGGGGGCGTAAAATCTGCCCCCGTATACTGAGCAAGACACTGAGCAAGAGATTTTCGCACTCTTAAAAGGGAAAGGGAACGTATGTCTGGCCACTCCAAATGGGCAACTACGAAGCACAAGAAGGCTGCCAACGATGCCAAGCGCGGCAAGGAATTTGCCAAGCTGATCAAGAACATCGAGGTTGCGGCCCGCACCGGCGGCGGCGACCCGGCGGCGAACCCGACCCTGGATGACATGATCAAGAAGGCCAAGAAGGCCTCGGTGCCCAACGACAACATCGAGCGCGCCCGCAAGCGCGGCTCCGGCGAGGAGTCCGGCGGCGCCGACTGGGAGACCATCATGTACGAGGGCTACGGCCCCAACGGCGTGGCCATGCTCATTGAGTGCCTGACCGATAACCGCAACCGCGCCGCCACCGACGTGCGCACCGCGATGACCAAGAACGGCGGCAACCTGGGTGAGTCCGGCTCCGTGGCCTACATGTTCACCCGTACCGGCATCGTGCTGGTGCTCAAGGGCGAGCTGAGCGAGGATGACGTGCTCATGGCCGTGCTCGAGGCGGGCGCTGAGGAGGTCAATGATCTGGGCGAGAAGTTCGAGATCGTCTGCGCCCCAGCGGATGTCCCGGCTGTTAAGGAGGCGCTTGCTGAGGCCGAGATTGAGGTCGACGATAACGAGAACGACTTCCGCGCCTCCGTCGAGGTTCCGCTGAGCGCTGACGACGCCCGCAAGATCTTCCGCCTCATCGACGCGCTGGAGGATTCCGACGACGTGCAGAACGTCTACACCAACATGTCGCTGTCTGACGAGGTCCTCGCCGAGCTCGAGCAGGACTAGAGCTGGCAGGTCAATGCGGCCTTCTCCCACAGCTGGGGGCGGGCCGCGTTTTCGTGCCCGCTGAAGTTTAGAACATGTGTGTGTATGATGGCACGGGAGTAGGCGTGGCGCATGCTATCGCTGCAAAAAGCGGAGGACGCTGTGGAGCGGAGGACGCTGTGAAGAACGGAGGAAGGCCCGATGAACCTTGAAGGCTTGCGCGTCATGGGTATTGACCCCGGCCTGACGCGCTGCGGCCTGTCCGTGGTGCAGGCCGGGCGTGGCCGCTCCGTGATCCCCATCGCGGTTGGCGTGGTGCGCACCCCCAGTGACAAGGAGCTGGGTGAGCGCCTGCAGCGCCTGTCCGTCGCGGTGCGCGACTGGATGGATGAGTACCAGCCGCAGGTGGTGGCCATCGAGCGCGTCTTCGAACGCGGCGAGGTCTCCACGGTGATGCAAACGGCCCACGCCGTGGGCGTGCTCGTACTCGCCGCCGCGGAGCGCGACATACCCGTGCACATGTACACCCCCTCGGAGGTTAAGAAGGCGGTCTCCGGCAATGGGCGGGCGGATAAGAAGCAGATGACGGCCATGATCACTCGAATCTTGGGCCTGAGTGAGCCGCCCAAGCCTGCCGATGCCGCCGATGCCCTTGCGCTGGCCGTGTGCCACTGCTGGCGCGCCCCGGCCTTGGCCTGGATTAGCGGTAGCGATGGCTCCCACGGGGTGGGCGCGGGCGCGCGCACCAGCGGAGTCAAAGGCCGCTCGCTGCGCACGGACTCACTTTCGCCGGCGGCCAAGGCGGCGGCAAAGAAGGCGGCTGCAAACCGGCGGCTACAATGACCCCCACTCAGAGTTCATCCGGAGCTGACACAGACTCCACTTGTTTGATTGAGAACCAAAGGACTACACAGTGATTGCATCGTTGCGCGGAACGGTACTGAGCATTGGCCTTGACCACGTGGTCATCGAGTGTGCGGGCGTGGGCTACAAGGTGCTCGCCACGCCGGCGACCATCGGGCGCATGCAGCGCGGCGAGGAAGCCACGGTGCTCACCACCATGGTGGTCAAGGAGGACTCGATGACCCTCTACGGGTTTGCAGGCTCCGAGGACCGCGATATGTTCCACCTCCTGCAGACTGTCTCGGGGCTGGGGCCCAAGCTTGCCGTGGCCGCGCTGTCTGTGCTGGACGCCACCGAGATTGCCCAGGCCATCTCCGCGGCCGATACCAAGCGGCTGCAGAGCATCCCGGGCGTGGGCAAGCGCATGGCGGAGCGCCTAGCGCTGGAGCTCAAGGACAAGGTGGCCGCGTTTGCCGCGCCGGAGGGCCAGTCCCCGGCTACGGCCACGCCAGTGGCGGCGGGCCCCGTGGTGGAGCAGGTGGTGGAGGCCCTCGTGGGCCTCGGCTTCACCGAAAAAGTGGCCCGCCCCGTGGTGGAGGCCACCGCGGCGGAGCAGCCCGGCGCCGAGACCGCTGTGGTGCTGCGTGCGGCGCTGGCACAATTGGGAGCAAAGCGCTAGGGCACGAAGGGGGCTAGACACGCATGTCAGACATTGAGAAAACCGAGTTTTCCCTCCCTGAGGGGATGCAGCTGAATCAGCCCGGCAACCCACTGCAGCGCAACGCCGACGTCGACGCAGCCGAGCAGGCAGGCGAGCACGATATTGAGCGCTCGCTGCGCCCGAAGTCGCTGGAGGAGTTCATCGGCCAGCCCAAGGTCCGCGAGCAGCTTTCCCTGGTGCTCAACGGCGCGAAGAACCGCGGCGTGACCCCGGACCACGTCTTGCTCTCTGGCCCGCCCGGCCTGGGCAAGACCACTATGGCCATGATCATCGCGCAGGAACTGGGCAGTTCCCTGCGCATGACCTCGGGCCCGGCGCTGGAACGCGCGGGCGATCTCGCGGCGATGCTCTCCAACCTCATGGAGGGCGACGTCCTCTTCATCGACGAGATCCACCGCATCGCGCGCCCGGCCGAGGAGATGCTTTACATGGCGATGGAGGACTTCCGCATCGACGTCATCGTGGGCAAGGGCCCAGGCGCGACCTCCATTCCCCTGGAGATCCCGCCCTTTACGCTGGTGGGCGCTACCACCCGAGCCGGCATGCTCACCGGGCCGCTGCGGGATCGCTTCGGCTTTACCGCGCAGATGGAGTACTACGGCACCGAGGATCTCACCAAGGTGATTACTCGCGCGGCAACGATCCTCAACGTCTCGATCGATCAGGATGCCGCGGTGGAAATCGGCTCCCGCTCGCGCGGCACCCCGCGCATTGCTAACCGCCTGCTGCGCCGCGTACGTGACTACGCCGAGGTCAACGGTGACGGACACATCGATCTCGCGGCCGCGCAGGGAGCGCTGCAGGTCTTCGACGTGGACGAGCGCGGCTTGGATCGCCTCGACCGCGCGGTCCTCGAAGCCCTCATCAAGGGCCACGGCGGTGGTCCGGTGGGCGTCAACACGCTGGCTGTGGCCGTGGGGGAGGAGCCCTCCACGGTGGAGGAGGTCTGCGAGCCCTACCTGGTGCGCGCCGGCATGATCGCCCGCACCGGCCGCGGCCGAGTGGCCACCGCCGCCGCCTGGCAGCACCTCGGATTGGAGGCGCCGGACTCCGCGCTGGGCTCGACCCTGTTCTGACTTTCACCCTTCTCTAGACCGCGGGAAGGCGAAGGAAGGGGCGGATGCGAGAATGTCAGGTCCATCTGGCACACTGGTGAAATATGGATTTAATTTTTATTCTCATCCTCATTGTCCTGTTCATTCTCCCCATGGTGCTCACCACGCGTAAGCAGCGTCAGCGCCAGAAGGCCATGCAGGAACTGCAGGCTGGCCTCACCCCGGGCCAGAAGGTCATCACCGCCGGCGGCATGCACGGCGTGGTGGCTGCCACCCGCGGCAATGAGGTGGATCTGCGCGTAGCCGACGGCTCACTCATCACCTTTGACACCATGGCCATCGTGCGCACCCCGCAGGACGTCGAGGCTGCGCAGCCGCAGCCGGGCGCCCAGCAGGTGGGTCAGGAGGGCGTCGCCAAGCAGCCGAGCGCCGATGAGGCCGACCCGTTTGAGAGCAACAGCGATGCCTACGGCAGCGACTTTGACACCAACGCCGATGGGGGAGAGCCCGGCGAAAACCGCCACTAAACCCCCACTGCATCCTCTCTGCACTCCCGCGTGGCCCGTGCCTAGTTCACAGCGGGCTGGACATCACCTTAAATTAAGGGAAAAACTGCAGGCCCGTTAAGGAAGTGCATGCCCCATGACGTACGATGAAAAATTGTGCTCGCGTCATGGGGCATGTTTTCTTCGCTGCGCTCGTATCCCGCGGCTGATGCACCACCTCATGGCGCCTCAACCCGCCCTGGTCTAGCAACACAGGAGATTCCACTTGTCCGCATCAAAACGTGGCGCTGTGAGCAACAGTCAGCGTCAGTGGCCTAAGCGTGCCATTGCGCTCTTCGGCCTCATCGTCATCCTTCTTTACGTGCTCATCTTCTTTACTGGAAGCAAATCGGCAACCCCGAAGCTGGGCATCGACCTGCAAGGCGGCACCCGCGTCACGCTCGTGCCCCAAGGTGAGGAACCCACCCAGGAGCAGCTGCAGCAGGCTCGCACTATTCTGGAACAGCGCGTCAACGGCATGGGTGTCTCCGGCGCGGAAGTGGTCATCAACGGCTCCACGCTGGTGATTACCGTTCCGGGCGAGGACGCCTCCCAGGCGCAGGCGGTGGGCCAGACCTCCCAGTTGCTCTTCCGCCCCGTGGCAGACCAGCCCATGCCGGACATGGCCAAGCTGCCCGGCACCCTCGAGGATATGGCCAACCGCTGGGTGGAGTACGGGATCATCACGCCGGAAAACGCCAACGCCTCTCTCAAGCAGGTGCACGACGCCGTGGCCCAGGCCCAGCAGCAGGCGGGCGCGCCGGCCGATGAGAAGTCTCAGGCCCCCACCGTGACCGCCAAGCCCAAGCCGGAGCCAGCCAACTCCCTGGAGAAGACCGAGCGCCGCGAGCAGGTCACCGATATCCTGCTCAAGGACCGCCAGTCCGAGGATCCCACGGTGCTCTCGGCGGCCTCCGCTCTGTGGACCTGTGACGTGGACTCCGACCCGCTGGCCGGCGTGGACGATCCCGCCAAGAGCTTTGTCACCTGTGACTACAGCAGCAAGCAGAACTACATCCTCGGCCCCTCGCCGCTGCTGGAGGGCATTACCGATCCCAAGGGCACCCGCCTGACCGGTAACGAGATTGACACCAACGCCCCCATCAACGGCGGCCTCAACCCGCAGACCGGCCAGATGGAAATCACCTTCGCCTTCCGTAACGGCGACGGCCCCAACGGCTCCCAGACCTGGGCCAAGCTGACCCAGGAGAACCTGCAGAAGCAAGTCGCCATCACGCTCGACTCCGGCGTGATCTCCGCTCCGGTCATCCAGGGTGCTACCCCGGTCGGCTCCGCCACCTCAATCACCGGTGACTTCACCCAGGAGGAGGCCCAGAGCCTGGCTAACAACCTGCGCTACGGCGCGCTGCCGTTGTCCTTCACCGGCGCCAACGGCGAGCCGGGCGGCACCGTGGAGACCGTGCCGCCCTCGCTGGGTAAGGCCGCGATGAAGGCCGCGCTCATTGCGGGCATCGTGGGCTTCATCCTGGTGGCTGCGTACTCGCTGTACTACTTCCGCGCGCTGGCCTGGGTCTCGCTGTTCACCCTGGTGACCGCGGGCGTGCTCACCTACGGCGCTTTGGTGCTCCTGGGCCGCTGGATTGGCTACTCCTTGGATCTTTCCGGCATGGCCGGTCTGGTCATCGGCGTGGGCGCTACCGCCGACTCCTTCGTGGTCTACTACGAGCGCATCAAGGACGAGTTGCTGGAGGGCAGAACCTTCCGCTCGGCGGCCCAGAAGGCCTGGGAGCGCTCGCGCGCGACCATCGTCACCGGTAACGCCGTTACGCTCATTGGCTCGGTCATCGTCTACTTCCTGTCCATCGGTGAGGTCAAGGGCTTCGCCTTCACCATGGGTCTGACCACTGTCTTCGATCTCGTCGTCTCCTTCCTCATCATGGCCCCGCTCATGCAGCTGGTCAGCCGCCGCCCGGCCTACGCCAAGCCGTCCATGAACGGCCTGGGCGGCATCTACAACCTGGTGGAGGAGCGCCGCGAGCGCGGCTACTACGCTGCGGCCAGCAGCGCACAGGATCGCAAGGCGGAGACCCCCGTTCCGGCCACGTCTGCATCGGATGAGGAGAACTAACCATGGCTGCTTCGACTACTGAGAGCACGACCACCACGCGTAAGATTTCGCGCATTGACCGCCTCTACGAGGACGAAGGCGGCTACGACTTCATTGGCAAGACCAAGCTGTGGTACCGCATCACCGCGGGCCTGCTGCTGGTGGCCGTCCTGGCCATCGCCGTGCGCGGCTTCAACCTTTCCCTGGACTTCGAGGGCGGCACCAAGCTGGCCATGCCGGCTGGCGAGCTGGTCACCGAGGAGGTCGGGGAGACCTTCCAGGAGGCCACGGACGTCGAGCCGGAGATGGTGCAGATCGTAGGCGCCGGCGATTCCCGCACCCTGGAGATCACCTCCGAGCGCCTGAGCCAGGAGCAGGTCGACGCCGCCCGCGAGGCCATCTTCGAGACCTACGACGTCAAGGATGACACCGGCAAGGCCTCCCCGGATGCCATCGGTTCCTCTACCATCTCCGAGTCCTGGGGCTCGAGCATTACCCAGCGCATGATCCTGGCCATGGTGGTCTTCCTGGTGGCGGCCTCCGTGTACGTGGCCATCCGCCTGCAGCGCGACATGGCCGTGGCCGCGATTGGGGCGCTGATTATTGACGGCGTCCTCATCGCCGGCATCTACGCGCTCTTCGGCCTCGAGGTGTCCCCGGCGGTGATCATCGGTCTGCTCACCGTGCTGACCTTCTCCATCTATGACTCGGTCATCGTCTTTGACAAGGTCAACGAGAACACCGAGGGCATCGAGGGCCAGCGCAAGCACACCTACGGGGAGATGGCGAACCTGGCCATCAACCAGACGGTGATGCGCTCGATTTCCACCTCCATCATCTCCGCGCTGCCGATCATCGCGCTGTTCATCGTGGCCATCTGGCTCATGGGCATCGGTACGCTGCGCGATCTGGCGCTCATCCAGTTCATTGGCGTTATCGAGGGCATCTTCTCCTCGCTCTTCCTGGCCACCCCGCTGCTGGTGAGTATTGCCAACAGCCGCAAGTCCATCAAGCACCACAACGCCTCCGTGGCGGCCTACCGCCGCGCCCAAAACGGCGAGGAGGCAAGCAGCGATTCCACGACCGAGGACGAGGAGGGCACCGCCGGCGAGCGCGTGGTGGTCTCCCCGGCCCGCAAGGAATCAGAGGGCGAGGAGCCCACGCGTTCCTCCTCCACCGGCGCATCCTGGCGCCCGGGACGCTAAAGGCACAGTTGTAGGGACGGAGAGGATATTGCTTCAGCCACGCAGTGTGGGTGCTCGGCACCCGATTCGCACGCTGCTTGCCCTGCTGCTGGTAGCCGCCGTTGCCGTGCTCAGCGCGTGCGGCGGGGAAGGCGAATCCGGCGCGGGCAAAAACAGCAAGCGCAACGCCGAGGCCTTTGGCTACATGGTCAACACCCGCCTGGCCACCACCAACGCGGGCACCTCCTTCGGCGCGGCCACGGGCGCAGCGCAGCTGTCCACCCGCCTGTACCCGGCCGTGTACCTGCCCGGCCCGGCAGGCCAGATCATCCCCAACTCCGACCTCGTGCTTACCGAGGTGCTGCCCGCCAACCCCGAGCATCCCGGCCTGCGCGTGGGCTACACGCTGAGCGAGAAAGCGCGTTTTTCCGACGGCGTCCCGGTGACCTGCGATGACTTCCTCCTGGCGTTTACCGCTGGGGTGATGAGCGCGGACTTTGGCTCCCACCTGCCGTTGACCCAGGAGATCACCAGCTTCGACTGCGCCCCTAATAGCAAGACCTTCACCGTGAGTTTTTCCGAGGACGGCGGCCAGCGCTGGCGTTACCTCTTTGGCCCCGGCACCGTTATGCCCGCCCACGCCTTGGCCCGCAAGGCGGGCATGAGCATGGAGGAGCTGAACGACGCCCTCTCCATGCAGGACAGCGCCCTGCTGGAGGAGGTCGCTCGCGAGTGGCGCTACGGTTTTTCTACCGCGGCGGGCGAGTTCGACCCAGAGCTGCAGGTCTCCTACGGGCCCTTTGTCATCGACCACATCGGTGATGCCGGGGAGGTCGTGCTCAAGGCAAACCCCGAGTACGACGGCGACCAACCCGAGTTGGACACCATCGTGGTCTGGCCCAACACCGCAGATGCAGCGGAGCTCAACCGCCGTGGCGGGCTTCGCGTGGTGGACGCTGCGAGCACCTCGCCGCAGTGGTTTAACCGCAACGCCGCAGATAATCCCTTCGAGGTCGATGACTACGTGGGCGCGCTTACGGAGACCCTGACGCTCTCGGAGTCCGGTATCTTCGCGCAGCAGTGGGCGCGCGAGGCCTTCAGCCACTGCGTGGACCAGGCGAAGCTCGCGGAGATCTCCTCCCGAGCGTCCGGCATCACGGTGCCGCCGCTCTACCTGCGCACCCTGCGGCAGGGGGATCCGCTGGGGGAGAGGTTGGCGTCGATAAGCCAGGCCCATGAGAAGGCTGATCCGCAGGCTGCTGCGGATCTCGCCGGCAGCACCATCCGGATCGGCTACCTTGGCCCGGATCAGCGCTACGCGGCCATGGTGGCCGAGATCGCGCGGACCTGCGAGCCAGTGGGAATTACCGTGGTGGACGAGTCCGCGGAGTACATGTCCCAGCACTACCTGGAAATGGATCCTGTCACCGCAATGCCCACCGTTGATGCCTTCCTCGGCCCGGTGGATCCGCTTAGCGAGTACCCCGCGCCCGAGCCCAGTATCTCCCAGCTGGGTGCCATCCGCGCCCGGGAGGAAGCGCTGTGGGAGGAGATTCCTTCCATTCCCGTCGCCGCCCAGCCACGCGCGTTCATCGTTGATAGGGACGTGCAGGGCGTCGTCCCCTACACTGGACCTGCTGGAATCGGGTGGAATATGGACCGCTGGAGCGTTGGAGTCAGCTAGCTGGCCCGAGTACGAGACACCCGACTACACATGAAGAAGAAGGATTATTCGTGAGTGAGATTTACAACGCCGCCGCCGAAGCTCTGAAGAACAACGTGCGTCTGGTCCCCGACTTCCCCGAGGAGGGCATCCTCTTTGAGGATCTCACGCCGGTGCTGGCAGACGCCGGCTCCTTCCACGCCGTCGTCGACGGCCTCGCCCACGCCTGCGAGGAGATGGGCGCGGAGGTAATCGGCGGGCTGGACGCGCGCGGTTTCCTGCTGGGCTCAGCCGTGGCCTACAAGATGGGCCTGGGCATTCTGGCCATCCGTAAGAAGGGCAAGTTGCCCCCGCCGGTGCTCACCCAGGAGTACGAGCTGGAGTACGGCACCGCGGCACTGGAGATCCCGGCCAACGGCATCGACATTGAGGGCAAGCGCGTGGTGCTTGTCGACGACGTCCTCGCCACCGGTGGCACCCTTCACGGCGCCCGCATGCTGTTGGAGGAAGCCGGAGCCAGCGTGGTGGGCAATGTCGTGGTACTGGAGGTCCAGGGGCTGTCCGGGCGCGAGCGCCTGGACGATATTCCGCTCATTGTGCTCAATCAGGCTGGGGCTAGCGACTAAGCTTAAGAATTCATCAAGAACAGGAGGGCGAGCCGTGACTGCTGACAAGGTGGACAAGTCGGAGAAGGTGATGCGTCGGCCCAGCGGTATGCGCAGCATGTCGGCGCGCCTGGCGAGGTCGCTGACCGGCGGCCGGGTCAAGATCAACCCGGTGCTCGATCCCCTCATGTCGATCCACCGGCAGTTCCACCCCAAGGCGGACGCCGAACTGCTCAACAAGGCCTACGACACCGCCGAGCGCCTGCACGCGGGCGTGTACCGCAAGTCCGGCGAGCCCTACATCACCCACCCGCTGGCCGTGGCCACCATCGCCGCGGAGATCGGCATGGACACCACCACCATCGTCGCGGCGCTGCTGCACGACACCGTGGAGGACACCGACTACTCCCTAGAGGATCTCACCCGGGACTTCGGCCCGGAGGTGGCCCGGCTTGTCGACGGCGTCACCAAGCTCGACAAGGTCGCCCTCGGCGCGGCGGCGGAGGCGGAGACCATCCGCAAGATGATTGTGGCCATGGCCACCGACCCGCGCGTGCTGGTGATCAAGGTTGCTGACCGCCTGCACAACATGCGCACTATGCGCTTCCTGCCGCCGGAGAAGCAGGCGAAGAAGGCCCGCCAGACCCTCGACGTCATCGCGCCGCTGGCCCACCGCCTGGGCATGGCCAACGTCAAGTGGGAGCTGGAGGATCTCTCCTTTGCCATCCTTTACCCGAAGAAGTACGACGAGATCGTGCGCATGGTGGCTGACCGCGCACCCTCGCGCGACAGGGCGCTGAAAGAAATCAAGGAGCAGGTCACCCAGGCCCTACGGGACAATGGCATCGAGGCCGAGGTCATGGGCCGGCCGAAGCACTACTGGTCCATCTATCAGAAGATGATGGTGCGTGGCCGCGACTTTAACGAGATCTTCGATCTGGTGGGCATCCGCATCCTCGTGGATGACATCAACTCCTGCTACGCGGCCATCGGCGTGGTGCACTCGCTCTACCAGGCGCTGCCGGGGCGCTTCAAGGACTACATTTCCTCCCCGCGCTTCGGCGTGTACCAGTCCCTGCACACCACGGTGATTGCGGAGGGAGGCTCCACCCTCGAGGTGCAGGTGCGCACCCACGAGATGCACTACAACGCCGAGTTCGGTGTGGCTGCGCACTGGCGCTACAAGGAGACCAAGGGCAAGAACTCTGGCCACCAGGAGGAAGTGGACCAGATGGCGTGGATGCGCCAGCTGCTCGACTGGCAGAAGGAGGCCGCCGATCCCAACGAGTTCCTAGACTCGCTGCGCTACGACCTCACCGCCAAGCAGATCTTCGCCTTTACGCCCAAGGGAGACGTGGTCAACCTGCCCGCCGGCTCCACCCCGGTGGATTTTGCCTACGCCGTGCACACGGAGGTGGGCCACCGCTGCATCGGCGCGAAGGTCAACGGCAAGCTGGTGGCGCTGGAGTCCAAGCTGAAGTCCGGCGACAAGGTGGAGATCTTTACCTCCAAGGACCCCAACGCCGGGCCCTCGCGGGATTGGCAGGATTTCCTGGTTTCCCCGCGCGCCAAAGCCAAGGTGCGCCAGTGGTTTGCCAAGGAGCGCCGCGAGGAGCACTTGGAGATGGGCCGCGATGCCCTGGCCCACGAGGTGCAGCGCGGTGGGCTGCCCATGCACAGGCTGTTCACTGCGACGTCGATGAAGCAAGTGGCCGAGCAGCTGCACTACGCCGACGTCGACGCGCTCTACACCGCCATCGGCGCCGGCCAGGTCTCCGCCCAGCACGTGGCCAACCAGCTCATGGCGATGTTCGGGGATCAGGACGACGCCGTCGACGCATTGGCCTCGCGCACCCCCTTCTCCGAGCTGGAGAACTCCCGCACGCACCACACCAAGGATTCCGAGAAGGGCACGGGCATCCTGGTGGAGGGCAGCCCCGATGTCATGGCCAAGCTGGCCAAGTGCTGCCAGCCGGTGCCGGGTGATGCCATCTTCGGTTTTGTCACCCGCGGCGGCGGCATTTCGGTGCACCGCGCGGACTGCACCAACGCTGAAAAACTCAAGGCTGAGCCGCAGCGCATGGTGCGCGTGGAGTGGTCCGGCGGCAAGTCCTCCTCCGGGGCGTTCTCCGCCACTCTGCAGCTGGAGGCGCTCGACCGCCAGGGCCTGCTCTTTGAGCTCACGCGCATCTTTAGTGATCAGAACCTCAACGTGCTGTCCATGACCTCCAACCGCGGCGATGATCACATTGCCACGGTGCGCTTTACCTTCTCGGTCTCCGATACCAAGCAGCTGGGCCAGCTCATGACCACGTTGCGCAACACCGAGGGCGTCTTCGACGTCTACCGCGTGACCGCCTAGCTCCACCCCCCTCGCGGGTGGGCAGCGGGTGACCTCCGGTGGACGCCGAGGTGACGCGAAAGTGAATTCCTGGAATAGCGCGGGTAAAACCGCAGGCGGCGCCCCACTACACTTCTGAGGGATTGTGATGTGCGCGTTATAAAGGCACGTACACGTTTTCCTACTCTCATACCCTCAGGAGTTCTCTGTGCACTTCCCTCGCTTTGGCCAGATCCTGGCCGCTACCACCGTCACCGCGGCCGCCCTCAACGGCGTTCCCGCCTTTGCCCAGGAGCAGTCCGTCTCCATCTCGGTGAGTAACTTCACCGACTTCCACGGCCACCTGGAGCAGGCCACCGATAAGGAGGGCACCATCACCGAGATCGGCGCCGCCCGCCTCGCCTCCCTGGTCAAGGAGGTCAACAAGGGTCAGGAGTACGCGCTGACCTCCTCCGGCGATAACGTAGGCGGCTCGGCCTACGTCTCCGCCATCTCCGAGGACAAGTACACCACCCAGGCGCTCAATTCCATGGGCCTGGCCGCCTCCGCGCTGGGCAACCACGAGCTGGACAAGGGCACCGAAGACCTGCAGAACCGCATCGAGAAGGAGTCCGAGTTCCCCATCCTCGGCGCCAACGTCACCAAGGACGGCAAGCCGCTTCTCGACGCCTCCGTGGTCAAGGAGATCAACGGCGTCAAGGTGGGCTTCGTGGGCACGGTCACCGAGAACACCAGGAACAAGGTGTCTGCCGCCCTCACCCCGGGGGTGAAGTTCTCCGATCCGGTGGAGGCCACCAACGCCGAGGCTAAGCGCCTCAAGGATTCCGGCGATGCCGACGTAGTCGTGGCCCTCTTCCACGAGGACGCTGAGGCCTTCGCCGCGAAGTTCAATGACTCCGTGGACATCCTTTTCGGTGGCGATACCCACCACAAGACCCAGGGCGAGGTGGCCCGCGAGGGCCAGCTGCCGCTGTACTGGGCACAGGGCCACGAGTACGGCAAGGTGCTGAACGACGCCGACATTACCTTCAACAAGTCCACCAAGAAGATCGAGAAGATTCAGATCGCCCAGTACACCGGCAAGGACGCCGCCGGGCTGGAGGATGACGCCGCCGTGGCGGAGATCGTCGCCCAGGCCAAGGCCGTGGCTGACAAGGAGGGCTCCAAGATCGCCGGCACCACCGAGGAGGCCATGTTCCGCGGCTCCAACGAGGGTGAGGAGTCCGGCTCCAACCGCGGCGTGGAGTCCACCCTCAACAACTTCATCGCTGACGGTCAGCGCTGGGCCCTGTCCCAGCAGACCGGCAAGGAGGTTGACCTCGGCGTGATGAACGCGGGCGGCGTGCGCGCCGACCTGAAGAAGGGCGAGGTGTCCTTCCAGGAGATCTTCGCCGTCCAGCCCTTTGGCAACTCCATCATCACCGCGCAGGTCTCCGGCCAGGAGATCATCAACGCCCTGGAGAATCAGTGGAAGCCGGGAGAGTCCCGCCCGCGCCTGGCGCTGGGCCTGTCCAACAACGTCCAGGTCATCTATGACCAGAAGGCTGAGCAGGGCGAGCGCGTGAAGCACGTGACCATCAACGGCGAGGCACTGGACCCGAACAAGAACTACACCGTGGCGATGTCCTCCTTCCTGGCTCCGAGCGAGACCGAGGCCGGCGGTGACGGCTTCTTTAACGCCGGTGCCGTCAAGGAGCGCAACGACGTGGGCTACATGGACACCCAGTCCATGATTGACTACATCAAGTCCGGCAAGTCCGAGCTGCGCAAGGGACAGGCGCAGATTGGTGCCCACGTTAAGGGCGAGCTCAAGGCTGGCTCTGAGATCAGCGTTGACCTGTCCTCCCTGAACTACTCCACCGAGGGCGAGCCGATGGCTAGGACCGCCACCGTGGAGCTGGGCAAGACCTCCGCTGAGTCTGAGATCGACATGACCGCCCAGAAGGGTGACGAGGGCTTCGGCGAGCGTGGCCGTGCCTCCGTCACGCTGGCTATCCCGGAGGACATCTCCTGCGACGCCCCGCTGAAGGTCACCACCGATGCCGGCACCAAGGCCCAGCTGCCTCTGGACATCGAGAACTGCGTGGAGAACTCCGGCGGCGGCGATGACTCCTCTGACGGTTCTTCCAATGACAACTCCTCCGAGGGCAGCTCTGATGAAGGCAGCTCCGTGGGCAAGGGCCTGGGCATCGCCGCCGCGGTCATCGCCGCGCTGGCCGCCGTGGTTACCGTGGTGGGCATGAACATGGACATGCTGCCGGCCCCGGTCAAGAAGGCCATTGAGGATCTGCGCAAGCAGTTCAACATCTAGTCAGCTCTGGTCAGCTCGCGCCTAACTGGCGCCCGACTGGTGTCTGGCCAGCGCAGCCACCGTACCCCGGTTAACGGATAAGGATGCCCCGCGCATCCCCGTTAACCGGGGTGTTTTCCCCTCGCCGGGGTGTAAGGTGAATGCCCGTGGATACTCTCAGTCTCATCGGGCGCGAAGCCTTGTACCAGCTGGCGATTGAGCCGCATCGCATCCCCATTGTGGTCCTTGCCACGGTGGGGATCTATGTGGCGTTCATGGTGTTGGTCAAGCTCTTTGGCACCCGGGTGCTGACCTCGATTACGGCCTCGGACGCCGTCATCATCATTATGTTCGGCGCGGTCTCGGGCCGCGTCATCGTGGGCAACCCGCCAACCCTCGCCGCGGGCGTTATCGGACTCATGACGCTCATGCTGCTGGAGGCGGCCTTTGGTACCATTCGCCGCTTCGTGGGCTGGTCTCGCTTCATTGACCGCCGGCCGGTGTTGCTGGTCTATGACGGCGAGATGATTGAGGAGAACATGCACTTCGCGCACATCACCGTCAGCGACGTCAACTCGGCCACCCGCAAGGCTGGCCTGGCGCGCCGCGCTGATGTGCAGATGATGATCTTGGAGCCCACGGGGCAGATCTCCGTCATTCGCATCGGACAGTTCGTGGATCCCGGCATGTTCAAAGATGTGCTGGGTACTGAGCGCATTCGCGGCATGGACGAGCACATCGAGAGCGAGCGCGGCCAAAAGTAGGGGAGGGTGGACCATTCCGCCGCTGTCGCCACAGCAGTCGCTGGCTGCGCGCACGGCTAAGCCCCGGGCGCGACGTCGCGCCCGGGGCTCGTGCTTCAGGCCTTATGCGGCCAGAGCGTCATGCTTATTTTGGCATCAGGTACTTGTCAGCCATGCTCAGGGCATCATCCATGGCGTCGATGATGTCGGTGAACATCTTGATCCACTCGCGGATCTCCTTCGGGGAAATCTTGCCGTTCTCGTCAGAGGAACCAGCGAAGAAATCGGAAGCAGAGGACTCCTGCTTGGTGTTGTCCGGGGTGGTCTCGGCGTTGGCAGCTGCAACACCGGAGAAAGAGATGGCCAGTGCGGTAGCGCCAGCAACCAGGGTCTTGCGGGAGAAGAACTTCATGGTCGAATCCTTAAGTTAAAAAGAAGCCAGTCCGTGTAGGGGAGAATAGAGAAGACCAACGAACAGTGGTTTTCCCGTAGAAAAGGCCGCTCACTCAGCAGTGAACGGCCGGGGCCGGTGAGAGCTGGTCGCTCTCAGAGGCGGCGGTGATTTACTTGAAGTACTTGTTCACCAGAGCGAAGACGGTGCCCAGGGCGCCGATCACGGCGGAGAAGACGCCGATCCACTCGCGGATGTCCTTCGGGTCAACGTCCTTCATGGAGGAACCCTTGTCGGAGGAGGAGGAATCTTCGTCCTTCTTGTCGGACTCGTCCTTGTTGGCGTCGTCCTGGTTTTCGGAATCGTCCTTGTTGGCGTCGTCCTGGCTCTCGTTAGAGTTGGTGGTGTCGTCAGTAGTAGC
The DNA here is from genome assembly GCF_030532325.1 of Corynebacterium sp. GTDB lineage: Bacteria > Actinomycetota > Actinomycetes > Mycobacteriales > Mycobacteriaceae > Corynebacterium. The sequence goes on from NZ_JAUNLS010000004.1 coordinate 115,510, forward strand.
CGCGGTGTTTGGCTGCTCGGAGGCCTCGGTCTCAGCGGAAGCAACGGAGACGCCACCGAAGGAAACAGCAGCGGCGGTCGCGGCGGCGACCAGAGCCTTGCGGGAGAAGAACTTCATGTTCGATCCTTAAGAAGTCGGGAATTCAAAGACGTGTGAGATGTTAGTGCCCGGCCAGGGTATTTGCAAGACCCTGTGCTGTTTTCTTCTGTGTGTCGTGAGCTGCACGCATGCGTTGTGCGCGTTCCCCGCGTTAGAGGTGGGAAAACTGGTGTCGATGTGACGCAGAATAAGCGGAATTCAATGCATAGTTGCAGGTGAAATTTCCAAGTTGAACAAAGGATAAACTCTTAAGAAACAATAAATAACTGCCCCGCGCTCAGAGAGCAGCGGGGCAGTATTTCTAAGAATTTACGCAGAGGCGGATTAAACCAAAGCTGGATTAATCGGAGGCGATTAGTTCTCCACGGTGGCGGAGGTAATGCGAACCTCCTCGGCTGGAGCTCCATCCGGAGTGCCACCCTCAACGCCCTTAGCGGCGATCTTGTCCAAGGTCTGCTGGCCGGTGGCAGTCAGCTTGCCAAAGTAGGTGTATAGCGGCGGGAGCTGAGACTCCTCATAGTTAATGAAGAACTGCGAGCCGTTGGTGTCCGGGCCGGAGTTGGCCATGGCGATGGAACCCTTCGGGTAAGTCAGCGGCATCTGCTGGTTGGCCTCATCGGTCTCATCGGTGGGGTACTCGTTGGCAAACTGGAAGCCTGGGCCGCCGGTGCCGGTGCCCGTCGGGTCGCCGCACTGCAGAACGTTGAGGCCGCCGGAGGTCATGCGGTGGCAGATGGAATTGTCGTAGTACTTGGCCTTGACCATGTCCGTGATCGCGTTGACAGTGCACGGTGCCACGGCGCGGTCGAGCTCCATCTCGATATCGCCCTGGTTGGTGGCAAAGTTCACCTTGACGGTGCCCTTGGCGGAGACGTCCTTGCCGTTGGGCTTTGCCACCTCCTTGGCGGCCTGGCCGGCGTCGGTGTAGTCACAGGTGACGCTGGCCGGCAGCGGGGTGGCGCGGTTGCCGCTCAGCGGCTCAGCCATAGGAGGTTTGGTGGCCTCGGTGGTCGGTGTGGCTGAGCTTTCCTCAGCCTGGATCTTCTCGTCCTCAGTGTTTTCCCGGGTGCTGAAGAACCAAATGCCGCCCACCAGGGCGAGAATCACCACGAGGCAGGCCGCCACGACACCCAGGGGGCGGGCCTTCTCCTTGCGGTCGCGGGACTTCAGCTCGCGGTCGAGCTTGCTGAGTGAGTCATCCAGACGTTGCTGATTGTTAGACACCTAAAATTCCTCCACTAATGGGGGTGGGGCCACGCGGGCCGAAAACTTTTCCGCGTCGATTCTAGCCCCTTGCCCACCGTCAGCGGCGCAACGGGGCGCAAGTCGGCGGCGGAGTCGTGGCGCGCGCTGCGCGCGGCCAGTAGTCTGGGGCGGCATGGCTACTACTAAGTTTCAAGGCAATCACGTAGAGACCGCAGGCGAGCTTCCCGCAGTGGGCAGCGAGCTTCCTGATTTCACCCTGGTCGGCACCGACCTGGAGGAGGTGACCAAGGCGGACTTCGCTGGCAAGCGCCTGGTCATTTCGCTCTTCCCCTCCGTGGACACCGGCGTGTGCGCCCAGCAGCTGCGCTCCTTCAATGAGAAGGCAGCGGGACTAGAGAACACCGTGGTGCTTTCCGTGTCCCGTGACCTTCCCTTTGCCCAGGAGCGTTTCTGCGCCGCCGAGGGCATCGACAACGTGGTCAGCGCCTCGGACTTCCGCACCGATTTCGGTGAGAAGCTGGGCCTGACCCTGCAGGGCTCGCCGCTCAAGGGCCTGCTGGCTCGCGCGGTCATCGTCACTGATGCCGACCACAAGGTGGTCTACACCGAGCTGGTTCCGGAGGTCGGCACCGAGCCGGACTACGAGGCCGCCCTAGCTGCGCTTAAATAACGCGGCTTTTCTATCTGGAACACTCACCGCCGCGCGTGCCCACTGAGGCAGGCGCGGCGGCGCTGTTTTCTCCAATGCTGTTTTCTCCAGTGCTGCTTTCTATGGTGCTGCCTTTTACGGTGTTGTATTGCGCCGTGCTGAATTGTGCTGTGCTCTACCCTGTGGGGTATGAGTTCCGTAGAGATTCTGGGCTTTGCCGCAGGCCCGTACAAGACCAACACGTACATCGTGGCCAATGAGAAGCGCGCCATCATCGTGGATCCCGGCATGCACGCCGCCGCGCGCGTCCTCGAGCTGGGCAAGGAGCACGGCTTGACCTTCGAGGCCATCGTATTGACTCACGGCCACCTGGACCACACCAGGGAGGCCGGCGACCTGGCCCGCCAGCTCTCCCTTCCCGTCTATATTCACCCGGCGGACGCCTTCATGCTTGTCGACGGCGCCGGGGTCTCCCCGCAGTCCCAGGTACTCTTCGACGCCGAACACATGCTGCCCATTGCCGATCTGCGTGAGCTGGCGGACGGCGAGACCCTCGACGTCGCCGGGCTCAGCCTCGCCCTGCACCACGCGCCCGGCCACTCGCCGGGCAGCACCATTCTGGTGGGCGAGGGCTTCGCACTAACCGGAGACGTCCTCTTCCAAGGCTCCATCGGCCGCACGGATCTGGAGCACTCCGATAATCAGGCCATGCAGCGCTCGCTGCGCGGCCCGGTGTGGGACCTGGACGATTCGCTGGCCATCCTTCCCGGCCATGGCCCGACGAGCACGATGCGCCGGGAGAGGGCGACTAATCCGTTCCTCGCCATGTTGAGGGAGGTACTCTAATGGGCGTGAGTGATAAGAAGCAGTTTCAAGCCCTGTCCGCGCCCAAGGGCGTGCCGGACTACGTACCGCCGCAGTCAGCAACCTTTTACAAGGTCCGCCAGGCCTTCGTGCATCAGGCGCACATGGCTGGCTTCCAGCACATCGAGCTGCCGATTTTCGAGGACACCGCGCTCTTCGCCCGTGGCGTGGGCGAGTCCACGGATGTGGTCTCCAAGGAGATGTACACCTTTGCTGACCGCGGCGACCGCAGCGTGACCCTGCGCCCGGAGGGCACCGCAGGTGTTATGCGCTCGGTCATCGAGCACAACCTCGACCGCGGCCAGCTGCCGGTCAAGCTCAACTACTTCGGCCCCTTCTTCCGTTACGAACGCCCGCAGGCCGGCCGTTACCGCCAGCTGCAGCAGGTGGGCGTGGAGGCCATCGGCGTGGACGATCCGGCGCTCGACGCCGAGATCATCGCCCTGGCGGATCGCTCCTTCCGCTCGATCGGCCTGAGCAAGTTCCGCCTGGAGCTCACCAGCCTGGGCGATCAGGAGTGCCGCCCGGCCTACCGCCAGAAGCTGCAGGATTTCCTCTTCACGCTCGACCTGGATGAGGAAACCCGCCGCCGCGCGGAGATCAACCCGCTGCGCGTGCTTGACGATAAGCGTCCGGAGGTCCAGGAGCAGCTAGTCGACGCCCCCCTCATGCTCGACCACCTCAACTCCGAGTGCCGCGAGCACTTCGAGACGGTCACCGGCCTGCTTGATGACATGGGCATCGCCTACGAGATCAACCCGCGCATGGTCCGCGGACTGGACTACTACACCAAGACCTGTTTTGAGTTTGTCCACCCGCTGCTGGGCGCTCAGTCCGGCATCGGCGGCGGCGGGCGCTACGACGGCCTCATGGCCCAGCTCGGCGGCCAGGATCTCTCCGGCATCGGCTACGGCCTGGGCGTGGATCGCGCCATCCTGGCCCTAGAGGCCGAGGGAGTGGAGCTCGAGGGCGTGGATCAGCGCGTGCTGGTCTACGGCGTGCCGCTGGGCGCGGAGGCCAAGCGCCGCATGGCAGCTGTGATCAACCAGCTGCGCCAGGCGGGTGTCTGCGCGGATATGGCCTACGGAGACCGCGGCCTCAAGGGTGCGATGAAGGGCGCAGACCGCGCCGGTGCCCGCTACGCCCTCGTGCTCGGGGACAAGGAGCTGGAGGCCGGCACCATCGCGCTGAAGGATCTGCGCGAGCACGAGCAGCACGACGTCGCGCTCGACGCTATCTGCCAAGAGGTGCTGGGCCGCCTCTAGGCGCTGAGGGCGGGCTCAGCGCCCGCCAGTCTGCGGGAGTGCTAGCACTCCACCTGGGTCACGCTGAAGCCCAGGGTCTTGGCCAGGCCGCCGATGGAGGTCTCCTTGTACTTGGAGAGCATGTCGCGGCCGGTCTCGGCCATGGTCTGGACGGCGTCGTCCAGCGAGACGTGGTGCTGGCCCTCGCCCATGCAGGCCAGGCGCGCGGCGTTGATGGACTTCACCGCGCCGATGGCGTTGCGCTCGATGCAAGGGATTTGCACGAGCCCGCCCACCGGGTCGCAGGTGAGGCCGAGGTTGTGTTCGAGGGCAATCTCGGCGGCGTTCTCCACCTGCTCAGGGGTCCCACCCAGCAGCTCGGCCATGCCGGCCGCCGCCATGGCGGAGGCGGAGCCCACCTCGCCCTGGCAGCCCACCTCGGCGCCCGAGATGGAGGCGTTGGTCTTGATGATCATGCCCACGGCACCCGCGGTGAGCATGAAGCGGCGGGCATCGGAGCGGGTGAAATCGGGGCGGAAATCGCGCGCGTAGTGAAGCACGGCGGGGATGATGCCGCAGGCGCCGTTGGTCGGGGCGGTAATCACGCGCCCTCCGGCGGCGTTCTGCTCGTTGACGGCCAAGGCGTAGAGGTTGACCCACTCCATGGCGGAGAAGCCGCAGCTCTCATCGTCCTGCTTTTCCATGAGCTGCTTGTACATGCCGGGCGCGCGGCGTGAGACGTGCAGGCCGCCGGGCAGGGTGCCGTCGGTGGCGATGCCGGCTGTGACGCATTCGCGCATGATGTCCCACACGAGGTCGAGGTGGGCGTTGACGAAGTCGATGCCCCCGTCTTCCTTGTGCAGGGCGTTCTGGTTGGCCTCGACGACCTGCCAGACGGCGAGCTCATTCTCGCGGCACTGGGCCAGAAGCTCCGCGCCGGTGGAGAAGGGATAGGGCACTCCACCGTCGACGTTGGCGGTGGCCATGCCCGCGGGCACCTCGGACTCAGCGCGGAACTTGGCCTCGAGCTCGGCTCGGGAGAGGATGAAGCCGCCGCCGACGGAGAAGTACTCCTCACCCTCGGCAAGCACGTTGCCCTCGGCGTCCCACGCGGTGAAGATGAGGCAGTTGGGGTGCTCCGGCACGGGCTTGTTGTTGAAGCTGATGGAGTAGTCCACCGCGCCGTCTGGGCCCTCGGCGTGGCCGGAGGTGGGGATGAAGCCGTCGGCACGCGGCTCGGCGTCAATCGGCACGCTGAGCGGATCCCAGCCGACCAGGCCGAGGATGACGGCGCGGTCGGTGCCGTGGCCGCGACCGGTGGCAGACAGGGAGCCACGCAGCTCGGTGTGTACCTTGGCCGGGCGCTCGGCGAGGCTCTCGATGAAGGTCTTGGCGGCACGCATCGGGCCCACGGTGTGGGACGAGGAGGGGCCGATGCCGATGGAGAAGATGTCGGTCACGCTGATGGCCATTGCAGAACTTACCTCCTGGGTACGTGGTAGACGGGTGTGGAAAAGAGAAACAGACAGAGAGCTACCAGTGGGCTACCAGTGAGTACCAGCAGCGGGCTACCAAGGGTAGTGTGTCTTTACTCGCATAAAGATACACTGTTGTTTCTCTCAACGCCGCGCGCTGTGACCCAGGCCGCGATGGGCGCCATGGGCGCTGTGGGCGCGGCTGCGTGCGGCCTGGCGCCGGCTGCCTTCCCTTAGCTGCCCTCGTGGCCCTCGAGTAGGGAGCTGAAGGGCTGGAAGTCCTCCTCGAGGTCGAGCCCGGTGGGGCGGGCGCGCTTCTCGCCGGCTAGTGGGCCGGCCAGCCCGGAGACGCGGTCGGTGGGCAGCACCATGAGGTCTGCCAGCTCCTCCCCGGCGCGGGCGATGCGGCGCTCGATCTCCGCACCCTCGGCGGTGCCGAAGTCCTCGGTGGCCTGGAACACCCCGGTGGGGACCACGCGGGTGTGCAGGTAGTTAAACAGCGGGCGCACCGCGTAGTCCAGCATGAGGGCGTGGCGGGCCGAGCCGCCCGTGGCGCCGATGAGCGTGGGCAGCCCGTCGAGGGCGCGCGGCTCCAGCACGTCAAAGAACATCTTGAACAGGCCGGAGTAGCTGCCCTGGAACACCGGGGTGACGGCGATGAGCCCGTCCGCAGTGGACAACGCGCGCTTGGCCTCATCGATCTGCGGGGTGGCCGCACCCCAGTTGGTCATGGCCTCGGCCAGCTCGGTGGCCAGCTCGCGCAGCTCGATGACTGTGAGCTCCACTCCCTCTCCGCGGGCGCCGACTTTGGCGACGGTGGCGGAGGAAAGGGCGTCGGCAAGCGCACGCGTCGATGAGGGTGTGGATAGCCCGGCGGTGACGACGACCAGTGAGCGCATGGATTACTTCTCCTCTCCAGGGTTGACCAATGCGTGCGGCGCATACGAGGCCAACGTGTCGTGGCTTGGCGGGTTAGAGGGTACGTGATCGGGGCGGCGGGCTTCCATTCGGCGCCGCAATTCCGGGACCACCTGCGTGCCCAGGATCTCGATCTGATTGAGCACCACCTCTAGGGGCAGGCCCGCGTGATCGACGAGGAAGAGCTGACGCTGGTAATCACCCACCCAGTCGGGGAACTGCATGGTGCGCTCGATGACCTGCTCCACGGTGCCCACCGTCAGCGGGGTCTGGGCGGTGAACTCCTCCAAGGAGGGGCCGTGGCCGTAGACGGGGGCATTGTCGAAGTAGGGGCGGAAGAAGTCCTTGGCGGCCTGCTCGGTCTCGCCGATGAAGACATGCCCGCCCAGGCCCACGATGGCCTGATCGGCGCGCCCGTGGCCGTAGGACTCGTAGCGGCGGCGGTAGATGTCCACCATCTTCGCGGTGTGCTCCTTGTTCCAGAAGATGTTGTTGTGGAAGAAGCCGTCGCCGTAGTAGGCGGCCTGCTCCGCGATCTGCACCGAGCGGATGGAGCCGTGCCAGACAAAGGGCGGGATGCCGTCGAGCGGGGCCGGAGTGGAGGTGTAACCCTGCAGCGGGGTGCGGAACTTGCCCTGCCAATTGACCACGGGCTCGCGCCACAGGCGGCGCAGCAGGTGGTAGTTCTCCACCGCTAGCGGAATGCCCTGGCGGATGTCTTTGCCAAACCAGGGGTAGACGGGGCCCGTGTTGCCGCGGCCCATCATGAGGTCCACGCGGCCCCCGGCTAGGTGCTGCAGGAAGGCGTAGTCCTCGGCGATCTTTAGCGGGTCATTGGTGGTGATCAGCGTGGTGGACGTGGACAGGATGAGGTCCTTGGTCTTCGCCGCGATGTAGGCAAGGTGCGTGGTGGGCGAGGAGGGCACGAAGGGTGGGTTGTGGTGCTCGCCGGTGGCGAAGACATCCAGGCCCACTTCCTCCGCCTTGAGCGCGATCTGGGTCATGGACTCGATGCGCTCGGCCTCGGTGGGGGCCTTGCCCGTGGTGGGATCGACGGTGACGTCACCGATGGTGAAGATTCCAAATTGCATGTGGTGTCCCTGTCTTTCTTTTCTGGTGTTCTGCTTCGTCCGCCAGCATTCCGGCGTTTCCATGACATGTCAACAATACAGGCTAAGGGAGTATTCCACCCAGGTGGCAGCACGCAAAAGCGCGCCGGGGTCTGGGCTGGGGAGCACGTGCTCCGGGCCAGACCGCGCGGCGCGCGGGTGGGTGCCGTTGAGGGCGCTGAGCGGCGAGGCGTCCTAGAAGACGACGCGCAGGACGGACACCGTGATGGAGGCGATGATGGCCGCCGCCGGGAGGGTGATGACCCACGCCAGAGCGATGGGCTTCATGAGGTTCCAGTTGGCTGCGCGGTTGACAATGCCCACGCCGAGCACCGCACCAATGAGGATGTGGGTGGAGGAGACGGGCAGGCCCAGCAGGGACGCGGCCATGACCACGCCGGCGGCAGAAAGCTCGGCGGCGAAGCCGGAGGAGGGGTGCATCTCCGTCAGGCCAGAGCCGACGGTCTGGATCACGAAGCGGCCGATGAACCACAGGCCGGAAATCAGGGCGATGCCCATAGCCACCATGACGGCCATCGGAACGCTGGCCTCCTCAGAGATGGCGCCATTCTTCAGCACGTCGATGACGGCCACAAACGGGCCAATGGCGTTAGCAATGTCGTTGGAGCCGTGGGAGAACGCGAAGGCGGAGGCGGTAAAGACCTGCATCCAGGAGAAGAGAAGGAAGGTGGAGCGCTGCAGGGAGTGCTTCTTGAGGGAGCGGGCGAAGATGAACACGGCCATCCACACCGCAGCACCCACCATGCCCATGACGAGGAGGTTCTGCAGGGTGGAGAAGCTCAGGCCGGTGTTCTTCAGGCCCTTAAAGAGCATCATCGCGGAAATAATGATGGCGCCGAATGCGGCGAGCAGCGGAACCCAGCTCTCCAGAGCGCGGTGAGCGTGGACATCATCCAGATCCTTGTTGATCTCGTGCAGATCGCGGTAGTACTCGGACTCCAGCGCGTTGGGGTCGTAGTCCTCCTCGGTGACCAGGGCGGCGTCGCGAGCCATGGCGTTGGTGTAGGAGATCTGCTTGAGCTCGGACATGCGCTCGAAGCGGTTCTTGTGCTCGGTGCGCAGGTTAGCGCGGCGGGTCTTGATCTCACGCAGGCGCTCATCGGCGGCCTCGTTGTAGACCAGAATGGACTTCTTAATCCACCTAAAGAGCAGGAAGGCCACGCCGCCGCCGAGGACAGGGGAGAGAACCCAGGAGATGGCGATGGTGCCAATCTCGCTCCACTGCACCATGTCCCAGCCGCCCTTGCCGGTGATGAAGCCGACGGTCAGGGCGGCGCCGACGATACCGCCGACGATGGAGTGGGTTGTAGACACCGGCCAACCCATGCGGGTGGCCACCAGCAGCCAGATGGCCGCACCCAGCAGGGAGGCCATCATGATGTAGACAAACTCCATCGGATCGAGGCCGTCAATGGCGTTGAGATCCACGATGCCGGAACGCACCGTATCGGTGACCTCGCCGCCGGCCAGCACAGCACCGGAGACCTCGAAGATGGCGGCGACCATGAGCGCCTGCTTCATGGACAGCGTGCCCGCGCCGACGGACGTGCCGAAGGAGTTGGCCACGTCATTGCCGCCGATGTTGAAGGCCATGAAAATGGCGAAGATGATGGCGGTGACCAACAGGTACTTGTTGGCGCTGGGGTCGACGTAGCCGTTGCCCCAGATAATGAAGGCCACGAGGGTGACCGCGGTCAGCGCGCTAAAGACCGCGTGCCAAATCCAGTCATTGTTCTTGCCGTTGATCGCCTCAAGATCCGGCAATGATTCTGTAGTAGTACTCACAGGGTCAGTCCTTTCGCAGATTCGGCGCCGTGCACCGCCCGCTGAGCCGAGAAAGAGAAAGCTCAGCGCGTGGCGCCTATTCCGAAGCCAGGATTCGCAAATTTTCTAAACAAATGCGTTCTCCCTAGAGGGAGGACCCCGAAACCTTAAGAAGGCGAAGTGACATGCCCGTGAACACTGCGTAGCAGTCAAGGAAAACTTAGGCGAAACTCTGCAGCGGAATCTGCACGCTGCGCTGCCGCTGGGGGCTGATAACTACTCGTGGTTTAGGAGTACACGCCCCGGCCCAGGTAATCGCACTGGGCCATCGAGCCAGTGTTGAAACCGGTGGCGAAGGCCTCCGCGCGGTCAGCGGAGGAGCCGTGAGTCCACTGATCCGGGCGAACCTCGCCGCCAGAGCGTCGCTGGATGTTGTCATCGCCCACGGCACGCGCGGTGTCGATGGCTGTGCGCGCCTGCTCATCGGTGATGGTCTCCAGCTTGGCCGCCTCGCCGTTGGCCTCCTCGTCGGCAAAGTGCGCCCAGATGCCCGCGTAGCAATCGGCCTGCAGCTCGATCTTCACCGCGTTGGAATCCGCGCCGGGCTGGTTGTAGTTGGACAGTCCCAGGGTACCCTCCAGCTGCTGGATGTGGTGGCCAAACTCGTGGGCCACGATGTACATCTGCGCCAGCGGGGCGTTCTCCGCGCCGAAGGAGCGCATCTGGTCAAAGAAGGCGGTGTCGAAGTACGCGGACTCGTCGGCCGGGCAATAGAAGGGGCCGGTGGCAGCGGAGGCCTGGCCGCAGCCAGAGGTGGTGGTGTTGTGGAAGATGATCAGGCCCGGCTCGGTGTACTCGATGCCGGCCTGCTTGGGTAGCTCCTGTGCCCAGACCTGGTCCACGGACTCGGCGGCGAACATGACGCGGCAGTCGTCGTACTTGTTGCCGTCAGCCGCCGTTTGGCAGTGGGCGAATTCCTCGCCCGTACCCTCCGAGCCCGCGGGCAGTTGGGACTGGTCCTGGGAGCCGAGCAGCTGCCCCAACTCGGAGAGGCTTCCGCCGAGCAGCAGGAAGAGCCCCACGAGGACCACGGTGCCGATGCCGCCGCCAGCTGCGAGGATGCCGCCGCGGCCGCCGCTGCCGCCGGAGCGGGCGCGGTTGCTATCAAAGTGTGCGCCTTCATTGAACGTCATGGCTCAAATGATGCCATAAGTGCAGGACACCCCGGGGATGCAGGAGCCGGTGGGGGATCAAGGAAACACAAGCCGCGCCTCATCGTGTCCGGTTGGGGGTAGGGGCGGTAGACTTGGGCCGTTCATGTTCTTGTGCCCGTCGGCGCGCGCTGTTTACGCGAGGCGTGTCGTGCACAAGCGTCACAATGTAGAAGGGATTGAACAACAGTGCTGCGTACCCATTTGGCAGGTGAGCTCCGCAAGGAGATGGCCGGCGAAACCGTCACGTTGACCGGTTGGGTCTCGCGCCGCCGTGACCACGGTGGCGTGATCTTTATCGATCTGCGCGATCGCTCCGGCATCGCCCAGGTGGTTTTCCGCGAGTCCGAGGTGGCCGAGCGCGCCCACGACCTGCGCTCCGAATACTGCATCAAGGTCACCGGTGTGGTGGAAGCCCGCCCGGAGGGCTCCGCCAACCCGAACCTCGCCTCCGGTGAGATTGAGGTCAACGTCACCGAGCTTGAGGTGCTCAACAAGTCCGCAGCGCTGCCCTTCCAGATTGACGATCCCTCGGCCTCCGGCGAGGTGGGTGAGGAGACCCGCCTGAAGTACCGCTACCTGGACCTGCGCCGCGAGCAGCAGGCCAACGCCCTGCGCCTGCGCTCCGCCGCCAACCGCGCAGCCCGCCGCGTACTCGATGCGCACGACTTCACCGAGATCGAGACCCCGACCCTGACCCGCTCCACCCCGGAGGGCGCGCGCGACTTCCTCGTGCCGGCCCGCCTCAAGCCGGGCACCTGGTATGCCCTGCCGCAGTCCCCGCAGCTGTTCAAGCAGCTGCTCATGGTCGCGGGCATGGAGCGCTACTACCAGATTGCTCGCTGCTACCGCGACGAGGACTTCCGCGCTGACCGCCAGCCGGAGTTCACCCAGCTCGACGTCGAGATGTCCTTCGTGGACCAGGATGACGTCATCGCGCTGGCTGAGGAGATCCTCGTGGAGCTGTGGAAGCTCATCGGCTACGAAATCAGCACCCCGATCCCGCGCATGACCTACGCCGACGCCATGAAGTACTACGGCTCGGACAAGCCGGATCTGCGCTTCGACATCAAGATTGTAGAGTGCACCGAGTTCTTTAAGGACACCACCTTCCGCGTCTTCCAGAACGAGTACGTCGGTGCCGTGGTCATGGAGGGAGGCGCCTCCCAGCCGCGTCGCCAGCTCGACGCCTGGCAGGAGTGGGCAAAGCAGCGCGGCGCCAAGGGCCTGGCCTACATCCTGGTGGGCGAGGACGGCGAGCTCTCCGGCCCGGTGGCCAAGAACATCACCGACGCCGAGCGCGAGGGCATCGCCGCTCACGTGGGCGCCAAGCCGGGCGATTGCATCTTCTTTGCCGCCGGCGAGACCAAGTCCTCCCGCGCGCTGCTGGGCGCTGCCCGCGGTGAGATTGCCAAGAAGCTGGACCTCATCAAGGACGGCGACTGGGCCTTCACCTGGGTGGTTGACGCCCCGCTCTTCGAGCCTGCTGCCGAGGCTACCGCTTCCGGCGACGTGGCCCTGGGCCACTCGAAGTGGACCGCCGTCCACCACGCCTTTACCTCCCCGAAGCCGGAATACCTGGATACCTTCGATAAGGAGCCGGGTGAGGCCCTGGCCTACGCCTACGACATCGTGTGCAACGGCAACGAGATCGGCGGTGGCTCCATCCGTATCCACGATCAGGATGTGCAAAAGCGCGTCTTCGACGTGATGGGTATCGGCGAGGAAGAGGCACAGGAGAAGTTCGGCTTCCTGCTCGACGCCTTCCAGTTCGGCGCCCCGCCGCACGGCGGCATCGCCTTCGGCTGGGACCGCATCGTCTCCCTGCTCGGCGGCTTTGACTCTATCCGCGACGTCATCGCCTTCCCGAAGTCCGGCGGCGGCGTTGACCCGCTGACCGACGCCCCCGGCACCATCCCGGCCGCGCAACGCAAGGAGACCGGTGTGGACTTCAAGCCGGAGAAGAAGGCCGAGAAAAAGGCCGAGGCCAAGACTGAGCAGAAGGCCGAGGCCGCTCAGTAACACCGGCGCAGCCAACACCGGTACCGCCAGCAACCGGCGGTGGTGGGAGAATGCTGGTGAAGAACACAGAAAGCGGGGTAGAAGCCCATGGTGAGGAGCCACCCCAGGTTCATAACCCACACCGGGCAGCAGTCTGCCCCGCTTTAGCATGAGGACAGCGCGCCGCGCGCGGGCCCAGAAAGGCTAATGAAAGTGGACAACGTACTAGGACGCGACGAGGTCATTGCCGCCGCAGCGGAGATGCTCTCGCGCCGCTACGGAGGCGACCCCGAGTTCAACGACGTCGAAGTCTTAAGCGGCTCCGGCAACGCGCTAGTGCTCCGGGCCCGCATGACGCCCAGTGCGTTCCTCCCGCACCGTTCCGTGGTGATCAAGTACAACCCCATCACCGGCTACGCCATCGATGACGCGGCCCTGCTGCGTGAGATCGTGGCCTACCAGTTCACCACCTCCTTGCCCGAGGCGGTGCGTCCAGGGCCGATCCTCTTTGCCCACGACATCGACAAGCGTATCCTCGTGCTTTCCGACGCCGGCGACGGCGACACCTTGGCCGATACCCTCGCGCGCGCCGATGAGCGCGAGCGCCAGGACCTGCTGCGCCGGCTTGGCGGAGCGCTGGGCCAGATGCACGCCGGCACCGCCGGGCGCGAGAGCGACTACGAGGTCCTGCTGCAGCGCCAGCTGCGCCAGGCCCCCGAGTACGCCGAGGATCAGGCGGTGCGCGATAAGTCGCTGCAGAGCTCGATCAACTTCGGCATCGACATCCTGGCCGCGGCCGGCCTGAAGGCCCCAGTCGGCTTCGATGAGCTCGCGCTCAAGGCCAAGCACTCCCTAAGCTCCGGGCACAACCGCGCCTTTACGCCCTTCGATCTCTCGCCCGATAACATCATTGCCGGGCAGACGCTGACCTTCCTTGACTACGAGTGGGCGGGCTTCCGCAACGTCGGCTTCGACGTGGCCTGTGTGATCGCCGGCTTCCCGCAGTTCCTTTTCTCCCGCCCCATCACGGACGAGGAAGCGGAAGTCTTCGTGCAGGCCTGGCAGCGCAAGGTGGTGGACGTGTGGCCGCGCTTTGCGGATGATGACGTCGTCCACGAGCTTGTGGTCTCCTGCCTCATCGGCTGGGCACTGTCCAGCGTGACCACCATGTTTGCCGGTGGGGTGGAGGGCGTGGTGGCCCTGGCCCGCGGGGAGGCCGACGTCGAGCACAACCCGCGCGAATCCCTCCTGCGCTCCGCCGAGAGCGGGCCCTTTAGCGAGGACGAAGCACTCATCCGCCGCGATCTCTTCGAGACCTTCGAGGCCCTGGCGCGCTACGCCGCCCACAGCACCAACGAGGACTTCGCGCCCGTGGCGGTCTTTGCTCGCGACGTCGCCGAGCGCCTGCGGGAGCACTAATGTCCCAGGACGCACTCTTCGGCCCAGCGGCGGGTGGCCGCGAGGCGGGCTCGGGCGCAGGCGGGGAGGCAGGCTTCGGCCCCGCCACGGGCCAGGACATCTTTGCCACCCATGCCGGATCCCCCTTGGCCGCGCGGATGCGCCCGCAGTCCCTAGAGGAGGTCGTGGGCCAACGCCACCTGCTCGAGCCGGGCAAACCGCTGCGCCGCCTCATCGAGGGCTCGGGCGAGGCCTCCGTCATCCTTTACGGCCCGCCCGGCACCGGCAAGACCACCATTGCCTCGCTCATCGCCAAGACCATGGGGCAGAACTTCGTGGGGCTCTCCGCCCTAGACTCCGGGGTCAAGCAGGTGCGCGAGGTGATCACCCACGCGCGCCAGGAGCTCATCCACGGTCGGCGCACCGTGCTCTTCATCGACGAGGTGCACCGTTTTTCCAAGACTCAGCAGGACGCGCTTCTGGCCGCGGTGGAAAACCGTACGGTGCTCCTTGTGGCGGCCACGACGGAAAACCCCTCCTTCTCAGTGGTCTCGCCGCTGCTTTCGCGCTCGCTGCTGCTGCAGCTCAACTCGCTGGATGATTCCGACCTCAAGACCCTCGCCTCGCGCGCGTTGGAGAGCGAAAGGGGACTGGGCGGGCGCATCACCGCCAGCGAGGAGGCGCTGGATCAGCTGGTTTTGCTGGCCGGGGGAGATGCCCGCCGCACGCTGACCTACCTCGAGGCCGCCGCCGAGGCCGTGCCGGATGGCGGCGAGCTCACCCCGCAGATCATCGTGGACAACGTCAACCGCGCGGTGGTGCGCTATGACCGCGACGGGGATCAGCACTACGACGTTGTCTCCGCCTTCATCAAGTCCATCCGCGGCTCGGATGTCGACGCCGCCCTCCACTACCTAGCGCGCATGATCGAGGCAGGCGAGGATCCCCGCTTCATAGCGCGGCGGCTGATGATTCACGCCTCGGAGGACATCGGCATGGCCGATCCCACCGCGCTGCCGACGGCGGTGGCCGCTGCGCAGGCCTCGGCCATGTTGGGCTTGCCGGAAGCCCGCATCCCGCTGGCCCAGGCCACCATCCACCTGGCCACCGCGCCGAAATCCAACTCCGTGATCTCCGCCATCGACGCCGCCCAGGCGGATATCAGGGCAGGCAAGATTGGGCACGTGCCCAGCCACCTGCGCGACGGCCACTACGAGGGGGCAAAGAAGCTGGGCAACGCCGTGGGCTACAAGTACCCCCACGATGATCCACGCGGCGTGGTGGAGCAGCAGTACCTGCCGGATGAGTTGCAGGGCGCGCTCTACTACGAGCCCACGGACCACGGTGCGGAGAAGCGGATTTATGAGTACCTCGGCAGGTTGCGCAACATCATTAGGGGTCGGCGTCGTTCAGCAGGCTCCAGGCGGGTAATGTAAGTCGTCGATATACACCGCCAAATTAGTGAAGGACTTTTAGCTCGTGAAGACTCATGAGATCCGGGAACGCTTTACCCAGCACTTTGTCAAGGCCGGCCACGAGGCCGTCCCCAGCGCGTCGCTGATCCTGGATGACCCGAACCTGCTGTTTGTCAACGCCGGCATGGTTCCCTTCAAGCCCTACTTCCTGGGCCAGCAGACCCCGCCTTTTGCCAACGGCACTGCCACCTCCATTCAGAAGTGCGTGCGCACCCTCGATATCGAAGAGGTGGGCATTACCACCCGCCACAACACCTTCTTCCAGATGGCGGGCAACTTCTCCTTTGGCCAGTACTTTAAGGAAGGCGCCATCACCCACGCCTGGGAGCTGCTCACCGGCTCGCTGGACGACGGCGGCTTCGGCCTCGATCCCGAGCACCTGTGGGTGACCGTCTACCTCGATGACGACGAGGCCGCCGACATCTGGCACGAGAAGATCGGCATCCCGCGCGAGCGCATCCAGCGCCTGGGCATGGAAGATAACTACTGGTCCATGGGCATTCCGGGCCCCTGCGGTCCGTGCTCGGAGATCTACTACGATCGCGGCCCGGAGTACGGCAAGGAGGGCGGCCCAATTGCCGATGACAACCGCTACATGGAGATCTGGAACCTGGTCTTCATGCAGAACGAGCGCGGTGAGGGTATCGGCAAGGGCAACTTTGAGATCCTCGGCCCGCTGCCGAAGAAGAACATCGATACTGGCATGGGCATCGAGCGCGTGGCCTGCATCTTGCAGGACGTGGATAACGTCTACGAGACCGACCTGCTGCGCCCAGTCATCGACGTCACCGAGGAGCTCACCGGCGTGAAGTACCTGCCGGAGGCCCCGCACGAGGACCTCGTGCGCTTCCGCGTCATCGCGGATCACTCCCGCACCGGCATGATGCTCATCCTTGACGGCGTGACCCCGGGCAACGAGGGCCGCGGCTACATCCTGCGCCGCCTGCTGCGCCGCATCATCCGCTCCGCCCGCCTGCTAGGTGCTACCGGCGCCACCATGGAGCGCTTCATGAACACCATCATGGACACCATGACCCCCTCCTACCCGGAGATCGCCGAGAACCGCGAGCGCATCCTGCGCGTGGCGGTCAACGAGGAGAAGGCCTTCCTCAAGACCCTGGAGTCCGGCACCAAGCTCTTCGACGAGGCCGTGGCCGAAATCAAGGACGCCGCCGGTGCTGACGCTAAGGCCGGTGCCAAGATCCTGCCGGGAACCAAGGCCTTCGAGCTGCATGATACCTACGGTTTCCCCATCGATCTCACCCTGGAGATGGCCGCCGAGGCCGGCCTGGACGTGGACATGGAGGGCTTCGACAAGGCCATGGGAGAGCAACGCCGCCGCGCCAAGGCCGATAACCAGGCCAAGAAGCACGGGCACGCGGATCTTTCCCTCTACCGCGAGTGGGTGGATAACCACCCGACCCTCTTCACCGGCTACGAGACCCTCGAGTCCGATGCCACCGTCATCGGTTTGGTCCGCGATGGGGAGAAGGTGGAGGAGGTCTCTGCCGGCGATACCGTCGAGGTCATCCTCGATCAGTCCCCGCTCTACGCGGAGGCCGGTGGCCAGACCGCTGACCGCGGCCGCATCCTGGCCGGCGACACCCTCCTCGAGGTGGGCGACGTGCAGAAGATCGGCAAGAAGCTGTGGGTGCACAAGGCCACTGTGACCTCCGGCGGGCTGCACCTGGGCTCCTCGGTCACCGCGGCCGTCGACGAGCAGTGGCGCCACGGCGCCGTGCAGGCGCACTCGGCTACCCACCTTATCCACGCCGCTCTGCGCCAAGTGCTCGGCCCCACCGCAGTCCAGGCTGGCTCCTTGAACCGCCCGGGCTACCTGCGCTTCGACTTCAACTACACGGAGCAGCTCACCCCGGAGCAGCTGGAGGAGATCGCGCTGATCACCAACCAGGCCGTGGACGCTCACTTTGCCGTCAACACCATCGAGACCTCCCTGGACAAGGCCAAGGAGATGGGCGCGATGGCCCTCTTCGGCGAGAACTACGGCTCCCAGGTCCGCGTAGTGGAGATGGGTGGGCCCTTCTCCATCGAACTCTGTGGTGGCACCCACGTGTCCAACACCGCGGAGATCGGCCCGGTTTCCGTGCTGGGGGAGTCCTCCGTGGGCTCCGGCGCTCGCCGCATCGAGGCCTACTCCGGCATGGACGCCTTCCGTTACTACTCCAAGGAGGCGGCCCTGGTGGAGGGCGTTTCCCGCGAGCTCAAGGTGCAGTCCGAGGACCTGCCGGAGCGCATCGCCCAGCTCACGGAGAAGCTCAAGGCCGCGGAGAAGCAGATTGCGGATCTGCACAAGGCGCAGCTCATGAGCCAGGCGGGCGAGATGCTTTCGCGCGCCGAGGACGTCAACGGAATCCAGTTCATCGCCGTGCGCCTGGCCAACGGTATCAACGGCGGGGACCTGCGCACCCTGGCCTCCGATCTCAAGGCCCGCGTGGGCGATGCCCCGGCCGTGATCGTGCTGGCCTCGGAGAACGAGGGCTCGAAGCTGCCGTTCATCGTGGGCGCCACCAAGGCCGCCAACGAGCGCGGCATCAAGGCTGGAGAGATGGTCAAGCTCATCGCCGGCTACGTCGAGGGCAAGGGCGGCGGCAAGCCGGATATGGCCCAGGGCTCTGGTTCCCAGCCGGAGGGGCTGCAGTCCGCCTTCGCCGCCGTGCGCGAGGCGCTGCAGAAGGCCTAGCCTGAAAGTCTATACGCCTACTGCGCCGTGGCACGATGGCCGCGGCGCTATGATCGGCGTAACCCGTTGTCCGTTCGCGAGAAGAAAGGTCATGGATGGCCCTGACACCAGACACGCCAGGCTTTGAGGATCCAGGCCCCGGCCGCCGCCTAGGGCTTGACGTGGGCACGGTGCGCATCGGCGTGGCCGTCTCTGACCGGGATGCCCACCTGGCCACCCCCGTGGAAACGGTGCCGCGGGAGACCGGTTTTAAGGACCAGGACAAGGCGGACATCGACAGGTTGCTCGAGCTCATCGAGCAGTACCAGGCCGTTGAGGTGGTGGTGGGCCTGCCCCGCGATTTGCAGGGCAACGGCTCCAAGAGCGTGAAACACGCCAAGGAAATTGCGTTTCGCATCCGCCGCCGGCTGGCCAAAGGTGACACGATGGTACCCGTTCGCATGGCCGATGAGCGTTTGACCACCGTGGTGGCCTCCGCGGCGCTGCGGGCCTCGGGCGTGTCCGAACGCAAGGGCCGGGCGTTTATTGACCAAGCCGCCGCCGTAGAAATTTTGCAATCCTGGCTAGATGCGCGCCGCATTGCGCTCAAAGAGCACGAGCCTTCAACCCAAGGAGACGAAGTACGTGAGCCGTAACAATCCACGCATCGGCCTTTCGATGGAACCCAAGTACGTAAAGCGCCGCCAGCGTGGCCTCTCGGTCCTGCTTGCCTCGATCCTGCTCATTGTGGGCGCGTTGGGCTACATTGGCTTCCGCTTGCTGGGCGGAGGAGGAAACTTGGACTACGAGGGCACCGGCAACGGCGTGACCCAGCTCGTCGAGGTGCCCGAGGGCTCCTCCATGGGCGAGTTGGCTCCGGCCCTGGCGGAGAAGAACGTGGTCAAGACGGCCGACGCCTTTACCTCGGCGGCCAACTCCAACCCGCGCGCCGGTAGCATTCAGCCCGGCTTCTACCGCCTGCAGGAGGAGATGAGCGCCAAGTCCGCCGTGGAGGCGCTGCTCGATGAGTCCAACATGGTTGACCTGCTCGACGTGCAGGGCGGCGCCACGCTTTCCGATGTCAAGGTGGTCGGCGGCGACGTCCGCTTCGGCATCTTCTCCCAAATCTCCCAAGTCTCCTGCCAGGACGGCAAGTGCGTGTCCAAGGAAGAGCTGGAGAAGGTCGCCTCCACCGTGGACCCGGCCGAGCTCGGCGCCCCCGAATGGGCCGTAGAGAAGATCCGTGCGCGCGGCGAGGATCCTAAGCGCCTCGAGGGGCTGATCGCCCCGGGCAAGTACGTTCTGGATCCCAACATGGACGCCCAGGACATCCTCACGGATCTCATCACGCGCTCGGCCAAGAAGTACAACGACACCGGCATCGTGGACCGCGCCGCAGCCATTCACCTCTCGCCCTACGAGCTGCTCACCGCGGCCTCGCTGGTGGAGCGTGAGGCCCCGGCCGGCGAGTTTCCCAAGGTTGCCCGCGTGATCCTCAACCGCTTGGACAAGCCCATGCGCCTGGAGCTGGATTCCACGGTCAACTACGACCTCGCGGATGTGGAGCTGGCCACCACGGACGAGGACCGTGGGCGCGAGACGCCGTGGAATACCTACTCCAAGGAGGGGCTGCCGGAGACTCCCATTGCCTCTCCCTCCGAGGAAGCCATCCGCGCGATGGAGTCCCCGGCCGAGGGCAACTGGCTCTTCTTCGCCACCGTCGATGAGAACGGCACCACCGTGTTCACCGACAACTACGACGAGCACCTCGACAACGTCGATGACGCCATCCGTTCCGGCATCCTCAACAGTCAGCGCGGGGAGAACTAGATGCCTCGCGCCGCCGTCCTGGGAAGCCCCATCTCGCACTCGCTGTCCCCGGTCCTGCACACCGCCGGCTACGAGGCCCTGGGCCTTAAGGATTGGGAGTACACCGCCTTCGATGTCACCGATCTCGCCGCCTTCGTGGACTCCGCTCCGGAGGACTTCCGCGGCTTTTCCGTGACAATGCCCCTCAAGTTCCAGGCGCTCGAGTACGCCACCGAGGTCACCGAGCGCGCCCAGCTCATCGGCTCAGCCAACACCCTGGTGCGCACCGAGGTGGGCTGGCGCGCGGACAACACTGACACCGAGGGCGTGGCCGGGGCCTTGGCGGAGCTGCTGGGGGAGAAGACCGCCTCGAGTGCACTGCTCATCGGCGCTGGCGGCACGGCCCGCCCGGTGCTGTGGGGCCTGGCCCAGCGCGGGGTCACCGAGGTCACCGTGCTCAACCGCACCGACCGTCTGTCCGAGCTTGCCCCGCTTGCCGATGCCCTCGGGATCCACCTGCATGGTGCCTCCTTCACCGATGAGCTCTCGGAGCTCTCCTACGCGGCGGACCTCGTGGTCTCCACCGTCCCTTCCGCCGCGCTGGAGGGCCATCTCTTCGGTCTGGCGCACGCCCCGGTCTTTGACGTCATCTACGATCCCTGGCCCACCCCGCTGACCACGTACGCCGCCGCGGACGGCTACCGCACCGTCGGGGGCCACGTCATGCTGGCCTGCCAGTCCTTCTCGCAGTTCGAGCAGTTCACCGGTCACCCGGCCCCGCGCGAGAAGATGCGCGCTGCGCTCGAGGACTCGGTGGAGCTCTAAGCCCGCTTAGCGAGCGCGCGCTCCGCATGAGCGCTACTCTGCCCCCTATGGGGGTAATTCTGTTTCTGGCGTGGGGCAGCGCGCTCATTCTCTACGATCTTCGTTTCAAGCGGCTACCCAACTGTCTGACGCTTCCGGCCGGCGCCATCTCACTGGTCTGGTGGAGCCTGCCGGGGCTTATCTGGGTGGGCGCCTACGCGCTGTTCTCGCGTGGACTCGGTGGCGGCGATATCAAGCTCGCGTTGCCTTTGGGCATGTGGACAGCCCACGTGGCCGGGGTGATGGGGGTGCTGGTGGCGATGATGGGGGCGTCGTTAAGCACGGTTCTCTGGGCGGCCGCGAGCAGGGATAAGCGCCCCGCCCATGGGCCGGGGATGCTGCTTTCGGCCGGGGTGGTGATGGCGCTCTACCCCGAGTTGGTGTGATCCGGGAAAGCCAGTCGCGCCTACTGCGCCCGCCGCCGAGGCTGTCATGCGATAATTGTCCGCATGCTTCGTTGGACTACTGCAGGTGAATCCCACGGCCAGGCGCTCATTGCCATGCTCGAGCGCATGCCCGCCGGGGTCTCCGTTTCTCAAGAGGATATTGCCACCCAGCTTTCTCGCCGCCGCCTTGGCTACGGCCGCGGTGCCCGCATGAAGTTTGAAGCTGATGAGCTCACCCTGCTCGCCGGTATTCGCCACGGCAAGACGCTGGGCAGCCCGATCGCCATCATGATCGGTAACTCTGAGTGGCCCAAGTGGACAACCATCATGTCCCCGCACGCTCTTGATATGGAGGACGCGGAAGTGGCCAAGGCCATGGCCTCCGGCCGCGGCGCCGCCCTGACCCGGCCGCGCCCAGGTCACGCGGATTTCTCCGGCATGATCAAGTACGGCCACAGCGAGGCCCGCCCGATCCTGGAGCGCTCCTCGGCGCGCGAGACCGCCGCCCGCGTGGCCGCCGCCACCGTGGCCCGCAACTTCCTGCGCGAGACCCTTGGCGTGGAGGTCATCTCCCACGTGGTATCGATCGGTGCCTCCGAGCTTTATGAAGGCCCCTTGCCCAGCGCCGCAGACATCGAGGCCATCGACGCCTCCCCGGTGCGCGCCTTTGATAAGGGCGCGGAGGAGTCCATGATCCGCGAGATCGAAACCGCGAAGAAGCAGGGCGATACCTTGGGCGGCATCGTCGAGGTGATCGTCGACGGCCTGCCCATCGGCCTGGGCTCGCACATCTCCGGCGAGGATCGCCTCGACGCGCAACTGGCCGCCGCCCTCATGGGTATCCAGGCCATCAAGGGCGTCGAGGTGGGCGACGGTTTCGAGGAGGCCCGCCGCCGCGGCTCGGAGGCCCATGACGAGATAGTGCGCACCGAGGAGGGCGTGACGCGCAGCACCAACCGCGCCGGTGGCCTGGAGGGCGGCATGACCAACGGCCAGCCCCTGCGCCTGCGCGCGGCGATGAAGCCGATCTCCACCGTGCCGCGCGCGCTGAAGACCGTGGACATGGCCGATGGCTCCGCCGCCACCGCCATCCATCAGCGCTCCGATGTGTGCGCGGTTCCGGCCGCCGGCGTGGTGGCCGAGGCCATGGTGGCGCTCGTGCTCGCGCGCGCTGTGCTGGATAAATTCGGTGGCGATAGCGTGGAGGAGACTAAGCGAAACATCGCCGCGTACCAGCAGTACGTGGCCGAGCGCCTTGATTGGAGCGCGCAATGACACCTCGTGTTGTGCTCGTCGGCCCGCCCGGCTCCGGCAAGTCCACCATCGGCCGCCGCCTCGGCCACGCTCTCAACTGCCAGGTGGTAGACACGGATCTACTCATTGAGGAGGACCAGGGCAAGCCCTGTGGGGAGGTCTTCAGCGAGCTCGGGGAGGATAAGTTCCGTGAGCTGGAGGCCACCAAGGTGGAGCAGGCGCTTGCCTCGGGCGCGGTGGTCAGCCTGGGCGGCGGTGCCGTGCTCACCGATTCCGTCCGCGAGCTGCTGGCCGCCCACCCGGTGGTGTTTTTGGACATCACCGCGGAGGAGGGTGTCTCGCGTACTGCGGGCGATAGCAACCGCCCCGTGCTCGCGGCCGAGGATCCGCTGGCCCACTACACCGCGCTACTGCAGCGGCGCCGCCCGCTCTACCTGGAGGTCGCGGACTTCAAGGTGCACACCGGCACCCGCAGCCCGCAGCAGGTGGTCGGCGAAGTTCTGGGCTTCCTGGATAACCTCTGAGACATATCAACCAGCCACACTGACAGCAAACCTAACGCTGAGAAAGGCTCGCCCATGAACATCCCGGTTAACGGGCCCGCGCCCTACGAGGTCACTATCGGCCGCAACCTCACCGCGAGCATCGCGGACCGCGTGCGCAGCATCGGCGCGCGCAAGCTGGGCATCGTGCACCAGCCACCGCTGGCCGCCGCGGCGCGCCAGCTGGCCGACGAAGCCCGCGCCCGCGGCCTCCACGTCGAGCTGCTGCGGGTGCCCGACGCCGAAGAAGCTAAGCAGCTGGGCGTGCTGTCTGGAGTGTGGGGTCGCCTCGGAGCGGCCGAGTTCGGCCGCCGCGACGCCCTCGTGGGCCTCGGCGGCGGCGCCACCACGGACCTGGCTGGCTTCGCCGCTGCCACGTGGATGCGCGGCATCAAGGTCATCCAGGTGCCCACCACACTGCTGGCCATGGTGGACGCCGCCGTGGGCGGCAAAACCGGCATCAACACCGCCGCCGGTAAGAACCTGGTGGGTGCCTTCCATGAGCCGGACTCCGTCTTCGTAGACATCGACCGCCTCACCACTCTGCCCAGCGAGGAGATCGTCGCTGGCTCCGCGGAGATCATCAAGACCGGCTTCATTCACGACCCCGTGATCATCGAGAAATACCTCGCGGATCCTGCTGCCTGCCTTGATCCAGACGGCGAGCTGCCGGAGCTCATCCAGCGATCTATCGCGGTGAAGGCCCGGGTGGTTAGTGAGGACCTCAAGGAGGCCGGCCTGCGCGAGACCCTGAACTACGGGCACACCTTCGGCCACGCCGTGGAGCTGCGGGAGCACTACACCTGGCGCCACGGCAACGCGGTAGCTGTGGGCATGATGTTCATCGCCCACCTCGCCCATGCGCGCGGCCTCATCGGCGCCACGTTGCTGGGCGCCCACCGCCAGATTCTCGAGTCCGTGGGGCTACCCACCACCTACGAGGCCGGGCACTTTGAGGAGCTCTACGAGGGAATGCGCCGCGACAAGAAGAACCGCGACGGCCACATCCGCTTCGTAGCGCTAACCGGCGTGGGGGAGACCACCCGCATTGCCGACGCCACCGAGGAGGAGCTGCGCGCGGCCTACGCCGCGATTTCCCAGTAGCGCGGCCAGCCCACAGGATTGGCAGCAGAGAAGTGAGGAAAAGAGAAATGAGGAAAACGGTATGCAGAACGGTTTAAAGATTGTGGTTCTCAACGGCCCTAACCTCAACCGGCTGGGCAAGCGCCAGCCGGAGGTCTACGGCTCGCAGACCTTGGCGGACATCGAGGCCGAGGTGCGCGCGGCCGCCCAGGGCCAAGAGGTGGAGTTCTTCCAATCCAACCACGAGGGCGAGCTCATCGAGAAGGTGCACGAGGCGGCCGATGCCGGCTGGCCGGTCATCATCAACCCGGGCGGCTTTACGCACACCTCGGTGGCGCTGCGCGACGCCCTCGCGGAGGTCGCCGACGGCCCCGGCTTCGTCGAGGTGCACATCTCCAACGTGCACGCCCGCGAGCCCTTCCGCCAGCACTCCTACCTCAGCCCCATCGCCCGGGGCGTTATCGCCGGCCTGGGAAGCTACGGCTATATCGCAGCGCTGCGCTATTTCCTGGGTATATGATGGACAAACGCTGATCACCCCAGGCTGGTGCAACCGGGCTGGGACAACAGAAGAACCGCCACAACAGAGAGGACACGGACATGGCTATGGCCGATACCCGCTTCAACAACCGCCGCCGCAAGCTCGCCTCGGAGCTGGCCGCGCAGCGCATCGACGCAGTGGTGGTGACCCACCTCGTGCACGTGCGCTACCTCTCTGGTTTCTCCGGTTCCAACGGCGGCCTGCTGCTGCGCAAGGATCACTCCGCGCTCATGGCCACCGACGGGCGCTACACCACCCAGATCGCCGAGGAGGTCCCGGACATCGAGGCGATCCTGGGCAGGGCAGTGGGCCCGGAGCTACTCAAGCGCGTCGAAGGCCCGCTGCGCGTGGGCTACGAGGCGGATTACGTCTCCGTGAGCCAGCTGGCCAAGCTGGAGGAGGCCGCGCCGGAGGGCGTGACCCTGGTGCCCATCAGCGGCGTCATTGAGAAGATACGCCTCATCAAGGACACCCTGGAGCTCACCCGCCTGGAGGAGCTGGCGCACCTGGCTGACGACGCCCTGTCCGGCCTCATCTCCGCCGGCGAGCTGGCCGCGGGGCGCACCGAGCGCCAGGTGGCGGCAGACCTTGAGTACCGCATGCGCACGCTGGGCTCGGAGCGCGTGAGCTTCGACACCATCGTGGCCTCTGGCCCCAACTCCGCCAAGCCGCACCACGGCGCGGATGACCGTGTGATCGAGGACGGCGACCTCGTCACCATCGACTTCGGCGCTCACCTGCGCGGCTTCAATTCGGACTGCACCCGCACCTTCGCGGTGGGCGAGCCCTCCGAGTTCAGCCGCGAGATCTACGACGTGGTCTTGCGTGCCCAGCTGGCTGGCGTCAAGGCGTCGGTGCCGGGCACTCCGCTGGTGGAGGTGGACAAGGCGTGCCGTGACGTCATCACCGAGGCCGGCTACGGCGAGTACTTCGTGCATTCCACCGGCCACGGCGTGGGCCTTGACGTGCACGAGGGCCCGTCCGCCGCCACGACCGGCACCGGCGAGTTGGCGGAGAACATGACGCTCACCATCGAGCCGGGCATCTACGTTCCGGGCAAGGGTGGCGTGCGCATCGAGGACACCCTCATCATCACCTCAGGCGCGCCGAAGATCATCACTCCGTACCCAAAGGAACTGCAGATCCTCTAGGCCGTCACCGGCGGCACGACGCCCCCGTTTCGCCGGGGGCGTGTCGCAGTGATAGCGGCGCATACGCTACACTTAGTGACTGTTTTCAACGTTAGTTTCACACTGTTTTCCAGGAGATTCATCCATGGCAGATACCACCGATTTCAAGAACGGCCTCGTTCTCAAGATCGACAACAAGCTCCAGCAGATCGTGGAGTTCCAGCACGTGAAGCCAGGCAAGGGCCCCGCCTTCGTGCGCACCAAGCTCAAGGACGTCGTCTCCGGCAAGGTCACCGACAAGACCTTCAACGCTGGTGTGAAGGTGGAGACCGCCACCGTCGACCGCCGCGACATGACCTACCTCTACGACGACGGACAGAACTACGTGGTCATGGATGACAAGACCTTCGAGCAGTACGAGCTGCCCTACGAGAAGTTCGGCGAGGCAGGCAAGTTCCTGCTAGAGAACATGCGCGTTCAGGTCTCCTTCCACGAGGGCGAGGCTCTCTTCGGTGAGCTGCCCATCTCCGTGGATCTCAAGGTGGAGCACACCGAGCCGGGCCTGCAGGGTGATCGCTCCTCCGGCGGCACCAAGCCGGCCACCCTGGAGACCGGCGCCGAGATCCAGGTCCCGCTCTTCATCGAGATTGGCAACGTCCTCAAGATCGATACTCGCACCGGCGAGTACCTGTCTCGCGTGAACAACTAAGCATGGCTGAACCGAACTATAAGCGGCACACGGCCCGCTACCGCGCTCGTCGTCGCGCGGCCGACATCCTCTTCGAGGCCGAGACTCGCGATGTGGATCCCGTCGCCATCGTCGAGGATCGCATCTCCCTGTCCGCCGATCCCAACAATGGTGTCGCCCCCATCGCGGACTACACCAAGGCGATCGTGCAGGGCGCGGCCGAGGAGCTCGACGCCATCGATGAGGCCATTGCCCGCTTCCTTTCCGAGGAGTGGGAGCTGCACCGCATCCCGGCCGTCGACCGCGCCATCATGCGCGTGGCTGTGTGGGAGATCCTCTTCAACGAGGACGTGCCCAACGCCACCGCTCTGGTGGAGGGCGTGGAGCTGGCCTCGGAGTACTCCAACCACCAGGCAGCGCCCTACATCCACGCCGTGCTTGATGACGTCATCCAATCCCAGTCCGCAGACAACCCCATGTCCGCACCGGTTGAGGGCGAAGGCGCCGAAGCTGAGGCTGAAGCGAGCGACGCTCCAGCCACTGGCTCTCAAGACACCGACGCTGAAGCAACGGATACTGAGGCTGAGCCTGAATAGCTTGTGATGTGACACGGTAGCTTGTGATCTGACAAAGAGAGGAACCATGTGGTTCCTCTCTTTTTATGTTCCAAGGCTTCTTAGAGCAGCGAGGCCAAAAAGTCCTTGGTGCGCTGGTGCTGCGGGTGATCCAGGACCTGCTCCGGCGTGCCGGCCTCGAGCACGGTGCCGCCGTCCATGAAGAAGATTTTGTCCGCCACCTCGCGGGCAAAGCCGATCTCGTGGGTGACCACGAGCATGGTCATCCCCTCGGCGGCCAGTTCCTTCATGACGCGCAGCACCTCGCCCACCAGCTCGGGGTCGAGGGCGGAGGTGGGCTCGTCGAACAGCATGAGTTTGGGCTCCATGGCTACCGCGCGTGCGATGGCCACGCGCTGCTGCTGGCCGCCGGAGAGCTGCACCGGGTAGGCGTCCGCCTTGTGCGCCAGGCCGACCTTCTCTAGGAGGACCATGGCCTTCTCGCGTGCGACCTCCGGGTCCTGCTTCTTGACCTGGATGGGGGCCTCAATGATGTTTTCCAGCACCGTGCGGTGGGAAAAGAGGTTGAAGGACTGGAAGACCATGCCGATGTCCTGGCGCTGGGCGGCGGCTTCCTTCTCCGAAATCTCGTAGAGCACGCCGTTGCGCTCGCGGAAGCCGATGAGCTCGCCGTCCACGTAGAGGCGGCCAGCCGTCACCTTCTCCAGGTGGTTGCAGCAGCGCAGGAAGGTGGACTTGCCGGAGCCGGAGGGACCCAGCAAGCAGGCCACCTCACCCGGCATGACCTCGAGGTCGATGCCCTTGAGCACGTCGAGGTTGCCGAAGGACTTGTGCACGTTGTGCGCCGAAATCATAGGAGTAGGCATTTAGTTCTTTCCCTCCGGGATGACAGAGACGTTGCGGGGAATGGTTCCTTCGGCGTCGGCAAGCGAGGCGAGCTGACGCGCGGTGAGCTCACGGGTGGCGCCGCGCTCGAAGCGGCGCTCCAGGAAGTACTGGCCCACCATGAGCAGCGAGGTGATCACCAGGTACCAGGTGGCGGCGACCATGAGCAGTGGGATCGGCTCGAAAAGCGCGGCGGAGATGTCCGTGGCGCGGCCAAAGATCTCCTCGGTGTAGGGGATAGCCACCACCAAGGAGGAGGTCTTGAGCAAGGAGATGAACTCGTTGCCGGTGGGCGGGATGATGATGCGCATGGCCTGCGGCAAGACGGTGCGGCGCATGGTCATCCACCAGCCCATGCCCAGGGCCGTGGAAGCTTCTTTCTGGCCCTCCGGCACCGAGGAGATGCCCGAGCGCACGATCTCGGCCATGTAGGCGGCCTCGTTGAGGCCCAGGCCCAGCACGGCCAGCAGGAAGGCGTTGGTGAGCACAGTGCTCAGGGAAATCTCCGTGAAGCCCAGGTTGATGGATTGGTAGAGGGCAGACAGCAGGCCCCAGAACACCAGCTGGACGTAGACCGGGGTACCGCGGAACACCCAGAGGAAGACCCAGGCCACGCCACCCAGCACCGGGTTGGGGGACATGCGCATGACGGCGAGCAGGGCGCCGCCGACGACGCCGATGATCATCGCCAGGATGGTGATTGCGATGGTGTGCAGCGCAGCCGTGGCGATGCGGGTGTCAAAGAGGTACTGGAAATAGGTGCCCCAGCCAAAGGCCTCGTTGCGCGCGGAGGAGATGATGAACCACGCGGCCAGCAGGAGCAGCAGGACCGCGAACGTCCAGCGCCACGGGTGACGCAGCGGGCGTGCTTCGATCTTTTCAGGAGTGTGGCTAGCCATTGATGGGCCTTTCATTGATCAGAGCTTCGTCGATGAGGCCATCCTTGATGCCCCACTGTTGCATGATGCGTTGGTACTCGCCGATGTCGATGAGGTGTTGAAGCGCCGCGGCCACCGCCGGGCCCAGCTCGGAGCCCTTGGGCACCGCGAAGCCGTAGGGCGAGGCGTCGAACATCTCGCCGACGGTGCGCATCTTTCCCTTGGAGCGGTCGATGGCCCAGGCCGCGACGGGGGAGTCGGCGGAGAAGGCGTCGGCGCGCCCCATAAGTACAGCCAGGGAGGCGTTGTCCTGCGTGTCGTAGGAGAGGACGGTGAGGTCGCCGTCGCAGGCATCGCGCTTGGGCAGCACGTCTTCGGTCTCGGAGACGGTGGTGCGCTGCACGGAGACGGTCAGGCCGCAGGGGTTGTCCGGATCCACTGGGCGGGCGCCGTCGGTGCGCTCGACCCACTGGATGCCTGCGTAGAGGTGGTCCACGAAGTCGAAATTCTTGCGGCGCTCCTCGTTATCGGCAAAGCCTGAGCCGCCCATGTCGATCTGCCCGGACTGGACCGCGGGCAGGATCATGGAGAAATCCTGCTCCATGGGGCGGAATTCCAGGCCGAGGACTTGAGCGACCGCGTTCGCGAGGTCCATCTCGACGCCGACGAGGGCCCCGTCATTGTCCTTGAACTGCATGGGCGCAAAGGGCGGGTTGGTGCCCACGGTCAGTGCGCCGTCGTTGTCCTCGTACATGGCGGCGATCTCTGGGACCTCCTCCACGTTGGGTTCCTGCCAGCCCTCGGGCATGGCGGATTCCGTGTTGGTCACGCAGCCGCTCAGGAGGGTGCATGCGCCGAGCACGCCGATGAGTGCTCGTTTCATGCGTGCTTCTCCTCGTACGCATGGGACTTACGCGCGTCGAAGTAGACAAAGATGCCGACAATGGCCGCGCCCAGCAGGAAGAGCAGCAGGATGGTGGGGGTGGAGGCGTCTTGGTGATCGCCCCAGGGCCACAGGGCGCGCAGGGAGCCGACCATAAAGCCGGCCATGGCGGCCAGGGTGGCGTCGCGGTGGTTATCCAGCAGGTAGTTCAGGGCCTTGACAAAGAGCGCGAGGCCACACAGCGCGCCGAGGGCGAAGACACCCAGGGTGAGCATGTTGCGATCAGATACCGCGCCGATGACGTACTGGTACAGGCCCAGCGTCAGCAGGATGAGGGAGCCGGAGATACCCGGCAGGATCAGCGCGCAGATGGCCACCATGGCGGCGAGGAAGACCACGTAGAGCGGCGGGTTCTCTACCGGGGTGGAGGTGTAGCCGGTGATGAAGAAAACGGCGGCCGCCGCCACGAGGAAGGCGATGATATTGGGGGCGCGGAACTTGGTGCTCATCATGAGCACCGGCACCACGATGGAGACTGTCACCATGCCCATGAAGAGGGCACGGGAGGCGGAGACTTGGTTCTCCACGAAGGAGTGGAGGATGGAGGAGGCGCCAAAGACTGCGGCGAGCATACCCACCGCGATGGCGGCGAGGAAGCTCCATTCCACCTTCTTGAAGCGTCCGGAAATGAGGTCATTCGCATTGCGTAGCGCGCGCTCGTAGATTCCCACGATGAGGGCGACGGTGCCGCCTGAGATTCCGGGGACGAGCTCGGCCATGCCAATGAGGGCGCCACGCAGGGCGTTAAGGAGAAAGTGCATGCTACGAAACTACCGTGTATCGATTCATAAATTGGTCAGGGGGCTATTGTGTCAGCCCCTGAAAGAAATCTGCAAATAATGCAGCCGAACACAGTATATACGTAGCCGCCCCCAGAATCCGCCTCAGTAGTCACCTCAGCGCCGGAGCGGGCGCGCGGCCTAGTGTGGCAGCAGCTTGGCCACCTCGCCATAGAGGGAGCCGATTACCGCAAAGGCGGCGAAACCAATGAGGCCGCCAACCAGGACGATGAGGAAGCGGTTGAGGTCCTCGTTATCGGTGGTGGCTACGGCCTCGTGCAGGGCGTTGTAATAGGAGGAGCCTGCGACTTCCTGCCCGAGATCCGTCTTGGAGCTCTCCGCGGCGAAAGCCGGCGTGCTGCTCAGGCTCAGTGCCGCGGCGGTGGTCAGGGCAACGAGGGTGCGGCGGGTACGGCGCATGAAGGGGGGTCCTCTCCTATCGAGGTTCCATAAAGGAGTGCTACTAGACAATAGAGCACTGTAATCAAAGCGTTACATCTCGGTGCTCGGGCGCTTGCGCGGCTCCAGACCGTCGTGCCCCACGCCGTGCTCCCGTCATGCCGCGCGCCCGGCCTCCGGGCGGCCGCGCGTTGCTCCCAGCTTCAATTTCACGCCAGAATTCCCGCCGATCCGAGGGGCTCAGTGAAGCTGGGAGACGATCGGCCGCCCTGGACCCATCCCAGCACGCTAGATGAACATCTACTGAAAACGGGAAAGCTCGATTTAGGACATGGAGGCATGTATGTCCCAGCGCTTAAGGGGCGCCCACCAAGGAGCACACCCAACAAGGACCACGCCGCGCAGACGGCGAAAACACGCCGCGCCCTAGGCTGCAGCGTGCTTGTCTAGATTGTGCCCCTGGTGAGACTCGAACTCACACTGAACGGGTTTTGAATCCGTTGCCTCTGCCAATTGGGCTACAGGGGCGCACGGAAAGATAGTAGCGCAGCGGTCACCGCCTGTCCTAATCACCCCGTTAGGATAGGTCAGGTGACTACTTCTAAGCCTCGCCTTTTGCTCATTGACGGACATTCCATGGCCTTCCGGGCCTTCTATGCGCTGCCAGCGGAGAATTTCTCCACCTCAGGAGGCCAGCACACCAACGCGGTCTATGGCTTCCTCTCCATGCTGGCCAACATCCTCGCCGAGGAGCGCCCGGACTACGTCGCCGTCGCCTTCGATGTGGGCCGCAAGACCTTCCGCACAGAGATGTTCCCGGACTACAAGGCCCAGCGTGAGGCCGCGCCCGAGGAGTTCCGTGGGCAGGTAGAGCTCATCCGCGACGTACTCGGCACCCTGGGCATTACCACCTTGTCCGTGGAGAACTACGAGGCCGATGACATCGTGGCCACCCTGGCCACCCAGGCGCAGGACTACGAGACCTTCCTGGTCACCGGCGACCGCGATTATTTGCAGCTTGTCGACGCCCACACTACCGTCCTCTATCCCATGCGCGGGGTGTCCACGCTGCACCGCTTCACTCCTGAGGCCGTGGAGGAGAAGTACGGGCTGACCCCACAGCAGTACCCTGACTTTGCCGCCCTGCGCGGCGACCCCTCCGATAACCTGCCCAACGTCCCCAAGGTGGGGGAGAAGACCGCCACGAAGTGGATCTTGCAGTACGGCTCCCTCGACGGCCTTATCGAGCACGCCGACGAGCTCAAGGGCGTGGCCGGCCAGAACTTCCGCGACCGCATTGAGCAGGTCAAGCTCAACCGCCAGCTCACCCAGATGGTCACAGACATGGACCTCGAAGTGGGCCCTGCGGATCTCGGCTTCAAGGGCGCGAAGGTCAGCGAGGTGGCCGCCCGCTTTGACGAGCTGGAGTTCGGCACCAACCTGCGCGAGCGCGTCCTCGACGCCGTGCCTCATGACGGCGAGGAGGAGGTCACTGAGGCCGAGGTCATCGAGACCCGCCTCACCGAGCAGCCGCTGGCCCAGTGGCTGGAGGCCAAGGCCGCGCAGCAGGAGGGAATTGCCGTCTACGTGCAGGGGGACCCCACCCCGGGCCGCGGCGATGCCACCGCGCTGGCGCTTGTCGATGCCTCCTTCGAGGGCCTCCAGGTCGAGCTCGCGGAGATCTCCGCCGAGGATGACGCCGCCCTGGGCAGCTGGCTGTCCTCGGAGTCTCCGAAGTACTTCCACGAGGCCAAGGCCGCTTACCACATGCTGGCCGGCCGGGGCATCGAGCTGCGCGGCATCGCCCACGACACCGCCCTGGCGGCCTACTTGCTGCGGCCCGGCCAGCGCACCTATGCCCTGAGCGACGTCTACCAGCGTCACCTGCAAAAGTCCCTCGGCACCGCCACTGATCAGCTCTCGCTGCTCGATGATTTCTCCCTGGTGGAGCAGGCCTCTGCCATCATGGAGCTGGCCGCGGAGCTGACCAGCCAGCTACAGGAAATCGACTCCTTCGAGCTCTACACGGACCTGGAGATACCGCTGGTGAGCATTTTGGCCCGCATGGAGTCCACCGGCATCGCCGTCGACGTGGAGATACTGGAGACCCAGCGCGATGCCTTCGTGGAGCAGGTGGCCGAGCAGGAGCGCGCCGCCCGCGAGCTGGCCGGCGATGACTCGCTCAACCTCAACTCCCCGAAGCAGCTGCAGACCGTGCTCTTTGAGACCCTCGACCTGCCCAAGACCAAGAAGACCAAGACGGGCTACTCCACCGCGGCCAAGGAGATCGAGGCCCTCGCCGTCAACCACCCGCACCCCTTCCTCGATCACCTGCTGGCGCACCGCGAGTACCAGAAGATGAAGACCACCTTGGAGGGCCTCATCAAAACGGTGCAGCCCGATGGGCGCATCCACACCACCTTTAACCAGACGGTGACCTCCACTGGGCGCTTGTCCTCGACCGATCCCAACCTGCAGAACATCCCGGTGCGCACGGAGGCCGGCCGGCAGATTCGCTCGGCCTTCATCGTGGGTGAGGGCTTCGAGGAACTCATGACCGCGGACTACTCGCAGATCGAGATGCGCGTCATGGCGCACCTTTCCGGGGATCCGGGGCTCATCGAGGCCTACCAGGCCGGCGAGGACCTGCACAACTACGTGGGCTCGAAGGTCTTCAACGTGCCCGTCGAGGAGGTCACCCCGGAGCTGCGCCGACGTGTCAAGGCTATGTCCTACGGCCTGGTCTACGGTCTCTCCGCCTTTGGCCTCTCGCAGCAGCTGGGCATTCCGGCGCGCGAGGCCAAGGAGATCATGGAGAGCTACTTCGAGCGCTTCGGCGGGGTGAAGCGCTACCTCGACACCGTGGTGGAAAAGGCCCGCAAGGATGGCTACACCTCCACCGTCTTCGGTCGCCGCCGCTACCTGCCGGAGCTCAACTCCGATAACCGCGTGGCCCGCGAGAACGCCGAGCGCGCGGCGCTTAATGCGCCGATCCAGGGCACGGCCGCGGACATCATCAAGGTGGCCATGATCCGGGTGGACAAGGCCTTGGAGGGCATGACTTCCCGCGTGCTGCTCCAGGTCCACGACGAATTGGTGGTGGAGGTCGCCCCGGGGGAGGAGGCGAAGGTACGCGAGATCCTCGAGCGTGAGATGGACTCCGCGATTAGCCTCGACGTCCCCCTGGAGGTTTCCGCGGGCACCGGCAAGGACTGGGACGCCGCCGCGCACTAGCGCTGAGCCGCTCAGGCTGAGTCTGCTTAGGCTGTGCCTGCCGGGCCTGGGGCTTGGTCTGGGACCTTGCGCTCCACCAGGCACCCGGCCAGGATGTCGAAGGGCGTTTGGCCCACGGCCAGCACGCTCAGGCCCAGGATGAGCATGACCGCGCCCTCGACGCTAAACGGTAGCTGCAGCAGCGCGAACAGGGGCAGCAGCAGCCACAGGTTGCGCACTGCCGCACTCACCCACGCGGGGTTGGTGGGGATGACCTGCAGCCTCAGCGACCACTTGCCCAGGGAGCTGCCGGTCTTAGCCTCGACGATGACGCGGTAGAGATAGAACGTCACGGACAGCGCCACGATGTCATAGACGTCGCCGGTGTATCCCGTCAGCGGCTCGTTGGCGGCTCGGTTGATCAGCCACTTGGCCAGCACCACCACGGCGGCGACGAGGAATCCGTCGATCCACCAGGCGACTGCGCGGCGTGCAGTAATTCCGATGCGTTCTTTGATCACGGCTACGTATCCTAGCTTTCGTCCTCGGCGGTCTCGCTCATGGTTGCTGTTTCGCTCACAGCCGACGTCGACGGAACCCCTGCTTCGGCAGTGCAGGAAAAGATGATGGTGCCGGGAAAGATCCGGCCACGCTGCTTCGACCACTGGCCCCAGGTGATGTCCAAATCCTCCGGCCACTCCGGTTCGATGACCGTGTCGATGCGCAAGCCCGCTTCGCTCTGCAGGGCGTGCACCCAGTCACCGAAGGTGCGGTGAAATTCCGCGTAGCTCAGCTCGCCGCGCTCGTCGTGCTCGAGGTAGGCGCGGTCGAAGTAGGAGAGCTCCGCGCACAGACTTGTGGGGTCATCCGGGAACACCCAGCGCATCGGATGCGTGGTGGACATGACAAACCTCCCGCCCGGCGTGAGCACCCGCCGGACCTCCGCCAAGGCGGCGCTGAGATCGGCCACAAAGGGCAAGGCGCCAAAGGCGGAAAACACCACGTCGAAGCTGGCGTCGGCGTAGGGCAGGGCGAGGACGTCGGCCTGCGCCAGCGGCAGTCCCCTCGGCGCGTGGCGCAGCATGCCCCGCGCGATGTCGAAGCCGGTGGCAAACGCCGCCCTTCCGTGTAGCCACGCGGTGCACGGTGCCGAGCCGCAGCCGAGTTCGAGGACGGTGGAGCGGGAGACGTCGCCAAGCAGGCGGGCCTCGGATTCGTGCAGCATCTCCGGACACCAGTAGAAGGAGGAGAGGTAGTCAGGGTGGGCGCGGTGGTAGTCGTCGGCATCCTGATCCCAGAACGCGCGGTTGGCCGCTGAATCGGCACCTATCACTGTCATGGAGTCCTCTCTTCTTCTGCGCGTTTCATATTTGCCGTTTTAGCTGCACCAATGTAGTCTTGTTGGGGCGTGTCTAGGCTACGGGAAGCGCAGAGTCAATTGTAGGAGGGCTCTGGCCTCCACGCGGTGAGATTGAAAACCATCCTTCAACAGGCAGAAGTCCTGTCTTTGTGAGGTTTTTCAAGAGACACGTAACTGTCCATTTACGATCTCCTACGTTTACTCGGAGCATAACTACATGCCATCTTCTAACACCCCTCAGGTTGCCATCAACGACATCGGAACCGCCGAGGACTTCCTCGCAGCTGTTGATGCAACCATCAAGTACTTCAACGATGGCGACATCGTCGAGGGCACCGTGGTCAAGGTTGACCACGATGAGGTTCTGCTTGACATCGGATACAAGACCGAGGGCGTTATCCCGTCCCGCGAGCTGTCCATCAAGCACGACGTCAACCCGGATGAGGTCGTCGAGGTCGGCGACCAGATCGACGCCCTGGTTCTCACCAAGGAGGACAAGGAAGGCCGTCTGATCCTGTCCAAGAAGCGCGCGCAGTACGAGCGCGCCTGGGGCGCCGTCGAGGAGCTGCACGCCAAGGAAGAGCCGGTTACCGGTACCGTTATCGAGGTCGTCAAGGGCGGCCTGATCCTGGACATCGGTCTGCGTGGCTTCCTGCCTGCCTCCCTCGTTGAGATGCGTCGCGTCCGCGACCTGGAGCCGTACATCGGCCAGGAGCTGGAGGCCAAGATCATCGAGCTGGACAAGCAGCGCAACAACGTTGTTCTGTCCCGCCGCGCATACCTCGAGCAGACCCAGTCCGAGGTTCGCTCCGAGTTCCTGCACCAGCTGCAGAAGGGCCAGGTCCGCAAGGGCGTTGTGTCCTCCATCGTCAACTTCGGCGCATTCGTCGATCTCGGCGGTGTCGACGGCCTGGTTCACGTCTCCGAGCTGTCCTGGAAGCACATCGACCACCCGTCTGAGGTTGTCACCGTGGGCGATGAGGTCACCGTTGAGGTTCTCGACGTCGACCTCGACCGTGAGCGTGTCTCCCTGTCCCTGAAGGCTACCCAGGAAGATCCGTGGCGCGTCTTCGCCCGCACCCACGCTGTGGGCCAGATCGTCCCGGGCAAGGTCACCAAGCTCGTCCCGTTCGGCGCCTTCGTTCGCGTCGAGGAGGGCATCGAGGGCCTCGTCCACATCTCCGAGCTGGCTCAGCGCCACGTGGAGGTTCCGGACCAGGTTGTCACCGTTGGCCAGGAAGTCATGGTCAAGGTCATCGACATCGACCTCGAGCGTCGCCGTATCTCCCTGTCCGTCAAGCAGGCTGATGAGGACTACACCGACGAGTTCGATCCGTCCAAGTACGGCATGGCTGACTCCTACGACGAGCAGGGCAACTACGTCTTCCCCGAGGGCTTCGATCCGGAGACCAACGAGTGGAAGGAAGGCTTCGACGAGCAGCGCCAGGCATGGGAGGCTCGCTACGCCGAGTCCGAGCGTCGCTTCAACCTGCACACCGCTCAGATCGAGCGCAACCGTGCAGCTGCTGCTGAGGCTGCCGAGGCCAACGCTGGTTCCAACTACTCTTCCGAGTCCGCTGATGCAGCTCCGGCATCGGCTGGCCAGGCAGAGGCCGGCGGATCCCTGGCTTCCGACGAGCAGCTCGCCGCTCTGCGCGACAAGCTCGCTGGCAACTAAGCACCGCTAGCGCACCCGGGCCCGGGCGGCTCGGTGTTTAGCCTGCAAGGCCGCACTCTTCTCACGAGGAGTGCGGCCTTTTCGCGTATCCTGAGCACTTATGAAGCTCATTGGATTGACAGGCGGAATCGGCAGCGGCAAATCCACGGTGGCCTCCCTGCTGGAGCAGCGCGGCTGGACCATCGTGGACGCGGACCGCATCGCCCGCGAGATCGTCGAGCCCGGCCAGCCGGCACTGGCGGAGCTCGCCCAGGCCTTTGGCGCCGACATCCTCGCGGGGGACGGTTCCCTGCAGCGCGGACTATTGGCCCAGCGCGCGTTTGCCGACGCCGCCCATACCCAACTCCTCAATTCCATCACCCACCCGCGCATCAACGAGGAAACCCAGCGCCGCTTCGCCGCCGCGAAGAGAGCCGGCGCGCAGTTCGTGGTTTATGACATGCCCCTGCTGGTGGATAAGGGCCTGGATAAGAATATGGACGCGGTGATCGTCGTGGACGTGGACGCCGAGGAGCGGGTGCGCAGGCTCGTGGAGTACCGGGGGCTGGGGGAGGAGGATGCGCGGCGTCGGCTAGCGGCACAAATCCCCGATGCCGAGCGCCTGGCCGCCGCCGATTACGTCATCGACAACAACGGCCCACGCGAGGAGTTGGATGCTCGCGTGGGCCGGGTGGCGGAGGCTCTGGAGAAGAGCCTCGATGAGCGCGGCTAAGCGCGCGGGTTAGTTGAGCCTGAGGGCTGGCTTGTCTTAGGGCTGGCTGACGATGTCCTCGACCTCAATGTGATCATCATTTTCCATGTTCTCGCCCACGAAGTCGAGGTCGGTGCGCATGAGCATAGTGTTGTAATCGCGCCAGGAAGTCAGGGTGTAGTAAAGGTGCTGATCATCCTGGTTCGGCATGATGTAGGGGGCGTAGGTGTCATTGAGCGGCGCGCCGGCGATGACCTTGGTGGTCTTCTCGCTCACCAGCATGCGGCGCGGGGACCACGGGCCCTCGGGGCTATTGGCGGTGCGCATGACGATGCCCTGGCCCTCTACGCCGTACATGGTGACGTACTTGCCCAGGTAGTCGTTGTAGGCCACGGAGAGCTCGGAGACCTTGCCGTCGAGCACCACGGTGGCCTGAGCGGGATCGTCGACCCACGAGCCGTCGGCGTAGTACTCGAAGGCGTCCTCGCGCGGGAAGTCCTCCTTCTTCACACGGGAGAGGTAGGCGGAGCCGGCGCGAGAGTTCGGGGTGGAGTAGCGGTAGACGTACTCACCGTCCTGCAGGAAGGCGGATTGCTGCAGGTTCTCGAAGCCCGGGCGGTAGTTATGGCCGCCCGGGATGCTGCTGTTGAGTTCCCAGCCCCAGTCCTCGTTGGTGCGGGTGGAGGAGGGGTCCACCTTCCACGTCTTCCCGCCGTCGGTGGACTTCATGGTGGCGGCGTAGTTGGTCACCCAGCCGGCGTCCAGGTTCGGGTTATCGGCCTTCCACTGGCGCACGGACATGTAGTCGATGTAGTGCACGCCGTTAACCACGATTCCCGCGGTGGGGATGGTGGTGCGCTCGCCGTCCGGGTTCTTGGGGTCACTCTTCATCGAGGGGATGAACTCGCGGGCCTCGGTGCTGGTGGACCAACCGCCGCGGCCCAGGGCTTCCTCGATGCGCAGGCCGTCGCCGTAGTTCTTGTCGGTGGTGCGGGTGAGCACGTTGGAGCGCCAACCGTTGCCTTCCGAGTGGCAGTCGAAGGTATCGCCGAAGGCCAGGTAGGTGTGGCCTTGGCCGTCGTCGTAGGCAATGCCCAGGTCGGTGCCGGCAATGTCGAACTTGGTGTCGGTGCGGCTGGGCGAGCCGGCGCCGGTGACCAGGTTCATGATCTGGGTGGGGCCGGACTTGATGATGCGCTGGTTCTTGTTGCTGAGGTTCTCGCGGGAGGGCGCGGGCTTTGAGGAGGAGCTCGACATGCTGCTCAGCGAGGACAAGCCGGTGGAAGGGCTCGTGTCGGTGACAAAGCTGCCGCTCTCGGAAAAGTCGCTGCACATCGCGGCGGAAGCCTGCGGTGCAATCACGGTAGCGGGCAGAAGGCTAAGCGCGGCGAGCGCGGCGAGAGACTCTTTCTTCATGACAACCAATCTTAAGGGGCACGGCGACCAATGTTTACGTGATGCTTCCGATTCGTTCACGTTCGCTCCATAGAGTCCTTGCCCATGGGAACGTGGGATGTCGGGCCGTTTGACAATCACGCCGCCATCGAAGTGTTGGCGGCGATTCGTGCTGGCTCTTTTGACATTGAACGTTTCAAGAAGACGAGCGCTGACTTGCCGCTCGACGTCGAAGATACCGAGGCAGCAATTGCACTAGGAACGCTAGCAAAAACTCCCCGGGACCGCTTGCCGGAAGGAGTTAAGCCGGAGGCCATCCGCCCGCTGTGCACCCCGCAGACCCGCGCCTGGCTGCGCAAGCGCATCAACGCCGCGCTGGAACCGGATACCTCGCCGGCCTACGCCGTGTGGGAGACCACCGGGGAACTGGAGCAGTGGATCCGCACGGCCCGCGCGGCGCTGCCCTGACGAGCCGCTAGACTGGCAGGCATGGCTTTTGCTGCTGAACATCCCGTCCTGCCCACCTCCGAACACCGCCCGGTAGGAGAGGTCGTTCGCCGCTCCGCGGAATTCAAAGTCGAGTCCGAGTACGAGCCCGCCGGCGACCAACCCAAGGCGATCGCCGAGCTCGACGAGCGCCTACGCCGCGGCGAGCGCGACGTCGTGCTCATGGGCGCTACCGGTACCGGTAAGTCCGCCACGGCGGCCTGGCTCATCGAA
The DNA here is from genome assembly GCF_030532325.1 of Corynebacterium sp. Lineage (GTDB taxonomy): Bacteria > Actinomycetota > Actinomycetes > Mycobacteriales > Mycobacteriaceae > Corynebacterium. The sequence continues at coordinate 155,437 of NZ_JAUNLS010000004.1, forward strand.
AAGCAGCAGCGCCCCACGCTGGTCATGGCGCCGAACAAGACCCTCGCAGCCCAGCTGGCCAACGAGCTGCGCCAGCTGTTGCCCCACAACGCGGTGGAGTACTTCGTGTCCTACTACGACTACTACCAACCCGAGGCCTACATCGCGCAGACGGATACCTACATCGAGAAGGATTCCTCCATCAACGAGGATGTCGAGCGCCTGCGCCACTCGGCCACCTCGGCGCTGCTCTCGCGTCGCGACGTTGTCGTGGTCTCCTCCGTGTCCTGCATCTACGGCCTGGGTACGCCGCAGTCCTACCTGGACCGCTCGGTGGTGCTGCGCGAGGGCGATGAGATCGACCGTGATCAGTTCCTCCGCCTGCTGGTGGACATCCAGTACGAGCGCAATGACGTGGGCTTTACCCGCGGAACCTTCCGCGTCAAGGGCGACACCGTGGACATCATCCCGGCCTACGAGGAGCGTGCGGTGCGCATCGAGTTCTTCGGCGACGACGTGGACGAGCTCTACTACATTCACCCGGTGACTGGCGACGTCCTCGAGCAAGTCGACGAGCTGCGCATCTTCCCGGCCACCCACTACGTCGCGGGCCCGGAGCGCATGGCCAAGGCTGTGGAGGACATCAAGGAGGAGCTGGTCGAGCGTCTGGCGGATCTGGAAAACCGTGGCAAGCTGCTCGAGGCCCAGCGCCTGCGCATGCGCACGGAATACGATCTGGAGATGATCGAGCAGGTGGGTTTCTGCTCGGGCATCGAGAACTACTCGCGCCACGTCGACGGGCGCCCGGCTGGCTCCGCTCCGGCGACGTTGCTGGATTACTTCCCGGAGGACTTCCTCACCATTATCGACGAGTCCCACGTCACCGTGCCGCAGATCGGCGGCATGTTCGAGGGAGACATGGCCCGCAAGCGCAACCTGGTCGAGTTTGGCTTCCGCCTGCCCTCGGCCATGGATAACCGCCCGCTGACCTTCGATGAATTCGAAGAGCGCGTGGGCCAGACCGTGTACATGTCCGCCACCCCGGGTGACTACGAGCTGGCCGCCTCCCAGGGCGAGTTCGTGGAACAGGTCATTCGCCCCACGGGCCTGGTGGATCCCAAGGTCACGGTCAAGCCCACCAAGGGCCAGATCGACGACCTCATCGACGAGGTCCGCACCCGCACCGAGCGCGACGAGCGCGTCCTGGTGACCACCCTGACCAAGCGCATGGCCGAGGATCTTACGGACTACCTGCTCGAGCACGGCATCAAGGTGCGCTACCTGCACTCCGATATCGATACCCTGCAGCGCGTGGAGCTGCTGCGCCAGCTGCGCTTGGGCGAATACGACGTCCTCGTCGGCATCAACCTCCTGCGCGAGGGCCTCGACCTGCCGGAGGTCTCGCTCGTGGCCATCCTCGACGCGGACAAGGAGGGCTTCCTGCGCTCCACCAAATCCCTCATCCAGACCATTGGCCGCGCCGCGCGCAACGTCTCTGGTGAGGTCATTATGTATGCGGACAAGATCACTGAGTCCATGGAGGAGGCCATCGAGGAGACTGAGCGACGCCGCGAGAAGCAGATCGCCTACAACACCGAGCACGGTATCGACCCGCAGCCGTTGCGCAAGAAGATCGCGGACATCCTGGACCAGGTCTACGAGGACGCGGGGGAGGAGTCGGACCCGGCCGCGATCGTCGACAAGCCCGACGTGTCCACCATGGCTGCTGACGAGGTGCAGAAGCTTATCGACGACCTCACGGCCCAGATGCGCGAAGCCGCTCGCGAGCTCAAGTTCGAGCTGGCCGGGCGTTTGCGCGACGAAATTGCGGATCTGAAGAAGGAACAGCGCGGCCTCAAGGAAGCGGGCATCTAACCGCTGTACCATCGCAGATTAGTTTCGTGCCATACTTGTACTGTTTGGAAAAATCGAAGGAGAACAATGCTTAGCTATAACGTGATTGCTGTGGGAACCGATGGCTCTCCGACCTCCCTGCGCGCTGTCCAGGCGGCGGCATCCATGGCGCGGGTCTACGACGCCAAACTCATCATCATGTCCGCGTTCTACAACCACTCCGGCTCCATGCTCGGCGCGCCGAACGCGGAGGACGCCCGCGTTCCCGTCGTGAGCGAGGAGATGTCGGAGAACTTCCTCAACAACGCGGCGGAGATTGCCAACAAGGAGGGTGCGCAGCACATCGAGGTCATCGCCAAGTCCGGCGACCCAGTCAAGGCTCTGCTCGAGATTGCGGAGGACTACAACGCTGACCTCTTCGTCGTGGGTAACAAGGGCCTACACTCCGTGCGCGGCCGCGTCTTTGGCTCTGTGGCTACGGAGCTGACCCGCAAGGCGCACTGCGACGTCGTGGTGGTCAACACAACCGAAGCCTAGGAGTGCCTGGAGTCATGGGCACAGTGTGGGCCTAGCGGTTAGGCTCGCCACAACCGGGCGTCATCCTCTGCTTTGCTGCCAGCTGGTTGTTAGACTTGCTGGTACGTAAAATTGCACACAAATTTCTTCTTGGTCATTGAGAGTTCCGGGGCCGCACGGGCCCCTGAAGAAAGGTCATCATGAGCGATTACAACAAGATCGTGGTCGGCACCGACGGTTCCAAGTCCTCCCTCCTGGCAGTGGAGCGCGCCGCCAAGATCGCCGCAGCCTTCGATGCCACCCTCATCATCGGCTGCGCTTACTACGAGAACCAGGAGCAGGCTTCCAAGACCCTGCGCCAGGATTCCGTCACCATTCTGGGCGATGAAAAGGCGAAGGCTAACCTGGAGGCCGGCAAGGAGCACGCCCAGCAGTTCGGCGCCACCAAGGTGGAGACCGCCGTGCGCCCGGGCACCCCGGTGCAGGCCCTGATGTCCATTGTCAACGACAACAAGGCTGACCTGCTCATCGTGGGTAACCGCGGCATCAACTCGCTGACTGGCCGCCTGCTGGGCTCCGTGCCGGCTGACGTTGCTCGCCAGTCCGATTGCGACGTCATGATCGTTCACACCGTGAACTAAATCTGCGCTCTCGCGGTGCTTAAGGTGCCATACCCTTCGGGGTGTGGCGCCTTTTCTGTTTTCTGGGGGGCTTGTGTTGGGCTGCTGGGGTGGCTTTAAGGGTTTGCGGGCTTTCGGGTTTGTGTGGGGACGCTGGGCGGTTGGGGCGTTCGCGGTATACGGGGTTCACGGGGGTTACGGTCTAAATCGAACTTTTCCGTTTTCAGTGTGTGTTCGATAAGGGGGCCGTCGTTGTGCGGTGTAGCGGTGGGGTGCGGCGAAGCCGCGGCGATGTCCGGGCGCTATGTTCTAATGAAAGATTGACGCTCTATGCGGGTAGCAAAAATATTCGAAATGGGGGTTGACGGGCGGGTGAGTGAAGTTATAATAGAACACGTAAGCGAACGGTAAAAGGGGGTGACCATGAGCGATAAGCACGACCGCATCAACGCACTACTAGCTACGGCGTCGAAGGCGCTGTCGGGGCTCTATGACCTCATGCAGGAACCCTCCGATGTTTATTTTGGGCGAGTGCGCGAAGGTTTTGAGGCCTTCGAGGCGATGCAGTCTCACAAGGGGATTGTCGATGCCGCATTCGCCTTCATTGCGGAGAGGGATGACGCCGGCCGTCACGTGAACTCTTCCAAAGCCGTGGATTATCTAGAGAAGCGCCTGGGCATTCCGTACCAAGAAGCCCAAGCCCGGTTGGATGCCGGCCGCAAGCTCTTCGGTGCGGTTGATGACGTCATCGGCGGGCCAACGCCAGAAGCCGAGCCTGCCCCAGAGGCAGATGCAGATCAGAACGCGGCGGACCAGGCTGATGCGGAGGCGGCGTCCGAGGAGGAGCGCGTCCGCGCCGAGCGCGAGAAGGCCGAGCAGGAAAGGAGGGAGCGCGAGGAAGCCGAGCGTAGAGAGCGCGAACGCGAAGCCGAGCGGAAGCGGCGTGAAGAGCTGCTGCGCAAGCCGTTGCCGCCGCACCTGCTGAAGCTCATCGAGGACGAGCTGCGCAACCTCAACGAGGGCGCAACACCGGGCCCGGCAGAGCTGCGTGAGCAAGCGACGTACAAGGCCCACGTGCTCAGTCCGCTGGAGCTTAGGCAGTGGTTGCGCGACGCAGTGCGCCAGGCCAATAAGTCCACGCGAGGAGTGTTGGGCAATGCTCTGCGCAAGCGCTTCTTGAAGGCGTCGCGGCCAGACCAGGATGGCGGCATGTGGGTGTCTGGCTACTTGGAGCCGGGTGCTGCAGCCATGTTCAAGGCCATCTTCGCGCCCGGCAAGCTTGCCACCCTTAACCCGCAGGATGCGCAGGACGATACGCGTACTTATGGGCAGCGCATGGCGGACCACCTCTCGGTTGTCCTGTCTACCTTCCTTCACGAGCTGCAGGATAAGACCACCGGCGCCGGCCGTGGCGTGGGCTCCATATTGGTGGCGGCCACCCTCGATGAGCTGGAGGGGGTCAATGAGCACACACGCTTTGCCACCAATGTGGGCGTTGAGCTCTCAGCACTCGACGTGCTGCGCTTGGTGCTGGCTGAGAATGACCTCTTCTGCCTGGTTGACCGCAACGGGCATCCCCTGGACATGGGATACACCAAGCGGAAGGCCACCGTGTGGCAAAAGTTAGCCCTAGCAGCAAAGGAGCTGGTGTGCTCCCACGAAGGATGCGATAAGCCGTGGACGGAATGCGATGTTCACCACGTGCTGGCGTGGGCGCAGGGCGGGCCGACTAACTTAGCCAACCTCACCCTGCTGTGCCGTGGCCATCATTCCGATAACAATGACCAGAGGGACGGCTATCGCAACATGGGCCACGCCGAGCGTGACCCAGAGACGGGTCGCGTCGGGTTTGCCGCCCCAGGAGAGCCACTACGCTTCAATGAGTCGCCGACGGCGCAGAAAGCACCGGGGCGCAGGGCTGCACAGAAGGCGGCAGCAAAGGCGGCAGAGAAAGTGGCCAGCAAGGCTGCGGAGGATTCAGCGGAGATGGCTGCTTCGACAGCGGCAGAGAAGCCGCCGGAGAAAACGCCGGAGAACATGGGTGGGAAGGGGCCGAAGAACTCGGCGGGGCCACCCACCGGGAAGGGCTCTGACGGGGAACCACCACCCACGGCAGCCGCCTAGCAGGAAAGCGGCCTTAAGGCAGGGGAAGCGATAGGGCGCGCGACATGAGCGGCGCAGGGCAAGCAGTCACGCCGGGGCACCCGTGTGCCGCGGGGTGAAATGCGCGCACTTCTTAATATGCACGCTGTGGTGTGCACGCTGTGGAGACAACGAGACTACGTTGGTAGAGGTTGAACGCGATGCGCGCAACACAAGGATTAGAGCTCGATACCCTGCGCCCGGAACTCGGCGGCCAGCTCGTCGCCGGTGGCTCCCTGGATCAGCGGGATGGTGTAGTTGCCCTCCTCGTTGGCGGAGGCCAGCGGGGACAGCGAGCCGTGGGAGAGCAGCTGCTCCTGTGGGGAGAGGTTGCGGATGGCCACCGCCGCGATGCGGTCGGGATGCTCGTTGGCTGCGTCGCCGTAGGTGAGCGGGTCGTGCTGGCCGTCGTCGCCCACGAGCAGCCATTTGAACGCGGGGAAAGCGATAAACAGGTTGCGCAGCTGCACGCGCTTGTGCTCCTGGCCGTTGCGGAAGAGTCCGGTGGGGGTGGGTCCCCAGTCCGTGAGCAACAACGGCCCGCGTGGGAAACCGTGTTCTTCCATGAAGCTGACCAAAGTGTCATAGGTGTTCCACGCGCCGGTAGAGAGATAGAAGAAGGGCATGTCCGGATTCTCTGTGAGCAGTTGGCGGTAGAAACGGGCCATGCCCTCGACGGGCTGGCGGGTGTTGGTGCGCTTGACCCAGGAGTTCCACGCCGCAGTGGCCGCGCGCGGCAGCCAGGTGACCATGATGGTGTCATCGATATCGCTGACCACGCCGGTGGTGGTGTTCTCACCCACGATGAGCACCTCGGCCGTGCACTCCTCGGCCCCCGGGGCGCGCAGCGTGGCGGTGTGCCAGCCGGGCTCCAAGCCGTGATCGTGAACGAGGAGATCGATGTAACCGTTGGCGTTGGCGTGCCCGGAGACCGTCCTGTTGCCCACGGTGGCCTCGACCTCCACGTTGCCCACCTGGATGGTGAAGAACTGGCGGTAGCCGCGCTGTGCCCACGTCTCGGTGTCCGCTGCCTCGGGATTGTGCATGAGCACACGGCCGAGCACGTGGACAAAGTTCTCGTTGCCGTAGCCGATGTATCCCGTGATGCGCGGTACCCAGCCCCGGGCGCGGGAGCGCCTCAGCGCCTGGGAATTGGTGGCGCGCTCAATCTTGCGAGCAATGTCTGACAGACCCATGACAGCCAGGCTAGCCGAATGTTGCGCTGTAGCGCCCAGCTATCGTCAGCGTCTGAGTTGCACGCGTGATGGCCACGTAGAGATTATGCAGGCCCTGCGGCGAGGCCTCCACGATGAGATCCGGGTCCACCACGACGACGTGGTCAAACTCGAGGCCCTTGACGGATTCCACCGAGTCTGCGGTGATGACCGCGTGGAGCCTGCCATCCTCATCAGTGAAGGTGCCGGGATTAAGGCCGGTGGCGTCGTCGGTCCAGGCGACCTCGGCGCCATCGCGGATGGCGGTGGCCGGGGTGGCCTCCGGGTTGATCTCCTCCAAGAGCTCGTTGGCCAGCGTGGTCACCGGCTGCGGGGTGCGGTAGTTGACGGTGAGCTCGTGGTGGCGGAAGCGCGCGCCGACGAAGGGCTCGAGGGTCTCCGACCAGTCATCCACGCCGGCCGGCGAGCCCGTCTGGGCGGTGTCGCCCACCAAGGTCATCCAGCGGTTGGGGCTTCGGCGAAAGAGCATGCGCCATTCCATGGGAGTCAACTCTTGCGCCTCGTCGACGATGACGTGCCCGTAAGCCCAGGTGTAATCTGCCTGCGCGCGCTGCGCGGTGGAGCGCTGATCCCGCACCTCGTGGCGGCGCGCCAAGTGCTCGGCATCGATGACGTCGTGGGCAGAGAGGATCTCGGCTTCGAACATGTCGTCGTCGTTATCGGTGGAGTCCGAGGAGCTCAGGATGTCAAGCGCATCCTCGGCCTCGGCCACCTGCTCGCGCCACTGGCGCTGCTCGGCCTCGCGTTGGGCGTCGGGATCCGGCATGCCGATGAGGACCGCGAGCTCGTCGAGAAGCGCGGCGTCCGAGGCTGTCCACGCTTCACCGTCAGCGCGGTAGAGCGCCTCGCGGGTGTCGTCGTCGTAGCCGCGGGCGGCGGAGTCGATGCGGGAATCGTCGGAAAGCAATGCAGAGAGCACCTCGGTGGGGCTCAGCTGCGGCCAGAACTCCTCGATGAGCTCGGTGACCGCGGGCTCCTCACTGAGATCGTCGTGAAGCTGATCCACGTCCGCGCGAGAGAGCAGGTTGGATCCGCCCAGCGGATCGGCGCCGATGCGCTCGGCCATCTGCTGCGCCAAGGACTCCGTGAGGTGCTCGGCAAAGATGGCCTGGGCATCATTGTGCGGTTTGCGCGAGCGCCGTGCCCGCGTGCGCGCGGCCTTGACCATCTCGGGCGTGACCTCAAGCTGCAGGCTGTCGATGCGCAGGGTGAGGGGCTCCTCGGGCAGGCGCTGGTAGTCCTTGACCGCGGTCCCCATGATCTCCACCATGGCCGCCGACCCCTTGATCTCGCGGCCGGCCAGGGACTCCTCGGCCACCGGAGTCATGCCGGGGAAGAGAGTGCCGATGGTGGAGAGCACCACGCCGGTCTCGCCCAGCTCGGGCAGGACGCGGGAGATGTAGTCGAGGAAGGTGCGGTTGGGGCCGACGATGAGCACGCCCGTCGAGGCGAGCTGTTCGCGGTGCGTGTAGAGCAGGTAGGCCACGCGGTGCAGGGCGACGGCCGTCTTGCCCGTGCCGGGCCCGCCTTCGACCACCATGACGCCGCGGGTGTTATCGCGGATGATCTCGTCCTGCTCGCGCTGAATGGTGTCGACGATAGAGGCCATGTGGCCGGTGCGCGCCCGGTTCAGTGCCCGGGTAAGCGCGGACTCGCTGGCCACACTGGAGTCTTCCGCGATGGTCTCGCCGATGAGGACCTCGTCGTGGATGTCCGTCACCGTGCGGCCGGTGGTACGGATATGGCGGCGCACGTGCACGCCCTCAGGCTGGGCAGTGGTGGCCAGGTAGAAGGGCCGGGCCATGGGGGCGCGCCAATCCAGCAGCAGGGTGCGGTAGTCATCCTCGCGGGCGTCGAGGCCCATGCGCCCGATGTAGCGGCGGTCCAGGCCCTCCTCGGTGGGGTTATCGCCTGGGGCGTCGATATCGATGCGGCCGAAGACGAGGCCCACCTGGGCCAGGTTGAGGCGGTCGAGCTTTGCCTGCAGGCCGTGGTATTCCGTTTCGCGGCGGACGAGGGCGTCGGCGTCAGGAGTGTGCGGATCCACCTGTGCCTGGACCTCGTTCAGGCGGCGCTGCGCGGTGTCCACCTCGGCGTCGAGGCGCTCAAAAAGCCCATCGACGTAGGCCTGCTCGGCGCGGATTTCCGCGTCTTGGGACTGCGAACCGGGGGTTGATTCAGTCAACGACGTTCCTTCTGTGCAGCTGAGATGTAAGTCTGAGAATGCGAGTGATGCATGCTTGGATAGGGCATTAATGAAAAATGACAACGGCCCAGCTTAGTAGCTGGACCGTTGCGTGTCAGTTCCGTGAATCTTGCGTCACGGCCGCGGTGAGGTGACCGGAAGATTAGTCGAGCTTGTCACCGAACTTGTTGAAGGCCTTGTCGAGCTTCTTGGTGGCCTGCTTCTGCAGCTTCTCTGCCTTCTTGCGGGCCTTCTTTGCGGTGCGCTTGTTAGTGGCTGCATCGACCTTGTTCAGGGCGATGTCAGCGCGATCCTGCGCCTTGGCAGCGGCCTTGACGGCACCCTTGCGGGCGGTCTCAGCGTTATCGCGGGCGGCCTTGAGCCAGTCATCCTTGTTGGACTCAAAGAAGTCGCGGGCGTCCTCAACGGCATCCTCGACAAAGTCGCGGGCGTTGTCGAAGAACTCGCGGCCTGCGGACTCCCAATCCTCGCGGTTGTCCTCGACGTACTCCTTGGCGTCCTGCACGTAGTCCTTGGCGGTCTCGAACCAGTCGTTGGCCTTGGCGCTCACCTCGGAGGAGAAGTCATTGGCGCGGGAGGAGAGCTCGTCAGCGAACTTGCTCTGCTCGGACTTGGAAGGCAGGGCCTGCTGGATCTTCTTGTTGGCGCGCTGGGAAGCCTTGGCGGTGCGCCAGCGCAGGGAGGGCTTGCCCTCGGTGTCCTGGGTAAGAATGGTCAGAGCCCCCAGCAGGGCAGTATCGGTGAGGAAGCCCTGGCGGCGTTCGGCCTTCTCCTCGGAGGTGCCTTCCTCCCAGAAGGCGTTGCCCAGCAGGCTAGGAATGTGGGAAATGGCCAGCAGCGCGGCGGAGGTGCGCGGTGCCTTGCCGGTGGCGAAGGTCGCGGCGGCGCCGGTCTTGACGCCGCCCAGTGCGCGGGTTACCAACTCCGGGTCATTGGGAATATAGCCGGCGTACTGCTTCGGGGTGACCTTGCGCAGACGCTTGAGCACGGACTCGGTCTCAGCCACATGGTCAGACGTATTGCGCAGCATGTCCACGCCGTCCCACACAAAAATCGAGGCCAGCATCGGACGGGCAAACTTACGGATCATCTCGTGCTCCATTCATCAGGAATCAAATGTGCGTCACACCAGTGTACGCGCGTTCCTATAAATATGTTTGCACTTTGAGGAACCCTTGGACGAGGCGCAAGGGCCTTGCCTGTGGGGTTACCAGCGGCGCTCCCACCACTCGTCGAGATGCGGGCGCTCGGCGCCCAAGGTGGTGGGCTTGCCGTGCCCGGGACGCACGATGGCTTCGTCGCCGTAGACCTCGAAGATGCGCTCGCTGACGTCCTTGAATAGGCGCACGAAGTCCCCCTCCGAGGTGGTCTTGCCCACGCCACCGGGGAAGAGGGAATCGCCCACGAAGAGGTTGGTCGTGCCTGCGATCTCTGCCGCGATGGCCGCTCCACCCGGAGTGTGGCCGCGCAGCACCATGACGGGCAGCTCGTGGTCGGCGAAGGGGAGGACGTCGCCGTTGTTGAGCTCGACGTCGACTTCCGCGGGCAGGGCGGGGGCGTCGAGGAAGGAGGCGTAGTGGGTCGCGCCGGTGGCCTGGAGGACATCGTTCAGCGCACGCGAGTGATCCCAGTGGCGGTGCGTAGTGAGCACGGCGCTGATGCGCACGCCGTTGTCCTTGGCCAGGGAGAGGAGGGCGGGGGCGTCATCGGCGGCGTCGACAAGCAGGGCCTCATCACCGGCGCAGATGAGGTAGCAGTTGTTGTCCATCTCGGACACGGAAATACTGTGGAGCGAAAGCGCGTTATTCATGTGTCCAACCCTACGGGTAGATTCAAGGCAGGTACACCGGCCGGAGATAAATGGGCTGGTGATAAGAATGAAGTCTGAACATTGACGTCGAAGGAAGGCTCGGATAGTGGCTGATCGTTTGGTCGTACGCGGGGCTCGCGAACACAACCTCAAAGGCGTGGATATCGATCTCCCGCGCGACAAGATGGTGGTGTTTACCGGGCTGTCGGGTTCGGGCAAGTCCTCGCTGGCGTTTGACACCATCTTTGCGGAGGGCCAGCGCCGTTACGTGGAATCGCTGAGCTCCTATGCGCGCATGTTCCTGGGGCAGATGGACAAGCCGGACGTCGACTTCATTGACGGATTGTCCCCGGCGGTGTCCATTGATCAGAAGTCCACTAACCACAACCCGCGCTCCACGGTGGGCACCATCACTGAGATCTATGACTACCTGCGCCTGCTCTTCTCCCGCGCGGGTACGCCGCACTGCCCGACGTGCGACGCCGTCATCGAGCGCCAGACCCCGCAGCAGATCGTCGACGGCGTTCTGGAGCAGGAAGAGAGGCTGAAGTTCCAGGTCCTCGCGCCGGTGGTGCGCAAGCGCAAGGGCGAGTTTGTGGATCTCTTCGCTGACCTGGCCGCGCAGGGTTACGTGCGCGTGCGGGTGGACGGGGAGCTCTACCAGCTCTCCGAGCCTCCCACGCTCAAGAAGCAGGTCAAGCACGATATCGACGTGGTGGTTGACCGCTTGCAGGTCAAGGCCTCGCAGAAGCAGCGCCTTACCGATTCTGTGGAGACGGCCCTGCGGCTTGCCGACGGCCTCGTGACCCTCGACTTCATCGACCGCCCGGAGCTCACGCACACCTACTCCGAGAAGGCCGCCTGCCCCAACGGGCACACGCTGGCGGTGGAGGAGTACGAGCCGCGCGCCTTCTCCTTCAACGCCCCCTTCGGCTCCTGCCCGGTCTGCGATGGCCTGGGCACGCGACTGGAGGTGGACATCGATCTGCTCATCCCGGATCCGGACGCCCCGGCTGTCGACGCCATCCAGCCCTGGCACTCCAGCCCCAACTCGCGCTACTTCACCAAGCTGGTGGAGGGTCTGGGCGCCGCCCTGGGCTTCGACCCGCAGACCCCGGTATCCGAGCTCACCAAGGAGCAGCGCACGGCACTGATCTATGGCTCCGAAGTCGAGGTCAACGTGCGCTACAAGAACCGCTACGGGCGCCAGCGCAACTGGTCCGCGCCGTTTGAGGGCGCGGTGGGCTTTATCGAGCGCAAGCTGGATCAGGCCGATTCCGAGTCACAGAAGGACCGCCTGCTGCAGTACACCCGCCGCGTGCCCTGCCAGACCTGCGGCGGAACGCGTTTGAAGCCGGAGATCCTCGCGGTGCGGCTGAGCTCGACCACCCACGGCGAGCAGTCCATCGCCGGGCTGTGTGCGTTGTCCATCGATGAGGCCGCCGAGTTCCTTGACTCCCTGGTGCTGGGCCACCGAGAGGAGATCATCGCGGGCGCGGTGCTCAAGGAGATTCAGGCGCGCTTGCGCTTTCTTCTCGACGTCGGCCTCAACTACCTCACCCTGGACCGCGGCGCCTCCACGCTCTCCGGCGGCGAGGCACAGCGCATCCGCCTGGCTACCCAGATCGGTTCCGGCCTGGCCGGGGTGCTCTACGTCCTGGACGAGCCCTCCATCGGCCTGCACCAGCGCGATAACCAGCGGCTCATTGGCACGCTCAAGCGTCTGCGCGATATCGGCAACACGCTCATTGTGGTCGAGCACGATGAGGACACCATCCGGGAGGCGGACTGGCTTGTCGACGTCGGACCGCGCGCCGGCGAGTACGGCGGCCAGGTGGTTTACCAGGGCGAGCCGGCAGGTATCCTCGAGCAGGAGGACTCGCTGACCGGGCAGTACCTTTCCGGCACAAAGGTGCTGGCGGTGCCGGATCAGCGCCGCGAGATCGACCGCGAGCGCACGCTGAAGGTGGTGGGCGCTCGCGAGAACAACCTCAAGGGCATCGACGTGGAGATCCCTCTGGGCGTGCTGGTATGCGTCACGGGTGTGTCTGGCTCGGGCAAGTCCACCGTGGTCAACCAGATCCTGGCCAAGACCCTGGCCAACAAGCTCAACCGCGCCCGCCAGGTGCCCGGCCGCGCCAAGCGCGTGGAGGGCGTGGAGCACCTAGACAAACTGGTGCAGGTGGACCAGAGCCCCATCGGCCGCACGCCGCGCTCCAACCCTGCCACCTACACGGGCGTCTTTGACAAAATCCGCAACCTCTTCGCGGAGACGCAGGAGGCGAAGGTGCGCGGCTACAAGCCGGGGCGATTCTCCTTCAACGTCAAGGGCGGGCGCTGTGAGGCCTGCCAGGGTGACGGCACCATCAAGATTGAGATGAACTTCCTGCCCGATGTCTACGTGCCCTGCGAGGTCTGCCAGGGCGCGCGCTACAACCGCGAGACCCTCGAGGTGCTCTACAAGGGCAAGAACATCGCCGAGGTGCTGGACATGCCGATCAGCGAGGCCGCCGAGTTCTTCGAGCCCATCACCTCGATCCACCGCTACCTCAACACCCTGGTGGAGGTGGGCCTGGGCTACGTGCGCCTGGGGCAGTCCGCCACCACGCTCTCCGGCGGCGAAGCCCAGCGCGTCAAGCTTGCCTCCGAGCTGCAGAAGCGCACCAACGGGCGCACCGTTTACATCCTCGATGAGCCCACCACGGGCCTGCACTTCGAGGACATCCGCAAGCTCATGCTGGTCATCCAGGGGCTGGTGGATAAAGGCAACTCGGTGATCATCATCGAGCACAACCTGGACGTCATCAAGGCAGCTGACTGGATTGTGGACATGGGCCCGGAGGGCGGCTCGGGCGGCGGCACGGTGGTGGCCCAGGGCACCCCTGAGGATGTCGCCGCTGTGGAAGGCTCCTATACCGGCCAGTTCCTCAAGGAGATGCTCTAGGTGAGCCCCCAGCTGCGGCGGTGCCGGGGCGGCGCGGGAACGCTGTGCGCGCTGCTCGCCGTGGCGGGGGCGGCGGTGGGAGCGTGTGGGGTGCCGCCAAGCGAGCGCGCGGAAGAGCAGGCACCACAGATCGGTCGCGGTGGCGAGCTCTCCGCCGCGGCGCGGAAGGAGGTCGGCGCGGAGTTGGACGCTGTGATCACGCGGGTAGAGCGGGAGTTCGACGTGCGCGCGGGGGTGTCCGTGGCCGACGTGCAGGGCACGCTCGACGCCGGAATCCCGGGCGAGGAGCCCACGTGGTCCACGGTGAAGCTGCCCATCGCCATCGTCGCCGCGGGCCTGGGCGCGGAGGATAGCGTGGTGGACCTCGCCATCAAGGAATCGGACAACGACGCCGCGTACGCGCTGTGGATGACCATCGCCTACGCCGAAGGGGATCCCGTGGCGGCGGTGGAGGACTTTGTGGCCACCCATGACTCGCGGGCGCAGCTGCAGGACCCCTTTGGCTACTCCACGTGGCTGCTGGAGGATCAAGCGCGCTTTGCCCGCAACCTGTCCTGTATGCCGGAGGCCGAGCACGTCTATAAGGCCATGGGCGAGATAGTGCACTGGCAGCGCAACGGGCTCAGCGCGCTGCAGAACTCCCGCGCCAAGGGCGGCTGGGGGCTTTCGGAGCTCGATGACACCTATACCCACCGGCAGGTGGGCGTGCGCAGTGACGGGCACGGGGATCTCGGCGTGGCCCTCGAGGTCACCATGCCCTCCGAGGCTGCCGGTGACGCCGAGGACGCACTCAACGCGCTGGCTGAAGAGACCGACCACGTCCTGGCTCGGGCGCTGCACTCCGGCGCGTTGCAGGCCGTGGAGCATTGTGAACCCGGGGCTGCGGCGTGATTTTGACAGCACGCGCTGTGGTGTTAATGTAGTGGGCACTACCGCCCGTAGCGCCTCCTCCAGGAGGTACTTGGGCCGCAAGCGGAGCTTCTCCCACCTGACGCCGTGCTAAGAGGCATTGACCTCGCAGCAATGGATAAGGGTAAAAGAGTAGGCACCTCAACAGGTTTGAGGTTCTTATTCGAGAGAGCTCCCGGCTGCCAGCAGGCAGGCTGGGATTTTTGTTTGTGGTCACGGTAGGCACACCATTAACCCCTTTCAATCGAGGAGAACCACAATCAGCGCTGAAGCTCGCATTAATGAGCGCATCCGAGTACCCGAGGTCCGTCTTGTTGGCCCCGGTGGTGAACAGGTGGGCATCGTCCGTACGGATGACGCTCGCAAGCTTGCCTACGAGGCAGATCTTGACCTCGTCGAGGTTGCCCCGAACGCCAAGCCGCCCGTAGCCAAGATCATGGACTACGGCAAGTTTAAGTACGAGCAGGCTCAGAAGGCCCGTGAGGCCCGCAAGAACCAGCAGCAGACCGTGGTGAAGGAACAGAAGTTCCGCCCCAAGATTGATGATCACGATTACGAGACCAAAAAGGGCAACGTGGTGCGCTTCCTGGAGAAGGGTTCCAAGGTCAAGGTGACCATCATGTTCCGCGGCCGTGAGCAATCGCGCCCGGAGCTCGGTTTCCGCCTCCTGGAGCGTTTGGCTGAGGACGTCGCCGAGTACGGCGTCGTCGAGTCGCGCCCCAAGCAGGATGGCCGCAACATGACCATGGTCTTGGGACCAGTCCGCAAGGGCAAGAAGTAGACCACGCTCCACTTAGGATTTAAGGACTTAATTCTCATGAAGCAGAAGACCCACAAGGGCACCGCCAAGCGCATCAAGGTGACCGGTTCCGGCAAGCTGCGCCGTGAGCAGGCTGGCCGCCGCCACCTGCTGGAGGGCAAGCCGTCCAAGCGCACCCGCCGTCTGAAGGGCACCCAGGACGTCGCCGCATCCGACGTCAAGCGCGTGAAGCGTCTGCTCGGCCGCTCCTAATCAGCGCCGAATCAACCCACACACCCACAATCTAGTTTTTAAGGAAGTATCACTGTGGCACGAGTAAAGCGCTCAGTTAACGCCAAGAAGAAGCGCCGCGCGATTCTGAAGTCCGCCAAGGGCTACCGTGGCCAGCGCTCCCGCCTCTACCGTAAGGCCAAGGAGCAGTGGCTGCACTCCATGACTTACGCTTACCGCGACCGTCGCGCCCGTAAGTCTGAGTTCCGCAAGCTGTGGATCCAGCGCATCAACGCTGCTGCCCGCATGAATGACATCACCTACAACCGCCTCATCCACGGCCTGCGTCTGGCTGAGATCGAGGTTGACCGCAAGATGCTCGCCGAGCTGGCTGTCAACGACTTCGAGGCTTTCTCCGCACTGTGCGAGGCCGCCAAGGCCGCACTGCCGGAGGACGTCAACGCTCCGAAGGCTGCCTAAGCATTCAGGCTTGTACCCCGGACCCGCGAAGGGTTTCGGGGTATTTTTGTTTTAACCCGTCTGTTGTAGACCCCGCCGGAGGGATTCATCTTCATCATCGTCGGTGCTGGCGGCTACGACCGCGACGGCCGCGGCGTTCCGCTGCAGAAGTAGTAGGCAGCGCTAGCTCCGTGCGTGGCTAGCTCCGCGCGCGGGGCCGCCTGAGGGCCAAGAGGGGGAGCCGGGGATGTAGTCTCGACTGCATGGACCTAGATTTTTCTTCCGCCTTTACTGAGCGCACTCCACGCATCGTCAACGCCGCCAAGCTCCACCGCGCGGCCGCGCGCAAGAAGGCCAACCAATTCCTGATCGAGGGCGAAAACGCCGTGGACGCCGCGGTGTCTACCGGTGCAGCCACCGACGTCTTCGTCACCGAGAAGGCCGCAGAGCGCTTCGAGGAGATCCTCACTACATGCGGCTACATGGACGTCTACGTCCACCCGATAACTGATAAGGCGGCCAAGCACCTCTCCGATACCGCAACGACCACCGGCCTCTTTGCGCTGTGCCGGCCGGTGCTGTGGAGCGCGGGCAAGATCCTCAACGGTAAGCCCTCGCTGGTCTCTGTCCCGGTGCTCACCTCCGAGCCCGGTAACGCGGGCACCCTGATCCGCACCTCGGATGCCATGGGCGCCGACGGCGTCATTTTCGCCGGTGAAACCGTTGACCCCCTGGGCTGCAAGGTTGCCCGCGCCTCTGCAGGCTCGCTCTTCCACATCCCGGTGGCCCGCGAGCCCAATATCAAGGACGTGCTGGGCCAGTTGCGTAAGTCTGGGATGCAGATCCTGGCTACGGCCGCCGACGGGGAAGTGGACTTGGCCGATGCCGATCTCTCCCAACCCACCGCGTGGCTCTTTGGCAACGAGGCCCACGGCCTGGGCGACATCCAGGAGGAGGCCGACGTGCGCGTGCGCATTCCCATCCTGGGGCGTGCGGAGTCCCTCAATCTGGCCACCGCGGCGGCGATCTGCCTCTACGAGTCCGCGAAGGCGCAGGCGCGCTAGGTAGGCTCTGCTCAGCGATTGATTTTTCTGTCCCCGCGTGCCCGGCGCCAGTCCAAGCAAGGTAAGATAACCGGCGTTAGTTTTTGGCGCTAGAAGAAGGTTTTTAAGGCACGTGTCCGACACACCTCAGATCGAATTGACCGAAGCCGCACTCGCTGCGGCTGCCGACGCCGCCATTGCAGCGTTCGACGCGGCTGCCACCCTCGACGAGCTGGCCGCCGCTCGCCGCGAGCACTTGGGCGAAAAGGGCTACATCCCCCAGGCACGAACCAGCCTGGGCAGCCTGCCGAAGCAGGAGCGCAAGGACGCTGGCCGTCGGGTGAACATGGCCCGCGGGCGCGTCGAGAAGCGCTTTGCGCAGGTGAAGGACGAGCTGGAGGCCAAGGCCCGCGCTGAGCAGCTGGCCGCGGAGACCGTGGACGTGACCGTTCCCACCACCCGCGCGCAGACCGGTGCGCTGCACCCCATCACCGCGCTCTCCGAGCGCATCGCGGACATCTTCGTGGGCATGGGCTGGGAGATCGCCGACGGCCCCGAGGTCGAGGCGGAGTACTTTAACTTCGACGCCCTGAACTTCAAGCCCGATCACCCGGCCCGCACCCTGCAGGACACTTTCCACGTCTCCACCACGGGCTCCAAGCAGGTGCTGCGCACGCACACCTCTCCGGTGCAGGTGCGCACCATGCTCGAGCGCGAGGTTCCGCTTTACATTGCCTGCCCGGGCCGCGTCTTCCGCACCGATGAGCTGGACGCCACCCACACCCCGGTATTCCACCAAGTCGAGGGCCTGGCGGTGGACAAGGGCCTGACCATGGCCCACCTGCGCGGCACCCTAGATCACCTGGCCAAGGTGCTCTTTGGCCCGGAGACCAAGACCCGCATGCGCACCAACTACTTCCCGTTCACGGAGCCCTCCGCCGAGGTGGATGTGTGGTTCCCCAATAAGAAGGGCGGCGCCGGCTGGATCGAGTGGGGCGGCTGCGGCATGGTCAACCCCGCCGTCCTGCGCGCGGTGGGCGTGGACCCCGAGGAGTACACCGGCTTTGCCTTCGGCATGGGCCTGGAGCGCACCCTGCAGTTCCGCAACGGCCTGACCGACATGCGCGACATGGTCGAAGGCGACGTCCGTTTCACCCTGCCCTTCGGCGTGCAGGCTTAACCCAGAAAGGAAGAGGAATACACCATGCTTATTGCACAAAACTGGGTCACCGGCCTGCTGCGCGCGCAGAACGAGGGCTGGGCCGTCAGCTCGGAGGAGATGGACGCGGGTTTTGTCCGCGTCGGTTTCGAGACCGAGGGCTACGACGCCCTGCCGGAATCCACCGGCCCGTTGGTCATCGGTTACGTCGAGTCTTTCGAGGAGCTCGAGGGCTTCAAGAAGCCCATCCGCTACTGCCAGGTCAACGTGGGCGACGCCAACGGCACCGGCGAGCTGCAGGGGATTATCTGCGGCGCCCGCAACTTCCGCCAGGGCGATCACGTGGTGGTGGCGCTGCCGGGCGCTGAGCTGCCGGGCGGCTTCGCCATCGCCGCGCGCAAGACCTACGGCAAGATCTCCAACGGCATGATGTGCTCGGGCGCCGAGCTGGGCTTCGGGGACAAGTCCGAGGGCATCATCGTGCTGGGCGAGGAGTACGCCGAGCACGTGGGCCAGGACGCCCGCCCGCTCATCGGCCTGGAGGATACCGTCTTCGAGGTCAACATCACCCCGGACCGCGGCTACGCGCTGTCCGCCCGCGGCCTCACCCGCGAGCTGGCCTCCGCCTTTGATCTGAGCTTTGCCGACGTCGCCGCCGATCCCTCCGTGGCCGGCATCGACGTCTCCCTGGTTCCGGCGGCCAAGGGCGAGCTCATCGGCGTCGATCTGCGCGCCGAGACCAAGGCGCAGCGCTTCGGTTTGCGCAAGGTTACCGGCATCGATCCCACGGTGCGCACTCCCTTCTGGCTGGAGCGCGAGCTCATGCTCTCCGGCCAGCGCAGCGTCAACCTGCCCACGGACGTGACCAACTACGTCATGCTGCTGCTCGGCGCGCCGATGCACGCCTTCGACGCCGCCGTGGTCAAGGGTGATCTCGTGGTGCGCAACGCCAAGGCGGGCGAGAAGCTGGAGACTCTGGATCACGTCGAGCGCGATCTCTCCACCGAGGACGTGGTGATCTGCGACGAGAATGGCATCCAGTCCCTAGCGGGCGTCATGGGCGGCACCTCCTCGGAGGTCTCCGAGCAGACCACGGACGTCTACTTCGAGTCCGCCATCTGGGATCCGATTACGGTGGCGCGCACCTCCCGCCGCCACAAGCTCTCCTCCGAGGCCTCCCGCCGCTTCGAGCGCGGGGTGGATCCGGCCATCGTCGAGGTGGCCCTCGACGTCGCCTGTGCCCTGCTGGTGCAGATTGCTGGCGGCACCGTGGAGTCCGGCCGCACGCTGGTGGGGGACGTAGCCAAGCGCGAGCCCATCACCCTGCGCACCGCGAAGCCGGCGGAGTACGCCGGCGTGGAGTACTCGCGCGAGACCGTGATCAAGCGCCTGGAGGAGGTTGGCTGCGAGGTCACTGACAACGGTGAGACCCTCTCGGTGGTGCCGGCTTCCTGGCGCACCGATATCGCAATGGACGTGGACCTCATCGAGGAGATCCTGCGCCTTGAGGGCCTGGAGGATATCCCGACCGTGCTGCCCACCCCGGTGGGCGGGCGCGGCTTGACCCCGGCGCAGAAGCGCCGCCGCGCCGTGGGCCACGGCCTGGCCTACGCTGGCTACGCCGAGGTGCTCCCAGCACCGTTCATCAAGAACGACACTTTCGATACCTGGGGCTTGGCTGCTGACGACGAGCGCCGCCGCACCGTCGAGGTGCAGAACCCGTTGGAGTCCGATAAGGCCATGCTCTCGACGACCCTGCTGCCCAACATGCTCGAGGCCATCGCACGCAACGTGGCGCGCGGCCGCCACGACTTGGCTCTCTTCGGCCTGCAGCAGGTGGCCTTCAAGCGCGCCGAGGCCTCCCCGATGCCTTCGGTGGAGTCTCGCCCGGCCGATGAGGTCATTGCCCAGCTGCGCGACTCCCTGCCGGAGCAGCCGCTGCACGTGGCCACCGTGGCCACCGGCAACATCGAGCATGAGGGCCCGTGGGGCCAGGGCCGCGCCTACGGGTGGGCTGACGCCATCGAGTCCGCCCGCCTGGTCGCCCGCGCCGCCGGCGTGGAGATCAGTGTGGAGGCCGCCGAGCAGCTGCCGTGGCACCCGGGCCGTTGCGCGGCCATCAAGGTTGCCACCGCCGAGGGCGAGCAGGTCATCGGCTACGCCGGCGAGCTGCACCCGCAGGTTCTGGAGGCCCTGGAGCTTCCGGCGCGCACCTGCGCCATGGAGCTGAGCGTGAGCGCGCTGCCGTTGGAGGAGCGTTTCCCGGCACCCGTGCTCTCCGCCTTCCCGGCCCTGCATCAGGACATCGCCCTGGTGGTGGATGAAAAGACCCCGGCTGAGCAGGTCCGCGAGATCGTCGAGGAGGGCGCTGGCCCGCTGCTGGAGAGCGTGCAGCTTTTCGACGTCTTCCGCGGCGAGCAGATCGGCGAGGGCAAGAAGTCCCTGGCCTTCCAGATGCTCTTCCGCGCGGAGGATCGCACGCTGACCGACGACGAAGTCAACGAGCACCGCCTGGCCGCGGCCGAGCTGGCCAAGCAGCGCCTGGGCGCGGAGATGCGCGCCTAGTCCCGCGCGCGACCTGGTCGCGCGTGACAATCAGGTAACAGTTCAGAGAACACATCCCTGCTGCGGTAGCGAGGATGTGTTCTTTGTCATATTCTGGGCGGCGTTGGACTTAGCCTATATCCCTATCGAAAGGACTGTTCTCATGCGTCGCACATCTCGTTTCCTCGCTGCTCTGGCCGTTGGCGGAGCACTCATCGCCGCTCCCATGGCGTCGGCTCAGTCGATCCAGGGCCTGTCTAACTACGACGGCTCCGTCAAGTGCGAGTTCGGCAACCTGCAGGGCACCTACATCCGCTGCCACTCCGATGGCGCCCGCGCCACCCGCCCGGACTGCAACCCGCCGCAGCAGAAGGCACCGCGCTTCCAGTACTTCCGCGGTAACGTGTTCACCAGCTGCGATAACCAGGGCTTCCAGGCCACCAATTTCGCCCCGATGGGCAAGGGCCAGGCCCGCCAGATCGGTGAGGTCATCGTGGTCTCCGACATGCAGGGCGGCCTGCACTTTGCCAGCCCGCAGGGCTACAAGGGCTACATCGGCAAGAAGGCCGTTTCCGGCCCGGAGGGCATGGGCCAGATTTCCTCCCGCGCGTTCTAGGGCGCGGCCCGTCCGTCGGGGGCGGGGCACACGTCAAGGGGCCGGCGCTGCCTGCCCCTCTTTTTTCGTTTTGGATACCCGGCATCTCGGTGCCGTGGGCGCCGGGCTGCGGGGCGAAAGAGTTTCTTACTGAATAAATTACGCGCGGTTGCATTGTTTGCTATCGTCATGTGACATGAGTATCTCAGTAGCAATCGCCGGAGCAAGCGGGTATGCGGGCGGAGAAATCCTGCGCCTTTTGCTCTCACACCCCGCCTACCTCTCGGGTGAGCTGGAGATCGGCGCCCTGACCGGCCACTCCACAGCCGGGCAGCCCGTGGTCGAGCTCATGCCGCACCTGCCGCAGCTGGCGGACCGCGTCATCGAGGAGACCACCCCGTCGGTGCTCGCTGGCCACGACGTGGTCTTCCTCGGGCTGCCGCACGGCCACTCGGCGGAAATCGGCCGCCAGCTGGGGGAGAGCGCACTGGTCATCGACTGCGCCGCGGACTTCCGCCTGCGTAACAAGGCCGACTGGGATGAATACTACGGCGGGGACTATGCAGGATCCTGGCCGTACGGCATCCCGGAGCTGCCCGGTCAGCGCGAGCAGCTGCGCGGCACCCGCCGCGTTGCCGTCCCGGGCTGTTTCCCCACCGCTATTACCCTGGGCGCCTTGCCGGCAGTATCGCAGCAGCTCATCCAGCCGGACCTTAGTGTCATCGCCATCACGGGTGTCTCCGGCGCGGGCAAGAAGGCCTCCGTGGCCCAGCTGGGAGCTGAGACGATGGGCAACCTTAAGGCCTACAAGCCCGGCGGCACCCACCGCCACACCCCTGAGGTGGTGCAAAACCTCCAGGCCTTCAGCCAGGAGCCAGTCTCCGTCTCCTTTACCCCGGTGCTGGCGCCGTTGCCGCGCGGCATCCTCGCCACCATCACCGCGCCGCTCGCCCCGGGCGTGACGCAGCAGCGCGTCGACGAGGCCTACCGCGCGTTCTACGCAGACGAGACCTTCGTGCACGTCCTGCCAGCCGGGCAGCAGCCGGCCACCCAGAACGTGGTGGGCTCCAACATGGTCCACGTGCAGGCCCACGTGGACGAGCGCGCGGGCAAGCTCATCGTCACCGCGGCGGTGGACAACCTCTGCAAGGGAACCGCGGGTGCGGCCGTGCAGTGCATGAACCTCGCACTCGGCTGGGAGGAAGGCGCCGGCCTGCCGCGCGCGGCCGTTGCTCCCTAGATCCCGCTGTCCAGTTGCCTGGGCGGCCCTAAGCACTCGTTTTTAGCACTCATCTTTCTCAGAAATACACAGTAAGGAATCACCATGACCTCCACTTCCTCCCCGCTGGGCGTGACCGCGGCTACCGGGTTCGTTGCCGCGGCCACCACCGCCGGCATCAAACCTTCCGGCAAGCCGGACATGGCCCTCGTGGTCAACCAAGGCCCCAACTTCGACGCCGCGGCGGTTTTTACCCGCAACCGGGTGGTCGCCTCCCCGGTCAAGCACAGCCGTGAGGCGATTAAGGGGGGCGTCGTCAAGGCGGCGCTGTACAACTCCGGCAACGCCAACGCCTGCAACGGCGCCCAGGGCGACGCCGACGCCCAAGCGATGGCAAAGGACGTGGCCCAGCGCATGGGCTTCGAGCCCAGCGAGGTGGCGGTGTGTTCCACGGGGCTCATCGGTGAGCTGCTGCCCATGGAGAAGGTCGCCGGCGGCATCGAAAAGCTGGCCGGAGGCCTCGGCACCGATACCGCCCACGGCCACGCCGCGGCGGAGGCCATCATGACCACCGACACCGTGGCCAAGGAGGCCGGCGTGCAGCGCGAGGGCTGGGTGCTCGGTGGCATGGGCAAGGGCGTGGGCATGATGGCTCCCTCCCTGGCCACCATGCTCGTGTGCCTGACCACCGACGCCGCGGCCAGCCCCGAGGCCCTGCAGTCCGCGCTGCAGAAGGCCGCGGACCTCACCTTCAACACCCTGGACGTAGACGGCTCTACCTCCACCAACGACACAGTAATCCTGCTCTCCTCGGGAGCCTCGGGCATCACCCCGAGCCAAGACGAGCTCGACGCCGCAGTGGCGGAGGTCTGCGCGGACATCGCGGACCAGCTACAGGCCGACGCCGAGGGCGTGACCAAGCGCGTGCGCATCACCGTGGAGGGCACCTCGACCCATGAGCAGGCGCTCAACGCCGCGCGCACCCTGGGCCGCGACAACCTGTTCAAGTGCGCCATGTTCGGCTCCGATCCCAACTGGGGCCGCGTGCTCGCCGCGGTGGGCATGGCCGATGCCGATATGGACCCGGACAAGATCTCCGTGTACTTCAACGGCCAGCCGGTGTGCGTTAACTCCACCGGTGCGCCGGGCGCGCGCGAGGTTGACTTGTCCGGCCCGGACGTTGACGTGCGCGTGGACCTGGGAACCGGGGGAGCGGGCACCGCCTTTGTGCGCACCACCGATCTCTCGCACCAGTACGTCGAAATCAACTCCGCGTACAGCTCTTAGGGAGGGAACATGCTGGAGTCTTTGAGCTCACTGACTAACCAGGACCGCGCCAACGTCCTCGCCGAGGCCCTGCCGTGGTTGCAGCACTATAGGGACAAGATTGTCGTCGTGAAGTACGGCGGCAACGCCATGGTGGATGAGGACCTCAAGGCAGCCTTTGCCGCGGACATGGTGTTCCTGCGTACCGTAGGCGCCAAGCCCGTCGTGGTGCACGGCGGCGGCCCGCAAATCAATGAGATGCTGGGCAAGCTGGGCATCGACGGCGAATTCAAGGGCGGCTTCCGCGTGACCACCCCGGAGATCATGGACGTGGTGCGCATGGTGCTCTTCGGACAGGTCGGCCGCGGCCTGGTCAACCTCATCAACTCCCACGGCCCCTACGCGGTGGGCACCTCGGGCGAGGACGCTGGCCTGCTCACCGCCACCAAGCGCCTAGTGGATATCGAGGGCACGCTGACGGACATCGGACAGGTGGGAGACATCGTCTCCGTTAACCCCGCCGCGGTGATGGACATCATCGAGGCCGGGCGCATTCCGGTGGTCTCCACCATCGCCCCCGGCGTCAACGGAGAGGTCTACAACATCAACGCGGACACCGCCGCGGGCGCCCTGGCCGAGGCCCTGGGCGCCGAGCGCCTGGTCATCCTCACCAACGTGGAGGGCCTCTACACGGATTGGCCTAACCGCGACTCCTTGGTCTCCAAGATTGAGGTGAACAAGCTGCGCGCGCTGTTGCCGGGGCTGGACACCGGGATGATCCCCAAGATGGAGTCCTGCCTCAAGGCCGTCGAGGGCGGGGTGAGCGCGGCCCACGTCATCGACGGGCGCATCGCGCACGCTGTTCTGCTGGAGCTGCTCACCATGGGCGGCATCGGAACCATGGTTCTGCCCAATAACTACAACCGCGAGGATTACCCCGAGGGAACCATCTTTAGAAAGGACGATAACCAATGAGCAGCTTGACCGCGAGGTGGGGCGAAGTTCTCAGCAACACCTATGGCACGCCGCCAGTAGCCCTGGTGGCAGGCCACGGCGCCACCGTGGAGGACGAGGAGGGCACGAGCTATATCGATCTGCTGGCCGGAATCGCGGTCAATTCCCTGGGCTACGCCCACCCGGCCGTCATCGAGGCCGTCAGCGCCCAGGTGTCCAAGGTCGGTCACGTCTCCAACCTCTTTGCCAGCCAGCCGGTGCTGGAGGTTGCCGCCAAGCTCATCGAGCGGGTGGGGGATGAGGATGCCCGCGTCTTCTTCTGCAACTCCGGCGCGGAGGCCAACGAGGCCGCCTTCAAGGTCGCGCGCTTGACCGGACGCCGCCGCATCCTGGCCGCGCACCACGGCTTCCACGGGCGCACCATGGGCTCACTGGCCATGACCGGCCAGCCGGCTAAGCGCAAGGCCTTCGAACCTTTCCCGGGCGGGGTGGAGTTTTATACCTACGGGGACATCGAGTACCTGCGCACCCCGGTGGAGCAGGATCCGCAGGACACCGCGGCCATCATCCTGGAGCCCATCCAGGGAGAGACCGGCGTGATTCCGGCCCCCGAGGGTTTCCTGCGCGAGGTGCGCGCGCTGTGCGACGAGTACGGCATCCTCATGATGGTGGACGAGGTACAGACCGGCGTGGCCCGCACCGGCGATTTCTTTGCCTACCAGCACGAGGGCATCCTGCCCGACGTCATCACCATGGCTAAGGGGCTCGGCGCTGGCATGCCCATCGGCGCCACCATTACCCGCGGACTGGCCAAGGATCTCTTCACTCCGGGCTCGCACGGAACCACCTTCGGCGGCAACCCCGTTTCCTGCGCCGCGGCGAGCGCTGTGCTCGACGTGGTGGACCAGGACTTCCTGGACGCCGTTGCCCGTAAGGGCGAGCTGCTGCGTGCAGGGGTGGAAAAATCGAGCCTTGTTCACACGGTGCGCGGCCGAGGGCTTATGCTGGGTGTCGTATTAAATAAATCGGTGGCCAAGGAGGCGGTGAGCCGCGGTCTTAAGCACGGCCTCATCCTCAACGCCCCGAGCGAGGACGTCATCCGTCTTACCCCGCCCCTGGTGATTTCGGAGGAAGAAATCGCCACCGCCATCGACCGTTTTGTCACTGTATTGAAGGAGTGCGCATGAGCATTCGGCATTTTCTCGCGGATGATGATCTCAGCCCGCAGGAGCAGGCCGAGGTTCTTGACCTCGCACTCACGCTCAAGGCTGAGCCCTACTCCTGCCGCGCGCTGGAGGGCCCGCAGTCCGTGGCGGTGCTCTTTGACAAGACCTCGACCCGCACGCGCTTTTCCTTTGAGGCCGGCATCACCCAGCTGGGCGGGCACCCGATTGTGACCGAGACCTCGGCCACCCAGATGGGCAAGGGGGAGAGCTACCAGGACACCGCGGCGGTGCTCTCGCGCTTTGTTCAGGCGATCGTGTGGCGCACTTATGCGCATACAAATCTGCTCGCCATGGCGGAAACGGCCACCGTGCCCATCGTTAACGCGCTCTCCGATGATCTTCACCCCTGCCAGATCTTGGCGGATCTGGTCACCTGCCGCGAAAACTTCGGCGAGCTGGCCGGACGCAAGGCGGTCTACCTCGGCGACGGCAACAACAACATGGCCAATTCCTACATGATTGGCTTTGCCACCGCCGGAATCGACATCAGCATCTGCTCGCCAAAGCAGTTCCAGCCCAAGCAGGAGTTCGTGGACCGCGCCCGCGCCCGCGGCACGGTCACCGTCACCGATAGCCTCGATGCCGTCAATGGTGCGGACATCGTCATCACGGATACCTGGGTTTCGATGGGCATGGAGTCCGACGGCCTCGACCGCCGCACGCCTTTCCTGCCGTACCAAGTCAACGAGAAGATTATGGCGCGGGCCAAGGAGGATGCGATCTTCCTGCACTGCCTGCCCGCGTACCGTGGGAACGAGGTGACCGCAGAGGTTATCGACGGCCCGCAGTCGCGCGTCTTTGACGAGGCGGAAAACCGCCTGCACGCGCAGAAGGCACTGTTGGTGTGGCTGCTTGGTGTCAACGAGAAGGCCAAGCATTAGTCGCCGGAGTTGGCACGATTACACAAGGAGTTTCTTAAGCGATGACCACGACCCCCACGACCCGCAACGCCCGCCAGGCCAAGATTCTAGAAATCCTGGATCGCACGCGGGTGACCAGTCAGGTGCAGCTTTCTGAGCTGCTTCTCGACGAAGGCATCGACATCACCCAGGCAACCCTGTCGCGCGATCTCGATGAACTGGGGGCCAAGAAGGTTAAACGCAATGGTGGGCGCTCCTTCTACATGGTCGGCGGCGAGCTCGAGCAGTTCGACGATCAGCTCAACGGCCCGCGGGAGAAGCTGCGCCGCATGCTCGATGAGCTCGTGGTCACCCACGATCACTCGGGCAACATCGCGATGCTGCGCACGCCGGCGGGTGCAGCTCAGTACCTGGCCTCCTTCATCGACCGGGTGGGGCACGCGGACGTCGTCGGCTGCATCGCCGGTGACGACACCATTTTCGTCCTCGCCCGCGAGGGAATCAGCGGCAAGGAATTGGCGCATAAGCTGACACGACGCTCAATGTAGAATTTATCCGCGCCATCGTATAATATAAATCTAGTCAACGACGCGGCCCTGACTCGCAGCCAACCAGCTGCCCCGGCCGCTGCAGAGAAATGTAAGACACTCAAAGGAGAGACGAATGACTGCACGCGTAGTGCTCGCATACTCCGGCGGACTTGATACCTCCGTCGCGATTCCGTACCTGGCCAAGATGACCGGCGGCGAGGTTATTGCAGTGTCCCTGGACCTCGGCCAGGGCGGCGAGGACATGGAGTCCGTGCGTCAGCGCGCCCTCGACTGCGGCGCCGTGGAGTCCATCGTCATCGACGCCAAAGACGAGTTTGCCGAGGAGTACTGCCTGCCCACCATCAAGGCCAACGGCATGTACATGAAGCAGTACCCGCTGGTCTCCGCGATTTCCCGCCCGCTCATCGTCAAGCACCTCGTCGAAGCCGCCCAGGCCCACGGCGGCACCCACGTCTCCCACGGCTGCACCGGCAAGGGCAACGATCAGGTGCGTTTCGAGGTCTCTTTCCGCGCGCTGGATCCCTCCCTGGAGATCATCGCCCCGGCCCGCGACTACGCCTGGACCCGCGACAAGGCCATTGCCTTCGCCGAGGAGATCAACTTGCCCATCGAGCAGTCCGCGGCGTCCCCCTTCTCCATTGATCAGAACGTGTGGGGTCGCGCCGTCGAGACCGGCTTCCTCGAGGATCTGTGGAACCCGCCGACAAAGGATCTCTACGCCTACACCGAGGACCCGGCGCTGGGCAACGCCCCGGACGAGGTCATCATTTCCTTCGAGAAGGGTAAGCCGGTGGCCATCGACGGCAAGCCAGTGACCGTCCTGCAGGCCATCGAGGAGCTCAACCGCCGCGCGGGCGCCCAGGGCATCGGCCGCCTGGACATGGTGGAGGACCGCCTCGTGGGCATCAAGTCCCGCGAGGTCTACGAGGCCCCGGGCGCCATGGTGCTCATCCAGGCCCACGAGGCCCTCGAGGACGTCACTGTGGAGCGCGAGCTGGCCCGCTACAAGCGCATGACCGACGGCCGCTGGGCCGAGGAGGTCTACGACGGCCTGTGGTTCTCCCCGCTCAAGCGCTCGCTCGATGCCTTCACCGAGTCCACCCAGGACAACGTCACCGGCGATATCCGCATGGTGCTGCACGCCGGCAAGGCCACCGTCAACGGCCGCCGCTCCGGCCAGTCGCTGTACTCCTTCGACCTGGCCACCTACGACACCGGAGATTCCTTCGACCAGTCCGCTGCCAAGGGCTTTGTCCAGCTGCACGGCCTGTCTACGCAGATCTCTAACCAGCGTGACCGCGACGGCGGTTTCCCCACCGGAAAGTAATCCCGATAGATATGCACAAGACCAATGAGGGCGCTCTGTGGGGCGGCCGCTTCTCGGGCGGCCCCTCGGAGGCCATGTTTGCACTGTCCGTATCCACCCACTTCGACTGGGTGCTGGCTCCCTATGACGTGCTCGCCTCCAAGGCGCACGCCAAGGTGCTGCATAAGGCCGGGCTGCTGTCCGACGCCGACCTGCAGACCATGCTCGCGGGCCTCGACGAGCTCGGGGCGAAGGTAGCCGATGGCTCCTTCCGGCCAGCGCCCAGCGACGAGGACGTCCACGGCGCGATGGAGCGAGGCCTCATCGACATCGTCGGCCCGCAGGTGGGCGGGCGCCTGCGCGCGGGGCGCTCCCGCAACGATCAGGTGGCCACCCTCTTCCGCATGTGGGTGCGCGACGCTATCCGCGATATCGCTCTGCAGGTCACCGAGCTTGTCGACGCCCTCTCCGCCCAAGCCGCCGCCCACCCCGAGGCCATCATGCCGGGCAAGACCCATTCGCAGGCCGCGCAGCCCATTCTGCTGGCCCACGAGCTGCTGGCCCACGCCCAGCCGCTGCTGCGCGACGTCGATCGCCTGCAGGACCTGGACAAGCGCCTGGCGGTCTCGCCCTACGGCTCCGGTGCGCTGGCGGGCTCCTCGCTGCACCTCGACCCGGAGGCCATCGCCGCGGAGCTCGGCTTCGACGCCGCCGCGGAGAACTCCATCGACGGCACCTCCTCGCGCGACTTCGCGTCTGAGACGGCCTTCGTGCTCACCCAGATCGCGGTGGATATGTCCCGCCTGGCCGAGGAGATCATCTACTGGTGCACCCCGGAGTACGGCTACGTCACGCTGGATGACGCCTGGTCCACCGGATCCTCGATCATGCCGCAGAAGAAGAACCCGGACGTCGCCGAACTCACGCGTGGCAAGACCGGGCGTCTCATCGGCAACCTCGCGGGCCTGCTGTCCACCCTCAAGGCACAGCCGCTGGCCTACAACCGTGATCTGCAGGAGGACAAGGAGCCCATCGTGGATTCTGTTGCGCAGCTCAACCTGCTGCTGCCGGCGATGACGGGCCTGGTCTCCACCCTGACTTTCCACGAGGACCGCATGCGCGAGCTCGCTCCGCGCGGCTTCACCCTGGCCACCGATCTGGCTGAGTGGATGGTGCGCGAGGGCGTACCCTTCCGCGAGGCCCACGAGGCTTCCGGCGCCTGCGTGGCGCTGGCGGAGTCCCGCGGTGTGGACCTGGTGGATCTCAGCGATGAAGAGCTGCAGGGCGTCGACAAGCGCTTGCGCCCCGAGGTGCGCGAGGTGCTCACCATCGACGGCGCCGTGGCCTCACGCTCCACCAAGGGCGGCACGGCCGGCGTGCGCGTGGCGCAGCAGCGCGAGCGCGTCAACGAGCTCAACGCCGTCTACCGCCAGTGGGCCACCACACCGGTGATTCCGGGTACACGCGGGGCATAAAAACTTAGCGTTTCTTAACGCTGATTCCGGACCCATTCGGGCCCGGAATCCGACACAGATCGAGCATCTGTGTGACGCCGGTCTCTCCCTTAAACGGGGGTGACCGGTTCTTTTTCTTTTCCCAGCTCAGTCGGGGAACTGGGCCGGTGGCGACAGGGGAGTGGCGGGGATCTCATACGCTTTCGTTAATATTAGGCGGGGTCGATGTGAGGAAACTTACGTCGAATCAAGAAAATGTAAGGAGATCACATATATGGCAGATACGTCGCCGCCGCCGAAGACGGCACCGCACGAGAGTGAGAAAGCGGTTTTCTCTTCGGAGGATCAAGGCCTGCACCAGGAGATGAGTAATCGTCAGCTGCAGATGATTGCTATCGGCTCCGCCATCGGTACTGGCCTGCTGCTGGGTACTGGTGGCCGCCTTCAGCAGGCCGGCCCGTTTTTGGCGGTTCTCTATCTCATCTGTGGCTTCTTCGGCTACATCATCCTGCGCTCGCTTGGCGAGCTCATCGTTTACCGGCCTAGCTCAGGCTCCTTCGTCTCCTATGCCCGTGAGTTCTACGGGGAGAAGATGGCCTTTGTCACCGGCTGGTTGTACTGGGGAAACTGGGCGATGACTCTGGTGGCCGATGCCACCGCCGTGGCCATCTACATCAAGTGGTTCCGGCAGTACTTTGATTGGATCAACGCCATCCCGCAGTGGTTCCTGGCCCTGGGCGTTATCGGCTGCATCCTGCTGTTCAACATGATGTCGGTCAAGATCTTCGGCGAGCTGGAGTACTGGTTCTCGCTGATTAAGGTCGTAGCCCTGCTCATCTTTATGCTTGTCGCCATCGGCGTGGTCATCTTCGGTCACCCCAACGGGGATCCCACCGGCTTCAGCCTGATTTCTGACGCCGGCGGCTGGCTGCCCAACGGCTTCCTGCCCGCGGTCATCGTCATCCAGGGCGTCGTCTTTGCCTACGCCGGCATTGAGCTGGTGGGCACCACCTCGGGTGAGACGAAGGACGTCGAAAAGCACGTGCCCCGCGCCGTGAACAACGTCCTCATGCGCATCCTGGTGTTTTACTTTGGTGCGGTCCTGCTGCTTACCCTGGTCCTGCCGTACACCACCTACGTGGCTGAGGTCTCGCCGTTCGTCACCTTCTTCGAGTCCCTCGGCGTCGGTGCGGCCGCGCCCATCTTCCAGCTCGTGGTGATCACCGCGGCGATTTCCTCGCTCAATGCGGGCCTGTACTCCACCGGCCGCATCATGTACAACCTGTCCACCTCGGGTTCGGGCCCGAAGTTCGGCGCCCGCATGTCCAAGTCCGGCGTGCCCTATGGCGGCATCGTCATGGCGGCCTTCGTGGGCCTGGCTGGCGTTTTCCTCAACTATGTGGTTCCGGAGATGGCCTTTGAGATCGTGCTAAACCTGGCCGCCCTCGGTACCCTGGCGTCCTGGGGAGCCATCGCGCTTGCTCACCTGAAGTTCGTGCGCCTGGCGGGGGAGGGGCGCTACACGCGCCCGAAGTACCGCTCGCCCTTTGGCGTGGCCGGGGACTGGTCGGTGCTCATCTTCATCGCGTTGGTCATCGTGCTGATGGCCTTTGACTACCCGATTGGCACCTACGCCTTGGCCGCCACCTTGCTTCTCATCCCGGTTTTTGTTGCCATGTGGTTTGCATGGCGCGAGCGGATCCGGAAGATCGCGGAGGAACGCAAGGCCAAGCACTTGCCCACGTCCAGCTTCCCGGCTGCACCGCAGCAGGATCTGCGGGCGCGTCGCAGGAATTAGAACAACCATTAACTAACCATCGTTTCGAAAGGAATCAATTTATATGTCACACGCAGTAAAGTTCGTCGACGTTCAGAACATGGCCCGCTGGATTCAGCGCGAGGGCGTAGAAAACATCATCACCGGCATGGTGGACTACCTCGAGGCCGATTACCGCGAGTGGGAGCGCTTTGACAAGATCGCCCGCGTTGCCTCCCACACCCCGTTCGGCGTCATCGAGCTCATGCCGACCTCCAACGGCAAGGAGTACTCCTTCAAGTACGTCAACGGCCACCCCTCCAACCCGGCTCGCGGCTTCCAGACCGTCACGGCCTTCGGCGTGCTTGCCGACGTCGATAATGGCTACCCCACCTTCGAAGCCGAGATGACCCTGCTCACCGCCCTGCGTACCGCTGCTACCTCCGCCATGGTGGCTAAGCACCTGGCACGCAAGGATTCCAAGCGCATGGCGATGATCGGCGCCGGCTCCCAGTCCGAGTTCCAGGCGCTGGGCTTCCGCGGAGTGATGGGCATCGAGGACCTCACCATCTATGACATCGACCCGGAGGCCGTCGAGAAGTTCAAGCGCAACCTCGAGCCGCTGGGCTTCAACATCACTGCCTGCAACAGCGTGGATGAGGCCGTGCTCGGCGCGGACATCATTACCACTTGCACCGCCGATAAGGCGCAGAACCAGATTCTCTCCGAGCGCCATGTCGCCCCGGGCGTGCACCTCAATGCCGTCGGCGGCGACTGCCCGGGCAAGACCGAGCTGGAGAGCTCCATCCTGGACAAGTCCAAGGTCTTCGTCGAGTTCCCGGAGCAGACCCGCATCGAGGGCGAGATCCAGCAGAAGCCGGAGGACTTCCCGGTGGTGGAGTTCTACCAGGTGCTCACCGGTGAGA
The DNA here is from genome assembly GCF_030532325.1 of Corynebacterium sp. Classification (GTDB taxonomy): domain Bacteria; phylum Actinomycetota; class Actinomycetes; order Mycobacteriales; family Mycobacteriaceae; genus Corynebacterium. The sequence goes on from NZ_JAUNLS010000004.1 coordinate 187,940, forward strand.
CCACCGGCCGCGACAACGACGAGCAGATCACCCTCTTCGACGATGTCGGATTCGCCATCAACGACTTCTCCGCCCTGCGCTATCTGCGTGATTCCGTCAAGGGCACGGACTTGGAGTCGGAGATCGACATCATCGCTAACCCGGACGACCCGAAGGATCTCTTCTCCTTAGTGGCCAACGTCCCGGCTATCCTCTAAAGGATTTAGGGCAGGGTGAGGCACGTGGGCTCATGTGTTCAGGCTAAGCTGGAACACATGAGTCTTGATCCGAAGTTGCTTGAGATCCTCGTGTGTCCGCAGGATAAGGGCCCGCTGCTCTATCAGGAAGAGGAGCAGGTCCTTGTTAATGAGCGATTGGGGATTGCCTATCCGATTGAGGACGATATCCCAGTCATGCTCGTCGACCACGCCCGCGCGTGGCCGAGTTAACGAGCCAGACGGCGCTCAGCACCGACAATCCCACGACAACTTCCATCTACTACTAGAAAGCCCACCGACACAATGAACATCATTGATGAGCTCTCTTGGCGCGGTCTCATTAACCAGTCCACCGACCTCGATGCACTGCGCGAGGCATGCGAACAGCCCATCACCCTCTACTGCGGATTCGACCCCACCGGTGACTCCCTGCATGCGGGTCACCTGGTTCCTATGATCATGCTGCGCCGCTTCCAGGAGTTCGGCCACACGCCGATCACCCTGGCCGGCGGCGCCACCGGCTTCATCGGGGATCCCCGCGACGTCGGCGAGCGCAGCATGCTGAGCTTGGAGACCATCGAGCACAACCTCGAGGCCATCAAGGGCCAGCTGCGCCGCTTTGTGGACTTCGAGGGGGAGAACCCCGCCGTCATGGTCAACAACGCAGACTGGACCATGTCCATGTCCGTTATCGACTTCCTGCGTGATGTGGGCAAGAACTTCTCCCTGAACACCATGCTGGACCGCGACACTGTCAAGCGACGCCTCGAAAGCGACGGCATCTCCTACACCGAGTTCTCCTACATGCTGCTGCAGGCCAACGACTACGTGCAGCTGCGCCGCAACCACGACTGCGTCCTGCAGATCGGCGGCGGCGACCAGTGGGGCAACATTGTCTCCGGCGTGGACCTCAACCGCCGCGTGGATAACGCCAAGGTGCACGGCCTGACCGTGCCGCTGGTCACGGATGCCTCCGGACAGAAGTTTGGCAAATCTACCGGCGGCGGCAAGCTCTGGTTGGATCCGGAGAAGACCTCTGCGTACTCCTGGTACCAGTACTTCCTCAATGCCGGCGACTCCGTGGTCATCGACTACCTGCGCTGGTTCACCTTCCTCACCCAGGAGGAGATTGCCGAGTACGAGACCAAGGTTTCCGAGGAGCCCTTCAAGCGCGAAGCTCAGCGCCGTTTGGCTCAGGAGATGACCGATCTGGTGCACGGCAAGGAGGCCACCAAGGCTGTGGAGCTGGCCGCGCAGGCACTGTTTGGCAAGGCCGAGCTGCGTGAGCTGGATGAGAAGACCCTGGCTGGGGCCTTGGCTGAGACCACCGTGGCGGAGATTGCTGCAGAGGAACCGCGCGGCATCGTCGACCTCCTCGTGGCCAGCGGCCTAGCCGATTCCAAGGGTGCCGCCCGCCGCACCATCAAGGAGGGCGGCGCGTACGTGAACAACGAGCGCATTGAGTCCGAAGACTGGACTCCTTCCGATGCCGACCTGCTGCACGGCAGCTGGCTGGTACTGCGCCGCGGCAAGAAGAACTTCGCCGGTGCACGCCTGCACTAAAAAGGCAGTGGCTAGCTGCGCTGGCCGACGTCATTGAAGAACTGCGCCGCGCGCTCGTGAGTGCACTGTCGTTGATCCCACCCACACTCTGTGGGTGGGATTTGCTGTTTAACCAGCAGATTTGGCAAGTGTGAAGGGCGTGCGTATATTTATCTGGGTCGCCGCGAGAAGCGGTTGGCACGGAAGTTAACGGCAGGTTGACAAGGTAAAGCCTTGTTGATTATAGTGTGAATTCCGAGCGCCTGAGCGGAGTTGTTGCGGAGAAGCGATAACGATGCGCAGTGCGGATGATGTTTGAGAACTCAATAGTGTGCCAATGTACTTTTTGTGATGGTGTGT